>NZ_CACSIK010000001.1:1490167-2980335 GCF_902705875.1 Zhongshania aliphaticivorans | reverse complement strand
GCCCCAGCCGAATTCGGTTGGGGCATTTTACTTTGTGGCGCAGAAAACGCTGGGCAGCTGGCGAAGACCAACGGCAATGATTCGCGCCGCTGGCGATCACCCTTCGGGCAGCGTTAGGCTGTCCAAACCTGCTGCACAGGTTTGTCGCCAGTGCCGACGGCGGCTCCCATTAATTTAAAACCCGAGATTCTAACAAGTCTCGGGTTTTTTTATGGGTCTTTGAAAATCGCGTCCATTAGGCGCTGAACTACGGTGAGGGCCCGCGCTGCACTGCAGCGCCTAAATCGTTTCCTGCCGATTTGTCACAAGGCTTCTAAATAAACCCCCTCACAGCAAAACTGAGCAGGGTTTATATTTAGGATGTGATGATTTGAAAATCAGGTATCAAGCTTGCGCGCATCTACTTGTTTTACCTCGGAATTACTTTTAATAAGTTCTACTACACGGTAAATCATTGCCACTTCATCAACTGTGCCTGAGACGAATATATTCCCGTTATAACTGTTTATTTCTAAATGTCCTGATAATTTTTTGTCTGCTTCCAATCTACTAATTAACGTATTGATTAGTTCTTGATCAGTGCTGGAAGAACTGAAGTGAGGGCTGGCTTGGACATTGACGGTATTATTGGAGAATGCTGCATTTGCAACGGCAAGGTTACTGCAGAGCAAGGCGATTGCCGAGATCATGGTGAGTTTTTTAATATTCATGATTGTAGCTCCTGTAATCTAAATGATTAGGTACTTTCCGCAAAATTATGTTTGCGGTTAACTTTTCATACGGCGAGTTGGGCAAATTAGATTTTAATGGTGAAGGCCGCTGGAGATTGCAGAAATAGAGCGTCATCTTGGGCTTAGTCGGACTGCAGTGTAGAAACAGCTTCAAAAGATTGAGGCCATGGATCTTGTTATCGAATCGGTTGATGTACGTTGTTTTACAGCTTAATGGGGGCGGGGTTAAAGTTTTTACTAATTAGAAGCGCTTTCAGATCGTCTATGTGAGGTTCTAATGTAGAAAAAATTTCTTGGTGATGAGCGTTTTTACTGATTAAGAGGATTAGGTTTTCTTCTATCGTTGTACATATGCGACTAACTTCTGAAATATTTAATATAGAAGCAGTGCCAGCTACTGAATGTACTGCACGATGAAACTCTTTCAATGTATTACTTGGGTCATCTTGAGCTTTGTATCGTAGCCAAAGATCAATTATGTGTTGGAGCTTATGGTCTAATTTAAGAATATAGCTCTTTTGTAACTCAACTAGCTGGGCGTCTACCGAGTCTGAACCAGTGTTATTGTTTTGACTCATGATAGGCCCGCCAAATTGTTCTGATATCATCGCCTAATGTCATAGGGTTGAACGGTTTAGTTATAACATCTTGCGCGCCTAAATTCTTTAGTTTCTCAATTTCTTCTGCTTGTGCTTTTGCGGTGATAAATACTACGGGGGTTGTGCTAAATGCGGGTAGGGTTTGTATTTTTTTAAGTATTTGCGGCCCGTCCATGCCGGGCATCATAACGTCCAGAAGTATTAACTGAGGCTCGAATTCATTGATACTAGCAAGCGCTTCGGTGCCGTTAGGACATACTTTAACGGTGAAGCCGGCAACTTGAGCAAGTGCGATCTCGGCGACAATGCGAATATCTGGTTCATCCTCTACGTACATTAAGCGTATTAGATCTGGTGGATTACTCATGCTGGAATCCTTGCGGTATATCAGGTTGTATAAGCTCTAATTCGATATAAAATTCACTGCCTTTATCAATGGAAGATTCGAAAGCTAATGTCCCCTGGTGTTGCTCAACGATTGCTTTAGAAATATGTAGCCCTAGCCCAGTTCCACTCATTTCACGTTTGTCAGAAGTATCTGCTTGGGTGAATTTTTCAAAAACACGCCCTTGGAAGTCGGGTGAAATACCAATGCCCGTATCACACACAGCAATACGTATTTTATTCTCGATAATTCGGGCATTTATTTCGACAACGGAATTATGATGAGAGAATTTTGCCGCATTAGACATTAAATTACTCATAACTTGCATTAATCGGTCTGGGTCAGCGTTGATAAAAACCAACTCAGGACAGTGCGTTAGAGTAAATTTAACATGATGTTTTTCTGCATACGCTTGATTGTCAAAAATAGCAGTCTCAAGAAATGGTTTAACGCTGATAATTTGACGGTTAAAGGGTATCTTCTCAGATTCAATTTTAGAAATATCGAGTATGTCGTTAATAAGCAGAAGTAATCTATCACTGTTTTTGTGAGCGATATTAATCAACATATCTGCTTGCTTGGAGCTGTTATCAATCGCTCCTCCGATCATGAGTTCCAATGAAGCTTTGATGGAAGTTAGAGGTGTTCTTAATTCGTGACTAACCGTCGCTATAAATTCGTCTTTTATTTGTTGTTCGTGGACCCGGCGCATAGCAGTGCGTAGTTTTTCTTCAGTTTCCTTACGCTCAGAAATATCACGTACGATTCCAGTAAACATACGTTGTCCGTTGACTTCCATTTCGCTAATGGCGAGTTCGAGGGGGAAGCTCTCGCCATTTTTACGTAAACCGGTAACCTCTCGACCGATGCCAATAATTTTTTTCTCACCGGTATTGAGGTAGTTTATAAGATATTGATCATGTTCGGCCCGATAGGGGTTGGGCATAAGTAATGACACATTTTTGCCAGCTAACTCGTCAACGGTATACCCAAATATATTTTCTGCTGCTGGATTAACAGTTTCTATTAACCCTTTGTCACTAATGGTGATAACGCCGTCTACAATTGTATCTAGTATGGCTTTTGTTCGAGCGAGAAGCCCCCTTAAAGTTTCCTCTGTATTTTTGCGCTGGGATATATCGCGAACCACCCCAGTAAACATCCGCTGGCCATTGACTTCCATCTCGCTAATTGCGAGTTCAAGGGGGAATGTTGTTCCGTTACTGCGTAGCCCGGTGACCTCTCGGCCAATACCTATGATTTTTTTATCCCCAGTATCGAGGTAGTTACTAAGGTAGATGTCATGCTCTTTGTGATAAGGCAGGGGCATCAGCATAGACACGTTGTTGCCAATTAATTCGGATTTGTTATAACCAAAGATATTTTCCGCAGCAGGATTGACGGTTTCTATGAGACCTTGATCATTAATGGTAATTACGCCATCGACAATCGTGTCTAATATTGCCTTGGTACGTGAGAGCAAATCATTGATAGCTTCTCTATCACTCATATTTCATCCTGATACGGTTGCTATCCTAGTTTTAATGTATTTAGAGGTATTGTGGCTATCTTTGCATTTTAAAATCACAAAGTTAGCACTGAAACTGGGACATATACTTAGGTGATTACGCTAGGGCCGCTTTATTATAGACATTAATATGTCTGAAATTATTGAGTATTTCTGCATAATGAGCTTATTTCACCTGTTGTTTTGCAAGTTTACGGGCAAGGGTTCGCCGGTGCATGCCCAGTCGTCTTGCGGTCTCTGAGATATTAAAGCCAGTTTCCGCTAAGGTTTCATGAATACGCTCCCACTCAAGGGTTTTTATCGAGGTGGCACGTCCGCGAATTTCTACTTCAACATTACCTTGGGCGCTGTTAAAGGCGGCTTCGATATCATCAGTATTAGACGGTTTGGCAAGATAGTGGCAGGCGCCCAGCTTGACCGCTTCGACAGCAGTGGCAATGCTGGCGTAGCCGGTGAGAACCACAATGAGCATGTCTGGGTCGTGTTTGTGCAAGGCTTGCACACAGGCAAGACCAGATGCTTCGCCGTCGAGCTTAAGATCAACGACTGCATAGCTCGGTGAATGGATCTTTAATAAATCGATAGCGCCTTCTAAGCTACTAGTATTGATAACCACGTAGCCACGGCGTTCAAATGAGCGCCCCAAAGTGCGCGCAAATGCAGCGTCATCTTCAATTAGCAGCAACGTCGGTAGGTCATTCTCGGCGCCTAGCTCTGTTTCGTCCACCATTGTCTTAAACCTCCTTAAGCTGGATTGCTGCAAGTGGCAGACGTAGGCTTATTTCGGCGCCGCCTTCTTGGCGATTACGGGCGCGAACTTGGCCACCTAATATACGGGCAACATTGAATACCAGAAATAAACCGAGACCACTTCCAGGCCGCCCTTTTGTTGATTGGTAGGGTTGCCCTAAGCGGTCAAATACTTCCTTTGCAAAGCCTGGCCCACGATCTGTAACCCGAATGAGTAGGTTGTCTTCTTGTCTTGATAAGGTAAGGCCGATCCAATTGGGCGAGGCATCTAAGGCATTGTCGAGTAAATTACAGATGGTCTGCTTAAATACTGTGTCAGATGCAATGTCGACATCGTCGCCAAAATTGTTTTCAAATTCAAAATTGTCCACTTTGCGGGTGCTTTGCCACTCAATCAGTAATTCTTCAAAAAAACTACACACGCTGGTTTCCCCAGAGGATTCGCCTCGGGTTTCGCCAGCAGACATCAGAATACCGCTTACGATAGATTTGCAGCGTTGTACTTGAGTCTGCATTTCAGTGATTTCTTCGTCTAGGTCAGGGTCGGCGTTTAGGGCTGGCATGCGCCGCCAGTCACCGAGAATAACCGCGATGGTCGCCAGTGGGGTGCCAAGTTCGTGGGCCGCACCAGAAGCCAGTAAACCCATACGTAAAATGTGTTCTTCCTCTGCCGCGCGTTGGCGTAATTCAGCGAGGCGGGCGTCGTGTTCACGGTGGGTTTGGTTGATGCGGTTAATAAATACCACAAGTAATCCGGCATTGAGGACAAGGCAGATGAACATACCTTCTAGGTAATAGCTGCGTATGCCTAAGTGATAGTCTTGGGGTAGGTCGATGGGCAGGCCTGCCTCGGCCAGCCACAGGAAGCACAAAGCCGCAACGCCAAGTAGCACCCACGTATAGGTTTGGGCCATGAGTACGGCCGCTAAGCAGACTTGTAATAAATAGAGAAAGACGAAGGGGTTGGTTGCGCCACCGCTAAAAAAAAGCTGGGCGGTCAGTGTGCCCATATCAACTAACAGACCCATGAATAACTCAGCTGTGTACACGCGGCGCTTAAAGCGTAAGCTCAAATCGGTTAGAGCATTGAACGCAATAAGGCCGGCCAAAATGCTGAGCATGGTCTGTATCGGCAGTGTGACGCCAAAGCCATAATGGGTAACGAGAATGGTGAGTAATTGGCCAAGTACGGCGACCCAGCGTAGCTGAACAAGCTGGCGCATATGCTTGCCAAGGGTGTCGGTGTCACTGGATTCGGTTTGTCTAAGCAGCTGGTTTACATCGGCCAGCGCTTTGGTATTTGTCATAATAGTGGATCTCTCAGCGACTTTTCAGCATGGCCAAGTATACTCATGTGGGGGTGAGTGCGCAGCGGGGAGCTGGAGTAATTACTTAAGCTTAGTCTACCTTGCGACGCCGTTCTTCCCGCCATACGATAAAACCGGCGATCAATACCGACAGCGCTAAGCTAAACCACGTAACGGCATAGACCATATGGCTATTATGGAATTTTACTACGGTCAGTCCGGCCACTGGGGCTGGGCTGAGATTGCTGTTGTCGTTTTGTGCTTGGTCTGGCTTGGCGTCAGCGTCGATAAAATAAGGCGCGGCGGTGAGTTCGAGGTGATCGGCAATTGCCGCAACATCACGGGAATACCACCGACCGGTCGTGGGGCTGTTTTCGCGGAGCACACTGCCGTTGGGTTCGCTAAGTCTGAGCAGACCAGTGATTGTCTGCGGTGCGGTCTCGGGAGGCAGTGGCATGATGCCCTGGCCAATATAGCCGCGATTGATCAAGACAGTGCTGTTGTCGCGGCGTTGAAACGGTGTCATTACCCAGTAACCACTGCCTAGCTCAGTAGCGGCCACCACCAAGGTATCTTTGTTCAGCAGAAACTGGCCGTCGACAAGGACGTGCCGGTATTCGTCGTCGGCTTGATTTATCGCAGCCCAGTCTTCCATACTGGGCGCGATTTCAGCTGGGGCGTGCACCCGGCTATCAATGCGTTCAATTAAGTCTAGCTTCCATACTCGGCGCTCGAGTTGCCAATTGCCGAGCATAATAAAACCACTAGAGAGAATAATGCCGCACAGGCTAAGGAGCGATAAAGTCGCTATGCGGCGAATCGGCATCTTAGCTGCCACCCGGCATCATCGAGGGCATCATATTCACGTTCATGTGATACATCACCCACAGCGAGCCCGCTAAGGTAATAAATAACAGCACCACCGTGAAAATCAGTGAGAGCATGGTCCAGCCACCCTCCGATTGAAAATTCATGTGCAGAAAGTAAACCATGTGCACCAGAATTTGGACTAGAGCAAAGGCGAGAATGATCAGTATGGTGGTATTGCGGGAGCTGAATACTTCGCCCATCACCAGCCAGAACGGAATGGCGGTAAGAAACACCGAGGCCATAAACCCCAGCATATAGCCGCTAAAGCTGCTGTGTGGACCTTCTTCGTCGTGATGGTCTGCGTGATGTGTGTCGTGATTTTGTGAATGCTCGCTCATGACAGTGACCCCATCAAATAAACAACAGTGAATACGCCGATCCAAATAACGTCAAGGAAATGCCAGAACATAGATAGGCAGAATAAACGGCGACGGTTAGCGGTGGTTAGACCGTGTTTGCGCAGTTGAAACAATAGCGTTACCAGCCAAATTATCCCCAGGCTTACGTGCAGACCGTGGGTGCCGACCAAGGTGAAAAAGGCTGACAGGAATGCGCTGCGCTGGGGAGTCGCACCTACATGTATTAGGTGGTAAAACTCGTACAGTTCAAGGCCAAGAAATGCCGCACCAAATACCCCAGTAATGGCAAGCCAGATCATGGTGCCTTGCAGTTTGCGCTGCTGCATCTGCAGCATGGCAAAACCGTAGGTTATGGAAGAAAACAGCAGAAAACTGGTGTTTAAGGCCACGAGCGGTAGGTCGAATAGATCGGCGCCCGATGGCCCGCCGGCGTAGTTTTGGCTCAGTACGCCATAGGTGGCGAACAGCGCCGCAAAGATGAGGCAGTCGCTCATCAAATACAGCCAGAAACCGAGCAGGGTGCCGTTGGCAACGTGGTGCTCGCCCTTTTCGAGAAAGTCGAATTGTCCCGGCGCAGCAGAGGCCGGCATAGCAGTCGAATGTGACATCTTAGGCAGTGGCCTCCCCGCGTTTAGCTTCTACTAGTGCTACCTCATCTGCAGGTATGTAGTAGTCGCGCTTGTAGTTAAAGGTGTGAGCAATAATGGCGATCATTAGCGCGGCAAACGTCAGTCCGCCGATTAGCCACATATGCCAGATCATGGCAAAACCAAATGCTGCGCTTAGGCCTGATATCACCATACCCGCGGCGGTGTTCTTTGGCATATGGATCGCTAAGAAGCCATCGCTTGCGCGCTTAAAGCCGTTGCTCTTCATATGCCACCACGCATCGAGATCGTATACCTTAGGTGTAAACGCAAAGTTGTATTTGGGTGGTGGAGACGAGGTTGACCACTCCAAGGTGCGGCCATTCCACGGGTCGCCAGTTTCATCGCGCAGCGAGTCGCGACGCTTGTAGCTCACATAAAGCTGGATCAAGAAACTGATGATACCCATACCAATCAACACCGCACCGCCCAGTGCAATCTGGAACCATATCTGCAGTGAGGGATCGTCGAAGTGACTCATACGACGGGTGACACCCATAAAGCCGAGCATATAGAGCGGCATAAACGCCAAATAGAAGCCGATAAACCAGCACCAGAAGGAGACCTTGCCCCAGAAAGGCTCTAGCTTGTAGCCGGTGACCTTGGGGTACCAGAATGTAATGGCAGCAAATGTCCCAAATACCACGCCACCAATAATAACGTTATGGAAGTGAGCGATTAAAAACAGGCTGTTATGCAGCACAAAGTCTGCGGGTGGCACCGCGAGCAGTACGCCAGTCATCCCACCAATGACAAAGGTGATCATAAAACCGATAGTCCACAGCATGGGCACTTCAAACTGAATGCGGCCACGGTACATGGTAAACAACCAGTTAAAGATCTTGGCGCCGGTCGGTATCGAAATAATCATGGTGGTGATGCCAAAGAAGCTATTCACCGTTGCACCAGAACCCATAGTAAAGAAGTGATGCAACCATACCAAGTAGGACAGAATGGTGATTACCAGCGTGGCATAAACCATAGACGAATAGCCGAACAAACGCTTACCGCTATACGTCGAGACGATCTCTGAGAACACCCCAAAGATCGGCAAAATCAGAATATAAACCTCTGGGTGACCCCAAATCCATATTAGGTTTACATACATCATGGCGTTGCCGCCAAGGTCGTTGGTGAAGAAATTCATACCGAGATAGCGGTCTAAAGACAGTAGCGTCATAACGGCAGTAAGTATGGGGAATGCCGCCACAATCAAAATGTTAGTACACAGCGCCGTCCAGGTGAAAATCGGCATTTTCATCATATTCATGCCGGGTGCGCGCATTTTTACAATGGTGACAACAAAGTTAATACCAGATAGCAGGGTGCCGACCCCGGCTATCTGCAATGACCAAATATAGTAGTCGACACCAACCCCCGGACTTTGCAGTATCCCGGTGAGTGGCGGGTAGGCTAGCCAGCCAGACTTAGCGAATTCGCCAACAAACAGCGACACCATGATCAATGCCGCACCGGCGCTGGTCATCCAGAAGCTGAGGTTGTTTAAGAAGGGAAACGCCACGTCGCGGGCACCGATTTGCAGCGGCACAATGTAGTTCATTAAGCCAACAACAAAGGGCATCGCCACAAAGAAAATCATTATCACGCCGTGGGCGGTAAAGATTTGATCGTAGTGATCCGGTGGCAGATACCCCGTGGCTTCACCAAAGGCCATGGCCTGATGGATGCGCATCATAATGGCATCAGCAAAACCGCGCAGAAGCATGACCAAGCCCAGAATCATATACATCACGCCGATACGCTTATGATCGATACTGGTAAACCATTCGCTCCAGAGGTATCCCCAGACCTTGTAATAGGTGAGTGCAGCGAGCAGGGCGATGCCACCAATAGCGGCCACCACAAAGGTTCCTATCAGTATAGGATCGTGAAAGGGGATCGAATCTAGGCTTAAACGGCCAAATACTAGTGTACTGAGATCAGACATGAACGTTACCGACGCTCTGACGCGCTATGAGTGAATGAGACGGACGCATTGCGACCACGGTAATTGCACAAGGGTAGCTAGTGGGCATGGTGACCCTCATCATGTGTGTTGGGGGTTGTCGACGGCGCGGCATGAGACTCAGCGTTATCACTGCCATGGTGGCCGTGATGCTTCATCATGTCTTTCATACACAGCGTGCCGGGTTCTACGCAGCGATTGAGAATCGCGTCGTACAGATCTGGCGCTACTTCACTGTAATACTGTACGGGGTTGTATTCACTGGGTTCTGCCAAGGCCTGATAGACGGGACGGCTAAGTAGCTCGCCTTCGTTCTTGACTTTGTTTGTCCACTGATCAAAGTCGGCTTCACTCATACCTAAAAACTTAAAGCGCATGCCGTTAAAGCCGGCGCCAGAATAATTCGCTGAGAAACCGTCGTAGCTTCCCGGTTCATTAATTACCGCGTGTAATTGGGTTTCCATGCCGCCCATGGCGTAAATTTGACCCGCCAGTGCCGGTATATAAAAGGAGTTCATCATCGTGGTGGCGGTGATTTTGAATTTGATTGGCCGGTCTACCGGCGCGGCCAGTTGGTTCACGGCCGCGATACCTTGCTCGGGATAAAAGAACAGCCATTTCCAGTCCATGGCAACCACTTCTATAATGAGTGGCTCAACATCTTCGGCGACGGGCTGGCCTTCTCTGATGCGATCCAGCGGTCGGTAGGGGTCAAGTTGGTGGGTGCTCACCCACGTTAATGCTCCCAAGGCGATGATAATCGCTAGCGGTGCAGCCCAGATGACTAGTTCTAAATTAGTGGAGTGATCCCAGTCTGGGGCATAGGTTGCGTCTTTGTTAGACGCGCGGTAGCGCCATGCAAACCACAGGGTAAGTACAATAACGGGCACCACCACGATCAGCATTAAAATGGTGGCCCAGATAATGAGATTGGCCTGCTGCGCTGCAATATCGCCAGAGGGAGACATAACCACGGTATCGCAGCCAGCCAGAAGGGCTAGTCCGATAGTGCCTATGGAAGTTGTACGCAGAGTTTTGGAAATCGACATCGCCACTCGCAAGTCCAGATAGTAATGAGAGGCGCAAACTTTAAGCGAATTACCGCGTGGAAAGAATTGGACAATTTGTCCTATGGCTGGCTCGGGTGAATCGGAGTAGTCTTTCATAATTCACAAAACTAGGGATGAGCGCCTCACCATGGCCAGTACAACAAACTCTGCTCTTGCAGCCGATATGCAAACGCCGGCCGGTCATTCGCCGGTAGCCCCCGGCGAGATCGCCATAGGTGTGGTTATTGGCCGCGCCTCGGAACATTTCGACTTTTTCGTGTTTGGCATGGCCTGCGTATTGGTGTTCCCAAGTGTGTTTTTCCCTTTCGCCAGCACACTAGAGGGCATGTTGTACGGCTTCGCCATATTCTCAATGGCATTTGTGGCACGGCCTTTTGGTACCGCTCTATTTATGAATATACAGCGGCGCTGGGGTCGCAGTGTTAAATTGAGTTCGTCTTTGTTCTTGTTGGGCACTGCCACCGCGGGCATCGCCTTTTTGCCGGGGTATGATTCCCTTGGCGGCAGCTCAATATTTTTTCTCGCCATCTTCCGTATTCTACAAGGTTTTGCACTCGGCGGCTCTTGGGATGGTCTGCCCTCGTTGTTAGTACTGAATGCGCCTCAGTCGAAACGCAGCTGGTACGCCATGATTGGTCAGCTCGGTGCCCCAATTGGTTTTCTTATCGCAAATTTATTGTTTTTCTACCTGATTAGCAGTGTTAGTCCAGAAGACTTTCAGGCGTGGGCGTGGCGCTATCCCTTCTTTGTTGCCTTGGCCATCAACGTGGTTGCGTTATTTGCGCGTCTGCGTTTGGTGCTCACCGAAGAATATACGGCGGCATTGGAAGAGAGCGAGCTGGAACCAATAAGCACAAGTGAAATGCTTGAAAAACAAGGGCCTAATATTTTCTTGGGTGCTTTTGCGGCACTGGCGAGCTATGCGCTATTTCATATCGTCACGATCTTTCCGCTTTCATGGATCTCATTGGGTGAGTCACAATTAATTGGCAATGTCTTAATAGTGCAGGTCTTTGGTGCCTGTATTGGGATAATCGCCACCGTTGTTTCTGGGATTATTGCCGACCGTATTGGCAAGCGCACCACCGTGTCGTTAATGGCAGTATTAATCGGTATCTTTGCACTGTTCACGCCGCTGCTGATGAGTGGTTCGGCAGTGATGCAAGACACCTTTATTTTAGTCGGTTTTGCACTACTTGGGGTTTCCTATGGTCAAGCGTCCGGCACTTTAACGGCCAACTTTGAACGCCGCTTCCGCTATGCTGGTGCGGCATTAACATCTGATTTTGCCTGGTTGTTTGGCGCTGCATTCGCACCTTTAATTGCCCTTGGTTTGTCTGTGCATTTCGGGTTATTTGCCGTTAGCTTGTATTTGATTTCCGGCACCTTTTGTACGCTTATGGCGCTGCGAATTAGCAAGCATATGGAAGCGGCTGACTAATCAAAGCACCTGTGAATTTATTATGTCGATAATATTGGCCCTCTCCGAGCGAGCAGCTACTTATATTCAGCTTAGCTGCTCCTAAGACGAATGTAGCGATTGGGAATGTCGCGTTGCCACTGCCTCAATATTCAATAAAATATCAGTACTTATTTTAGTGCTGATATTGAGGCGGGCGCTCTCCTAGCTTTTACGTGAAAGTCTTATTAAGTTTTAAGAAACTTGGGAAGATTCGTCAATACGCTCTAAGCTTTCTCTTGCCTCTACGGTTGGGAATAAAATCCAGTCGTGAATCATCCATATTTCGCGGTCATAAAAAAGCCCCACACCTTTCGGTGCGGGGCTTTGATATGGTGGGCCTTCGCAGACTTGAACTGCGGACCTGCCGATTATGAGTCGGATGCTCTAACCAACTGAGCTAAAGGCCCTTATAAGAATGATGACATGCTTTTTTGGACGTACCTATAACGGTTGCCGTCGTCATCATGTTCGCAGTAAGCAGTATATTACGTGCTAATACTGATTCTTAGGGCAGTCAATTTCACTGCTGGATAATCAAGTACTGGAGAAAAATCCCCTACCACGCTTAAAACGTGGGCGCATTATAGTGTGCGTTGGCGGGGTTGGCCAGTGCTTGATGCTATTTGCGTTGCAGATATCGCAGACGTAAATGCTATTTCTTCATTGAAGTGCAATAATCTGAGCCGTGAACTTTATAAGTTGGAGGCTGAGCTTGAGTAATCAAGACCGTATATTTAAAGCGTATTTAGATGATCAGCGTCAGTCGCTGCAGGCGCCGCTTGGGTCTGTCTTTGCGTTTACTGAGTCATTGCTTGAATTAAGTGTGATCTCTGAATTAGAGAGCTTAAAGGCGGACGTAGAGAAGATTGCGAATGCGTCGTCGTCCATGATGGAGATGTTGGCGTCTATTTCAGCGTTAACACCGAGTTCGCAAACGGAGTTGTCCCGCTTACGGCACGATTTACGCAATGCCATTGGTTTGGTTGATGGTTTTAGCGAAATCCTTTTAGAAGATTGTGACGATAAAATTGCCAGCGAGTATATTGGCCAGATTCGGCACCAGTCCCAATTGTTTCAAGCTCGATTAGAGCAGTTTACCTTGGGTAATGACGGTGCTGTGGCGGCTGACCCCATAGAGGCCATTTTCAAGAGCTTTAAGCGCGGTATTCTGCGCGATGATCGTGAGCATATGGCGGCAAGTATTTTGGTGGTTGATGATAATGATAGTAGCCGTGACTTACTTGCTCATCAGTTACAACGTCAAAACTATATGGTGATAGAAGCTGCCAGTGGTGAGCGCTGCTTAGAGATTATGCGCAGTGCAGAGCCAGATGTGGTGTTATTAGATTTGGTGATGCCCGATATGAACGGCTACGAGGTGCTTCAAGTTATTCGTGGCGATGAGGCCTTGCGGCGCATTCCGGTCGTTGTCATTAGTGGTATGCAAGATGAAGAAGGGGCGGTACGTTGCATTGATGCGGGTGCTAGTGATTATTTGCTTAAGCCCGTTAACGGTACGTTGCTAAGAGCGAGAATTAGCGCGTCGTTGGAGACCAAGCAATGGCGAGATCGCGAGCGTGAGTACCTTGCTGAGCTAGAGAAAAGTCAGCGCTTTATTCGCAAAATATTTGGTCGCTACCTATCAGATGAAATAGTTCAGCGTTTACTTGATGATAATGACGGCCTAAAGCTGGGCGGTGAGCTTCGTCAAGTGACGGTATTAATGGCGGATATTCGTGGTTTCTCGGCTCTAAGCCAGCAATTAGGGCCTGAACAATGTGTGACCTTGCTGAATAACTATTTTGGCAAAATGACAGAGGTAATACAGCGCTTTAGGGGCACCGTTGACGAGTTTGTCGGCGATGGCATTCTGGTTATTTTTGGTGCCCCCCTTAGTGATAAGGACGATTGCGATCGAGCGTTGGCTTGTGCTGTTGCGATGCAGCTCGCCATAAAAGATGTGAATGCGCTTAACGTGGCTGATGGTTTACCCGAAATCAGTATGGGTATTGGTTTGAATACCGGTGATGTAGTGGCCGGCAATGTGGGCTCTGAATTGCGCTCAAAATATGGCGTGGTTGGTCATAATGTGAATTTAACGGGCCGGATTGAGTCCTGTACTGTGGGGGGGCAAATATTGGCGTCGCCTGCCACCATGGCGGGGGCTTCTGTTGAGGTGTTAGCTGGAGAGCAAGTTAGCGTTTCGCTTAAAGGCATGGGTGATGCGGTACAGCTGTCTGAGGTTCTGGGGGTGGGTATGCCCTATGATTTATTGCTAAACCCAAGCTCAGTTCAATGGCAGGGCTGTAGTAATAAATTGTGTTTGCAGCTCACTTTAATGGCTGGGAAGCAGGCTGGGGCGAGTCAATATACTGTGACGCTGGATGCACGTGCTGGCGACAAGCTGCGGGTTATCAGCAGCGAGGCGTTACCGGTTTTGGCTGATGTTCGTATCGATGGCTTTGAGGCTTGCTATGCGAAAATCACCACCCAGAACACGGAGCGTGAATATGTCGTCACTATGACGTCGACCAGTCCTGAGCTGCAAGGGGTTTTGCAGCGTGCGTTTAGTGAATAAGGTGTAGGTGTGGTGATGCCAAAAATATTGCTCGTTGAAGACAATGAAATGAATCGAGATATGCTCAGCCGACGGTTAATACGCAAGGGGTATGAGGTACTACTAGCTGTTGATGGCCAGCTTGGTATTGATATGAGTCTTAGTGACAAGCCAGATTTAATGCTATTGGATATGAGTTTGCCGATCAAAGATGGCTGGCAGGTGGCCAGAGAAATGAAGGCAACGCCGTCGCTACAGGCTATCCCTATTATTGCCTTAACCGCCCATGCGATGGCCGATGATCGCCAACGAGCGTTGTTGGCGGGTTGCGATGATTACGATACCAAGCCTGTTGATTTACCGCGCCTGCTTGGAAAAATCGAATACCTACTTGGTACTAAAGGATGAGTTTTACCCGCCGTTTAACACTGTCTTTTGTCGCTATTTTGGTGTTGTCGTTGGGTAGCGTCTTGGTTCAAGTGTGGGGCAATGACACTAGACGTCGCAATGTTTGGTTGTTACAGCATGTGATTCGCTCGCAGTCTGAGTTGAATGACTTTAGTCAGCGGATGTATAGCACGCATCGAAAAATATTAGTGGTGGATGCGCTGTCGGAATCTGGCGGACAGAATGGTATTACCTCATCTGAGCGAAATGAGTTGCTCAGCGGTATTGATGCTTTGTCGGCACTTGAAGAAGAGCTTAATAGTGATTTGCATGAGTACTTAGAAGCGGGAAGTTATGAACCGTTAAATGCAGCGGCTTTGTTTGAGCATTGGCGATCATTTTTGCAGGCAAATGACACGCATAGTGCAAGCGGGTTACTTCGTGAGTACGAGGCCCTGAGTTCGCGGATTACAGCAAACGAATGGTATTTGCTGTCACGCTCTGACCAAATTAATGCTGACCTTCGTGAAATTGTCAGTATGACAAACAAAGTGGCGTTGGCCGTGTTTTTATTAGCGCTAATTACGACCTTTGTTCTTGGCTATTACATGACGCGTTACACCCGGCGGGCAATTCGACAGCTGCAAAAGGGTACGGCTGAGTGGCGTGAAGGTAATTTTGATTACAGCATTGCAGACATGGGGCATGATGAGTTTGGTCAGTTGGCGAACTCATTTAATGATATGGCGTCTAGTTTGCGCCAGGCGATGGGGCGAGTGCGTGAAGCAAGTCGACGCGCAGACGCCGCCAATCAGGCAAAAAGTGGCTTTTTGGCGAATATGAGCCATGAGTTGCGTACGCCAATGAATGCGATCATTGGTTATTCGGAAATGTTGCTGGAAGAGATTGCTGAAGAAGATGACTTGTCGGTCAGCGATCTGCAGCCAGACCTTGAAAAAATTCAATTAGCCGGTAAGCATCTTCTGGCATTAATTAATGATGTGCTGGATATCTCTAAAATTGAATCTGGTCGTATGGCGGTGTTCTGGGAAGATGTCGCCTTAGAGCCTGTTCTCAGGGATGTGGAGGTTACGGTTGCGCCATTAATGGAAAAAAATGGGGATACCTTGCATTGTCACTTCGCCTTAAAAAGTGATCGTATCCGAACGGATGTGACGCGCCTGCGGCAGATTTTATTAAATCTGCTGAGTAATGCGGCCAAGTTTACCCGATCTGGCGATATATACCTGTCGGTAACGGAGGAAGTTGAGAACGGGAATGGCTATTTGCTTGCAGAAGTCCGAGATAGCGGTATTGGGATGAATACTGAGCAGTTAAGTCGTGTGTTTGATGCGTTTGTGCAGGCTGATCAGTCAACAACAAAGCAATATGGTGGCTCTGGTTTAGGTTTAACGATTTCACGCAAGTTTGCCGAGCTATTGGGCGGCACGATTACCGCTGATAGCGAATTGGGAGTAGGCTCCACATTTAGACTTAGCTTGCCGGTGGGTGAAGCTGAGTCGTCGGCAACCTTAGATAAAAGTGCCACGGGTGATATTTTAGTGATAGATGACGATTTAGCTGCGTTGGATTTGAGCCATCGCGCCTTAAGTCGTGAGGGCTACCGTGTTCGGACCGCATCATCGGGCGCAGAAGGCTTGGTAATGGCGCGGCAACATCGGCCTGACTTGGTGGTGCTGGACGTTATGATGCCGGGCTTGGATGGTTGGCAGGTACTTCATAGTTTGCGAAGTGATGTCGTGCTGGGGAGTGTGCCGGTGTTGATGCTGTCAATGCTGAATGAGCGTGATCTAGGTTTGTTACTGGGTGCAAGTGGTTATTTAGTCAAGCCCGTGGAGAGTGCCGAGTTGGTCGCAGTGGTGCGAGATTTGCTGCCAGCGACTGCGGTGGGAAACATGCTGGTTATTGAAGAGGGCGACATCCTTGCAGAGGTGATTGAACAGTTATCTGGTGCCGAACATTGGAAGGTTTACCAAAGTGCTGATTTAACTCGGGTGGCCGAACTGCTTACTGAGTTGCCCTGGCAGTTAATTGTGATGGGACCCCATAGCGATAGCGGACAGGTGAGCCGTTTAGTGACGCATTTGCGTACAGAGCATTGGCGGAATGTGCCGGTCTTGATGGCGCAAACCGAGTTGGAAATTCAGAGTTTACGCGGTCAATTGGGCGCGTATTTGGATCGTGGCGCGTGATAGCCAGGAATTTACTGCAAACCTAATTGGCGTAGTTTTTCTATGGCACGTTGCAGGGTTGTGATTTCACGGGCTAGTAGTCGTTGCTGAATTTCAGCTTTTTCTCGTAGCGCAATTTCTTCTTGCTGTTGGGCTAGCTGCTCTAGGCTAAGGCTTAGGCTAAAAAAGAGTATATCTAAGCTGGGCTCATTTTGTGGCCAGCGCATCATTTGCTGATAAAGACGATCTATTGATGCAGTGGCAAGAGCTGAATTAAAGATTGGGCTATTAGGGTGTAAGTAACATAGCGCAAGCCCAGCCAAGGATTGTTGGAGCGTGTTTTGATCCGTGCTTGTTTCGAGTAAATTCTGATAGGTAGCTTCAGCGTCTAAAAAATTCTGCGAGCTAAGTAGCTGTTGAGCAATAAATAAACTAGATGTGCTCGTTTCAGTATTTAACGTGGGTGGGGCAAGCTGGTCTGAGTCAGCTGAAGGCGGTTGGCTTTGGCAGCCGCTGATAATAATACTGGTAAATGCAATATAGATACTGGCTGCATGTAGCTGCCGAGTTACGTTGGCGAGCATCGTAGATACATCCAATTGTAGATTTTGAGCCGAACTTGCCGAGTAGGCAAGTTCGGGTTTTCTGTGTTGTTATTCGTCTAAGAAGCTGCGGAGGTGGTCCGAGCGTGTTGGATGACGTAGCTTACGCAATGCTTTGGCTTCGATTTGACGAATACGTTCTCTGGTAACGTCAAATTGTTTGCCGACCTCTTCTAGGGTGTGATCGGTATTCATATCAATACCAAAGCGCATTCTCAGCACTTTTGCTTCCCGAGCAGTCAGCCCTGAAAGCACATCTTTAGTGGCTTCGCGTAGACCTTCGCCTGTGGCCGATTCAATGGGTGAAGAGATGGTGCCGTCTTCGATGAAATCACCTAAGTGAGAGTCTTCATCATCACCAATAGGTGTTTCCATTGAAATAGGTTCTTTGGCGATTTTAAGTACTTTACGTACTTTATCTTCAGGCATTTCCATACGCTCACCGAGTTCTTCTGGTGTGGGTTCGCGTCCCATTTCCTGAAGCATCTGGCGAGAGATACGGTTTAGCTTGTTGATGGTTTCTATCATGTGTACCGGAATACGGATAGTACGCGCCTGGTCAGCAATAGAGCGAGTAATGGCCTGGCGTATCCACCATGTTGCATAAGTTGAGAACTTGTAACCGCGACGGTATTCAAATTTGTCTACCGCTTTCATCAAGCCGATATTGCCTTCTTGAATCAAATCGAGGAATTGCAAACCACGGTTGGTGTACTTTTTGGCAATAGAGATAACCAATCGTAGGTTGGCTTCTACCATTTCCTTTTTAGCGCGGCGGGCGCGAGCCTCACCAATAGAAACGCGACGATTAATTTCTTTGATGTCAGAAATAGTTAAGTCTTGGCGTTCTTCAATATAGGCAATTTTAGTCTGAATACGGCGAATAACGTCGTTGTATTCTGCTAATTTTGGGTGTTTCTTTAACAGTTCATCAGCCCATTTAAGGTTGGCTTCGTTGCCTTGGAAGCTACGGATGAACTCTTTGCGATCAATGCCCACTTTTTTGATGCAGATGGACATGATTTCACGTTCCATTGCACGAATGGAGCTAAGTGTGGTGCGCACCTCTTCTATGAGGGGGTCAAAAATGCTTGGGGTCAGCTTAAAGAATTTGAATAGTTCGCCTAAGGCGCTTAATTCTTTTGCGGTTTGCTTGCTGTAGCGACCGTTTTCAGCGATGCATTTTTCAACCTTATCCGATTGCTTTTGTAATGCCGCAAAGCGAATACGTGCTTCTTCTGGATCTGGACCGGAGACGGCATCTTCATCGTCATCACTGGCTTCTGCAGCGGCTGCTGCTTGAGCTTGCGGTGAGGGTACATTGTCTGCTGGGTCTAAATAGCCGCTCATGATATCGCCGAGGCGACGCTCTTCTGTAGCAACTTTGTCGTATTGAGCTAGAACACCAGTAACCACGCCGGGGTAATAGGCCAGTGACGCCATTACTTCACGGATACCTTCTTCTATCCGTTTGGCAATGACAATTTCGCCTTCACGGGTAAGGAGTTCAACGGTGCCCATTTCCCGCATATACATGCGGACAGGGTCGGTTGTGCGGCCCGTTTCAGTTTCTACTGCGGCAAGCGCGGCTGCAGCTTCTGCGGCGGCGATGTCGTCAGGTGAATCGCTGCCGGCCATGATCAATGTGTCTTCATCAGGCGCGTGTTCAAACACCTGAATCCCCATGTCATTGATCATTTGGATGATTTCTTCGACCTGATCTGGATCCGAAATATCTTCCGGTAAGTGGTCGTTGACCTCAGAGTACGTTAAATAACCCTGCTCCTTGCCTTTGGCAATGAGTTGTTTGAGGCGCGATTGATGCTTTGAGTCACTCATTCTTTCAAATTACTCGTTGGGTGCAGGTTGAAAAATAGCCGCGGATTATACCCCATCTACCCCCTATACGACCAGTAAATTCCAGACTTGTTCAGGTTGTAGTTTGGTAAATTGTGCGGTTCTGCGTAATTGGACTAGGTAGTAGTGTATTAATGAAGCCTGTTTTCGTTTTTACAAGCGGTGTTTTTGTTTTAGCAGCTGTTGAATTGTGAGCAGCTGCTGTTTTTCTGACTCACTAAGCTCAGCGTAGTTGCTGTTTGGTGGTTTGTCGACTTCACTGTCGCCCCGTAATTTATCAACATGATTGCGTAATATTTCGCTGGATTGCTGGGTTTCGAGGTGAGTTAGGGTGTCGAAAAAGGCGGCTTCGGCTTTTTCGTCGGTTAATTCGTTGCCAAGCAGTTCGATGGTTTTTAGGGCCTCTGTCAAAACCTCGTATTCAGGTTGCCCGTACCAGTGCCCTAACAGCATCGCTGTGCTGGACTCGGGACGCTTACGCAGCAACGCGATAGTGTTATTTAGCAGTGCGGCTACCGGTGAAGAGTCTGAATGGGTGATATTGCTTGTACCCGTGGTAACGCCTCTCGGGTTGTAGAGCAGCATGGCCAATGCAAATAAAAGGGGGTCGCGGCGTCCCTTTGGTAATTGTACCTTTAGGTTTTGAGTGGCGTCGCGGCGTTGCGGAGCTGTGGGAGCGGTATTCTCCGTAATTGGTTTTTCGGCATTTGACTCATTAAGTAGTTGGTCTACGGATTGGCGGCTGAGGCCGGTCCGCTCCGCTAGGGAGTCGAGCATGAGTTGGCGAAAAACGCCATCGGGTAGCATTAGCAGCTTGGGTAGTGCTAGTTTACTCAGGCGCGCCTTGCCTTCCAGTGTGTCGGGGTCTGTTTGCTCGTGTAGCGATTCGAAAAAATAGCGCTCAAGAGGTGTGGCTTTGGCGAGTAGTTTTTGAAAGCCTGCTGCGCCATCGCGGTTGACCACGCTATCGGGGTCATCTCCTTCGGGTAAAAATAAAAAGCGAATTCGTCTGCCATCTTCCATTACTGGGAGGGCGTTTTCTAAGGCGCGCTCAGCCGCTTTGCGTCCAGCAGCGTCACCGTCGAAGCAAAATATAAGCTCGCTGGCATAGCGAAAAGCCGTGCGAAGGTGTTCTGTGTTACTGGCTGTGCCGAGGGTGGCAATGCCTGTCATAATCCCATGTTGCGCCAAGGCAACAACATCCATATAGCCTTCTACGATAAGGAGCTGTTCTAAATGGCGGTTATTTTGTCGAGCATGGTAGAGCCCATAAAGCTCTCTGTTTTTTTGAAAAATATCGGTTTCGGGGGAGTTTAAATATTTAGGTTTGTCGTCACCTAAAACCCGGCCGCCAAAAGCAATGACGCGTCCGCGGTTGTCGCGGATGGGGAACATGATTCTGTCACGGAAGCGATCGTAGAGCTTGCCGTCTTCTTTCTCAATGAGCATGCCGGCGTCAATAAGTTGCTGCTTTTGCTCGTCGGTATTGCCAAATGTGTTTAAGAGGTTGTCCCAGCCCGGTGGGGCAAAGCCAATGTTAAAGTCTCTGGCGATTCGGCCGCTGAGACCGCGGCGTTTCAGGTAGTCGACGGCGCGCTGGGATTGCGGGGAGACTCGAAGTTGTTTTTGGTAATGGGCGGAAACTTGCTCCATTAAGTCGTAAATGGTTTTACGGCGTTCTTGTTTGATTTGCTGCTGAGGGCTTAATTCTTCGCGAGGGACTTCTAGTCCCGCAACGTGAGCGAGGCTCTCTATGGCGCTGGGAAAATCCTGGCGCTCGTAATCCATAATGAAGCCAACCGCATTTCCCGCAGCGCCGCAGCCAAAGCAATAATAGAACTGTTTGTCTGGGTTTACGCTAAAAGAAGGGGTTTTTTCCTCGTGGAAGGGGCAGCAAGCACTATAATTCTTACCGGTCTTTTTTAAAGAAACGCGGCGGTTGATGACGTCGACAATGTCGACCCTTGAGAGCAGGTCATCGATAAAATATTGGGGGATACGTCCTTTTGCGGCCACGTCAGTATTTCCGAAAAAGCAGTTGGGTGAGCGTATCAGTTGATGCCGATGCTAGCAATTGGCCGGAGTGGGTTTGTCTTTGTTAAGCGAGTAATGCTTTGATTTTTTTGCTGACAGCGGCCATATCTGCGCGACCCTGAACTTTAGGTTTTAGTTCGGCTACAACTTTACCCATGTCTTTCATTGCCGTTGCACCGCTGTTACTGATGGCGGCTTTAATAAGACTCTCAAGCTCGTCGTCACTTAACGGGGTGGGCATATAGGTTTGGATGACGCTCATTTCAAAGCGTTCTTGCTCGGCGAGTTCTTCACGGCCAGCATTTTCATACTGGCTGATCGAGTCTCGACGCTGTTTGCACATTTTGTCGAGTACAGTAAGCACACGTGCATCATCTACATCTATGCGCTCATCAACTTCAATGCGTTTTATCTCGGCGAGTATAAGTCGCACGGCATTCAATGTCGCTTTATCTTTGGCTCGCATCGCGGTTTTCATCGCGTCTGTGAGAGTTTGCTTCAGCGTTTGATCAGCCATGGTCTCGCAAGATTCCTTTGATTTAAGGAGGGTAGAGCAAAGCGCAAGGCACTACTTAAGGTTCTGCGAAGAGACCTTAGTAGAGGCGTTGTTGCTTTTTGTTGTCGCGTGATACTTTTTTAGCGTGACGCTTAACAGCAGCGGCAGCTTGACGCTTACGAACTGAAGTTGGCTTTTCGTAGAATTCGCGACGACGAACTTCTGCCAGTACGCCTGCTTTTTCGCAAGAACGCTTAAAACGACGTAGAGCGATATCAAATGGTTCGTTTTCTTTGAGTTTGACTGAAGGCATTCGTTAAACCTGTCCTAATCAATGTGCAAAAATTGCTGTTTGCACCGCAAATTTCAAAGCGGTACTCCAAGGGCGCTGAATTCTATACTCTGTTGTGGCAAAAAGCAAAGCCATTAAGGCGATAACTGGTGTGAATCCTGTTGAGCCAGTATCATGCGCGCTCAATTAGCGTGGGAAGTCAGAAAGTGCGTGTTTTGGGACTTGAAACCTCTTGTGATGAAACGGGTGTGGCGATATACGACTCTGAGCAAGGTTTACTTGCGGAGGCCTTGTACAGTCAAATTGATTTGCATGCCGAATATGGTGGTGTGGTGCCAGAGTTGGCATCGCGAGACCATGTTAGAAAGTTACTTCCGTTGGTCCGCGAGGTTTTGACAAAGGCGGGTATGCGTGGCGAAGAGTTAGACGGGGTTGCCTTCACTAATGGCCCTGGGCTTGCGGGTGCCTTAATGGTTGGTGCCTGCGCTGGGCGGGCAATGGCTTATGGCTGGGGAGTTCCCGCTGTTGCGGTGCATCATATGGAAGGCCATTTACTGGCGCCAATGCTGGAAGAAAACGCGCCTGACTTTCCTTTTATTGCGCTACTGGTCTCTGGTGGTCATACCCAGCTAGTACGGGTTGATGGAATTGGCCGGTATCGTATTTTGGGTGAGTCACTTGATGATGCCGCTGGAGAGGCCTTTGATAAGGCCGCAAAAATGCTGGGCTTGGGTTACCCGGGTGGGCCGCAAGTGGCAAAGGCTGCAGAGCAGGGCACGGTTGGGCGATATAAATTCCCAAGACCTATGGTAAATCGTCCGGGTTTGGATTTTAGTTTTAGCGGTTTAAAGACCTTTACATTAAATACGGTGGCAGCTAGCCGCGAAGCTGGCGGCCATGATGCTCAAGATAAGGCGGATATTGCCGCTGCTTTCCAAGAGGCGGTCGTTGATACGTTGGTTATTAAGTGCACGCGAGCCTTAGTGCAAGAAAATTTAAATACTTTGGTGATGGCGGGGGGGGTGAGTGCGAATACCGTGCTGCGAGCGCGTTTAGCCCAAAAGTTAGCCAAAACAGGTGGTCACGTCTTCTATCCACGTCCCGAGTTTTGTACTGATAATGGTGCGATGATCGCATATGCAGGTCATTGTCGCTTACAGGTTGGGCAGGCGGAGGGGCTTGGTGTATCGATACGGCCTCGTTGGCCGATGACAGAATTGACGCCAGTCTGAATGACGCTTGGCTAGGCATGGGGCAGTTTATGGATATTGTTTTTATACGTGGTTTACGAGTAGATACGGTTATTGGTATCTATGATTTTGAGCGCGCACATCATCAAACATTGGTACTTGATCTTGAATTGGGTACAGATATTCGTCCCGCCGCTGCGGATGATGATATTAAGCTTACCTTAAATTACAAGGCGATCACTGAAGGCGTTGAAGCGTTTGTTAAGGCAAGTGAGTTTGCGTTAGTAGAAACGCTGGCGCAGCGTTGTGCAGAGATGATAATGACAGAGTTTGCTGTACCTTGGCTGCGGTTAACCCTGAGTAAGCCTGGGGCCATGCGGCAAGCCAGTGAAGTTGGCATTGTCATTGAGCGTGGTCAACGATAGCGATGGCTGACGTTTTTCTCAGTTTGGGCAGTAATACCGCTCGCTACCGTCATCTCACCATTGCGCTAGATAGCTTAACCGAGCTATTTGGTCCCTTAAAGTTGTCTAGGGTGTATGAGAGTGAGTCGGTTGGGTTTCGTGGTAGTTTATTCTTGAATATGGCGGTAGGGTTTTCTACCGATATGCCCTTAAGTGAGCTTGCCGTGCAAATGCGGGCCATTGAGTTGAATAACGGTCGTCAATTAGACGCGTTAAAGTTTAGCCCCCGAACCTTAGATATCGATATTTTAAGTTATGGCGAGCTCTGTGGTTATCATGCCGGTATAGAGTTGCCCCGTGAAGAAATTCTGTATAACGCGTTTGTCCTGTTACCGTTGAGTGAGCTCGCGCCCAACCACAGGCATCCACTAGATGGTCGCAGTTATCAAGAGTTGTGGCGTGCTTACGCCTCAGATCAAAAATTATGGCCTGTGTCCTTTTTATGGCAGGGCCGGGACCTTTCAGCGACTTAGTTCTTTTATTTGTAGCAAGCTAATTCGGTCAATTTTTTTAAGCGTTCTGCACGTAGTGCCTGCCCCAGAGCCGGACCTTTAAACCCCTGGCTAATCAAGTTAGCGGCTTGGATTTCTTGCAGGGCGGTAGCGGCGTTCTGTAATTTGTTTAGGCGTTCTTCCTCGGGTGTTAATTGTGTTGCTGCGGTGATGAACGCGGTTAATAGCTGTGGCCGACGAACGTAGTCAAAATTCTCAAGCAGTGTCAGCCAGTCTTCTGCGGTATTAAGCGATGGAAGTGGAATGTTGGCGGCGCATCGCTCTGCTAGCCATGTCGCACTATTACTGGCGCGAAGTTGTTTGCACAGGGTTTGGCATTGCTTGGTGTTTAATTCACTGCAAGTGATGGCAAAGCGAATATCAATATCTAAATTTAAATCAGCGGCATGATTTAAGCTTGTTAGTACTTGGGTGTTTAGGGCGGCTGGCCACAGAGGAAATAATGCCCGCAAGGCGCCGCAATCTAATAATGTTGTAAAAAAGGTGGCGGGAGATTTTTCGTTTAGTGCCTTAGTTAACTCTACCCAGATACGCTCGGCGGCAATGGTTGATAATTCACCGTTATCGCTCATCTCACGCATTAATTCTTGGGTTTCGTCAGCGACCACAAATCCTAGGTGGGCGTAGCGAGCAGCAAACCTTGCGACACGAAGAATGCGTAAGGGGTCTTCACTAAATGCGGGTGAGACGTGGCGGAGTACGCGGTTGTGTAAATCCTTAGTGCCGCCGTAGGGGTCAATAATGTCGCCCTTGTCGCTTTCTGCCATTGCGTTGATGGTCAAATCACGACGGCTTAAATCTTCTTCTAGGGTAATGTCTGGGCTGAAATCGCATATAAATCCATGATAACCCGCGCCAGATTTTCGCTCGGTGCGAGCTAAGGCGTATTCCTCTTTGGTTGTGGGGTGCAGAAATACGGGGAAATCTTTGCCTACTTGTTGATAATTTTGCTCGATCAGATCTTTTGGGTGTGCACCGACTACCACCCAATCTCGTTCGTGATAGGGATAGTTTAGTAATTTATCGCGTACTGCGCCGCCGACGAGATACGTTTTCATGGAGACCTGTGCTAAGGGTTTGTAAATAGGCTGGCAGTATAGCATTGACTATGGGCGGGTTTTCGAAAATAGCTGCCAAGGTATTATAGTGCTAGGGCTTGCACTCGCAGCGATACAATTGCTGTGTATCCATATTTAGCATGGTCATGTGACGGCCCCAAACGCAGCCGCTATCAAGGGCGATAATATCATTGCGTCCCGTGTTGCATTCCAATGCGGCCCAATGTCCAAAGATCAAGGTTTCTTGCCGTTGGTTTAATGGCTGCCACTCAAACCACGGGCGGTAGGGGGCGGGAATGTCAGCGGGGCTGCCTTTAAAGCTTAATTCGAGTTCGCCATGGGCATCGCAGGCGCGCATTCGAGTAAGGTAGTTTGTTATGGTGCGGAGACGTTCATTACCGCATAAGTCATCTCGCCAGCATAAGGGTGAATCCCCGTACATATTATGAAAGAAGTCGTCGACCTTGACGCTTTGCAGCGTGGACTCTACTTCTTTGCTGAGCGAGAGCGCTTGATGACTGCTCCAGATATGAGGAATACCTGCGTGGCTCATTAAATAGCGGCCATCATCTGATTTACGCACCAAGGGTTGCTGTAGCAGCCACTGGGTGAGTTCATCGCAATCATGGGCGTTTAACAGTGCTTCTAATGTGGGATGGCGCCCGCGTGTTGTGGCTTTGCGGGCTAAGGCAATGGTGTGCAGGTCATGATTGCCTAAGGTAATACGCAGGCTGTCTTTCATGCTATATAAAAAACGCAGGGTATCTAGTGAGTCTGGCCCTCTATTCACTAGGTCGCCGACAAGCCATAGCTGATCTACATTGGCATCGAAATTAACTTGCTTTAGCAAACGTTGCAGTGGCTTTAGGCAGCCTTGTAGATCACCTACGGCATAGTTACTCATAACACTAGTTAATGAAGCGCCGAAGGCTGGGCAAGTGAGAAAATTCCTATTGGCGCAATAAATGGACGACCGGAAGCGCTAATCATTTCATAGCTGCCTTCCATTGTGCCAACCGCGGTATCAATCACTGCGCCAGAGGTGTAGCTAAAAGACTCTCCTGGTGGAATTAGTGGTTGTTTGCCAATAACGCCTTCACCTTGTACTTCTTGAACTTGGTTGTCGCCGTCGGTAATAATCCAGTGGCGGTTTAATAGGCGCACGGCCTCATCGCCTGTGTTTTGAATGGTGATGGTATAGGCAAACGCAAAGCGTTGCTGGGTTGGTTCTGATTGGTCAGGTAGATACTGGCTTTCTACCTGAATATCTACTGGTGCTGTTTCTGGCATTATGTGCTCCGCAAATTACTCGCTGTTGCTGTTCACTGCATTGGCAATGGCAACATATTCCGCTAAGCCCAGCTGCTCGGGACGAAGGCCTGAGTCGATTCCAAGGCGTTCTATCTCGGTGCTATCGATAACCCCTTTAAGGGTATTGCGTAAGGTTTTTCTGCGCTGATTGAATGCGCTTCGCAATACCTTTTGCAAGGTGTCGACATTATTAGCTGGACATGGCGGCTTTTCGTAAGGGGTTAGCCTAACGATGGCGGATTGTACCTTGGGGCGGGGGGTAAAAGCTTCTGGTGGGACGTCAAAAAGTGATTCTACTTCGCAATAATATTGCGCCATGATACCCAGCCTGCCGTAGGTCTTGCTGCCAGGCTTGGCTGCCAGCCGGTCTACCACCTCTTTTTGCAGCATAAAATGCATATCTTTAATGCAGCTGTGGGCGGTGAGTAGATGAAAAATGAGAGGGGTTGAAATATTGTAAGGAAGATTGCCCACAACCCTTAATTGCTCTCCGGCAGCGAGCGCGGTGATATCAAATTTCAGCGCATCACCCTGATGAAGGGTGAAGTTTTTTTCGACACCAAATTTATCTTCTAAGATTGGTATGAGGTCGCGGTCTAGTTCTATGACATCTAGCTGGCAGTCAGTAGCTAAAATGGAGGCGGTTATTGCGCCTTGGCCGGGGCCAATCTCCAATACACGCTGATGCTCTTGTGGGGATACTGCGCGAACGATGCGGCGAATGATGCCCTGATCATTGAGAAAGTTTTGACCAAAACGTTTACGCGCTTGGTGTTGCGGTGGCGACTGCATTAATTGGGGTTCCTGATGCTGTGCTTGGCCATAGAGATGGCGGTGGTTAACGCGGCCTCAAAGCTACCGCAGTCTGCGCGGCCGCTGCCTGCTAGATCTAAAGCTGTACCGTGGTCTACCGACGTGCGAATAATGGGCAGGCCAAGTGTGATATTAACTGCACGACCAAAGCCTTGGTATTTTAATACGGGCAAGCCTTGGTCATGGTACATGGCAAGAACCGCGTCGCATTGAGCTAGATGGTGCGGTGTAAATGCGGTGTCAGCGGGCAGAGGGCCTATTAATTGCCAGCCTTTTTTTCTGAGTTGTTCAAGACAGGGGATAATCGTGTCGATTTCTTCGCAACCCATATGGCCGCCTTCACCGGCATGAGGGTTGAGGCCTAGTACCATTATGCGGGGTTGCTGGCAGCCAAATTGCTGGCGTAACGCTTGATGTAAAATTTCAGTTACGCGCTGTAAATTGTCATTCGTGATCGCCGCTGGAACTGCGCTGAGTGGCAGGTGGGTAGTAACTAGGGCTACACGTAGTTTTTCACTTGCTAGCATCATAACGACTTTATCGACATGGCAGCGTTCAGCAAGAAACTCTGTGTGGCCACTGAATGGGATGCCGGCATCGTTAATGATAGATTTCTGGACTGGACCAGTGACAACGCCGTGACAATCTTTATTGAGGCAGGCGTCAGTAGCTTGGCGCAGGGTTTCTAGCACGTAGTTGGCGTTGTCGGTATTTAATATACCGGGGGTTGCCTGAGTCTGGCATGCAATATCAACTACTCTTAAGTGGCCCGCATGGTGGCTACTTGGTGGCTTGCTAAAATCTGCGTTACTGAGGTGTAAAGGTAGGCCAATGGCTTTGGCGCGCTGAAGTAGTAAGTTTGCATCGGCAAAGGCAATGAGTTCTGCGTCACAATCTTGCTGAGCGAGTTTAACAAGGAGTTCCGGTCCTACCCCGGCGGGTTCGCCGGGGGTAATCGCGATGCGTACTGCCATTAAATTTTAATGTCGACAAAGGCTTCGCTGCGGATTTTGCGTAGCCAAATATCGAGTTCGTCAGCGTATTTGCGTTCGTGTAGTGCATTGCGGGCAATTTGCTTACGCATGTCATCTGTCACGTCTTTACTTCGGCGGTCTATCACTTTAATGACATGCCAGCCATATTGGCTTTTGGCTGGAGGGTGTATTTCACCTGGTGCAGTTTCATCCATTGCCTGTTGAAACTCGGCAACCAGTTGTCCGGGGCTAGTCCAGCCAAGATCACCACCTTCCTGAGCTGACCCTATGTCTTCAGAGAATTCTTTGGCTAAGTCACCGAAGTCTTCACCATTCAGGGCGCGTTGACGAAGCTCTTTGGCTAAGGCTAAGGTTTGTGCTTCATCACGTATTGCTGAGGGTTTTAGCAAGATATGGCTGGCGCGGGTCTGCTTTACCATTTGCTTAACGCCACGGCTTTCTAATAGCTTGATGATATGAAAGCCACTGGCGCTTTGCAGCGGATCAGATACGTCGCCATCGGTCATTTTTGCGGCAACGCCTTGGAACAAAGCGGGAAGTGCGGTGCCTTTTCGCCAGCCTAGATCGCTAATGCTGATGTCGTCATTGGCATTGTCAATATTGCTGCCCTTGCGCAATTTAGCGCTTAACGAGTTTGCTTTGTTCTCAGCTTGTTTGCGTTCAGCATCGGTAGCATCTGAGCTAACGGGGATAAGAATGTGCGAGAAGTGGAATTCGGGTGAAGTCACTTCTTTGCCTTCAGACGATTGCAGGTAGTTCTGAATCTCTTGTTCAGTGACCTGAATCCGCTGATTGACGTTGCCCATTTGGACCCGCTGAAGAATCATTTCGCGGCTAATCTGTTCGCGGATGGCGAGATAGGAACCGCCTCTCTCGGTAACCGTTTGCTGAAATTGCTCTAGGGTCAAATTGTTACTGGCAGCGATACGTGCAACGGCAGCATTAAGCTCTTCGTCTTCAATACGCAGGCCGTAACGATTTGCCATTTGCAGCTGAATATTTTCTAGCACCAGTAGGTCTAGCACTTCTTTACGCAGCTGTTCTTCTGGCGGTGACTGACTGCCAGAGCGGGCAATATTAGACTTGATGCTTTTGATGCGCTCGTCTAGCTCGCTAGTAAGAATGATATCGTCATCGACGATGGCTGCTACGCTATCAAGCCATTGAGTTTCTGCTTGAGCAAGCGGCGCGAGTGCGATAAGCAACGCGGAGGTTAAAACTTGTAATAAACGCATATTATTCATCAGATAAGTAGCCAAAAATACTGTCCTTTAAAACACTGGTGACTGCGGTGCCTAAGCCCCCCAATCCTTTTAACTGAAATTCTATTAACACGGCGGTCGTGTTCTGAGTGCCGGTGCTGCTGATGCCACTGACGTTAGACTCATTGTCGTCGTCAGGTTCCAAAGCTCGCTGATAAACTACACGAGTTAGCCAGCAGCAGTTTTGGTATTCCGCCCCGACAAGGTTCTCTATAGGACGATTGTCTTCGAAGTCATATTGAGTTTTTGCAAATATCTTCCACTGATCATTCAATGGCAGACTTAGGGACATATCGCCTTGCATAATGTCGTCTTCTAGACCGCCAAGATCACTGCCTTCGCGTCGGAAGGTGTAGTTTGCATTGAACAGTGTGCCGTTGTCGCTGCGCTGATGGTAGCCTAGATTGGACTGATTGAGCACCCCTTGACGTGCATCGTATAAAATATCTAGGCTGATCCAGCTATTGTCGTTGGGTAATAAACGAATTTGACCGGCTAAATCAGAATTGCTGCTTTTACGCACTTCATCACCGGGAAGTTGAACTTTGCCGTCGTCAAAATAGTGAAGTTGGCCGATGCTGGCGGTTAAAATTTCTCGCCCAGCGTCATTATTAATAAAGCGGCTACTCATACCGATGGCAATCTGATTGGCGTCGTCTAGCCGGTCATGGCCGGTAAAGCGGTTATCGCGAAACAACTGCTGATAGGTGAAGGTCAGTGCAGCGCTGTCAAAGTCGGGTTGATCGCTTTGGTCTTCATATTCAGCGTAGCGATAAAATAACCGGGGCTCTAGTGTTTGCGTCCAGTCTTGGTTGCTGATGATTAAATCGCGTTCAAAATATAAGCCACTGTCGATACTAAACTGATTACTGCTGGCGTCAGGATTGGAATTTGCACCCGCTACATTGGTGTTTTCTAGCTCATAAACAACATGACGACTTTTGACTGCGGGTTCAATGAACCCCCACCGCCAGCGCATTGGCAGGCTAGCCCCAGCAGTGCCGTATACGCGCTGACCAGTCACTTCTGTGCCTCCGTTTTCGATACTGTCTCGGTGATCAAATTGGGTGTACTCAAGCTCCATGCTAGGTTCTAGCTGGAAATTTTTAGCAGGTGATTGGTAATTTAAGCTTAGTTGAGGCAGTTTTTGATAGGGGTCTTCAACCGCTGCAATGGTTTGGTAGCGTTGCACTTCAATTCGACCGCTCCAATCGTCAGAGTTGTAGTTGATGGCGGCCTGCTGATTAAGGTGGGTGCTACGTTTTACGGCCAAGTTAGCTAGGCCTAAATCGCTGAAGTAGTCGTCGTCGCTAACTTTTGTAAAGTCTACTTCGGTGCTCCAGCGCTCATTTATATAGCCCTTTTCGCTGATACCGAGTAGCCAGCGGTCAATATCTTCTTTTTGGTCGTTACCCAGAAAGCTGGTGTTGACTAACCACTCGCTGTATTGATTTAAATAACGGAGCTCGGTTTCCAGCGCCTCACCGCGCTGTTCAATAAAGCGGGGAGTGATAATGGCGTCGTAGTTGGGGGCAAGATTTAAATAATACGGTGTAGAAATATCTAGGCTGCCATCGGAAACCCCGATCGAGGGGAATAAAAACCCCGTTGCGCGGCGGTCATCTACAGGGAAATTTAGGTAGGGGCTGTAGAACACCGGAATATCATAAACTCTTATGCTGGTTCCTCTAGCCACGCCGCGACCGCTATCGTAATCAAGTACAATACTGTCGGCGTGCAATGACCAAGTTTCATTATCTGGTGTACATTGGGTGTAACTAGCCTGTTCGAGTTCAAAGCGATCATAATCGGGACGGGCGATGCGCCCCGCCGTACCGCGTGCACCGGTTGCAAAGCTTAATATTTCAGCCTGCTGTAGTTCGCCAAGTCCTTTGTTGGTATCAATTTGCGCGAATTGACCGCGCAATAAGATGCCGGGTTGACGTAGTACAACATTATCTCTGAGCATGACAGTGCTATTGCTGCGATTATATTGCGCATAACCTGCATCAAGGCTTAGGTCGCCTTTGCGTAGCTGCACATCACCGGTCATGGTTGCCTTGGTGCCGACTGATTCAATGGTGTCAGCTGATACGTTAAGCGGGGCGCTGAGTGGCGATTGATTAGCTCCCTCCCAGTTTCTCTCAGGCTCAACGAAGCGCCCTTGGCAACCGGTGGCTATGCCGCAGCGTGACGATGCACTTAGGTAGTTATTGGGGACCCAATGCCAGTGTTGGTAATAAAGAGGTAGATCAGAAATGTCAGCGCTGAGTTTTGGGATATCCGTATTACCACAATCATCAGTGGTAGTTATCTGCGCTAACACTGGCCCAGTGAAGGCGATTAGCACGGTAAATATGGATAAGCGAAACACTGACATTAGATAGTGATTTTATTCTGGCGGTGGAGCCCGGATTGGCGAAGGTGGATAATAAAGCATTCTCTGCTAGGATGCCCGTTTGAGTGTATAAAAGGCGAAAAATTCTAGTTCTCGTCTGGCGCTTACACTGACCTTTTACGGAAAAATATATGGATCAAATTCTTGGTGAGCTACATAGCTGGAGCTTGCAGAAATTGGCTTTGTCGGCAGATCAAGCGGCAGAAGACTTAGATGTGGTGTCGGGTGATGCGAGTTTTCGGCGCTATTATCGTCTGATGCTCAAAGCGGGGGGCAGCGTGATTGTTGTACACGCCCCGCCGGAAAAGGAAGATAATCTCGCATTCTCGACGGTACAAGACCTTCTACATCGCCACGGTGCGCGGGTGCCCAAATTATTGGCTTGGGATGAAGACCGTGGCTTTTTATTGCAAGAAGACTTTGGCGATCAATTGTTGCATCCATTATTGGTAAACAGCGCAGCTGCTGACCATTATTACCGCCAAGCTTTCCGTATTTTACTTGCTATGCAGGCTATTCCGGCTTCGGCTCACGCACTTCCGCACTACGATAATACCCGTCTAAACGATGAAATGACCTTGTTCATCACATGGTTTGTCGAAGGGCTGCTGAGCTATTCATTAAACAGCGAAGAGCGTGAGATGTTGGCGAATGTCTTTGAGTTGCTTAGCCAGCGAGCGGAGCAGCAGGCGCAGGTGGTGGTTCATCGAGATTTTCACAGTCGCAATATTATGGTGCTAGCTGATGAGCAGTTAGGCGTGATTGATTTTCAGGATGCTGTGGTGGGGCCAATTACCTACGACTTGGTATCTTTGGTTCGGGATTGCTATATCAGTTGGTCGCCGGAACAGGTCGAAGAGTGGATTGGTGTTTATCGACTTATGGCCCAGCGTGCGGGTTTGTTGGGTGATAAGAGTGAGTCTGAGTTTTTACAAGATGCCGACTGGATGGGCTTGCAGCGACATATCAAAGTATTGGGTATCTTTGCGCGCCTCCACCTGCGGGACAATAAATCGGGGTATTTACCTGATTTACCCTTGGTTATTAGTTACACCCTGAGTGTGGCTAGTCAATACCCAGAGTTTGACGGATTTTGTGATTGGTTTGCAGAAAAGTTGATGCCAATCATTGTTGAGCAGTTTTGGTATCAGGAGCTAGAGCATTGAAGGCTATGATTCTAGCGGCAGGCCTAGGAACACGCATGCGGCCGTTGACGGATCATACGCCAAAGCCATTATTACAAGCTGGCGGCAAAGCCTTAATTGATTACCATATTGAGAAACTGGCGGCGATTGGGGTTAGCAATATTGTCGTGAATTGTTCCTGGCTGGCAGATCAGCTAGCGCATTACCTAGGTGATGGCAGCCGCTATGGTTTGAATATTATTGTTTCTCGTGAAGATCAGCCATTAGAGACAGCTGGCGGTATTGTTAATGCTTTGCCGCTGCTGCTTGACGACATGCAAAAGGATGAGCCTTTTATTTTAGTGAATGGTGATATTTGGACTGATTTTGATTTTGCAGATTTACTGAACTGTCGGCCAGAGTCCGGGCATTTGGTGATGGTAGAGAACCCACCTCATAACCCTAGTGGCGATTTTGTGCTTAGCGCCGAGGGCCTGATCAGCGAACGGCAGGGTTCACATGACAACGAAGATACTGCCAGTCCGGTTTATACCTTTTCAGGTATTAGCGTTTGGCGGCCATCGGTATTTGAAGATTTTAACCCGGGTAAGCGCCCTTTAAAGCCGGTGATGTTGGCGGCTATGGAAAAACAGCGACTCAGTGGTCGTCTGCATGCTGGGGCTTGGTGGGATATTGGAACCCCAGAGCGACTTGCGGCCTTGGATGCCATGTTAAGTGCTTGAAGAGTGAGCGTGACGTGATAGCTGAATCTGAAAGGGGTTTGTCGTAAAATGCGGCCCAATTTATCGCCCTTGTACGTTTCGGTACCAGGGATATTATTTGAAAGACTAATAGAGTGAGCACGACTATGGCAGATTACTGGATAGCCCCTTCAATATTGTCGGCAAATTTTGCCTGTTTGGGGGCAGAGGTTGATGCTGTGCTTGAGGCCGGTGCCGACATCGTGCATTTTGATGTCATGGATAATCATTATGTACCCAATTTGACGATTGGGCCTATGGTTTGCAAAGCCTTACGGAAACATGGCGTAAAAGCACCCATAGACGTTCACTTAATGGTAAAGCCGGTAGATCGTTTGATCGGTGATTTTGCTGAAGCAGGTGCAAGTATCATCACTTTTCATCCTGATGCATCAACGCATGTGGATCGTTCTTTACAGATGATCCGTGATGCGGGCTGTAAAGCGGGACTTGTACTGAACCCAGCTGTTGGCCCCGACGTACTTAAGTATGTCATGGACAAGTTAGACATGATTTTATTGATGTCGGTGAACCCGGGGTTTGGTGGGCAGAGCTTTATTCCCTCTACCATTGGCAAAGTAAAAGAAGTGCGAGCGCTTATTGAGGCTTCAGGGCGAGATATTCGTTTAGAGGTTGACGGTGGTATCTCGGCTAAAAATATTGCCGAAATTGCCGCGGCTGGTGCAGATACCTTTGTGGCCGGTTCCGCTATATTTAATGGCGGAGATTACACGGAAGTTATCGACAAAATGCGAAGTGAGTTGGCCGGAGTATGAAGAAGCTAGAAGGCTTGCTTCAGGGGCGTCAACTTAAGGCGATTCTATTTGATTTAGATGGCACGCTAATAGACAGCGTGCCGGATTTGGCAGCCGCTTTAGATACAAGTTTAGCGCAATTAAATTATCCTTCTGCCGGCCTTGAGCGCACCCGCTCATGGGTAGGCAATGGTGCCCGAAAACTCATCCAACGGGCATTATCGTTTGTTCTAGAGGTCCCAGAATCAGCCGTCAGTAATGAGTTAATAGACCAGCTACAATCGGTCTTTTTTGACCATTATGGCCAAAAAACCTGTGATCACACGGTCGTTTACCCTGGTGTTATGGCCGCCTTGTCGGCGTGGCATAAACAGGGCGTTAAAATGGCATGTGTCACAAATAAACCAGCGCGGTTTAGTCGACCAATTCTTACTCATTTTGCTATGGATGAGTTTATGCCGGTGCTTGTGGGTGGTGATACGCTTGCGGTGCGAAAACCTGATCCTGCGCCGTTATTATTGGCTTGTGAGCAACTGGGGGTATCGGCGGAAAATGTTGTGATGGTCGGTGATTCAGTTAACGATGTGCAGGCAGCGAGAGCAGCCGGTATGCCTGTAGCCTGTGTCAGTTATGGTTATAACCATGGTGCGCCAATAGCGTCTGCGTCCCCAGACCTTTTGGTGGATTGCTTTTCGATGTTGCTGGCCAACTAGCGTGGCGTAGTCTATTGAGCTTGCTTGTTACTATTGTATTAGGGTATTCGTAGTAACCCTTATCAGCTTTTCGTTTATTACCATGGTCAATATAGTTTCTCCAATCTATAGTGGTGGGATAGTTCATGGTTTAGAAAGGCGGTGTAATGGGAGGTTGGTCGCGCTTATCGGCTAAGGTTGGCATGGGTGGTATTGCTTGGCAGATACTATGCCCCTTGGTGGCGTTGATTATTGTTAGCAATATTCTCGTGATATCCATTGTCATGCGACAACTCGATGCTCAATTGCTAACCGTTGGGCAGAATAAACTTGATCAGATATCAGAGTTACAAGCGGTAAAATTCACTTCTAACATTGAGGAGTTAGTCAATGATGTTCGAATTGTGTCACGTACCGCGCCTGTCCAAGCGATCATAAATGCCTCGATATATAGTGACGGTGAGATTCAAGATGGCTTATCTGTTAAGGCTTGGCGTGCTCAGCTGGCAAAGATATTTTTTGAAATTCTCAATTTTAAAAGCCGATACGACCAAATCCGCTTAGTGCTTGCAGATGGCTCAGAATGGTTGAGAGTCGATCGCTATGGGCGAGATAACACGATAAGAATCGTCCCTGCCGATGAATTACAAAACAAAGGCTCAACGTCATATTTTCAGGCGGCAATCAAAACCAAAGCTGGCTCTGTCGCCCTGTCTAATATTGAATTAAACCGAGAGTTTGGTGACATTACCTTACCGCTAAATCCGATGATTCGGGCATCAATGCCGCTATACACCGACGGCGGACAGTTATTTGGGGTGTTGATTTTTAATCAAAGTTTTCTCGAAGGTTTTGCGGAATTGCGCGATTTAGCAGGTGAAGACACCAATGTACTGCTTGGTAATAGTGGCGGCGAGTATATTTTGCATAATGATGCCAATAAAAATTTTCAATTTGAATATGGACGTAGCGCAAATATTGTCGATGATTTTCCAGTTGCAAACGCTATTCTTAGCGAAAAAGCTGATAGCTATCGCGCTGGGATTTCGGGGGTGGGCGCTGAGGAAAAAATATATTCGATAAGGGCTATAAATTATGGTCCTGACCTTGAAAAGGATCGTCTGATCGTCGCCGCTACACATCACCTGTCCGATGTTTTGCAGGTGAGAGAGTCGTTATTGAAAAAGATCTACTTGTTGGTATTTCTTATTGTCGTGATTGCAATTGTGCTCGCAATTGTTATCTCACGGCGGATAGCAAAACCAATAAAGCGAATGCGTGATGTCCTTAAAGATAAAGGGCTGAATACTGATAGCAATGCCCTGCCATTATCGGCCCGAGGTGAGGTGGGTGATCTGGCCCGAGTTTTTGATAAATTTATTACAGAGCTATCGCATCGACAAAACATTCTGCGCGAAGAGGTACACGAGCGCAAAGGAGCGCAAGCCGCATTAGAGGATAATAATGATAAGTTGATTGCCTTAAATCAGGAGATGGAGCAATTTGCCTATATTGTGTCCCATGATTTACAAGAGCCTTTGCGGACCGTGGCGAGTTTTGTCGATTTACTTGTTCAGCATAATATAGAGCAACAAGATGAGCAGGTGAAAGTGTTTCACGGCTTTATAGACGATGCTATACGGCGTATGCGTGAACTGGTTACTGGGTTGTTAGATTTTAGCCGGCTGGGTGCAGAATCACAGAGTGAAAAGGTAGATTGTCAGGCGCTGGTTGAGGCTGTCTGTAGTGATTTGCGTACCCAAATTGAGGGTGTGCAGGCAGAGATACACTATGTCGATTTACCTTGCTTAACCGGTAGGCGAACTGAATTACGGGTGTTGTTTCAGAACTTGATTTCTAATGGCATAAAATTTTCTCGGAAAGACGTCTCCCCCGTGGTGCATATCAGCGCGGTTCGACAAGGTTGTGAGTGGGTGTTTTGTGTGCGTGACAATGGCATTGGAATAAGTGATGCGCATTTTGATAAAGTGTTTAGTATTTTTCAGCGTTTAAATAATCGTGACGATTACGAGGGCACCGGGATTGGTCTCGCACATTGTAAGAAGATTGTTCAAATGCATCGTGGACGGATTTGGTTAGAGTCGTGTCTTGGCGAGGGGTCCGCGTTCTATTTTAGTTTGAGGGACAGTGAAAATGAATAAGCTAAAAAGTGTGCTGTTAATCGATGACTGTAAAGCCACTAACTATATACACCGCTTAATTATAGAAAAGTATGGTTTTACTGAATCGATCACCGAGTTTATGAATGGTCGTGAAGCGATGGATTATCTAACAACAGCAGTAGACGGCGTTTTCCCTCAGCCTGATTTGATATTTCTCGATCTTAATATGCCGGTGATGAATGGCTGGGAATTTCTAGATGAATACAAACTTCTGCCTAAGGAACAACATGCGGGGGTGGTTGTGGTGATGCTAACAACATCGTTGAATCCTGATGATGAGTCTACTGCTAATACAATAGAGGATGTAAATACATTTTCGAGCAAGCCATTGACGATGGAGAAATTAGACAGTGTTTTGACCGAATATTACGCAGACTGTGTGCGTGAATTGCCTTAGTGATCGCAATTTTCAGTGAATTGATTTCTAATACGCCTTCAAAATTGAAAATGTATTAGTGATGTATTGTTATGAGCCGTATTTTTTGCCCTGCACTGTTTCTTGCTGCGCCATCTTCAGGTCAAGGTAAAACCACAATAACAGCGGCGATAGCCCGTTATCACCATGCCCAAGGTCGGCAGGTGCGTATTTTTAAAATGGGCCCAGACTACCTTGATCCACAAATCTTAGAACAAGCCTGTGGTTATCCGGTGGTGCAGTTAGATCTGTGGATGGCGGGTGAAGACTATTGCCGGCAACAATTTTATATTGCAGCGCAAACCGCTGATTTGATTTTAGTCGAAGGCGCAATGGGGATGTTCGATGGCGAACCCTCAAGCGCTGATTTGGCGTCGGTTTTTAATATCCCCATAGCCTTAATCATGGATGTTAAAGGCATGGCGCAGACTGCTGCTGCACTCGCATGTGGCTTGGCTAATTACCGTGATGATGTTCAAGTTGTAGGTCTTATTGCCAATAACTGCGCCTCGGAGCGGCACCGGAGCCTAATTGCAGAGGCCTTACCCGACAACTTGCCTTTGCTTGCTAGTATCAGTCGAGATCCAGAGATTAGCCTGCCAGAGCGCCATTTGGGTTTGGTGCAAGCTAGCGAAGTAAGTGAGCTGATCGAGACTCGTTTTACTAAAGCCGCGGCAATGATAGGTGTTAGTAACCTTGCCGACTTACCCGCCCCAGTTGCGTTTGATAGCCGAGAGTTACCTGAGCCACTCCCTTTATTATCCGGTGTGAAAATAGCGGTGGCACGGGATAGTGCTTTTAGCTTTATCTATGCTGCAAACCTAAATCTACTCACTGATATGGGAGCGGAGATAAGCTTCTTTTCGCCATTAGGTGATACAGAGTTGCCGCCTGCAGATGCATTGTGGTTACCTGGCGGCTACCCAGAGTTGCATCTGAAATCGCTTTCTGAAAATAGCAAAATGCTAGCGGCTATTCGCGCATTTCACGCTGACAATAAAGTGATTTTGGCTGAGTGCGGTGGGTTTATGTATTGCCTTGAAAGCATAAAAGATTTAGACGGGCAGGGTGTTGAAATGCTGGGCCTGTTAAACGGTGATGCCTGTATGCGTCCTCGCGGTGGTTGTCAGGGCATGCAATATGCCCAATTGCCTGAGGGAGATATTAGAGGACATGCGCATCATCGCTCACAAGCGGAAAATACTCCTGACCCCGTAGCGTATGGTCGCCGTCAGCGCCACCCCGCACCGGGTGAGCCTATCTACCAAAGCAGAGGTTTAACCGCGTCATATTTACATTTATTTTTCCCGTCAAATCCCAGCGCAATTGCGGCCTTATTTCGACCTTCACAGGCTCAATAACTGCGGTGTTATTGTGCGATTATTAACACCATAAGTTTGTTTAATTTCAATCTCTTGTAACATCATAGAGATAAAGTTCTTTTAATCAATATAGGTGTGCGCACCGCACTAGCTGCAATTTATGTGATGGCAGTTGTCATAAATTTGTCTTTAAAAAGCCCTCTATTTGTCACTATAAAGTCCTAATCTTGCCACAAATGCATAACGAGGATGCATGAGCATGGAAACTAGGAAACGATATAAAACCATTTGGTTGTCCGATATTCATCTCGGCTTTAAAGACTGTCGCGCTGACTACCTCCTTAATTTTTTAAATAATATTGAGTGCGAGACACTTTATCTTGTAGGCGATGTTGTCGATCTGTGGGCGCTCAAGCGTACTTTCCACTGGCCAGCAAACCACTACGAAGTAGTTAGGGCGTTGTTTTCTAAAGCCAGCGACGGTACTCGGGTTGTTTATATTCCCGGTAATCACGATGAACCTATGCGTGATTATGTTGGCCATATTCTTGGCCCCGTTGAGATTAAGCGCGAGGCAATTCATACCACGGTGGATGGTAAACGTTTGCTGATGTTTCATGGTGATTGCCTGGATGAACACATTCTTTTAAGTAAATGGGAAAACCTCATTGGTGACGCGGCCTATGATTTCTTGTTGTTTTTAAACCGGTGGGCAAATTTCTTTCGCCGTCGCTTTGGCCGTAATTACTGGTCCTTGGCAACCTATATTAAACAGCGGATACCCAATGCTAGGCAGGTTATTAGCGTATTTGAAGATGCAGCAGTTAAAGAGGCGTCTCGACGGGGATTAGATGGTGTTATTTGTGGCCATATTCATCAACCTGCACTCAAGAATGTTAAAGGTTTGTTGTACTGCAATGATGGTGATTGGATAGAAAACTGTACATTGCTGGGCGAGACGTATGACGGCACGTTGGAGCTTGTCCAGTGGACTGAGCATCAAACCCTACTGCAAAGCATGACCAGCAATGGTGGCCCAGCTAAAGCGGAAGTATTCCCGCTGCGTAGAGCTGGATAATAATTAGGAGTAAGCGCCATGATTTCTGTAGATTCGGTAATTGACGAACAATTCCCCAAAATTTCCAAAGGTAATCCGCGGATTAAAAGGACGTTATCTGCATTATTAAAATATTTGTTTCACGAAGCAGAATTTAAGCAGTTTGGAAAAGACTACCCCTATGTTCAGGGTTTAGATTTTGTTGAGAAAGCCCTCGATTATTTCGATTTTGGTTACGCAATTAGCGCACTTGATAAAGAGCGTATACCGGTAACTGGACGAGTAGTGATCATTTCCAATCACCCAATTGGCAGTCTGGATGGCTTGGCGCTATTAAAGCTGGTCTCAGAGGTGCGTGGAGACGTCAAAGTCATTGCCAATGAGTTGTTGTACGCAATCAAACCGCTGCGTTCCTTATTATTGCCTGTAGACAATATGAGTGGTAAGCGAAACCGAAAAGAGAACTTGCAGGCTATTCACCAGCATTTAAATAGTGAAGGTGCGGTAATTATATTTCCTGCAGGCGAAGTGTCACGGTTTAGTCCGGCGGGTATTCGCGATGGCCGTTGGCGTAACGGGTTTATTAAATTTGCGAGTAAAGCGAAGGCGCCAATCCTGCCTGTGCATATAAACGCCCGTAACTCAGTGTTTTTCTATGCGTTGTCTCTGCTCGCTAAACCCTTGTCGACGCTGTGGTTAATTCGCGAAATGTTTAAGCAAAATAATCGTACCGTGCGCGTTACCATTGGGCCTGCTATTGAAACGGATGTATATCAAAAGTTGCCGTTAACAGCGCCAGCAAAAGTCCGTTTATTTAAAAAACATATTTATAAATTGGGGCGCCGCAAGCGGGGTGGCGAGCCATGTTTTATGCCAGTTGCACAGGCAGTCGCACATCCAGAGGATCGTCAGGAGTTACGCCGCGCTATTCGTCAGTGTGACCATTTGGGCAGTACCCGTGATGGGATGGAAATCTACTGTTATCAATACAGTGGTGATTGCACCGTTATGCGTGAATTGGGCCGGTTGCGCGAAGTGAGTTTTAGGGCGGTGGGAGAAGGCACAGGTCGTCGTCGAGATGTTGATGCCTTTGATGCCTATTACGACCACATTGTGCTTTGGGATGAAAATCAACTCGAATTGGTGGGCGCATATAGATTGAAGCGGGTTGCAGATTTGGCTGACGATCAAACACTTTATAGCGAATCATTGTTTGAATACCAAATAGCCTACGCTGAAGAATATTTTGAGTGTGGTGCTGAGTTGGGTCGCAGCTTTGTGCAGCCTCGCTACTGGGGACGAAACGGCCTTGATTATTTGTGGCAAGGTCTGGGGACTTATTTGCGGCGTTATCCGGAAATTCGTTATTTATTCGGCCCAGTTAGTTTGAGTGATAGTTTACCCCGAGGCGCTAAGGATTTATTGATCCAATTTTATCAGCGACATTTCCCCGCTACACAGCCATGGGCCAGTGCAAACAGCCCCTATAAAAGTGAATTGGCTGAAACGGTTTTTAGTGGCAATGACTACCGTGCGGAGTTCACGGAGTTAAAAGAGAAATTGGCGGAAATGGGGTGTGCGGTTCCTACATTGTATAAGCAATATACAGAGCTTTGTGATGAGGGTGGTGTGAGTTTTGCGGCTTTCAATGTCGATCCAGATTTTGCAGATTGTATTGATGGCTTGGTGTTGGTGGATATTGAAAAAATGAAACCTGCAAAGCGCAAACGTTATTTAGAAGGGCCGGCAGCCGAGACTAAAGCTGCTTAGCTGTATTGTTTGGCTCGGGGGTTGTTTAAGAGATGGCATCTTAACTACCTTGGGCCAAAAATATTGAATAAATAAATGGTAAATCGCGGTTATATGTTTTTGTCTTCCGCAGACAGCTAAGCCCGAATGGTAGCTAGTGACTAACAAGTTTGACCGCTTATAGATTTCAGCGTGTGTATTAACCAGTCGGCGTCGTCAATGGGTAGGTCATGCCCAGCGGTGTTGTGTAGCGTTAATGGCCAGTGATATTTTTTGGCAAGATATTCGCTACATTGAAATGAGACCATGCGGTCAGCGCGGCTACTTATGAAATGCCCTTTTATATTGTTAAGACTCTGAGCGGACGGTGAGTTAAACCGTGAGGCGGCAATAAGTTGGCGAATAACATTTTGCTTTTTCGTGGGGCGAAGTTCGCGAATACGGCACCACAGATCCAATGCCTCTGCATGGCGGTGACGGTTATTGCTCACCATGGTTAATATTGCATGTTCTTGTTTGCGGGCTGTCATCGCAAATAAGGCGTATAGAGTAGAGGGTATGGCGTTAAATTTTAGACGCTTGCTCAGTCCGCAATCGGCAGCGCTGGTCCCTATCAATATCGCTTCATAGATATTTTCTGGATCATTGGCTAACCAGTCTAGAGCAACCATTCCCCCTAATGAAAGTGCGATGATACCAATGGGCTGGGTGTTAGCGCTTAGCTCCTTGGGAAGACGGGATTGAACATCTTGTCGTATTTCAGCAATGGAGGTGGGTGAGGGGCGCTGATGTTCGCTGCCAAAGCCTGGTAGGTCAATGGTGTAGCAATGCCAGCCTAATTCAATCTCACAGCGCTGAATAAAATCACCCCAATGGGCATGTTCGCGACTTAGGCCGCGAAGAAATATCCAGTGTTTAATTGCTTGGCTGGCCATGCCGCTAGTTGGGCGAGGCTTGGTCATAGCTGTCGATACCACAGGCTTTGTGCCATCTGTTGCATCCCTCGTTCTTGTTCACCTTTGGGTTGCCAATGTGCCATATTTCTCGTCGCCGCGAGTAGGAAGTCAATTAATAATAAGTGGCCACGCAATACTCGGGAGTGACGGTGGGGAACCGTTGGGTTGAATAAGCCCGCAAAGCTAAAGAGTTGTTGAGGGTGTTTTTTAACCCACAGCCAAGAGCCCATCTCTAGGGTAAGTGGTAATAATGTGATTCCCTTGGCTCGGCACTGACGATAAAAATAATCCCAAATATCACCGTGACTTAAGTAGTGCATGGCCTGGGGGCCAAAGACATAATTGTGATGCGGAAAATTTCTTTCCCATAATAATTTTAGTGCGACGTAACTGCCAATGTCGTCTATGGGTTGGCGACGGTAGGCATAGGGAATCCATATATGATCTTGGAAACCAAAGCCTGAGTGAAAATCTACCACGATACTTGGCCGTGACGGATGGCAATAGCGATTAATAATATTTTGCAGGGCGATGAATTCAATTTCATAATCTGCACCGCGCTTGCCTCTATACCAAGAGAGTCGTTTGGACATCCGCTGACCGCCGACTAAAAATGGGACTTTGTCTTCTGCGTCAATGGGAGCGTGACGGTTTAAATCTACGCCATTTGGATTGCAACGCGAGTCTTTCAGCATGCCACCGGGGTTGGCAATGGGAACGGCGACGATAGCGATGTCAGAGGTGAATTGCGCGCGCCAATGACTGTCCCAGCGACAGCGCTCTACCACGGTTTCTAGCCATGCTAATAAAACTTGGGTGCCAATGCGCTCTACGCCGTGAATGCCGCCGGTAAGCATTAAGCAATGTTTTGCGGTACTTGGATTGCCAATGGTCAGTGAAATTAACGGCAGGGTGAAATCATCCACCTTAACAAGGGCTTCTGTGCGGGTGGAAATCAAGTCACCTGCTTGCCGGCATAGCTGCTCCATAGAGATAAGCTCAGACAAGCGGTGTCTTAGGGGGCCTCTACAGGCATCCATTACGGTGGTGAAATCCGGTAACTGGGGACCGTAAAATTCGTTTTCCCCAGCAGCTTGTTGGCTGTGAGCACTAGTAGGTCTATGGTGTGCCATGGTGGGAAAGTTAACCTGCGGCTGTCATCGCGTTTGCGGGACGTCCAGTTTGTTTCCAGAGTTCGGATACCAATTGAGAACTGTCATGCCATTGACCGCTGATGACCCAGTCGCAAATGGCGGCTGCAACATCAGGATAATGGCGAGGAGTTAACGACGGGGTGTGCATTAACCATTTTTCAATTCGGCTTGCCGAAAATTCTTGCATGACAGTGGCTGCGCCTAGCTGTTGTAAGGCTGCCGCATTCCCCTGCTGCTCTGATTGACCCGCAACAGGTTTTGCAAGTGCGGGAATTCCCATGTGCAAACACTCACTAATAAGCTCAAAACCGGCATTGCAAATAACACCATTGGCTTGGCAAAGGTCATGTTTGAAGTTGTGCAAACTGGTTGGTCTACGGCTGATGTTACCGCGTTCTTCGTGTTGAAGCTGTGGGGCATATTGGATAAATTTCTGATTGGGAAATTGCGCCAAAGTGTCGCTAACCAGCTGTTGATCTTCAAAAGGCAGGTAGACCACAATATGCGGCGTCGCGTTATTGGGTTGGCGAACTTCATCGGGGTTGATGATGGGTGGAGCAATGCTGGCGTTAAAGCGATCCCAGTGCAGGCCTAGTTGGTAGCGAGCAGGCGCGAAGAACTTCATAATCAAACGATTACGTAAATCTACACCGCTTTGTGGTACGTCGGGGTAGCCAAAAGCATATTGGTGGCCGATACCGATAACTGGTTTGCTTTGCAGGCGACCAGCCCAGGCGGTAACAGGTTCAAAGTCAGTAATGATGGCGTCGTAGCTACTAAGGTCTAATGCGCGAATATCTCGAATAAATTTGAGTGGCTTAGTTTGCGCTAAGGTTTTTAGTGCGCTTATGCTGCCATTGCTGGTCGCAAAGCTGAGGCCGTCACGAAGCTGATAGTTGCCAAAGACGTCCATGTCAAAATATTGTTCTGGGGCGCGGCCAGAAAATAAAAATTGCACATCTATGTTTTTTTCTGCGAGGTGTTTCGCCATCATGCGGGCGCGAGAAATGTGACCGTTGCCGGTCCCCTGTACGCCGTAAAGCAATTTCATATTGTTTCTCTTGCGTTGTCGCGACAGCCGGATAGTTTTTTGCTCATACTGGCTCGGTCTGCAATGCTACTATTTGAATATTTTATAGCGTTATCTCTATTGTCAGATACGGCGATTGGTCGTGTTTAAATCGCGGTGACAATAGAGTGTCCTAAATGAGCAATCCCGATACCTAAGCTGGCGCCTGCCAGAGTGTCAGTGGGGAAATGCACACCGAGAATAACGCGAGAGGCTCCTACTGCGGTAGCCCATATAAACAGGGGTATTCCCACGGCGCCAAAAAATAATACGGTCATCGTGGCGAGCAAAAATGCGGCGGCGGTGTGTCCAGACGGAAAGCTAAATTCGTCAGAGGCAATGATGGCCGCGCTAAAGGTGGGTATGGCCGCGGGAGGGCGTTTTCTGCGGCAGGTATTTTTAAGCACCCAGTAGGCGGGCAGCCATGCAGCGAAGCTGATGATCACGGCACCAAAATACGCTAGGCCTTGGCTTACTCCCATTACATAAACACATAATGGAAGGCCTAGTTGGGCGTAGCCGTCGCCGGTTTTTGATATACTGCGGGCTACACGAGACAATTGTTGCTGGTGGCGAGTATTGACGCAAGCCAGGAACATTCGCACATCGAACTTATTTATCGACTGTATTAAGCGCATAGTTTTATCCTCACACCTGAAACAATACGCCCATGTGTTTTCAGTATTGTGACGACGATATTGCAGTTTGAAGACAGTGCAAATTATGTCTTAGGCATTTTCAATGACCAGTACGCTGCCCTGATGGCGGCGGTTGGTGGTAACGTCTCGAGGCGTAAGTTCGGCAAAGTATTCGTCAATACAGGCTTCGGCAACGGCTATAAACGGAGGTCGATGCGGGTCGGTGATAATGATTTTCTTTATGTTGGCATTGATTGCGCGTTGGATTAAATCAAATATGCTTTGACTCATTTCGTCCCAAAAACAGACATCACTGGCGATGATCACGTCGTATTGGCCTAGGGTATCTATGCTTAGCTCATCAAAGTGCGCGCAGAAAGTGCCTATGTGAACGTGGTTGTGGCTAGCTATTAGCGACAGGTAGGGAAAGACTGCTGGGTCAGCGTCGACACCGGTAACGATGGCGTCCATATATTTGGCGCAATATATGCTTGCAAGGCCCCATCCGCACCCTAAATCTAGTACTTTACTTGCCGTAGGTAAGGGGTTTTCTTGTAAGTAATCAATGAGCAAGTAAGCGCTTCCCCAAAGCTTATTGCCATGTAATTCAGTAGATTTTGACATGCGCTTTAGGCGGCGCATGTCGGGGTGTGACGCTAGCAGTGTGCGCACCCCAAAATAATCTCGAATGTGCTTTGTCTTTGCACTTGGCATATAGGGTTCTCAGTGAAGTTGGTTTGATGAATATTTTGCACTGCGGCAATAATGGCTGAAATAGTAATGGCGAAAATGTTGTATTGCCATTATCTACATTAAAAGAGGTGTAGGCTAAGTCTTGGGTGCAACGAGTTTAATCTAATGTGAGGGACAGAATCGGTGACAACATTTGATTATGACGTTTTAGTGTTGGGTAGTGGTCCAGCGGGTGAAAGTGCGGCGCTCAATGCAATGAAGCATGGTCACAGTGTGGCGATAATTGAAGCGCAGAGTGCCGTCGGTGGTGCGTGTACCCACCAAGGTACAATTCCATCCAAGGCATTGCGGCATATGGTGCGACAAGCTATTCGCTACAATAAAACACCTGCTTTTCGTGATATTGGCGATCCAAGAACGCTGACTTATCCCCGCTTATTGAGTCATGCCAATGAAGTTATTTCACGGCAGGTAAATATGCGCAGCCGGTTTTACTACCGCAATCAAATAAAGGTTATCTTCGGACATGGTCGCTTTGTAGACAAAAATACCGTTGAGGTGTTATCGGAAGAAGGCCAAGTGGAGGCTCTGACAGCGGCAAGAGTGGTTATTGCTACGGGCTCGCGACCATATCGACCAGACAATATTGATTTTTCTCACCCTCGGGTTTATGACAGCGATACGATTTTGAAAATGGTTAATACCCCGGCCAAGCTTATTATCTATGGTGCGGGAGTAATTGGTTGTGAGTACGCGTCCATTTTTTCAGGCATCGGTATAAAAATTGAGTTAATTAATAGCCGCGATCGATTATTGGAGTTTTTGGATGATGAAATTTCGGATGCCCTGAGCTATCAATTGCGAAATATGGGGGTAATGATTCGTCATAGAGAAGTGTATAAAACCGTGGAGGCTAGTGATAGTGGGGTTGAGATACTGCTGGAGTCTGGTAAGCGTATACACGCAAATGCTTTGCTCTGGTGTAATGGCCGCAGTGGTAATACCCAGCAAATTGGCTTGGAGAATATCGGTTTAGAAACGGATCACCGCGGTCAGTTGGTGGTCGACGAACATTATCAAACCGCTGTCCCTGGTGTTTATGCCGCGGGCGATGTAATCGGCTGGCCAAGTTTGGCTAGCGCCGCTTATGATCAGGGGCGCTCTGCGGCAGCGCACGCGCGAGGTAAGGAACAGTGTCGTTTCGTTGACGATGTGCCTACCGGTATTTATACCTTGCCTGAAATAAGCTCGGTGGGACGTACAGAGCGAGAGTTGACGGAAGCCAAGGTTCCCTACGAAGTTGGACGGGCTTTTTTCAAAGATACGGCCAGAGGTCAGATCAGCGGAGAGACCGTCGGTATGCTCAAATTGTTATTCCATCCGGATACCCTCGAAATATTAGGTATCCATTGTTTTGGTGCTGAAGCGGCAGAAATTATTCATATCGGTCAGGCAATAATGAAGCAGGAGAATGGTGGTAATACACTGCGTTATTTCGTTACCACAACGTTTAATTACCCCACGATGGCGGAGGCTTACCGAACAGCAGCGTTAAATGGTCTGAATCGTTTATAGTTGGCGAGCGTTTTAAATTATTTACGCAATAGGTATAAATTTTTATTGACAGAAAATCGATATCATCATAAATAGTGCCCTGAACAACCCGGTTAGCCGAGGGGTTCATTCTGTATCTATGACGTACTGGAGTGGGCAAGTAATGGCAAGTGATCTAGCGGATGATGATATCGACGATATCTTAGATGACGATTCGTCTTCTGACTTTGAAGAACGACGATTGATGGGCGGTGGCGACAGTAGTATCCGCCGCAAAATCGAAGAGCGCTTAGAGCGTAAGCGGCTAATGGATGAATTGGACATGCTGGACGATTTCGACCTTTAGTATCGCGAAACCACCACCGCAGGTGGAGGCTATGTCTTAACGTCACGTTCTGTGGCGTTTTTCTTAATAATTTATGACATTGAGTGCACTGTTCTTGCAGACTGTGTTGCTGATTATCGGTGGCGGTTATAACATGCTGAGATAATTTGCATGTAATAGCGGTCGGCGTTAGGGTTGTTGGCTGGGTATTACTAGGCATGTCGGTAAAGCAACGCGCTTGGGTCATGAATTAAATAGGATGATGTAATGAATTGGAAAGCCTTGTCTGCAGTGGTGGTGATAATCGGGGTCGCGGGTTTTGTATGGTATGTTCTGGATCAATCTACAGGTGGTGAGTTTAAAGACACCGTTGTAGAGATGGTGGAGGACACAACGACGCCGAAGAAAACGGTAAAAGAAACCCTTGCTGTCGAGTCGGAAGAAGATTACAGCGAGAAGTCTGCTGAGGCGCCAGCTCCCCCTGCGGCGATTAATGGCAGTGATGAGCAAATTCGCGATGCGGCGGCAACGCTGTCTGAACCTTTGGCTGGCTTATTACAACCTACTGAGCAGGTACGTAAATGGGTGTCGATTGTAGATCAGTTGGCCGGATACCGTTTTCCAACCAAGCATTTGCCCATTGTCTACAATAAAGAGCCGTTTTTGGCTGTTGAGACCGAGAAAGGCTTTAAGAACGATCCGGGTAATTATCAGCGCTGGAACGGCCTAGTTGCGACAGTAACGGCAGTTGATCCAAAGAGCTTAGCGATTTATTACAAAAAATGGTCGCCGTTTCTAGAGGGTACATACAACGAGCTGGGTAACCCGCAGTCCTTCGATAACCAGTTGCGTACGATGATAGAGCACTTGTTAATGGTAGAGGCGATTCCTGATGACGCCGCACTTAAGCGTCCCAAAGTGTTTTATGAGTATGTAGATCCGGTTTTAGAAAATGCAGACCCGCTTAGCAAGTGGATGTGGCGTCTTGGTTCTGAAAATATGAAGAAAGTGCAAGATTGGTTGCGCGAACTGGAAAGCTACCTTTAGCGTCCGCTATTTTATCGCCGTCCGTTCGGAGGGCGATAAATGTCACTTCTTTTAATCTATCCCTGCTTATAGTGCATTCTTGGCCGCATCTTAATACCATATATTTGCGCTAATCGATTAGCCAAGGTGAGTTGGCGCAAACACTTCGCGCCATGGTTGGTGGTTTTACTCTCGAAGGCTGCCCTGACTAGGCCTGTCTTAAAGTGGCTGAATACTACCTATTAAATGGGGTTTTACGCCTTTTTTGTCTCGTAATTCAAAATCGAGCTGCTTGCCTTGGGGTTCGTAATCTAGGCGCACATTAACGGGCAAAAAGATGGGGGTTTTGAATTCCACTTGGCAGCGATACGCTGGGCTGTCTATTTTCGGTGCCAGCGCCGCGAGGCAGGCGGCTTTGCTCCACATACCGTGAATGACCATGCGTTTAAAACCGAGTACTTTGGCGCTAATGTCATGAAGGTGAATTGGGTTGAAATCTCCAGAGGCACGGGCGTAATTGCGGGCATCGCGCCGAGAGATTGGCATAATTTGCGAGTGTGCGTAGTCGCGAGGCTCTGCGCGCGCAGCTTTGGGGGCGCTCGCTACACTGGTCTTAGCGCGAGATAAGTAACGGCTGTCATCCTCCCATACTAATTCATCGCCGCAAAATGCTTCACAGTGAAAGGTGAATTCATAACCTTTATCTGTGATTTTGTTATCTGCAATACAGCAGCTCAGGCGCAGCACTTCATCAGTCGCTATAGGGCGGTGCTGCACAATGATGTTGCTTAAATGTACGCAGCCCATAGGCGCGAGGGGGAAGGCTTTGTCTAGCATCATTTTCATATGAAGGCGAAAGGCTTGAATATGAAGAAAGCTAATTGATAGAGTCTTGGTATTGTCAGCAAAACCGCAGGCTTGGTTGTAGCGGCGCAGTTGGCTGGTGCGGTTGCGAATATTGGCTACTTCTATGGTATGTTGAGGAAAGCGAGGTGATTTACTCGGTTTTTTCCGAGTAATAGCGGCCTGTAGTAGCATCGGCGGTGTGCTAGGTAATTTTTTTAGCCTTAACTCATTGCTTGCGGTCATTCGACACTATCTCCATACTGAGCTTGGCACAGTAGTTTGTTGCAAATTTCGACAGACCTTAGAGTATAATGAAAAACGTGGCATCATTAATTTGCCCAGCCTCAGTGTCGTTTACGGCAGTTCGGTCAATGCGTACCAGCATTGCTTATTAGTACAGCAGATACCAGCTTGAATGACAGCATCAAACACTAAGCATTTTTCAGATTTAAGTGATTCCAGTTTCTTGATTCAGCTGGTATATCCGGCCATGCAAAATATGGGGCTGGATGTCGAGCGTATTGTAGAAGAATGTCGGATCTCTCCCTCTTTATTGCAGGATCGCAGCGCGCGCTTTCCTCATACCGCTCAGCTGCAGTTTTGGCGTGTGCTTGAAGCGGTTAGCGGAGATCAGCATATTGGCTTGCACCTGGCAGAGGCCGTGCAAGTGTATCGAGGTCAGGTATTAGAATACCTGTTTCTAAGCAGCCCGAATTTTGGTGAGGGCTTAAAGCGAGCTCAAAATTATCAGCGCCTAGTGACGGACGCCATGCAGTTTGAGCTGCAAGTTAGTGAGCAGCTTTCCCGTGTGTGTTTGGAGTTTGCTGGCGGCGATGACCCAGGGTTTCGACATCGTAATGAGTGTTTTGCGCGGTTTTTAATTCGCTATTTTCAGGCTGTGACCGAAGGTGCTTTTGTAGTCGAGACGGTTAATCTTAGTCATTCCGCAGTGGGTGATGTTGCTGAGTATGAGCGAGTATTTGGCTGCAATGTTAAGTTTGACAGCGCTGAATCCTCTTTGGTTTTTGCGACATCTATTCTTGCTACGCCGTCTACCCATGCAGAGCCAGATTTGCTCAAGTTACATGAAAAGCTAGCGAGTAAACAATTGGCGCGTTTATCGCGCCAAGATGTGGTGGGTGATGTGCGACAAATCATTGCTGAAATGCTTGAGCTGGGTCAGCCTAGTTTAGAGACTGTCGCCGCGCGTTTAGAAATGAACGAACGGGTTTTGCGCTCACGTTTAACAGAAGCGGGCACGAGCTTTAATCAGGTTTTGGCCGATTATCGCTGTGTACTGGCTAAGCGACTATTAGCCCGGACAGATGAGAGCATTGCCGATGTTGTGTATCTAACCGGTTTTTCTGAGCCCAGTACATTTTATCGCGCCTTTAAGCGTTGGACCGAGCTTACACCAATAGAATACCGGCAGTTAAAAAAAGCAGCAAAACCGACAAGCGGCGATTAAGCCCTTGTTATTAATGTTTATTGTGAATTCATCATTCTGAGCCGTAAAAAGCTAGCAAATCGCGGTGTGCCTTTATTTGTTAAGCCGTAATATTTATAAGTAATGATACTGCCGATGGCTGGTGGAGATCGGCGCTGAGCATCTGTAAAACCACTTCCGATTTTAAATCTTCGTCCGTCTTGCGTTTCAACCAGCAGGGAACCCAGCATGCCTTGGTATTTCCCTTTACCTGGTAAATGGGCTAATACGGTGGCCTCAGCATCTTGATAGCGTTTTAATTTTAGTAAATCGTCACTACGAGTGCTGCGATAGGTTGAGCTTCCCAAATGCAGCATTAGCCCTTCGCCACCAAGAGCGATGATTTCATCAAAGTGTTGTTGCAGTGTCGTGTGACTGCTGAATTTTCTTTGCTTTACTAGGGCTAAAAACGGAGAAGCTTGCTCATTGATAATATGTGAAAGCTTAATTAAACGGTTGTCAAAGTCACCGTCAGCGTTCGGCAGATCAAATACCATAAAACGAATGGTTTCCCATTCTGAGTCTAGGGCTACGGTTTTACGCACGGCGGCAGATAAGGCATCGAATTGTCCGCGCCCCATCCAAAGCTCGCCATCAAGTGGTGTGGCGGGGAAGTCTGCAATAAACCATTTTGGCGCATGATATTTATTCCCTTGCCGGGAAATGAGTTGATGCCCGTCCCAGTATGCGCGTACACCATCAAGCTTTTCACTTACCCAATAGGCGGTTATATCAATGTCGCTGTGATACCGATTGGCTAGCATCAAAGGGGGGGTGCCAGTGGTGCTAGCAGCGGCATGCAACAGGGTCGGCGTTGGATAAGATATTAATAGCAGTAAAAGCGTCATTACAGGCACTACGCGGACACTTATAGGTATCACTAAGTTGCGAGCTGATGGCATTGTGAATCCTCCTTGATTCAAACGATGCGAATGCCATCATAGCGTCACTCAACAGAAAAATAAAAATACTTGGGTGTATAGTGTAAATAGATACAGAAAACGCTGAGGTGAAGCTTCATTAAGAGATGATGACAATGGATGATTCTAAACAAAAAATCGCATTATTTATTGATGCCGATAATGCACCCGCCAACAAATTTGAAGATGTGCTAAGTGAAGTAGCAAAATACGGTGTAGTAACAATAAGAAAGGCTTATGGGAATTGGAAAAAGCCGTCTATTAAACCATGGGAAGATTTGTTGCATGAATATGCAATTCAGCCAGTGCAGCAATATGATTTATCCAAGGGCAAGAACGCGTCAGATATTGCACTTGTTATTGACGCAATGGATGTTATGTACACCAAAAATATCGATGTAATGTGCTTTGTATCGTCCGATTGTGATTTTACACCCATGGTTACTCGGGCACTTGCAGAAGGTAAAGTGGTGTTGGGTTTTGGCGAGCGCAAAACACCTACCCCTTTTGTTAATGCATGCTCTAAGTTCTTGTTTTTAGATCAAAAATCTAAATCCTGCGATGACAGTCAGGAAAAGCCCAAAAATATAAAATCTGATACCAAGCTAATAAACCTGCTCCGCCAAGCCATAGAGGCAACGGAAGAGGACAGTGGATGGGCTGCCCTTGGCCCAGTGGGAGCTCATATCTCGAATAAAACATCCTTTGATACCAGAAATTACGGCTATAAAAATTTAAGCAGTTTAATAAAGGCAATAGATTTGTTTGAGCTGAAACGCGGACCCAATAACTCGTATTTGCTTAGAGATGTCCGAAAAAGAAAAACTTCATAACACGACTGAGTTGATAGCGGTGCGCTAAGTTCGGATGTGTTGTGAATCGAAAGGAAAGCGGCCTTACCCTACTTATAAAATTAGGGTAAGGCTAGGTCAGCCTTGTTTAGGGCTAAGGTTTAAGCGCCAAACCAAGATTGGCCACAAACTCTGACGGTATTGCCGCTGACACCGCGTGATGCGGGGTTCGCAAAGAACGAAATGGTTTCAGCAACATCTAGGGGCAAGCCACCCTGAGACAAAGAGTTGAGGCGACGACCAAACATACGGGTAAATAACGGGATTGCCGCAGTCATGGCCGTTTCGATAAAGCCTGGAGCAACAGCATTAACCGTGATGTTTTTAGCCGCAAGCTCTTTAGATTGGGCCATAAAATCGACATAGCCAATGACACCTGCTTTGGATGCCGCGTAATTTGTTTGTCCGCGTTGACCGCCAATACCGTTCATTGATGAAACGCCAACAATACTGCCGCCGTCGTTAATCGTATTGGTTTTTAACAGCTCGCTGGTAATCCGTTGCGCGGCAGCTAAGTTAATGTCTAATGTCATCAGCCATTGCTGTTCTGTCATGTTGGCAATGGTTTTGTCTCGGGTGACCCCCGCGTTGTGAACAATAAGGTCTACGCCACCTAGATCGCTTAGGGCTTTAGCGATTGTGGCGGGGGCATCTGGGTTGGTGATATCGGCCACTACGGCTTTGCCGTTTAAACGTGCCATCACTTTGTTTAGATCCGCCTCCATGGGGGCGACATCTACGCCAACAACAGTTGCGCCGTCTCGGGCTAGGGTGTCTGCAATAGCCTCACCAATACCACGAGATGCGCCGGTGACTAAGGCTATTTTCCCAGCAAGTGGTTTGTGCCAGTCAGCAAGATTGACGATCTCGGCGGCACGAACTGTGATGACTTGTCCGCTGATATAGGCTGATTTGGGTGAAAGAATAAAGCGTAGGCTGCTGTCTAGGTTTGCTTCGGCACCTTCGGCAACCGTTATTAATTGGGCGGTAGCACCTTTGGCTCCGACTTCTTTAGCAAGTGAGCGGCTTAGGCCTTCTAGTGCTCGCTGCGTGGCGGCAGCCTCTGGTGTGGCGCATTGCATGTGAGGACGGCCCAGAATGACGATGCGACCGCTGCTTTTTAGCTTGCGAATATTGGCATTAAAAAAGTGGTAAGCGGAAATAAGCTCGGTGGCATCGATAAAGCCACTTCCGTCAAATATCAAGGCTTGGTAGCGGTCGCCATTGGTATTATCTGTGATACTGTCGCCAAGCTGTTGGGCCGCATCAGGGCTATAAGTGACTTGTGCATCGCTGTCGGCTAGGTTTTTTTGAACCGCGCTAAGTAGTTTTGCATTTTGACCGGCGCCAACTAGCACTGCACCGGAGAAATAGCTGCTTTGATTGGCATTGTAGCGCTGTAAGTCTGTTGCTACGGTTACCCCCATTGCCCCCAGCAACTTTTTACCAGCCGTTGAATTAATCAGCTCTTCAATTTTATCGCTCATATTCAGGTCTCCATTAGGGGTGTGATTGATATCAATTAGGTTTACATTGCCGTGTGGCCATAGAAAAGGCGTGTAGTTCCCTTTATTTTGGCATTGTAGCCTTACTGCGCCACGAGGTGATTGACAGTGCAGACTTGTAGCGTGGTCGATTCAGCCAATGTCGGCACAGATAAGCTTGATAAACTGCGTTCCCATTACTCCTAGTACGATTTCTGAGGTCAGATTATGTCCCAAGCAATTAAACGCGTTGCGATCATTGGTGGTAACCGTATTCCGTTTACACGTTCTAACACTGCTTACTTTGGTGTGAGCAATCAGACTATGCTCACAGCGGCAATAGAGGGTTTGGTGCAGCGTTATAGCCTGCAAAATGTATGTCTTGGCGACGTTGTTGCGGGTGCTGTAATGAAGCACAGCCGCGATTTTAATTTAACGCGTGAGTCAGTGCTGGGCACATCACTAGACCCCAATACGCCGTGTTTTGATATTCAGCAAGCGTGTGGTACGGGCTTGCAGGCTATCAATGTGGTTGCTAATAAAATTGCATTGGGACAAATTGATGCGGGTATTGCCGGTGGTGTAGACACCACTTCAGATGCGCCTATTGGCGTGAGTGAGGGCTTACGTAAAATCCTTTTGCAAGTGAATAAAGCGCGTAGTTTTGGTGATCGCGTAAAACCGTTTATGCAGTTGCGCCCTAAGGATGTGGGTGTATTAATTCCCGCCAATGCCGAGCCACGCACTCATAAGTCTATGGGTGAGCATACTGAAATTACCGCAAAAGCATGGCAGATTCCTCGTGATCAGCAGGATGAGCTGGCGTGTGCAAGCCATAAGAAATTAGGTGAGGCCTATGCTCGCGGATTTTTTGATGATTTGGTCACCCCATTTAATGGCGTGGAAAAAGATAATATCTTGCGTGCAGATACCACGATTGAAAAATTGGCTGGTTTGAAGCCAGCGTTCGATAAGGAAAGTGGCAAGGGAACATTAACGGCGGGTAACTCCTCTACATTGACTGATGGTGCCTCAGCGGTTCTTTTGGCTAGTGAAGAGTGGGCAAAAGAGCGTGGTTTGCCCGTGCGAGCTTATTTGACGATTGTTGAGACAGCCGCAGTTGATTTCTTTGGTAAAGATGGTGCCTCTGAAAAAGAAGGGTTATTACTTGCCCCCGCTTATGCTGTGCCTCGTATGCTGGCAAAAGCAGGGCTGACGCTACAGGATTTCGATTATTATGAAATTCACGAAGCCTTTGCCGCCCAAGTTTTAGCAACACTTAAAGCTTGGGAAGACGACGCTTTCTGCAAGGAAAAGTTAGGCTTGGATAAGCCGCTGGGTAGTATTGATCTCAGCAAGTTAAATGTGAATGGCAGCTCTTTGGCGGCGGGTCACCCGTTTGCGGCAACAGGTGGTCGAATTGTTGCCACCTTGGCCAAAATGCTGGAAGAAAAGGGCAGTGGTCGTGGCTTAATTTCGATCTGTGCCGCTGGTGGTCAGGGCGTTACGGCGATTATTGAACGCTAGTCGGAATTTACAAGGCTAAGCGAAAGGGTCCGATGTAAAATCCGGGCCCTTTTTTTATGGCGTGTTTATTTGCCATAGCTCGCGCAATCACCGATTTCATAACCAATCACATTTTCGTCTGCGCAGGCACTACAGGCGTTGCCATAGGTGTTGTGTCGCTCTGATGGACAGGGCGCTGTGACACAGCGTACGCCGGTATCAATATGACCACAGACAGGACGATATTCCCGTGTGCACATCTCAGGCCGAGTAGATTCACAGGCAGTGAAACCAGATTGCATGGTTGGCGGGGCAGGTGCTTGGGTGTCAGTACTTGTACAAGCACTGACTATTAAAAACGCCAATAAAATAATGCAACGCCGAGCGATGCTGGCAAGGTGCTTAGGGAGTCTGCTGAATATTGCCATACATAGCCTCAGATATTAGTGTGTTAGTTAATACTGCCAGCTTAACGGGCTATGGTCCTGCTCTCAAGGCTGATTTTTAGATGATATCTTGGCAATGTAGCTCATTTTTATAAAGATGCGCTCTGGTTCGCTGTAACTACGTTGATTCAGCAGTGGGTGTAATTGTCATAAAAGTCTATATTTACCTGTAATTGTGCTTAAGAAAGCTAATCGTTTCCTGTTCTAGTCATCTTTTATTAATTTCTTTTTTACTATTAATCCAAACTAGCTACGTTTTTTTGTAACACTTGTATTGCGTGTGCGTCTCAATCCGTAACGAAGGTTGTAGTCAATTAGTTGTTAATAATTAAGGAGAGGATATGTTGTTGCAGCGATACCTTTTGGAGCGGTGTGTTGTCGCAATGTGCCTGCTATTTATTTGTAGTTCGATACCGTTGTCGGCACGGGCGTTGACGCTACGTAGTGCGAATCATGCTACCACCACGGTTGAGCTATATACCTCAGAAGGATGTAGTAGTTGCCCTAATGCTGATGCATGGCTGTCATCTTTAAAGCGGGCCCCAAACTTGTTTTCACAGTTTATACCGATCGCATTTCATGTTGATTACTGGGATCAACTTGGTTGGCAAGATCGTTTTGCGCTCCCAGGGAATACTCGTCGGCAGCGTGATATGAGTCGCATCGGTATGGTGTCGCAAGTTTACACGCCGGGATTTGTGGTAAATAGTCGTGAATGGCGTGGCTGGTTTAGCGGTGGTAGTCAAGTAACCGCAAACCAGCTCCCAGTGAGTGATAGGACGGTGGGTGTACTGAGGGCTCGATGGCCTGAGGGGGCGCAAATGCTAACGCTTAGTTTTACCCCTGATTCTTTAGAAACAGATAACTTACAGTTACATATTGCGATAGTTGGTATGGGCTTAAAAACAGACGTGCGGCATGGAGAAAATAAAGGTCGATTATTACACCACGATTTTGTCGTACTATCTCATGGTATCTATCCGTTTGGTGACATTATAAAAGGCACAATACATAAACGTGTTACCGCTCCGGATATTCCTGATAGGGGGCAGGACGCCTCGGTGTTAGTTGTTTGGGTATCAGGAATGGAGCAGCCAGATATTTTGCAAGCAGTGGCGGGATATTTAGATTGGTGAATAATTATTTTGTGATTGCATTTTTGTGCGTGTTTTTAACTTTATACATATTTTGATCAGCAGCTCTTAATAAAGATTCATAGTCGTGGCCGTTGTCTGGGTAAATGGCATAACCCACACTCGCACTGATTAGGTAAGTTATATTTTCAATATGTATTGGCTCGTCAAGAGATAATAAATACGTGGATATTTTTTGTTTAATAATATTTTTATCGCAGAGGCCAAGCAGTAATATGCTGAATTCATCGCCACCAAGACGAGCAACTACATCGGTCGCACGGGTATGCGAGCGCAGTCGTTTAGCAAATTCCACCAGTATTGTGTCGCCGATGTGGTGGCCGCCAGTGTCATTGATTTCCTTAAATTGGTTTAAGTCAAAAAATAACACACTAAATGAGGTGTTAACGAGTTTAGCGTTATAGATAGCACTTTCAATTTCATTAATAAAATGTCGTCTATTTGCGATGCCAGTTAAACTATCATGGTGTGCCAGATGAATATATTTATTGTGTTCATCTTCAAATTGCTTGTGCAGTGTGCGTGATGTTAAATCGTAGTAAATCGTAATGAATATGATAAATGAGGTTGCGGTGGATAAACCCGCAAACACAGCTATACTCAGGTCTTTTTCTGGAATAACGCTGTGAAAGTGAATGCCTTGTTGATCAGCACTGAACAGCGTGTAAGCGGCGAGAAATAATGCAATGGACCAGGCAATACCCGCGCGAACACTAATCCCCATAATAGCCAAAATTGGTAAAATAATGACGCAGGGGTTAATTGGTGAGAATAGTCCTCCTGTTTGTAAGGCAGCCCAGGTAAAAGCAGCGCTTAAAGCAGCTATAAATGTATTAAGCGCAACAGCCCGCTGACCTGTGAATTTGAGAATAGCGACAGAGACAGTGGCGCCGATCAGGACGATTAGAGAAAATACACTAATGATGGTGTGTATTGGCTCAATTGGGGAGAGCGCAAAGCGGCTAAATAGATTGATAAACAGAATGTATAAATAGGCGCTGAGTAGAATACAAATAACAAACTGGTCGCGACTCTTTTGCAAATCGGAAACGCCGGGACGTCGCGGTAGCAGCGGGCTAATTAGGGTGTGATTGAGTAAAGTCCATTTACGAGTCATTGCAATCCATTCTGTGTCATGGCCCGTGTGGTTAAGGCAATAACAAATAGTGAGCATGTATTGAGTTTATAGGAATGGTTTGTAAATGCGCAATAGCTTTGTTTTGTGCTATTGCTTGAGAGGTCTAGGTATGGGGGGATCAGCTGGATGATGAACAGTCTACAAAGGGTAGGTTTTATATTAATGGCGATATTGGCCGCAAACTCTTCGTTTGCCAACACCTTTTCCCATACGCCATGGGCAACTATTTTACAGCAACATGTTGAAATGGTTCGAGATGGGCGGGAAAGTCGAGTCGATTACGCGGGAATAAAAAAAGATCGCTTGTTATTGCTTACCTATTTAACTGATATGTCGAAAGTGACGAAAAAGAGCTTTGATAGCTGGCCAAAAATGCAGCAACTCGCTTTTTTGATTAATGCCTACAACGCGTGGACAGTCGAATTGATTTTGAGCCGCTATCCCGATATTGATTCTATAAAGGATTTGGGGTCATTTTTTACGTCACCGTGGAAGAAAGAGTTTGTCAATTTGCTAGGAGAGGTTCGCAGTCTTGATGACATAGAGCATAACTTGATTCGAGGGTCGGGGCGGTATAATGAGCCTAGGATTCATTTTGCTGTGAACTGTGCAAGCATCGGCTGTCCAGCATTACTTAATGATGCCTATGCTGGCGATAAATTAGACGAACAATTGGCAGCGGTGACTGAAAATTTTCTGCGTGATCGCAATCGCCATTATTTTGCTAATGGAGAGCTTCATATCTCACCTATTTTCAAGTGGTATAAAGCTGATTTTGAGCAAGGGTGGAATGGCGTACATTCAGTGTCTCAGTTTTTAGCAGCTTATGCTGATGCATTAGGGTTGCAGGATTCAGGTTCGGGAATTATTGTTAATGGCAAGCTTGTGTCAGAACGGTTAAGTGAAGACAGTATTGGTATAAGTTATACCGATTATAATTGGGATTTAAATGATGTTGCTCGCTAGTAAGTTTATCCTCGCCGTGATTTCGAGAGCTGAAGAGCGGAATGAGTAAATCTGAGCTGCGTAAAGCACAAAGTCCGGCTTTGACTGTGGTAGTTCCGGTGCTTAATGAAATTCAGGGTTTACCTCAGTTTTGTACGCGTTTAGCTACGCAGATAACGGAAGAGCAATGTCGTGTAGACGTGATATTCGTTGACGGTGGGAGTGTGGATGGTTCGGAAGCAATGATCATGAATTATGGGTTTTCGTGCTTATCAAGTGAGCGTGGGCGAGCGAAACAAATGAATCTTGGTGCGGCAGCGGCGAAGAGCCCTATATTATTATTTTTGCATGCCGATAGTCTGCTGCCGAGCTTGGGTTTCAAAGCATTGCTGGAGGGTGTTAAAAAACATCAGTGGGGGCGCTTTGATGTCAGTATCAGTGGCGATGCGACGATATTTTTCGTGATTGCTTGGTTTATGAATTGGCGTTCTCGTTTAACGGGTATTGCTACTGGTGATCAAGGAATTTTCGTGCGCCGTGATGTTTTTGAAGAATTACGTGGTTTTCCTGAGCAGGATTTGATGGAGGATATCGCCTTGTCAACTAAGCTGCGAAAGCGATCCGCCCCCGCATGTTTGCGCTTAAAGATCATAACCTCGGGGCGTCGTTGGCAACGACGAGGCATTTGCAAGACCGTGATATTAATGTGGCGATTACGTCTTTTGTATTGGCTTGGGGTATCGGCAGATAAATTGGCGAAGCGTTATGACTAGTGCTGAGTCTAGCCGGTTGTTACGGCGAATTGGAATTCAAGTTATTGCCAAGGCTCCTGTTGCGGGCTTGGCGAAAACACGGTTGATTCCAGCTTTAGGTGCGCATGGCGCAGCGGCTTTAGCAAAAAAAATGCTTGTTAGAATGCTGGGGCATTGTGAGATTGCCGTTGAAGATTCGGAGCACAACTACCAGTTTTTTGTTAATTTGTGGATGACTCCCGCACCAGATTCACCAAGTTGGCGGGATATAGTCATCCCTAGCTGTGTTGAATTACATGGTCAGTGCAGTGGTGATTTAGGTGAGCGTATGTCATTTGCAGTACGCCATGGATTAGCTAATGTTGATGCAGTTTTGGTCATTGGTAGCGATTGCTTAGAAATAGATGTCGAGGTACTGCATTGGGCTGCTAGTGCATTAAAAGAGCATGATGCTTGCTTGGTGCCCTGTGTTGATGGCGGTTATGCTTTACTTGGCATGCGGCACTTTCGCCCTGAGGTTTTTCATAATATTTCTTGGAGCAGCGCAAGTGTGGCGGATCAAACTCGTCAGCGATTAGATCAATGCGGAATGTCTTATATTGAACGTCATGTTGTGCGCGATATAGATGACGCCGAGGATCTTGCCTATTTGCCCCCTGAATGGCCAGAGTACGATGCTAGATCACCGGATGCTTAGTCTGGGCGCGCATCGGGGGCTTTTGGCTAAGTCATGTCTATCGGTCTTGTGTGTCCACACTATTTCGGCAAATATCCTTGTGCGTATTTTGTTTGTGGTATTGGCATTTATTTACTGTGGTTTTGGTGGCTTTTCTTGACGCCCCTGACGTCCGTTGCCTTGTTCAAAACGCTTTGCGCCGGCATTTGTTTCACCGCTAGCGAGGGTCTTGAGACCTAATTGAAATTCGTTGTTTATGGCGGCATCTTCATTCATCCCCCATTGTTGATAAGCACTCTGGCGGTCGTTGCGTAGGCATTGTTGAGGGAAGTTGGCTATTTGCAGCGCAAGTTCCTCGGCTGTGGCACGTAAATTTTCTGGCGCCACTAAGCGATTTGCAAGGCCGATGTTTAGGGCCTCGCTGGCGTTTACAGCACGTCCGGTAAGAATCATGTCCATTGCGTGGCTCATGCCTATTAGACGCGGCAGGCGAACTGTGCCTCCGTCAATAAGCGGGACGCCAAAGCGTCGACAGAATACGCCAAAAACTGCTCGCTCAGTGGCAACGCGCAAGTCACACCAAAGCGCGAGTTCCAATCCACCGGCAACGCAATATCCGTCAATAGCGGCAATAACAGGTTTGCTCAAGGTTAGTCGGCTTGGGCCCATTGGCCCAATACCGTCACTGGTTAGTGGGTTGCGGAGTTCAGGGTTGTCACTGGCTATGGCTTTTAAGTCTGCTCCAGCGCAGAAGTTTTGCTCTGCACCCATTAAGATTGCCACCGATAAGTCTGGGTCGGCATCGAAATCTGTAAAAATACTGGCGAGTGCGCTAGCGGTTTTTCCATCTACAGCGTTGCGCGCTTGTGGACGGTTAATTGTTACCCATAATAGTGGTGGCTGGCGCTCTATCTTTACAGTGTGTGAGTGAGGCATTTTGCGTTACCCTAGTCATTATTTTGATTAAGTTGCCGATATGATATTTGCTATTCAACTTTTTTAGTAGTCAGGTCGTGTATTGTGGCCTCATGTTGAAGTAATGTGCTTTATAGGCTTTGTCATCGTATTTAAATGGATTTTGTCACTGGATTTTTACTCATCTTAGCGAGTGCCAGTGCTTTGAGGGATAAATGAATGGCTAGGCCAAGGGTTAGAGAAAAGTTGTTAGATGCCGCTTACGGATTGCTTCAGCAAAATGGCGTCACCGCTATGACAACACGTCATATTGCGCATTGTGCCGGTACGACAGAAGCGAGTGTGTTCAACAATTTTGGTGATAAAACCGGTTTGTTATACGCCTTAATTAGAGAGCGCCTACCTGAAGTAAGGGAGGTAAAGTTTGCCATTAAAGCGGAGCTTGATGACGACATAGTTGCATGGTTGCAATCGGTTTATATGGCAGCCAAATCATTTTATATTGCTATTATTCCGTTGACGGCTTCATTGTGGGGACGAAAGAATTTTAACGATGGGGCAATGGCGGAGCATTATTCTCTTCATGCGATGTTGTTACCGCGATTTCTTGAGTTACAGCAGAGTGGCACCCTATCTTCTAAAACCGATGCTGGGGTGTTGGCAACCATTTTTTTAGGTTCAGCTTTGCATAATAGTTTTCATTTTTTGGCGCAAGGTGATGGTGCTGTGAATGGGCAGTCGCAGCAGGAGTCAAAGCAAGTTGTGTTAAGTATACTGCCTTTGTTTACGGAGGGCGTGGCTTGATTATGTTTTCGATACCTAGTATCTGGTCGAGCTAGTAGCGTTAAGCTCTAACTACATTACTGTGGCGAGAAGAAAGTTAAAATATGTAAAAAAGCCGGCACCACGTTAAGTGGTGGCCGGACGAGGGGGGAGACTTAGTGTAAACCCGACAGTTTCTTTCTTTAGGTCGTGGTTTAATGGGAAACGTGTATTTGCACTGTGTCACCTTCAGTGCGTGCTTGGTAAGATTTTACTGAAACGCTGTCGTCTTCTAAGCATTGTCCAGCTTCTAGACTGAAATGCTGTTTGTAGATTGGAGAGGCAACGGCAAGAGTGCCTTTTACGCTACAAATAATGCCTCGCGAAAGCACGTTGGCATTGCTAAACGGGTCTTTATTAGCGAGCGCGTAAACCGTATTGTCAACGCGGAATATCGCTACTTGAGTTTCATCAATTAAAGCAGCAACACCAGTGTTGGGCAGTATGTCATCGAGCCGGCAGATAGTTGTCCACGACATTGGCTAATCCTTTGTAGTATCAATTATTGCGTCAGTCAGGTACTCAGGGTTCCTGGCTGGTCTTTAAAATGAGCTAGGCGACGGCGATTAAGTCGGCGCCAGTATTTATTTCAGCTTCGGTTGCGGGCCGGATTTGACCTCGCTCCTGTATGAATACAATTTCTTTGTCACTTTTGTCTGCATTAACAAAGCTGCGGAATTGTTTCACTTTTTCTGGATTTTCAATCGCTGTTTTCCACTCGCACTGATAAGTGTCGACAATGTGTTCCATTTCTGCTTCAAGGTCAGCGCAGATTCCTAGGGAATCTTCGATAATGACCTTGCGTAGGTAGTCGATACCGCCTTCTAAATTTTCCATCCATACTGATGTGCGTTGTAAACGATCTGCTGTGCGAATATAAAACATCAGGAAACGGTCGATGTACTTAACCATGGTGTCAGTGTCGATATCTGAAGCGAAAAGGTCTGCGTGCCGAGGTTTCATGCCACCGTTTCCGCAAAGATAGAGGTTCCAACCCTTTTCGGTTGCGATAACGCCAACATCTTTACTCTGCGCTTCTGCACATTCCCGGGTGCAGCCAGAAACCGCCATTTTTAATTTATGTGGTGAGCGCAATCCCTTGTAGCGATTTTCGAGATCGATGGCTTTGCCAACACTGTCTTGAACACCGTAGCGACACCATGTTGAGCCAACACAAGATTTGACGGTTCGCAGCGACTTACCGTAGGCGTGCCCAGATTCAAATCCTGCGCTAATTAACTCTTCCCAAATGAGTGGGAGTTGATCAAGAGTAGCTCCAAATAAATCGACGCGTTGCCCTCCTGTTATCTTGGTATAGAGCTGGTATTTTTTGGCAACCTGACCAACAGCGATTAAACCATCTGGTGTAACTTCACCGCCTGCCATGCGTGGGACCACAGAATACGTCCCGTTCTTTTGCATATTGGCTAAATAGCGATCATTAGTATCTTGCAGGCTCGCGAGCTGTGGCTCAAGAATATGGTCATTCCAGCAAGACGCTAGAATAGATGCTGCGGTTGGCTTACAAATTTCACAGCCATGGCCACTGCCGTGCTTCTCAAGGAGTTCGTCAAATGACTTGATTTGACTAACACGAACCAAGTGATAGATTTCTTGGCGGGTGTAAGGAAAGTGTTCGCAAAGATCGGTGTTAACCTCAACGCCCATTTTTGTGAGTTCGGCGTTGAGAACTTGTCCAACAAGCGCAGTACAGCCACCACAGGTAGTTGCGGCTTTTGTACAGGCTTTTAGGTCGCCTACTGTTAAAGCGCCGTCTTGTACCGCGGCGCAGAGATCACCTTTGCTAACATTATTACAAGAGCATATTTGCGCTGTATCAGGAAGGGCATCAACACCGAGACCGGCGCTGGCGCTTCCATCTAGGCTGGGTAGTATCATGCCTTCAGGTTGCTCGGGCAACGTGATTTTGTTGAGTGCAAATTGCAGTAAGGTGCCATAGTCGTTGGCATCGCCAATAAGTACGGCACCAAGTAAATGCTGGCCGTCATTACTAACAACAATCTTTTTGTAAATTTCGGTTTGTTCGTCAATAAAGGTGTAACACTTTGCACCGGGAGTGCTTGCATGAGCGTCGCCAATGGAGGCTACATCAACACCCATAAGTTTTAATTTGGTGCTCATGTCAGCACCTGTAAACGTATTTTGTTCGATGCCGCCTAGTACGTGATCAGCAGCGGCGCGAGCCATGTCCCAACCGGGTGCGATTAGGCCGTATATGCGGCCGCCCCATAGGGCGCACTCGCCGATAGCGTATATTGCAGGGTCAGAAGTTTGGCAGTTGTCGTTAATAACAATACCGCCGCGCTCGCCTATATCGAGTTCAGACTGGCGGGCAAGGGCGTCTTGTGGGCGAATACCTGCAGAAAATACTAAAATATCCGTTTCTAATTCAGCACCGTCAGCAAATTGCAGCTTATGAATACAGTCATCGCCATCAATAATGTGTTGGGTATTTTTTTGTGTGTGTACTGATACACCTAAATCTTCTATTTTGCGTCGCAGCAACGTGCCGCCACCGTCGTCGACTTGCACCGCCATGAGTCTAGGTGCAAATTCTATAACATGGGTTTTTAAACCGAGGTCCTTGATAGCTTTTGCGGCCTCTAGGCCGAGTAAGCCGCCACCGACAACGGCGCCGACTTTTGCATTTTTAGCTGCAGCAGTAATGGCTTCTAAGTCTTCAATAGTGCGGTAAACAAAGCAGTTTTTGCGGTCATGTCCAGGCACGGGAGGGACGAAGGGGAAGGAGCCCGTGGCTAAGACAAGCTTGTCATAGGTGTATTTCTGGTCTTTGTCGGTGCTTACGGTTTTTGCAGCTCGATCAATTTCAGTTACTTTTTCATTGCATAGAGCCGTGATGTGGTTGTCTTGGTAAAAGCCTTCTTTCACCATGTTTAAAGAAGACGCTTTGCGGGTTTCAAACCAGGCCGTTAAATGGACGCGATCATAAGCATGACGTGGCTCTTCACCAATAACGGTAATGTCGAATTGATCAGACTGACCGCTCTCGACAATAGATTCGATAAATTGGTGGCCAACTGGGCCGTTACCAATGATGAGCAGGCGTTGTTTGTCAGTCATTTACATACATCCTTAATACTTTCTTTTGTTCGTGCGGTGATGCTTGTCACTTTGATGCTAGGCTGTTTTAGGCTTTCGTGATCAGATTAGCAAGGTCTGTGCCATGGGTTTTGTTGAATTTTAATCTGTTGTTTTTTAAGGTTTTTTTGTTTTTTCGGCCCATTTAAGGTGCGTAAGCCTAGCGGTTTTAGCATCGGGAGTGGGGTTTGATAGGGCGTAATGTTCGTTTGTGGTGCGCTTGTTTTGGTTTGAGGGGTAATATCCGGTGATCTGTTTTGGTGCAAAATATGGACTTAAGCTCTTTAATATAAAAATAATTCTTTTGAATCAACGGTTTAGTTTATTTTTTGTGTGGTCGCGGAGCTGCTTGGCATAGTGATTGCTCATCGCTCGGAAGATACCCTTTTACTTAAAATGGAGCGGTGAATGTCTTCCTCGACCTTAAATGTGCTTGATCTCAAGCAAGATAAGATTCGGCTACTGCATCTGAGTTGGTTTGCTTTCTTCCTAACTTTTGTTGTGTGGTTTAACTTTGCGCCGATGTTGTCGGCTATTAAAGAAGCGTTCGACCTGAATACCCAGCAGGTTAAGGCGTTAATGATTTTGAATGTGGCATTAACAATACCAGCGCGAGTTATTGTGGGGATGTTGGTAGATAGATTTGGTCCTCGTATTGTTTTTAGCGCCTTATTGATTTCGGGTGGCCTTGTTTGTGTGGCCTTCGCCATGGCGAATAGCTATGAAATGATAGCTTTGTTGCGGTTTTTGATGGGGTTCATTGGTGCCGGCTTCGTTATTGGTATTCGTCTAGTTGGGGAGTGGTTCCCTGCTCGTCAGGTTGGCTTGGCTGAAGGTGTTTATGGCGGTTGGGGTAATTTTGGGTCGGCGGTGGCTGCAATGAGTTTGCCCACGTTGGCGTTAATTTATGGCGGGGAAAACGGTTGGCGTTATGCTATAGCAACCACGGGTCTGCTCGCGTTTGCGTATGGTTTTTTCTTTTATTGGCGCGCTCGCAACACGCCAAAGGGTTCGACATATTTCAAACCTAAAAAGTCTGGTGGTCTAGTTGTTAGTAATAAACGTGATTTGGTGTTTTACATAATCATGTGCGTACCGATGTACTTAGCGCTTGCTGTGCTGACTTGGAAATTGTCACCGGCAAATTTGGGCATGCTTAACGAAATGGCTTCGCTGGGCTTGTATATAGTTTTGGCGGTGTTGTTTGTTGTTCAGGTTAGTCAAATTCTGCGTGTTAATAGTGATGTATTGAATAATGTTCCTACACCGCCAATGCAGCAGTACAAGTTTAAACAGGTTGCTATTCTTAATGTTGCGTATTTTGTGACCTTTGGCTCTGAGTTGGCCGTAGTCTCCATGTTGCCGCTTTTCTTTATGGAAACATTCACATTGAGCGCTGTTGCGGCAGGTATGTTGGCCTCGGGTTTTGCGTTTATGAATCTTGCTGCTCGTCCTGGTGGTGGTTATTTGTCTGACAATTTTGGTCGTCGTAAATCGTTATCGATTCTTGTTGCTGGTCTGGCGGTAGGCTATATGGTGTTGAGTCAGATTGATTCAGCTTGGCCGGTTTGGTTGGCGGTAGTAGCGACAATGTGCTGCTCGTTCTTTGTTCAGGCGGGTGAAGGTGCGGTGTTTGCGATTGTGCCATTGGTTAAGCGCAGTATGACTGGTCAGATTGCGGGGATGACAGGAGCCTACGGTAATGTGGGAGCAGTTATTTTTCTAACCGTTTTATCTTTTGTGAGTAATGCTGATTTCTTTATGGTGATTGCAGCGTGTGCGGCCATTGTATTTGCAGCTGTCCAGTTCATGGAGGAGCCGCAAGGTCACACTGCCGAGTTGAATGAGGATGGTAGTGTTGCTTTGATCGAAGTAAGCTAAAGTGTCCATCTTATGACTTGGCCTTTGGGGTAGAGCTGATGCACTTTAGTGGCGGCTTGACGTTGTCGATTGCCCAGTACAGCAGTGCTGGGCAAAAGCGTGTTAATGAAGATAGTCTTGGCATTCGCGTTCCTGATAATCAACAACTTACTACCAAGGGTGCGGTGGCGGTAATCGCTGATGGCGTGTCTACGTCAGAGGCAGGAAAGGAGGCTGCAGAAGCGTGTGTCACAAGTTTTTTAAGTGATTATTATTCTACGCCAGACTCTTGGTCGGTTAAGCGGTCTGCGCAACAAGTGCTCAATGCCTTAAATCGTTGGCTTTACGGCCAGGGGCAGCATTATTTGCAGGCGGAGAAAGGTTATGTTTCTACGCTAAGTATTGCGATCTTTAAATCTCAAACAGCGCATTTATTTCATGTTGGTGATAGTCGCATATATCGTTTAAGAAGCGGGGTTCTTGAACAGCTTACGCGAGATCATGCTATGCCAATAGGTCGTGGTCGTCCTTGTTTGACGAGGGCGATGGGGCTGGATATTAATTTAGATGTAGATTATCGCGCTACGGATGTTGCCGTTGGCGATGTTTTTTTATTAAGTACGGATGGTATTCACGACGTACTTAGTAGTGCTGGTATGCTAACTATTCTTAACAGTTGCGGTGGGGTTTTAAGCGCGGCGGCGCAGAGTTTGATCGATGAGGCCTTGGCGGCGGGCAGTGATGATAATTTGAGTTGTCAGTTGTTGCGAGTTGACGCTTTACCTCTGGAGGATGCGGGTGATGTATACCGCAAATTAACGAAGTTGTCGTTTCCGCCCCCCTTGAACGCAGGCATGATTCTGGATGGCTTGGTGATAGAGGAAGAGATTCATGCCAGTCCTCGGAGTCAGCTGTATAAGGTTTATGATGCTACCGCTGACCAGCATTATGTGATGAAGACGCCGTCGGCTAATTATAATGATGACCCGGCGTACATAGAGCGATTTATATTGGAAGGTTGGATTGGTCGGCGTATTCAGAGCGAATACGTGATTGATATTGTTGAGCCTCCCAAGCCGCCTAGTTGTCTGTATTATCTGTCTGCCTATTCGCCGGGTTTGACCTTAGGGCAATGGATGGAAAGTAACCCTATGCCTGCCACTCAGAGTATGTTGAAAATGATCGTGCCGGTGGCGAAAGGGCTGCAGAGCATGCATCGACGCGATACATACCACCAAGATATAAAGCCTGACAATATACTCGTGGGTGATGATGGTGCGATTAAAATAATTGACTTTGGTTCCTGCTATGTTGCTGGGTTGGCTGAGATTGCTGTGCCTATTGAGCGTGATATTGTGTTGGGTACAGCGCAGTACTCTGCTCCTGAGCATGTTTTGGGGCGGCGTCCGACGGCTCGCTCGGATCAATTCTCTCTGGCGGTGATTGTGTTTGAGATGCTAACGGGGCATGCGCCATACCGAGGAAAATTGCCAAATTGCACAAGTGTGGCCGCGTTTTCTCGTCTAGAGTACGTATCTGCCTGTCATTACAATCCGCATGTGCCGCTGTGGCTAGACGCTGCATTGAGCCGTGCGTTAAGTGTTACACCTGAGCTACGCTATAGTGATGTTTCGGAGTTTGTTTATGACTTGGAGCATCCTAATCCCCAGTTTATGAGTGATGAATTTCAGCCACTTTTTGGTCGCAACCCTCTATTGGCTTGGCAGTTAACATCTCTCGTTTTATTTTTGTGTTTGCTGTGGTCGCTGCTGAAGTAGCGCACCCTAGTTGTCACGCAGTGGAATAATTGTGTCCTAGTGGTGCGTCGTGGATTTTTACAGTAGATATAAATTTGTTCCAAAGTGGTGCGTTTGCTAATTCTTTGGGCGAGATAGGTCGTCCAATACGTTGACGATACGTTTTTGTTCCGCTTGGTTTTGTGTGCTACTCCTCATTTTTCTTGCCTTCATATTTTCAATTACGGTTTGGCTAGGTAATAACCTCAGCTTTAAAACTCATTGGCGCGGCTCTTGCAGAGTTGTAGTTGTTGTAATACTTAGGACGAATTTTAATGTCGCAAAGTGAGCGTAATTAATCTAGGTGGCGAATAAATTATGATGTATTTTTCATGGAAAAAAATACAAAAGCTCCTGATTTCAATTCTGGTCGTGGGGTCGCAAAGTGGTCTTGCGAGTGATACAGAATTAGTGGATGTGAAGGCTGAAGCCCTGCGCTTTTACGCAACAATTAAGGCTGCAGAAAATGCCAATTCGGGTGAGCTGAATCGTGTTTCAGTCTATGTTGGAAATAATGCTGAAACCCTTGTTGTGCAAGCGGCTAAGATACAAATTGATGATCGCACCCCAGTGCGTTATGCCTACAGTAAAATTGAATCTAATGTTTTGTTAGATGGCGGCCTTCACGAAATTGAAAAATTACGATTACCTGTTGGAAATTACCGAATCCGAGCTGAAATTATTGCCCTTCCAAATGATGCTGGGCCGAATGCTGACCGTACCTTTCTGCGATTAGATCAAATGGTGAGTGTTAATAGTGAAACACACATAGAGTTAGGTGTTGTGAGTAACGGCATGACAAATATGATGGGTAGCGCAGAGTTGGCATTACGAGACTGGCGGCCCACGCTATGAAATTATCAATATTGATGGCGTTAATGGCCGCGTCGCTAAGTTCAGTGGTGTTTTCTGATAGCTATTCTCAGGAGTATTCTCCTGGCACGGGGCGAGACCCGCGATTGCGAGCGGCCTATTTCAATGCGCGAACCCATCGCCCATTTGATGCCCTAACAGAAGCAGCTGCAGCTGAGCAGAAAATGGGTGGGCAGTTAGCCATCTCAAATGAAATGGTAGCGGCCTTTAAGCTTGCTATAGCGGAGCTGGGGCTGGGCGTTGACGATGTTGGTGTTTCAATATTATCCGCCGCGAATGTTGACGGGCTTCAAGCGCCCCAGTCTCATCTTTATGAAAACTATAATCGTGGAGTGTCACTATTAAAATCGCCTTCTCCGCAGGATGGAGTACAAATTCTAACCGCTATTTCCACAGGGGAATACGGAGAAAATGATAATTTACTGCTTCAAGATAAGGCCAATTTAAGTTTGGGTTATTACTATATTGAAGCAGGCGATAATGTTGCTGCAATAAATTATTTTCGCCAAGTTAGGCGTTTAAGTTCTTATGCTAATAAGGCGCTAGTCGGTTTGGGTTGGGCCTTGTTGAGCCCAAATACACAAAGAAATAAAGTCGGTTTTGCAGCGCAGTCTGAAAGTGACGTGGTCGTAAGTGACTACTTGTGGTCAGGCTCAGAAGATGACATCGCTTGGTCTCGTAGAGAGTCCCCTTTTCGTCGTGCATGGGCAGTAGCCAAGGGTGAAAAAGAAAAAGACTTGCGTGCTGCAATGGTGCCGTGGATGGAGTTAATCAGTCGCGATCCGCTTGACCCTGCAGTGCAGGAAGTAATGTTAATTATTCCGTATTTAATGTTGCACTGGGACGGTCAAGAGCCGAGAGCCCAACAATATTATACCTCTGCTGTAGAGCGCTTAAAGCAAGCGATTACTGATTTAGATGTTATTGAGGAAGATATTCGTAGCGGCGGTTTAATAAAGAGTATCCGTAGCGCTGATGAGGCAGAAGATAACGGTTGGAATATTTGGTTGAGTGATTTAACCGCTAAGCGTATGGGCGGTTATCTGAGCTTAATACTAGATGCGCCTGGCTTTAGTGAGGCGCTTGGTGAGTTTCGCCAGTTAGATAGGATTTATACCCGATTAAACTCGGCCATTGAAGGTAGTGGTGGGGGAGTTAATAAGGATAAATCGCAGCGGTTATTACTTGAGGTTGAAGACCATCGTAGCTATTGGTCTGCCGCTCTAGAAAAAATAGCATTAGAAAAAATAGCCGAACGCCGACGTAGAACTGAGGCCTATTCTGCTGAGGCGGAATTTGCATTAGCTAGAAATTATGAGCGTCTTCGTCAACAGCTGTCTAGTGTTGTCTGGAGTGAAAACGAATCATGAGACTTGATTATTTCTTATCCAAAGTATGTGAATTTTCGATGGCTGAATCTAGGGCCTTGCTATTACTAGTATCGCTATCATGGGTGCTGCCTAGCTATGCAAGTGTCGATGGTGAAAGGCAGACTATTGGTGAGTACTTAGATAGGAGTGGGCAAAATCCTGATCGCTTAATCACACAGAAGCCACCCAAGCGAGAGATACCAAATGCAGCACAGGCTATCGAAGATGCAAGATTGTCAGCGATTGAGCATTATGAAAGGGTTATTAGTTTAAGTGCTGAACCGGCGGTGCGAGCTGAATCTCTGCGCCGAGCTGCAGATCTGAAGCTAGAGTATGCAGATTCTGAGTCAGCACATCTTGTGTCATCTAATCAAGATAGTGGATCTGTTGATGAGCAGGATAAGAGTTTGGGCGAAGCGATTAAATTATATACACAGTTGCTCACGGACTACCCCGATTACAGTGCTGCTGACCTTGTACTTTATCAATTGGCTCGAGCCTATGATCTTAATAGTATGGGTGATCGTTCCATCGATGTATTAAGACAGCTGTCTGCGGAATTTCCTCAATCAAAGCGTGTTAGTGAAGCCTCTTTTCGAGCCGCTGAGATGCTATATCTTCGCAAGCGTTATGAGGAAGCCATTGTTGAATATCAGCGAATTACCACAGCTGAGTCGGATGCTGAGTTTTGGTGGTTAGCGCAGTACAAGCAAGCGTGGACTTACTATCAATTAGATAACTACCGTGAATCGGTAGCATCATTTGCACAAATATTAAATGAAGTAGATCTTTCATCAGACGCAGCGACTCTGGAAGATATATTACTTTCAGCAATTGATAATAACGCTGAAATTGTAAGAGATACTGTTCGCGGCATGAGTAAGGCTTTTTCCAAATTTAGCAAAATAGAAGATATAAACGACTATTTGGCCGGTAATTCTGGTCGATATTATCCTGTCATTTATCGCGGTGTGGCTGAAATATTTAGTCAGGAAAAAAGATACACCGATGCTGCGTCTATGTATGAATCGTTCTCACGACAATATCCAAGTCACGAGCTAGCAAAGCAATATAGTGAATTGGCAATTGAACAGTATGTGAATGGAGGGTTTAGAGGATTGGCTGTGGCAGCGCAGGAGCAATACATTGCTGCGTATGGGGCTGGCAGTGAATTGTGGGAAGACCAAGAAGATAATGAAAATCATCGCGAATTAGTGCATCAATATATGGAGGCGGTTGTTGCGTATCGACACGCTGAGGCTCAGCAGCTCGCTAAAGAACAAAACTCGAATGCTAAGCCGCATTATTCAGCGGTGGCAGATCGGTATGCAGAGATCATATCTACTTTCCCAAATGATAAAAGTAATGGAGAAAATATAGCGCATTATGCCGATACGCTGTATGAGTCGGATCGATTTGATGAGGCTGCCATACAGTACGGAAAATTAGCCTATGAACCTAGCCTGACTGAAAATCCAGCTGATGCAGCGCTGGCACAAGTTAAATCATATCGACAATGGTTTGAGCTCTTAAAGCGTGAGGGTGCAAGTGAGGATGTGCTAAGTGAATCGCGAAAGTCGGTGTTTGAATCAATATCCGCTTTTGCATCACGATATCCAACACACGAGAAACGGTCCTTTATGCTGCTAGCTGCAGCAGAAGACTATTATCAGCTAGATAATTTTAACGATGTTATAGCCATTAGTTTACCGCTTGTTAATGCGGGTAACTGGAAGGATGAAAGTCTTCACAACAAAGCACTAGGGCTTTTAGCTGACGCGTATTTTTCTAAAGAAGATTATGTAAATGCTGAAAAATTCTATATTGCTCTTGTGCCTCGAATAGAGTCGGATAGTAATGATTTAAAAAATCTTGCACAGAGCCGGTTGGCGATTTCAGTATATCGTCAAGCTGAAGAGGCTAAAGATGACGGCGCAGCAAGAATCGCTGCTAATTTATTTCAACGCGCTGCGAGTTTGTCAACGGATAAGACACTAGTGGCAGATGCAATGTTTAATGCTGCGGGTCAATTGTATGAACTTAAAGACTGGGGGCAGAGTGCCAGCGTACTAAATCAATTTGTATCAGAATTCAGCGGCCACCAAATGATACTCGATGCAGAGAAGATGTTAGCTATCGCGTATGAAAAATCAGCAAACCCTCAGCGTGCTGCGGCTGTGTATGAACGCATTGCTCATCGTAAAGAATCACCAGCAGCGCTTCGTAGAACAGCGCAACTGACAGCGGGTAAGCTTTATATTTCTGCGGGACGTAATGGAGACGGTGAGCGTGTTCTTACTTCGTATTTAAAAAACTACCCCAATCCCTTGGGTGAGGCCCAGAAGATACGCCTTATGATTGCGGGCTTATACCCAGTGAACTCTACTACGCACCTCAAGTGGCTGCGAAATATTGTTGTTGCTGACGAGACTTCAGGGAGAAATAACTCCGCATCGCAACTTTTAGCTGCTGATGCAAGTTATACCTTGGCAATGTTAGATGTGAAGCGAGCTAATGCGGTTTCTCTTACTCTACCGATTGAAAAAAGCTTACCTCGCCGCCGTGCAGCAATGGAAAAAGCGATATCAGCGCTGATGAAAACTTCATCATATGGTTTCTCTGATGTAAGTACTTTGGCGAACTTTGAGTTGGGTGAGTTGTATCGGAAGTTCGCAATAGCATTAATGGAGTCTGAAGTTCCTAAGAAAATGGACGACGATGTACTTGAGCAATATATGATTCTTTTGGAAGAGCAGGCCTATCCATTTGAAGAGAAAGCCATTGCAGAATATGAAACAAATATGGCGTTAGTCGGTGAAGGTGTCTGGACATCAGGTGTTCGGAAAAGTTTATTTGCATTGGCCAAATTAGCACCAGCTAAATATGGTAAGCAGCCTAAGTTAGAGAAAGTTTATGATTCATTATATTAAGCCAATTGCGCTGATCTATCTGGCTAGTCTATTACTTGCTTGCTCCAGTTCGACCCAGCAGGCGGTAAGTCGAGATCGGCCTCAACGACAGTACTCTCAGGATTATGATAAGGCCATCGTCGCCATGCAGAATGGTGATATTGAATCAGCTAGGAATGGGTTCTATGCGCTTACTCAAAAGGCTCCCAGTTATACTGGCCCTTGGACAAATTTGGGCATCATTTACGCTAATCAAAGGAATTACATAGAATCTGAAAGACATTTTAAGGAAGCACTGAAGCGCCAAGCACAAAACACGGTGGCGATGAACTGGCTTGCCTATATTAGCAAGATTAAAAAGGATTATTACTCTGCATCAATTTTGTATCAACGTGCGATCGAGGTTGATCCAGAATATTCTGAAGCTCATCTAAATCTTGCAATATTATATGAAGAAAATTTATCTAGACCAAAAGATGCGTTGATACATTATAAGTTGTATCAGTCGCTAACTGGAGAGACTAATAATCTAGTTAGCGCTTGGATCCATAACTTAGAAGAAAGTATCAATAATTATGTGGCATCAAATGGGGAGGTCGACTAATGAAATATTTTCTATTTCTAGGTTATATTTTTTTTACGATTCCATTTTCTTATTCTGATGAGAGCTCAAGCAATAGCGATGTCGTTATGGGTATGACTGTGCATGGCGATGTTGCCGCTGCTGTTGGTTTGTATCTAATGCCGTGGAAAAATGAAGAATTGAGCGATGTAGATAGACCACCTCGCTTGTTAGATGAAAATATTGCAGTAATTGATGCAGAAGAATTTATACACCAGGCAGAGTGGGAACAAGCTAAGCGTGACTACCAACTTTGGCGTTTGCAAAGAAATAATTGGTAGTTTTAGATTTTGTTTTTGAATTTTTATGATTTTCTATGAGGGTTTTATATGGAAGCGATCAATAGCTTCGTTGTTTTTTTTAACAATGGTGGGCACTTTATGTACCCGATTGCCGTTGTGCTTGCTTTTGCACTGGCGATCAGTATTGAGAGATATATTTTTATTGGAAAAGCCCTGAGAGAAAATCGACGTTTGTGGGAAAAAGTTTCTCCTTTACTTGGCGAAAACAATCTCAGTGAAGCAGAAGCTTTAGTTGTCGATTCCGATGTGGCAGTCGCACGTATTTTAAATGAGGGCTTGCTGAAGGCGAGCACATCAACGCGTCGTGCAGAACTGGAAATGGCGACGGAGGATAGCTTGGTGTCGATATTGCCGACTATTGAGCGCCGGACTCATTATCTAGCCACTTTTTCGAACGCAGCAACCTTGCTTGGTTTGCTGGGAACGGTACTTGGCTTAATTACAGCATTTGGTGCATTGGGTGGTGCAGATCCAGTTGAAAAAGCCAATCTACTTTCTGCGGGTATATCAGAGGCGATGAGTTGTACGGCATTTGGCTTAATGGTGGCTATACCCAGTCTCTTTGCTCATGCATACCTTCAGAGTCAGGCGGAAGAGTTGGTCAATACATTGGAATCGGCGTGTGCAAGATTTGTATCGTTGGTGAGCAATAGTAATGCGATTCAGGTCAAGTAGTAGCGCAGTATTAGGCAATACATGAGGAGCGGTTGTGACGTCAATATTTCCAAGTGAACCCGGTTACGATGAGGTAGATTGTCGGCGTTCCCGACGGACTCGTCGATTGAAGCGGAAGCTGAAAAGCAATAGCGACGAAGAATTAAATATCGTATCGATGATTGATGTTTTTGCCGTAATGGTTTTTTTCTTGCTGGTTGGTTCTTCTATCTCTGCGAGTAAATTACACACCTTGAATTTGACGATCCCTGTTGCTAGTAATTCGCCGGCTGAATCAGATGATGACTTTCATTTAGCTGTCAGTTTGTATGCTGATAAAGTTGTAGTCTCACAAGAGGGGGAAGAGAACAGCATTAAATTTGTTAATGGCCAAGTTGACGCTACTGCTCTATTAGATAGTTTGAAAGAAATTAAAGCGCAACACCCTGAGGAAGAGCGGGTTAGCTTGCTGGTAGAAGATAAGGTTTCTTATGAACAAATTATACGGGTAATGGATGTGCTTAGAATGCCGGTATCTTCATCTGATGCGTCCGCAGAAACCGCGCTTTTCCCTGGGATTTCTATGGGTGATGCCGCCGTAGATCTAAACACGGATTAAAGGTAAAGGAAGTCAATGAGCTACTCAGCTGCCGATAGGCGCATTATCCGTAAGATTAAACAGGCGAAACGACAGGTTTCTATTAATGTTGTATCGCTTATTGATATTTTTGCAATCCTTGTTTTCTATTTACTAGTAAATGCCCTAGTTGTTGAGGTTATTCCAGAATACCAAAATCTGAAATTGCCTGATTCTGTGTCGCAAGAAAAGGCAGTACGCACGGTGGCCGTTGCCATTAGTGATGATAGTATTTTGGTTGATGAAGATGTCGTGATGAGTGTAGAAGCGGCGCTGTTGGACGAAGAGAGAGTGCTTGCAATCTTATCGTTAGCCCTCGATGCCAAAGTAAATGAATCAGAAAAACCAGATGATGAGCTAGGCCTTTTGGATGTGAATATCGTTGCAGACCATAAAACACCTTACCATCTTTTGAAAAAGGTATTGGCCACCTGTGTTGATGCAAAATTCGGTAAAGTATCCTTAGCAGTGAGGGCACTTGAAGGGAGTGATGGCTGATGAGTAATACGATTGAACATAATATGCTGGGATTCGATAGCTGGGGGATTCATCTCGATGCAGATAGACGCTTCAGAAAAATCCTTATTAATGTTCTTGGTGTCACCTGTGTTTTGCTCATTGCGATGTCTTATTGGGTGATGGCGCCATCAGATGATTTGCTTGAAGAAAAAAAGGAAGACTACTTTTTAGAAATCATTAAGCCTGCACCGATAGAAAAGCCAAAACTTGAGTTACCCAAGGTGGTTGAAAAAAAGGTGGTAGAAAAAAAAGTTATACCTCCTAAGCCCGTCGAAGTGGTAAAGAAGGCCGTGCCAGCTCCTAAACCCAAAGCGAATCAAGTTGCAGAGCGTAAAGCTGTAGACAAAGTTGCCGCTGCGAAGAAAGTCGCTGCAGCAAGTGGGGTTATGGCTTTTAGTGAACAGTTGGCAGTAATGAGAGAAACCAATTCTTCCGCTGTTGCATCTGCTAACACACTGCGTGATAGGGGTAGTGTTTTGGAAGAGATGAATGCACCTTCTGATAATATCCTTAGTACGAGCAGTAATGGAATTAAATCCGGCGTAAGTAACGGGGAAAATATTAGTGATCAAGGTCAAAAGCTCGTTATTGGAAAACATACTACCCAGAAAGTCTCATCTTTTGATGGAGGGCAACAAGTCGCTGCTGCTACCAGGGGTGGTTCAGCAGCTTCAGGCCCGCAAGGTCGAAGCTTAGAAGAAATCCAATTGGCTTTTGATAAGAGCAAAAGTGCTTTTTACGCAATTTTTAATCGCGCAGCGAGAAAGGATGCAAGCATCGGAACGGGCACCGTTGTTGTCTCTTTGACTATTCAGCCAGATGGGACTGTCAGTGATTGTAAAATTGTATCGTCTAGTTTCTTTAACCCTGACTTGAAAGAGAAGCTTATTCAGCGAGTTAAAAGAATAAGGTTTGAAAGTAAGTCAGTTCCTGTCTTTGTGTATGATAGTTATCCTATCAGCTACGTTCCATCCTAATTAATCGCTATATGTCGCGAGTATTAGCTATTATTTAGGGGCATACCTTAGCCTGAGCTTTAATCTACTCTTTGCTGATAAACCACCTAATGTTTGGAAAAATGTTGGGTTGGTTAGGCAATAAAAAGGCGGAGTTAACTAGTTGCTCATTCAGGGGGGGAACAACAGTTAACAGCTAACTCCGCAATCCGAAAATTAATGATCTTTACTTTAGTCTTCCGAATTAACGCATTTGAAATGACAAAGTAATTTTTGATCCTATGGGGTTCTATCTATATAGACTTTGTGTCAGTAGTTTACTTAATGACCGATAATTCTCTGTGGCTCGACGTTGAATAGTCAAATTTAGCTTTGAGATATAAGAAAATGCCTCTTTAGTTATTAGTTTCTCCTGTAGTGTATGCTTCATCCAAAACCCATTGCTTGTCCTGATAATGTATATATTACTTCCTCTCTTTCTATATTGATCAATTCAGCTGTACTAGTCGTAATAATCTATTTCTAGAATAAGACACAATAGGGCCTTGGGTTTCTGGTCATATAACAGCAATTAAAATGCCAATAGTGCTTGGTTATCCTGAGGAGGAGCGGGTTTCCTTATGAAATTGATAAAAGAATGTACACGAAAAATAATTAAGGAAATTTAAATAAGGTTTTTTGGGGTTTGTTTCTGTTTGGTGCGATTAATACTGTTGGTTTTGCATCAGCGTATGATTTTTTTGATTATATTTGGAGCGTCTGCGCACTATATGCATGCTGTTTTTGATAATTAGTGTGATGATTTCTGGAATATTATCGGTTTTATAACAGATAGTATTTTAAACGTACTATTGTGACATATTTATTTCTAAGCTTTTATTCCCTCAGATGTTGATAGTGCGCATGCCAAGTTGGTGCTCGAATGTAGTGCAGTGTGGGGGCAAGTGGCTTTCTTGTTTTTGGCTGCATAAGTGTGCAGAGCTTTTGGTTTGTCTTTTTTGAACTTCAGTGCAAAAAAAAACTGTGCACTGAAATTTTGCGGTTTTATTTTTACAAGCAATAAAGTGACGCTAATTGTTGAAAACCATGCTTTTTGGCCCTATTTGGTGCCATCTTTCTGTTCGGTCACCTCTAAAGATGCACCATAAATGCCCCTTCTGGTTTTTGTCTGAGGCTGTTTTTTACGTGCTTTTACCATATGGCACAGCCGTTGCTAGTTGTGAAGTGCACCCTTAAAAAGACGAATTTCGTGCTCAAGGGATAGTGAAGTTAGACAGTGATATTACGAATTAACACGAACTAATTTTTATTATTTTTATTCTTTGGGTACAGAATTTTCGCGAGAACGCGGGGCATTTATTTATGCATTGTGGTTTGTCTATTGATTAGGAGCATCAAAATGGAAGTAGCAAAAAGTAGTAAGTTAAAAGGTGCGGCATTAGTCGTAGCAATGCTCGCGAGCGGTATCTCACACGCCGATTGGTTTGATGACGGTAAGGTATTGGCAACGGGCGGCGTTAGCATGATTGATGGCGCTGGTGGTGGTGGTATTACACCTTGGGCAACAATTACAGGTTACGGAACAGATCAGGGTATTAACGGTAACGTACATTATACCTACGCGCCTCTGGCGAACTACACACTTCATTCTCTTGGTGTGGCAGTCGGTTTTTGGGATCGTTTTGAATTGTCGTACACGACCAGTTCATTAACAACAGGCTCTACGTTTAACACTGTAGGTTTGGTTGTTGATACAGTAAATGATCTTACTCAAGAACTTGGTGTGCCGGTAGACACTGGTATTGATCCATGGAATACCACTATTGATATGGAAATCATCGGTGCAAAATTGCGTGTATGGGGTGATGCAGTTTATGATTCTGATAGTTTCATGCCTCAGATCGCAATTGGTGGTTTCTACAAAACCAATAAAAACGAAGAGCTGTTAACTACCTTGGGTGCTGATACAGCGAAGGATTGGGAAGCGTATATTTCTGCGACCAAAATCCTTTTCCCCATTAATACCCTTATCAATATTACCGCACGTTATACCGCTGCTAACCAGACTGGTTTAACAGGTTTTGGTGGTCCAGATGGGAGTGATAAAGAATTCCGTCCTGAAGTGTCATTAGCGTACTTGCTACGTAAAGACACCGTAATTGGTGTGGAATGGGCTCAACATGGTGATAACCAGAGTGGGCAAAGCATCCAGGTTTCTGGGCTGTCTTTGACTTCTGTAACAGGTATTTTGGGTGATCTAGGTCTTGGCGGTGTTGAGAATACCCTGGAGCAACAAGAAAGTGATTGGTTTGATGCTTTTGTTGCTTTCTTCCCAAGTAAAAATCTATCTATCACAATGGCATATGCGATGTTAGGTAATATCACGCTTACTCCTGATCAGCACGGTTTTTACATGTCATTACAAGCCAGCTTCTAATTGTAGTTAAGAACTTATTTTTAAAATCAGGAGAGAATTATGAAACAGATATTTCGCACTATGGCCATGGCTTTTATGCTAACAGTGGCGGCGGCACCAAGTTTTTCACAAGGTAAAACCCCAACTTACCCACCTATCGATGCTGATGCACTTGAGCAGTTTGGTGGTCCTGAGGGCGTTCGCAACTGGGTAGAAGGTCTTTTCTACTACATTATGCTTGATAACCGTATCAACCACGTATTCCGTGAGTTCGGTAATATTGAGCGTCAAATTTTCTTAAACACTCAGTTTCTTCAAGTGGTGTTAGGTGGAAATGATGCTGAATATCAAGGTGCAAGTATGGCTGCAGCTCACTCTGATTTAGGTATCACTGTGACTCAATTTAATGCAGTTGTTGAAGCGGCCTATAACTCATGTGAGCGTATTCAGCTTACTTATGAGGCTTGTAACTTAATGATTGCTGGCTTGGCTCCTTATAAGCACGCCATCGTAACTCGTTAATCGGTATCTGGAGAACGCATGCTTTATCAATGTGAAAAAGCGGGCGAGGCGGCATCTTTTGATGCCGCTGTTTCTGCCCCTAAGTCAAAAATTGTTTTATTTGTTGCTCTGTTTGTTGCTCTGTTAGGCGCTACGCCTGTCAAAGCTTTTGAGCTTTATAAAACATTCCAAACCCCGGATGTGTTTTTGGCCGAGGTGTTCAATAACAGTGTACCTGCACCAAAAATGTTGATGTTAGATAACGCTTCACAACGGAAGATTTCTGCTGTGTTCAATCGTTCATTCCCGCAGCAACGTGTTCGCTACTGGGAAGACGGTGAAAGAACAGTGTGGATATTTGATGACATTGGTAAAGAAGGTTATGTGCCAACCACATGTGGGTTTGTCATTAACAATGGTGTTGTCGATGTTTCTAAGGTGCTTGTCTATCGTGAATCTCGTGGTGAGCAGGTAGCTGAACCTTCTTTTCTTAATCAAATTAATGGTTCTAAAGCAGCTGGTAATAGTCTAGATAAGCCCATTGATAATATTACTGGGGCTACTTTGTCAGTAGTTATGATGAAGCGTATGGCGCGAACGGCAATTACATTAGATTCTCTCGTAGGGAAGTGAAATTCGTAGTAAAGGGGGTTGTATGCATGATCAAAATGCGCTTCGTAAAGCTGATGTTCAAGAAGCGGCAGGTAGAGTTGACGCGCCAGTTAAACCAAGACCAGTTATGAAAACAGTGAAGCCAGCAGTGAAAAAAAAACCTAAATTAAATGTATCGATGCTACTAAGAAAGTGGCACCAACGGGTTGGCTTGTTTGCTTTCATTTTTATGGGTTGGCTTGGTTTTAGTGGGGTACTGCTTAATCAAAGTGTCAGTATGGGGCTTGATGCGATTCGGGTGAACTCGGTTGCATTAATGTCGATGTACGGTCTTTATGCACAGGTTCCCGAAAACGGATTTCGATCTGGTGATCACTGGTTGGTGACTACCACAGAAAATACAGTGCTGAATGACACTATGTTGGCTCAGCATATCCCGTCACCTCTTGGCTTTGTTGATGTAAATAACGCGCTTGGCGAAACCTTGTACGTTGCAACAAACGATAAGCTAACCTTGTTGTCACCAGAGGGTGTGGTCATTGAAGAGCAAAGTGGCTTCATGTTACCTGTTGGTCATATTCGAAATCTTGGTTTGTTAGAAAAAGACGGAAGTGCTTATTTGGCGCTACAAGGTGAGAATACGTACATCACTGAAGATGGATTATCTTGGAATGAGCTGGATGTAGTAGATGGAGTTTCTTGGTCGGCACTGGAAGGTTTACCTGACGAAGCAAAAGCCGATGTCGAGCCTTTTTCTCACCCTACAGTAGCGCTTGAGCAAGTGCTGATTGATTTGCACAGTGGTCGTTTATTTGGTAGTTTGGGTACTACTTTAATTAACCTTGTTGGCGTTGCGGCTGTTTTACTTTCTATTACGGGTGTTTGGATGACATGGCGAACTAACCGTATGCGGAATGCACGTCAGAAGAAATAGGTGTTGATTATTTATTTTAAGCCGTCCAGTGGTGTTGGCCTGGGGCTTATGTCGGAGGTTTTTATGAAAAAATATTATTGTATGTATACCGCTGCAGCATTAACAACTATGTTTTTAGGTGCGTTTATTTCTGCCGATGTTCTTGCAGCAGGAGCAGATGCTAAAGTTGCCATTAAGAGTTATAAATTTGGCCCGCAAGCAATAACCGTTCAGCCGGGTCAAAGTGTAGTTTGGGAAAATATGGATAGCTCTACCCATACTGTACTAATAGATGGTAAAGAAAGTCCTAGATTACGAAAGGGCGATGATTATAGTCAGATGTTCTCCGAGCCAGGCGTGCATAAATATCAGTGCGGTCTGCATTCTTCTATGAAAGGTGTGATCACGGTTGCAAGTGCTGGTATGGCAAGCTCTACTTCTGCACATGTAGCCCCTAGTGCTGTGCAAGTAAGCAGCCCCAGTGCAGTGCATGTTCACTCGTCTAGTCCTTCGGTTCCAAAACAAGTAACGCCTTCGGTTCCTAGCAGGGTATCGTCTAGCATGGCCATTAAGAAGGTGGGGTCACCTAGCCCTAGCCCAGTCGCGCCAACTCCTGATGCCGCGCATCAAAAGCCCAATACGGTGTCAATAGTGGATTTTATGCGCTTTACTCCTACTGTATTGAAAGTAAAAGCTGGTACCACTGTGACCTGGGATAATTTAGATGGCTCTAATCATATTATCCAAATGGGCAATGTTCGCAGCCCTAGAATGCGGCATCATTCGAGCTTTACCTACACCTTTGATAAGCCAGGAGAATATCCGTATATCTGTGCTATTCATGGTGACAAAATGTCCGGAACTATTATTGTAATGTAATGGTACTGATCGCCACCTTCGAACAGGTCCTCAAAGGTGGCGATTTATCAATGTGATTATTAACAGGAACTTGCCCAAGCAATCTCTCCATCTCATTGAGATAAAAGATTTACCCTCTTGCTTCCCTCTCTTGGTTTCTTTAATAAACGTTTACTCTTCTTGCATATACCGTCTGTGCGGTTTGCTCCTGCTAAGACTGCTTTGTTAGCGTAGAGCTGGCGCGATTGCAGTGATACCATGCCACTCAGTATTTTCTGCGCGGTGTTCTTATTTTATGCATCTTCATATTTTAGGTATTTGCGGTACGTTTATGGGTGGCTTAGCCATTCTTGCCCGTGAATTAGGGCATACCGTAACGGGTTCGGATGCCAATGTTTACCCGCCTATGAGTACGCAATTGGAGTCTCAGGGGATTACCTTAATGGAAGGTTATGATCCTGCGCACTTATCGCCTGAACCTGACCTGGTTGTTATAGGCAATGCAATGTCGCGGGGAAACCCAGCGGTTGAGCATGTGTTAAACCGTGGAATTCCTTATACCTCGGGCCCGCAATGGTTGAGTGATCATGTCCTGCAAAGTCGTTGGGTGCTCGCATGTGCGGGAACACACGGTAAGACAACCACAAGTAGTATGTTGGCGTGGGTTTTGGAAGACTGTGGTTTTCAACCTGGATTTTTAATTGGTGGTGTGCCCGGTGACTTTGGATTATCGGCGCGCTTGGGGCAGTCTGACTTCTTTGTGATTGAGGCGGACGAGTACGACAGTGCCTTTTTTGATAAACGCTCAAAGTTCGTTCATTACCGCCCTTACACGGCCATACTCAATAATTTGGAGTTTGATCACGCCGATATCTTTGATGATTTGGCGGCAATTCAGCGACAATTTCATCATTTGGTTCGCACCGTGCCAGCCATTGGTCGCATTGTTGTTCCAGCCGCAGCCCCAGCGTTAAATGAGGTGCTGGAAATGGGGTGCTGGAGCGAAGTTGAGCGAGTCAGCAGTCATCAAGGCCAAGTGGCAGAGTGGCAGGCTGAGGTACAAAGTGATGACTACTCCGTTTTTAATGTGTTTTATCGCGGTGTACTGCAGGGGCAGGTGAATTGGGATCATACCGGTGAACATAATGTAAACAATGCCTTAGCGGCGTTGGCGGCGGCGCATCATATCGGTGTTCAAGCAAAAGACGGTATCACAGCGCTGTGCCAGTTTCGAGGTGTTAAGCGGCGAATGGAATTGCTCGCTACCGTTGCAGGCATTGCCGTTTACGATGATTTCGCCCACCACCCCACGGCAATTGAGACCACCTTGAAGGGTTTGAGGGGGCGTGTTGAGGGTGGTCGAATTGTCGCTTTGATAGAACCAAGATCAAACACCATGCGTATGGGGGTGTATAAAGACCGGTTGGCGCCTGCCACAGCTTGCGCTGATGAGGTGATTTGGTATCAGCCTCCTGGTCTTGATTGGTCGTTGGATTCAGTCATCTCGCAAAGTCAGGTGCCAGCGCGCCTCAGTACGGATTTGGATGCGAGTATTCGTGAGTTGGTGCTATCACTTAAAGAGGGAGACCGATTAGTGATTATGAGCAATGGCGGTTTTGGTGGCGTGCATCAGCGGTTATTACGCGCATTGCGTACGCGCTGGGAGCGTGGCGAATGAAAGCAGTAACATTGGCAATGACTGGGGCGTCAGGAGCGCAGTACGGCTTACGTCTTTTAGAGTGTTTGCTGGCAGCCAAATGCGAAGTACATTTTATTATATCGAAAGCGGCGCTTTTGGTGGTGGCTACTGAGACGGATCAACCCTTGCCTGCACGCTCTAGTGCTTTGCGAAGACATTTATGCGAACGCTTTTCCTGTACTCCGGAGCAGCTGAAAGTGCATGGCTTGGAGGATTGGATGGCGCCGGTTGCGTCGGGTAGTGGTGCGCCATCCTCGATGGTGGTGTGTCCCGCCAGTACTGGAACGCTTTCTGCTATAGCTTGCGGAGCAAGCAATAATTTAATTGAACGCGCGGCTGATGTGGCACTCAAAGAGCGTCGCCAGCTTATTTTAGTGCCCAGAGAAATGCCCTTATCGGCAATTCATTTACAGCACATGCTAAGTTTGACGCAAATGGGGGCGACGATAATGCCAGCTTCACCGGGGTTTTATCGGCAGCCGCAAAGTGTGGCGGATCTGATAGATTTTGTGGTTGCTCGCATTCTGGATCATTTGGGTATTGAACAAACATTGTTGCCACGCTGGGGTGAATAATAATTAGCGGTAAACATGGTGGTTTGCTGCAAGTATTAAGTTAGCATTATTTATAATAAGTACCGGGTATTGGCTCGGTCTTCATTCGTTTATTGAGGGTTTGGCATGGCTGCGTCGCTGTTTTCGTTGTATCAACGCATAGTGTTGAAAAATGCATTTTGGGTCATGGTGATTTTGCTGGCGAGCATGACGTGGTTGGCGACGTATATTCCAAGTTTGAAACTGGATGCCTCGGCAGATGCATTGGTGCTAGAGGGTGATAGCTCTCTCGACTTTTATCGAGAGGTTAGCAAACGCTACGGTTCAGAAGACTTTCTGCTGGTGACCTACCAGCCCAATGAAGACTTGTTTGCCCCTGAACAGTTAAAAACATTGGATGAGATGCGAGGACGTTTAGCGACACTGCCAAATGTCTCTTCGGTGAACTCTATTTTGGACATACCCTTGCTGCAGAGCCCCAGAGTATCCTTGGGGCAAGTCACGGGCGGTGAGATTCCAACCTTGCGCAGCCCTGATATTGACATTGAGCTTGTCAAAAAAGAGCTTGCGACTAGCCCTATTTATAAATCATTGCTTACTAGCGCTGATGGCACTACGACGGCGATTCAGGTCAACTTGAAACGTGATGAGCGTTATTTTGAATTGTTGGGGCAGCGCGATGCCTTGCGCGCTAAAGGCGAGGAGAATGCGCTTTCTGCGGATGAACAAAGTGAGTTAATTGAACTTGAAAAAACTTTTGCGGATTATACCTCTGAAGCACACGAGCGGCAGGCAAGTTTAGTCGCCCAAGCGAGGGATATTGTCAAAGATTACCGCGACGACGCTACTGTATTCTTGGGTGGTGTACCGATGATCGCCGTGGATATGATCGATTTTGTGAAAGGTGATTTAAAAGTTTTTGGCACAGGAATTTTGATCTTCATTGTTGTGTTGTTGGTAGCTATTTTTCGCAGCTGGCGGTGGACGCTGCTTCCGCTTTCTACTTGTGTGCTCAACGTGGTGTTCATGTTGGGTTTACTTAGCTTTTTAGATTGGAAGTTGACGGTTATTTCTGCCAATTTTGTAGCGCTACTGTTAATTATTACGTTATCAATCACCATACATTTGGTTGTGCGCTATCGCGAATTCGCGGCGGCACAACCTAACGCAGATCAATATACCTTGGTCTCTGAAACGGTTGGCGTGATGATGCGGCCCTGTATTTATACTGCGTTGACGACACTGGTTGCCTTTGCTTCTCTGGTTGTTAGCGGAATTCGCCCTGTTATCGATTTTGGCTGGATGATGACGATAGGTGTTGTTGCTGCATTGGTGCTGACATTTATTGTTTTGCCCTGCGTACTGATGTTGTTAAAACCAAGAGCCGAGAAAGGTGGAAAGGACGAGCCGGCGACGTATACCCGCTACTTTGCTTTGGCAGCAGAATACTATGGTAAGACAATCTTGCTGGTGTCTGGCGGTCTGTTGGTGTTGAGTGTTTGGGGGATATCCCAACTCAAGGTTGAAAACCGTTTCATTGATTATTTTCACGACACCACCGAAATTTATCAGGGAATGGAGACCATTGACTCTGAGCTTGGTGGAACAATCTCTCTCGATATCATTATAGACCTTCCAAAACAAAAACCGCTTGCGGATACCCCTGCTATCGCTGATGATTTTGGCGATGACTTTGCTGATGATTTCAGTGATGCATTTGATGATGATTTTGGCGGTGACGATTTTAGTGGCGGTGGGGCGTCGCAAAGCGAATGGTTTACCGTGGCAGGTATGCAGCGTATTAAGACTGTGCATGATTATGTTGATGGCTTACCTGAAACCGGCAAGGTCATGTCTCTTGCGACCTTCTATGAGGTCATGCAGATTGTGATGGGCAATGTAGATGACCTCCAGTTGGCCCTAGCTGAGCGCTCACTTCCGGAGTCAATTACCTCAATATTAATGGATCCTTATTTGGCTGCAGATGTCGACCAGGTTCGGATTAATGTGCGGGTAAAAGAGACTAGCCGGAGCTTAAGTCGTCAGCAATTACTCGCGGATGTTCGCACTCATTTGGTTGATGAGCTGGGTTTTGAGCCTGAGCAAGTCCACCTTACGGGTATGTTGGTGTTATATAACAATATGCTGCAAAGCTTATTTACTTCACAAATTATGACTTTGAGTGCGGTATTTGTGGCAATTTTAGTGATGTTTGTTGTGCTGTTTCGCTCAGTGAGTTTAGCTTTGATTGCGCTTACCCCGAACCTTCTAGCCGCGGGTGCGGTGCTTGGAGGGATGGGTGTGGCCGGAATACCACTCGATATGATGACGATTACGATTGCTGCCATCACCGTGGGGATTGGGGTAGACGACACTATTCATTATGTCCACCGCTTTAAGGAAGAGTTTGCCCATGACCAGAACTATTTGGCAGCGATGTATCGCAGTCATGCCAGTATCGGTAAGGCCATGTATTACACCTCCATTATCATCGTGTTTGGTTTTTCAATTCTGACCTTATCTAACTTTACGCCCAGCATTTATTTTGGCTTGTTGACCGGACTGGCGATGGCGGCGGCCCTATTGGGGGCATTGCTATTACTGCCAAAGCTTATTTTATTGGTTAAGCCTTTGGGGCCTGATGCTGGAGAGCCTGCTTAATGTTGGATTCGACTACTGAAAACAGTGCTGAATTGCCGTTATTTCCTCTGCGTACAGTATTGTTTCCCGGTGGTCGTATGGGCTTGCGGATTTTTGAGCGGCGTTATTTGGATTTGGTGCGCGACACCATGCGCTCCCAAAGCAGCTTTGGCATTGTGTGGATGCCAGAAGGCGGTAAAGAAGTATTGTCGCCAGGTGATAAGCAGGCCACGCTAGCCTTAATGGGGACCGAAGCACGAATTGCAGATTGGGATCAGCTGCCTGACGGCCTGCTCGGTATTGTCGTTGAGGGCGGGCGTCGCTTTCAGATTGGCCGTGCGCAATTGGCTGATACGGGCTTGTATATAGGCGATGTCGAATGGTTGCCCGAACAAGCAGATTTACCGTTGCCGCCGCGCAGTGAAGAATTGCACGACTTATTGTTGCAACTTGGTGAGCATCCTCATGTTCAGCGTTTAGGAATGACGCTGGACATCGACGAGGCTGGTGCACTGGCCTACCGGCTTGCTCAGCTACTGCCCCTTCCTGAGGAGCAGGCGTATCAATTGTTGAGTATTAATGACCCGCTGCAGCGATTGGATACTCTCCATGAGCTGCTAGATGGTTTAGCTAGTTAGTGATAATCGCTTGGGCGATATTGTTGATAGTGAGACCATTTCCAATCCGCTATACTAGCCGTCTTTTTATTCTTAGCCATATTTAGTGCTGAGGAAGGTTGTCTTGCAGACTTTATTTTTTGCGAGGCGACATGGGTGGAGCAAGCCCTAAGTCATCAGTGCGGGTGCGGAGAGCCAGACGTTAATGGACATTAAACACTATATGGGCCAGCTGGGGCGGCAAGCTCGGCAGGCATCGCGAGCTATTGCAGCAGCAGATAGCGGCGTAAAAAATCGCGCATTGCTTGCAATGGCGGCATCGGTGGATGCACATCGCGAGGCGATATTACTGGCAAATGCTAAGGACCTTGCTGCGGGTGAAAACAATGGTTTAGAGCCTGCATTAATGGATCGCTTAGCTTTAAATGACAAGGGTATCGACGGCATTATTGAAGGCCTGACTCAGGTTGCCGCGCTGGCAGACCCTGTGGGTGCAATTAGTGACCTTAACTACCGCCCTAGTGGCATACAGGTGGGTAAGATGCGAGTACCTCTAGGTGTTGTGGGCATTATTTATGAATCTCGCCCGAATGTGACCTTAGAAGCCGCCAGTTTGTGCTTGAAGTCGGGTAATGCTGCAATTTTACGTGGTGGTTCTGAGGCAATTCACTCTAATCAAGCACTGGCTATGTGTATTCGAGAAGGTTTGGCCTCGGTGGGCTTGCCAGAAACAGTGGTACAAGTATTGGAAACCACAGATCGTGCGGCAGTAGGTGAGTTAATCACTATGCCGGAATTTGTTGATGTGGTTGTACCCCGTGGTGGTAAGGGGTTGATTGAACGTATTTCACGCGATGCGACGGTCACAGTGATTAAGCATTTAGATGGTATTTGTCATGTTTATATTGATGATGCCGCTGATGCGGATAAAGCGTATGCAATAGCGTTAAACGCGAAGACCCACCGTTATGGTACTTGCAATACCATGGAGACCTTGCTCATTGCAGAAACTCGTGCTGAGGAGCTATTGCCGAGAATTGCGGAAGCGATGATGGAAAAAGGCGTAGAATTGCGAGGCTGTCCGCGTACGCGACAAATATTTATGGGCGCCGTAGAGGCTTCAGAGGAGGATTGGGCGACGGAATATCTCGCGCCAATTTTGTCAATTCGTGTTGTGTCGGGCTTAGAGCAGGCAATGGACCATATTGCGCAATTTAGTTCGGGGCATACCGAGTCAATCGTTACTGAAAACTATACTGTTGGTCGTCGTTTTTTACGTGAGGTGGATTCTAGCTCGGTGATGATTAATGCGTCGACGCGGTTTGCTGATGGTTTTGAGTATGGTTTGGGCGCAGAAATTGGGATTTCAACAGATAAGATTCACGCTCGTGGCCCTGTTGGCTTAGAAGGCCTGACCTCCCAGAAATATATCGTGCTTGGCGACGGCCATATTCGGGTCTAGATGACGGATTTACAGCATAATTCAGACGCGCAGGCTAAAGAGCGCCACTCTGTTGCGATCTTTGGTGGCACCTTTGACCCCATACACAATGGTCATTTGCGTTCAGCGATAGAAATTAAAGAGGCATTAGGCGTGAGTGAATTGCGTCTAATGCCCAGCCATCGCCCCCCTTTGCGTGGTGCACCTGGTGCGGAAAGTCGCCAGCGGCTAGCCATGGTGAATGCGGCAATTTGTGGCGAAGTGGGGTTATTTAGTGATGATCGCGAATTAAAGCGTGATGGACCGTCTTATACGGTGGATACCCTGCGGGATCTGCGTGTGGAAATGGGCGAGGCAGTGTCGCTTACCGTAGTGATGGGCAGCGATGCCTTTAATCAATTACATCGCTGGCAGGACTGGCAGTCTTTGTTTGAATTGGCCAATGTATTGTTGCTTCATCGAGCCGATCACCCTGTAGCGGCACAGGCTGATGTCGACCAATTTACTGCAGCGCGCCGGGTTACCGACGTTTGCTCTTTAAAAACGATGAGTGCCGGTGGTTTTTATGAGTTAGGTTTGATTCAGTTGCCTATTTCGGCAACGGATATTAGGCAACGGCTGGCCTCCGGTAGGTCGATTCGATACCTTGTTCCCGACGCTGTAGCGAGCTATATCGCTGAACACGGTTTATACACAATGAAAGATATAGGAAATCCTGTTTAATGGATGCAGAACAACTTAAAAAGCTTGTTGTCGATTCGCTTGAAGATGTTAAAGGCCGAGACATTGTGGTCTTAGATGTGCGCGGCATGAGTGGTGTAACCGATTTTATGGTGGTGTGCAGTGGCACCTCGAATCGCCATGTAAAGTCATTAGCGAACAATGTGTGGGTTGACGCTAAAAAATCTGACGTTGTGCCACTAGGCATGGAAGGTGAGGATGCTGGCGATTGGGTGTTGGTAGATTTTGGTGATGTGGTGGTACATATCATGTTACCTGAAGCCCGGCTTTTTTATGACCTAGAGCGCTTGTGGCAAGTGCCTGTGCCTGGAAGCGATGAGAGTTAGTCTAATTTGTATCGGCACTAAAATGCCGGCATGGGTAGAAGCGGGGGTGGCTGAGTATCGCAAGCGGCTTCCGGCGGAAATTAATTTTGAGATTAAAGAGCTTCCCCTGCCTAAGCGAGGCAAAAATACGGATATTCGTCGCGCTATTAGTCAAGAAGGCGATGCAATGAAAGCGGCGATTCCGTCAGGAGATCACGTTGTTGCTTTAGATGTATTAGGTAAGGGGGTGAGCACTGAAAGCTTGTCAGAGTCTTTGCGTCGCTGGCAAATGGATGGTGACAATATCAGTATCTTAGTGGGCGGCCCCGATGGCTTGAGTGAATCCTGCTTGGCTATAGCGCGTCAGAAATGGTCTTTATCGGCAATGACTCTTCCACACCCGCTGGTGAGAGTGATATTTGCTGAGCAGCTATATCGGGCTTGGACTATTCTTAATAATCACCCTTATCACCGCTGATGGCTGGATAATATGCCTCGACGCCAGCAGTTAAAAAATACCTTTTATGAACGCCGAGTTTATGGGCATAGGGTCACGATATCAATATTGATGTTATTGGTGATGACCATGATTTTGATTGGTCGTTATTCTCAATTACAAATTTCTGATTACGAAATTTATAAAACCCAGTCTGATCGCAACCGTATTCAATTATTGCCGATTGCCCCAAAGCGTGGGCTTATCTTCGATCGCAACGGATTATTACTCGCTGAAAACATTCCCAGTTATACGCTCACGGTGGTAAAGGAACGGGTCAAGTCTCTGGATGAGACCCTAGCAATTATTAATGAAATTATTCCTCTTAATGATGACGATATAGCGCAGTTTCGCAAACGTTTGGGCCGCCGCCGGCCTTACGAAGCGGTGCCGTTAAAATTTAGGGTGAGTGATGAAGATATTGCAAAGCTGGCGGTAAATCGTTATCGGGTGCCGGGGGTGGAGATTGATGCGCAGCTAGTACGTCATTACCCGCAAGGGGAGCTATTTGCACATTTGCTGGGTTATGTTGGTCGAATAAGCGAACGTGAGCTCGACGTTATCGACCCGGTTAATTACAGTGGAACACATTACATAGGTAAAATCGGGCTCGAAAAATATTACGAGGAGTTGTTGCACGGCACTGTTGGATACCAAAACGTTGAGAGTAATGCGCACGGTCGCATATTGCGTGTTTTGGAGCGGCATGATCCCCTGCCAGGCGGGGATATAACGTTAAACGTAGACGCCCATGTGCAGCAAGTCGCCTATGACGCGCTGAAAGGTCATCGTGGTGCTATTGTTGCTATGGACCCGCATACAGGTGGTGTACTTGCGATGGTGAGTGCGCCTGGATACGACACTAATTTGTTTGTAAATGGTATTAGTTCTGCCGACTACGGTGCACTGCAAAACGATCCTGATCTTCCATTGTATAACCGTGCTCTACAGGGGCAATATCCTCCAGCATCTACCATAAAACCTATATGGGGTTTGGCAGGCTTACATTACGGCGTGGTCACGCCGGCGACTCGTATTGCTGATCCTGGCTGGTTTAGTCTGCCAGATGATAGTCGCCGATATCGAGACTGGAAGCGCGGTGGTCACGGTAGCCTGATAAACCTTGAACAGGCTGTGGTGCAATCCTGTGATGTGTATTTTTATGAATTAGCTTACAAGCTGGGTATTGATCGCTTGCATAGCTTTGGGATACGTTTTGGGCTTGGTGAGGTGACGGGAATAGATAATACCAATGAGCGCTCAGGCTTGATGCCATCTCGGGCATGGAAAGAAGCTAGCCGTGGTGGGCATTGGTATCCAGGCGAAACGATTAATGTCGGTATTGGTCAGGGGTTTATGTTGGCGACCCCACTACAATTAGCGGTGGCAACTTCAGTTATCGCCGCTAGGGGCGAACTCTACGCACCGCGCATATTGGCCGCGGCGGGAGAAGAGTCAATTGACTCACCTTTGCGTGGCCGCATGGATGATGTTTCAGAGGCTAACTGGGACGCCATTACGCACTCTATGGAGCAGGTTGTAAATGGTGCTCAGGGTACAGGTCGAGGTTTGAAAGCGGGTTTAAGCTATCGAATGGCGGCTAAAAGTGGCACTGCGCAGGTTGTTGGCATTGCTGCGGGTGAAAAGTATGACTCTGAAGCTTTGAATGCTCGTAACCGTGACCATGCGTTATTTGTTGCGTTTGCGCCGGCAGATGACCCGAAAATTGCGGTTGCCGTTGTTATTGAAAACGGTGAGCACGGTGGTAGTGTTGCTGGTCCGGCAGCGCGAAAGGTGATCGATGCCTATTTATTAGGCGATGAAAAGCCTGATGTTGTCGCTGGATCAGATAATCACGATTCTTTTATTGACGCTCATACTGGAGCGCACGTTCATGAATAACACCGATTTCTTGCGACAACTGCCCGGCGATAGCCGGAGTATGAGTAATCAAAAGAGCATTAGTCAGCGTTTGCGGATTGATATCCCACTTTTGATTTTGTTGCTTATTCTTTGCGGCGTGGGTTTAACGGTGTTGCACAGCGCAAGTGACGGTAGTGCCGGCACGGTGTTGCGGCAGGGGCGTTTTTTATCTGTTGCGTTTGTCGTTATGATTCTGGTCGCACAAATTCATCCTGGTCAGTTGCAGCGCTGGGCGCCATTTGCCTACATTGGGGTGTTAGTGCTGTTATTAGCGGTGGAGTTTTTTGGCGTTGGGGCCAAGGGCGCTCAGCGTTGGCTCAGTATAGGAGGGTTCCGTTTCCAGCCTGCTGAACTAGCAAAATTAGTGCTACCTATGGCGGTGGCTTGGTATTTATCAACCCATCCGCTGCCACCTGGGATCAGGCATACCCTGGGAAGTCTGTTGCTTATCTTGTTTCCGACGGTGTTGATTGTGATGCAGCCAGATTTGGGCACATCGATACTTATTGCGACCTCCGGGATATTTGTCTTATTTTTAGCAGGTATTAGTTGGGCGTTTATTTTTACCTGCCTTGGCTTACTAGCGTTGGCAGCGTACCCCATGTGGGAGTTTGTGCTTCATGATTATCAGCGTCAGCGTATACTTACACTCTTGAACCCCGAGTTGGATAAACTTGGTGCCGGTTGGAACATTATTCAGTCTAAAACAGCGATAGGGTCTGGTGGTTTTGAAGGTAAAGGTTGGATGCTGGGTACTCAATCGCATTTGGACTTTCTGCCTGAGAGTCACACTGACTTTATCATCGCTGTTTTGGCTGAAGAATTCGGTCTTCGAGGCGTATTACTGCTATTGTTGCTCTATGGTTTGATCATTAGTAGAGGCCTTTGGATTGCTTCACAAGCAAAGCATTGCTTCGGTCGCCTACTAGGCGGGAGTATTATTCTTACTTTCTTTGTCTACATATTTGTAAATATGGGTATGGTCTCAGGTTTGCTGCCGGTAGTGGGGGTTCCTCTGCCACTCGTTAGTCAGGGCGGTACGTCACTGGTGACCTTACTGGTGGGGTTTGGAGTTTTGATGAGTATTTGCGCAGACGAGCGATTAGTACATCAATAATGATAGGACATGACGTGAAAACACAAAACAAGCAAAGACATTTCGTTAAAAGAATAGCTGGAAGCCTGATGGCGACACTGTTGATTGTCAGTAGTGCGCAAGCGGATTACAGCAGTCATGCGGGATCTGCTGAATTTGTCAAAACCATGGTGGAAAAACACAATTTTGACAAAGAATGGGTGCAGGCAATTTTAAAGCAGGCAGAAGCTAAGCAGTCAATTTTGGACGCTATGTCTAGGCCTGCCGAATCGGTAATGACATGGGAGCGATATAGGAAAATCTTTATTCAAGATTCTCGCGTTACCCAAGGTGTGCAGTTTTGGGAAGAGCACCGCGACGAGCTGGCGCGTGCTGAAAAAGAATATGGCGTACCGGCGTCGATGATTGTCGGAATTATTGGGGTTGAGACTCGATATGGCCGTAATACCGGTAGTTACCGGGTCGTAGATGCCCTGGCAACCTTGGGATTTGATTTTCCTCGGCGTAGCAAGTTCTTTTTGGGTCAGCTAGAAGAATATATGTTAATGGTGCGGGAGCAGGGAATTGAACCGTTTAGTTTAAAGGGCTCTTATGCCGGCGCAATGGGATTTGGCCAATTTATTCCTAGTAGCTATCGCGCTTATGCGGTTGATTTTGACGGCGATGGCAAAGTGGATATTGTGAATAGCTCGGTAGATGCGATTGGTAGTGTCGCGAATTACTTTAAGCGTCATGGTTGGCGATACGGTGAGCCAGTGGTAAGTAGTGCTGTTATAAAAGAGGGTGTTGATCAAGCCTTGTTTAATACTGGCCTCAAGCCTGTAAAAACCGTTGCTCAATTTCGTGATGCGGGTATCACCACTAAAGCAACATTAGATGCGGCGCAGAAGGCGACAGCAATGCGTTTGGATGGCGCTGACGGTGATGAATACTGGGTTGGCCTGAAGAATTTTTATGTTATTACCCGTTATAATCACAGTGCTATGTATGCAATGGCGGCGTATCAGTTAAGCCAGCTGATTGATGCTAAAATGCATGAGGTTAGTAAGCCTTGAACCATCGCTTTTTGGCGATAGTTGCGGTTTTGGTGATGGCTGGTTGCGCGTCGGCACCGCCAGTTGAAAAGAAAGGGGATGGTATTGGTAGTGCTCCTAGAGAAACCTCAGGGGGCACTGGTGGATCACGTTATCAGTTTGATAAAGATGGTGCTCCTTTACAAAAGCTAGACCCTAATACCATTGCTGATGCAGAACCCCGCTACGAGGTGCTTCGTGTTTCCGGCAATATCAGCCCATATGTTGTCAATGGTAAGGAATATCGCTTAGTTGAACAGCATCGTGGCTTTAAGCAGCGTGGTATTGCTTCATGGTACGGCACTAAGTTTCATGGCCATGCTACGTCAAATGGCGAAATCTATAGTCTTTATGAAATGACGGCTGCCCACCGGACTCTACCTATTCCGGTTTATGTCAAAGTGACCAACTTGGATAATGGTAAAACAGCCGTTGTTCGAGTGAATGATCGGGGCCCTTTTCATTCTGACCGCATTATTGATTTGTCGTATGCCGCTGCAGTAAAGCTTGATTATGTTAACCAAGGAACGGCGCGGGTAGAAATTGAAGTCATTGATACGGATAATACCCAATTAGCACCTAATGCTGCCGCCGCGAGATATTATTTACAGGTGGCTGCGTTTTCTCAGCTGAACTCAGCTAATGTACTGCAGCAGAAGCTTAGCGCAGATTTAGCTTATCCCGTGATGATTGCAACTAGCGAGGGGCGCGGAACGACATTGCACCGGGTTAGAATTGGGCCGTTTATTGACTATTCGTCTGCCCAGGCGGCCAAAAAAGTATTAAAACAACAGTGGACCGGCGAGCCTCATTTAGTGGTTGATGCCGGTGACTCCTAATATTAACGAGAGCATTTAAGGGTCTTATGTTTAAGCGTGTTTTTGCAGCCTTTGTGGCAACAATAGTCGTATCTTCAAGTAGCTTGGCTCAGCTAAATTTAGTTCCTGCAGCGCCTAGTGTGGCGGCGTCGGCTTACTTCTTAATGGATGCAAATAGTGGTGAGGTGCTGATTGAGCATAATGCTGATGAACGCTTACCGCCAGCTAGTTTGACCAAGTTGATGACGAGTTATGTATTGTCTTATGAGCTTGAGCGAGGTCAAGTAAGCAATGATGACCTTGTTACCATTAGTAAAAATGCTTGGGCGCAAAACCCTATTTTTAATGGCTCATCATTGATGTGGATTGAGGTGGGCAAGCAAGTCACTCTAGGAGAGCTGCATAAGGGTGTGGTGATTTCATCAGGCAATGATGCAAGTGTCGCTGTGGCGGAGCATATTGCAGGTAGTGAAGATGCTTTTGCCGGCATGATGAACCAGCATGCTGCAATGCTAGGAATGAATAACAGCCATTTTGTTAACTCTCATGGTTTACCGGATCCCGAGCACTATACCTCACCTCGTGATCTAGCGATTCTTGCTAGAGCGATAATTGCTTATAAAAATGAGTATGCTTTGTATAGTGAGCATGACTTTGTGTTCAACAATATTCGCCAAAGTAACCGCAACGGCCTGTTGTGGAGTGACCCAAGTGTTGACGGATTAAAAACTGGCCACACCACCGCCGCTGGATATTGTCTTGTCACTTCTGCTAAGCGTGATGGAATGCGTTTAATTTCGGTTGTAATGGGGACATCCAGCACTCAAGCTCGGGAGCGGGAGACGCAAAAATTATTATCTTACGGGTTTCGCTACTTTGAAACGCACCAGCTATATGCGGGTGGAGCAGAGCTAACTCGCTCAAAAGTTTGGAAAGGTGAGGGCGAAGAAGTAAGTTTAGGGGTTAAAAAGGATGTGTTTATTACCATCCCTCGTGGCAAGAGTGATGCCCTTGAAGCCCAGTTAAATGTTGATGAGGTGCTTATTGCCCCTATTGTTGCCGATCAGGTTCACGGTGAACTTGTGGTGAATTTGGATGGCGAAGAGCGTTTGCGAACGCCTTTAGTATCGTTGCAGGCCGTAGAGGAAGGCGGTATTTTGAAGCGCCTATGGGACAGCATTATTTTGTTCTTTTTAAACCTGATTTCTTAACTTTTTATTAAGAGCGGGTTTTCCCGTGTGAGCGGTAATATGAATAAATTTACTTTTACTGAGTCCACTGACGCTGAAAGTGGGGAACCAAGGCTTGAATTTCCCTGTGCCTATCCTATAAAGGTAATTGGTGTCGGAAATCAAAATCTGCGCCAATGTGTGATTGATATTATGCGTGTGCACGCAGGTGATATTGATGAGACCCAGATAACTGAGCGGGAAAGCAGTGAAGGGCGTTTTGTTTCGGTGACGGTGGTGATTACAGCTACAGGAAAGCCCCAGTTAGACACTATATTTACTGAATTAAAGGCGACTGGTCTCGTTAAAATGGTATTGTAATGAGTAGGCCTGATACGCTTTGGTTGCGGCAACTGGGTCGACAACCTTACGAGCCGGTATGGCATGCCATGCAAGCTTACACAGATGTTCGAGATTCAAATAGCCCTGATGAACTGTGGTTTTTAGAGCACGATGCCGTGTTTACCCAAGGGCAAGCAGGTAAAGCTGAACATATATTGATGCCTGGAGATATTCCAATTGTTCAGGTAGACCGGGGAGGACAGGTAACCTACCACGGCCCAGGCCAGCTTGTGGGCTATATCTTAGTTGATCTTCGTCGTTTGGGGATGGGAATTCGAGAGCTAGTTACCGCGATCGAAAGTAGCATTGTTAACGTGTTGGCTGATCTTGGTATTCCGGCTCACCCCCGAGCAGACGCACCAGGGGTTTATGTAGATAGCGGTGCTAAAATAGCACAACTTGGTTTACGGGTTCGTCGAGGTAGTACCTTTCACGGCCTGAGCTTAAATATTGATATGGATCTCAGTGTTTTTCAGCGTATTAATCCCTGTGGTCATCAGGGTATGGTTGTGACGGATATTCGCCGTCAAAGTGAGTTGGAGCCCCTTTCACAGCAGGAGCTCACTGGTATGCTCAGCACGCAGTTGGCTGACGTATTGGGTTATAAACAGTGTCGGGAAGTCAGAGGAAATAGCTTGCCTGATCTATCGGAGGTTTGATGAAGTCTGAGAGTGATACAGCTGTTGGCATAGTGCCCAAAGCTGCAAAGAAAAAAGTTGTTCAGGGAGAGAAGTTGCGCGGGGCGGAGAAAGTCGCGCGCATTCCGATAAAGGTTATCCCAACTGTTGAGTTACCGACAAAACCGTCGTGGATACGAGTGAAAATGTCCACGGGGCCTGAAGTCAGCCGAATAAAATCGGTTCTGCGTAAGCACAAATTGGCATCGGTATGCGAAGAGGCGGCCTGCCCAAATTTAGGAGAATGTTTTAGCGGTGGTACGGCGACCTTCATGATTATGGGTGAGATATGTACTCGTCGCTGTCCTTTTTGTGATGTTGCCCACGGCCGACCGAATGCGCTTGATGAAGATGAGCCTCGAGAGTTGGCGGAAGCGATCGCTGAAATGAACTTGAAGTATGTGGTGGTAACGTCGGTAGATCGGGACGATTTGCGCGATGGCGGTGCTCAACATTTTGCTGATTGTATTCGAGAGACTCGCGCTCGTAGTCCAGAGATAAGAATTGAAGTCTTAGTACCTGATTTCCGTGGGCGTATGGATATTGCACTAGACATTCTAGAGCAAGAAGCGCCGGATGTGTTTAATCATAATTTAGAGTCAGTGCCCAGTTTGTACAAAAAAATTCGTCCCGGTTCAGACTACCAGTGGTCGTTGGATTTACTTAAAAAGTATAAAGAACGTCGGCCGGATGTGTTAACTAAGTCTGGCTTAATGCTGGGACTTGGGGAGACTGCGGAAGAGCTTATCCAGGTAATGAAGGATATGCGCGCCCACGGTGTTGATATGATTACCATGGGACAGTATTTGCAGCCAAGCCGTGATCATTTAGCGGTGGAGCGTTTTGTTACGCCTGAAGAGTTTGACGAATTTGGACGTATTGCTAAAGAGCTTGGCTTCAAAAGTGTGGCCAGTGGCCCATTGGTTCGTTCCTCATACCATGCTGACAAGCAGGTAGACTTGAGTTTGTTAAAAACGATGTAATACACTCATTATGCGGACGTTGGCGGCGCCCAGTTTAATCATTAAGGGCGCCGAAAGTTTGCATAAACCACCGGCTGCAGCCTTCGTTGCATTTAATCCTTGTTAGATCTAATTTAAATGCATGACTCGTGCGTTTAGGAGGCGTCATGCCTGAATGTAACCACATACCTGTCATTTTAATAAGCGGTGCGTCGCAAGGAATAGGTGCCGCGATAGCGCAGTGCTTTGCAGCCGCAAGTTTTCCCGTTCGCTTGGTATTGGTGGCTAGAAATAAGGCCGCACTTGAACGTGTTGCAGCGCAATGTGGCGGTGCCAATGAGGTACGTTGCTATACAGTAGATGTCAGTGATGAAGGGCAGGTAAGTGGTTTTTCTGCGGCGTTATCTCGAGATATCGGCGAGGTTGATGTTTTAATTAACAATGCTGGTAGTTGGCATGGAGCGACGGTTGACGAAATGGCAACCGCCGATTTTGACCGTATTTATGCGGTTAATGTTAGAAGTACCTTTCTTTTGAGTCGACTAGTGTTGCCGGCAATGTTGAAGCGTCAACATGGTGATATTTTTAATATGTCGTCCACCGCAGGTATTGAGGGATACGCTGGCGTATCTGCATATTGTGCGGCCAAACATGCGGTTGCGGGGTTTACCAAAGCACTGCGAGAGGAGGTGCGTGGGCAGGGTATCCGGGTTTCTTGTGTTTCTCCAGGGCCCACCTATTCGCCATCATGGCATGGGTCCGGCATTGCGGAAGAACGATTTATGCCTGCAGAAGATGTTGCAAAAGCATTCCTTGATATCTACCAGTTGGATCGTAACGTTGTGGTAGAAGATATCGTTTTGCGTCCACAGGCGGGGCACATCCGCAGTTGAAGTTTATTCTTTTAGTGCGCGGTGCTTCATCGCTGAGGCGGTCTCATTACCTAAGTATTGCTCGATAATAAAATGTACGGCGTAGAGTAGTGGGGTCATTAATATTGCCATCATAAATTTATAGATATAATTCACCAGCCCGATAGCGAGAACAAGTTGTAAACTCCAATCGGCACCTATGTAAAAGGCAATAAATAAAACCACAAAACTATCAATAAATTGACTCACAAGGGTAGAGCCTGTTGCTCTCAGCCAGATCATGCTTTCGCCCGTTATTTTTTTTACGCGCTGGAATACTTTGATATCAATGATCTGGCCGACGAGAAAGGCAATAAGTGAACCGATAATAATCCAGAGACCTTGACCAAAGACCAAGCCAAAGGCGGCATTATAATCGCCCACTTCACTACGTAGTTGGGTTTGTTCCGCTATGGAAAGATTTGCATTGATATGCGATTGTGGCCAGAAGTCGGCTGGAACAAGGTGTATGCCAATAAACACCATGGCGAAAGCGTAGATAATCAGCCCAGCTGTTAAATATGAAAGTAAGCGAACGCCTCGTTTGCCGTAATACTCATTAATCAAATCGGTTAATACAAACACAAAAGGCCAGAGTAAAACGCCAGTAGTTAAATTAAATGACAGTTTGTCTATTCCAAATATATTTAATTCAAGCGGAGGTATACCTAGGCTGTTTTCTAGGGAGAAAATCTTTACCCCAATAAGCTCGGCTAATATGGCATTGGCGACAAAAAAACCACCCAACACCACGAACAGTCTTGTTGCTTTATTGCCGAGCACGCTTGATTGCACTGAACCCTCCTGAACTGATTGTTTTTGAAGACTGCCTAGCTAAAGCGCATTGATAAATCGATAGCTTGTGCATGTTTTGTTAACGCGCCGATGGAAATAAAATCTACGCCTGTTTCAGCGATGCCGACTAATGTTGCCATGCTGACATTGCCTGAGGCTTCGAGTTTGGCGCGACCATTAGTGATGGCAACGCCTTCGCGTAACTCTTCAATGGTGAAATTGTCTAGCATAATAATGTCGGCATTACCTGTTAGAGCAATACTGAGTTCAGTTAAGTTTTCGACTTCAACTTCAACCGGCTTCAGTGGTGCTATGTCTCTGGCGGCGGTAATGGCGGCTTCAATACCACCGCAGGCTGCTATATGGTTTTCTTTAATAAGGAACGCATCATACAAGCCAATTCGGTGATTATGGCAGCCCCCACAGCTCACAGCGTATTTTTGCGCTGTGCGCAGGCCTGGTATGGTTTTACGGGTGTCCAGTAAGCGAACGTTAGTGTGTGCTACTAAGTCTGCATAGTGTTTACAGGAGCTGGCTGTTCCAGATAAGAGCTGCAAAAAATTGAGAGCAGTGCGTTCACCGGTAAGGAGTGAACGAGCTTGCCCCGATAATTCGAATAGCAGACTGTCTGCGGCGACATAATCGCCATCCTCGACATGCCATATAACTGTGACAGAGTTGTCAATTTGTTGAAAAACTTCATTCACCCAATTTACCCCGCAAATGACGGCGGATTCACGAGTAATAATACGTGCGGTGGCGGTATGGTTAGAGGGAATAAGTTGGGCAGTGATGTCGCCACTGCCAATGTCTTCGGCTAGTGCGAAACGCACGGTTTCCGTGATGTCACGCTGAAGAGCATCTGAAAATTGCATGATGATTTTCCGAGCTGATGAATGGTTATAAATACTGTGCGGGTATTCTACCAGCACAAACCGGATTGTGCGTATTATTGCGGTGATTTGACACCTGCCATAAGTAGTTTTAGCTATGGGTAGAAAAAGACTTTTTAAAGTATAACTATAGGATGCTTGGCCTTTGCGCCAAGTTGCGATAACTTGTGTGCGCACCAAATGAAAGCAAGGTGCTAGATTGCTGATATATCTTTAAAAAGCTAGGTATTTATGACGGACCCATCTTCAAAAGTAGTGGAGCTTAACGCGCGACGAGAGTCGCCTGTTGCCGCTGCACCATTGTCTGCTGCAGCACTTGCACTGCGGGATAACGCTGCTAATTTTTTGCAGGGGCAACTGGTGGTATTTCTTGATGAAGTTGATGATGCATTGTTTGAGCTGGCGGATGAGGCTAGTAATGCGCGTGAGCAGCATGTGTATTTTGATGCAATGCGAGAAGTTCGAGTGAACCGCGAGATTATTGAAAAGCGCTTTTCGGAAGCGTTTATCAATACTTTTGTTGCAATAGCCGCCGGTAATCCTAGTCCTTCCCCGGTAGAGCGTGGCCAGGCAAAGTTAAAATTGTTGGAATCTGAAGCCCTGGAGGAGCTGGTTGCACTTGAGGGAATGGCCAATAAGGCTGAGCGTCGTTTTCTGCGTGAAGTATGGGTTCTGTGCACTGCGTGGCAGCATGTGGTTAGCGGCCCTGTCGTTGCGGCGAAAGAGCTGCCAATGGGGCCAGCTAGAATCGCGTCAGCCTTTGGGCTTGCATGCCAATCATTAGATATTGATATTAAAGCAAAGCTAGTTGTTTTTAAATTATTTGATACCAAGGTGTTGACGAAGTTCGGCGACCTTTACAGTGTGTTAATACCGGTGTTAGAAGCGCAGGGTTTACCACTGGAGCAATTAGAGAATACGAGTCATAGCTCACCTTCGGCCGCGGTTACAGAGAATAGCGCAACAGGCTCGGCACTAACGGCTAATCAAGGTACTGCTCAAGATGCTGCTCAGGGTCCTTCGCCGTCGGCGGCATTGGTTACCCAGTTATTTGATGCACTTGAGGGTCTACTGCAAAATAACAGCAGTGATACTGTCACTCCTAAAACGGCGTTGTCTAAACCATCGTTTATGGTTGCGTTACAAGAAATGCAACTTGAGCAATTTGCTCAATTTAACGTGCCAGTGCCGCAGGGTGGCGAACGAAAAACTGATTTCAATGCAATGGCGAAAATGCTGGTAACGCGCTTGAATGATGTAAATTGGGTTGCAAATACGGATGTGTCGGCACTGTCATACCAGCGAGATCAAGATACGATTAATTTTGTTGGTACGTTATTTCAATTTATTCTAGATGGCGATGGCTTAGCGGAGTCCTTAAAAGGGTTGATTGCTCGTTTGCAGATTCCCGTTTTAAAAATGGCAATGCTAGATAAAGGCTTTTTTAGCTATGACGAACATCCTGCGCGTAAATTATTGAGTGCGTTGGTGAGTGCAGGTATAGGTTGGTCGCCTGTGGCGGGGGTGGAACGAGACCCACTTTATAAAAAAATTGAAGATGTTGTCATGCGTATTTTGCGTGACTTCGGTGTTGATACTCAGGTTTTTATCGACGCTTATGAAGATTTCTCAGCATTTAGTGAAAAGGCCAAACGTCGTGCTGAGCTAGTGGCGCGGCGGACGGTAGATGCTGAAGATGGCAAAGCCGCAGCGGAAAGTGCACGTATGTATATTGCGGCCATATTAGAGCGTAAGTTGGGTGGTGTTGATTGTCCTCCCGTCATCACTAAAATATTGCAGCTTGGCTGGAGCAAAGTACTGTTTCTAACCTACATTCAGCATGGCAAAGAGAGCGATCGCTTCACTGAAGATGTGGGTTTAATAGAGCGTTTGCTATGGAGTGTGCAGCCTTCTGATGATCCTGGGCATAGAAATGAACTCATTGCTGCATTACCGGTGGTGGTAGAAACCCTACGCTTGGGATTTACTCGCGTTTCTCTGAATTCGTTTGAGACAGATCGTTGGTTTGAGCAGTTAGAGCGTTTACATCTGGCTAAACTTAGTCGTAGAGATGTTGTGGTGACTGCGCCTGAGGACTCCACGAAGGTCGATAAGAGCGCAAAAGATGAGCCTGAACAGCGGCAAAGTATTGACGGGACGAGTGACGTTGAAGGCTCAGAGCTTGAAGAGACGCGTAATGACACGGGTGCTCAAGCTACCGTTATTGACAGCATAGAGAATAACGTTACTTCAGGTTTGGGTAAGGATGATTTAGCCGGTTTAGATGCGGTTTTGTCTAAGAGCCTTGGTGACGATGTTAATTTATCCGCTTCGTCTGTTCATTCGGTGCCTTTAACAGCGCTAACTTCTGATGACTCATCCACCGACGGCGTCGAAGGTTCTGAATTGGATGCTAAACGTATCCAGGCTTTGCGGGTAGGGAGCTGGGTAGATTTTCGGCAGGAAGATGGACAAATGTTGCGCTGCCGGCTGGCGGCGGTAATCAATGGCATTGGAAAATATATTTTCGTCAATCGCTCAGGTATTAAAGTGGCAGAGCTAAATCGTGACGAGTTAGCGTCGGCACTTGCGGACCACTCTGTGGTTCTCATTGATGATGATCGTTTGTTTGATCGTGCTTTAGAATCGGTGATTAGTAATTTACGCGATATGAAAGATAAGCCTCTTTAGTTTTTTTTGGTTAGCAATGGTGGTTTAGCCACTGGTTATTTGGCTAGCATGATCCACCCGCATCAATCCACGCTTTTAATGCTTCAGCAAAATCCGCTTGGCTCAACGGTGGTGTGGTGCGGTTCCCTCCTGGTGTCCAGCCCCACAAGACCAGTGCATCCTCCGTCATGTGTAGAAAAAGATCGTCTAAACTGCGGTTGCCATTTTTCTCAGTATCCTTAAGTGCGATACAAAGCTCGCTCGCATTTAGTCCTTCCCAGCCCATACTAAGAGGGGCGAGCCCCCAGTGCGGTGCGCCGGGTACTGCGCCATCCATTACATTCTGGTCTTGGTGGCAGGCGGAACACTGCAAGGTGGGAGCGCCGTGATTATCTTCTCCTCTGACTACCAATTGTGCATGCCGGATACGGCCGTCACCCTGGCGTGGAAAATTGGTGACGGTATGGCAATTAAGGCAGCGGGGATGGGTTAATACTTCATACAGGGGTTGGAATAAGGGCGATTGAGCGACTGCCTTATGAGTGGTTAAAACCGTAGAGCTGAACAGAATGAGAGCAAGGGTCAGACGAGCAATAGGTGTGATTGTGAAGGTCATAGTCAGCTCTCTAATTAGGCAATTTTAAAATTACTGCGAGTGAGAGGTAGCTCGCGAATGCGCTCGCCAATAGCATTAAATATTGCATTGGCTAGTGCGGGCCCCACACAGGGCACACCAAGCTCGCCAACACCGCCGACGGGGTTTTGACTGTCGATGATGATGGTTTCTATCACGGGAGTTTGGTACATGCGCAATACTGGGTAATCATCAAAATTACTTTGTTGCACAACGCCGTCTTCAAGCAATATCTCACCAAAGAAAATACTAGAGAGTGCAAAAACAACGGCGGATTCGACTTGCGCCTTGACTAAGTCAGGATTGATGGCTGTACCACAGTCGACAGCGCTCACCACTTTATGAACGGTAATTTCTCTATCGGCGGAAACGGATATATCAACTACCTGCGCCACAAAGCTATTCCAGTGCCCCATAACGGCAATGCCTTGGCTTGTGCCAGAAGGGCTGAACCCCCAGCTAGCTGCGTTGGCAGCGGCTTCTAGCACGGCTCGATGACGAGGTTTTTCAGACAATAGGTCATAGCGGAAATTATAAGGGTTCTTGCCGACTTTTAAGGCAAGTTCGTCAACAAAGGTTTCTTGTGCGAAAACATCTGAAAACTTGTTTACCGAGCGCATCCATAGCGCTGGCATAGAAAGATTGACGGTGAGGTGGGCGTCCATCAAGACATTATCAATGTCGTACGGCATGCCTGTTTCAAAGTCAGTGAGTTCCTTAAGTGGTGGTAAGGTGAAGTCAGCAAGGTTATCGAGTAAATTTTCTGAATAGAGCAAGGCTGTAACATCTTGGGTGACGGCGCGGTGTGTCCACGCGCTAATGTTGTTGTCGCTGTCTATGGAGGCTGAGACACGAACTGAGGCTGCTGGCCGATAGAAACCACCTTTCATGTCATCTTCTCTTGTCCACATGACTTTGACCGGCTGACGCAACTCTTTGGCAACGGCGCAAGCATCGCGAACATAATCGGCTAAGGGATTTCCTCGGCGGCCAAAACCACCTCCGGAGGGCATGGTGTGAAAGGTGATTTGATTTGGTAGTAAGCCGAGGGTCAGCCCAGCGAATACCTTGTCTAATGTAGCTGATTGGGTACCGGTCCATATTTCCGCGCTACTACCATCATAATCTACCACCACATTGAGCGGTTCCATTGCTGCGTGGGCCATAAAGGGGAAGTAGTAATCTGCGCTTATGGTTTCGCTGGCTAAGGTTTGTGCTAGTAGCACTAAGCCGTCACTTCTAATGGGAACCCCAGGTAGATTTAGTCTTAGGTCATAGGTACTGCGTTGGATGTCGGAATCGGTGCGCCCTGCTAGTAGTTCATTCCATTCAACATTCAGCGCTTTGCGCCCTTTGTCGGCGGCCCAAAAGTCGTCGGCGATAACAGCCACGCCGCCAAGAATGGTATGTACACTGTGCACACCGGGTATGGCGAGCGCGGCATTATCGTCAACATTTAATGCTTGTCCATTAAATCGCGGTGGGCGAGCGATTACCGCGGTCAGCATATTAGGAATATCAACATCAATGCCGTACTGAAAGCTACCGTCGGTTTTATTGGCTGCGTCGAGACGTTGGGTGGAGGTGCCAATGAGTGTATAGCTTGCAGGGTCTTTGAGTGAGGGATTAACGGGCACGGATTCTTCTGCCGCAGCGCTAGAAAGTTCGCCATAACTGGCAGTGCGACCGTTGGTATCGTCTATTACATAGCCTGACTCTGTGCGTAGGGAGCTCGCTGCCACGGCCCAGCGTTTTGCCGCTGCATTGACCAGCATTTGTCGAACGGCGGCGCCCACAGTACGCTGTGCGTCGAAATAGCCGCGAATACTTGAACTGGCAACGGTGAATTGCAGTAAGTTTTGAAAGTAGGGGTTGTTGAAATTGGCAGCAACAGGAGAAAGCTCGGCGCTTACTTGACTCCAATCGGCATCAAGCTCTTCAGCAACAATCATCGGGATTGCGGTCAGTGAACCTTGTCCAATTTCTGCTGCGCCAACTAAGATAGTGATTTTATTGTCAGTACTGATCCGCATGAATTCGCCAACACCATAGGTTTCTGCCGGTGTTGTGGGCGAGCCATTATTGTCTGTTGGGTTGTCGGGTGTACCGCCGTTGGATGAACCGGAGCCGCCCCCGCAAGCAACTAATAAACCACCGCCGGCAAGGACGCTAACGCGAATAAAATCTCGACGCGATATGCTTGTGAAGTTCGTCATTATGGCTAGCCCTATAGCTGTTCAGCAGCGATCTTATGAATCGCTTTACGTATGCGTGGATAGGTGCCGCAACGACATATATTGCCTGACATCGCTTCATCAATATCTTGATCATTGGGTGAGTTATTATCTTTAAGTAGAGCCGTTGCTGCCATAATTTGTCCTGATTGGCAGTATCCACATTGAGGAACATTAAGTTCTTGCCACGCGTTTTGTACTAAATTTCCGATATGTTCATTACTAATATCTTCAATAGTGCGCACTTGTTGTTCGCCCACGGCATTGATGGGCATAACACAGGAGCGGGTCGGCTGGCCGTCGATATACACTGTGCAAGCGCCACAGAGAGCTTGGCCGCAGCCGTATTTGGTACCGGTAAGTTTTAAATTCTCGCGTAATACCCATAGCAATGGCTTGTCTTCGCTGGCATCAACAGTGTGTGCAATACCATTTACATTTATAGTAAACATTCTTAATCCTGCCCATATTGGGGAGCGGTTTTATCTGCAATTTGAACATGATCCAAGGGAGACTATTTTTGTCATTATTCTTGAGTCGGGTTCAAGGGGTGCATTGCCCACCATTGAAGATGTACGTGCATAAATTACCCATATTAGCTTAATTTATGAATAATAGCGGCTAATGTGAATTGTTATGACAGTGTCGCAAAATATCAGTTGATGTTATACGTGTAAACACTGCAGGCGGATTGTGTGAGATAAAGATATAACATGTCCTTTTGTTATTATCATTTGCCCGTATGTTTTGTGCTAGTAAGGCATGCGCAGAGGGGGTTCTTGTATCAGGGCAAGCTGTTCGCGCAGTTGTAAGATATGTTCACCCCAATAGCGTTCGGTATTGAACCAGGGGAATGCTTTGGGGAAGGCGGGGTCTTGCCAGCGGTTGGCGAGCCATGCAGCGTGATGCATGATTCTTAAACTACGTAGGGCTTCAATTAAGCCTAGTTCGCTGGGATTAAAATCATAAAACTCTTGGTAGCCTTCTATTAGCTCCATCATGGCGCGTTGCTGGGTGTCTTGCTCTCCTGACAAAAACATCCATAAATCTTGAACGGCAGGTGCCATACGGCTGTCGTCGAAGTCGACTAGCCACGTCTCGTCATTTCGAGAAAGTATATTACCTACATGACCATCACCATGGGTGCGGATGTAGGTTGGGCTTATTTCATCAAAACGACGTCTAACGTGGAGCAGCAGGTCTTCACTAATGGTTGCATAGGACTCGCGTAAACTGTCAGGTATAACGTCAATGAGTATGTCTCGGCGACTGTTATCGCCAAAGCTCATGACGTCGAGTTTAGGGCGATATTGGTAAGCGCTACTAGCGCCAACGAGGTGTAAACGACCAAAAAGTCGGCCGAGCTGAAAAAGGTTGTCCATGTCGTCTAGAGCGGGTGCATGTCCGCCACGACGGGGGTAAATGGCAAACCGATAACCTTCAAAGTGGAATAAAGTATTCCCTTGTGGGTCCCTCCAGGCAGGGATAACGGCAATGTCGGTATCTGCTAGCTGCTGGGTAAAGCGGTGCTCTTCGAGTATTTGATCATCGCTCCAACGCTCGGGGCGGTAGAACTTAACCACGATGGGGTCTTTATCTTCGAGGCCAAACTGATAAACACGGTTCTCGTAGCTATTTAGTGCAAATACACGCAGATCACTGAGATAGCCGAGGCTTTCTACGGCGTCGATCACGCGGTCAGGATTGAGGTTGGCAAAATCGGTTTGTTCCGATGTATTCATGGTGCTACCCCGTATTCGTTGATCAAAGCGATCGTTTTTATTTGCGCAAAGACGCGTTGCCCAGCTTTAAGGTCTAGGCGATCACAGGATTTACGGGTGATGTGCGCTAATAAATACTGCGTTTCTAGTTTCAGGCGGATAGTGACTTGGGTGTGTGATGGTGTATCTGGGGAGCATTCGATGGTGTCGATGATACACGGTAAAATGTTCATTATACTGCTGTTTTTTGGCGCATCTAAATTGATACTGACATCACGCGCCGCGATAAATAATCGCAATGATTGCCCCTGCATTGCGTTAATTTGTTTAATTGAGAGTAGATGATGAGTATCAACTGCGGCCGTGCTGAGCTCATATTCTGGGTCGTGATCGTGTAGCTGAGCTAAAAGGACGGCACCAGCGCCTTGCTGGCGACTCAGAGGAAGATCTAAGCGGGTGCTCAGGCCAATTAGATCTCCCTCTCCTATGATCGTACCTTTATCAAGTAATATCAGGTGATTGGCGAGTCGACTGACTTCATGAAAGCTGTGGCTTACATAGATTACTGGAATGTCTAAATACGTCGGCAAGTCCTGCAGGATCAAGATCATCTCGTCTCTGGCGCTATCATGCAGACCTGTTAGTGGTTCATCCATTAACAGTAATTGGGGGTGACGAAGTAATGCGCGAGCAATAGCCACACGCTTGCGCTCGCCTCCAGATAGTTTGTCTGTGCTGCGAGTTAGCAATGGGGTAATTTGTAGCCAGTGGCACACTTGCTCTAGGGATGGGCCAGTACCGCTAAACTGTCGCTTACGAGCATAATTAAGATTGCCAATCACGGTGAGGTGAGGGAATAACTGACTGTCTTGAAATACCAGACCGATACCGCGTTGCTCTGGCTTGAGTGATTGTCGTTCAGTTTGCCAATCTTGTCCCGCGAATTGCACCATTCCTTTTGGGGGCGTCTCTAAGCCAGCAATACAGCGCAGCAGTGTTGTTTTTCCGCTGCCACTGGGCCCACAAATTGCGGTTATACCGCTAGTGGGTAGTGCGGTATTAATATCGAGTTGGAATAAGGCTGATCGCTGTACCTGTAGTGAGAGCAGTAAACTCATGCTGGGGTCTCATTCCGTTGGACTAGTGATGTCAGCCCGCGTGAATGGTTAAAAAGATAAACAAGACTCAGTACCGCAAGTGAAAATACAATCAGACCGCCCGCCAGCCAGTGCGCGCTAGCATATTGCAATGATTCCACGCGCTCATATAAGGCGATAGACAGTACCTGTGTTTGACCAGGGATATTGCCGCCAATCATTAAAACAACACCAAATTCACCAATAGTATGAGCAAACCCAAGCGTTGTCGCGACCAAAAAATTACTGCGGCACAGAGGTAAAATCACACTAAAAAAACGGTCAATAGGTCCAGCGCCCAGACTTGCTGCGGTGTCTAACAGGGGCTTTGGTAATTGTTGAAATCCGCTTTGTAGCGGTTGAACAACAAAGGGCAGGGAGTAAAGCACTGAGGCAATAACCAGTGCGCTAAAACTAAATGCGAGTGTGCTGTTGCTAATACCTAACCAGGCATCGGCGAGTACCGAGCCAGGAGCAAAAGCGATGAGTAAATAAAACCCTAAGACGGTGGGAGGGAGTACCAGTGGCAGGGCAATAATGGCTTCAAGTAAGGGTTTGATTTTGATTTGCGTGTGGGCGAGCCACCAAGCTAAGGGTGTGCCGATTGCTAATAAAATAACAGTGGTGACACCCGCTAGTTTTAGGGTTAGTAAAATTGCTAGCCAGTCATTGTGGCTCACGTTAATTCTCGCAAAGTACATTGGGGGATTGGATTGTTCAACATAGGGAATCCTCCAAGAATATCAATTTAAGGGGTGCGTGCAAGGGACCAAATATCGACCCGTGCTGCGCCGTTGCGCGCCAGTATAGCGGCCACAGTATTGGCTGTCGCGGTTGTTGTAATAACATCGTCGATTACTGCTAGGTGTTTACCTTTTATGTTGTAAGCATTAGAAAAAGTAAATGCGTGGCGCAGATTCTTGCGGCGCTCGGCGGCATTTAAACCTTGTTGTGAACGTGTTGCATTGGGGTGTCGTATGGCGTGGTAAATGGGGATACTTAGGTTTGTTCCCAGTTCATTGGCAATGAATAAGGATTGATTGAAGCCCCTTGTCATCCGGCGTCGCCAGTGAATGGGAACAGGTACTAGGGCATCGGGCTTGGTGTCTATTTGTGAGAGACATTGGTCTAGCCACAAATTGCAGAGTACGGCACCAAAGGTCAGCTTCCTCCGGTGCTTGAATCCAGCAATTAAGCGGTCCACAGGGAAATCGTAGCGTAGGGCGCAGATACATTTGTGAAAGTTTGGCGGTCTCTGCAGACAATTCCCACATAAAGTGGGCAGCGTATATTCCGGCAAGGGCAATGCGCAGCTTATGCAGTGGCTGCCTAGCCAAGGCAACTCTATTTCACAGTTTTGGCAGAGGTCTAGATGCCGTTGGCTGGCGCGCTCACACAGAATGCAGCGGCCTGGTGCGAGCTGATAACTGAGTTTTTCTAATTTACTATGCTGATATCTGTTAACCATATGCGTCCTTGCAGGTTGACAGCTTTATTTAAGCCTTTATGATTGGCACTCTGAAATCACAAACTTCATGTTGGACTTTATCATGACCGCAGGTGCTTTAACGACAATTCGAACAGACTGGAGCAGCGAAGAAGTGCAAGCTTTATTTGCGCAGCCATTTAATGATTTGCTGTTTCAAGCGCAAACAGTACATCGTGCAAACTTTGATCCCAACTCGGTTCAAGTTAGCACTTTATTGTCTATTAAAACGGGTGCCTGTCCTGAAGACTGTAAATATTGCCCACAGAGCAATCGTTACGATACGGGCTTAGAAGCTGAAAAGTTAATGGAAGTTGAAAAAGTATTGGCGGAAGCGCGTGCAGCGAAAGCATCTGGTACTACGCGCTTTTGCATGGGGGCTGCATGGCGGTCACCGAAAAAGAAAGATATGCCTTACGTCACCGCCATGGTGAAGGGTGTGAAGGAGATGGGCCTAGAGACCTGCATGACGCTGGGGATGTTAACTGGCGAGCAAGCCACTGAACTGGCTGAAGCAGGTTTAGATTATTACAACCATAATCTAGACACCTCGCCTGAGTTTTATGGCGACATTATTACCACTCGTACCTATCAGGATCGTTTGGGTACACTGGGTAATGTCCGCGATGCCGGTATCAAAGTGTGTAGCGGCGGTATTGTCGGTATGGGTGAGTCCATTAAAGATCGTGCAGGATTGTTGTTGCAGTTAGCTAATTTGCCTGTTCAACCTGAAAGTGTGCCTATCAATATGTTGGTTAAAGTTGAAGGTACGCCCATGGCTGAAGTGGAAGACTTGGATCCATTTGATTTTATCCGCACTATAGCTGTAGCGCGAATCATGATGCCAAAGTCACATGTGCGTTTATCGGCGGGGCGAGAGTCCATGAATGAGGAAATGCATGCATTGGCATATTTTGCTGGTGCTAACTCGATATTCTATGGCGAAAAGCTTTTGACCACACCAAATCCTAAAGCCAATAAGGATCTGGCGCTATTTGACCGTTTGGGTATAAAGCCTGAAGAGCGTGACGTTGAGCATGACGACGACGCGCAAAGTCAGGCATTACTAGGTGCTGTTGAGCAAGCGACAAATGATAGGTTTTTCTACGACGCAACGGCGTAGTTCTCAGCAATTGAGTTGAATTATGATCACTAAAGCTCTGCAGGATCGCTTGGCAGAGCGTCACCATCAATCTCGTTATCGAATGCGGCGTGTGCTGGAAACAGCTCAGGGCCCACGAGTTGCTGTGGATGGGCGCGAATATCTGTTGTTTTGTAGCAACGATTATCTTGGTTTAGCAAATCACCCTAAGCTTATTACAGCCATGCAGGAGGCCGCACAGCAGTATGGTGTTGGCGGTGGAGCGTCGCACTTAGTGTGTGGTCATTCTAGTTTACACCACCAGCTAGAGTTACGACTGGCCGAAATAACCGGTCGTGACCGTGCGCTGCTATTCTCTACTGGCTATATGGCTAATCTTGGCGCCATTACCGCGCTAATAAGTAAAGGCGATCATATTATTGAGGATCGCTTAAACCATGCATCTTTACTCGATGCAGCTCTATTAAGTGGTGCTAAATTTCAACGCTTCCACCACAATGATCTGGATGATCTTGAGCGCCGATTACAGAAATTACCACCCACAGGTAACCGCCTATTGGTGGTCGATGCCGTTTTTAGTATGGATGGTGATATCGCGCCATTGGATGAGTTAGCCGTGCTTGCCAAAAAGTATGATGCTTATTTAATGGCGGACGATGCCCACGGCTTTGGTGTGCTCGGTGGTGCCGGTGCAGGTAGTGCAGAAGTGTTTAATTTGGATCAGCAGCAGCTTCCGGTTTTGATGGGTACGCTGGGGAAAGGTATTGGTAGTTATGGCGCATTTATAGCTGGCGATGAGTTACTGATTGAGAGCTTGATCCAGTTTGCGCGGCCGTATATTTATACCACGGCCATGCCACCCGCTGTGGCCGCGGCAAGTTTGGCCAGTTTAGAATTGCTGAGCGCTGAGTCTTGGCGGCGTGATCATTTGCAGGCTTTAATACAGCAATTCAAGCGGGGTGCACAGGATTTAGGCCTGCCGTTAATGCCGTCGAATACGGCGATTCAGCCACTTTTGGTGGGTGATGAAGCGTTGGCAATGACGATTAGTGCAAACTTAGACATGGAGGGCGTGCTCGTCTCAGCTATTCGTCCGCCTACTGTTGCCATTGGCCAGTCACGACTTCGTATTACACTAACAGCGGCGCATTCAGCAGATGATATCGCTACCTTGTTAGCTGCATTAGATAAAACAGTGCCTGTTGAACTTCGTATTGCGGCGCAATATAAATGACCTTAATTTATCGAGAGTATCTTGCCGCTCACCATAGTGCTGCTGCCGAGCTGGTGTTGCTACACGGTTGGGCTAGTGATTCTGATATATGGCGCAGTGTCATTCCCTCCTTACGACAATATTTCAATATTACCTTAATTGACTTACCGGGCTTTGGTCGCAGTGTTGATTGCGTTGTTGAAAATGACATTGCTGTTGAGCTTGATACGCTATTAGAGGTGCTTCCTGAGTCTGCGATATATTGTGGTTGGTCCTTGGGTGGAATGTTTGCCGCTGCAATTGCCGAGGCTCACCCTCACCGAGTACTTGCTTTGGTAACGATAGCGAGTAATGCGGTTTTTGTTGCGAATGAAGCCTGGCCAGCAGCAATGCCACGCAAGGATTTTGACGCTTTTTGCCAGACAGTAGAAAAAAGCGCCGTGAAGGGCTTGCGCCGTTTTGAGTTACTGCAGCTTCATGGCGATGAGCGAGCAGCTGCGGTTAAAACGGTATTGAACCGTCAGCAGAAGCGAGTTAATGAGTTTGCCATGGCAAAAGGCTTACGATCTTTAAATGAATTAGATAATCGAGCGGCGCTGGCGGGTTTAACTTGCCCAGCTTTACATGTTTTTGGCGGTAATGATGCACTTGTACCGCGTCAAGCTGCTGAATGTTTTGCAGTCAATTACCCTAACCATGAAGTAAAGGTATTCCCTAGCTGTGGCCATATTCCTTTCTTGTCACAGCCCGAGGTTTTTCTAGCAGAACTTGTCGATTTTGTTAGCTCAAAAGGCTTTGTTGGTGATGCTAGCTCATATTGTCTGGATAAAACCAACGTTGGTCGTTCTTTTAGCCGAGCGGCTGTTAGCTATGATGGGGCTGCACTTCTTCAGCGTCGAATTGCTGATCAATTAATCACGCTGTTGCCACAGCCTGTTGAAGCTGCCCCGCTGGTGGATTTAGGTTGCGGTACGGGTTATAGCTTGCCAGCACTGCGGGAGTATGGCGGTGCACGAACCATGTTGGCAATGGATCTTGCTCCCGGCATGCTGGCTTACGCTAAAGATCGTTATTTAGCCTTGAGTGATGCCTGGATTTGTGGCGACGCTGAAGATTTACCTTTGGCGGATGGCAGTGTAGGTCTTGTGTTTTCTAGCTTGGCATTGCAGTGGTGCGAGAACTTAGCCGCGGTTTATGCTGAGATTGCACGGGTGTTGAAGCCTGGGGGCAGTGCGGTAATTGCAACGTTGGGTCCGAATACCCTGTATGAACTGCGTCAGTCTTGGCAGCAGGTTGATGCCTATGCGCATGTTAATAGCTTTGCTCAGGAGACTGAGCTTCGCTCCGCCATTGACCATGTGGGGCTTCAAATAGAAGCGTGGCAGGAAGCATCTGAGGTGATGGAGTATGAGCGCTTGTCTGAGTTAACCCGTGAATTAAAAAATATTGGTGCCCATAATGTGAATAGTGGTCGTCCCAGCGGGTTGACGAGCCGAGCACGGATTAAAGCACTCACAACAGCGTACGAGCACTTTAGGCAAGAGAATGCGTTGCTGCCGGCGACCTACCAAGTTTGGTATTTGCGATGTAAAAAAATCGCTTAGTTTCTGTGGCGCTTAATAGAGCATGTAATATATTTGCGAATAAAACGTATAAAAAAAGCAGCTACTAGGGGGCGCATTGAAAAAAGGACTTTTATCAACACTTTTGATATTCATATGTCTGCCAAGTCTTGTGCAAGCACAAGGCAGTTTGAATATGCAGGGCATGAGCGGATTATTGAATGTCCCTGATGCATCGGTGCACGAATATGGCATGGCGACTGCCGCTTGGGATAACCAAGTTGACGGTCGGTTTTCACGAGAGTTGACCCGGAATGATCAAGGAAATGATTTTAATGTCGGGGTGGGGATTTTCCCTCACGTAGAGGTGGTGGGAAGAAATGCTGCCAACCGGTCAACAGCTGGTGGTTCTGATTTATCGTTTAACTACAAGTTACAGCTGCCATGGGAGCTATTGCAGGGAGTGTCGTTAGCGATTGGAGAGCAAGATTTTGGCGGCTCTGTGAATGAATACGATACTAAATATGCGGTAGCAACGTGGCAGTATGGGAAATTTCGTTCAACGGTGGGTGTTGGGCGGTACGATGGTCGAGTTGGGCAAACTCAGCGATTAGATGGATTGTTTGGTGGTGTTGAGTTTGCTGCCACAGATTGGTTGAGTTTGCTCATAGAAGACGATGGTCATTCACAAAACACGGGTGTTCGAATATCAAGTCCTAGTGGTTTGTTGCCAGCGGGGTGGCAGGTTTCTACATTATTAATGTTGTCGGCGAAAGAAGGTGTTGATAGCCGAGATGATTGGTACGGTTTTAATATTAAAATCCCGCTGGGCAAAGAATATGAGCGAACACTGCCGTCTAGTCAAATCAGGGCGAACAGTTCTAGCTTAAAGCCTCGGATCATTGAGGAGCAATATGCGGGAACATCGTCCGGCGGCGCACAATCATCCCGGAGCTCAGAAACTCACGATCAAGAAGGTGGTAATTACGCATCACGCTTAACTGGCGAACTCGCCGAATACAATTTTGAAAAAATACGTGTTCAGCGTCAGGGGCAAGAATGGGTGATTGCCTTTGAGGATGTGAGTTTTAATCAGAATGCGCTTGATGGATTAGCTGTGGCTATTGGCGTTGTCACCTCAATACTGCCTGCGGGCGATCGATTTTATTTACAGCTAGAGAAGTACCGTATCCCTGTTTTTGGTCTTGGCGGTGGTGTGGGAGCGTGGCATGCTTTTATTAATGGTCGCGGGGGCTTACCAGATTCTGTAATGGTCATCGCGCCGTCAAGTAAATTGCGGCGTGGCAGTCGGTATGACAATGTGATTAGTTCGACGTTGGAAGAAGTAAAAGACTACCTCGCTTTTCGGCCTACGATTATGTTTAAGCCTGTCGTCTCATCTGCGTTGGGCAGTGAATATGGCGTTTTAGATTATTCTCTGGCGACAAGAGCCGATGTTGTTATACCGCTATGGCAAGGTGCGGCTTTTAATGTTTCAAGAGACTGGTCAGTATTAGAAACTAAGGACTTTACCGATGATGGTATTTACGGGGGAGTCTTTAAAGCACAGCGTATATCTGATGGAGTCAAAGATCGTGTGCTTAGCCAAACTTTCCGTCTGGGACGGGGGCTTACTACCATGCTTTCCTACGGCCGTTTTTTTGCAGAGAGTGACGGTGCCTCTATCGAGCAGCGTTGGGATCTAGGCGATGGTCGTAACCGTTTTCGCGTTATTCTTACTGACTTTAAGGATAAACATGATTCCCAGATCACCCGTAATGCACGGCTAGCTTCATGGCGTTATTTTTTTCAAAACACCAATAGCGAAGTTAATATCACCGGCGGTAAATTTTATAGTGAAGACTCCGGTTACAAAATTGATTTTACCCAGCATATTGGCAACACGCGTTTGCATCTCATTTATAAACGGTCTGATGGAGATGCGTTTGCTGGGGTAGGTTTTACAATACCACTGACGCCTCGGAAGAGTGGTGGGCGGATTGCCGCCATGCAGATCACCGGAACGCCAAGTTGGCGATATGAGGTAAATACTATATTGGGTGAGCAGGGGAATCGTTTGGTTTTTGGTCCCGCTGTAATACCTACCGAGCATTTCAATTTGCGTAATGGTTACTTTAATGGTGACCGCTTAAGTCCAGCATATATTAGAGCCAATCAGGAGCGCTTGCGAGATGCTTGGCAAACCTTCGGAGGGGCTGATGATTAAGCCTTCAGGTGTTTATGAAATATATTGTAGTAAATTATGAAACTAACTAGCCGACATTATTTTGTTACCGGCACAGATACTGATGTGGGTAAGACCTTAGTTGCTTGCGGCTTATTAAAGGCAGCTGCAGAAAAAGGCATGCGTACACTTGCCTTAAAACCCATTGCTGCAGGTGCAGAAAATACAAAGGATGGCCTGCGAAATATCGATGCCGTGATGTTAATGGCGGCGATGACCGAGCAGCTACCTTACCGACAGGTAAATCCGGTCTTGCTGGAACCCGCAATAGCACCTCATATTGCAGCAGAGCAAGTTGGGAAGCGTATTGGTGTGTCTCAGTTGGCAGGGATGTGTCGGGGCGCAATGATGCAACCGGCCGACTTTGTCTTAGTGGAGGGGGCGGGTGGTTGGCGAGTGCCGCTTAATCGTCAAGAATTGATGTCGGATTTGGCTGTTGAGCTTCAGGCGCCAGTTATTCTTGTGGTGGGTATGAAGTTGGGTTGTATCAGTCATGCTTTACTTAGCGCTGAGGCAATTCGAGCTGATGGCTTGCGTCTTGCAGCTTGGGTGGCAAATAGTATTGATCCCGATATGTCCTGTTTTGACGAGAACTTCACTACTCTACAGCAGATGTTGGGTGCACCCTGTCTTGGTGTGGTGCCTTATCTTGGCGCAAGTGATCAATGTATTGATACGGCTGCGACTTGCCTAGATGCCACGCTCTTGTAATGCAGGTCTTAGTCACTTGTAAATCTTAATTAGATCGAGTTGTTATGCCATGGGTGTTTATTTTGGATTTGTGATAACACACTTTTGAACTTCTGCTATGGCCTAATCTATAGAGCCTAGATTGATGGCTTATGAGCGAAAACGGGGAGTTACTAAAGTGATGTGAGTCGCGTAAATAGTAACAAATTCGGTATTTTTGTGATTCGCCATTAACAGCAGGTTAAAATTACGTAATACTCTAGTGTGAGCTATACGTATTTTTACTTACTATTGAAAGATTGCTCAGAAAACAACCGTCACATGGATAAGTAGCAACAATAACGAGGTTTAGGGATGCAGAAAGACACAGGTCTTGCTATTTCATTTTTGCTTGTATGTTTGGCTGGTGTAGCTTCAGCGCCGGTTTTGGCTGAGGAAGGTGTATACCCCCATATTTATGCCTTAGGCACAATGACAAACACTGACTCAGACCGGAATGTTGAATCTACTAACAATGGGTGGCAGCTGGGTTTTGGATATCCTTTAACTTCGCGTCTTTATATAGAAGGTTTGTATTTTGATAATACCTTTGAAACGGGCGACAACAATGGCAGTGATTTCTACCAATCAGGTGGTGGTCTAGATCTTCAATACGGTTTTGGTGATAGAGAACGATTTACGCCATTTATATTGGCTGGTGTTGGTGGCGCACAGAATGACGTAGTTCCCGATTCTCTCGATGAAGACTCTTTTTACTGGAATGTAGGGCTTGGTTTTGTTGGCCGCATCTTTGACCTGCAATGGCTGCGGTATCGCGGTGAAGCACGTTATGTGCAGGATGACTATTTAGATGGACGTAGTGATATTCGCTTTGGATTAGGCCTAGAAATTGCTTTGGGTACAGTTCAAGAGAAAAAGGAAGTTGTTGTCGAAAAAGTGGTTTATAAGCAAGTCAACGTAGAACCTAAAGATTCTGACGGTGACCGTGTTGTTGATCAATTTGATGAGTGTCCAAACACCTTAGCCGGGGCGCGAGTCGATGGGCGCGGATGTGTTATTGAGCAGCAAGTGATCAATATTGCCAATGTAACGTTTGAAACTAACTCCGCCCAATTAACATCTTTTGGTAAAAACACATTGGCGTCAGCAGTGTCATTTTTGGACAGTCAGAGCAATATCAATATTGAAATTGCGGGGCATACCGATAATGTAGGTTCCGACGCATATAATTTGAATTTATCTCAGCAGCGTGCAGCGTCTGTGAAACAGTATTTGGTAAGTAGTGGTATTGAATCTTACCGATTAATCGCAAAAGGTTATGGAGAATCTGCGCCGATAGCCAGCAATAATACGCCGACTGGACGTGCAACAAATCGAAGAGTTGAGTTTCGTTTAACGACTCGATAATTAAATAATATCGCTTGAAGGAGCAAGGCATGCATTTGCAGAAGTTAGTAGTGGCGTTGCTAATAGTAATGGCTACGTCGTTTCAGTTGACCGCGTGTAAGTCAGCCAATGACGGGGATTCTGGAAGCGGGAGTAATACGCAGACAGATACTGATAATGACGGTATATCTGACACAGTTGATAATTGTGTGGATATTGCCAACGTTGATCAGCGTGATACTGACGATAACGGCGTCGGTGATGTTTGTGACGAAGACAACGATGGTGACGGTGTCTTGGACGTCGACGATAATTGTCCAATCGTGGCGAACGCGGATCAAAATGATATCAGTGGCGATGGCGTTGGTGATGTTTGTGATGACAGCGACAATGACTCTATCTTTGATGATGTTGATAATTGCTTCGCAATCGCCAATGTAAACCAGCGTGATACTGACTTAGATGGTCAAGGTGACGCCTGTGATCAGGACGATGATGGTGATGGTAAGCTTGATGGCGATGATAACTGCCCCTTAGCTTCTAACCCTGGTCAAGAAGATACTGATGGCAACGGTACTGGCGATGTTTGTGAAAACGATGTCGATGGCGATACCGTTGTAAACGCAGACGATAACTGCCCATTAATTGCAAATTCAGACCAACAAGATACTGATAACAACGGTATCGGTGATGTTTGTGAAGATACAGATTCTGATGGCGTATTCGATCCAGCAGATAACTGCCCTACTGCTGCCAATTCAAATCAGGTTGATAGCGACTCGGATGGCATGGGCGATGTTTGCGATACAGATGACGACAACGATACGGTGCTTGATGGCGCAGATAATTGCCCGCTAACGAGTAACCAGAATCAATTGGATTCTGATAGCGATGGTACGGGTGATGCCTGCCAGACCGACGCTGATAATGACGGTTTAAACAATGGCTTAGATAATTGTCCATTTGTTGCCAATCCGAACCAAGCTGACGTGGATGGTGATGGCATTGGTGATGCGTGTGATGACTCTGATGCTGATGGTGTATTAGACACAGTAGATAATTGCCGTGTAGATCCTAATTCGGGACAAGAAGACCTTGATCTAGATGGTAAGGGTGACGTTTGTGACGCCGATGTGGATGGCGATAATGTTGAAAATGATGTTGATAATTGCCCCCTTGTCGTTAACACCAATCAAACGGATTCTGATGGTGACGAGATAGGTGATGCTTGCCAAGATGATGCAGATGGCGATTTGATTGCCGATATTAATGATAACTGCCCAAATGTTGCTAATTTTGATCAAGCCGATACGGTAAGTGTCAACGGTATTGGTGATGCTTGTGATGATACTGATGCTGATGGCTTGATTGATAATGCAGATAACTGCCCAACAACAGCTAACACTGACCAAGTCGATACTGATGGTGATGGCGAAGGTAATGAGTGTGATATCGATGATGATGCTGACGGTGTATTAGATGGTCCAGATAACTGCCCATTAGTGGCCAATTTGGATCAAGATGATGCCGGTGGTAATGGCGTTGGTGACGCTTGTGAGTTGGATGAGGATGCTGACAACGTATTAGACGACGTTGATAACTGCGTAGGTATTGCCAATACTGATCAAGCAGATTATGACGCTGATGGTGAGGGTGATGCATGTGATACTGATGTTGATGGTGATGGTGTCGATGAGCCTGGTGATAATTGCCCATTACCAAACCCTGGTCAGGAAGTAGATGAAGATGGGAATGCTGTGGCGTGTAACTCAACCGCGATTGCAGAGAACTTCCAGTGCACAGCAGGTGCGCCTGAAGGTGCAACTGTACAGGCAATTGAAACAGGGTTGATCTGTACGCTTACTAATATAACTGCGCCATTATTGGACGGCTGCTCGGTGGTATCAGCAGACAATGCCATAGACTTGGATCTTGGGTCATTCGCTATTGTTAGCTATGCTGTTGGCTTACTTGACGGCCTGCTAGGTGATGACGGTTTAGGCTTGACTGGATCGCAGTCTTTGCAAGTGACAATGCCAGAGGCAATTCCTGCCGGTCAGGTAGCTGGCTTTATCGTAAGTATTCCGAATAGCACAGTTGATTTAAGTATTGCGCGTCGGATTACCATCACCACTTACTTAGGTGACGAGCAGGTTGGTATAGCTGGTGTTGGCCAAAATACTGAAATCTCCTTGCTAGGTCAGGGGCTGGTTCGTACTGACGATGCTTTATTCCCCGCATTTGACCCAGAAGATCCCGCGTCTTTCTTTGATCCAGATGCATTTACTTTCCCTGATCCGACGGCAGCGAATGATGAGGTTAAGTACTTGCTTGGCTTTATTGCTCCCAATGATTATGACCGTATTGAGCTAAAAATTGATGCGCAGTTATTGTCAGTTGATCTTACTGAAGCGGTTAAGGTATATGAAACTTGTGTAGCTGCTGCACCAACGGGGGCTATGGACCCGACAGTAGAAGGTGGTGAGGGTAGTGATCCAGCTGCGCAACTGCAGAGTCTGTTTGAAACAATAGCTGATCCCGATGCGGTAACTAATGTAATTGCATTGTTGACGGAAAACACGCCCGATGCATTGCAACCTTTGGCAGACCTGTTATCGGACCCTAGTCAGGAGCAGCTAGAGGCAGTATTTGCTGCCTTCTCAGCATTGATTCCTGGTGAGGAGCTAGACCCTTCAGTAATTACTGATTTGTTCTCGGATATTCCCTTCCCGGGGTCTGATGAGATTGATCCTGCAGCACTGGCAGAGGCATTTGCTGCCTTTTTCGAGGACCCGGCGTCTTTCTTTGACTTGTTTACCTTGCCAGGTAGTTAATCTGCTGTTGTAGGTTTTATTTAAGTAATGAAAACCCCGGTTCTCCGGGGTTTTTTTATGGGTAAAGCTTTTTAAGCTGCCGGCTTGTAGGTCAGTTTATGGCTGTGGTGTTATTGATCTAGGGGTTTTATCTTATAGGTGAAATCCAAAAGGACTTGCAAGACGTAATAAAATCTCTATAGTTGTCACTGTCAACATTGGCAGCTACCGTCATATCTGCCATATTTTCGTTCATGAGGTCATTGTCATGCCGCAATATACAGCTCCACTTCGCGATATTAATTTTGTACTTAAAGAAGTACTCAATAGCGATAAACACTTTGCCAGTCTAGCTAGCCGTGAAGAGGTTAGTGAAGACCTGGTGGATGCCATTCTTTCTGAGGGCGCCAAGTTTTCTGAGAATGTACTTTCACCGTTAAACCAAATTGGTGATGAGCAGGGGTGTACCTGGTCTGAATCGGGTGTTAAAACGCCTGAAGGTTTCAAAGAGGCCTACTCTCAGTACGCAGAAGGAGGTTGGCCATCGATGACGGCTAATCCGGAATTTGGTGGCCAGGGCTTGCCAAATTCACTGGGTCTCGTTGTATCCGAAATGGTGGGCTCTGCCTGTTGGTCATGGGGTATGTATACGGGCTTGTCACAATCTGCCGCACGCTTGCTGGAAGTTTATGCAAACGAAGCGTTACAACAGACTTATCTTCCTAAAATGACCGATGGTACTTGGGGGGGCACAATGTGCTTAACCGAGCCTCATTGCGGTTCGGATTTAGGTTTGCTTCGTACCAAAGCTGAAGCAAATGCTGATGGTAGCTATAAGGTAAGCGGAACAAAAATTTTCATCTCTGGTGGTGAGCATGACATGATGGAAAACATCATTCACCTTGTCTTAGCTAGAGTTGACGGTGCACCATCGGGAACAAAAGGTATTTCGTTATTTGTGGTGCCAAAGTTTTTACCCGATGAAAATGGTGACGTTGGTGAGCGCAATAGTGTTCACTGCGGTAGTATCGAGCATAAGATGGGGATCAAGGCTCAGGCTACCTGTGTGATGAATTTCGATAGCGCTAAAGGTTTTTTGGTTGGCGAAGAAAATCGCGGCCTTAACGCGATGTTCCATATGATGAATTCAGCTCGCCTTGGTACAGCCGTGCAAGGTTTGGCCGCCGGCGAAGCGTCATTCCAGGGTGCTTTGGCCTACGCTAGAGAGCGTTTGCAAATGCGATCATTGAGTGGTCCTAAGAACCCAGATGGTCCTGCAGACCCATTGATAGTCCACGCTGATGTACGTCGTATGCTTTTGACCCAAAAGGCCTTTGCGGAAGGAAGTCGCGCGTTTATTTATTGGGTTGCGCAATTAGTTGATACTTTCTACTTTTCTGGTGATGAAGAAGAGCGTCGCAGTGCCGAAGAGCTTTCAGAATTGTTAACACCTATCGCCAAAGCTTTTGTAACGGAAACCGGTTTAGAGTCAGCAAATTACGGAATGCAAGTATTTGGTGGCCACGGCTTTATTTCTGAATGGGGAATGGAGCAAATTGTTCGTGATTTGCGCATTTCAACGCTATACGAAGGTACCACGGGTATTCAAGCTCTAGACCTATTAGGTCGTAAAGTAATGGGCAGTGGTGGTAAGCAGTTAATGGTATTCACCAAATTGATTCACCAATTCTGTAAAGAGCAAAGCGACAAGCCTGGTATGGCTCCATTTGTAGAGAAATTAGCTGCGCTGAATACCGAATGGGGTGAGGTCACCGGAAAAATAGGTGAAAAAGCCATGAATAATGCAGACGAAGTGGGCGCAGCATCGGTGGACTATTTGATGTACTCCGGCTATATCTCGCTGGCCTATATGTGGGCGCGTATGGCATCAATTGCTTTAGATGGTGATGCTGATGACGCCTTTCTTAAAGCGAAATTGCAAACCGCGCAATTCTATTATCAACGTTTGTTACCTCGGACCGAGTCCCACAAACAGGCGATGTTGAATGGTGCAGACTCTATCATGGCGATGCCTGAAGAAATATTTGCATTTTAAGCATTTTTAAACCGTACAGTTAAACATTGACGACGGCCTCAGCGGCCGTCGTGCTGATTTACAAGGAGTCATTTATGCCTGAATATAAAGCCCCACTTCGTGACATGCAGTTTGTTTTGCACGAGGTTTTTAAAGCCGAAAATTTGTGGCAGACAATGCCTGCCATGGAAGAAGTGAATCGAGAGTTAGCGGATGCAATTCTTGAAGAAAGCGCAAAGATTAATGAGTCATTGATTGCGCCGTTGAGTCAGCCTGGTCATGAAGAGGGTGTTAAATGGACTGATGGTGTTGTTACAACGCCCAAAGGTTATCCCGAAGCATTTCGGCAGCTTGCCGAAGGTGGTTGGGGCGGCCTTTCTGGTGCGCCTGAATATGGTGGTCAGACAATGCCTAAGATGTTGGTGTTGTTATTTGAAGAAATGCTGTACTCGTCAAATATTGCTATGGGTTTATATTTAACCCTGACTTCTGGCGCAGCGCTGGCTATCGCAAGTCACGCATCTGATGAGTTAAAAACTAAATTCCTGCCCAATATGTATTCTGGCAAATGGGCTGGTGCTATGTGCTTGACTGAGAGTCACGCGGGTACCGATCTAGGTATGATACGCAGCAAAGCTGAACCACTGGCAGACGGCAGTTATAGTATTAGTGGCACTAAAATCTTTATTACCGGTGGCGATCACGATTTAACGGAAAATGTTATTCATCTCGTGTTGGCAAAATTGCCGGATGCACCTGCAGGTTCAAAGGGTATTTCGTTATTCCTTGTGCCCAAAATGAAGGTCCATGAAGATGGTAGCTTAGGGGAAAACAATGGTGTTCACTGCGGCAGTATTGAACACAAAATGGGCATTAATGCCTCTGCCACATGCGTAATGAATTTCGATGGCGCTCAGGGCTATTTAGTCGGTGAAGTGAATCGTGGTTTGCAAGGCATGTTTACCATGATGAACTACGAGCGTCTTTCTGTTGGCATTCAAGGCCTTAGCGCTGCAGAAGCTGCTTATCAATGGTCTTCAATTTATGCACGAGAGCGCTTACAGAGTCGAGCGCCCTCTGGTCCGGTCAATAGTGCCGGTGCAGCTGACCCGATCATTGTGCACCCAGATGTTCGTCGCATGTTACTAACCCAAAAGGCGTATGTTGAAGCGGGACGGGCTTTTGCTGTTTACGTGGGCAAGCAATTAGATGAATCTAAATTTAGCAGTGGTGAGGCAAAAACTAAGGCTGAGGGAATGGTGGAATTACTCACACCAATTGCTAAAGCGTTTTTGACTGACAAAGGGCTAGAGGGAACCGTGGCTGGTCAGCAAGTATTTGGCGGTCATGGTTATATTCGTGAATGGGGTATGGAGCAGCTGGTTCGCGATGTGCGTATCAGCCAAATTTACGAAGGCACCAATGGTATTCAAGCACTGGATTTAATGGGGCGTAAAATTGCCGCTAATGGTGGCCAAAACCTTACGGTTCTGATTGCTGAGATGCGTGAGTTCAGTGCCAACGCTGCGGATGTTAGTGGCATGGATGAATTTTTAGCGCCATTAAATGAATCAGTGGACAACCTTGAATCACTGGCTGAATTTGTTTTGGCTCAAACCAAAGCCGGTGATGCAAACGCTATTGGTGCAGCCTCAGTTGAATTTCTGCATGTTATGGGCTTTACCCTCTACACCTATATGTGGGCGATGATGACGCGTACCGTGTTAAATGGTGAAAGTGATCAGGGTGAGGAGTTTGGTCAGGCGAAGTTACACACGGCTCGATTCTTTGTTCAGCGCCTATTACCCCAGGCTAAAGGCTTGAGCGAATCGATTCGCAATGGCAGTGCTAGTTTAATGGATATTCCAGAGGAAGCATTTGCCTAATTTGAGGTAACTGCGGTATAACTGGTTAATCAGGCGGCAACTTGCGATAATAGTGCCGCCTTTTTTATTGCCTGATGAAACACAGGTAATACCGTGCTTAATTGCTAGTCAGTGGTGAATTAATGGAAAACGAACACAATAAACTGTACCCAGAAGATCAAGCTAAAGTAGATGCATTTTTGAAACAGGGTTATAACAGTGTTGAGCGTAAGCCATATCGACCGTTGAAGTTACTGGCTATCTTGTTAGTCATGGTGACCACGATATCTGCCGGTGCATTACTGCTAGCTTGGGCAAGCGGCATTCATTAATCCTATCTGGTGATGTTTTAAAGCTAAGCAGCATAGCTGATCATTTTATGCTGCTTAACCAAACCAAGTCTTGTTCCTATACGTGGATACCCTTTAATACAGCAGCGAGAGCCATCTGTTCTGATGAGACTTCTGGGCTGCTTTCTTCGCCTTTACCCTCTTCGTTGCCTTTGGCGGCAGAAGAGTCTGGGAAGGTACGAAAGACGGTATTCATCGTAATTTCTACTGCCTTGGGCATTATGGCATTCAGCACTTGCATCGTAATCCCTAGACCAGTGGCAATACGTTTTGGTCGGCGAATAATCGCACTGCAAATCATATCTGCTGCTTCATCTGGAGACAGCGTTGGTACAGAGTTGTAGATTGATGTTGGCCCGATCATGGGTGTTCTGACCAGCGGCATGTTTATGGTGGTAAATGCGATATTTCGGTCAGAAAATTCTGCCGCCGCAGATCGAGAAAATGCATCTAATGCAGATTTTGACGCAGCATATGCCGAAAACCGCGGCGATGTACCCACAATCACAGCAATCGATGAGATATTAATAACATGGCCGGCTTTACGCTCTAGCATTGACGGCGCTAAGCCCATAATTAAACGAATAGCACCAAAGTAGTTAAGTTGCATGGTTCGCTCAAAGTCGTGGAAGCGATCAAAGGTTAATTCTAGCGAGCGACGAATTGAGCGCCCTGCATTGTTGACGAGTACGTCTACGTGGCCGTGATTTTCTAATAGCGTGGTGACCAGCTTGTCGCAGGAGCTTAAGTCAGAGACATCACAGCTATAAGCGAAGCTAGACCCGCCATTTTTAGTAATTTCTCGCTGTGTTTCTTCTAGTTTTTCAAGTGAGCGAGCGACCAGAACCACCTTGCCACCGGCGGCGGCTAACTTTATGGCTGCTGCTTTACCTATGCCCGATGAGGCGCCGGTAATAACAATAACTTTGTCTTTTACATTGCCTCGTAGTGAGCGGTCTTTAAATAAATCGGGATCGAGATTACGCTCCCAGTAGTCCCAGATTTTATGGGCGTAATCTTCAAGCGCTGGGGGCGAAATACCACTTCCTTTAAGTGCCTTGATAGTGTCGCGGCTATCAAATCGAGTCGGCATATTCATAAAACCAACCGCGTCTTGGGGGATGCCGTAATCAGACAAAACGGCATTAATAATTCGTCGTATCGGCGGCAAGCCCTTTATTAGGTTTAAAATTGATGGTGGGATGAATGCAAACATTCGCATGTCAATGCGCAGGGCAAAACGGGGGGCGTGAGCTGCTGTAGAAAAGATGTTTAATACTTCCCCCACTTGTTGTGATTCGGGGTTTACTAAATGGAAACATCTACCGTTTAAGCCCGCTTTATGTGACAGGAATTCCATTGCATCCGCAACATAGTCGACGGGGACGATATTCATTTGTCCCCCTTCGATACCAATTAATGGAACCCATTGCGGAACGCGATTACGTAATTTTTGCAGCAGTTTGAAAAAGTAATAGGGGCCATCGATTTTATCGATTTCGCCGGTTTTTGAGTCACCTACAACCATTGCGGGCCGGTAGATCCGGTATGGAATATTACATTCATTACGTACCAGTCCTTCTGAGACATGCTTTGTCCGGAAATAGGCGTGGTCGAGTCCCTTGGCCTCTTCAAACATATCTTCTCTAAATGTGCCGCGATACAGACCGGCTGCGGCTATAGAGCTAGCTAGATGGAAGCATTTGGCGGCCATTGCGTCAGCTGCACTAATCGCATTTCGTGTACCTGATACATTGGCTAGTTCTTGGCTAGCTGCATCCGCTTTAAGGTCGTAAATAGCGGCTAGGTGGTAAAAATGTTTTATCGCCCCTTTTAGCACGGCCATATCTTTTGCGCTTATTCCCAAGCGCGGTTTTGCCAAATCACCCGTTATTGCGACTAATCGGTCGCTGCTAAGTCCGGTATGTTCTAGTAAATCTTTGTACTTTTGTTTTGAGCCTCTTCTTACTAAAACATAGATAGTGCCTTTACGTTTAGCAAGACGTTCGATTAGGAAGCGGCCGATAAAACCGGTACCACCAGTGACAAAATAGCTCATGATAAATCTCCAATTATTTTTTTAAATTCTATGGATCTATGCCGTGTTATTTTTGTGCTTTTGCGTTTAGGGATGGTGAGATTGCCCTCTCTAGATCGTCAAATGCATCGTGTAAATAGTCGCTAAGGACATCTAATTTTGGCATGGCCGTGGTTGCAACTAAGCCAAACTGTAATCGGCCATCATAACTATATAGCGTAATATTTAAGTGGTTGCTTGGCGTTAAGGCGCTTATTGGGTACATCTCTTCAAGTTTTGCACCTTTTAGATAGAGAGCTTTTGGTGGCCCCGGCACGTTAGAAACTAGCGTGTTACCTAGTGGTGGTAGTACATCGCCCAGTTTCATTGCTTCGCCGATTAGTGATACGCCACCAAGGAGAACGGTATACGCCATAACCGAGGCGGGTGGTACACCATCAATTTGATAGCGAACATTTCTGAGGGTAAAACCAATTTCTCTCAGCCGTTCATAGGGGTCGGTAGTTTTATTGGCGAGTTCGACCAAAACTATGCCTATTTTATTGCCAAAACTATCGTCTCCGCTCTTTCGTAAATTGACCGGCATTTGGATAGTGATGGGTTCATCGATTTCTGCTCCGCAATCCTGGAGGTAACGATGTAGGGCACCGTCTATACAAGTTAAGGCAATATGGTTAAGGGTAGATCGAGTAAGTTTGCGTAGACGGTGGACACGCTGCATGTCTACTGCTGCGGTTGCTATCTGGCGTCCGGCACTAACTTGCCCTGTTAACGGTGTTGAGCTATTTGCTTTGAATGGGACGGCAACAGCATTTTTTGTTAAGTTTAGGGTCTCCAGTGCTAGCTGAGCACTGAGCTTTGTAAGGCCTGTAAATGCCTTTAGGTAATCACCATAACGTCCGCCCAGCTGGCTCATTACTTTCATAATGGAGATGCTGTCAGCGGTGTTTTGCAAACGTTTTTGCGGCAAGACTGACCATATCGGTGTAACCGATTTGGTGCGGGCCGATTTGCTCAGGCTGTTCACCAGCCAAGATGACATTGTTACACCGTCCGCATAAGCGTGGTGTAGTTTGGTATATATCGCAAAACGTTGGTCATCAATGCCTTGAATTACATGCATCTCCCACATTGGGCGCTCTCGATTCATGCGGACACTGTGTAATGTGCCGATGAGTTCATAAAGGCTTTCGCGGAAGTCATCGCCGTCTATGGTGTGATAAAAAATATGATTGTTGATGTTGAAATTCACATCACATTTCCAAGAGGGGGCGCTAAAGGTAGAGAATTGAATGATTTGATTAAAGGGCGCTTTAATTTCATCGATGTTTCCCGCGTATTCTTCAACAAGTTTTTCGACGTAATTGACTACCGGTTTGGCAGGTTTTCGAAACATGAGCAGGCCGCCCACATGCTTGGGGCTCGCGTCTGTTTCGGTCAGGAAAAACGCTAAATCCATCACTGAAAGTTTTGCCATTTTTTACGTGCCTTGTTTTTGTAACATATTGTTATCTTTAGGGTAGTTGGCTTGTTTATACCACTATAGCTAAAGTTGACTTGTTGAATATGACTTTAGTCTATGTCCTAATGTTTTTCTTGGCTATTGCCGTTTTTGAGTGTGATTTACACATCTCGGCCAATTCATTAGTGTTTTTATCTGAGCTCAAGCTACATCACAATAAGCTGATTTCATAGCCATAGGTCTAGAATTCGGTAAACATAAGAGACGATGGTTCATGATTAAAGGGCTTATTTCGCGCCTTAAGCGCTGGTATGCGATACCTTATCTACTACTGTGTATTGGTGTTTCCATTCAAAGTATTGCTTACCTATTGGGTGATGCGGCATTTAGTTATTCTTGGCTGGGAGCATTGGTGGCAGTGGGACCTTTAGTGCTTTTTATGAGTGTGGTGTACGCGCTGCCTTATACTCGAATCGTGCGCTTTATCGCCTTTCCTGTTGTTTCTGCACTGCTGGGAGCCGTTTTAGCCGTTATTGAAATGCGTCCTTTGCCCACGTTTTACACCTTGTTTTTTGGCTTGGGTGGTGTGCTGGTATATGTATTTTGGTACACCTATCTAGACCGTAGCGACAATATCTTGCTGCATAAAGGGGCGAAGCTACCTGATTTCACCCTAACCTCACTTGCTGGCGAGCCAGTCGTTTCATCAAGTTTTATAGGAAAAAAGGTGTTGTGGATATTTTTCAGGGGGAATTGGTGCCCAATGTGCCAGGCTCAGTTGGATAGTTTGGCAAAGGAATTTGATACTTTTAAGGCCTATGGTGTGGAGATGGTATTAATTAGTCCACAGAGCAGAGTTAAAAGTATAAAACAGAAATCACGTATGCCTGCGCCCATGCAATTTTTTGAGGATCAAGATAATCAAGCGGCCCAGCGTTTAGGTATTGTTCACCGTTACGGTGTACCGTTGGGGATTCGAGGGTATGGCCATGACACCACTCTGCCAACTGTCATTATGACAGATGAACTTGGTTGCATTATATATGTAGATTTAACAGATAATTTCCGAATTAGACCAAAACCTGAGGCTCTCCTTGAGGTTTTGAGTCACGGTTAGGGTTTAGGGGTTTAGGGGTTTAGGGGTTTAGGGGCATAGGGATTAGGAGCTAAATTTAATAATGACTAACGATGTTATAAGAGCCGCGGCGACAGCGGTTATTGTCAGAAATCATAAGGAAGGTTTGGAAACTTTATTGTTACGTCGCCATGCCCAGCTTAAGGTTGGCGGAGGACATTGGGTGTTTCCAGGCGGTACTATTGATGCTGAGGATTATTTGGGCACGGAGTCAGAGCAACAGGCTGCTCAGGTAGCTGCGGTAAGGGAGACTCAGGAAGAGGCTGGGTTAAGCCTAGTAAAAGAAAACTTCACATTGTTATCTCACTGGACAACGCCACCAGCCATGGGGCGTCGCTTTGCTACTTGGTTTTTCCTTGTTGAAGGCGGGAATGAGCCGGTCGTGGTCGATGGTGAGGAAATGGATGATTTTTGTTGGGCTAAGCCTAGGTATTTTCTGGATTTGCATCACCGTGGTGAGCTAGCGCTCATGCCACCAACGGTTGTGACCTTAACTGAATTAGCCGCTTGCTCAGCACACCTAGACGCACAGCGTTTTTATGCAACGCGCAAGGTGCCATTCTTTGAGCCTATAATCTCATCGCATAACGATAAAGTGTGTATGTTGTACGATGGTGATGCAGGTTATAGCGATGAAGCGCCTGATATTAACGGCCCAAGAAACCGTTGTTATCTAAATAATGGGGCCTGGCATTATGAGTTTAGTGCCGAATAGGGGCGAGACTATTGTGTAAATTCATATTTATTTTCCCCTCCCGCGAAGGATTTTTTAGTTAGCGGTGTTTAATCATTAACGGCCGTAACAATGAAGACATTTCTGATTAATGATGCTTGGGAGTATCTATTATGAATACTGCACAAAAAATACTTGGCGTTTTGGTTTCTCTAGCTGCTATGTCGGCGATTGCCGGTGAAGGCGAAAAGAAGCGTCCTAATTTTGATCTTAATAACGATGGTTCAGTGACAACTGAGGAACTGGCTCAACATCGCCAAACTATGTTTACTAAGATGGATTTAAATAGTGACGGTAATTTAACTCGCGAAGAGCTAGTTGAGTTTAAGGCGCAAATGAAAGCAGAGAAAGAAGCCAAAAAAGAAGCTAAGAAAGCAGATCGGGAAAAGGATCACTTTGACCGTGAAGATACCAACGGTGATGGCGTAATTTCTCAAGAAGAGTTTGCTGCAAGTGCAGCCAAGATGGCTGAACGTGTAGACCGAAATGATGATGGAACCATAGATCGTCGTGAGATGTTTAAAGCGATGCGTGATCTAGGTGGTGAGCGCCGTAAAGGTGGCGATGGTGCCTAGTTGAAACTCTGCTACTGCCAAATTAATAGGATTCAGCGTGCAAATATCTGATGTCGAATTAATGCGGCGAGTAGCAGATGGCGACCAGCAGGCGTTTTCAACGCTGCTGGATCGTCATAGTAAAATGGTTTTAAACCTTGTATATCGGATTATTCTTTCACGTGTCGATGCAGAAGATATTTGCCAAGAAGTTTTTGAGCGGCTCTGGATTCAGGCGCCTAAGTGGCAGGATGATGCCAAACTAACAACGTGGTTATATCGTGTGGCGAACAACCTAGCACTTAATCACAGTCAGCGCTTTCAGCAGCGTCATGTACATGATGATGGCTTAGTCGAGTTTATTGTTGACAGTGCTGCGGAGCCAGAATGCCCTTTGCGGGAAGCGGACTCTGAGGTGCGTGAGGCTTTGGGTGATCTTCCTGAGAATCAGCGCGCGGTAATGGCCTTCCGTTTTTATCAAGATGTTTCGGTAAAAGATATAGCCGTGATCATGGACCTATCAGCTAAGGCCGTAGAGTCATTATTAAGCCGCGCAAAGAAGCAGCTTCGAGTAAAATTGGGAGGTGTGAAATGACAGTGTTGAACAAGACCTTCTCTGTCTTAGTGGCGCGTTATGGCGGAAATTCGGCGCAGTGGCCTGCTGTATTTAGATGGTTGTTGCCCGTGTTTTTGACGGTGGACTCCTGTTCATCGCTGTGGGCGGAAACACAAGCTGAAGAGCGTAAGTTATCTGCTTTGTATCGCGATGAATTTCCGACTTTGGAGCCAAGTGATGCCTTTCGGGCGCGTCTGTCGACAATAGCGGTACCACGTCGGCAAGTGGTAAAAGAAGCGTTTATGCCAGTGTGGCGCTTGAGTTTTGCAACCGCCATGGCGTCGGCGTTACTGGGTGTGGTATTGGGTGCTGGGGGGTATTTTGCAGATTATTCTGAGTCTGATATTTATAGTTTTGATGCCACCGCAAGTTATGAAGTAAGTAATTGGATTGCAGGTACTGATTTATGAGCGCTCGTAGAAGTCTTCTCATCGCACTGTTTGTTTCTTTGGTGTTGAATGGGGTTTTAGTGGGGTCATATATTGGTCATCGCTTGATGGGCGAGGAGCGCCAAGCAATGCATGGTATGACCAAGCAGTTGTTAAAAGATGAGCCCAATGAGTTGGCCGAGCCTATGCGCCAAGTTTTGGAGTTACATCGAGGCGATATGGCAAAAGCATATCGGGAGCTTAGAAAAGCAAAGAGAGAAATGGGTGTGCTTTTAAAGCAGGAGCAAATTACCGAAGGCGATATTAGTAATGGCTTTGCCGCCATCCGACAGGCGGATGATCACTTAAAAGCAGTGAGCCATGAGGTATTGGCAACGATATTAGCTAGGCTGCCGCCAGAGCAACGCGTTAAGTTTGCATTGCGAGAACTGGGGCGAATGCAGAAGAAACCGCCTAAGCCCCAGAAACCGGGTTCACCCCCTAAGCGTGATGATAAACCCTCGCACTAGGCTTTCTAGGCGACATTACTGAGGTGTTAATTCGCCGTTGTACCAATGTCGACGCCAGCGATCAAAGACGCGATCTGGGTACCAGTTTTTTCCAAGGCTGCCATTGTATCTAGCCAACGCACGGTGAAGGTTGCCTTTTTCTTTTTGAATATAGAACTGTAGGATTTGGCAGCCGTAACGCAAGTTGGTGTCTGCATGGGTGAGATTGTCGTTTGGGCGGCCGATTTCTTTTTTCCAAAATGGCATTATTTGCATTAAGCCCTGTGCGCCAGCATGGGATACGGCAAAACGGTCAAAATAGCTTTCAACTTCAATCAGCGCCAATACTAACTCTGGGCTTAAATTGGCGGCGCTTGCCTCGCGATGGACGCTACGAAGAAATATAAGTCGTTCTTGTGGGTCCTTGATAAACCTGCTCATTCTTCCAGACATGTCGAATAACCAGACTTCTGCATCGAAACGGTCTTTGAAACTACTGGCGTTAGCGATAGCTTGCTTAAGATAAATACGTAATTCATCACGCTCTTGCTGATCTTTGGCAGATTTTGTGAGCGCTACTGCTGGCTGGTTATTTAAATCTATGGCGCTTGCTGGTGACGTTGCCAGCAGGACAAGAAACACTAACCTTGCAGTATATTTTGCAAGGCTAGTTTGTCTGCCGTTATCTGCCGTCATTTATCGGGGGAGTTGTTGTTGAATAAAATCAACAATACCGTCAATGGCAACATCTTGGTTATCACTTTCGAGGCGGTTTTTATATTCCAGCATGCCGTTATCAAGACCGCGATCACCAATAACAATACGGTGAGGAATCCCCGTCAGTTCCATGTCTGCAAATTTTACCCCTGGGCGTTCATTGCGGTCATCTAATAACACGTCATAACCCAACCCGCTTAGCGTGGCATAGAGTTGTTCTGCATGTTCGCGAACGCGCTCAGATTTCTGTAAGTTCAGTGGCACAATGGCAATTTCAAACGGCGCAATGCTAACTGGCCAGATAATGCCTTTGTCGTCATGGTTCTGTTCAATTGCAGAGGCCACTACGCGGGTAATACCAATGCCGTAACAGCCCATAGTCATCGTCTGATCTTTGCCATTTTCATTGAGGACTGTGGCCTTCAAGGCTTCTGAGTATTTTGTGCCTAGCTGGAATATGTGTCCCACTTCAATACCGCGCTTAATTAGTAAGCTGCCCTGGCCATCTGGGCTGGGATCACCTTCAACAACGTCACGTAGATCAGCAGTTTCGGTGTAGCTGGCATCTCTATCCCAATTAGCACCGCTAAGGTGGAAACCGTCTTTGTTTGCCCCACACACAAAGTCTGCGCAATGTGCAGCGCTACGATCGGCAATAATGCGTATGTTTACTCCCACGGGGCCAATAGAACCTGGTTTACAGTTCAGTGTGGCTTGGATGTCTTCTTCACTGGCAAAAGTAAGGGGGCAGGCGACGCCAGCTATTTTTTCAGCTTTTATTTCATTTAAATTGTGGTCACCACGAAGAATGAGTGCAATAAGCTGTTTATTGCACTCTTCGTCGGCATCACTGTATACAATGAGCGTTTTGAGTATTTCTGAGGTGGGTACTTTCAGAAAGGCGCTGACCTCATCGATGGTATGGGCGTCGGGGGTGGCGATTGATTCGATGGTTTTTGTGGCGGCAGGTCGTTTGCCTGCAGGCGCTAGCGCTTCTGCCATTTCAACATTTGCGGCATAGTCAGAAGTGTCGGAGAAGGCGATATCGTCTTCTCCGGAAGAGGCTAATACATGAAATTCATGTGAGGCACTGCCGCCGATAGACCCAGTGTCAGCGATGACTGGGCGGAAGTCTAAACCGAGTCTTGTAAAGATACGAGTATAGGCTGCATGCATGACGTCATAGGTTGTTTGTAAGGACGCCTGATCATTGTGAAAGGAATAGGCGTCTTTCATGATGAACTCGCGAGAGCGCATGACACCAAAGCGAGGTCGAATCTCATCGCGGAATTTGGTTTGAATTTGATAAAAATTGGCAGGTAACTGTTTGTAGCTTTTGATTTCATTGCGAATTAGGTCAGTAATAACCTCTTCGTGAGTGGGGCCGAGACAAAAAGCACGTCCATGGCGATCACCAATGCGTAATAGTTCTGCGCCGTATTGTTCCCAGCGGCCGGATTCTTCCCATAATTCTGCGGGTTGGACAATGGGCATCATGACTTCCATGGCGCCACTGCGATTCATTTCTTCGCGAACTATATTCTCAACTTTGCGTAATACTCGCAGGCCCATCGGAAGCCAGGTGTAGAGGCCGGTGGCAAGCTTGCGTATCATGCCTGCTCTAAGCATAAGTTGATGACTAATGACCTCAGCGTCGGCTGGGGTTTCTTTTTGAGTGGCAATAAGGAATTGGCTTGCGCGCATGGTGTTATTTAGGCCTTGTTTATCAATGTGGGTGCATTTTACGATTGATCGCTATCGCGGTACAGGCCATAGGAGGAGTGATGTTCAAATTACATGAGGCTTTGGCAAGAGATTGCGTTTTGGTGGGTGATTTACCCCTGTGTAAAGTGTTGTTGATGAATGACAACCAGTATCCGTGGTTGATTTTGGTACCACGTCGTCATGATATTCGGGAAATATGCGACCTAGAGCCCGCTGATCAGCAGTTATACCTTAAAGAATCGAATCTAAGCTGCGATGTTTTGAGAGCGGTTTTTAATGCTGAAAAATTGAATGTGGCCGCGCTCGGGAATATGGTGCCCCAGTTACATATTCATCATCTCGCTCGCTTTGCTAGCGACGTTGCATGGCCAAAACCAGTTTGGGGCGTGTTGCCAGCTAAACCCTATGAGCCCAGTATTTTAGCGTCGCATTTGTCCGAGTTAAGATCGGCTTATACGGCTAATGGCTTACCCTTGCTCGTCGAGGCTGATTAGGAACGGTTATGCCAAGTACTGCGTGTACCAGTGAATCGAGGGGTTAAAAATAGTCAGAAAAAGCATTGTAATTATACAAAATAGGCCTTTTTTACAGTGTTTTGAATCAAAATATGGCTTTCATCTTGTATTGGATAGCACAATCTACTATAGATAGACGCAGGCACAGGTTCGTAATTAGCATGCGGTACTTGCTGGTTGGTGCTTTAAACCAATGTAAGCTAATAAATTTAACGAGTGATACAGGATAATCTAATGGCGATAAAAAAAGCTGCTCCCAAAAAAGCTGCCGCGAAAAAGGCTCCAGCTAAAGCGAAGGTTGCTGCTGCACCTAAGCGCAAAACAACGGCTATCTCTGAGAAAATGACAAAGACGCAAATTCTGACTGAGATAGCTGAACATACCAATTTAACTCGCAAGCAAGTTGGTGAAGTGCTTGAAGAGCTGGAATTACTCATTGAGCGCAGTGTTAAAAAACGTTCACTGGGTGAGTTTACAATACCTGGATTGATGAAAATCACGACAGTTAAGAAACCAGCGACTAAGGCGCGTAAAGGCATTAACCCCTTTACTGGCGAAGAAACGATGTTTAAGGCTAAACCAGCGAGTGTTGCCGTTAAGGTGCGTCCACTGAAGAAGTTAAAAGACTTTGCTCTATAAGGTCTGAATGTCTACAGCCCCAGCAATTTTTTACGCTTGGGGCTGATTCTCCCCATTTTTCATAGATTATTTTCCCACAAATTAGCAGCTGCATTTATTGCCGCCCCCGCTTTGCGTTATAATCCCGCTCCTTTTGCGCCGCTTGGTTCGATAAGACTTCTTTTGTGCAGCTTGAGTTTTGGGAGTTTTCCTATGCCTATTTATGAATATGAGTGCCAATCGTGTCAATATGAGCATGAGGCCTTGCAGAAAATGAGCGATCCTGTATTAACGGAATGCCCTAAATGTGGGGCAGCTGAGCTTGTTAAGAAAATATCTGCTGCTGGTTTTCGCTTAAAAGGTGGTGGGTGGTACGAAACGGATTTTAAAGGCAGTGGCAAAAAGAAAAATCTAGCAGGTGAAGGCTCTGCCGGAGGATCTTCCTCTGCGTCGGATGCCTAGCGCTTTAATTGGCGAGCACTGACATCAGTTGTTTGCAACACCGAGAACCTGGCGCAGCATGCGATGCGCCAATTATGTTACTCAGAATACATTTGATATGGCGGGAATAGATCACATGCGCAGTCATTATTGCGGCAGCTTAAGTAGCGAACAGATAGATCAAGAGGTCACGTTGTGTGGTTGGGTTGACCGACGCCGTGATCATGGCGGTGTGATTTTCCTTGATATGCGTGATCGGGAAGGCATTGTTCAGGTCGTATTTGACCCAGATACAGAAGAACACTTTCGCACCGCGGACCGAGTTCGTGGTGAATACGTGTTGTGCATTCGTGGTCGGGTTCGTGCCCGTTCAGGTGCTACGGTAAACGCCAATATGAAAACCGGCGAAATCGAAGTGCTCGGCAAAGAGTTGGAGATTTTGAACGAATCTGAAACACCGCCATTTCAACTTGATGATCACACCAATGTTGGTGAAGATGTGCGCTTGCGGTACCGCTATTTAGACCTCCGTCGCCCGCAAATATCGGATAAATTACGTTTGCGTGCCAAAATTACTTCGGTACTGCGTCGTTATCTAGACAGCCAAGATTTTCTTGATATTGAAACCCCCATTTTAACCCGCGCTACGCCTGAAGGTGCGCGTGATTATTTGGTTCCTAGCCGTACCCATGCCGGTAAATTTTTCGCTTTACCGCAATCACCTCAGCTGTTTAAGCAACTGTTGATGGTGTCAGGTTTTGATCGTTATTATCAGATTGCCAAATGTTTTCGTGATGAAGATTTGCGCGCTGATCGTCAACCAGAATTTACTCAAATCGATATTGAAACTTCCTTCATGGATGACAAGCAGATTATGGCTGTCACTGAGGGTATGATTAGCGATTTGTTTAAAGAAGTCATGGATATTGACCTTGGCCGTTTCCCGACCATGCAATATGCAGAGGCAATGTCGCGATTTGGTAGCGATAAGCCGGATATGCGAATTCCGCTGGAAATGGTGGATGTTGGCGACCTGATGCAAGAGGTTGAGTTTAAAGTCTTCTCTGGCCCAGCAAAAAGTGCTGATGGCCGTGTTGCCGCTTTAAAGGTGCCAGGCGGAAATGAAGCACTGACTCGTAAGAAAATTGATGAATATACAAAATTTGTCAGCATTTATGGTGCTAAAGGGCTGGCGTATATCAAGGTTAATGATAAAGCGGACCTAGAGAATGGTTTGCAGTCACCCATTGTTAAATTTTTGCCGGAGCCTGTGCGTGAAGCAATACTGACACGTCTTAATGCAGAAAATGGCGATTTGATCTTCTTTGGTGCCGACACCACAAAAGTGGTTAATGAAGCGCTTGGCGCATTGCGTTGTAAATTGGGTGAAGATCTCAATTTATATACCTGTGAATGGGCGCCTTTATGGGTCGTCGATTTCCCAATGTTTGAGCAAGACGGCAATGGTAATTGGACGTCATTGCACCATCCATTTACCGCGCCAGCGTGTACACCCGAAGAACTCGAAAAAGCTCCCGGTGAAGCATTGTCGATTGCCTACGATATGGTGCTCAATGGCACCGAGTTAGGTGGTGGTTCGGTTCGTATTCACCGCAGCGAGATGCAGCAAGCGGTGTTTCGTGTGTTAGGTATTGGCCCAGACGAAGCAGAAGAGAAGTTTGGCTTCCTGCTTGATGCCTTAAAATACGGTGCGCCTCCGCACGGCGGTTTGGCCTTTGGTTTGGATCGTTTGGTCATGTTGATGACTGATGCCAAATCAATTCGAGATGTTATCGCATTCCCTAAAACGCAAAGTGCGGCCTGTGTTATGACCGATGCGCCGGGGCAGGTGGATGTTAAGCAATTGGGTGAGTTAAATATCCGTTTGCGTAAGTTAGAAGAAAAATAACTGAGAAATGGAGAGTAACACCTGCTCTTGTTATCTAAGGGCAGGTGTTAACATTCATCAGAAAAAATAATGGGTTAAAACCACCTATTATGGAGGGGCTGATATGGCGGGTCACAGTAAGTGGGCCAATATAAAGCACCGTAAAGCGGGGCAAGACGCCAAGCGCGGTAAAGTTTTCACTAAACTCATTCGAGAGATCGTCGTTGCGGCAAGGGCGGGTGGCCCATTACCGGACGACAATCCGCGGTTACGTGCGGTTGTCGACAAGGCGCTCACTGCAAATATGAAACGCGATACCATTGATAAGGCTATTGCGCGTGGTGCAGGGAATACCGATACCGATAATTATGATGAGGTTACTTACGAAGGTTATGGCAGCGGGGGTGTTGCCGTACTTGTTGAGTGCATGACCGATAATCGCAATAGAACCGTTGCAGATGTGCGTCATGCGTTTAATAAACGTGGTGGTAATTTGGGCACAGATGGGTCAGTTGCCTATCTTTTTACACGAATTGGTCAAATAGTTTACGGGCCAGATGTCAATGAAGATGCTCTTATAGAGGTAGCGTTAGAGGCCGGTGCTAATGATATTGTTCCCAGTCATGATGGCGGCGTGGAAGTACAAACAGAGTTTTCTGAGTTTCTGGGTGTAAAGGATACCCTTTTGGCTGCAGGATTTAGCCATAATCATGCCGATATTCAAATGTTGCCAGCAACCAGTATAGAGTTGGATCTCAAGGGGGCGGAATCCTTACTTGGCTTGGTAGATGCACTTGAAGATCTTGATGATGTGCAAAATGTGTATACCAATGCAGATATACCGGACGATGTTTTTGCTGAGTTAGCCGGGGACGAATAAGCCCTTTTCGTATTATCACTCGTTGGCGCTTGATCGTCAGCGTGTCATTATTTCTTTAAATCTGTGCATAATGCCTGCGGGAAAGCTGTTGGGTGTGTAAGTGTTTGTTAGCGCTTTTTACATCACCGGTAGCGTGGTTAGTTTTTTTTTCTACTTTATAAAGCACGCAAGATTTAAGGGTTATGACGATTATTTTGGGGGTCGACCCCGGATCACAAAAGACCGGCTTCGGTGTGATTGAGGCGGTTGGCAGTCGCCACCGCTACATTGCCAGTGGTGTGATACGCTTGCCACGGGGTGCGCTGCCTGCGCGCCTCGATATAATTTTTAAAAGTTTAACCAGCATTATTGACGAGTATTCTCCAGCCGAAGCGGTGGTAGAAGAAGTATTCATGGCGAAAAGTGCTGGATCAGCACTTAAATTGGGGCAGGCGCGCGGCGCGGCCGTGGTGGCTTGTGTCAGTAATGATGTACCAGTGGCTGAGTATACTGCTCGGCAAATTAAAAAGGCCGTTGTGGGAACCGGTGCTGCGGATAAATTTCAAGTACAGCACATGGTGAAGTTATTGCTTAAATTGCCGGCACTTCCTCAAGAAGACGCGGCTGATGCTTTGGCTGCAGCGATATGTCATGCAAATGCACGTCAGGGTTTGCAGAGTATGGCGGCAGAACCCGCGTTACGCTTGCGACGTGGGCGATTAAAATAAAGGAGTTAAAATGATAGGCCGATTACGTGGTGTATTGATAGAGAAGCAAGCGCCAGAAATTGTAATTGACATTAATGGTGTTGGCTACGAAGTGCAGGTGCCAATGACCACCATATACAGCTTGCCAGCCTTAGGCCAAGTGGTATCGCTTTACACCCAGTTTATAGTTCGCGAAGATGCACAACAGTTGTACGGCTTTGCTGATGTTGCGTCACGGCGTTTATTTCGTGATTTGATCAAGGTTAACGGGGTTGGTCCCAAGTTGGCGCTCACTATTATGTCGGGTATCGCTAGCGATGACTTTGTCCAATGTGTACAGGATGGGAATACCGCTGCTTTGGTTCGCTTGCCGGGGGTGGGAAAAAAAACCGCAGAACGTCTCGTCATTGAGATGCGTGACCGTTTACAAGACTGGGATTTACCGGCATCGAGCACTACTGCAGCGCTTGGTGGTTTGGCTAAATCCAATATTGCAGAAGCAGAAGCTGCGTTGGTGTCTCTAGGGTATAAGCCTCAAGAGGCGAGCAAGGCGATAGGTGCGGTAAAAGCGGATAACGCGAGTAGTGAGGATTTGATTCGCGCTGCTTTAAAAAACATGAGCAAGTAAAGATATTAATCTGACATGATAGAAATTGACCGCTTAATAGCACCCGATGCAAGTGAGCCTTTAGAAGAGCGCTTTGATCGCGCAATCCGGCCGAAAACCTTAGCTGATTATATTGGTCAGCCAGTGGTGTGCGAGCAGATGAATATTTTTGTGAGTGCGGCTCGGATGCGTAGCGAACCCTTGGATCACACCCTCATTTTTGGCCCACCGGGTTTAGGTAAGACAACTTTGGCCAATATTTTAGCCAATGAAATGGGGGTGTCATTAAAAACGACATCCGGCCCCGTATTGGAAAAAGCCGGGGATTTGGCTGCCTTGATGACAAATTTAGATGCCGGTGATGTGTTGTTTATTGATGAAATTCATCGTCTCAGTTCAAATATAGAAGAGATATTATATCCGGCAATGGAAGACTACCAGCTGGATATTATGATTGGCGAGGGGCCTGCAGCGCGGTCTATTAAATTAGATTTGCCGCCATTTACGTTGGTGGGTGCCACAACCCGTGCCGGTTTGTTAACGTCGCCGCTGAGAGATCGCTTTGGCATAGTGCAGCGATTAGAATTCTACGGTGTTAATGACCTTACAACGATTGTCTCGCGTTCTGCTGAGATCCTAGGTATGCAACTAGATCGAGATGGCGCCTATGAGATAGCGCTGCGCTCTCGGGGAACGCCGCGGATAGCTAATAGGCTGTTGCGTCGTGTGCGAGATTACGCTGAGGTGAAGTCTGATGGGCGTGTGAGCAAAGAGATCGCAGATCAGGCATTAAATATGCTTAACGTTGATGGTATTGGTTTCGATCATTTGGATCGACGCTTACTACTAATGATGATCGAACGCTTTGGTGGTGGCCCTGTAGGGGTTGATAGCTTGGCTGCGGCTATTAGTGAAGAGCGAGGCACCATTGAAGATGTGCTGGAGCCATATTTAATTCAGCAAGGCTTTATTATTCGCACCCCAAGAGGGCGTGTAGTGACAAATCATGCTTATCGTCATTTTGGCTTGCCAATGCCAAAAAGTGATGACGATGGTGGTGATAGTTAATGGAATTCAAAATGCCGTTGCGGGTCTACATGGAAGACACGGACGCCGGCGGGATCGTTTTTTATGTCAACTATTTAAAGTTTTTTGAGCGTGCCCGTACAGAGTACATGCGCGAACTAGGTTTTCATAAAGCCGCATTTATTGATGACTCGCTGATGTTTGTGGTCACCGGGTTATCGACAAAATATTTACGACCAGCCAAGTTGGATGAGCAACTTATTGTAACGGCTACGGTCATAGCGGCAACAAAAGTCTCGATACACTTTAAACAGCAGGTTTATCGTGGCAATGAGGTCTTATGTGACGGCGATGTAAAGTTAGCTTGTGTTGATAAGTTGAGCCTTAAGCCAAAACGAATGCCAGAAGCTCTATTATCAGTGTTAAATCGTAAAAACAACAAAGTGTAATCAAGAAACTACGGGAGTTAACTGTGGGACAAGAACTTTCCATTTGGCAATTAGTGAGTCAAGCCAGCGTGTTTGTGCAGCTGATCATGCTGATATTGCTGCTAGCATCAGTGGTATCTTGGTATCAAATTGCTCAGCGCATGATGTATTTTGGTCAGGCGCAAAAAGAGATGGTGCGTTTTGAATCGCGCTTTTGGTCTGGGACAGACCTTAATACCTTGTACGCCGAGGGAAGCGATAAACGCGGTGTTATGGGGATGGAAAGTGTTTTTCGGGCTGGTTTTAAAGAATTTACTCGCTTGGCAAAAAAGAAGCTAGATTCTGATGCCATGATGGAGGCTTGTCAGCGCTCTATGCGAGTTGCTCTGTCTCGAGAAGAAGAGGCTATGGAGAGTGGGCTTCCATTTTTGGCGACAGTAGGGTCAACGAGTCCCTATGTAGGTTTGTTGGGAACAGTTTGGGGGATCATGGGGTCATTTCATGGTCTTGGGCAGGTTCAGCAGGCAACCTTGGCGACAGTAGCACCAGGTATTTCTGAGGCACTGGTAGCGACGGCTATGGGTTTGATTGCGGCGATTCCGGCAGTGGTTTCGTATAACCGTTTTTCAGCCAAAGTTGACTCTTTTGCCGGTAAGTACGAGACATTTTCAGAGGAGTTTTCCAGCATCCTGCATCGCCAAATTCATTCGCGAGATTAGGAGTTTAGCTTATGTCTCGGCGAAATAAACGCAAGCCCATGTCAGACATCAATGTCGTTCCATACATTGATGTCATGCTGGTCCTGCTGATTGTCTTTATGGTAACCGCGCCACTGTTAGTGCAGGGTGTGCAGGTAGATTTGCCTCAAGCATCGACAGAGCCTGTTCCGCAAACTGATGACGATCCTATTGTTGTGTCTGTGGACAAGGCGGGAAAATATTACGTCACCTTGGGAGACCCAGAAAAGCAAGGTGAGCCGGTAGCGTTAGCAGAAATCAGCGATAAACTGGGTAAAATTTTGCGTAACAAACCTAAAACGCCAGTAATGGTAAAAGGGGATGGTGCAGTTGATTATGCCAGTGTTATTGCTGCGATGGCGGCCTTGCAGGGAGCTGGAGCTACATCAATTGGCTTGATTACCGAGGAACCACAGTCGCGCAGTGGAGCGAAATAAGCGCGATGAATGATTTTAAGTTGGTGCCAACCGCGTTCACGGTAGTCCTTCATGGTGTGGCAATTGCTTTTCTGCTTTTGGGGCTTCCTGAGAGTACCCAGGTGATCAAGCAAAATGAAAAGCCCTTAGCGATTCAAGCGAAACTGGTGATAGAAAAGCCTGTGTCGCGGCCAGTGAAACCCAAGCCGAAACCGAAACCAACGAAAAAGCCTGAGGTCAAACCAGAGGTGAAGCCTGTTAAAAAGCCAGAGCCGAAACCCGAGGTTAAGCCAGCGCCAACACCAAAGCCTACGCCAAAAGGGCCAACACCCGAAGAAGTGCGTAAGAAAAAGGCTGAGGAAAAAGCCAAAGCAGAAGCTAGGCAGCGCGCCTTGGAAGAGGAGATTCGGCAGCAACAGCAGAAAGAGTTGGCTGATGCTTTAGCCTCTGAAGATGAGCTGATGGATGAGGGGGAGTTGGCGTCAACGTATATTGAGTTGATTGCAAAATTAATTGGCCAGAATTGGACTTTGCCGCCAACCGCTCGAAATGGCATGAAAACAACCGTGCGGATAACAACGGCGCCAAGTGGTGATATTGTTGGGCACCAGGTGGTTAAGAGTAGTGGTAACCCAGCGTTTGATGACTCAGCAACAAGAGCCATCACGAGGTTGGGCCGAATTGAAGAGTTGGCGGATTTGTATAAAGAGAACCCCAGCGTCTATAACAGTAAATTCAAAGTATTTAACTTTGACTTTATTCCCACAGATTTGAGGCGGTAATGTTAATACGGATTATTACAGCAATCATGTTTTTGGCGGTCAGCGGGCTTTCTACCGCTGATTTGACTATTGAAATTAATAAGGGAAATGACGATCCTGTTCCCATCGCCGTTGTCCCATTTGGATGGCAGTCTGGGCTCACGGTCGCAGAAGATATTGCCGCCATTGTTGAAAGTGATTTACATCGCAGTGGTCAGTTCGCCCCTTTAAGTCGATCTGATATGTTGGGGCGCCCACAAAACTCTACAGAAGTTTATTATCGTGACTGGAAGAGCCTTGGAGTTGATTACGTTGTTGTTGGGACGCTTTCACAGGAAATGACGGGCTCCGTAACGGCAAATTATGAACTTTTGGATGTAAATACCCAGCGCGTCATACTTACCGGCAAAGAATCGGTAAGCCTTGATAAGCCCCGTTATTTAGCGCATAGCGTAAGCGATAAAATATATGAAAAACTCACAAATATTCGTGGTGCTTTCCGTACCCAATTGCTTTATGTTTCTGCCGTTCGCGAAGGGGGTAACCGAACCCGCTTCCGTTTGCTGAAAAGCGATATTGATGGCGCTAATGAATCGGTGTTATTTGATAGTCGAGAGCCCATTATGGCGCCAACATGGTCGCCTGATGGACAGAAAATTGCCTATGTATCTTTTGAAACAACGCGTCCTGCTATTTATATTCAGGACTTGCGGACCAATGTGCGCAAGCAACTTACCTCGTTTAGAGGGTTGAATGGTGCGCCGGCGTTTTCACCGGATGGATCAAAAATGGCAATGGTGTTGTCAAAAGATGGCAGCCCCGATATATATGTAATGGATCTGGCGAGTGGTAACTTACAGCGAGTCACGAATCATTTTGCTATTGATACCGAGCCAGCATGGATGCCGGATGGAAAATCGATAGTGTTTACATCTGACCGCGGCGGCAAACCTCAGATTTATAAGGTTGACGTAAATAGCGGGTCAGTAGAGCGGGTTACCTTTAGTGGTGATTATAATGCTAGGGCGAGAGTGTTAGCAGATGGTCTAGGTTTAGTGATGGTGCATAGAGAAAATGGTAATTTTCATATCGCGGTTATGGATTTAAAGCGTAACCGTGTTGAAATTCTCACCACCACAAATTTAGATGAGTCACCTAGTGTGGCGCCAAACGCCAGTATGCTATTGTATGCTACGCAGTATGATGGCAAAGGTGTGTTGGCGGCAGTATCGATAGACGGCGGTGTGAAGTATCGATTGCCGTCGCGATTCGGGGATGTGCGCGAACCGGCTTGGTCGCCTTTTCTTCAATGAAGTAGTAGCCGGGAACCAAATACCGATTAGACAATGGATATTGTATAGTCGGAAGTGTGTAATTAAAACTTGACGGGAAAATGCCATGAAATACCAAGCAAAAAATATGTTTTTTGGGGTCGCGATTTTGAGTGCGATGTTAGTAGGTTGTGCTTCAACTGATACTGATAGCAGTGGCCAAGCAGGCGCTGACACAGTAGATACGTACACAGAGACTACTGATACAATAAAAGACACAACCTATAACACTGACGAGATGGCAAGTCTCGAAACTGTATTTTATTTCGAGTTTGACCAAGCCACACTGACCGTAAAAGCACGTAAGGCATTGGATGCGCAAATTGCTCGTCTTAAAAAGACAACAGGACCTGTTCGTTTAGAGGGGCATGCGGATGAGCGTGGTACTCGCGAATATAATATTGCACTTGGAGAGCGTCGTGCGATTTCGGTTGCTGATTACATGGCAATCAATGGCATTCCACGCTACCGTATAGAAACTGTTAGCTACGGTGAAGAGCGTCCGCTTGCATTCGGTCAATCTGAATCAACGTACTCGCAAAACCGTCGTGTTGAACTGAAGTAATAGAAAGGCGTACTGATGCGGTTTATTAAACCACTGTTTCTGCTGCTGCCGGCAGCATGTTTATCGGCACAGTTGTGGGCGCAAGTCCCCGTTGTTGATGTAGGCTCCTCTCGCGCTGATACCAAGTCAAACCGAGGCATGGAAGGCGAGATGTATCAGCAATTGCAATTGCTACGTCAGGAAATTATGGCGTTGCGGGGAACGGTGGAAGAACAAGGGTATCAGTTACGCCAGTTAAAGCAGCAAAGCTTAGATCGATATATAGATATTGATCGACGCTTGACCGCGAGTAGTGATACAGCCGGTAGTGTCGATGTTACAGCAACAGTTCCGGCTGCTATTTCACCGGTAGATGGGCAGGTTTCAGCTGAAGAAAGTAGCAGTGTCAGTAATCCTACAGCGCCTTCACCTACCACGACTTCGTCAATACTCGATGGCGATGAATCATCAGATTATGCCAAATCGTATAGCTTAGTAAAAAGTGCGTCATACAAAGAAGCGATAACGGCGTTTACAAGTTACGTGGAAAAATACCCCTCTGGTCGGTATACACCTAATGCTTGGTACTGGCTTGGTGAACTATACGTCGCCGTAAAACCCCAGAACTTGCCCGCCGCGACAGAAGCATTTCAGCGATTGTTAACTGATTACCCCAATCACGGCAAAGTACCAGCAGCAATGTATAAGCTAGGTACCGTGTATTTTCTGAATGATGACAAGACCAAATCACAGGAAATGCTTACGCACGTTATTGATCGTTACGGCAACACGGGCAATTCAGCCGTGAATAAATCACGAGAGTTTCTCCGCAAGAATTTTTAAGCTTTCGCGGGGTAACGCTTTCGCGGCTGATCTCCGGCAATAAACTTGTATCCGGCAGCCTGCACTTATGAATACGAATACCTTGCGTATTACCGAAATTTTTTATTCTCTCCAGGGTGAGTCCCGCACCTTGGGTTTGCCTACCGTTTTTGTGCGCTTAACTGGTTGCCCATTGCGATGCGTGTATTGCGATACTGAATACGCATTTCATGGTGGTGAGCGTCGTCTTATTGACGATATTTTATCTGAAGTAGCATCTTATAAGCCACGCTATGTCTGTGTTACCGGTGGCGAGCCACTAGCGCAGCCAGAATGCCACACCCTGTTGGCGGCTCTGTGCGATGCAGGGTATCAAGTATCATTGGAAACCAGTGGTGCCTTGAGTGTTGCTAAGGTCGACGCGAGAGTGTCAAAAGTAGTCGATTTAAAGACTCCAGCTTCAGGTGAAATGCATCGTAATCTTATGGATAATATCGCCTTTATAACGAGTAATGATCAAGTAAAGTTTGTTTTATGCGATCGTGAAGATTATGACTGGGCACGATTTCAAGTTGATACACATAGCTTGGCAGATAAAGCGGGGGAGGTTTTATTCTCACCGAGCTTTGGTCAATTAAACGCGACAGACCTAGCTAATTGGATAGTTGATGACAATTTGCCCGTACGTTTTCAAATGCAATTGCATAAAATACTTTGGAATGATGCCGCAGGTCACTAAAAGTGCGAGTTTATAGGCAGAGAGGGCAGTAAATTTTGGTAAAGAAAGCAGTGGTACTGGTGTCTGGTGGCTTAGATAGCGCCACGGTATTGGCTCAGGCGCGAGCAGCTGGCTATGAGTGTTATGCATTAGCATTTGATTATGGTCAAAGACATAGAGCCGAATTGGTTGCCGCAAAGCGTGTTGCCGAATCGGGTGGAGCCGCAGCGTTTAAAATCATTAATTTGGATTTAAGTAGTATTGGTGGCTCCGCGCTCACAGATATGAATATTGACGTTCCTGATGCTGGAGCAAGTGGTATTCCAATTACATACGTACCAGCTCGAAATACCGTCTTTTTGTCGATTGCCCTTGGTTGGGCCGAAGTGCTAAATGCCAATGATATTTTTATTGGCGTTAATGCAGTTGATTACTCGGGTTATCCGGATTGTCGTCCCGCATTTATAGAGGCGTTTGAAACACTTGCAAACGTAGCCACTAAGGCAGGTGTGGAGGGGAATGGAATGCATATTCATACGCCATTGATGGCCCTTAGCAAGGCAGACATTGTAAAGGCGGGTACTCAACTGGGTGTAGATTACGCTCAGACGGTGTCGTGTTATCAGGCTAATGATAAGGGTGAGGCCTGTGGTCGCTGTGATAGCTGCTATTTACGACGTGAAGGTTTTGAGCAGGCGGGCATCATCGATCCAACGCGCTATAGCTAACCGTAATAAAACTGCTTTTTTTACACCTAGGTGGTTGTTTTTTATTTAGAAATCAGTATTATAAGCGCCTCTTTCGGGGCCGTTAGCTCAGTGGTAGAGCAGTTGGCTTTTAACCAATTGGTCGATGGTTCGAATCCATCACGGCCCACCATCAAATTCCGAAGAAAATCAAAGCGTTGCAGATGTGCAGCGCTTTTTTTTCGCCTACAGTTTTAGTCATTTTTGAGCCTGTGACGGATCTGTGACAAATTCGTGCCAAATCTGTGGCAAATCCTCTTTGATTGAGCTCATAAAAAGAGCTCCTTTTGACCTGTTAGCTTTCCTCTGTCACGGGGTTTGGTGCGCGTACTAACAGGTCAGTTATATCGCAATCAAAATAGTCACAAAGGCGATCAATAATGTCGAGCGTTGGATTGTAGCCTCGATTTTTCCCAATTTTAGAAAGTGTTGCTCGATGGATACCTGTCGCCTCGGACACGTCAACCATTGTTGCTGATTTGCCTTCGCGAAACTCTTTGTCTGCGAGCATTTCCTTTAAACGAACTCTTATCATGTTGATTAATTGGCCTATAAGTTAATTAATATGTTGGCACGCATACTAATGCGTGTATATCCTGCAAACAAGTTGGCATATGCGCCAACTCATGAATGGATAGGCAACTTAGAGGAAATATACATGAGTTATACGTACCTGACTACTGACGCTTTAGCGGCTCGAATTCACTATGAGCCAACCACTATTCGAACTTCCCTAAAGGACTCAGTCCTGATGGAAGGAACTCATTACATCCGCCCGTTTGGTGGACGTAAAATTCTTTATATTTGGGAGAACATTGAGCGCGATATGACGGCAGCATCAAATAGTGATTTGATTTCTATACCTCTTACATCGGGAGGTGTGTGCAATGGCTAAAATTACTGTCCGAAAGGAAACAGGAACTCTCCTTTTTGATTTTAACTATAGGGGTGCACGCTGCCGTGAACAAACTACCCTCAAAGACACTAAAACTAACCGTCGTAAGATGGAAAAAGTCCTTGAGCGTATTGAGCAGGAAATCGTGGCTGGTACGTTTGATTATGCGCGGTTCTTTCCTGGTAGCAATCGTGCGAGTCAGTTCGAGAGTAGTGCTCCTGTATCCGCTTCTGTTGTGCAAGGGACGGTGGCTAATAACGTCGTTGTACCTCCCTCTGTAGTTGCTCCGGTTGTTGTAGAGCGTACAACATTAACCTTTGTTGAGTTCACCGCAATTTGGCTGCGTGAGAATGGTGCTATATGGCGAAACAATACGTTGAGAGCTGCAAAGGTGCAGGTGAATGGTTACCTATTACCACGCTTTGGTTCAAAGCAACTGCATCAAATTCTAAAGGCTGACTGTTTAGCCTTTCGGGCAGATATCGCAGCACCAGGTGGCAGCATCAAAAACCGAACACTGTCAGCTAAAACCGTGAATGAAATTATGCAGGTCTTGGGTGCCATTCTCGCCGAGGGAGCAGACCGCTATGAATTCCCTAACCCCATGCAAAATGTAAAACGGCTCAAGGCACCGAAGGTGCATATCGACCCCATGTCATTCGACGAGGTCGAGAAGTTTATTTCCGCAGTACGTCCAGATTATAAACAGTATTTCATTGTGCGGTTTTTTACTGGTTTACGAACAGGGGAGGTGCACGGTCTTCAGTGGAAATACATCGACTTTGAGCGTCGCGAAATCCTTGTTCGAGAAACCTATAGCCACCTCGGTAAGGAATACACCAAGAATGATGGCTCACAACGTGAAGTCCACATGTCGGAGCCGGTGTATCAAGCCCTTAAGGCACAGCACACCGCGTCAGCTCATCTTAGTGAGTATGTGTTCTGTACTCGCATTGGTACGCCTATAGACCCGCTGAACGTCAATAAGCGGATATGGAAGCCAACCCTGAAATTACTGGGCATGAAAGACCGTCGCTTTTATCAAACACGTCATACCGCAGCAACGCTCTGGCTTGCGTCTGGTGAAGCCCCTGAATGGATAGCTAAGCAAATGGGGCACACCAGTACTGAGATGTTATTTAAAGTTTACTCGCGTTACGTGCCTAACTTGACCCGTCAAGATGGTTCAGCGTTCGAACGGTTGTTACTACAGAGAATGGGAGGGAATATCCAATGAATACATTAACGAAAGAGACTGCTTCAGTCCTAGCAAATTTACTCAGCTCTAGCGTAACAACGTGCTATAACGATGACTTAGTCGCAATCCTAGGCACTGGTCGGGAGCCAGATAATAAGGCGGCAATACAGTCTTGGTTGTTGTCTAGATTGCCTTATTTCGAACAAGAGGTGTCAGACAGAATTATGGCGCACTCGGCCGCGATGTTGGATTTATTCTTGAATGATGTACGGGTAGAAATAGCTATTGGTTTTGGATTAGAACTCCCGTTGCAAAATGATTTTATTCCATCCAAAGAGCTAAGTAATCAAGAATTGCGATGCATAGCCCGATCAATTTACTTACTGATGTTAGGGGAGGGCACAAGAACATACCTAGATGCACTTATCCGCGTGGCGTTGGGTGGCGACGATAATGTAGTCGATAGTATTGCAGCGTGGTTATCTTCGCAGGTGAGTGGCTATGTGTATAACCCTAGCGAATTAACCATTCCGTTAGCACAACGGTTTATGAAAAAGCTTAAGCAGGTCAGCGAGACATATTGATTTTATGTTGACCTTAGGAAAATGATTGGAGAAAAAAGATATGGAGCTAAATAGAAACATTGAAAATCAGAAAGAAAAAGTTATACCGATAAGTCGATTAAGGCGTGAGTTCAATAGCGTGATACGTAACATTATGCGCGGTAAGAATAATATTTATGCTGTCACCCGCAAGGATAAGCCTGTTGTTTATCTTGTAAAGCACGAGTTATATCTTGAGTGGTTGGATGAAGTTGAAAAAATACAGGCTCATATTAAATCGCTCGAAGAAATGTCTAGTGATTAAATTAACGGAAATTGAACCTGGAAATTATTTGAACTTGTAAAATATTTTGTGTATCTGCCTGAATAGCAGAATTATTGGGTTAGATGTTATCAAGTCGAATTCAAATTTTTAATCCGTCGCACTCCGACGCTCAGTCCAAAATTGCCGAAGAGTTTGTATAAGTTTATTGATTATACAGTATTGACCAAGCTAGCCCTTAAACTATACTGTATAAAAAACCAGTACTATTTATCTTGGGTAACTCATGGCGAACTCCAACTTTTATCCCGGTAGGTTACTCCCTGCCATTGGGCGGCAGCTTCGTCTCCCGCTGTTTTACGACACTGTTTCCGCAGGTTTTCCCAGCCCCGCAGAGGAATATTTAGAGCAGAGTATAGACTTGAATGAGCACTTGGTGAGCCATCCCTCATCGACGTTCTTTGTGCGCGCCTGTGGTGATTCAATGATAGAGCTGGGGATCTTTGATGGCGATTTACTGTTGGTCGATCGCGCCTTAGAGGCCAAACAGGGCGATGTGGTAATTGCCGCCATTGATGGTCAGCTCACCTGTAAGGTGTTGGATTTAAAAAACCGCCAGCTGCTTCCGGCCAATGCCAAGCATAAGGCGATCAAATTACCAGAAGAGATGGATCTGGTGATTGAGGGGGTAGTGCCGGCCCATATTCGCTATCACCGCCATTGGCCTTGGTGATCTTTATGTTTGCTCTTGTTGACTGCAATAGTTTCTACGCTTCCTGTGAGCAAGTATTTCGGCCTGATCTGCGAGGCAAGCCTGTGGTGGTGCTCAGTAATAATGACGGTTTTGTGGTTGCTAGAAGTAAAGAGGCCAAGCTGTTGGGTATTCCTGATCTGACCCTGTATTGCAAGGTGGCATCGCTGCTTAAAAAGCATCAGGTAACGGTCTTTAGCAGTAATTACCCGTTGTACGGTGATATGTCTGCCAATGTGATGAGCTTGCTAAAAACCTATTCGCCTCATATTGAGGTGTATAGCATTGATGAAATGTTCATTCAGTTTATGGGGATGCCCTCTGACCTGAAGGAGTTGGGGCAATCCATTAAGAAGCGCATTTGGAAAGAAACTCGGCTTCCGGTCTGCGTTGGTCTTGCCTCGTCCAAGACCCTCGCAAAGGCAGCGAATCATGCTGCCAAGAAAGTCCCTGTCCTCAATGGGGTTTGTCAGATAACGCGCGAAGATCAGCGAGAGTGGGTGCTTAAACGAATGCCTGTCGACAAGGTGTGGGGTATTGGTAGGCGGTTGAAAATTCAGTTAAATGATATGCAAATATATACGGCCTGGGAGCTGGCAAACGCCAACACCAAGCTGCTACGGAGGCGGTTTAGTGTCAATCTTGAGAGAACCGTTGCTGAGCTTAATGGCGAGCCTTGCCTAAAGTTGGAAGAGCACCCACCCGCCAAGAGGCAAATTTACTGCACAAGAGGTTTTGGGGTTAAAGCGACCTCGTTGCCTCCTATCAAAGAGGCTATCTCCCTCTATGCTAGCCGTGCGGCAGAGAAGCTGCGACAGCAGCAGGGTTTAGCCACAACACTGCATATTTTTATTCAAACCAGTCCCTACGACAAACACTATTACAGTCGCAGTACGGTGGTGCAACTGCCTTACCCCACCGACGATACGCGAATACTCAGCCAGTACGCCAAGTACGCTGTTACGGGCCTGTATAAGCCGGGCTTTAGTTATCTGAAAGCGGGTGTGGGCATTATTGAAATGGTCGATAGAAAGTTTCTGCAAAATGATATGTTTGAACTGGGTCAACCGAAGCAAACGGATCGTTTGATGACATTGCTCGACGGTGTGAACCGGCGCTATGGGCGGGGCACACTCCAGTTGGCTGGGGAGGGAGTGCAAAAGAAATGGTTTATGCGTCAGCAGTATCGGTCGCCCAGTTATACCACCAAGCTTAGCGAAATACCGCGTGTCTTAGTTTGAGAAGAGAAATCGATGTTTGCCCAGAAAATATGTGTCAGAAACGACGCGCGGCATGTGCCAGGGCACAAAAAACTTAGTCATGAACCTTGGGATGTACGCAATGGGGGAAGTAAAGCTATTGATCGGTTCAGTCTAAGGCAGCGTACTCACCCAAACTCCCACATCTAACGTAGATTCCGGTTCGCCGATAAACGATCCTTCAATCGGGGGTATTGCTTCAGGCAGTCGCGAAACAGCGACGGCAATATGATCGGTGCCGGCGAGTTTGCCAATGGTGGGGTCGAACCCTTTCCAGCCTGCGCCTGGTAAGTAGACTTCTGCCCAAGCGTGGGTAGCGCCGGCGGCATCAGTTCCAGGTGCGTGTAGGTAGCCGCTCACAAAGCGGGCGGCGAGCCCCATGCATTTTGCAGCGTCCATAAATAATTGGGCAAAATCTCGGCAAGAGCCAGTGCCACAGCTCAAGGTGTCTTTGGCGGTTTGTACGCCGGGTTCTTCTCTTAATTTGTAGGTGTGGCTTTCAAAAATGTGACTGGCAATACCTTGTAGCAAGGTGTAGGTCTGGATTTTTTCGTTTGATTGCCAGAGATTTTGGGCCCATAGGCTTATCATTTCTTGGGTTTCTTGATCGGGCAATTGCATGTATGGAGCCAGCAGGATTTGATCTTCTGGCTTGTAAGTAAAAGGGTAGTTGATGGCGTAGTCAGCAACTAAAAAATTTAAAGGCGATTCATTGTATTGCTGAATAATTAATTCACTATCAAATACCAATTGCTGGGTGGGGCGGTCAAAAGTCGCGGTGGCAACCGAGTTTCCTTCTACGTCGCGGTGCCAGCGTATTTTGGCGCTGGGGGTGATGTTGAGCGTGGATGATTCTATACGGAGCTCGTAATCTTCTCGCGGGCGCAGCCGTAAGTGGTGCGGGCCTAATTGCACCTCAGAAGAAAAGTTATAGTAGGTTCGGTGAAGAATTTTATAGCGCTGCATAAGGTTTCCTGAAGCATTTGCACGATCGTTGTTTGGCTCTCTGACTGGGTGCTTTATGGCCTCTCTTTCTGTATTAAAGAGGCTGCCGTGTTTAATTGCCGATGGTGCTTTCGCTAATCTGCTCTACGCTGACCACTTGGCTAGAGGGGTAAACTCCCGGACCAAACTGATTATATACCGCTACGTCGGCCGCATCGCGGCCATAGCCAATGGCGACGTAGCCGCCTCTTAAGCAAGGTTGTGTGGCGTCGAAGGTATACCAGCGATCACCAATATATGCTTCAAACCAAGCGTGTAAATCCATGGGTTGCAGGCCGTATAAATATCCCACCACCATGCGTGCGGGAATGCTTAGACTTCGGCACAGGGCAATGCCGAGGTGGGCCATGTCGCGACACACTCCCCATTGCCTAGTGTTGATTTCTATGGCGGTTACTTGGATGTCATTGGCGCCGGGGGTGTAGCTAATATTGGTACGCAACCAGTTTTCAATGGCGGCAACCTGGTCGTAACCCAAAAATTGGCCGTAAGTTATTTCTAATGCTAATTGGCCGAAGCGGTCGGATTCGCAGTAACGGCTGGGCAGTAGGTAATTTAGTACGGCGTCGGGCAGGTTTTGAATTTCTACAAAGGGCGCGCCGGGGGCTTGGTCAAGGAAGTCGGCGGTTTTGGCTTCTGCTCGGGTATGAATAGAAAAATAGCCCGGTTGGGCAACTAGACGTTGGCAGAGATTGCCATAGCCATCGGTGAATTCGAAGGCGGGCACACTTGGGGCAAGTTTGTATTGTTCGCTGGCAATCCACTGTTGGGCGCCACTTCTGGGTCTTAGCATTAAAACAAAGGGTGTGGGTACTTCTATATTGAAAGATAAATCACAACTTGTTTTTAACCACATGCAACTACTCCTATGGGTGTAGCAATTTGAATGAGGTGGAGCTTGGGCGTTTTGCTAAGTATTGGGTAACGCTATGTGTTATCTCGTGGCGTTTAGTGCTTGGATTAAGACGTTTGCTGCGGACGTTGATCGTCACCACTGAGGTATACCATCAATACAGGTTTATTGTGACAATTACTAAAAATATATCAAAAAATTTGTTGCGGAAGGGCTGGGTTTTCCTGCTTTGTGTTTGGTTTGCTGTTAATCCCAGAATGAGGCGTCCAGCGTGATATCTAACTCATTGTTGGTAATGGGGTGCGTAAATCGTAATCGAGAAGCGTGTAATAGTAGTCGATCAGCGGCGGCCTTGGCCGCAGGGTGAGCATAAAACTCACAACCCAAAATGGGGTGGCCGATGCTGGCAGTGTGGACTCGAAGTTGGTGGGAGCGGCCGGTAATTGGTATAAGGCGGAGTTTACTATTACCGTCATTATGTTGGCCGCAGTATTCATAATGGGTTTGGGCGTGTTTGCCGTAGTCAAAATTAAGTTCTTGGCGGGGGCGGTTGGGCCAGTCACAGGCCAGGGGTAAGTCGATAAATCCTTCTTTACTAATAACGTGGCCAAAAACGATGGCCTGGTATTCTTTGTGAATTTTTCGATCTTGGAATAAACGACTGATGGCGCGGTGACTTTCTGGGTTGCGGGCAATAATCATTAATCCAGAAGTGGCCATATCAAGACGGTGAACAATGCTGGCGCAGGGGTATTCCAAGTTTATACGGCTAATTAAGCAGTCTTTATTGCTGGGGTGGCGACCGGGAACAGAGAGAAGTCCGGCGGGTTTGCTGACGACTAAAAGCGCATCGTCGCAGTGCAAATAACGTATCTCTTCCGCACAATGAGGCACGATAAAGTCCGAGCCAGACGTGTTTGATTTGTTCGTGCTTGGGCTGTCTGACATAACTCAGTCTGGCTACCGATAAGGAGATCGGTAGCCAGTATACCGGAAATTGCGGCGCTAATTTGTACTGCTTAAAACGCTGGGGATTAGTGCAAAGAAAGATTCATTGGTGTCGTTTTCATAGTACCAGCCCAATTGTTCTGCGCAGTGCTCGCAGTGGGCGAATTGCCAGCGATAATCTTGAAACCAGCAATGTAGAGCGGTGGCTGCGCCATTGATTATGCTGCCGGGTGCCGCAGTAAAACAGCAGACATCGTAAATTACGCCATTGGGGTTTACGAAGCGGTGATGATGTTGGTCGTGAACGCGGGTGCGGTAGTGATTGGCGGTAATGGGTTGATTGCAGTTGCGGCAGGCGATGAAGTCAGCCGGCTCCTGATCTTGAGATTGAAACAAGGCGTCGTGTACCAATTGCTTAATAGGCAGATTACTCATTGTGCTCTCCGATTGTATGCAGAGCTAACTTGCGCGCTCCGAAAAACCGTATAAATCCGGTAAAATGCTGAACTAACATAGTTAACATATAAGGGTTCTGATTTTGCAGCAAGCGCTTTCGTCAGTTGATTTGGAACAATCTTTAGGAGGTTTGTTGCAGGAAATTTTACCTGCAGCAAAAGTGGTAAAAACCGCTTTACCCTTAGTACCGGAAATGAGCCTGTATTTGCTGAGTGAGGATTTCCCCCAGCATGATTTAAGTCCTGAGCAAACGCAGCGGATTATGAATTACCCTGCTTATTGGTGTTTTTGTTGGGCCAGTGGTCAGGTAATGGCGCGTTATATTTTTGATCACCCTGAATTGTTGCGGGGTAAAAGGGTGCTCGATTTTGGTTGCGGTTCCGGTGTGGCTGCAATTGCTGCAAAAATGGCTGGTGCACTTGAGGTTATTGCCTGTGATCTTGATGTTGATGCGATCAAGTCTAGCCGGGCCAATGCGGTGCTGAATAAGGTTGAGCTGACTTACTGTGATGACTTTTTTGCCAATGATGATTGCTATGACGTGATACTGGTGGCAGATGTTTTGTACGATCGCGCTAATTTGCCCTTGTTAGATGCCTTTTTAGCGCGTGCACCAAAGGTGTTGGTGGCAGATTCGCGAGTCAAAGATTTTTGTGTTGAAGGCTATCAGTGGCTCGATTTTCAGCAGGCTACCACAGTGCCAGATTTGGCTGAGTCAGAGGAGTTCTCGCGGGTTAATTTATATCTTGGAGCGAGCTAAAACAATTTTCAGCCCAAGCTCTTGTTGGTTTTAGGTAGGCTTTCATCTTTGACGTGGCAATCGGTCATTCATTTAATTTCAGTATCCATCAAATGACAGCTTTACTATGTTGCGGCTTGCTTACTTGGCGTGCTTGTTGCTTCGCCATGAAGCAGGTTTAAGAAGGCTTTTGTTAGCGGGTTTAAATGTTTCCCGCGTGGGTAGACCGTACACCAAGATCGGCTAATGGGGAATCCGTGCACGGGCAGTAAGCATAATGTGCCAGCGGCAACGGCAGTCTTGACCATAGCCGTTGGTAGCACTGCGCAATTAGGGCCGCTATTTAATGCGTGTTGGATGGCTGTGTTGCTGCCCATTTGGCGGATGTGTTTAATCACGCAGCTCTGCTGTTGGCAAAAGTGCTCAAATATTTGACGAGTGCCTGAGCCGGTTTCGCGCAGTACGATTGGGTGTTCGAGTAGCTCAATTAGGCTTATTTCGTCTTTGTGGCTTAAAGGGTGGTCAGGGTTGGCGACCAGTGATAATTGGTGTTCGGCAAAGGGGGTGAACGTTAGTGAGCGACCCTCTGGTACTTGGGTCATAATGGCCAAGTCGTCCAAGTTGTCTCTTAGTCGGTCTAGCAGTCGTAGATGGTTAACAACATGCAGAGTGATGTCTACGTCTGGGTGTTTTTGGCAAAAGGTGTTGATGTAGTCGGGTAATAAATATTCGGCGCTGGATTCGATGGCTATATTGATGCTGCCTTGCAGTCTGCCATGTAAGTCGGTAAGTTCAATCTCTAAGTGTACTAGGCGTTGTTTTAACTCTCGGGCAGCGCGGAGCATGACTTCACCAGCGCTGGTGAGAAATAATTGCTTGCCAAGGTAGTCAAATAAGGCTTGTCCGACTACCTCTTCTAGGCTACGTATTTGTGAGCTAACTGCCGGTTGCGTGAGGGCTAGTTGCTCCGCCGCCTTGGAGTAGCTGCGGTGAAGGCATACGGCTAAAAATACGTCAATTTGACGTAGAGTAAGGCGATTTAAGTAGCTGACGGTCATGAGATATCCCGATTATATTTTTGATTAAGTATAAGTTATTGGTTATCTTAACTGAAACAAATATTAATTTTTTATTTGTTGGGTTTTTCTGTACCGTTGTGAAGTTGCTGTAATCGGACTGAAAAGTCTGAGCAGAAGTAGGCGTGTAGCCTGTCATGGAGAGTCTCGATGCTGAAAAAAATCCTGATCGCCAACCGTGGTGAGATTGCTGTGCGAATTGTGCGGGCTTGTGCTGAAATGGGCATACGTTCGGCAGCGGTTTACACAGAGCCTGATCGTTTTTCATTACACGTTAAGCGTGCTGATGAAGCCTATAACGTGGGTGCTGATCCGCTAGAAGGATACTTAAACCCTCGCAAACTGGTAGCTTTGGCGGTAGAAACGGGCTGTGATGGCCTGCATCCAGGTTACGGTTTTTTGTCTGAAAATGCTGAGTTAGCAGAAATTTGTGCCCAGCGTGGTGTTACTTTCATTGGCCCTAGTGCTGAAGTGATACGGCGAATGGGTGATAAAACGGAAGCGCGGCGAGCTATGACCGCGGCGGGTGTTCCGGTAACGCCAGGTACCGAAGATAACCTAGCTGATGTTAATGAAGCGGTGACGGTAGCTGCAGGCATTGGCTACCCAGTGATGTTAAAGGCAACATCGGGTGGCGGTGGAAGAGGGATACGTCGCTGCGATAGTGAGGAAGATTTACTTCGTCAGTTTGATCGTGTGGTCTCAGAGGCAACTAAGGCGTTTGGACGTGCAGATGTGTTTCTTGAAAAATGCATCGTCAATCCGCGCCATATCGAAGCGCAAATTTTGGCAGATAGCCACGGCAATGTTATTCATTTATTTGAGCGTGATTGCTCTATTCAGCGCCGCAACCAGAAATTAATCGAGATTGCGCCTTCTCCGCAGCTTACGCCAGAGCAGCGAGCTTATATTGGTGAAATGTCCGTGCGGGCAGCTGAAGCGGTTGGTTATGAAAACGCGGGTACAGTGGAATTTTTGCTGGCCGATAACCAAATTTACTTTATGGAGATGAATACGCGGGTTCAGGTGGAGCACACCATTACCGAGCAGATAACCGGTGTGGATGTGGTTCGCGAGCAAATTCGTATTGCCTCAGGTTTGCCTTTGGGATACCGCCAGCAGGATATATCTTATCGTGGTTACGCAATGCAGTTCCGCGTTAATGCTGAAGATCCCAAGAATGATTTCTTGCCTAGTTTTGGCAAAATTAGTCGTTACTATGCCCCCGGTGGCCCCGGTGTGCGAGTAGATACGGCTATTTATACCGGTTATACAATTCCGCCGTATTTCGACTCCATGTGCCTTAAATTAATTGTATGGGGCTTAACGTGGGAAGACGTGTTGGAACGCGGTGTTCGCGCGCTAAATGACATGCGTTTACAGGGTGTCAAAACCACAGCCACGTACTACCAGCAAATTTTAAAACATCCCGAATTCCGATCCGGTACATTTGATACTAGTTTTGTAGAAAGTCACCCTGAGCTAACCCAATACTCGGATAAAAGCCGCCCTGAAGATATTGCGCTGGCAGTGGCTGCAGCCATTGCTGCCCACGCTGGTCTGTAAAAAAGGATATGACGATGAGCCAAGAAAAAGCTGTTCTGATTACTGATGTTGCCTTGCGTGACGGTCATCAATCGTTGATTGCGACGCGTATGCGCACAGAAGATATGTTGCCAGTGTGCGCCCAGCTCGACGCTATTGGATTTTGGTCGTTAGAAGTGTGGGGTGGCGCCACCTTTGACGCCTGTGTTCGATTTTTGAAAGAAGATCCATGGGAGCGTTTACGTCAATTGCGTGAAGCCTTGCCCAACACCAAATTACAGATGTTGGTACGCGGACAAAACCTATTAGGTTATCGCCATTATGCAGATGATGTTGTAGAAGCATTTATCCAAAAATCTGCTGATAATGGTATGGATATCTTCCGTATCTTTGACGCGATGAATGATGTTCGCAATTTAAAGACGGCCATTGAGGCTGTCCAAAAAACTGGGAAACATGCGCAGGGGACGCTTTGCTACACCACCAGCCCTGTTCATAACACCGCAAAATTTGTGCAGCAAGCTAAAGATATGGTGGCAATGGGTGTTGATTCCATTGCGATTAAAGATATGGCTGGGCTGTTAACGCCCACCGCCACATCTGAATTGGTATCGGCCCTGAAAGACACTGTGGATGTTCCCCTAGCGTTGCATTCACATATGACCTCTGGGCTTGCTGGTCTTTGTCAGTTAAAAGCCATTGAGGCAGGTGTGGATATTATTGATACCGCGATGTCGGCTTTTGCCAGTGGCACAAGTCACCCTGCTACTGAAACAATGGTGGCAGCACTTAAAGGTACGCCAAGAGATTCGGGCTTAGATCTTCCCGCGCTGCAAGAAATTAGTGCTAAATTGTGGGATGTTCGTAAAAAATATCATCAGTTTGAAAGTGAATTCACCCGCGAAGATGTGGGTGTACAGATTAACCAAGTGCCCGGTGGCATGATGTCTAATCTTGCTAATCAGCTTAAAGAGCAGGGCGCATTAAATCGTATAAACGATGTTTTTGCTGAGATCCCCGCTGTACGTAAGGATCTAGGATATCCACCATTAGTGACGCCGACTTCTCAAATAGTGGGCACCCAAGCAGTAATGAATATACTGGCAGATAAGCGCTATACCACCATTACCAATGAGGTAAAGCGTTATTTACAAGGACATTACGGAGCAGCGCCTGCAGAGGTTAATAAAGATTTAAGAGCCAAGGCCATTGGCAGCGAAGATGTGATTGATGTGCGCCCAGCAGACCTGTTGGCTCCAGAGTTAAGCAAACTTCGTAAAGAAGTGGGTGAGCTGGCCAAGTCAGAAGAAGATGTCTTGTTGTATGCGATGTTCCCTGATCTAGGACGTAGCTTTTTGGAAGAGCGCGAAGCAGGTACCTTGGTGCCAGAAGTGCTAGAGCCAATCGGTGAGGCTGCACGGCCAGTCAGTGAGGGTGGCGTTCCCACTGAATTTGTTATTGATGTTCATGGTGAGAGTTATCAAGTGGCGATCACTGGCGTCGGTATCAAGGGTTCTGGCAAGCGACACATTTATATGAGCTTGGATGGCATGCCTGAAGAAGTTGTGTTCGAAGCCCTCAATGAATATAAAGCAGAAGGTAGTAATAGCCGTAAATCGGCAAGCAAACCTGGCCATGTTAGTACTAATATGCCCGGTAATATTGTTGAGGTGCTGGTGGCGGTAGGTGACACCGTTACTGCTGGTCAGGCGGTATTGGTCACGGAGGCGATGAAAATGGAGGCGGAAGTTCAGGCGCCAATCGCCGGTAAAGTGATTGAGATATTTGTTTCCAAGGGCGACCGAGTGACGCCCGGTGAGGTCTTGATTGAAATTGACGCAGGTGCGTAATACATAGTACCAAGTTGTTAGTTAAATCTAATGTAGGCAGGGCTTGTGAGAGATCTCTTACAAGCCCTGCCTACATTCTTGTTTTACAACCCTGATATTTTTTGCTTTCATTGTCTGGCGCTAATTTTAGTGTTTTTAAAATATAAATGTTGCCGACAGACTGGGGTGTGGTTGCTAAGGATCGGCAGCAAAAATAGACAAATGGAGTGTCGTTATGAATTTTCCAAAGAATTTACTCATCTCAGTGCTGTGCCTTTCAGCGCTTAGTATTACTGCGTGTGGGGGCGGCAGCGGTGGTGGAGGCGATAACCCTCCCGAAGTTGAAGAGCCATCGACTAGTGCCGCAGTGACCAGCGAGCGGGCTGGTATTGCCTTATATGGGGATATTCCAGAGGACAGCACTCAGGAAGTGGGCGAGAGTCGGCCATCATTATTACTTGACGATGAGGATGTGAGCTATGCCGGTTTTGGGATGGCCTTTGTCGAATCGGAAGCGGCGGAGCTGGCAATAGCTCGTGCGGACGCTGAGCCATCTGCAGAGCAAGATGAAATTGATGCTAAGGTCGCTATTGTTACCGATGCTCTGGTTGATGATGGGGCTACTGTAAACCAGCTAGTAAACAGAAGCATAACAGGTGTTCAGTCTACTGTTGCCATTTTGGTTTTGGATGTTGAATACATCTCTGGTGGTCGTAGCAGTGCTGACTTACGAAATATTCTGCTTGCTGAGTTGGGGTCGGATGCTGATGTAGAAGTTCTTCCTGTTGGCAGTGATAGTGGGCGTGAATTCCGAGTAACGCTTGCGTTTTGGGAAGTCGAAGAGCGCTTATATACTTGGGTAGCGGTATTTGCGACGGAATTTGCCGATCTAGTCGGTAAAACTTACGGTGATGTAAATAATGCATCTGCGGTTACCTCTGTAACAGCTGTCGCAGCGCCGACAACTGCTGCTAGCCAAACCTTTTCTCAAGTAGAAAGCGCCAATAATGCCGCAGATATTCTCTGGGTGATCGATAATTCCGGTTCCATGAGTGAGGAGCAGGAAAATCTTGGCAATGGTATTGATCAATTTTTTGACAGCCTGAATGCAGCGGGCCTGGATTTTAGACTTGCCGCCACAACAACGGATGGCTCCACTTGTGGCGAACTACTGACCCTGCCAGATGATGAAACTGCTAATTATATTTCGCCTTCAACACCTGACGGCGAGGCTCAATGGGGCGATGATCCCGATGGTATTGCTCGTCCAGGAACATACGGAAGTGCCACTGAAACCGGTTTTTATTGTGCTGATACGGTTGATTTAAGTGGTTTTGATCGAGAGTCAGCGCCGAATATTATTATTTTTGTTTCTGACGAGCCTGAGAATGAGACTGCTAATGGTTACACCCCGTCTGGGGCTGGTTACGGTAGTTATGTTACAAGAGATTTTGCCACCTATAAGCAAGCGTTTATAGATAGCGGTGCGACGTTTTTTGCGATCGCAGGGCCCTATGAGACGGTTCGTGAAACTTTTGACGATCCTTATGCGTCATATGACTCGAGCTTTAGCTGCAGTGGTGACGGTGGTAATGCGGGTGGAGGTGCACATTATCGGGAAATTGCCGCTCTGACGGGTGGTAGTTCAGCGTCAATTTGCGCGGCATCAACCTCTTGGACTGTAATGTATGATGAAATTATTGAAACTGCCACGGGTTTAGCCAGTAGTTTTAAATTGGATTTTACACCTATTGCAAGCTCGGTGGTTGTAACTGTGAATGGTGTCGAGGTTAGCCGAGATACCGCCCATACTGATGGCTTTGATGTGCTTTACGGCAGTGAAGAGGCATCTATTGTATTTTATGGTGAGGCCATACCGCAGGCAGGGGATGAAATTGCTGTAAGTTATGAACATTTTTAGAAAATAATGATTGATTATGTAATTGATAATCATTATCATTAATTTAAGTCAGTGATGTTGCTCTTGTAAACCCCCATTTACATAATGCACTCTGATTCTCTCCGATTTACCCCGTATTCAATTTTGAATGCGGGGTTTTTTATGGGTGGCTTTTTACCTTCAATCAAATTGAATACGGATAACGTCCTCACTAATGAAGGTAACGGTGTCGCTTCACTGGTGTTTGGTTTTTCGTGGTTAGCTATCTTTGGGGGGTATTGAGTTGTCTGGTTGTGTTGGTTCAGATTATAAGTTGTAAGTTACAGTAACGAGGCATATTTAATTTATGCCTCGCTGTGGTGATAAGATTAATTGCGGTAAATGGTCTGAATCAAATGATAGCCAAACTGCGTTTTCACGGGGCCGTGGACGTCTAAAACGGATTCTTTGAATACCACGTCGTCGAAAGGTTTAACCATTTGGCCGGGGCGAAACTCACCTAGATCACCGCCTTGTTTTCCAGACGGGCAGTCGGAAAACTTTTTGGCTACTTCGCCAAAGTCGGCGCCTTTGGTGATTTGGTCTTTTAAATCTTGAGCTTGCTGTTCGGTTTTTACCAGAATGTGACGTGCGCTTGCGACGGTCATAGGGTGATCCTTATGGAATGATTTTTAGGGATTATAGCAGGAGCTGGGCTGTCATTACTTACTCATTGAGCGTGTTGCCAGCAGTGTAAGCGTAAAAAAGGGCTGCGAACGCGCAACCCTTAAACAACCGCAGGTAATGGTTTACTTAAGTAAATCGCGGCCGATAATTAACTTCATAACTTCGTTGGTGCCGGCGTAAATACGTTGCACGCGTGAATCGGCAAAAGCCCGTGCCACGGGGTATTCCCACATAAATCCGTAACCACCGTGAAGCTGCAGACATTCATCAATAACTTTGCACTGAAGGTCGGTGGTCATCAGTTTCGCTTTTGCTGCCATAACAGAGTCGAACTTGTGTTCGATATGCAGCTCTAGGCAGCGGTCTAGGAAAACCCGTGCAACGCTGACTTGAGTTTCTAATTCAGCTAGTTTGAACTGTGTGTTCTGGAACGTGGCAACTGATTTACCAAAAGCGGTGCGTTCTTTTACGTAATTAATTGTTTGCTCAAGAATGGACTCGGCATTGGCAATGGCGATGATAGCGACATTTAAGCGTTCTTGAGGGAGGTCTTGCATCATATAGACAAAGCCCATTCCCTCTTCTCCCAAGAGTTGGTCTTTGGAGACCCGAACATCTTGAAAGAACAGCTCTGAGGTGTCTTGTGCTTTTAAACCGATTTTTTCTAGATTTTTACCTTTGCTGAACCCTGGGGTGCCAGCTTCCATTAAGAATAGACTGATACCTTTGGCGCCAGCAGCTGGGTCTGTTTTTGCCACAACAATCACTAAGTCAGCGTGCTGGCCGTTTGTAATGAAGGTTTTCGAGCCATTAATAATATAATCGTCACCGTCTTTAACGGCGGTAGTTTTGATACCTTGGAGGTCAGAGCCCGCTGCTGGCTCAGTCATGGCGATTGCCATAACAATTTCGCCAGTGACGCATTTTGGCAGATAACGTTGTTTTTGGTCTTCGTTACCATAACGCTCAATATAGGGCACTGCGATATCAGAGTGTAAGCCCCAACCAATGCCGGTAAAACCAGAGCGACCGCATTCTTCGTTCACGATGGCGTTATAACGATAATCTACTTCTACGCCGCCGTACTCTTCTTTTACGCTAGGGGATAAAAAGCCTTGCTCACCGGCTTTCAGCCACAATGCGCGGTCTACTTGGCCGTCTTTTTCCCACTGAGCGTGGTAGGGTGCAGCTTCAGTTTCTAAGAATTTTTTTACAGTACTGCGGAATAGTTCATGCTCTTCTTCATAGACGGTTCTAGGTATAGCGGACATAGGGATTTCCTCCGAGTGTATTTGTGGCTATTATCGGGGCTATGTTAGCAGAGAAAACTTTAATTTACAGTGTCTCTTTAAAACCGGTTTTTGCAGTTTGATATTGGAATTAGCACCTTACTTCACAACAAGAAAAAGCGAGTAATTATTTTATGACTATTTGGAATCGATCTTACGATATAGATCAGGTAAATGCGTCAATGAATAACACCATTGCCGAAACATTAGGCTTGCTGGTGACCGAAATAGGCCCAGATTATATTGTTGGTACGCTGCCTGTAGACAAGCGAACACATCAACCTATGGGTATTTTACATGGTGGCGCCTCGGTGGTATTGGCTGAGAGCCTAGGTAGCTTGGCTGCCAATATGGTCTGTGAAAAGGGAAGCGCCTGTGTTGGTTTGGATATTAATGCCAACCATATTCGCTCAGTGAGATCAGGAATAGTGACGGGTACCGCAAAGGCTGTGCACATTGGTCGTCGCACGCAAGTTTGGGAGATTCGCCTTGCTAATGAGGAAGATAAAACCGTCTGTGTGTCACGTTTGACAATGGCTGTCATCGACGCGATTTAACAGAGGATAAGCCTTGGCCAAGCATGGCTTCATGCTTTGCGAGCGTGGTTAGCTGCAGTACACTAGCCGGCTTTTTTGAGAGAGATTGTGCCAATGACTGCCGCCCGCTTTCAACGTCTGCGTCAGGTACTGATGTGCCGACAGCCGGATCTGACGATCGTTACCGATAATGTCCACAAGGGTCGTAATCTGTCTGCGATTGTTCGTACTGCGGATGCGGCTGGTATTGGCAAAATGCATTGCTCGATGCCAGACAAGGATTACAAAGCGTTTCGTGGCACCGCGATGGGTTCCCACAGTTGGGTGTCGGTAGATCGACACCCGGATGTGAAAACAGCCTTAACGCCCCTTAAAAACAAGGGGTACCAGGTTTTGGCTGCGCATTTGGCGGAGGATTCTGTTGATTTTCGTGAAGCCGATTACACCCGTCCCACCGTCATTCTTCTAGGTGCTGAAAAAAAGGGTGTCAGTGCTGCAGGGTGTGAGTTGGCCGATATGCACATCACGATTCCTATGCGAGGAATGGTGCAATCATTTAATGTGTCGGTGGCGGCAGGCATTATCCTAGCCGAGGCGGAGCGTCAGCGCCAGCTTGCCGGTATGTATAGTCAGCGTCGTATAGATGATGATTGTTATCACCAAACCTTGTTCGAATGGGCTCAACCCAAACTCAGTGACTATTGCCGCCAGCACGATTTAGCATATCCCGCACTTGATGATGAGGGTGAGCTATTAGATGGGCTAAGCTGGCAGCGTGAGGTGCGAAAGGGTAGTGCACCTCGCTGTAATTGGTGAGGGTAATTAGAGGAAGGTAAGTTCATTTATTCCTGCGTCATCTATCTGGAGGATGGGGGAATAATTTTATTACTGTCAGAATGCCAGCGATAATAATAGGAGTATCGCATGGCTGTAGAGACCCCAAATACCCCGGTGGATATCGACGCTTGGGAGGCATTCTGTGATGAGCTGAAGTCAGCTGGGCAACAAATCATACGCCCTGAAACCCCAGCAGATGATGTAAGCCGCGCCGAGGGATGGCGTTATTTGACCCGTTTAACTCGTATTGCACTCGATATGTTTATGGAGTGTAGTGATCGGGATTTCCCCAGCTTTTACCGCCCTTCCCATGAAACGGCCAAAATTGGCGCGGATAATCCTGATAACTATTATTTACGCGCTGAAATTAATGGCCAACACGATTATAAAATTAGCGGAACCCGCGGAACGGTAGCCTACCTTGGTTTTATTGCCATTGCCGGTGGCTATGAGGAAAAAGATGGCAATATGCGTTCAATTTCTGCCATCGATACCCACACTGGTTTAGAGGTTAATGAAGACGGCACCATTGACGTGATACTGTCGCAGACGCCAAAGCCTGGTAATTGGTTAAAAACCACTGCAGACACGCTTGCTGTATTGGTGCGTGAAACTTACCTCGATCGTAAGACAGAAACCTTTGCCGATTTAAAAATTACGCGTTTGGATGCCTCGTCAAATAAGCCCGCTGCCCTTAGCGGTCAGAAATTAAAAACAGATTTAGCAAAAACGGCCGCGTTTGTTAAAGGAACGGCAACACTGTTTGCCGATTGGGCGGAGGGGTTTAAAGCCTTTCCAAATACTTTGCCGCCCGCCGATCAAGCCTATTGCCAAAAGTTGGGGGGTGATCCCAATATTTATTATTACCACGGTTATTTCAATTTAGCCGAAGACGAGGTTTTGTTAATAGAACTCGATGAATTACCAAGCTGCGATAACTGGAACTTTCAATTAAATAATTATTGGATGGAGTCTTTAGAATATCGATACGTGCAAATTCATGTGAACAAGCATACCGCAGTATATCGGGACGACGGTGGTGTCAGCATTGTTGTGGCTGCCAAAGATCCCCAGTGTCCTAACTGGCTGGATACTACTGGGCATACGGAGGGGACCATGGCTTTTCGGTGGATTGGTGCTGATCGAATAGTGCATCCACATTGTCGTGTGCTTAAGTCGAGTGAGCTTTCCCATTTAATCGCTAAATAAAGGTCGCAAGAATAAGGAGAAGTCGTTGTGAGTACTAAGCAAGAAGTGACAGACATTGCTATTCCCGATGTTGATTTAAGTACAGCGAACTTACTAGCCGAGGCCATGGAGGCAACAGGTCTACATGATTTTGGTGATGAATCTTTTCGTGAGCCATTTGATGTTTTACTCGCGTCGCTTAATAGCGAGGCAAATTTGAATCGCGGGGGGCGATTTGGCCAATATCAGCGTATTTTAAATATTTTAATTAATCGTTTGCGGGTTGAGGCATGGATAGAAAAGCATCCAGAAATTTTAGATGAAGAGATTATTTCTCCGGTAGTGATAATTGGATTGCAGCGTACTGGGTCTACGTTTTTTCATCGTATTTTGGCCGCAGATAAACGCTTCTATGCGCCTTTATGGTATGAAGTGCGCAATCCTGCGCCGACCTTAGATTGGGATTTTACGGGTAAGGATGCACGTATTACATCAGCAGAAGAAGAAGTAACGGCAATGCTGGCCGCCAATCCTGAACTGGCGGCGATCCACCCTATGGACCCAGTGGCCGCAGACGAAGATATCTTATTATTGGAACATAGCTTTTATAGCACCGTGCCCGACGCTTTTTGTAATGTACCTAGCTATGGGCAGTGGAATGATGAGCATGACAATACACCTGCATATCAATACCTAAAACATTTACTCCAGTTCTTGCAGTGGCAAAAGAAGAAGCGTGGGCAACTGGCTGAACGGTGGTTGTTAAAAACACCGCATCATATTCATCATATTGCAACCTTACTTAAGGTGTTCCCAGACGCGAAAATTGTTCAAACTCACCGTGACCCTCTGCAAACGATCCCCTCGGCCGCGAGCATGAATTACAACTTATGGGTTTTAGGTAGTGATGACGTTGACCCTAAAAAGGTTGGTGAACAGTGGTCTGCTAAATATGCACGTGGCACTCTGCATACTTTGAATGTTAGAGATCAAAATCCCCATGCCTTCTTAGATGTTTGGTATAAAGATACGGTGGTTGACCCCTTGTCATCGGTTAAAAAAGTATACGACTTTATTGGTATGACCTTAACGGATACCGCCCGAGCTGCAATGGAAAAACATCAAGAAGAAAATCGGCGTGATAGTCGGCCCAGTCATGAGTATACCTTGGAGCAGTTTGGCCTCAGTGAAGTAGGGTTGAAGCAGCAATTTGCTGAGTATCGTAAACGTTTTGTCGAAGATGCTTAAATCAATTTTAAGGGCAGTTGATCTAGTAAATGCGTAGATTCCAGTTGTACTGAGGCGCTTGCTAGCCCTAAGCTTAGCAGTGGTTGTCACATTGCTAATAGAGGGGTTATTAAGTGCTATCAAACGAGCAAGTCGTGTCGTTAACACTGACCTTGCCAATGCATTATCGCTTTAAAGATGTGCTGGCATTTCACGGGCGGGATAAAGAGCAGGTTTCGGAACGTATTTTTGCTCACGGTTATAAAGATAGTGGTGCATCGTTGGATGGTGGTGATGTCCAAGATGATAGTTTTGAAAAAGCGCTAATCTGGCAGGGACGGGTTTGTTGCCTGCGGGTGATTTTTTTACATGACATTGCCAAGGTGAGCTTGTGCTGGGATGGCAGCCTCTTTGCGCCAACAGAAAAAGCCCTTGTGTATGCGCGCTTAAACGAGCTAGCTGGTCGCATACTCGGTTTAAATCAAGATGTCGACACCTTTGAACATAAGATGGCAGCGCTATTCGTAGGCCAGCTTCAGTACAATCGTGGTTTACGTGTTCCCCAATCTGTTTCTCCCTTTGAGGCATTGTGCTGGGCTGTGATTGGCCAGCAAATAAGTGTCAGCGCGGCGATATCGATTCGGCGGCGATTCATTCAACAGTTTGGCGTAGCACATTCTAATGGGCTTTTATGTCATCCTGATCCAGCCTTGCTTGCCTCTGCCGATGTGGCGTCGCTTCGTAGTGTAGGTTTATCTGCCACAAAGGCTAGAACGCTGCTTGATTTAGCCCATGAGATTGACGGCCAAAGTTTGGTGCTGCCAGTATTGGATGATGGTGAGACGGTTGACACAGAAGTGGCAAACAGTATTAGTAAGGCCTTATGTGGTATCCGTGGTATCGGCCCGTGGACAGTTAATTATGCCTTACTCCGAGGCTTTGCTTTTCTCGATGGATCTCTGCACGGTGATGTTGCAGTGCGAAGAAACTTACAAAAGTTGCTGCAGCAAGAAGATAAAGTCACGCCGGAGCAAGCCCAACACTGGCTAGCCCAATGTGCGCCGTGGCGTGCATTAGCGGCCGCTCATTTATGGGCACTGGATAGCGGTGTAAATTACTGAATAATAAAATAGTTCATCGTATCTATACACAGCATTTTAAACTCAGCGCCAAGTATAAACCTTTGCCATTAATACAGTTTTATGGGTGAAGAAAAGCACACGCGCTTTATGGCGCACTGTTTGTTAAAGCTTGTCGAATATACTGACTGGCTTTGTTTAGTTTCTCCCAGTTAATGTCATGTCTGATGTTGAGCTTGTCTAATAAATCAACGACAGATTCTGTTGCCACGTTTCCTGTTGCGCCTTCAGCGTAGGGGCAGCCACCGAGGCCACCAATGGCACTGTCGATAACAGAAATACCGTATTGCAGGGCAACGTGAATATTTTCTATCGCGCGACCATTGGTGTCGTGAAAATGTACTGCCAGTTTGTCCGCGGGCACATAGGGCAATACACACTCTAAAATTTCAGAAATTTGTTCTGGTGTGGCGCTACCAATGGTGTCTCCAAGAGAGACCTCATAGCATCCCATTGATATTAATTGCGCCGCTAACTTAGCAACCTCTATTGGGGCGATAAGTCCCTCGTAAGGGCAGGCGGCAATACAGGAAATATAACCTCGCACAGGAATATTTAACGCTTTAGCGCGCTCGATAATCGGCTTAAAGCGTTCGATACTTTCTGCGATGGTGCAGTTGGTATTTTTCTTGGCAAAGGTTTCTGAGGCCGTGGTAAAAATAGCGACTTCATCGGCTTTAGCCGTAACCGCTTGTTCAAACCCCTGCATATTTGGAACAAGCGCGATATAAGCGGCGTTTGGCTGGCGATGAATGCCCGCAAAGACTTGGTCGGTATTAGCCATTTGAGGTACCCATTTGGGGCTAACAAAACTCCCTGTTTCTATATAGCTAAGGCCCGCCTCAGCAAGCATATTGACTAAGTTAATACGGGTGTCGATACCAATAGCTTGCTTCTCATTTTGTAAGCCATCACGGGGACCTACTTCTACAATGCGGGCATAGTTAGGTAATGTTGGATTACTAGTCATTGGCTTACCTCAAATTGAATTAACTCATCACCACCACTGACGAGTTCACCAGCTTGGAAATAGAATGCGTTAACAATACCATCTGCAGGCGCGCGGATGGTGTGCTCCATTTTCATGGCTTCCATAATCATTAATGGTGTCCCTTCCGTAACGGCGCTTTCAGGATCAACCAAATGACTGACCACGGTGCCATTCATGGGGGCTACCAATTGATTTAAATCATGATTTTGATTGTTGTCACCAAGATCAGGTTGCTCGACTGAAAAGTGAGCGGTGGGCCCAGCGCCAAACATGCAATAGGCGCCGTTATGTGACGACACAGTCACCGATAGCCTATGACCGTCTATCGTTGCTGTTAGTTGCCTATCTTTGAGTGAACCACTAACGGTGAAATGTTGGTCTTGATAAGCTAGGCTAAAAGTAGAGCGGGGCGAATTTTCTTGAGCTGAAATGGAGACAATATGGGTGTCGCCATTTAGCTTGATTGCCAACTCATAAGCCGCAACTTGGTTAAGACGCCAATTCACGGCGGTATTCCAAGGGGAGTTGTTATCATTGCTCGCGGTTGCGCGTGACTGAATAGCTTGCTGTTGGGTAATTGCAAGATACAGAGCGGCTAGCGGTAGTGCGGTGGTGGCGGCTTGATGTGCAATACTGATTAAACTGTCTTCATTTTTACCGATAAAACCGGTGTCAAAATCGGCAGCGATAAAAGCAGGGTGGCGGCTGATAGTCCGTAAAAAGTCGATGTTATTGATTACGCCATCTATACGATATTGTGAAAGTGCTGATTCTAAGCGTCTTAATGCGGCATTTCTGTCGTCGTCCCAAACAATAAGTTTTGCAATCATGGGGTCATAATAAACACTGACTTCATCACCTTGGCGTACGCCGGTATCCACCCGGACATGTGCAGACTCTGTTGGCGTTTCAAGAAAGTGCAAGGTGCCGGTTTGCGGTAAAAACTCATTGTCGGGATCTTCGGCGTAGATGCGCGCTTCAATCGCATGACCGCGAATGTGCAACTCGTGTTGCGCTAATGGCAGGCGGCCGCCGGTCGCGACCCGTAGCTGCCAATCTACCAAATCTAAGCCCGTGATCATTTCGGTGACGGGGTGCTCTACTTGCAGACGGGTGTTCATTTCCATGAAATAAAAACTGCCGTCACTATCCAATAGGAACTCAACGGTGCCCGCGCCAACGTAATTGATGGCCTGGGCCGCACGCACAGCAGCTTCGCCCATTTCCTGTCGTAGAGATTCACTTAATCCTGGTGCAGGTGCTTCTTCTATTACTTTTTGATGGCGGCGTTGAATAGAGCAGTCGCGCTCAAAAAGATAAACCGCGTTGCCATGACTGTCGCAAAATACTTGAATTTCAATATGTCGTGGCTGAGTTAAATACTTCTCTACCAGCATGGTGTCGTCACCAAAGCCGTTAAGTGCCTCGCGCTTAGCAGCCTCTAGGGCGGCATCGAATTCGTCTGCAGACCATACTTGTCGCATCCCTTTGCCACCGCCACCCGCGGTGGCTTTAAGGAGTACGGGGTAACCCATGTCGTTGGCAGACTGACGAATAATCTCTGGGTTTTGGTCGTCGCCATGATAACCGGGTACGAGGGGGACACCGGCTTTTTCCATGATTTGTTTGGCGGCAGACTTGGACCCCATAGCGACAATGGCGTCAGTGGGTGGACCGATAAAGACGATATTTTCTGCGGCGCAGCGACGACAGAAGTCGGCATTCTCTGATAAAAAACCATAGCCAGGATGAACAGCCTTTGCTCCGCTTTGTTTGGCCGCATTGATAATTTTATCAATGTCGAGATACGAGTCCCGCGCTGGAGAAGCACCAAGATAAATTGCCTCATCAGCCATATTGACATGAAGGGCGTCTTGATCGGCATCACTGTAAACAGCAACGGTAAGCACGCCTAATTTGCGAGCAGTTTTAATGACTCTGCAGGCGATCTCGCCTCGGTTTGCTATTAGAACTTTATCAAACATGTTGCTATTCCTAGCTGTAGTTGGCGGTGTTGAACATACCAATAATGACTCTATTAGATTTCTTAAGGCGTACTTTATTTACATGCGAAATACACCAAACTTGGTTTCTTCTATGGGCTTGTTTAAGCTTGCTGACAAGCTTAAACCTAGCACCATCCGCGTGTCGGCAGGGTCGATAACGCCGTCGTCCCAAAGCCGTGCCGAAGCGTAGTAGGGGTGGCCCTGTTCTTCGTAGGTATCGAGGATGGGCTGTTTAAAAGCGGCTTCCTCATCTAATGGCCAGTCTTTGTTTTCACGTTCATATTGATCGCGTTTTATTTGCGCCATTACCCCAGCAGCTTGTTCGCCGCCCATTACCGATATTCTTGCGTTTGGCCACATAAACAAGAAGCGTGGGTCGTAGGCGCGGCCACACATACCGTAGTTGCCAGCGCCAAAAGAGCCGCCAATAAGTACGGTGAATTTAGGGACTTGGGCGCAGGCGACGGCGGTCACCATTTTGGCGCCGTGTTTTGCTATGCCGCCCGCTTCATACTGCTGGCCAACCATGAAGCCAGTAATGTTTTGAAGAAAAATAATTGGAATTTTTCGCTGTGCGCAAAGCTCAACAAAGTGGGCGCCTTTTTGAGCAGACTCAGAAAATAAAATACCGTTGTTCGCGACAATGCCAACGGGGTAACCAAAAATACGGGCGAAGCCGCAGACCAAGGTTGTCCCAAATAGTGCTTTGAACTCGTCAAAATCAGAGCCATCTACAATGCGTGCAATAATGTCTCGCACGTCGAAGGGTTTGCGGCTGTCCTTGGGGACAATGCCGTAAATTTCTTCGCTGGGGAAAAGCGGTTCAACACTGGCTTGTACGTCGAGCGATTGAGGTTTACCGCGATTTAATCGTTTCACTGCGTTTCTGGCAATCTGCAAAGCGTGGTGGTCATTTTGTGCGTAATGATCTGCAACCCCTGATACTTTACAGTGTACATCGGCGCCGCCTAAATCTTCGGCGCTAACCACTTCACCCGTCGCCGCTTTTACTAGCGGTGGGCCTGCTAAGAAAATGGTGCCTTGCTCTTTGACAATAATTGACTCGTCAGCCATTGCCGGTACATATGCGCCGCCAGCGGTGCAGCTGCCCATAACAACCGCGATTTGCGGAATACCTTTTGCTGACATATTCGCTTGATTAAAAAAGATGCGACCAAAGTGTTCACGGTCTGGGAACACCTCGTCTTGTTGCGGTAAATTGGCGCCACCGGAGTCGACCAAATAAATACACGGCAAATTGTTTTCTTGGGCGATGGTTTGGGCGCGTAAATGTTTTTTAACCGTCAGCGGGAAATAGCTACCACCTTTTACGGTGGCGTCGTTGGCGACGATCATGCACTCTTGGCCGCACACTCTGCCAATACCGGTAATTAGCCCAGCCGCAGGTAAGACTTCTTTATAGACTTTATACGCAGCGAGTTGTGACAGTTCCAGAAAGGGTGCGCCGACATCAAGCAGCGCATTGATACGCTCGCGCGGTAGAAGCTTACCTTTGTCTTGGTGGCGACGTTGAGATTTCTCGCCGCCACCATCATTAATGCCTACGACAAGCTGCTTTAAATCGTCAACTTGTGCTTGCATATATTCGGCGTTTTCTAAAAAACTCGGATCGCGCGGGTTTATTTTTGATGTCAGTACAGTCATGGTTGTCGAGTCCAGGCTATTCGCTTAATTGTAGAATCTCTATTGAGTTACAGCGTTTCTTTAAACAGTTCTCGGCCTATTAACATACGGCGAATTTCCGAGGTACCTGCTCCAATTTCATAAAGTTTGGCATCTCTTAGCAAACGGCCAGTTGGAAATTCGTTGGTGTAGCCGTTGCCGCCTAGGGCTTGAATGGCCTGCAGTGCCATTTGGGTGGCGCGCTCGGCGGTGTAGAGAATAACCGCTGCGGCGTCTTTACGACTGGCTTCGCCACGATCACAAGCCTTGGCCACTGTGTATAAGTAAGCACGGCTGGCGTTGAGCTCGGTGTACATATCGGCCAGTTTGCCTTGCATTAATTGAAACTCACCTATGCTTTGGCCAAATTGTTTTCGGTCATGTAGATAGGGAATAACAACATCTAGGCAGGCTTGCATAATCCCCGTTGGGCCGCCGGAGAGCACGGTGCGTTCAAAGTCGAGGCCGCTCATTAATACTTTTACGCCGTCACCTTCCTTGCCCAAAATGTTCTCGGCGGGAATGTGGCAATCTTCAAATACCAGCTCGCAGGTATTTGAGCCACGCATACCTAATTTATCGAGTTTGGGTGAACGACTGAACCCGGGGTAATCGCGTTCAACAATAAAAGCGGTGATACCGCGGGGGCCGCCGTGAATATCTGTTTTTGCGTAGATAACGTAAGTGTGGGCATCGGGGCCATTGGTGATCCACATTTTATTGCCATTTAGCACATAGTGATCGCCTTGCTTATCGGCTTTTAATTTCATACTTACAACGTCAGAACCCGCATTTGGTTCAGACATGGCTAGGGCGCCAATATGTTCGCCAGAGCATAATTTGGGCAGATATTTTTCACGCTGTGCGTCGTTGCCATTCTTGAATATTTGATTGACGCAGAGGTTGGAGTGCGCGCCGTAAGAAAGACCTACAGATGCAGATGCTCGGCTAATTTCTTCCATCGCAATCACATGGGCTAGATACCCCATATTACTACCACCGTATTCTTCGGATACGGTGATACCCAGCAGCCCCATGTCGCCCATTTTTTTCCATAAATCTAGTGGGAACTCATTGTCTTTGTCGATGCTTTCGGCGCGAGGCGCAATTTCACTTTGCGCAAATTGTGCGGCGGCATCGCGTAACATTTCAATGTCTTCGCCTAATCCAAAATTCAGTGTGGGGTAGGAGGGGATCATGGGCTTGTCCTTTAAGTAAAAGTGGAATGCTTTTAATTTTTTTGTGGTTTATTCATCACGGTAAGCGCTTCTTGGCAGCGCTCTTCGGCTTCATTGAGTTCGTCAATCATGTCTTCTAGATCTTGTAATTGCTGCTTGTGTTGTTGTTCTAGCAACCGCCGGCGTTCACGTATTTTCTCAATTAATTTAAGGAGCTGGGGGCTGTTATCGTGTTCAGGGTGGTACATCTCAATGATGTCTTTGCTTTCTTCCAGCGATAAGCCTAGACGCTTGCCCCGTAAAATCAATTTCAGTTTGATACGGTCTGCCGGGCTATAAATACGGGTTTGGCCATTTCTCTGTGGGTTTAATAAGCCTTTTTCTTCATAAAAACGTATCGTCCGAGTAGTAACGTCAAAGTCTGAGGCGAGATCTGAGATGCTGTAAGTTTTGTTTGCCATCATGAGGAGGACGCTTGGCTGATTTAAAGTAGGGCTTACTTTATCGTCAGTTAACGTTAACGTCAACTTGGTGGTGTATTGTTTTTTGAGGGGTGAGATTACTGCGTGGGAAGTGGGTTGCACTGTCTCATTTAATGTTAAAGAGACAGTGCGCCGGCTAGAGGTTTATTTTCGTGCTTTTAGGGTAATTGGCAGGCCGTCCGTAGGGAAGGATATGGGCACTGCGTTGTACTTCATTTCATAGCCTGGCTTCACGCTGATGGTGTAGTGGCGCAGTAGGTGGAACATAAACAGCTTCACCTGCATTTCGGCAAAGTTAAGGCCAATACATTTATGTCCGCCACCGCCAAAGGGAACCCATTGATAGAGGTGGCGTTTGTGTTCTGCTCGTTCAGCGGAGAAGCGTTCAGGGTCAAATTTCTTGGGCTCGGTCCACCATTCTTCCATGTAATGCGTAAACAGCGGTGAAATACCAATACCGGTGTTAGCTGGCAAGGTGTAGCCCATAATTTCGGTTTCTTTAATCAGGCGTCTAGGAATGGCCGGAACCGGTGGGTACATCCGCAGCGCCTCTTTCATAACCAGCGCCGCCTTGTCTAGTTTTGGTAGGTCGTCATAGCTTAGGTGGTCGCCGTCAATTTGCTTGCACTCTTCGTACAAGATGTCTTGCCACTCAGGGTTTTTGGCTAAGGCGTAGATGATTGAGCACAGGGTGCTAGTGGTGGTGTCGTGGGCTGCAAAGAGTAAGAAAATGGTGTGGTCGCGCACGGCTTCATTGCTCAGTGCGTTGCCATCTTCGTCTTTGGCATGACAGAACTTAGAGAAAAAGTCGCTACTCTCTGTGGCGCGCTTAGATTCAATATGTTTTTCAATGAAGTTTTTTAAGGTCTTGCGGCCGTTCAAGCCTTTTTGCCAAGTGGTACCGGGTATGGGGAGTTTTACTACAGCAACAGAGGCTTCCATTGCGTGTAAGAAACCCTTGTTAACGGCATCAGCTTCTTTGCCCATTTCGACACCCATAAACACCTGGGCGGCAACATCGAGTAATAAGGATTTGATGCTGTCTTTAAAGCCAAATTCGCTATTTTTGGGAAAGTCTGCCACCCCATCGCGCATGCGGGGGTTCATATCATCTAGATAACCCTGCAAGGCATCTTTCTTGAATGCGGCTTGCAGTATGCGGCGATGAAAGCGGTGCTCATCAAAATCGCGAAGCATCAAGCCGTCTGGAAAGAGGCGATCTAGTAGTGGGTCCCATGCTTTTTTGCTGGAAAAAATTTTGCCGCTGTCTTTTAGTACCAGTTCATTTGCCTCCGGCCCTAGTAGGGCAACAGAGCGTTGTAAAATTGCATTGGTTTTAAAAATTGGCCCATAGAGTTTGTTTTTACGAGATACTAATCCAAGGTAATCCGTTAAAAACTCAACGGTGTCGCCCAGGATGGGTAAGGCACCTTTATCGCCAGGTATATGGGCTAGGTCGTCGGTAGATTTACGGGGTAGATCTAAATAATCCGTGGAAGTTTTCATATAGGTCTCCGTTTTATTATTTGTGCCAACCGTGAAACAGCAGGTCGATAGTTTGTTGAATATGATTTTCTACAAATTCTGGCGGTAGCTCATTTGTGCCAGTGAGCCGCTGATAAAAAGGTAATTGCACAATGGGTGCGGTGGCCGATTGCACGACAAAAAACAAGGTCTCTATGGGGATGTCTTTAATGATGTTAAGGGTGTCGACCTTCTTAACCATATCGCTAATTAATTGCCAGGCTGGACCATAATAATGCTTGTAAATATAGCTTAAGCGCGGTCCTTCGCAGCGTGACTCCTGTTGGCAAATATGGTGGAGCGCGGGATGTTCAAAGGCGCTGCGAATATACACCGCGATACCTTCTTTGAGGGCATCAAGCTCGTTGTGCTCCTCGTCAATATTTTGTAAGACGTCTAAAACCCTGGCGGTGGTCTCGCCACACAAGCGGTCAACCACCGCCTGCCAGAGAAGCTCTTTGGAGCTGAAATGATGATGGAAAAACGTGTAGCTAACGTTTAGCTCATCCTGCAGCTTACGCAGGGACACCCCGTCATAACCGTCGCGGGCAAAAATATCCGCAGAGGCATCCAATAGTTGCTCAATAGACAGCGCGGGTGCTTCGTTTTTTTTGGGGCGGCCACGGCGTCTTGGGGTTACGGGTAGATCCACTGTGCTAACTCAATATTAAACATGTGTTTAATATTGAGTTAGCACAGGCAAGACGTCAAGTTTTATTTGCAAAGCTAGCTAGAATGCCGAGCACTATTTGATCACTGCTTTACTCAATCCACATCTTTTGGGACGTAATAGGAGGCCGGGCTTATCTCGTTTCACGACAGAGATTAATAACTGAATAGTATGGGCGCTGCAAAGGGCTTGGTGGGTTTTAAGGCTTCTTGGCTGTTAGGTGGGGTGTTTGGTTCTGCTCTTGCGAGCAGAACGCCAGAACTGTTTGGGCATGTCTGCATTGTGTTCGGGTGACAAACTCTGGGTCACCTTGCACCGGCAAGTTAAGGTGTCAGTCTTCGGGTGCGGTACCGCAGTAGGCTACGTCGCATAAGTTCTCATAACAGTTAACCAAGCCGTCAACGGAGCACCTGACCTTACCTTTCTCGGACACCGACGGCTCACAAACAACGTCAGACCAGCGAATCTCTGTTTTCATGCCGCTGCCACAGAAGTCGGAAGCTTGGTTCATCAAATTTAATCTGGCTAGCTCCTCTGAGAGTTCTGGTTTGAAAAATTGACCGCTGGTGCCGCTAAAGGGGTAATCGCGGCCGGAGCCCACGTAGTTGTTTGGTTTCTTGGTGGCTTGTTTAGCTTGATTATCCATCGGTGAAGATGACGAAGGTGCTGTGCTAGCAGTGGCGCTGCTGTCGGCAGCCTGTGAACTGGAATTGGCCTTAGCGGGTGTTGATGGTGTTGCACTTGCTTGTGAAGTGTTTTCTTCACTCTTAGCCGCGGCGCCGGGCTTAGGTGTGCTTGTTGCTGCTTGAGAAGGCTGCCGGGTAGTTTTGGTCTCGTTCTGTTTTTTGCTCGGCTTATACTGGCTGCGCTTCGCGTTTTGAATCATTTTCTGGGTTTGTTGGTATTGCGCCCTTATTTTGTCATTGCGTGCCTGTATACCATTGAGGGTGTTTGCCCAATTTTGCTGGCCAAAGGCCTCAAGTTGCCGGTTGCGGGCGTCCAGCTTATCAGCAAGATCAAGCTCGCTGTAGGCAGATTCAATACCGTCTTTGGCCATGTCTATAGACTGCAATACACCATTTATGGTTCGCTCAGGGTGGGTGAGGCTGTGGCGTTCCTTTTTGCTGGAACGCTCCCATAAGGTGTTTTCGCGGGCAACAAGTTGTTCATATTTTGCAAGGTAGGGCGCAATGTCATAACGCTCCAATACTTCAGAATTACATTCAATATAGTCAAGATTGATACGAATAATGGTATTTGATTGACTGCGGCGGTCGCCATTTATCTCTCTGGGGTTGGCAATATCTTTCGGGCAGCCTGCTTTTTCCGCTAAATACTCAAATGTTAGTGGTTTGTGTTCGTTCTTAGTGAACTGACGATAGAGCTCATCGACTTTTTTGGCCTCGCTAATTGCCCCTGACAAGCCAGCGACATGATCCGCTAATAGAGCTTGTTGCTGTCTTGCTTCGTCGCCAGAATAAACGGTCATTGAAGAGCGAGACTTTAAATAAGGTATTTCTTTGGGGTCATTGAAGAATGCAATTGCAGCCAAGGGCTTTCTTGCCATCGTTATTTTGAACTCCTCGCGGAGGTAGGAAATATTCGCTGGGTTAAGTTGCTCTAGTGGTAGTGTAACAATGCAGTCGTAACAATATTGCCAGTCGGTGACCACCGCGCCGTTAGTGACTTTTGAGGGGGTTTTTGCCGGTAGGTGTTTAATTCTGTGGGTGTTATTGGTGATGTACTTACCCTGTAAAAGCAATTCTTCAGCGGTGATCGCTTTTAAGGGTTGAATAATATAGCGGTAGAGTGGAATGGGTTGATCTACTTCGCTGAACTCTATCCAAGCGAGAATGACGGGGGTATCTCTGGAGATAAGCTCGCTATCGTAAGCTAACTGGTTTGAGCGGGTGTAGTGGGTGGAGGCATAGGTGGCCAGTAACAGTGAACGCTCTGTTCTGGGGGTGAGCATGACCCATTTATCTATTGATGCATCGCGGTTTTCATAGGCAGACCATGCGAACTGCCTTGCGTTTATAGAGCAGCCGGATAAAAACGTAAGCGTGAGGAGAAGGGCGGCAATATAGAAAAGTCTGGATGAGTTGCGTGTGGCTAAAGTCATGTAGAACGTCCTTCGTCAAATGTCGGCGAGAGTAGTCTTGAGTACGCGAAGTTGGGTCCTGTACACGCGTTATGTTGTTTAAAACCTAATAGGCCTACCTAAATGAAATTATTGCTATTGGGTCACATCGTTTAGCTGAGTGAAATGACGTGAAAGCAACAAAATAGGGTGAATGGCTTCTAACTGAAATACTAAAGTTCAAGACCGCGCTAAGCAAGGTGAACTTTAGCCGTTTTAAGCGCTATTTAAAGTTTACGTGTTAATTACCCGTTAGGAGAAAGTCGTGGGCTGAAATGAGGGGGTTTTGGCTAAAATGGATTTTGATTTTTGAGGGGCATTTAGCTCCCCCTCTTTAATTATATCTCTTGGGAAATATTGTCGATTTAAAGGGTAATGCCAAGTGCTGTTATTCCGTATCTGAACCACTAGAATCAAGGTGCCTCGAGCTGGGCTCTGTTTCTTTTGTTTGCTTTGGTTCGGGTTGCCTAATCAAGTAAATCGTCATGATTACCGCAACGGAAATCATCATTACGCTAAGCCAGTAAATTTTAACAATCAGTAAGGCGCTGCTTAAAATTGTTATCCATAACATGACGATGATGACGACTTTGACGCGTCGTGGAATGCCTTCACCGTTAAGGTAGTAGCGAATGTATTTACCCCACCAGCGGTGCTCAGTTAGCCAAACATAAAATTTAGGCGAGCTTCGTAAAAAACAGGCTGCGCAGAGTAGTAAAAACGGGGTGGTGGGAACCACCGGTAGAAGTACCCCGATCATGCCGAGAACAAAAGAAATCCAGCCGATAATAAATAGCGTGTAGCGTATGGCGGGGTTGGTGTGCTGATACGGTGTTTTCATTATTTCTCGTTCTGGCATTTGCGCTGCCACCTTATCAAATTTGTGACGGTGGCGCGAAAGAGAATTGATAGTGAAAAGTTGACACCCAATTAGGGCTTGATCGTTTTTGTCATTTTCTTGATCAGCAGCGACATTGTCTGGGTTAAAGGCGACATAGATACTTTGTGCCAAGTGGGGCAGTGGTGCACTTAATGATGTGTGCGACTGACTTAATCTGTATACAAAGGAGAGACCGAATGTCGTCATCGGCTGAAATTCTTAGCCAGGCCTTTACGCTGGGCTATACCTATACGCGATCCACCGGGCCGATTGTGGGGCAGTTTTTGACCTCATTGCGGGCGCGCAAAATGGTGGGTATTAAAGCCAGTGATGGCAAAGTGCTTATGCCACCGCTGGAGTTTGATCCCGTGAGTGCGGATGCACTGAGTGAGTTTGTCGATGTGGCAGACGCGGGTATGGTCAAAACGTGGTGCTGGGTTAAGGAGCCGCGTAAGGCCCACCCCAGTGATAAGCCTTTTGCTTGGGCGATGATCCTTCTTGATGGCGCCGATACCCCCATGTTGCATTGGGTAGATGCCGGTGACGAGGCGGCCATGAGCACGGGAATGCGCGTAAAAGTACGTTGGGCTGAAGAAACCAAGGGCTTGATGAGTGACGTCAATGGTTTTGTGCCGGAGGCGGTTGCCTTGCTCGGTGAGCTAAAGCCAGCAGCATCTGATGAGCCGATTACCGGCGTGGAAGCCCCCATATATTTAACCTACAACTTTACTGCAGGTAAGGCCACGGCGCGATATCTGCAGTCACTTAAACAAGGCGAGCTTGTTGGTCAGCGCTGTCCTCAATGTCGCAATGTTTATATTCCTCCTCGCGGATCTTGTGCGGCCTGTGGTGTGCCGACCGAAGAAGAAGTGACGTTAGGGAACAAGGCGACCGTTGAGTCGTTCACCATTGTTTATATCCCTATTCCTGGAAACCCAATCAAGCCGCCTTATGTGATTGCCAATTTGGTATTGGATGGCGCGAATTTGAGTTTCTTGCATTTGCTTAGTGAATGTAAAAACGAAGATGTACGAATTGGAATGCGGGTGGAAGCCGTCTGGAAACCCAAGGAAGAGTGGGGTTTTGCGATGGAAAATATTCAGTACTTTAAACCTATTGATGAGCCGGATGTGCCGGTGAACCAGATTGGTAAAATGATTAAAGAGGGTCAATAACATGCGTGATGTTGCGATAGTTGCCTTTGCGCAGTCAGATTGTCAGCGAGATGCTGGCGCGCAAAATGAAGTAGAACTCATAATGCCGGTGCTGAGTGAGGTCTTTAAGCAAACAGGGATTGAGAGTGCGCAAGATGTGGACTTTACCTGCTCAGGTAGCTGTGATTATCAGCAAGGGGCAGCATTTGCCTTTGTAGCTGGTGTTGATGCCCTTGGAGCAGTACCGCCGATTAAAGAATCTCATGTAGAAATGGATGCGGCATGGGCGCTTTATGAAGGATGGCTGAAAATTCAAATGGGCCATGCCGACTCTGCATTGCTGTACGGCTTTGGTAAGTCTTCGCCTGGGGAGTTGCCCATTGTTTTGTCACAACAACTCGATCCTTATTACTTAGCGCCCTTATGGGTAGACAGCATCGCGTTTGCCGCAATGCAGGCCAGAACGATGTTGGATTCTGGTGAGATTACTGAAGCAGATATGGCTGAAGTAGTGGCGCGGTCAAGAAAAAATGCCCTGTCCAATTCGCACGCACAGTTAAAGGGTGAGCAGAGTGCGGCAGAATTATTAAAAGAGGCGAGCTATGTGTCGCCACTGCGTAAACACGATTGCTGCCCTATCTCAGATGGTGCTTGTGCAATGATTATTTGCACAGTAGAGAAGGCCGAAGAGTGGGGTAAACCCTACGCGTTAATAAAAGGCATTGATCACCGTATAGAAACTCATCATATCGGTTCTCGCGATTTATGCCGCTCTGTTTCAACAGAAATTGCTGGTGAAGCCGCAGGTGTAAACAAAGGTGATATCGACGTGGCAGAACTTTATGCCCCGTTTAGTCATCAGGAAATTATTCTTAAAAAAGCCTTGGGTCTGGGTGACAGCACCGTAATAAACCCATCAGGTGGAGTGCTTGCGGGTAATGTCATGATGGCCTCAGGCCTGTCGCGTATTGGTGAAGTTGCCATGCGGATAATCCGTGGCGAAGCCAAGCGTGGTGTTGCTCATGCTACCTCGGGGCCGTGCTTGCAACAAAACCTAGTAACCGTACTGGAGGCGAAATAATGGCTCAGTTAGCTGCTGTTGTTGGCGTAGGTCAAACAAAATATAAAACAAAACGCAAAGACGTTTCTATCGCCGGCATGGTGCGAGAAGCTGCCGTGAACGCCCTTGAAGATGCGGGCCTAGTCTGGAATGACATTGACGCGGTGATTATTGGTAAAGCCCCAGACATGTTTGAAGGCGTGGTGATGCCTGAGCTGTATCTGACTGATGCATTGGGTTGTAATGGCAAGCCTATGTTGCGGGTTCACACTGCGGGTTCGGTGGGCGGTTCCACGGCGGTGGTTGCGGCATCGTATGTGCAAAGCGGTGTGTTTAAACGCATTTTAACGGTGTCTTTTGAGAAGCAATCTGAATCTAATGCAATGTGGGCGCTCTCTAATCCGCAACCATTTTCGCCGCATTTAAATGCGGGGGCGGGTGGTTATTTTGCGCCTATTATTCGCGAATATATGCGTCGTTCAAATGCCCCCTACGATGCCGGTATAAAGGTCGCGGTAAAGGATAGACTGCATGGTGCCAAAAACCCATTAGCGCATTTGCAACTGCCAGAAATTAGCATGAAAGAAGTGGAAGACAGCCCTATGCTGTGGGAGCCGCTCCGCTTTTTGGAAGCGTGTCCATCCTCTGATGGCGCCTGTGCCATGGTTATTTCCAACGAAGAGTTAGCGAGTAAGTCACCCCGCAAACCTGCGTGGATACGTGGCACTGCAATGCGCTCTGAACCAACGATGTATGCAGGGCGAGAGCAAGTCAATCCACAGGCGGGTATTGATTGCGCTAAAGATGTTTATGCGCAGGCGGGGATTCACAATCCGCGTAAAGATTTCGACTGCGCTGAAGTTTACGTACCGTTCTCATGGTACGAACCCATGTGGCTAGAAAACCTAGGTTTTGCAGAAGAAGGTAAAGGTTGGGAGCTGACTATGAACGGTTCAACTTCCTTAATCGAGGGCGGTGATATACCGTGGAATTGTTCTGGTGGTGTACTGTCGTCTAACCCCATTGGCGCGTCAGGCATGATTCGGTTTGCCGAGGCCGTGCAGCAAGTGCGTGGTGAAGCTGGCGGTCATCAGGTAGACGGTGCGAAAACAGCGTTAGGCCATGCCTACGGTGGCGGTGCACAGTTCTTCTCAATGTGGGTAGTGAGTTCAGCAAAGGCGTAAAGACTAAAATTGCCGATTGTTTTGGCCACTGTGCTCTCGTCTTTTGAGAGGATGGTGGCTGGGGTTGACGGTTGATATATTGATGAATATCTCGCTGAAAATAATAAAGGATGTAAAGCATGGCTGCGCAATTTAACCTTGCAGATTTATTTGAAATAGTTGCTGATAAAGTGCCAGAGCGTGAAGCCTTAGTGTGTGGTAATAACCGCTCAAGCTTTGCCGAATTGGATGCTGGTGCAAATCAAATGGCGCATTACTTGGCGGCAAATGGTGTCAAAGCGGGTGACCATGTTGGTTTGTATATGTACAACTGCAGCGAGTATTTAGAAGCTATGCTTGCCTGCTTTAAAATTCGTGCAGTGCCTATCAATGTTAATTATCGCTATGTTAAAGATGAGTTACTTTATATTTTCGATAATGCCGACATGGTGGCTTGTATTCATCACCGCGAATTTATTCCTGCTATTGCAGACGTGCGCAGTGCAGCAAAAACGTTGAAGTTATATATTTCGGTTGCCGATGACAGTGACGCGGATCTGTCATCGATCGATGCCGTTGATTATCACACCGCACGTGAAGGCCAAAATAAAAACCGAGATTTTGCAGAACGGTCTGCTGATGATTATTTCATTCTTTATACCGGTGGCACCACGGGTATGCCCAAAGGGGTAATGTGGCCCCATGAGAATGTATTTTTTGCAGCCATGGGTGGTGGCGGTCATTTTTCACCTCTGGGCGCCTGTGAAAAGCCAGAAGATATTGCCAGCAGAGTGACTGAAAATCCATTGCGGGGAATTGCCTTAGCACCTCTGATGCACGGTGCTTCGTGGTGGTATGCCTGTATACAGCTATTAGCTGGCAACACCCTTATTCTTAATCATCAGCGCTCATTCAACGGTGAAGCCGTTTGGCAAATTGTGGCAGATGAAAAAGTGAATGCGGTGCAGATTGTTGGTGATGCAATGGCGATTCCATTGCTTGATGCCTTGGTAGATAACGAAGATCGTTGGGATTTAAGCGCAGTCTTTAATGTTGGCTCCGGCGGCGCAATTTTCTCAGAGGCCAAGCAAGAGGCGTTTAAAAAATATTTCCCCAATGTATTCATTACTAATAGTTTTGGATCGTCTGAAGGCGGCCAAATGGGTATGGATAATGGCAGTAAGAAAACGGCATCGGGCTTAGGTAATGTCACTCGCACCGACTTTATGGATGTGATTGTAGATGCGGATGGCGCTAGTCCGCGTCATGCCGAATTGGGCGAGTCCGGCATATTTGCTCGCGCTGGCTACATTCCCAATGGCTACTATAACGACCCAGAAAAAACGGCAAAGACGTTTATTCAAGTCGAAGGTAAAACCTGGTTGCTTACCGGGGATGAGGCAAAGCTAGAAAGCGATGGTTCTATCACCGTGTTTGGGCGTGGCTCTAACTGTATAAACAGCGGCGGTGAAAAGATATTTCCAGAAGAAGTTGAAGATGCCCTCAAAGCCCATGGCGGAATTTTTGATGCCTTAGTGGTAGGGGTTGATGATGAACGATGGGGTAGCCGGGTTAGTGCCATCATTCAGGCTAGAAAAGGTGTCGATCTAAACTTAGATAATATTCAAGAGCATTGCCGTCAGCATATTGCTGGCTACAAAGTACCTAGGGAAATCCATCTTATTGATGAATTGCCCCGTGCGCCCAGCGGTAAACCAGATTATAAAACCGCCAAAAAATTTGCTGAGAGTGGCAAGGGTGCGGTCGCCTAATAATAATTGATTACGGAGTGACTTGTATTATGGCAAATGAGTTAGCCATCAGTACCAAGAATTGCATTGTCGAGCAAGACGGAAATGTGTTGATTGTGACGCTTAACAGGCCTGAAGCAAAAAATGCGTTTAGCCCTGAAATGCTTTTGGGTTTATATAAAGCGTGGCGATTACTGGACGAAGACGACAGTCTTCACTGTGCTATTTTAACCGCCAATGGCGATACGTTTTGCGCAGGCATGGATTTAAAAACAGGGCCTGACGGTGACCAAGGAGCCACCCAAGAGTTTATGGACTTAATGGCCACCGTACCCAATATTCATTGGCAGGCATTGCTCCGTGAAAACCGTCCCTGCAAGCCCTTGCTGCTAGCCGTAGAGGGTTATGCGCTAGCTGGGGGGACTGAAATTCTTCAGGGCACGGATATTCGCGTTGCCGCTGAAGATGCCATTTTTGGCGTGACCGAAGTGGCGCGGGGACTGTATCCCATGTCGGGGTCTACGATTCGTTTACGAAAGCAAATTCCCTATTGTTTAGCCGCTGAAATATTGTTGTTAGGTGAGCATGTAACAGCACAACAGGCTTTGGATTTTGGCTTAATTAACCGTGTTGTTCCAAAAGGCGAAACCTTAAACGAAGCCAAGAAATTGGCAGAGAAAATCTGTGCTAATGGTCCGCTAGCGGTGAAGGCTGTGGTTAAGTCTTTGCGCGAGCACACTGAACATTTGGCAGAAGATGATGCCATGCAAAAATCAGATGAACTCGCTGGCCCCGTTTTTGGCTCAAAGGATGCCAAAGAGGGAATGCGTGCATTTAAAGAAAAACGTCCAGCGGTATTTGTGGGCGAATAACACCTTTGTACGGTAGGTATTCAATGTGCGAATGCCTACCGTGTCGTTTACTTTTTCCTTTTAATATTTAATCCATAGTGAGACTGCCTATGTCGGGTCCCTTGCAAGGCTTACGTGTTATTGAAATGGCGGGGATAGGACCGGCACCGTATGCCTGTATGTTATTGTCAGATCTCGGGGCTGAGGTCATTCGCATAGATCGTATCAATGGTGGTGGTTTGGATGGCCATCCCGGTGATGTCACCGCTCGTGGTCGTCAATCAATTGCCGTAAATTTAAAAGATCCCGAAGGAATCGATATTGTTTTACAGTTGATTGCCTCAGCAGATGTTCTGGTTGAATGTTATCGGCCCGGAGTGATGGAAAAATTAGGCTTGGGGCCTGAGGTCTGTGGTAAACGTAATCCTAGATTAATTTATGGCCGAATGACGGGCTGGGGGCAAGATGGCCCTATGGCAAAAACGGCTGGTCACGATATTAACTACATTGCTATTAGTGGTTTGTTAGCGAGTTTTGGTGCGGCAGGCGAGGCGCCGCCAACGCCCCTCAACGTGATAGGCGATCTTGGCGGTGGATCAATGTTTCTATTGCTAGGTATCTTAGCCGCGTTGCAGGAACGTCATCAGTCTGGTCTTGGGCAGGTAATTGATGCCGCAATCTGCGATGGAACAGCTTCTTTGTTAAGCACCATTCACGGCTTAAAAGGCATTCAATTTTGGGCGAATGAGCGGGAGAATAATGTACTAGATGGCGGCGCTCCATTTTACCGCAGCTATTTATGCAGAGATGGTCGCTCGATGTCGGTTGGCGCCATTGAACCTCATTTTTATTCACAATTACTAGAAACGCTGGACTTAGATTTTGGCGGCAGCGATTATTCCACCCAAATGGATAAGGCCAAATGGCCTGCGCAGCGAGCGAAAATGGCCGCAAAGTTTTTAGAAAAAACACGAGATGAATGGGCTGAGTTATTTTCCGGAAGTGATGCCTGCGCAGCTCCGGTGTTAGATTTGGATGAGGCAGAAAGCTTTTCGCATAATGCCTATCGAAAAAATCTTATTCGTCGTGACAAGGTTTTGCAATCGGCACCGGCGCCGCGTTTTTCAAGAACGCCTGGCACGATACAACACTCTCCGGTAGCGGAAGGCGAAAATACACTTTCAATCTTAGCCAGCTTAGGTATGCATGAAAAGGTGATCGCTGATATGGTCGTTAAAGGTGTTATTAAGCAAGCGGAATGAAAGCCATGAATGATGTAGATGTATTTTCAAGGGTTGTGAATCAGCGGCGCTCAGTACGTGCGTTTCTAGCAAAACCTGCTCCTGCAGACATAATACAGTCAGTATTTACCGCTGCTCAGCGAGCACCATCTAACTGTAATACACAGCCTTGGCATGTGGCTGTGGCGAGTGGCCAGAGTGTTGAGAATTTGCGCAGTAAAATTCCAGCTGCTTTCAGTGCTGGAGAGTGGACAATGGATTTTCCTTACGACGGTAAATATGAGGGGGTTTATAAGGAACGGCAATATCAAGCGGCTGCCGATTTGTATGCTGCTATGGGTATTAGCCGTGAGGACAAAATAGCGCGCAATGAACAATTCATGAAAAATTATACCTTTTTCGGTGCGCCACACGTGGCATTTTTGTTTCTTCCTGAGCCGTTTGGCCTTCGCGAAGCAGCCGATTTAGGAATGTATGCTCAAACCTTAATGTTGAGCTTGTCCGCTCATGGTTTGGCAAGTTGCCCGCAAACCGCCTTGAGCTTTAATTGTGATTTAGTGCGTCAGCAACTGAATATAGACCCTGCTAATAAACTTCTTTTTGGTTTGTCTTTTGGTTACGAAGACCAAGATAAATCAGTAAACCATTGTCGTACTTCGCGTGCGGATCTATCAGAAACGGTCACTTTTTATACTTAAGTGATTTCATATAGCCTTGAATAATAGGAATAATAGAGTCAGATGAGTGATACGGTAATACAGCAATTAGATAGTGATGGCGTGTTGCTCATCACTTTAAATCGGCCAAATAAAAAGAACGCTTTTAATATTGAGCAATGGTTAGCGTTTAGAGATGCCTTGCTTGCCGCTGAAGATAATCCACAGGTAGCCTGTGTTGTTATTACTGGGGCGGGAGATGATTTTTCATCTGGTGTAGACCTGAACGATTTTTCAGAGACCGAGGGGGAGCATCCTTTTACAATTTCGGCCAAGACCTTAGTCGATTTTAATAAACCCGTTATCAGTGCCGCAAAAGGGGTTGCAGTGGGTGGTGGTGCAACATTATTACTGCACACCGATGTTGTTTATGTTGGTGCCAGTTTGCGGCTACGTTTTCCATTTACAGCCTTGGGCTTGGTGCCGGAGTGGGGGAGCAGCTATCAGCTACAGGCAATTATTGGCGCGCGTAAAGCAGCAGAATTGATGTACACCTCTGAATGGCTTAACGCTGAGCGTAGCGTAGAGCTTGGTATTGCGACAGCAGCTTGTACTGACGAGGAGTTACTTGAGAAGGCGATGGCCAAAGCAAAAGAAATAGCCCAATGGCCTATATCCTCACTGGTCGAAACAAAAAAACTAATGCGTAATGTCCATCGTGCGGCGATTCATTCGGCAATGGGAGGCGAGTTAGAGGGCATGTCGCGCCTAGCGGGCTCGCCAGAAAATATTGAGGCGGTAGTGGCGCTGATGGAAAAACGCCAACCCGATTTTAAACAGTTTAGGAAGTAGTTCTACATTGCGCTAGCAAAAGCTAGCGCAATATTCTTCATTGTCGATTCACCCATAAATTGACCTAACTTTGAACCATAAAATGGCCAAATTGAGGTTTTGGGCGATGAAAAGCCAAATATGCCGCGTCCGTTTACTCATGACTTGACCGCGAGCTATCCCATATTGAATCCACCTCACTAAGCGGACATATTCGTCAGCAGTTATCCGTCATATTAGCGGACAGTCAGAAAGCCAAGTTCTCCGGCAGGACAAATCGTTCACGTCAGCGACGAGCTTGTTCAGTAGAAGCGGGCTCACTAATTCCGTAGATCGTAATCTAAGTTGTTGATTTCTTAAGGTATGGGTTTATGATCAGGAAAAGGGATTTAAGAAAAATAGAGGGAGTGAGTCTTGCTAACACCAATAGTCAATTCAACTAAATACAATCAAGTGAATGATATTGCTATGGTTTTTGACGCCATTTAAAATCCGGCTCCGAAGATAGGGAGCCAAAGTGATATAAGGCCCCAGTCTTTATAATAAAAATGTTATAAATCACTCGAATTGAGGTAATAAATTGAAGAATCCAAAAGTTTTTGTTGCGTCGTCTGTAGAAGGCCTGGATATCGCGTATCCATTACAAGTAAACCTTCAGCATGATGCGGATTTGACTATTTGGAGTCAGGGAGTATTTTCCTTGTCAGTTACCCCTTTAGATTCAATTACAGAAGCTCTAGATTCATCGGATTTTGGAATTTTTGTTTTTAGTCCGGACGACGAAACTACTATGCGAGGGGATGTAAGCGACACTGTCCGCGACAATGTTATCTTTGAGCTGGGTCTTTTTGTTGGAAGGCTAGGGAAAAGACGCTGTTTTATCGTAATGCCGGACAATGTTGATTTGCATATACCATCAGATCTAGTCGGAGTAACTCCTGCAAAATACTCCGGTGAAAGAGATAGGTCTGAGATCGCAGCTGCTTTGGGACCAGCGTGCCACGAAATACGTCTGGCTATGAAACTTCAGGGATTCTATAAGCCAAAAGAAGATTTGGCGCAAAAAATCCCAGCAAATGATCACGATAACTTTGATGAAAATGACAAGATCGTCCTACTAGAGGCATGGTTGTCAAACGAAGCGCAAGAAGGTGTAGCAATAAAATATATTGATGTAGACAACCATTTAAAATTGGAACTTGGTTCAACAAAAAGATTGCTACCTGCGGTGCTGCAACGAAACACTTCCTACAAAGTTAATATCGCCGGAGTGAACATTTTTAAGTTTGAGTATGTTTCGGAGTATTACTAAATGATTTATAGCAAGCGCAGGCAAGACGACGCCAAAAAGCGGCGCGCTTGCTGCGAGCGTTAAGCTAGAGAAAAAATATTTGGATATAATCGAGAAAAACAAGAAACTAGAAATTCATCGAGTCGCCGTAGCTGCAAGAGATATTCAATGCGCTAAAGAAGGCTTTGAGGCTATATATAAATTCGATTCTGAGCCAGCAGACAATCTCTATCAGACTCTACTTTTCGGCGCTGTTATTTCATATTGTCGGCCATTTATGTCTAGCGAGGGATTAGGCCGATCTTCAAAAAGATGGAACCGATTTGAAAGCGACATTGATAAAAAATATCACGAAATCCTTCTCAACTATAGAAATAACGTAGTTGCCCATAGCGACATAGATAACAATAAGCTCTATATCTACCCAACAGGTATGATTTTAACGGTTGGTGAACATAGTATTGAATTAGATGAACCTATGTTTGGTGTAACTACACCACTACTTAATAAGTCCGACATGGAGTTTTTCATCAATCTATGTAGCACTCAATGTTCTAGAATGTATAACTTTCTCATCCCGGAAATCGAATCACGGTTTAGAGGCAAGGGGTTAACGCCAGCGCCGATACGATTTAACCATGAAGAGATATAAGCTTAACAAGTTTGTCCAGCCGATGTTTTGGTTTTCGCTCCTTTTTGTGCACGGCCTTCAGCCATCTTTGCACAAAAATCACTAGAACCAAAACGCAACTGACAAAGGCGTTATAGCCTGTCAGTTGACAATGCGTACGTTTAGGCGTACGGTTTTAGGATCGGAGGTGACTTATGACTACACTGAACGCTACAGAAGCCCGCACCAAGCTCTATGCCTTGATTGATGAGGCGTCTACTAGCCATCAACCTATTGTTATTACAGGGAAAAGAGGGAATGCTGTCCTCTTGGCGGAAGAGGATTGGAACGCCATAAACGAAACGCTCAACTTGCTGGCTGTGCCTGGCATGAGAGAGTCTATCCGCGAGGGTATCGAGGCTGGGCTTGACGAGTGCGATCAGGAGCTTGATTGGTGACTTGGCAGCTTTACTACACCAAGCAAGCTCAAAAGGATGCACGCAAACTCGCCTCGTCGGGGCTTAAGAGCAAAGCTCAGGAATTGTTACAAATCATCGAGCAAGATCCGTTTCAGAATCCACCGCCCTTTGAAAAGCTTATTGGTGACTTGGCGGGAGCGTACTCCCGGAGAATCAATATCCAACATCGATTGGTGTACCAGATACTGGAAGCAGATAAGGCGGTTAAAGTTCTACGGCTGTGGACTCACTATGAGTAAAAGCTATAACAAATCAAAGCACTCGGACTTGGTTAAGCTTTCACCTTTTTTGTTCCAAAAAAACCGCCAAGTTCACCAAGCCGGTGTCCGAGGCGTTGAGTCCGTAGAATTACTCCTCTCACCGTCCGCTTTCGATGGATTTTTTCCTTCAATTTACCTTGGCACTGTCCGCTAATTTACCTTAGCAGTCGTTTTTTACGCACGATAAAGCAACTTTACTATAAGTTGGCCCCCATCATTTTTAACAGTCGTCCTTATCAGACTAAGGTTTTAAAACAGGGGTTTTAGAACAAAGGTTTTTATCCGGTGGGCACTACACCGTGTAATATGGTGCTGGTAGCTCGGAACAAGCAATCGTGGCATCCTTGCCGATTGGTTTGTCCCTGTATTTTCTTAAGGGGTTTTACTGTAATTAAAGTATCTTCGAGAATATTCGAAAAAGGCAAAATTATGCGTCTAACAAACAGTCCATTTTTAGTCAGTGTCTTTGTATTTTGCGCGCTAACGATAGCTGGATGTAGTGAGGGCACTGATAAAGTGAAGAAAACAATAATTGCGGCTAAGGGTATAGATATTTCTATGTTCGCAAAGAATGCATTTTCTCAAGAGCCTAAAATTGTTGATTGCGAGACCGCTGAAGGTACAAAAACAAGCTGTTATCAGCTAATAACTGATGGCGCGCCAGCAGGACGAACGCCGGGGCCATTCTGCCCTAGAAAAACCAGTGATGGTGCTGATGTAAGTGGAGCCTGGTTTAATAAAGATGGCATGGGCGATCTAGTCGACATCACTGGAGAATTTATTCTCAAACTTGGTGATTATTATGGTGACGAAAAATGGATGGTGTATGACGCGAAGACAAACGAGGTGCGTTATACCGCAACAAAAGAGGCCTGCTTAGGGGCCGCTAAGCCCGATGTTGAAGAAGAGTATATGCAAAATTGTATCGAGTGCGAGTTGTCTTACCTCGATGACGACTTTTCTCGTAGCTTCCTGATTCCAACGACGCCCATTCTTGCTAAGAATGTAGGCCGAGTGCACACAGTGGGTATCGCCCTAGATGGTAGCGAGTTATCCGCTGCAGCACCTGTTGATGCCATTCTGGGGGCTTATACGATAGCCGCCTTCGATGATTGTGGCGGGCATATTAACGCTCACCAAGGCTATCATTATCACTCTACAACGGGATGCACAGATAAATTAATGAATGATGACGGTCACGCGCCTTTGGTGGGTTATGCGTCTGACGGTTATGGTATTTATGCCTTGAAAAACGCTGCGGGAGAGGAGGCAGGGGCACTTGATGAATGCCGTGGTCAAACTGATGAAATCAGAGGCTATCACTACCATGCCGCTAGCCCAAGCGAGAACAAATTTATTGGCTGTTTTCATGGGGAAACGGTTAGTCCCGAAGGCCCAGCTCATGGCGCACATCCAATGGGACCGCCACCTCATGGGGCGCACCCAGATGGCCAGCCTTCCGCCGATAAGCCTGAAGTAAAGTAGTGAAAATTCAGTGGGAGTTTTTCTAATATCGGATTTTTGGTCTTGGCCGCTTTTTATGACTTTAATAACGTTCAAGGCTATAAACACGCTGTATAGTTAAATGATCTAGATGACGACGTATGAAACAGCTAGTTTTTTACGGATGAATTCTAATAAAAAGCTGGCCAGCAAATCATAGAGTTTTACTTTACTTGGTATCTACGATTGGTACGAATATAAAGCGTTGATTCGGTATTGCCCTTGTTTTTCATTTTATGAGTGAAGCCTCCTGTTGATTCCACATAGCTGCCGGCGCTGAGGTGCTGCGGCGCTGCTTGGTCTTTTGAGCTGTAGTCAAGGCTGCCCGAAATCAGCACGGCGCGGAATTCGCTGGCGTCTGTAATAATTTCGCCATCAAAGCCCACGGGTAGTTTAATCATTGAGCCGTTCATGTCTGCGGTGCTTCCCCACACATAGGTGGACTGCACGCCGTTAGCTTGAATGTCGTTTAGATCACTGTCGCCTAACCAAACAATATTATCTCTATGCAGGTTTAATGGGCGCTCACCGTTATCAAACTGTGCCGTCGACGGTTTCACCAAGTAAGGACCAGAGTCTATTTCAAGATAGATTAGGTTTGTCTCGGTATTCGCGGCAGTGGTGTGATCTTCACCAGCTGGCTGTGTCCAAAACGAGCCGGCTGGCATCCACATTTTTTCAGCATTTGGGTCGTCGTTGTGCATTTGGCCCTCAATCACAATCCCGCGATAAGTAATATTGTGAATATGTGGTGGTGACTCAAAGCCCTTCTTAAAGCGAACCAGCATACCGGTGGCGGTATCGAGAGTGCGATTGCCCCAGAGGTCTGCGGCTCCTGGGCTCTTATCGCCACGAAGCGGGTTAAGGTAGCCCCATTCGATGTTACTGGCGGCAACGACCTTTGAGGAGGCATCGGCAACGGAAACGGCCGGGGATAAGAGGGCTGTTACAAAAGCGGTTGCTAAGGCTGTCACTCGGGTTTGCTTGTCTACGCTGGATAATCGTGACATTTGAACGTCTCTCTTAAGTGGCGATGTGAATATAGTAAGAGCTGGTATTCCTTCTATAAATGGGTGAATCTACAATACACTTTCGTTAAAACGTGGATAATGACCTTGTAATTGTTGTTCTCCCTTTACGCTAAGCACCAGAGACCTCGATGAAAATTGCTGATCTACAAGTACTGTTAAAGGTTGCCGAGCTTCGTTCTATTACCGCCGCCGCAAATCAGTTAGATATGAGCTCATCTGCGGCTAGTGTGTCTTTGAAGCGTATTGAGCAAGCGCTAGGCGCGCAGATGTTTGTGCGTACAACTCGGCAATTGCGGTTTACCCCTGAAGGTGAGCGCTACTTGCCGTTTTGTCAGCAAGCCTTGGATTTGCTTCAGCAAGGCCAGGTCTTAATTACCGAAGAGCAGCATGCGATAAGTGGCGAAGTACGCATGGCGGTATCGTCGGAAATGGGGCGAAACTTAATGCGTGTCTTGCTTAATAAGTTTATGGCCAAGTACAGCGCGGTTACCTTGCGCTTGCATGCCAGTGATAGTCGAGCGGATTTTTATCGCGATGGGATAGATGTTGCTTTGCGTGCTATAACGAAAGACGCGGCAAAAGATCTTAATTTATACGGGTTTAAAATATGTAATATACCTCACGTGGTATGCGCCGCACCTAACTATATTGCCGAATATGGCGAGCCATTAATTCCGGACGATCTTCCCCAGCATAACGCGCTGCTCTATAAGCTCTACGAAGTGGTCCACGACACCTGGGCGTTTTATGACGATACGCAAAAATACAAAGTGAAAATGCGCAGTGACCGCGCCGTTAACGATGGCGATATTGTTAGACGTTGGTGTGTTGATGGCGAGGGTATAGCAAAAAAGTCAGCCATAGATGTCTCACAAGACTTATTGAGCGGCAGGCTGAAAAGGCTGATGCCAGAATATAAGATACCCTTAACTGAAATGTGGTTGGTGTTGCCCAGCCGGCAGTTAATTTCACCGGCTATTCGGCTTATTCGCGACGAACTTAAACAGACTATCAGTGAGCGGAGAGAGCAATTGATAGCTAATAAGGTACTGGCAGAAGAAGAATGGCCAGATGCGGCTATAAATTAATTTTTGCTCGCTTTTTAATCCCACAATTCTTTGTACACGGCGATTGTTCGCTGGTTAACAGCGGCAATGAAGGACGGCAGGCTCAAGCCCCTCAACGTTGATATTGCCAGTGAACAAATCCACAGCTTGATTAAGGGCAGCAGCTTTTGGCCGCAGCTGCTGCAAACTTCGCCGATATTGAGCGCGGCGCAACGTCATGATTTAGCTGAGCGCACTGTCACAATGGTGCTCAGTACCTACCAAGCTTAAGTTAGCCGCTCAGGCCGATGTTTGGGCAGGGTGGGCCCTATTAGTCTCGGTTCAGTTATGCAGTTGCGCAGTAGTTATAGCTGAATTAGTTTCCCCGTTTTTTCCGCAATATACCTTCTTGGGTGCTGCTGGCGACCAGCCGGCCGGCGCGGTCGTATATTTTTCCGCGCACAAAGCCTCGGCCATTTGAGGCGCTGGGGCTTTCCATGTCGTAGAGTAGCCAGTCGTTAAAGTCGAAGGGCCGGTGAAACCACATACTGTGATCAATGGTGGCCATGCGCATGTCGTCGGTTAAAAACGACACGGCGTGAGGCTGGCTGGCGGTGGCTAAAAAGAAAAAATCTGAGGCGTAAGCAAGCATATAATTGTGAATACAGGGGTTGTCGGGTAAGCGGCCATTGGGTCGCATCCAGGTTTGCTTGGTCGGTTTGCCGTGGTCGGGATTTTTTAAGTCGTAATAATCCACTGAGCGAAAATCGATGGCGCGCACGGCGTTAAATTTTGGCAACCATTCTTCGGGCGCATAGCGCAGGTCTTCTTCGCGTAGCTCAAGTTCCTGTGGTAAAAAATCTGGCGCGGCTACCTCGGGCATTTCACTTTGATGATCGAAGCTGTCGATGTCGAGTTGAAAAGAGCTGGTCATAAAAAAGATGGTTTTACCGCATTGCACTGCTTTCACTCGACGATTTGAAATGGTGCCTGCATCAAGATTACTTTCGACTTCGAAGATGATCGGATGCTCTGGGTCACCCGGCCGTAGAAAGTAAGAGTGGAAGGAGTGAATATGGCGGGCGGGGTCGGCTTGTTGAGCGGCGGCTGATAGCGCCTGGGCAATGACCTGACCGCCGTAGACCCGCCCCCAATCGGTTGCTTCTGACTGACCTCGATAGAGGTTCTCGTCTAATTTCTCTAGGCTGAGTAGGGCAATAAGTTGCTGCAATGAATCTGATATAGGCAGAGGTCTCTTAAATGAGGCTATTCAGGCTGGATGCGCTGGAGTACTTGGCGTACAGGTTCAGGAATCGGCACTGGACGATTGCTTTTGCGGTCTACGTACACATGGACAAATCGCCCTAGGGCAGACGCTTGGCTGTCGTCATTGCGAAAGAGCGCGGTTTCATAACGAACACTGCTATTGCCTAGGTGTGCGACTTTAAGACCAACGCTCACCTTGTCAGGAAAGCTCACCGATGAAAAGTATTGGCATTGGGTTTCTATCACGAGGGCGATGGTCGGGCTTGTTGCAATGTCTAGGACGCCACTGGCGATTAAGTGTTCGTTTACGGCGGTGTCAAAAAAGGAATAGTAAATGACATTGTTCACATGCTGATAGACGTCATTATCATGCCAGCGGGTTTGAATTTCGCAAAAGTGCGGAAATTCACTGCGGCTTGGTATCGGGGGGTTCTCGCTCATAGTGATTCCTTATACAGTGCCTTAGCGTCTGCTAAACAAATCTCGCGGGGATTATTGATTAAGAGTCTGGCCTGTTTCATTGCATCTTCGGCTAGGGCGGTTAGGTCTTTTTCATCAATACCCACTTCTCGCAGTGACGTGGCAATACCCAGTTCGCTAGCAAGGTCTTTTAAGTAGTTTATTAATGCTAACGCGCGCTCTTGTGCGGAGCCTTGCAGTGTTGGAAATACCACATTGGCGAGCTCGGCATACTCGCTTTCTGCCTCGGGTAAATTGAATCGCATTACCGCGTTTAGCATCAATGCATTAGACAGACCGTGGGGAACATGAAACAGTGCTCCAATGGGGTAGGCGAGGGCGTGTACGCCGCCGACCGGTGCGTTGGCAAATGCCATTCCGGCTAGGCATGAACCGATCAGCATATTTTCGCGTGCCTGAATATTGTTGCCCTGTTGGCAGACGATTTGAATATTGGCGGCGAGCAAGCGTAAGGCGTCTTTGGCGAGACTGTCCGAAATCGGGTTTTTGAGCCGCTTACTGGTGAAGGCTTCAATGGCATGTACCATGGCGTCAATTCCTGTTGCCGCGGTGACATGATTGGGTAGTCCTACGGTTAATTCGGCATCTAGCAGGGCGATGTCGGGTAGCAATAACGGTGACACCACGCCTTTTTTCTCGTTTTCGCCGGTGGTGACAATGGCAATGCCTGTTACTTCTGACCCGGTGCCAGCCGTTGTGGGTATTAACACCAGCGGCAGGCGTTGACCTTTGGCGGCATCAACACCGTAAACGTCGGCTAGACTTTGATCGCTATTGCCAAGTAGTGCGATGAGTTTGGCTGTGTCTAGGGAGCTGCCTCCACCGAGGCCGACAATACAATCTGCTCGATATGCCCTTGCTGCCAATATGCCGCGCTCCACAACGGATTCAGGGGGATCGGCGACGACCTCTGAATATACTGAAACAGCAATATCACTTTGTTCGATGTTAGCTAGCATGGCGGTTAATAGGCCTGCGCCGATAACCCCTTGGTCACTGATCACGAGCACCGATTGGCAGTTCATGTCGGCAATATGTGTAGCAAGACGCGCTGCGGAACCACGCTCAACGACAATAGATTTTGTGGTGTGAAACTCAAAAGTAGTCATGACAAGTTAGTCTCTGCAGTGCGGGACGCGTTTATTATATTGAATGTAAAGTAGGCTGAGCGGTGCTAAAAGCGATAGCCAAAGCCCAGCTTGGCAACAGGAAAAATTTCAAGTGATTCCATGTCTTCTTCAATTTCGCGTTCTTCAGCATCAAGTTGAGCCCGGCATGCGCTGGAGCTATTGCAAGACCCCGACGATTGTATGTCGACGTTGGCTTGACCAAGGTAAGCTAGGCCTAAATCTATATTGAAATGCCAGTGCGGGTTGTTTTGAAAAGCCCAGCCTATACCAATATAGGGCGCGAGTTCTTCTTCAAAATCAATGTGGGTACGAAGCTCTGCAATATCACCGCTGGGCACACTTGTTCCACCCACTTCGCAGCTGTTGGTAGCAATAGCGTCAGAGGTATTGGTCTCACAGTTGGTAGTGAGTGTGGTGCCGCTATTATTTAATAAAATACCCGCGGTGATTCTGAATACATTATTAGCGGGGTACCAATCGGCAAAAATACTGCCATTTTTCAGGTCTAGGTCGCCCCTATACTTTAATTCGTCGCCGGGTACGCCGTTTTCGTCCTCGGGCTGAAAGTCAAAAGAGGTTGATAGCTGCTGCCATGCGGCGCGAACACCAAACCCTGAATTAACTTTGTAGGACAGCTCTATACCGGGGCCAATGGTGGATATATGGGTGGAAACACTCATTTCGGCATGGCTGCTATTTGTACCGCCAACGCTGAGTATTGTGGCAATAGCCAGTTGGGCTACTGGGTAGAGAGGGGACTTAAATAATCGGCGCAAGAGGCCTCCTAACAGTATTGGTAAGCTAAATAATATCGACAAGTAGCCTAGTAGGTCTATGGCCGATATAGCAGAGACTTACTTGGTATAGACCTATTCAGCGCCTTTTGCCTCGAATACACTAGGGCTTTTCTATTAGCGGCTATTATGTCAGTGCCTAATCAATCAGCAAAATTGAGCTCTACGCCAATACGAACGGTCAATGGCTCAGCGTTTAAAGCGCTGTTTCAAGCAGCCGAAGTATTGGGTGCTGATCTTGCCGCGCTCTGTACTGACACCGGTTTGAGCTTGGATAATATAGAAGATGTAGATAGTCGTTACCCCGTTGATGACTTACTGAATTTATATGAGCTTGTGGCGTCGCAAACGCAAACTCCCGATATTGGCCTTTACCTTGGCCGGATAGATTATATCAACCGTTTAAATCTCCAGTTATACGCCTGTTCTGCTTGCGCAACTTTTCGTGAATACCTAAATGTTATGCCCAGTGTTTTACGCATAGTGGGGGATATTGGTGAAGTTAAAGTACGTCGAGACAGCGAGTTTATTCGTTTAGATTGGCAGCCTTTGGCACCAGAAACGGCACAGCAACGCTATTTGAGTGATTCTTCTCTAGCGGCAGCTGCGGTGATTGTTAACTCGGTGTGTGTACGGCCAATTGTAATTCGTGCGGCGCATTTCAGTTATCCTCAGCCAGAGGATTTAAGCATGTTAATTCAGCAATTTGGCGTTCATTTGCTGTTTAATCAACCAAACAGCTGTTTGTATATAGATCGTGCTTGCTTAGATTATGCGCTGATCCGCTTAGATGCCAATTGGGTTCAGGCCTTAGCGCAGCCCATTCGGTATTTATTTGAGGACAATAAAGGCAGTAATGATTTTGTGGTTGCCCTACGTAAAACATTGCTGCGTTTATTGCCTAGCGGTGACATGAGTATTGATAAAGCGGCTGAAGCGTTGAATATATCTCGTCGCACATTACAGCGGCGTTTGGCCGAACAGGGCACACAATTTTTGCATGTTTTGCAGGAATTGCGTGCCGAACTCGCCATTCAGTATTTAAGTGATGAACGCTTGAGTATTACTGATATTGCTTTTCTACTTGGTTATATGGATCAAAGCTCCTTTTCTGGTGCGTTTCGCAGTTGGCATGGCAAATCACCGCGTGACTTTCGAAAACAATAATACGACCAGCGTGGCACTTATTCCCAACTACGCTGGCACCATTGCCCAAGCCTAAAACTATCAGCACGTTACACTAGGCGCTAAGTTTTATTAATCATAAGTGAGCACCATGTCCTTAACGTTTGATAGCGCGCGTCTTTTTAATCCTTATTTAAAGCCTGAGCATGAAGAGTGGCGAACACAGCTACGAAAATGGCTAGAAAAGGAAGTAATCCCGTTTCTCGATGACTGGGAAGAGGCCGGCAAGATTCCTGACGAGCTTTGGCAAAAAGCTGCCAGTATTGGCGTAATGCAAATGGGCTATCCCGAGGCCTTTGGTGGGATTTCTGAAGGCATAGATCAGTGGCATATAAATATCAGCAATGAAGAATTTACCCGCGCCGGTTCTGCTGGCGGCCTGATGAGTAATTTACTTATTCATGGGATTGGCTTGCCGCCAGTAATGAATTACGGCAGCGATGAGATTAAGCAACTTGTCGCTCCTGCGGTGCTGGCCGGTGAGAAGCGAATTTCCCTTGGTATTACTGAACCCTCAGGAGGCTCTGATGTTGCTAACATCACAACCACAGCGGTACGCGATGGTGATGATTATATTGTCAACGGGAGTAAGACGTTTATCTCTGGTGTGATGAATGCCGATTGGGTGTCAACCGCGGTGAGAACTGGTGGCGAGGGAGGGCGAGGGGTGTCGATGTTATTAATCCCCACTGACTTGCCCGGAGTTGCTCGCACAGCGCTAGACCGTAAACAGGGTTGGTGGTGTGCCGAAACCGGCACCATATATTTTGACAATGTGCGGGTGCCCGCCAGTCATTTATTGGGCGAAGAAGGCCAAGGCTTTTTAGTTATCATGACTAACTTTAACCCCGAGCGTTTAAGTTTGGCGGTAACAATGGAAGCGGCGGCGCGTGCTTGTTTAGAAGATGCAGTGGAATGGGCGCAGCAGCGAAAAACCTTTGGTAAGCGCTTGGCAGATCATCAGGTTATTCGCCATAAAATTGCCACCATGAAACAAAAAATAAATGCGACGCAAACCTATCTACAATATTTAACCCAAGCTTATATCGAAGGGCGTTGTGATCCCGGTGATTTGGCCATGGCTAAAGTGCAGGCCAGTGAAACCATGGAGTTTTGCGCCCGTGAAGCCAGTCAGATACTTGGCGGCGCGAGCTATTTGCGAGGCAACCGCATAGAGCGTTTTTATAGAGAAGTTAGAGTTAATGCTATTGGCGGTGGCTCAGAAGAAATTATGCGCGACCTTGCTGCGCGTCAATATCGTTTGTAAGGAAATATAAAATGACATCAATCAATAAGCCAAAGCTTTGGCATTGTTACACCTCTCGATCCTTACGGGCTTTATGGGCGCTAGAGGAGATGGGCATAGAATACGATCTTGAGGTTCTGCCATTTCCGCCGCGCATGTTCCAGCGTGAGTTTTTAGACGTAAACCCTTTGGGGACCGTGCCTTATTTTGTGGATGGCGACACCCACATGACGGAATCGTCTGCCATCGGTCTGTATTTAGTCGAGCGCTATCAACGCTATGATGTTGGTTTAAAAGCCGATCACGCTGAGTACGGTGATTATTTAAACTGGTTGTTTCACAGTGATGCCACGCTGACGTTTCCACAGACCTTAGTGTTACGTTATTCGCAACTAGAGCCTGCTGAGCGTCGTCAGCCCCAAGTCGTTGAAGATTACTACAAATGGTTTTTGGCTCGTTTGAAACGCTTGAATTCGCACCTTATGGATCGTGAATTTTTATGTGACAAGCGCTTCACCGTGGCGGATATTGCGATTGTTTATGCCTTATATCTGGGTGAAGGTTTGGGCTTGTCGCAGTTTTACGAACCTCAGGTGCAGGATTATTTAAGGCGAATGACAGCGCGGCCTGCGTTTCAAAAAGTAGAACCTATAGGCAAAGAAAACGCATTGTTCAGCCCTACGCCATACCCTTTCGAGAACATCCCAGACTTGTTCGCCTAAAAAAATAACGAAGACGGAGCACAATATGATTTTAACTGAAGAGCATGAAGCCATACGGCAGACCACTGCAAAATTTATTGATAACGAAATAAACCCCTATGCTGACGAGTGGGAGGCAGCGGGCATTTTCCCCGCCCATGAGTTATTTAAAAAGATGGGTGACCTTGGCTTGCTGGGTATTTGTAAGCCCATTGAGTTTGGTGGTATGGGCTTAGACTACAGTTATCAAATTGTCTTTTCTGAAGAGTTGGGGCGAATCACCACCGGCGGTGTGTCTATGGGGATTGGTGTACAGACCGACATGGCAACCCCAGCGCTGGCGCGATTTGGCAGTGATGAGCTGCGTAAAGAGTTTTTAGTTCCGGCTATTGCCGGCGATGCGGTGTTTTCGATCGCGGTGAGTGAACCCCATGCAGGCTCGGATGTAGCCGCTATTAAAACCACCGCCAAAAAAGACGGTGATGATTACATTATCAATGGCTCGAAAATGTGGATCACGAATTCGACCCAAGCTGATTATTTGTGTTTGTTGGCGAATACCAGTGACGATAAGCCGCATATGAATAAATCCTTAATTGTGGTTCCCACCAATACGCCAGGTATTTCGTTTTCTGAAAAATTAGATAAATTGGGCATGCGTTCCTCTGATACCGCGCAAGTCTTCTTTGACAATGTGCGAGTGCCGCAGCGCAATCTTATTGGTGAAGAGGGGCATGGTTTTATTTACCAAATGCTGCAGTTTCAAGAAGAGCGTCTGTTTGCCGCCGCAGGCAGTTTAAAAGCGATGGAAGAGTGCATTAACAAAACCATTGATTACACCAGAGAGCGACAGATCTTTGGTCAGTCGGTGTTAGATAACCAAGTTGTCCACTTTCGCTTAGCTGAGCTACAGACCGAGGTTGAGGCCTTAAGGGCACTGACGTTCGACGCGGTAGAGGGCTACCTCAACGGCACTGACGTGACACGCAAAGCATCAATGGCTAAATTGAAAGCAGGTCGATTGCTGCGCGAAGTCACTGACAGCTGCATGCAGTATTGGGGCGGAATGGGCTTTATGTGGGATAACCCAGTGGCGAGGGCGTATCGAGATACTCGTATTACGTCCATAGGCGGCGGCGCCGATGAGGTCATGTTAAGCATTATCTGTAAAACGATGGGAACCTTGCCGGGCCGTAAGAAGTAGTTGTACGTAATCTATGCGCTGCTCCAGTATTGGAGCAGCGAGCCGTAAATAATGCTGTATGAGTTATTGGAAACGGCTTCCAAGCGAATCATTAATGAAACTAAGCAAGTGACGCGTGTTGCCTACAATGTGAGTAGCAAGCTGCCCGCGAAGATTGAGTGGGAGTGGTTTTTTTTTAGAGATCTAAAGAAGTGAGAAATTTTAAAGGGTAGTCTTAAAGACATTCTAATAAGGCCGCTGGTGGGTAACCCCAGCGGCCTTATGTTTGTATGGTAGTTGCTTATTCAGATAAATTTAGTGTCTCAATGGTATCTGCCGCAATATCTGCTTCCAAATAGGGAAATTTGATCCACTCTTTAGCTGAGTAGGCCTCGGTCATATTCTTGTAATACGGCGAGGCTGGATCGCCGGATTGCGAATAGGTGATAAACCCTTCGGCGACGGGATTGCCGGCAGTATCCCAAGTGACAGTTTGAATATAGCTGTTGCCGTAGGTGATGTTGTAGCCGTCCTCCTCAAGTCCACCGCCACGCGCATTGGCAATGGTGAATGAACCCTCAAAACCTTCGCCGCCGAATATGGGTATAACGCTGTCATGTGCACCGGAATGCTGTATTTGACCCATCGGCGTATCCAGTTCAAAGGGCGAGTCCAAAACTTTCTGCACCCCATCTGCCAAGGCGGTGGCGACAATGGGATTGAGCACATTAAGGGTCGCTGGGGTGTTGACCGGGTCGCTCGCGGAGAAGGGCGTCAACCAAAGGAGGTCATCCAGTGGGGTGGCGACCGGCAGGGGGCCACCGGTGCCACGCCAAAACTCGCGCCAGATATGCCCGCCGACGGAGTTTAGGTTGTTCTTCCCGTCCCAGCTTGCGAGTATCGAGCAGGCGTCGCTTATTTCTACCGGAGTGCCGCCAGTGCTAAGTATAGGTGTTGGCAGGGCACAATAGCTGCTCAACACAGATTGGCGCGCGAGCTGCTCTGACAGAACGGTGCTCTCTAGTGCAACTTCCTGCAGTGTATCCAAATTAAACAAGTTGCCGGGTCGGCCATCACTACTATCTAGGCGCTTGATGACCTGCTGCATACACAGACGGGTACGCAGGGTGCGCTCGGTACCTTCATCGCCAATGATGGCGGCAAAGCCGGTAAGTGGCTCGGCAGGATTGCTGACCCAGTAACTGTCATTGCAATTGTGTACCCAGTCGTTACGGGTGATTTTGGGTAGGTTTGCTGGGCCAAAAATGCCGGGCCGAGGAGCGTCTTCATCGTTGTCCCACTCGCAATCCGAACGCGAACCGTCAAGGATCGGCAAGCCGGGCATTAGCTGCCCGAGCACAACTTGTAAAGGCAGGGCGCCACAGGTCTGGACCTTGCCGTCGGAGACGTTGGGGACGACAGTGACATCACCGTAGTAGGCTGGTTTGCCGGGGCCGGTCGCGGCAGTGTTGACCCAGGGTACGCCGAGTACGCTGCCGTGCAGCTCCACAAATTCTTCAAAACTTTGCGCTCTATTCCACCTGAAAAACTGGTTCATAAGACTGCCGTTTTCGGCATTGGCGTCGCGCAGTGTGTAGGCTTTAAGGGGCGACCATTCAAGCACTGGTATACCGGAGACTGCCAGTTCCAACATCGGGCCATAATGTGATCGATATAGGGTGCGAGTTTCGCTGGTGCTGGTGCCGTCGTCTTCCAGTATGTTGATCGTCACCTCGTTTGCGTCCATATCGCGCATTTCACCGTCATAGAGGTACTGGGTGGGATCGGCTGGGTTCAGGGTCAGTTCGTAGAAGGTAAAGCGATAGGCAGTGGATACGGTATGGCTCCACGCGAAATGCTCATTGAAACCGATCAGCACCGCGGGTACGCCATATAGCGAAGCTCCCATGATTTCAGCATCCGGCAACTCTAGGTGCGTCAGATAGAGACGCTCAGTCCCGGTCCACGGAAAATGCGGATTACCTAACAGCAATGATTCTTCACTTGTCGCATCGGGCCCTAGGGCGTACATATTGCTGCCGATAGGTAGTCCATCCGACAGTGGCAATGCAGCGGGATCCAGCGCGAGAATGTCATCTAGATCGATGGGCAATGGCAGATTGTCTGGCCCCGGTGGTTTGGCCTGAGAAACCTCGTTCACAAACACCGATGAGCTGGCCAGAAGGGTTAACCGGAAGTATCGGCGGAACATATCGTCAGCGGTGATTTCGGTAAGCCAAGCTTCATTTCGGCAGGCCAAGTGGCGACCGGGATGTTGACCGGCTTTAAGCTCCTTTACATAGCGGTTGTAGCCAGCGACAAAACCTTTAGTGGCGTCGATTGCTTCTTGGTCACTGTTTTTAAGCGGCGCGATGGCCTCATCGGTGGCGATGAATTTCCAGAAAAAATCTGAATCTACGTTATTGGCCGTGGAGCCGTTGGAGACAATAGTGTAAGTGCCGTCGCGGCCGAGATATTTGGCGCGCTCACCGCGAATGGTTAACAAGTCTTCGGCCAGTATGCAGAGGTTGTCCTCTGCATGAACGTAGCCGTAGCCGTAGCCCATATTGCCGTAATTACTAGCTTTGATGTGAGGGATACCGAAGGAGGTGCGGCGTACCTCCACTTGGTATTGCGGGCCGCCGTTACCATTACCGCCATTGTCATCACCGCTGTCGGAGTTGCGAGAGCTTCCTCCGCCACCACAGCCGGTCATGCTTAATAGGACGATGCAGGTAATAATTAACCCGTAAATACGCATTTGGGTTCTCCCTCTTGGAATTATTTTGTAAGTGTAGCTCAGTGCTTTGGCTTGCGTTTTACTGACCACGAATCACTGGAATGCTGGGGCAGAATACATTTGAGCACTAGGTTTTTTGGCACATGGTTAAGCTGCGCGTTTAGCATCACTACGGAAAATCGTGTTGATACATTGAATTTTTTATGTCGCGTGCCAAGCTCTTTTGTCTAAGAGCGTATTGTTTGATTATTGTTGTAAGCACAATAATCGCTGCCCCTAATCGCAATGTCACGTTAATAAATTTTTAGGAAGTAGTGGCGCGGTGCTTATTAGAGTTATTAATACATTGAGAGACCAGTGATATACGCTGTATCCCCATATATCTATTATTTTATTTATCTTTGGGGATTTAACTAGGCTCGTAAGGCAGTACGTAATGTTTGCTGCATTCACTGAGATGAAAACATAGTTTGGAAATACAAGCGGGGCGGCTGCTTCTAGCAATGCGCAGCATCTTTTATCTGTTTGTTATTTTGACTTCAGCCTCAACTCGCTCTATAAAGTATTTCTATATTAGGTAACGCTATATTGTTACCAGCCTTTGAATTGTAGAGCGTCTGCGTTGAGAGCCCACGTACAGCATTTAATCTTACTGACCCTTGCATGGCTTCTCATTGCGATTGGCATTGTCTTTCTACTGTCGCCCATACCCGTTGGGGTGTTTTTTATTGCCGTGGGCTTATCGGTTCTCATTTCTACCAGCGATGCTGTGGCGGCTAAAGTGAGTCGATTTCGACGCCGGCATGTGAAATTTAATGACAGTTTACATTCGATAGAGAACAAGCTCGGAAACCGTCTAAAGTTTGTCAGCGCGGCAATGCGTAAAACACGTCCTTCGATAGAAGACGGACATTAATCCACCATAATAATATTGCGCCTTACAGGTCTGTTTTAACTTGCTTAGACGTGAGTAAAAAATCTTGAATGGCGTGGTTAATTCCCTGTTGTTCATATACCTTAAGCCATCCATCAATTGCGCTAAATACCTTGTCATTGCTTGCAATATCGGCAGGGAACAGTGTTTCTATTTGTCGTAGCTCGACTAAGGCTGTTCTGGCTGATTTTCTCTGATCTTTAAATATGGCGGCAAATTGAGCCGCCATTGGGTCTTCAATTGAGTAGCGATTGCCAAACTCATCTACACCTTGTAAATAGCGCACCCAGGCCGCCAGTGCGGCAGTGGTCAGGCTAATTGAGCCGTGGTATTGAAGTTGCCAACGGAGGATGGGGAATAGGCGGTTGGGAATTTTTTGGGAACCATCAATCGCGATTTGTTGGCACTGATGTTGTAAGGCGCTATTGGCGAATCGTTGTAGCAGGTTTTGTTGGTAAGCGTTTAGGTCGAAGGTGGCTGGCATACGCAGTGTTGGTGCCGCTTCTTCTTGCATTAACTTTTCGATAAAGCGGTGTAGTGACGGCTTGGCGATAACTTGGTCTACGGTGTTATAGCCGGCTACCGCGCCGATATAGGCAATGGCTGAATGGCTGGCGTTGAGCAGGCGGAGCTTCATGTTCTCGAAGGGCGTGACGTCGGCAACATATTGGACGCCGACTTTATTCCACTGCGGAACTGGCCCCGCAAAGTTATCTTCAATAATCCACTGGCTGAAGGGCTCGCTGAACACCGCGCCCTGATCTTCTAGACCAAGTTCATGCTCTAAGTGACGGAGATCGTCGGGGGTGGTGGCGGGCACGATACGGTCAACCATGGTGTTGGGGAAACGACAATGTTTGGCGATCCAGTCGGCGAGGGTGGGGTCGATTATACGGCTGAATTCTAACAAGGCTTGGCGAAGTTTTTTGCCGTTAGTCGACATATTATCGCAGGAGATGACCGTCAGCCCCGGCCGCTGTTGCTGCCGGCGTTCGGCCATGGCTGCGGTTAAAAATCCCAATGCGGTGCGCGGCTGCTTAATATGTTCGCGATCGTGTTGCAGGTCGATATGGTCTTTAGCTAATTCGCCTGTACTGGGCGCAAGGTAGTAGCCTTTTTCGGTAATGGTAAGGGTGACTACCGAAGTGTCTGCTGCGGCTAGCGCGGCAATGACGTTTTCCGGTTCTTTGGGGGCAACGAGGATATTTGCAATGGCGCCAATAAGCTGTCGCTCACGCTTGGCACCATCGCGAATTTCTAAGGTGTAGAGGCAGTCTTGTGGTGCTAATTGCGCATGTACTCTTTCGCTTCGCAGGCTTACACCGGTGATTCGCCAGTGGCCACCAAACTGCGCTAGGACTTGCTCGGTATACCACGCTTGGTGGGCGCGGTGAAACGCGCCGATGCCAAGGTGAACAATGCCGACGCGGTGCTGCTCACGCTGGTAGCGAGCGTGCTTTATGGCGCTTTGAAGGGCTGTATTTTGACTAAGACGCATTGTTTTCCCTGTTGCTTACACTCATAAACGATAGGCTTTTTTGGCTAGGGTGTAGCTCAGCTTTACGGCGAGCTCTGCCGCAGCGGTTTCAGTTAGGCGGTGATCGGCAACCAGCTCGGCGAGGTAGCCGCAGTCCATGCGGCGGGCGACATCATGCCTGGCGGGAATAGATAAAAAGGCACGGGTATCGTCATTGAAGCCGACAGTATTGTAAAAGCCGGCAGTCTCAGTGGTCTGTTGTCGAAAGCGGCGCATACCTTCTGGGCTGTCGTTAAACCACCATGCTGGACCGAGTTTGAGACTGGGGTAGTGCCCGGCCAAGGGTGCCAGTTCCCGCGCGTAACTGGTCTCGTCTAGGGTGAATACAATCAGTGTGAAGTTTGCGTGGTTGCCAAAACGATTCAGCAGTGGTCTTAGCGCCTTGACGTATTCCGTTGCCACAGGAATGTCGGCGCCTTTGTCGCGGCCGTAGCCTGTAAAGACGGTTTGATTGTGATTGCGATAAACCCCGGGATGCAATTGCATCACTAGGCCGTCGTCGATGCTCATGGCCGCCATTTCAGTGAGGACTTGAGCGCGAAATAATTCAGCGTCTTTGGCACAAAAGGCTTTGCTGATTATTTTGTGAAATAAGTGTTCGCATTCAGCCAGGGAAAGGTCGGCGGTTGCCGCAGTGGGGTGGCCGTGATCGCTGGCGGTGGCACCGTGTTGTTTGAAAAAAGCGCGGCGTTGACGCAGTGCCGCAAGATAGCCCGACCAGCTTGCGGTGTCTTGTTGGGTTAAGTCCGCAAGTTGTTTGAGATTGTCGCTAAAACCCTCGTATTCTGGGTCAACCACGGGGTCGGGGCGAAAGGTTGTTATTACTCGTCTTGACCAGCCGCTTGCTTGAATGGCGGCATGGTGGCTGAGGGAGTCTAAGGGGGATTCTGTGGTGGCCAGCAGCTCGATATTAAATTGATCAAACAGGGCGCGGGGTCGAAAACTCTCTTTTGCTAGTAATGTATTTATCCCATCGTAGTAGTGGTCGGCGGTAGCTGAGTCTAAAGCGACGTCAAACTTGAATATCTCTGCAAATACATGGTCTAGCCACATCCGCGAAGGTGTTCCTAGAAATAAATGATAGTGATTGGCGAACACCTGCCAGCTTTCTCTTGGGTCAACATTACTTGGCTTGCCGTCGGCACCGGGGATACCGATCGCCGCCAGTGAAATCCCCTGGCTATATAGCATGCGAAAGACATAGTGGTCGGGTTGAACTAATAATTCGCTGGCATTTTTAAAGCTGGCATTTTCTGAGAACCATATCGGATCGGTATGACCGTGGGGGCTGATGATCGGTAAATCTTTAACGCCAGAGTAAAGTGATTTGGCAATATCGCGGCTGTATTTATCCCTGGGAAATAGACGGTCGGGATGGAGTGCCAGTGGCGTGGTCATGGTGTGGTCCTAGTGTCAGCTTTGATGAAGATCGCCATTAAAGAAGCGTTTATTCCTGCTAGCTCTATCTAATGTCATTTATGTTTAACTTTTGTGAATTACATTGGTCATTCCTGCAGAATATTTTGGTAATGACAGAGAGCGCTTATGAAAATCCTTGATGTAAAAGTGATTGTTTGCTGTCCGGGGCGCAATTTTGTCACGGTAAAAATTGTCACCGATGAGGGCGTTTATGGAATTGGCGATGCGACCTTGAATGGACGTGAGTTAGCGGTGGCGTCTTATCTCGAAGACCATATTGCGCCGTGTTTAATCGGCCGTGATCCACAGCAAATTGAAGATATTTGGCAATACCTTTACCGCGGGTGTTACTGGCGCCGAGGTGCAGTAACGATGTCGGCCATTGCCGCGATAGACGTTGCCCTCTGGGATATAAAGGGCAAATTGGCAAATATGCCGTTGTATCAATTATTGGGTGGCCGCTCCCGTGAAGGCGTCATGGTCTACGGCCACGCTAACGGCGCGGATATAGCGGAAACCGTCGAGGAGGTGGGTCGTTACATTGATATGGGTTACAAAGCGGTGCGCGCTCAGTGTGGCATTCCTGGCTTACCGTCGACCTACGGGGTGTCCGGCGACAAAATGTATTACGAGCCAGCCAATGCAGATTTACCTGAAGAAAATATTTGGTCGACTGAAAAATACCTAAATCATGTTCCCCAGTTGTTTAACACCTTACGCGATCGCTATGGTTTCGATGTTCATCTTCTTCACGATTGTCATCACCGCCTAACACCCATAGAGGCGGGGCGCTTGGGTAAGGATTTAGAGCCCTACCGCCTATTTTGGCTGGAAGATACGGTACCCGCCGAATTGCAGGAACGTTTCCGCTTAATTCGGCAACATACCACTACACCCTTGGCGGTGGGGGAAGTGTTTAACTCCATTTACGATTGCAACACCTTAATCACCGAACAGCTAATCGACTACATTCGCTCGACGATTGTGCACGCGGGTGGCATTAGTCATGTGCGGCGTATTGCGGCACTTGCAGAAATTTATAATGTTCGCACTGGATTTCACGGTGCGACGGATTTGTCGCCAGTGACGATGGGGGCCGCATTGCATTTTGACACCTGGGTGCCGAACTTTGGCATACAGGAATACATGCGTCACACCGAGGCGACCGACGACGTTTTCCCCAGCGATTACTATTTTAAAAACGGTTACTTACACGTTGGCGACACGCCGGGACACGGTGTGGATATAGACGAAAGTCTCGCGGCAAAATACCCCTATCAGCGCGCCTATTTACCCGTAAATCGCTTACAAGATGGCACATTATTTAATTGGTAAAGCGAATGCTGTGTTTTAAGCACTGGCTAGCGTGTTATTGCTCGCCGCTATGGGGCTTCATATCTCAAGGAGATAGTGTATTAAGCTATTAGATGTTATCAGGCGTTTGACAGATTTACTGATAGAAAAAAGCGTGGCGCGTTATCGCCAAATTCTGCTGTTAATTCGCCCGAGTCCAAGTGTCTGTGACAAGGCGACGCTGACCTTGCAGGGCGCAGCGCCTGTAGCAGAGGTGGATAGCCGGTATTTGTCTTTTTCGGTCGATATTTCGGTGTTGGCGGGCGGCTTTTGGTGGGAGGGGACTAACGATAGCCGCCGGGGCTTGGGCACCTTGCGTATTCCGCCGCTGAAACTGACATCGGCAAAGCTAGATCGTTTGGTGGACTTGTTGGGGCCGGCCTATTTACGTATCGGCGGCTCAGAGGCCGACAAAATCCACTACTTTGATAATCCCGATGGTGACCCTGATGCACTAGTACTCACTAAGCCGCAGTGGGACGAGCTTCATGCTTTTTTGCAGCGCAACGATTTAAAGCTTATTTTTACCTGCAAGTATGGCCTGTTTAAACGCGAACACCACGGCCGCTGGCAGGGCACTGAACTGCAGGGTTTACTGGACTACAGCAAGGAACAGGCTTATCGCATTGATGTCTTTGAACTTGGCAACGAGCTTAATGCCTACTGGGCTTTTCACGGCGTGATGTCGCAGCCCCGCGCCATTAATTTGGCCCGTGATTACAATCGGTTTTATCGAGTGATTAGACGAGATTTTCCCGATGCAAAAATATCGGGGCCGGGGAGTGCTTTTTGGCCAAAGCTGGGCGAAACGGTTCGTCCAATTAGTAATATTACGCCTCGTTTTTTATGTAATTTAGATTTTAAATTGGATATTGTCGATTGGCATTACTACCCCTTTCAGAGTGATCGCAGCCCTGTGCGGACACGCTCAGCAAGGCTACATCATTTAGTGGACCCCAAATCCTTTGAGTATTTTCGCTTATATAGCCAGCGTTTAAACGCGCTCAGAGATCGATTTCAGCCCCAGGCCGCGGTGTGGACGGGGGAGACTGGCTCAGCCCAATGTGGCGGCCAACCCGAGCTATCAGACCGTTGGGTATCTACGTTTTGGTGGGCTGATCAACTGGGCATGGGTGCGCGGATGGGGCAGCAAGTCATGGTAAGGCAGTCTCTGATCGGCGGTGATTACGGCATGATTGCTAGACTGACCTTAAAACCGCGTCCCGATTATTGGTTAAGCTGGTTGTGGGGGCAGCTGATGGGGAACAAGGTGTTCGCTATTGACAGCAGCTCCCCACATATTCGTTGTTATTTGCATTCAGCGAGGGAGGGCGAGGGTAAAACCTTGTTACTGATAAACCTTGCTGAACATCGTGTTCAAGTCGATCTAGAGGAGTCACTACTGGCGTCCATTCGTGGAGGTTATGAGATGACTGCCAAAACACTGAGTAGTCGTCGAGTTCGGCTTAATGGTAAAAAGCTAAGATTCAATGGTGGTAGGGTGGCACTTGAGCACTTTGAACCCGCGTCTTTTACTTCTCAGTTGCCGCCCTACAGTGTTGGCTTTTGGCAGTGTGATCCGATTGCTAAATGATATTTAGTCTCGCAATGAAATGTTTTGCTAGCGCCAACTAAATGTGAGTGAAGGTGTCGGTATCGCCGAATCCATGTTGACCTATACACACTGTAAAACTCGAGTGCGGTGAACCTTATTCGCGAGCCTTACTTTTTATAATGTCAGCATTTTCTTTCGATATAGGATAAAACTGACCTAGACCACAGGATTGTCCGGGTAAAAATCCTGAGCCGACACTATTTAACACGGTAATGATATCAACGTTGCACAAGTCATTGAGCGAGGTGCGATACATGACGGTCTTATGACGTGACAAACCATGGCAGGGGTAAGGTAAGTCATTCAGGAAAATTTGCTTTCCTCTCATATAGAACAGAATACTACGGTTATCGACAACATCCATTCGGTCAATGCGTTGTAGGCTGACACAACGCTGCGGTTCGTCTGAAACATGAGCAAGGTTTTCGTTGGGCTCAGGTTTTTCTGCGTGAGCCAGCGGTGATAGAACCATTGAGGATAATATTGCACTCAGTAACAGTTTCATTAGTAGCCTCCTGATTATAAGTTTTGTAAATGGCGAACTTATTGTTAGTTGATTCTACTTCTACCGTGAAAGGAGGTATAGGGTTATTTATCTTAGTTTATTTTGAGTTTTTGTAGTTTATTTTGGTTGTGGGTGTCGGAATATCCCTAAAGCAGCACATTGTGATAATGGCCCTGAATTAATTAGTCATGAATTTACAGCATGCGCTAAATCACACGACATACGGATCGAATATATCCAGCCAGGCAAGCCTCAGCAGAATGCGTATATCGAGCGAGCTAACCGGACTATCCAGTATAGCTGGGTGAGTAAGCATTTGTTTGAATCATTGGAGCAAGTGCAAGAGTATGCAACTGAATGGCTTTGGTTTTACCATCATGAACGGCCACACAAAGCCAACATTGGGAGGCCACCATTGTTGGCCGCATAACCTCTACTTGGAGCACCAGTTAAAAAAGGGAGGATTACCCTAGCAACTAATGGCTATCGTTTTATCTGGCGGGCAACGCCATCTTCCACCATTTTGCCATAAGGTGGTCGCAGTATCTTAAATGGGTCCAGCTTAGACTGATTGTAAACAGCTTTGGCATGACTGAAGTTTTTAAAACCATCAAAGCCGTGGTAACTGCCCATACCGCTGTCGCCGACACCCCCAAAAGGCAAGTCTTCCTGTAGGATATGCGCCATTAAATCATTCACGACTAGGCCGCCAGATACGGTTTCATGGGTAAGCTTATCGATCTCCTGTTTGTCTGTTCCGAAATAATACACAGCAAGCGGCCTGGCCTTTTCATTGATGCCAGTAACAACTTCTTGGAGATTTTGGTAACTCTCAACCGCTAACAAGGGACCAAATACTTCTTCCTGGGAAATGCGGCAGCTACTATCGGCATTGATAACGAGTGAGGGTAATACACGGCGTCCACTACTGTCGCTCTCGTGTAAGGCGATCACTTGAGCACCACTTTCTTTTGCTTCAGCAGTCATCTCGCGAAGGCGATCTGCATGTCGTTGAGTGATGATGTGTGTATATTCTGGATCTGTAGCGACATCCCCAGGATATAATTTCTTTAGACTTGCCTTACAGGCAGAAATAAAGGCCTGCATCATGCTTTCTGGAACAAATATCGTATCTGGGCATAGGCAAATTTGCCCTCCATTTAGAGTCTTCGCCCACATTAACTTTTCTGCAGCTAATTGAAGATTCGCGGAAGGTGAGATTACAACTGGGTTTTTTCCACCTAACTCCAGTGTCAACGGGATTAAGTTTGAAGCCGATGACTGAGCAACTAATCTGGCAACGTTAGTGGATCCAGTAAACAATAAATGATCGAATTTAAGTTTAGAAAACTCAGCTGCTACTTCAGGTCCACCAAGTACCACTGTCAATTCAGTTTTATCAAAACTAGACTCGATCGCTTTAGCCATCAAGTTTGACGTCTCTGGGGTCAATTCCGAAGGCTTCAACATAATTCTGTTTCCAGCGCCTAAAATATCCGCCATTGGTGATAGTGCCAGATTGATCGGGAAATTCCAGGGAGAGATATTGCCCACAACGCCCATTGGCACATATTCAACTTTCGACTTAGCGCCAATCAAACCCAGCGGGAACTTGCTGCTGCGTTTTTCGGGTTTCATCCACTTCTTGAGGTTGCTGCGAACATACTTAAGGTTGTCTAAGGTGGGCATCAGATCTGACGTACGTGTGGTCATAGCTGAACGGTTTTCAAAATCCGCCATCACCGCATCAATCATGGATTGCTGGTTACTAACCACCATATCAATCAAGCGATTAATACGATCCGTACGTAATTCAAGACTTGGGTACGGGTCTTTAATATGTGCTGCGCGTTGAGCCGTTAATAAACTTTGCAGACTTGAAGTTTGGGCAATAGAAGTGTCGTTAGTATTCATTGTCATAATCCGAAATATTGGTTAGCTGACGAGCTTGCTGATTAAGGCTTCGCATTGTTGCTGATTCATATACTTAGGTACTGCATAGCCGTAGTGAGACTCTTTCAGGGCGGCTTTTGCAATGGCAGGAATGTCGGCAGTTTGGAGCGCATCTAATGTCGAGGGAATGTTCAAATCTGCACTAAGCTGACGTACGGCAGCAACAAATTTCTTGGCTTGAATTGCTGTCGAGTCTGAGGCGTTCGCCTGGCCAGTAGCCACAGCGAGTTCGGCAAGTCGTTTTTCGCTGGCATCTTGCTGAAAGTCTAGAATTGTCGGTAAGACTATGGCGTTGGCGACCCCATGGGGCGTGTTGTAGTGGCCACTGAATTGATGCGCTATACCGTGAACATAGCCAAGGGCTGTCTTATTAAAGGCGAGTGCGGCATAGCAAGAAGCTACCGCCATGGCTTCGCGGGCGCTGACATTTCCGCCGTTGCTATAAACTTCTGGTAAATTCTCAAAAATTAATTTGGCCGCTGCTAGAGCGTAAGCATCGCTCTCATCTGAAGCGATTGTTGCTAAGTAGGCCTCAATCGCGTGGGTTAAGGCATCCATTCCTGTGGCAGCCGTGATAGGGGCTGGTAAGCCGAGCATGATGTTAGGGTCGAGTGCCGCTGCAACGGGTACAGTTTTAGGGTCGCCGATGATGCCCTTTTTATGAGTAACTGGGTCAGAAATGACCGCCGCCACTGATACCTCTGAGCCTGTCCCTGCGGTGGAGGGTACCGCGTACAGGGGCAAGCCAGGTTTTTTGGCCTTAAAATAGCCAACCAGTGCTTCTGGCGTTTTGTTGTTGGTGGCGGCCACCGAGATAACTTTGGCCGCGTCAATGGACGAACCTCCGCCAAAGGCCAATACTGCATCACAGTTGTTGCTCTTTGCTAACTCAAGCCCAGCGTGGACTTGTGCAAAGGTGGGGTTTGGTTCGACACCGTCATAAACGCTCACATTGATGCCAGCGGCGCTTAATTTATCTTTAATGGCATCCACAAGGCCCATTTCGTGGAGCATTGCGTCGGTGACAATGATGACGCTTTTATAGCCAAAATGGATAATATTGTTGCACAGCTGCAGTGATGAATCCGGGCCAGAATAGATCATGGGTTTTGGTACGGGCACTATTTTTAGTAACAGCCCAGTGAAGAAAATAATGGTTTTATAAAATAGGGTTTGGAGGGCGAAAATCATTGGGGTTCCTTTAGTAGCAGCTTTGGGGTTGCCGAAATCCTGTTTGTTCTCCTGCCGTAAGAACCTTTTTTGTAGGCTGAGCAGGGATTCTGCTTCAGATTCTTACCTAGAGGCCGTGATGTAAGTGCCAAGCAATTAATGAGGGATGTTTAGCTCTTTACGGCGTGTACAGAACGGGATTTCAGCTACTATTCTGATAATTATGTGAGTAGAAACTATAGCGGTGTAATTATCTGTAAGGAATGCTATTTATGGCCAGCCATTTGACTAATATGGCCATCACTGAATTTACCTAAGCGAGTCACCCTAGCGCTAACATCCATGGTTGGGGAACTACCATATCACCCATTTTCTTGAAAAAAATGGATCAAAACCTGCCTCAAACCAGATCCTAATTTGGAAGTTGGGGGTGTTTTATTGGGGAGGTATTTAGAAATGTATGACTTGGATAAAGTCTATAATCCCGATCCAGTGTCAGACCTTCCGGTTCGCTCGGACTAATGCGTTAAAAACTGAGCCTAGCAAAGTTGCAGGGCTCAGTTAATGCTACCTCAAATTAAGAGGGGCGGGCTGCGCCATCAAAACTGAGTAGATAAACTCAGGCTAATTTGGCGCGGATCATTGATATAGGCATTGTAGCTACCGGCCTGCAATGTCGTAGCGAAGTTAAAGGATTCATAGGCAACATCGGTACAGTTTTTACAGGATAACCTCATTTCCCAATCCCGCATCTCTGCTGCGTACAGCAAGCCGACGGAAAGATCCCACAGTGTATACGAGTCTTGTTTTTCGTCGGCAGCATTAACACCGGAGAAGTAGCTGCCATTGTAGGATGCAGAAATTCGGCTGGAAAGCTCAAGCTTTTGCGTTAATGGCTGTATGTAGTTCATTGTTGCCACAGCGGCCAATTCTGGCGCCCGAGGCGTATCTCGATCAGTTAGAAAGCGAGTGAACTCAGGGCCATTATTTAAATCGCCGAACGTGGCGTCCAGGGCAGTAATACTTAATTCGGCGCGGAAGTTTTCGTTAACTTGGTATAGGTTTTCCAGCTCTATTCCCTGCGATACCGCTTCCCCGGCATTTTCGGTAAAGAAATTAAGTCCGTTGAAAAAGTTAAGCTGCAAGTCAGTATATTTGGTGTAAAAAATGGCGATATTGGTCTGCGCGCTGCCATCAAGATAGCGCGACTTCAAACCAAGTTCGGCACTACTCGCATACTCTGGGTCATAGGTAGTGTTGTCAAAATTAGCGGCTTCATTAAACAGATTTACCGCGCCTGATTTATAGCCTCGCCCGAAAGATAAGTAAGTGTTTACATCATCATTCAATTGATACTGAACTGCTAATGTCCCGGTGACCTCACCTGAAGAGAATTTATCATTAAAGCTTTCCCCGCGAAAAATTCCGGCGACATCGAAGGCATTTCTTGGTGTAGTTAGATCACCGCTTGGTGGTTGGCCGACTGCGCCTGAATTGACAATTGCTTGAGCAACTGGCGAGTTGTACCAATAAATATTATCAAAGCCCCCCTCTTTACTGTCGTAGCTATAGCGAAGACCAGCAATCAAATTCCACTTCTCGCTTAGTTCAGTTTGGCTGTGAATGAACGCGGCGAGGCTGGTAGATTCTTGGTGGTAGTCTTCTATAGAAACGGCTTCGCCTTTGTCACCTACCAGCTGGGCATCACCACAGCTACCAACGGTTGCAAGTCCTGCAGTGCATGTGGCAAGTGCGACCTCTGGTGAGGCAGCGGCTAATATAAGGTAGTTTACGTAGGAGTTCGCATCGGTGTCAGACTTTACAGACCGTGTGCTCTCAAAGTTTTCATATGAATAGTACAGGCCTGCGACAATATCGCTTGGCCCCCAAGCCCATGAGAAATTGAACTCTTGTGATATAAAATCTATGACCGAAGGCTCATCAAATGTGAGTATATGCGCTGGGCCAAAATCTGCATCAGAATCGATCTGCTCGTCAGAAAAGCGGCGTAGACCGGTGATGGATTTAATGTCGACATTCTTAAGAAAAAAGTCTAGTTGCCAGGTTAAACCGTAATCTTCAGTAATTTGTACTGACTCACTATTAACATTGGTGAGCCGTTTTTCTTTCGCGTCGTCATCTTCTTCTGTATACGTAGTAAGGCCACGGTGATTGGCAAACAATTCAATACCCGGTTGTACGGGTCCCGTGGTGACCTGAACAGAGCCAAAACAACACTCAGCATCTGACTTGGTGTAATCGGCAATCAACAGTGAACTTAGTTTGTCGCTAACATCAAATAGCCATTGGGCTTTAAGTCCATAACGATTGATATCGTTAAAGGTTTTATCTTGATCAGGGCTTTCATAAAAGCCATCTTGTTTATTAGCTATCGCCGCGAAGCGCAGGGCGTGCTTGTCATTGACAGGAATTGTTACAGCCCCTTTGAGTAGCCGCTGATTATAACTACCGGTAATGAGTTCTACCCCGCCGCTGACAGCGTCCATGTCGGGTTTGGCACTCGTCATCGAGAGCGCTCCCGCAACGGTGTTTTTACCAAACAAAGTACCCTGCGGACCACGTAGTATCTCTAGGCCGGCGATATCATTCAAATCTGTCAGTGCCATGCCTGAGCGAGAGCGATAGACGCCATCGATAAATACGCCAACCGCCCCTTCAAAGGTACGACCGTTGCCGACAGAGCCGATGCCACGGATTTTCAAGCTAGCGTTCTGTGAGCTTTGCGCCACATCAAAACTAATACTTGGATTTACATCTGTTAAGTCGGTGGTGGAGACAACGCCTGCGTCACGCATCGCTTCTGAAGACAGGGCCGTTACCGCGACGGGTACATCTTGCACACTCTCGGTACGTTTTTGGGCAGTAACTACCACTTCTTCAAGCGCCGCGGCTAAAATCTGGGTTGGCAGCAAGGTTGCCATTAAACTGAACGTTAGTAGGCCGAATGAATTCTTGTATCCTGTAATCGATTTGCGAGGAAGGTTACTCTGGTCGCGAATGGAATTATCTAATTTGATGGAGTTTTGAGCCTCAATATTGTGTGCTTCACGCATACTGGTTATTAATTGAGAGTGGTGTGCCGTCGAAGTCATTATTATTACCTCATATTATCAATATATTATTGTGGGTAATATTAATGTAGAAAAATAACCTTAAGAATGTTTACGGTGGCCATGTAATGACAGAACCGGCCATTTAATGGATATAAACAATTTACGAAACAGTGAGAGGAGTCACTCATTAACATTTAAATAGCATGCTCCTACTCAGAGTTAACCTGGCGAGTAATAGTAAGGTTATCTGTTCGCTTTTAATATAATCGGCGTGAAGTAATTAAAAAAAGTGAGCTATAAATTGACTGTGTAGTACAAAAAACGTAGACAATTTAGCAAGTTAATACTGTGTGAAAATGACGGCGGTAGCTACCACTATTTATATATGTATTAGCGGCCCGGAGCGGCAGTGATCATAGGGTGATTTTTTGTATTTGCACGTTAAGTGTGGATATTACAAATCCAGAGCACAATGGCCAAGGCTGATAAGCATTGTTGATGTTTTAGGGGCTTTGCTGGAAGGAGCGCGTAACACGCGCGGCGGAGAAAGCAATTATAGCGGTCGCCTAATAATGACCTTCTGTGGCAGCCAAAAATGGCTGCGGTGAGACCGGTATTGACATTCAGATATCACGGGTATCTAATTTGACATATTCGGCCATAAAATAGAATAACAGCATGTTGGAAAACCAAGCAAACATTCATTCTACTAGTCACCATACAGAGGGCTTGCCGCCACTATGGCCTCTTATGGAAACTTTTGGCGTGACGGTTAATCAGTGCCTGGAGGGAACAGGTCTTACCATGGATCAGGCAAAGGGTTACCAAGCCGGAATGACGCCTGAGCAAGAATTCGCGCTTTATCGTAACTTGTTACGTTTGAGTGGGGATGCCATGTTGGGCCTGAAGTTGGGTGAACTCTATCATCCACAATCTTACGGGATGTATGGCTATGCAATGCTAAGTGCCCGTAACGTGAAAATGCTTGTAGAGATTTGTAGTAAATTCCATGACCTTAGTTTTAGTCATTTCAAATTTCGAGATGCTCTAGATGAAATTGGAGGAACACGTCTAGAGTTTCGTTATCCACTTCCTCAAGAGTTAATCCAGGGATATTGAGGCTGGGTTTAATGTGCTCCAGTCGGTCGGTCTGAGTAGATCGGTAATTAAAGAGATCCACCTTGCGTACGTCGATGACGCTAACCATGAAAAATATGAAAAACATTTCGATTGTCCCATTGTTATGGGGCAGCCATGTAATGCATTTTTATATGATTCATCACTTTTGGATCAAGATCTGCCGTGGTCGCCTAACCAACGCACAGTGGATGCCTGTCTTGAGAGCTGTCGTGAATTACTCAATGAAATAAGAAGGAATAATAATTTTAGCGCAAAAATAGTCGATCAGATTATTAGCAACCCTAGAAAGTTTCCCTCTATTGTTGAGATTGCTCAAGAGCTATCGCTTTCTACGCGGAGTTTACGCCGGAAACTACAGCACGAAGGCACGAGCTATCAGGATATACTTAAAGAAGTGCGCTTGAAGCTCGCTAAGCAGTATTTGAAGGATAGCTTCACGGTAGAGCAAACTGCTGATTTGCTGGGATACTCTGAAAGCTCGGCTTTTTCTCGTGCATTCAAGAGCTGGACAGGCCGCACACCGCAGGATTACCGCATAAGTTCAATGAGCTCAAGTTAAGGGGGATGTATAGATGAGTATTAAATGGTTATCGTCTTCCTTCTGACAAACGAGTTATGCTGATTATTTAAAATAAAATCCGTCGGCTATTCTCTGTAATTTCTTTGGCTTATCTAAGCTTTTAACTAATGTGAGCTATAAATAACGTTTCTACTTGTGAGACTCGTCGTTTAATACAATGGATGTAAGTCTTTTGTTTCTGATCAACCTCTTGTCAGGCTTGTTCGAACTGTCAAAACATGGCCGAATCTATCATTCAGTTGATGACATATATACCTCAAGATAAACCTAATAAAATAAACCTCACTAGTAGTGAATTTGGCGTGAAATTAACGATTCGTATAGTTCTATAGATCTTTGGTAGAGATGGCCAATAGTTCGTCGTGCTATTCGATAGGGGATAATGTGAGCAATAAATCAAAAAATAACTATCAGGTAGCGATTATCGGAACAGGTTTTGGTGGTTTGGGCATGGCCTACTACCTCAAAAAGTCCGGGATAGACAACTTCCTTGTTTTGGAGAAAGGCGAAGATGTTGGCGGTGTTTGGCGTGAAAACACTTATCCAGGTGCGGGCTGCGATGTACCCTCACACTTTTACTCTTGGTCTTTTGAACCTCATTATCCGTGGCAATATCGTTACGGTAAACACTATGAAATCAAAGAATACATGCGCTTTGTTTCTAGGAAATATGACATTTACAGTCATATCAAGTTTAAGCAAAAGGTAATAGCGGCAAATTTTGACGAACAAAGAGCCGTTTGGGTTATACACAGTGCCAGCGGCGAGATATACGAAGCCGATATCTTAATCAGTGCTGTTGGTCAGTTACACCGCCCGTCAATACCTAATATACCTGGGCAGGATAAATTTAAAGGCACTAGCTTTCACTCGGCTACTTGGAACCATGACTTTGATATGTCTGGAAAGCAGGTTGCGGTTATTGGCACCGGTGCCAGTGCGGTGCAGTTTGTTCCCGAAATTGCCAAGCGGGTTGAAAAATTACATGTCTTTCAGCGCTCACCAGGGTGGGTAGGCCCTAAGGTGGAAAAGGCATTTAGTGGCTGGCAACGTTGGTTGTTAGATCATATTCCTTTAATTCATGACATTGATCGTCTACGTATTTTTCTGTTAACTGAAGCTCTTGGCTATGCCTATCGAGGACACCGCTGGGCAGAACGCTTGCTCACCGTTATGTCTAAGTTGCAATTGCGAATTCAAGTTAAGGATCCGGATCTTAGGGCGCGCTTGACACCTGATTACCCAATTGGTTGTAAACGTTTGTTGTTAACCACTGAATGGTTGAGGGCATTAACAAGGCAAAATGTAAATGTTGTGACGGAAGGGATAACAGAAATTACCGCTGAAGGAGTGCGCGGTGAAGACGGTGTATTGCATAAGGTTGACGCTATTGTGTATGGCACTGGCTTTGCTGCAACCGAATTTCTAGCGCCAATGCAGGTGACGGGTAAGAACGGCGAACTGCTACATGAACGCTGGGCAAAAGGGGCAAATGCTTATTTAGGTATGGCTGTCTCGGGCTTCCCAAATTTTTTCACTCTTTATGGGCCAAATTCAAATCTTGGATCAGGCTCTATCGTTTATATGCTTGAACGCCAGCAGCGCTACCTTGCCAAGTTGCTTATTGATCGACGAGATCGCAGTTGGGATGTTATTGATGTGCAAGAGAAGCACCACTTAAAATTTAATGAAGAAATTCGGAAGCGAAGTGAAGGCTCAACTTTTGAAGGTGATTGCCAAAGTTGGTATAAAACTGCCGAAGGCGTAAACACCAATAACTGGGTGGGGTCTATGTGCGAATATTCGCGACGTACAGCTAAACCTAATTTTGATCACTACGATTTTGAAAAGATAAAGTAGTAAGTGATTCTTTATGAGTAACCAATTTCGTATGGAATAATTTATAAAATATTGATGAATAAATAATTGTTGGCATGAAAAGGACGTTCAATTTGACATTGTTGGGCGTTGGTATGATTTCATATTAATCAACACTACACATGGCTGGGCGAACTGTTTCTAATTTCAATTTTATTGAATGGCTTTCATTCTCTGTGTTTGCATACGAAATTGAATAATTTGTAAAAATAAAGAAATATTGAGTAAATTTTATGACTTACGTAATAGCAGCACCCTGTATAGCCGATTATTCATGTGTGGAAATCTGCCCAGTCGATTGTATTAGCCCAATGCCACAAGATCCTGGCTTTGAGAAAGCTGAACAGTTATATATTAACCCTGATGTTTGTGTCGATTGTGGGGCTTGTGTCGAAGCTTGCCCAGTCCTGGCGATCTACAAAGAAGATCACCTCCCCCTCAAATGGCAGCACTATACCCAAATCAACGCTGATTACTTTAGCCAAAAACCTCTTGCAGCAGCGGGGAGCACATCAAACCATGAATGATAAGAATCTGCGTGTAGCGGTTGTCGGAGCTGGGCCTGCAGGACTGTACAGCATTGCTCATTTACTGGAAGACAATGACCATACCGTCGAGATCGATCTCTACGAACGACTTGCTACTCCTTGGGGATTAGTGAGGTCTGGTGTTGCGCCTGATCACAGTGAGAAAAAACTTGTGGCAGACCGTTTGTTTGATCACTACTTAAACAATCCTAGGGTTCGCTTTCTTGGCAATGTAGAGATTGGCACCGATGTGTTACCTGCTGAACTGTTAGACTGGTATGACGCGGTTATATACTCAGTGGGAGCCAACGACGATATTCGTATGGGCATCCCTGGCGAGAATCTTCCGGGTTGTTTGGCTGCACGTGAATTTGTTGCTTGGTATAACGGCCACCCAGATTATAGTAATTTAGATCTTGATTTGAGTCATGAGCGCGCTGTTATCATCGGTAATGGCAATGTTGCGATAGATATCGCTCGAATACTTACACTCCCTGTTAAAGAGCTACAGCAAACTGATATTGCCGATCATGCAATTAGCGCACTGCGTAAAAGTAAAATTAAAGAAGTGGTGCTACTTGCTCGACGTGGCCATTTTCAAGGCGCATTCAATAATCCTGAGATAGAGGAATTACTTCACCTTGTCGGTGTTGACGTTATTATCGACGATCCCGGCCAGCTAGACGACAACGATGGTCGTCTGGCATCAGCCACGTGGGAAGAGCGTCGTAAAGTAGAAACATTGCGATTACTTGCAGCCAAAGGTGCTAGTGGCGCTGAAAAGCGTATTGTCCTACGTTTTTTAGGCTCCCCAGTTGAATTATCTGGTAACGGCAAGGTTGAAAGCCTGTCGGTCGTAAAAAACAGTTTGGAATATAGTCACGATGGTTCAGTTCGTGCGCGAGCGACTGACAGATACGTTCAAATTAAGACTGGCTTGCTTATGCGGTCTATCGGATATAAGGGCTCACCTATTGCCGGATTACCCTTTGATGAATCGCGCGGAATAATTAGCAATACCCATGGCAGAGTTGACTCTGCAGGCACTGAGTTGCACGGAATCTATGTTTCGGGTTGGATAAAACGCGGCCCTAAAGGTGTCATCGGTTCTAATAAAAAATGCGCACGAGATACCATTGATAGCTTACTAAAAGACTTCGCTGGCGGCTTGCTAACACCGGCATCAAAAAGTTCTGCTGAGGTGCTTAGTGTACTCAGTCGTCGTCAGCCAAAGCTAATCAATTTTCAAGGCTGGAAAAACATTGATCGCCATGAGCGATTAAAGGGTGCCGAAGATGAAAGGCCACGCGTAAAAATATGTGACACCCGCGAGCTTCTAAAGGCTGCCGATCAATAATTTTGTGTCATACACACGTTCAAATCCCTGTGATTCATTTCACAACAGACGTCATCGTAACCAGAAGGGTTTCTCATGAATAAGCAACAACATACATTCTGTAGAATTTGTGAACCTATGTGCCCGATGTTGGCTGAAGTTAACGACAGCGGTGAAATCGTTGGGCTCAAACCCAATCACGATTACCCTTCAGGTGGCCTCGCTTGCCACAAAGGTTTGTCATACCTCCAGTTTCATAATGATCCAGATCGATTGAATTATCCCTTGCGCCGTCGCAATTCCCGTGAAGAAACCGAGGGCGATTTTGAGCGAATAGATTGGGAAACGGCTTATTCGGAAATCAGTACCAAGCTCACGTCTCTGGTTGATCAGTACGGGCCTAGCTCGGTTGCGGTTTATTCAGGCAACCCAATGGCTTTTAATTCCCGAATGCTTATGTCTGCAGCACAATTTATCGGCCTTCTCGGGACGGATATGGTCTTTAGTTCTTCAACACAAGACATGACCAACAAAATAGTCAGTGCTGTCGCTATCTACGGTTCAACTAGCGCAATGATTCCCGATATTAGCAATACCGACTATTTGCTCTGTATGGGTGCGAATCCACGGGTGTCCAAGTGGACGACAGTCTCAACCGAAAATACCTCCGGCAAAGTGACAGAGGACATTAAGTCTCGTGGCGGCAAAGTATGCTTTGTTAATCCGCGTAAAACTGAGTCATCGACCTCAAAGACCGGTGAAACATTGCTGATTAAGCCTGCGACCGATGCCTATTTTTTGGCGGCTGTACTTTGCGAGATTGAAGCACTGGGTGGCTTCGACGAAGAGATGTTAGCGAGGTATGGCAGTAATGTTGATTTATTTAAGGCGTTTATAAAAAAATACCCAGCGCAACGTGTTGCCGGTGTCACCGGTATTAGTATCGATGAGATCAAAACCGTTGCGGCTGATATTACTTCGGCAAAGTCGGCCACGGTTCACATCTCCACGGGCGTCAACATGAGTCGTCAGGGTGTTATCTGTCACTGGCTTGCTGAGATGTTAAATTTTGCTACTGGTAATTTGGGCCGTAAAGGTGGTAGTTACAAGCCTGCAGGGGCAATTGACGTGTATTCAAAGCAGGACCTTAATGGTCAGATTGTTAAGACAGCTTTGGGAGATTTTAATTTCACTAACCCCACCGGTTATATGGCAATGCCCGGTGCATTACTTGCCGATTTTATCGAATCCGGTGAGATCAAGGCCTTAGTTTGCCTCAGCGGTAATCCATTGTTGAGTGTTGGTGGCGAAACTAAAATGCGCAATGCTTTTAAGAAACTTGATGTGATGGTGTCAGTTGATGTTGTAAGAAATAACACCTCTGAGTTATGTGATTATGTATTACCAGGAACAGATTTCTTGGAACGTGCAGATACCAATCTGCTATCTAATGGCTTTCAAACAACGCCAAAGATCATCTATTCTGATGCGGTAGTTGCACCTAAAGCTGAGCGGCAAGATGAATGGAAAATTCTTGCCCGCTTAGAGCAGGAGATGGGCTTGTCGCTTACCAACGAAAGCACTGATGACCTTGCAGCAATACGTGGAATTCTTGCGTACAGCGGCACATCGATCGAAGCCCTCAGAGAACAACCGCATCAAACACTGTATCTCCCTGAAAAGAGTCGTGACGACTTATTCGAAAAATGCCTTCAGCATGACGATAAGCGTATCAACTGTTATCCACCAGAATTTGAGAGTGCTGGGCTTTTTGAACGTTGCGAATCCATCTTTGAAGAATTACAAAATGAGCCAGAAGATACACTCAAACTTATTTCACGACGAACGCCGTATATGCACAACACGTGGCTGGCAAATTCGAATAAGTTTAGGAGTGGGACCTTGCAAGTTAATCCGCTGAATATGTGCCCGCAAGATGCCGCAGAAAAAGGTTTTCTCGATGGTGACGAGGTGCGTGTGTACAACCAATACGGCAGTGTAATAACACGTTTATCCATTACCGATGACCTGCGTCCAGGAACGGTGTCTTTAAGCCACGGCTATGGCGCGGGTCGGCCTTCAATGCGTATAGCCGAGCGCAACCCTGGGGTTAACTGCAACGAGCTAATGCCGACGGGCCCAGGCAGTTACGAGCCCTTGAGTAATATGTCGTGGTTGTGCGGGGTGCCGGTCGATCTTGAGTTGGCTAGTTGAAGGATCCTGAAGTTCAATGTGAAATAGGGCTGCTTCACCGATGGGTGAATGTATACTAGAAAGTGATCATCAAAAATTATAAGGATATACCATGAAGCAGTTGAGTCCTACAGACACTCTCTTTGTTAATTTAGAGACGCCTAGAACCCCTTTACATATTTCAAGTCTTCAGGTTTATGACCCGCCAGCTGCTGGTGAAAATCCCGTACGATTTAAGGATGTTTTACAGCGTTATGAACAACGCTTGGGTAGATCATCGGTTTTCCGTCGAAAGCTAGCTAGGGTTGCCTTTGATTTAGATAGCCCATATTGGATTGAAGATGCTGATTTCGATCTGGAATTTCACGTGCGGCATATCGCTCTGCCTAAACCGGGTGACTGGCGTCAGTTTTGTATATTAATTGCCCGCTTGCAAAGCCAGTCGCTTGATCTTAGCCGTCCGCCATGGGAAGCCTATGTCATTGAGGGGCTAGATAATATTAATGGCTTACCCAGTGGCAGTTGGGCAATGTTGTCTAAAACTCATCACGCCGCTATTGATGGGAGTACCGGCAATCAAATGGCGGTGGCATTACATGATTTAGAGCCATATCCCGTGGAGATAAAGGTTGCTGATACTTGGAAACCCGAGAGTGAGCCAGGCCAACTTAAGATGTTGGGCAAGGCGTATCTAAACCTGTTTAAAACGCCTAAGCAAATAAAAACAATGGCAGGGCAGGTGATAAAATCTCGTAGTAACAAAATACGCAGTAGATTTGACAGCACTTCCCACATACATGATTTAAAAGAACGAATACGCTTTAACGCCGACGTTAGTCCGCAGCGCGTATTCGGTGGTTTACGTATAGAGTTAAGCCAACTCAAGCATATTAAAAATGTGGTTAAAGACGCGACCCTAAATGATGTTTTACTGAGTATTGTGAGTGGTGCTATGCGTCACTATCTCAGCGAGAAAAATGAAATGCCAGACGGCCCGTTGACGGTTATGGTTCCCATTAGCACCCGAACAAAAGAAGGCGTTAATGCTGACGGTGGCAATGAAGTGGCGGCGATGAATGTAAAAATGTGTATTGATATTGCTGACCCACTGGAACGCCTCAAGGGTATTCACAGCGATGCAGTAGCGTCAAAGGCCTACGCCGACGCAGTCGGTGCGGATATGATGAGCTCAATGATTGAGTCTATTCCAGCGGGTTTAATGTCATTGGGGATGCGAGCGGCTGCGAAAACCGGCTTGATGTCAAAAGCGCCGACTCCACATACTGTCGTTACTAATGTTCCTGGACCACAGTTTCCACTTTATTTTTGTGGTGCTAAATCGTCTCTAGCTATGGGGCTTGGCTGCTTGGCTGATGGAAGCGGTTTGTTCCACACAGTGGCAAGTTATAACGGCTACCTGTCGCTAACGTTTTTATCTTGTAAAGAGATGATGCCTGACCCTGATTTTTATCATCAATGTATTAATCGATCCTTTAAAGAACATTTGGAAGCCGCTGATGTGTTGGTAAATGCAAAGGAATGAAAACCTAATTTCAAGCCTAGGCCCGTAGTTCAGTAACATTCTTGTTTTATTGCATGCACTGGCTTCAAGAGCCGTATGTTAAATACTATCAAAGAGGAAATGATGAGACTTAAAGATAAAGTTGCAATTGTGACTGGTGGTGGTTCAGGTATTGGTGCAGCGATTTGTAACTGTTTTGCGCAGCAAGGTGCCAGCGTGGTCGTTACTGATATTAATCTAGCCGGTGCACAGAATGTCGTTGATCAAATTATAAAGAGCGGCGGTAACGCTATGGCTGTAGAGCAAGATGTGGTTGACGAACAGCGTTGGTCCGAAGTGATTGCGATAACACTCAGCGAGTTTGGTGGCTTAGATGTACTAGTTAACAACGCCGGCATTGGAATGCGTGGCAGTGTCGAAAGTACCACATTGGCAGAGTGGCAAAGAACCCAGAGCATTAATCTTGATTCTGTCTTCCTCGGTACTCAACAAGCTGTTCGGGCCATGAAGCAAAATGGCGGTTCAATTATTAATATTTCATCTATTGAAGGCATTGTAGGTGAGGCAACATGTGCAGCGTATAACGCCAGCAAAGGCGGAGTCCGCATATTTACTAAGTCTGCAGCCCTTCATTGTGCTAATGAAGGATATCGAATTAGGGTTAATTCGATTCACCCGGGGTTTATTGCGACACCTTTGGTGATTGCGGCGATTGAATCGCTTCCGGCGAGTGAAGCAGAGCAACTCAGCGCCCAATTATTGGCAAAAATTCCGTTTGGCGAGCTGGGGAACCCCGAAGATATTGCTAATGGCGCACTGTTTTTAGCATCGGATGAGTCACGTTATATGACGGGGTCGGAGTTGGTCATAGATGGCGGTTACACCGCGCAATAATCGTTACCGAGGCAGCGAGGTCTGTTGACGTTTTCCGTTAGTTCTAACGAGTGGGGAGTTAAAATGATGACTCCCTCTGTACGTTATTAGCGGTGCTTGCAGCTGCTAGTCAGCCGTTAACATTAATACCACTAGGTTTATTATGTCTGACAATAGAAAAACTGTATTTATAACCGGTGCATCTCGTGGGATTGGTGAAGCGGTAGCAAAGCTGTTTGCTCATCACGGTTGGTATGTGGGTCTATACTCTCCTGAAGTAGAACAGCTTGCGGCAATTAGTTCTGGTATTGGAGAGGAACAATCGACCTATAAGTTTCTAGATGTTAGAGATAAAGTCTCGATTGACGAGGCGTTTGCCCACTTCTCTGCCCAAACTGGGGGGCGTTTGGACGTGCTGGTCAATAATGCGGGTGTGCTTGCTAACGGGTCTTTTGAACAAATAGACCCCATAGAGCACGATAAAATCATTGATATCAATATCAAAGGAGCGACTCACGTTCTCCAAAGTGCCTTTCCCTTGCTGAAGAGTACATCTAACTCAGTGGTTATTAATCTTTGTTCAGCGTCCAGTATCCATGGATGGCCGCAACTTGCTGTTTATAGCGCCTCAAAGTTTTACATTGATGGTCTAAGCGAAGCTTTGAATATTGAATGGTCGCAATACGGTATACATGTGACGTCGATCAAACCGCCTTTCGTTAAATCTACCATGTTGGATAATATGTCTTTTGATGCTAGTAACAAGATGACGGTTGATATGACGCCTGAGCAAGTGGCTAATGCGATATTGGCTGCGGTTGATAGTGACAAGGTAGAGCATATTTTGGGTGGTGACGCTAAGCTGTGGGCGTTTATTAATAAGTGTATGCCACGCTCGCTGCGACGTAAAATAGTTCGTTCGAAGGCAGGTTATGTCTAGGACGCGGACGGTGTCCAGGTCAGAGCTGTCCTATACAAAAAAGCCTTACGTTTCCCCTTTGGAAAAAGTTAGCCAAATCAGCTTCGGTTCATAAAATTTCAGCTCAGATTAAAACTGACAGATTCCAAATGGCTAACGCACATAAATAGTTTGGGCGACTATAAACATACAGCGCAGTTTGGTTGTAGTTCTATTCCCTCCCCCTCGAATACAGGCGTATCGGCAATTTACTTTTGCCGGCTTACTTTGTCCCTATATTTCAACGTTATTAATAATTAATTTATATAGCATTTTCTTGTTTGTCGTAATTTAACTTGTCTCGGTTTTTAATTTTGAGTGAATTAATAGATAAGCTGTAGTTTAAGCTCGGCAGGAGACCATAGCTTGATCTGGGAGTTTTTAAATATGAATTCTAGGGAGTAGTTGGGTTTGATTGAATGATAGTCGGGGTCTGGATCTGGCATTCGCGGTTAACTAAATATTAGTAGCTTATTGTATACACATGCTTCTAGGTATCGAATGGCCATATTGGTCAAAACGTGGCCTCTATTAACATTACTTCTCACTGCAGATCTGCATTAGAGTTTCGCTCCAATAATCTTCAAAGATTGCTAATAATGAATTTGCGTAGCCTAGGGTGGGCGACATCGGGATTTTTTCTTTAAACGCGCTGAAAAAATGATGAGCGTAATAAACGTTATGTAAAACAGCTGCGCTAGGTTTTAGCGTGGAATCAATAATATTTTTATAAAAATTGGGAATGTAAAGATGAATTTAAAGATGTTGCCACTACAAAGTTTTTTGGCAAAGGTTGATGCCAACCCAAATGCGGCGTATTTACATCAGCCGGACAGCGGTGTGTGGACGACTTATACCTTGTCAGAGACAGCTAGCAGGGCTGCAAAGTTAGCATCGGCATTACTTGCCAATGGTTGTGATAAAGGGGATCGCATTAGTATCTTGTCCAAGAACTGTGCAGATTGGGTAATCGCCGACCTAGGAATAATGATGGCCGGTATGGTGAGCGTGCCTATCTACGCAAGTGCTGGCGAGTCGACGATATCGCATGTGGTATCGCATAGTGGGGCCAAGATTGTATTACTGGGGAAACTGGATGAATCCATTGCCGCGGATGCCGCATTGAAAGATGTTCCTGTTGTCACACTTGGTGGTCGAATTGAGGAGGGGAGGCCCAGCCTTGATTCATGGCTTGAACAATACGAGGAGCTCAAGAATATTGCACAAGCAGAACCGGAAGATCTGTGGACAATTGTGTACACCTCAGGAAGTACGGGTGTACCAAAAGGTGTTTGTTTAACGTATGGCAATATACGCGCAACGGCGCGAGATCAGCAGGCGGCTTATTATGAGTCAGATGACGGCAAAAGAGCGTTGTCTTATCTGCCTCTTGCCCATGTGGCGGAGCGTTCTTGTGTAGAAATTACTTCAATGTATTACGACCTAGAGGTGTTTTTTAACGAATCACTAGACACCTTTATGCGTGACTTGCAGCATGCCAGGGTCACTCAATTTGTGTCGGTTCCTAGGTTATGGGCAAAATTTCAAGCTCAAGTGTTGGCGCAAATTGATTATGACACCCTCGAGTCGCTACTTAGTTCGGATAGTGGTGCTGAAGTGTCTAGGTCAATTCGGGAAAAATTAGGTTTTGGCCATTGCAAAAGTTTTGGTTCCGGTACCGCGCCAATCGCACCTGCGTTGTTGAAATGGTACACACGTATTGGCATTGAGATTATGGAAGGCTGGGGAATGACCGAAACGTCCGGTGTCGCAGCGGGTAATACCCCGTTTGAACCAGAACGCCTAGGCAGTATTGGGGTGCCAGTAAATGATGTTGAAATGAAGCTTAGCGAACAGGGTGAGATTCTGATTCGGGGGGAGGCGATTTTTACTCAATACTACAAAAATGCCACGGCGATGGAGGAGGCATTTGTGGATGGCTGGTTCCGCACAGGGGACCGCGGTGATCTGCAGGCCAACGGAGCTTGGCGTATTATCGGGCGCGTTAAGGAACAGTTCAAAACGGCAAAAGGCAAGTATGTTGCGCCAGCACCAATAGAATCCCTGTTGTTGGCGGACCCCTATATTGAGCAGGCCTGTGTCTCAGGTTCGGGACAGCCACAGCCATTTGCGATCGTTGTTCTCGTCGAAGGTGTGTCATTGGAGAAAGAGGCAATGACTTCTCGGTTTGAACAATTGCTTACGGAAGTAAATGAGCAGCTTGAATCACATGAGCATTTGTCTGGTGTTTATATTGTCAGTGAACCCTGGACCATAGAAAATGAACGACTAACACCCACCATGAAATTGAAACGCGATAATATTGAAGCGAGCTACGCTGATATTATGGGCAGCGTGAAAGGGGTGATTTGGCAGTGAAGCGGCAGCACCTAGGAAAGATCGGTGAGCCTTTATGAGTTCCCATAAGCGCATGCAATTACGCGATCTGCAGCCACAATTTCGCCGAGGCCTGCTCCGCATGCCGCCAGTGCGTCTGGAATCTCGATTTCTGCGTGGGCTGACACGGATGCTCGAACCTGTTCTGTTTCGTGATGCTGGCGATCAGCAGGTGCATATCCAAGAAACCGAGATAGGCGCAGCCAAGGTGCGGGTTTATACACCCATAGGTCAGCAATCGGGTTGTGGGCTTATTTGGATTCATGGCGGAGGCATGATCACCGGCCGAGCGAGTATGAATGATCGTGAGTGCAGGCATTTAGTGAATGATTTAGGTGCTGTTGTCGTTTCTGTCGATTATCGATTGGCGCCTGAGCATATTTATCCTGCTGCTATAGATGATTGCTACGAAGCGTGGTTGTGGCTTCAAAAATCAGTGGATGATTTTGGCGTTGATCGTAATCGGATCGCGATAGCCGGCCAAAGTGCCGGCGGCGGCCTTGCCGCTGCTCTGTGTCAACGAGTTCTAGACTCCGGCGGTGTGCAGCCAGTAGCGCAATGTCTCTTCTATCCGATGCTGGATGATCGTACTGCTGCTCGCCAAGAGTTGGATGTTGTCCAACATCTTGGCTGGAATAACCTTAACAATCGATACGGCTGGTCCGCGTATTTGGGCCATGATGTAGCTCAGGAAAACCTGCCCGAATGGGCGATGCCAGCACGCCGAGAAGAATTGGCTAATCTTCCGCCAGCGTGGATAGGGGTGGGGGAACTCGATCTTTTCTATGAAGAAAATCTCGCCTATGCCCATCGTTTGCGAGAAGCGGGTGTGTCTTGTGATGTAGACGTTGTGGCTAGAGCCCCACACGCTTTTGACCTTTTTGTTCCCGGGGCGGAAGCATCCAAATCTTTCCAACAAGGCGCATGGGATTTCCTTCGTCGCTACTTGTGTTCGTCAGCATAAAGACCTTGGGGGTATTGTAAAAAAATGGGTTACTTTAAAGTGAAAATCAACAGGAAATGGCACGAAGTTTAGTCGCTCTATCTTCTTGGTAGTAACCTAGACCCCAGCGAAGCATGCTCTACCCGATGCGGCGGGAACCTCTATGTAGCATTATTTAGCAGCGCTGTACTCCGATTCGGAGACTGGAATTTATACATTTCGATATATGAATTTAGCAGTTAAAAATACGGGCTAGGTGTAGCATCTTCATAGCCATTCCGTGGTAGTTTCTAGTGTGTTCTATGTAGCTAGGAACACGACAAAAACGAATGATGAGGTATTTACTATGCTTGATATTACGATCACATTTATCTGTGTTTTAGGCGCACTTTCTACAACTCTGATTTTTTATGTCAAAGCACAACATACTGAATAAAACGGATAAACCTCTTACACCCATTCTTTTACTCTTCCATTATTAATCTGCGTGCTCACTGCTCTTGCGGAAAGCGTAATGCTCGCGCCATGTACGCTGGCAAGCTCGTCCTCTGCGGATATTGAATGATCCAGCCATTGCGTAATGTGATCGCCAGCAAGCATGACCGGCATACGATCATGGTATTGCGCAAAATCAGTATTTGCTGGCTGTGTCAGAATCGATACGGATAGTAATTCATCACGCCACGTTTCCCATATGGCGGCGAGGGCTAGTGATTGCTCCTGTCCCTCAAAGTAATAAGGCTGCTTCTTATTCGCTTCGCGCTTCCATTCTACGAAGCCACTGACTGGAACAATCCCCCTGCGGTATTTGAGTGGGCCTTTATAGGCTCGGCTGCTGGCGATAGTTTCGATACGTGCATTGAACATCGCAAACTTTGTGTTGGGGCCATCGGACCAACTTGGCACTAGCCACCAACGCATCGGGCTGACTGTTAGCCTATCCTCCCAGTAGTGAATAACGGGTATCGCTTCGGTAGGGGCGACATTCGGTGTGTCTGGGAGCGTAAAGTGTTCCAAGTTTAGTTGATGGAGTAGATTTTGCGTTTTGGCTTCCGGCCTAACAAATATTCTTCCGCACATATTTTAATCACTTAGCCTAATTGCCGGTTATTGTTGCTTATCCAATATTGACCATATTACCCTTCAAATATAACACTGTGTACAAATCTAGTTTTAAACATCAAGTTATGGATAGAAATATGAATCTTGCGCTTATCGATCAATATCTATTGAATAACTTTATTTCCTGAGAGGGTATAGAATAAAACTAAGAAGTTGGTTGATGAATAACCGAAAAAGGAGTGTCTAATGAGTGACTGGGTTGGTGTAGCTGCTGCAGTGCTTATCGTCTTAGCTGCTGTAAGTATCCCATTATTGTTCTATGCGAATGCGGATTACCTAGTGGATCGATTTAAGAAAAAGTAAGTAGCGGTCGGCGTGTTAAGCTTGCAAGTCGAGCATCCAGAACTGGGTTTTGATTGAAATCACGATTTTTCAAGATGTTGAAAGCACAATTAAGAATACCATTGGTATTTTATCCATAAGAAAATTATTATTTTCTTATGGATAAAGTGCTTAATGAGGATCTGGATGTTTTGTGTTGGTGAGTGAAATAAACGTGTCTAAAAATTGGCGCTCATATACCAATACCTGTCGCTCCCTGTACGCGATCGAAACGGTTTTGTAATAATATAAAGATGTTTTTAAATCTAATGAATCGCCAAGCTCATACGCGTGGGAATATCGTATGCTAAGTTATGGATGGCGTGTTTTTTAGAATAAATTCGTGTCAATAAAACGCTAAAAACTCATAGATTAGAATCGCGCACACCTTAAAATTCGATGAAATTTTGAAGAAAAAAATCTAAGGGTTAGATATAATGAAAGCCGAAATATCAGACTTATACTCGGATTATCTAAAAGAGTTTCACAAGCAAGAGCATGGTATGGCTTACTCATTCTACTCGGCTCCTTGCCTTTTTATTTCCGAAAGTGAGGTTTATGCATTAGAGAGTGAAAGTGCGGTTAAAAGCTTCTTTCAAAATATGTTTGATATGCTCAGAGAATCTGGGTATATGCATTCAGAAGTCGATAATTTTAAAATTGAAATGCTGGGTGTAAATTTAGCTCAACTATCTTGTTCGGTTCCCCGCTTCTTGAACAACCATGTCGAGCCAGAAACTTTCCATACGATTTATACAATGAAGAAAGATAATGCTCGGTGGAAGTTTGTCACCGTAATAACGTATACCTAAACATAATAGCCAATTAACTAAGTGGCTAATTATCTATGTTTGTCCCAAGGATGTACTGGGTCACTTTACTGGTAAATTCGCGACTATCCGTTGTAAGCGCAGTTTTATTGCAAAGTCTGATTTTATACGGGTTCCTAGAAACAGCTATTATTATAGTTTTATCATAGCTGCTTTACGGGTTTTTCTGCCGATGTTGGTCGGGGAATAGGCTGTGATTATAGTGTTTAAGAGGTTTCTTCACGAATGGTGCGGGCGGCAAGTGAAAAATGTACTATGCCAATCGTAATGGCGGTGGCTGCCAGCAATAGTAGCGAATAGCGAAGGCTCTCCGAGCCCAAAGAAGGTGCGAGTAGGTCGCTTACAATACCAACCAGTAGCGGTCCAAGACCTAGGCCGATTAAGTTAATAATAAGAAATACGATGGCAGAGGCCAGGGCCCGCATACGGTTCTCGACCAAGCTATGGGCGACGGCAATAACCGGCGCTAGATAAATCGTGCCCAATGCACCAGGAATGATGAAACATAGCAGGGCTGCGTTACTATTGTCGATAAGCAGCATTGTGATAATTAGTGGCAACTGAATACTAAATCCGAGTGCGCTTATCCAAACATACCAGCGACCATCGCGAGCACCTAAACGGTCTGCAAAGTACCCAGCGGCGAATGTGCCAATTCCACCGCCTATGCCCGCGATTAAGGCTAACCAAGTGCCAATTTCACCTGTGCCCAAACCGTGGCTACGTACTAGAAAAGACGGTAACCAATTGAGCAAGCCGTAGCCTGAGAATGCGACCATGCTTGAGGCGACCATTAAATGTCGAAACGTGCGCTTTGACCAAAGTAAGGTAATGACTTCTTTTGCCGTTGGCTGAGGCGTGGTGTCTGTGCTTTGCTTTTTACCTTCGGAATAGCCTCGCTGAGGTTCTTTTATCGTAAATCGAAATACTAGGGCTAATAATATGCCGGGAATACCAACGGCATAAAATGCGACGCGCCAGCCGTAGAGCTCATGCAGCCAACCACCCATCATAAAGCCCACTAAAATGCCGATGTTTACACCCACGTTGTAGGTCGCTAATGCGGTGGCGCGTGTGCTAGGGGGAAATATATCAGAGATCATGGAGTGCGCTGGCGGGCTGCAACCTGCTTCACCAACGCCGACGCCGATACGCGCTAGCAGTAGATGCATGAAGTTCTGGGCAAGACCACAGAACGCCGTCATAAGGCTCCAGATCCCAATAGCCCAGACAATAATGTTTCGTCGTATACCACGGTCAGCTATCCGCGCTATGGGGATTCCCATTACCACATAGAACATGGCAAAGGCGAATCCAGTGAGCAAGCCTAATTGGCCATCAGAAAGGCCTAGCTCAGCTTTAATTGGCTCTTGAAGAATGGCCAAAATCTGGCGGTCAACAAAATTAAAGGCATAGGCAGTGGTGAGTGCGCCAAGTACATAATAGCGATACCCCTTATTTGCGTAAGGATTGTTTTTAGCCCCGAGGGGTGCATTAATGTTTGATTCCATTCCGACCTCTTTTTTTATGTTTTGGCGTATAGCAAGTGCGTATTCGGAACAACTTTGTTTGGGAGCGATTATTTTCGGAAGCCGCTGGACTAGCTTATTGTTTACATATCTCGAAAAAATTCGTGACTTGATGGGGCCTCGCTTAAAACTTCTGCTTCTATCATCTCAATACACCTATTGCATTGGGGATGCGAATTCGCGGTGGTTAAGGTTTTTGTTAGCCCGTCGCGCCGCGAGCAAGTTGCTGGTTTAGTGATTAGCTTGATTGCGATTTAATTAGTACTTTTGGGCAATGGCTTGGAAAAAATCTTCGTAGCGCTCTTTCCACCAGTCGGGTGCAGAGTTGAAGTTGTTGTTGGCATTGTACATGGCAATAACGATGCCCTTGTCTTCATTGACAAAGAGGTACTGGCCGTAAAGGCCTGAAGCATAGTACTCGCGCCCGTTGGGGTCTACCGGTGTCCACCACAAATAGCCGTAGCCGAACGGTTTTTCCGAGAGGGGGTTATCTCGGCCGGGCATTTGGTAAGGCTTGCTTGGGGTCGTTGACTCAAGTACCCATGATTCGGGAATCAGTTGTTCGCCATTCCAGCGGCCGCGCTGCAGGTACAATTGTCCAATTTTTGCCAAATCGCGCAAGCTCATACTCAGGCCACCTATGGCGACTTCCATTCCTGCGCCATCCACATTCCAGTAGGCATTGTCCTGTGCGCCCAGGGGCTGCCAGAGTTTTTCGTGCATATAGTTTGATAGTGAGCGCTCACCAATGACGGAGCGAATGACAAACCCTGCGGCTTGGGTTTCCATGCTGTTATAGCCTTGGCTGATACCGGGTTCGCGATTTGATTTTAAGGATAATAGAAAGTCTTCCATAGGTTTGTCGAATAGATAGGCCATCTGGAAGCGACGCATATCGGTGTCTGTGCGTGAGTAATCTTCGTCAAACTCTACACCGCTGGACATCTCGAGTGTGTTGGCGATAGTGGCTTTATCCCAAGCGGAGCCTTTGAAATGAGGTAGGTATTTTGTGACCGAATCGTTCACGTCGTTGATTAGACCATCCCCGATCGCCATGCCGACAAGGACCGAGGTGATGGATTTGGCCACGGAGAAGGCGAACTGTGTGTCTGATTCTGTAAGACCACGCCAATAGTTTTCATAAATAATCTGACCATCTTTAATGATGACTAAGCCAGTAGGCTTTGCATCAGTAAAAAAAGCCTTGGTCTTGATGGTTTCGCCATGACTTTGAAATGATTCCGGCAGGACGTTTTCTTGCAATTGGCGAGGGAAGGGCTGCGGTGTGGCTGAGCTCTCAATGAGGTGGGTGCTGTAGTATTGGTGCAGCGTTCTTAAATTCTCCGGCATGCTGGCCTCATCCTCTATATTAAGAGAGAAGTAGAGCCTTTGTATCAGTGGTGCGTAATACACCCCAGCGATGAGAATGAGGCCAAGTAGGCTCAGCAATGCGACTTTTATGATTGAGGTCTTTTTTGTTGTCATCTTTCAGCTCTTTTCGTTTTATTGGTTATTGGCTGGAGTCATCACTCAGTGTGTGGCATCTAGGGCTGAGTATAGCGTGGCCTAGACGAATGGCTATGTGAGTAAGGCTTCAGCTTTTATGTGATCAGTTAATTGTTCTGGGCTGATGCAAGGCAATAATGTCATATTGCTATACAAAAGAACAATAACGAGGGTACACTAATGAATAGATTTAATTAAATTGAGAGCCTCTTGGCAATCTCGCGACCTGATTGTAAGGCCTGAGGCATCACTAGCTTGGAATAGCTTCTCAAGTTATACAGGTATCAATTTTTAATAAATAGCATCGAAAGTGGACGACATAATTATGTTACAACCAAATGGTATCCACCATCTCGCGCTCTGCACTTCAGATATGCGCAAAACCCTGCTGTATTTTAACGATGTGTTGGGGTTTCCCCTGGCAGCGCTGTATTGGATGCATGGTGTAAAAAATACGGTGCACGGATTCCTTAAGATTAATGACTCGGCGTGTATGGCCTTCGTGTACCACCCAGATATTAGCGCGGAACAAATTGTTGGTGTTACCCACCCCGGCGAGATGAGCGGCACCAGCACTCGGGGCACAATGCATCACTTGGCGTTCAACGTTGACAGTCTAGAAGAGCTGAGCAGTGTCCGGGAAAAAATTCAGGCTAAAGGCATTAGCTGTTCTGAGATCAACGCGGGTGGCTACCCTGTCTCCTTCGACTTTTCAGGCCCAGAGGGCATGCTACTGCAAATTAGCTGTCAGCCTAGCGCAGAGCAAAACGTGTTCGATGCTGATGCGGCGGCAGCCGTTGGCTTGGATAAGGACGCATTGGACGCCCTTAAAACACACAAGCCCTATACTCGGCCAAGTACTCCGGTTCCCAATCCGTTATTGGGTGCCGATGCCGGCTACCATATGAATTATCCAGACCCTGTATACCGAGCATTGCTTACGGTTTCAGATGAACTGCTGTTTGACGCTACGGTGGATAGTGTGCCCCCTAACGAGAAGCAACCGTTTAATTTGAAACGGCGTTTAGCGGGGCTAAAAATCACCTTAAAAGTGATTCTCAGTTCAATTATTTCTAGCAGGGGAAAGGCATGACACAGCAAAGAGTAAACGACTTCAGTCACTTTGAACTCAACTGCAGCAACATGAAAAAGTCTTTGGGCTATTTTTCTGATGTGCTTGGCATGACGCTAGTGTCAATTCAATGGGCCGACCCTGCAAAGAACGCCGTGCGTGCTTTTATGCGAATGAATGACCGCGCGACAATTTCTTTTCTTAGCACCCTGCGTACACCAATAGATATTAAAATGGGTGTCACCCATTCAAAAAATGCCGCCGATAATACGCGTGCCGGCACCCTGCAGCACACGGCGTTTAATGTTGATTCGATTGAGGAATTACTGGCTCTGCGTGATCGAATTCGTGCAAAAGGTGTACATTGTCTAGGGCCTATGGATCACGGTTTTTGTCATTCAATTTATTTTGCGGGTCCAGATGACATTGCCTTGGAAATTTCGACCACGACTACAGATGATATGGCTAAGTGGATTGTGCCCAGTGTAGTGGACTATATCGGCTTGACGAATGACGAGCTGGAGCGCTTAAAGGCTTAGGGTAAATGTGTCTGTGGGCTCTGGGCGTATGAGCTGGCCATCATAGGATTAGTAAAAAATCCTATGATAATGAAAACAATAATGAATCATGAAATAGCGCACCTAGTTAGAGATGACTCACATTGGCATGAGATGAGTAAGCAGTCCGGTAATGCTTGATCATTGCTGAGCTTTCTTGTTCAGGGTTGCCGTTTAGTTTTTATCGGAAATACACCGCCATAGTGTGAGAACAGGCCCCTGTTAAACTAGTTTAACGACCCTTTCTTTTTATTCTTTTATGCTGTTGCTGTATCAAATATAGAGCTCAAATAATGAATAACTACAGCCATTGCCTCGGGTCGTTAAGCAGTCAAACCTAGAGCTCGTTTTAGCCAAATTTGAATATCGTTACGAGACTGAATACTAAAAATTTGTTTATACATTAAAGGCAAAGGCGTGATGGGGTTTTGATGATTAGCGAGCGTGAACATCCATTAATGAGATGGCAGTAAAACTGTTTTTTGTCTGTTAATGAAAAATGCATGCTTGCAGAAATTATCAACCATCTATTACGCCGGAAAATATCGACGATGAATTCAACTTGCAATAAAAGGATAAGATAGATGGATTTCGAATACAGCGACAAGGTGAAAGAGCTTATGGCGCGGGTGGACGGGTTTATGCAAGAGCATATATTCCCTGCCGAAGCGGCTTTCGACGAATTTGTTGAGGATCCCGCCAATCTTTGGGTTGTGCCACCGCTTATTGAGGAGCTTAAGCAGAAAGCCAAGGAGCAGGGGCTGTGGAATTTGTTTCTACCTAAAGAGTATGAAGAATTTAGTCCCGGTCTGACGAATCTTGAGTATGCACCACTGGCAGAATTGATGGGCCGTAATGAGTGGGCTTCTGAGATATTCAACTGCAGCGCGCCTGATACCGGAAATATGGAAGTGTTTGCTCGCTATGGCACACCCGAACAAAAAGAGAAATGGCTCAAGCCTCTGTTAGCGGGAGATATTCGTTCGGCCTTTTTGATGACCGAGCCTCAAAATGCCTGCTCAGATGCCACCAATGTTGAGTGTTCCATTGTTCGTGATGGCGATGAGTATGTGATTAATGGCCGCAAGTGGTGGTCGTCAGCGGTTTATGACCCACGATGTGAAATCTTCTTGGTGATGGGTAAAACGGATCCCACGGCGGCAAAGTATATCCAGCAATCCACCATTGTTATTCCAAAAAATACGCCGGGCGTGAGGTTGGTGCGGCCTTTGAAAGTTTTTAACGCATTGCATTCACCGGGTGGTCACGGCGAAGTGGCGCTGGAGAATGTGCGTGTGCCGGTGAGTAATATTATTCTCGGTGAGGGGCGTGGCTTTGAGATTGCGCAGGGCCGTCTTGGGCCTGGCCGAATTCATCACTGCATGCGTTTGATTGGCGCGGCTCAGCGCTGCTTGGATTTGATGTGTAAGCGCGTCGACTCTCGCGTGGCCTTTGGTAAGAAATTGTCAGAGCAGGGCAGTATTCGCCAAGAAGTTGCTAAGTCACGCTGTGAAATTGAGCAAGCGCGTTTGCTCACCCTGAGCACGGCGGACAAGTTGGATAAGTTTGGTAATAAAGAAGCCAAAGATCTTATCGCCATGATTAAAATTGTGGCGCCTCGTATGTGCCAAGAAGTCGCCGACCGCGCCATGCAGGCACACGGTGGCATGGGTCTTTCCCAAGATACGCCAATTGCTAACCTCTTCGCTTACGCGAGATTCGTGCGTATGGCCGACGGTCCGGACGAGGTGCATATGGCTCAGCTGGGTAAAACCACGATCAAAGCCGCAGTGGAGGAGGGATAAGTTGACTCCTCTAGTAGAAAAAGATCTCGTAGACTTTGACCGTCTTGGTGAATGGATGCAGATGCAAGGCCTTCCGGGCGGTAGCTTTGATAATCAGCGCCTACTAACCGGCGGCACCCAGAATATTTTATTGTATTTTGAGCGCGGTGGTCGCCCCTTTGTGTTGCGCCGCCCACCTCGACACCTTCGTGCCAGTAGTAACAAAGTGATGTTGCGAGAGGCGCGAATGCTGAAATCCTTGGCGGGCAGCAATGTGCCACACCCTGGCTATATCGCGCATTGTGAAGATGAGTCAGTACTTGGTGCGGTATTTTTCTTGATGGAGCCGGTGGATGGATTTAACCCGGCTACCGTCATGCCCGAGCCCCATCGCAGCGATGCAGCCATGCGTCGTCGTATTTCAGAGAGCCATATGGAAGCCTTGGCGGCTTTGGGGATGCTGGACTATAAAAGTCTAGGGCTGACAGATTTTGGTAAGCCTGAGGGCTTTTTGCAGCGGCAGCCCGGCCGCTGGCGTGGTGAGTTGGACGGTTTTTCCAAGCTGGATGGCTATGGTGATAGCAACTTACCTTTTGAGAAAGAAATTTACGACTGGTTGGAAAACAATATCCCCGCAGACACGACGCCTGGGATCATCCATGGCGACTGCCATTTGGCCAATACCATGATTAATAATCACAATGGTGAATTGGCGGCGTTGATTGACTGGGAGATGAGCACTATTGGTGATCCGCTATTGGATCTTGGCTGGGTAATGGCAACGACCGACGATGATGATGGCTTTGCTACAGCAAGGATAGAGCCGACAGACGGGTTCTTATCGATTGCCGAATTAATTGCACATTACGGCAAGTATTCCAATCGTGATTTGTCGGCATTGCAGTGGTATGCGGTGTTGGCGTGTTTCAAACTCGGAATCATTCTAGAAGGGACGCATGCCCGTGCCTGCGCCGGAAAGGCAGACAAGGGCGTTGGGGATATGATGCATGGCTTTACGGTAGCGTTATTTAATCGCGCTCAGCGCTGGATTGAACGAGGCATACCTAACGGTTAGAGTCTGACGCAGTGAGAGCGATGGCTAAGAATAATATTTAACAATTTCATACTAAAATTTGGAGAGTATATATGAGTGTTAGGCAGCTATTAACGTCACGGTCTTCGACACGCGGTTTTTTGGATAAGCCGGTTGCCGATGAAGTGCTGCACCAGATTTTTAGCGATGCTCAGCAATCACCTTCTAATTGTAATACCCAGCCGTGGAAAACCCATGTGATCTCCGGCGAGAAAAAAGACGCCCTGAGTGCTCTCTTAGTCACAGAGGTCATGTCAGGCAAGCCACCATCTCCAGATTTTGATTGGACTGTTAGTTATCAAGGTGATCATAGAGAACGTCAGTTTGGTTCTGCTAGCGCACTCTATGGTGCGCTTGGTATTGAGCGTCAGGACAAACAAGCGCGAGGCGCCGCGATGATAAAAAACTGGCAGTTTTTTGGTGCGCCTCATGCGGTATTTTTTACGATGGAAAAGTACCTGAACATTATGGGTGCGGTCGATTTAGGAATTTATGCGCAATCACTGGCACTGCTGCTTGCAGAGCAAGGTATTGGTTGTTGTATGCAAGGTGCGCTGGGACAGTTTCCTGCGCCGGTACGAGAGTTTCTGTCGTTGTCAGATAGTGAAGGGGTGTTGTTTGGCATGTCATTTGGTTACCCCGATCCTGACGCGGCAATCAACCAAGCCAAGACGGATCGAGTCTCTCTCGACACCGCTGTAAATTTTGTTGCCTAAAGCTGTTTTATAAAAACAAGGAGCAAGTAAATGAATCTCGATTTTTCAGAAGACGATAAAGTTATCCAGGAACAGGTAGATAAATACCTAAGTAATAACAGCGGTATAGAAGAAGTCCGCTCGGTATTGGATGGCGAGAAGCCTTATTCTGCTGATGTTTGGCGAGGCATGGCCGAGATGGGCCTGATGGGCATTAATGTTCCCGCCGAATATGGTGGCGTCGAAACGGGTTATAAAAGTCTATGCTTGGTGGCGCAGAGCCTTGGTAAGCATGCAGCTGCTATTCCTTTTTCATCGACTGTCTATTTGGTAACTGAAGCGCTTGTGCAGTTTGGTAGTGAGGAGCAAAAGTCGCACTGGTTGCCTAAACTTGCCAGTGGTGAACTGATTGGTGCTTTTGCTGTTGCCGAGACACTTGAGCAAGTGACAGTGTCCTCAATTAGCTGTTCGGTAAGCGGCGATGTTTTAAATGGCACTAAGTTAGCCGTAGCAGATGGTGGCATTGCGGATATCGCTATCGTTCTTGCTAAGGGCGAAGCTGGCCCTGCGATGTTTATTGTCGAGTTGAGTGATAACGGTTTTGAGCGGAAAAATGTCAGCACCATTGATCCGGCAAAAAATACGGCAACGGTCACATTTAATAACGCAAAAGCTGAGTTGCTAGGTGTCGATGGCCAGGGCTGGGATCAGCTCCAGCAAGTGTATGACCGCGCCGCGGTATTATTTGCCTTTGAGCAAATTGGTGGGGCACAGTCGGCCTTAGACATGGCTGTAGAATACGCCAAAGAGCGTTACGCCTTTGGTCGGCCTATCGGTTCATTTCAAGCGTTAAAACATATAATGGCCGATATGTATACGGCGCTGCGCCTTGCCGAGTCCAATTGTTTTGAAGCTGCCGAAGTCCTAGCAACCGGCTCTGCAGACCTACCTTTGGTTGCGGCGACAGCGCGTGTATCTGCCACAAAGGCCTATCAGTTGTGCACCAAGGACAATATTCAGGTTCACGGTGGTATGGGCTTTACTTGGGAATTTGATTGCCATATCTACTATCGCCGCTCAAATTACCAAACATTAGAGCTTGGTGGGCTCAGTGTCTGGGAAGGCAAATTGGTGGACTTAATAGCGGCTCAGGGTGGCGATGTTGATAGCGCCGCAGTACCGAATGACAGCAGCCCCGAAGACAGTGCATTCCGGAAAGAAGTGCGAGCGTGGTTAGCAGAGAACGCGCCGACACATTTGGCACCACACCTTAAGAAAAGTGTATTTGGCAAGGCGAATACTGGCGGTGAAGACATCGTTGAAGTCTCCAAGGCTTGGCAGCGTAAGAAGGCTGAAGGCGGCTGGGCAGCAATGATGTGGCCACAGGAGTATGGCGGTCGTGGTGCAACGCCGATGCAGAGTATTATCTGGGGGCAAGAAGAGGGTGTTTATAGCCAGCTATCTGGCCTGTTTATTATCGGTTTGGGTATGTGTGGGCCAACTATGATTGCCTACGCCAGTGAAGGCCAGAAAAAGCGCTATCTTCCTAAATTGGCCAGTGGTGAAGAAGTTTGGTGTCAGCTTTTTTCTGAGCCTGGTAGCGGCTCAGACCTTGCTGGTCTGCGTACCAAAGCAGTTAAAGATGGCGATGAGTGGGTGGTTAATGGCCAGAAGATTTGGACCTCAGGCGCGCAACATTCTGACTACGGTATCCTGATTACGCGGACCGATCCGACGGTGGCGAAACACAAAGGTTTGACCATGTTTTTTGTGGATATGCGTTCTGCCGGTGTAGACGTGCGCCCGATTAAGCAAATCAATGGTGGTAGCTCCTTCAACGAAGTGTATTTCGAAGACGTCCGTATTCCCGACGCGCAGCGCCTTGGCGAGGTTGGTGATGGCTGGCGCGTGGCGCTCACAACATTGATGAACGAGCGTATGGCCATTGGTGGACTTATGCCAACGGGGCTTGCAGATTTTATGGAGCTGGTAAACACGCTGATTCTTGAAAACGACAAGGCGATAGCGCGTCCTGACGTAAAAGCCCGTCTAGCGGATTATTACTCCAAAGTGTCTGGCTTGAAGAACGCCGGCATTCGCTCAATCAATCTCGTAGCGAAAGGGGGCATGCCTGGCCCTGAGAACTCCATAAGCAAACTGGTTGCGGGTGAGTTGATGCAGGACCTCACCAAATACGCGATGGATATGCAGGGTTTTGCGGCGGTAATTGATGATGCCGATATTGCCGAGGGTGGCGCACGCTTCCAGGCGATGTTGATGCGTTCACCGGCGCTGCGCATCGAAGGCGGCACCGACCAAATTTTGCGCAATATCATTTCCGAGCGCGTGCTTGGTTTACCTGAAGAGATGCGCGCAGATAAAGGTTTGGCGTTCAACGACATTCCAACTGGGCGCGGTTGATTAGAAATGCGCTGCTGAAATGTGAATGCATTGCGCGTTCGCATCTCAGCGGATGAATCCGGTTTTAGAAGGAGTGGTGAGATGAGTGTATTACTCAGTCACACAGACGAGGGAGTGACTACCGTCACTCTAAATAGACCTGAGCAGCTTAATGCGCTCTCTTTAGAGCTTAGAGCGGCGCTGGCACAAGAATTCAAACGGTTGGCGACTGATCAGGCCACGGATGTGGTGATACTTACCGGGTCTGGTCGATCTTTCTCTGCCGGCCTTGATTTAAAAGAGTTGGGCCAAACAGGACTGCAGTCCGAGGGTGACGGCGGCCCTGAATTTCACGACGCGGTGCGCAATCTAGGTAAACCGCTCATTGGTGCTATTAATGGATTTGCGATCACTGGTGGCTTTGAAATTGCGTTGATGTGCGACATTCTCATTGCATCAGAGCAGGCTAAGTTCGCCGATACCCATGTGCGTATGGGTGTGGTGCCGGGTTGGGGCCTGAGCCAGCGCTTATCTATGTTAGTTGGTGCATCACGCGCCAAGGAAATGAGTTATTCAGCGCGATATGTCGATGCGCATACTGCGGCTAATTGGGGCTTGGTTAACCGTGTGCTGGCAGCCGATGAATTGATACCGTATTGCCTTGAATTGGCGAAAGATATTCAAGCCGCTGATCGCGATACATTGCAAGCCGTACAGCGCCTTATTAATTACTCGCTTGATCACGGATTGAGTGAAGGAATTGAGGAAGAGGGAAAAATTAGTCGAGCGCATGCCAAAAAAATTAGTGCTGCAGCGCTGGATGAGCGTAGAGACACCGTCATGGATGCAGGGCGTAAGCAGCATTAAAAATAAAATTAATAACTGCCCAATTGGCAAGGGTGACCGCAATGAAACAGCTAACGGCCCTGGACACGATTTTTGTTTCTAACGACTTCCCGAACGCTGTTACATATTTCGAGCCTAAGGTTTTATGACCGCTCCTTTGGAAGGAGCTCAATAGTAAACGTTCTAAAGTTGCTGAATTAAAAAGCCTGTGACAAGAAAAACTAAAACAACATTGGAGCTACATCAAGAATGCAAATATTAACTAGCCATCAACTCTCTCGCGCTTTGAAAAGCGCTCAAAGCTATGAGGAGTGGCTAGCCGCTGCCGAGTCTTATGACAAATATCATAAGCTGGATAAATGGCGTCGTACCGATACCAGTAGTCAGTTCGACTACGTATCCATTCGTGGACGGCTTGATCGTTTACGGAGTCTTAAAGCTAGGGGTGATATTCGTGGGTTGTTGTTTACCTTGAACGAGGGGATTCACGGCAACGTCGGTGGTATGGGGCGCGGAGGTCTGTATCAGCACGCCAAGGCGGGAACAAAAAACCTGATTGAAGAGTATATCGATGAGATTGTGCACACCTTAGATTTGATTGCTAATGACAGCAGTGCCGATATTGCCGCTGACACAAAGGCTCAATTTTTTGAACGCGCGAATCATTGTTTTGGCCATACAGCGTTAATGCTTAGCGGTTCGGGTTCACTCTTGTTCTTTCATATGGGCGTCGCCAAGGCACTGGTGGATGCAGGATTATTGCCTCGTGTTATTTCTGGTTCTAGCGGTGGAGCCATCGTTGCAAGCATGCTCTGTACTCACAGTGATTCTGAATTAAAGGAAAAACTCCATCTAGACTATTTGCTCGGTGATATTAAGGAGGGGGCCGCAAGATCGGGAGTGACCGATCCGACTGACCTAGAGGAAAGTATTGCTGGAATAGTGCCGGACCTAAGCTTTGAACAGGCTTATGCCAAAACTGGCCGCGCCGTAAATATTTCAATTGCCGCTGCTGAGACGCATCAAACATCGCGGTTATTAAACGAAACTACCTCTCCCAGCGTGCTGATTCACAGTGCCGTGATGGCGTCTACGGCAGTACCGGGAATTTATCAGCCGGTTACCTTAAAAGCCTTGGATGATCACGGTGAGCGTGTGAATTACCTCCCTTCTCGGCGTTGGGTTGACGGCTCTTTCAGCGACGATTTACCTGCTAAACGTCTCGCTCGCTTGTATGGCGTCAATCATTATATTGTCAGTCAAGCGAACCCTTTTGTAATTCCCTTCGACGCGGCTTCCATACGTCGCCCTAGCAACGCGGGAATACTCCGTGCAGCCGCGAGGCGCTCAGCGCGTGAATGGGTCAATGCCGCTACCATGATACTCGGTCGTGCGGACAGAAATAATGGCAAAGTGACCCAAGTGACGGGAATGATTCGTTCGCTGATAAATCAAGAGTACGGCGGCGATATTAATATTCTGCCAGATTATAGATTTTTCAACCCAAGAACCGTGCTGGCAACACCGAGCGCAAAAGAAATCACTCACCTTGTTAATTCTGGCGAACGTTGTACTTGGCCTAAGCTAGAAATGATTCGTCAGCAGACCAAAATTAGCCGCAAGTTAAAAGAAATTCTGGCTACTTATGATAGTGGCAAAATAGTTGATGTATCGTCCCGATCTAGTCACGATAAAAAATCTTAAATTTAAAAAAGGTATTTGTTGTTGGCACTTACTATGAACCCTATTTCACAAAACTACTATTCGCAGCGTTTGCGCCTCCATTATGTGGAATGGGGTGATGCTAAGGCAGAGCCGATTCTCATGATTCATGGTGGTTTGGATCACTGTCGGAATTGGGATTGGGTTGCTCAGGCGCTGAGCTCAAATTACAACATCATAGCCCCTGATTTACGTGGTCATGGCGACAGTGATTGGTCGGCAAGTGGCAGTTATCGTCAACTAGATTTTGTCCATGATTTAACACAGTTAGTACACGTTAAGGGTTATAAAAAAATTACCATTATTGCGCATTCCTTTGGTGGCTTTATTTCCTTGATGTACGCGGGAATAAATCCAGAAATCGTTGATAAAATGATTATTATTGAAGGCTTGATAAAGTCCAAAGAAGAAATTGAAAACAGCCTTTCCATTCCTGTCCATCAGCGACTCACAGAGTGGATGGATAGTGTCTACAACGTGTCTTCACGACAGGTCAAGCGTTACCCAAGCTTTGCTGAAGCCTTGGCCCGTATGCGTAGTGAAAATGGGCACCTTGATGATGAGCGAGCAATCCATCTAACCCGTCATGCGCTAAAACAAAACGAAGATAGCACTTATTCTTGGAAATACGACAACTACATTCACGCACTTTACCCGGATCATGAATATATTGATTTGTATTCACTTTGGCAGCGTATTAGTTGTCCCATATTAATGTTGCGTGGTGAAGATTCTTTCGCCGTTGATCCAGAAGTTGATGGGCGAATAAAGCATTTTCAAAATGTTTCTACTGTTAATATTCCACAGGCAGGGCATTGGTTGCACCATGATCAGTTTGATCGTTTTATGACCGAGGTCGAAGGCTTTCTTGCCAAGTGATGATGCCATGCGGGGTTGTATTTTTGTCAGTAATATCTCTTTTATAAATGCAGTGTCAGCTTGGCTTTGAATGATTCAGGAAGCGGGATTTTGTTTCCGCTGTTGGCGCCTGTAAGCTTGTAACAGTTAAATTAATATTGAGGTTTACCGTCTTGTCTGCCGAAATTATTTTAATAAGTGCCTTAATCTTATTGGTATTGCTTTGGGTATTTACTCACTTCTATCTGGGTGGAGAAAACCTTAGTCGCTATGACGGTGCACCTGAAACAGTGATGAGGCCTGCCAATCTTGCGCCCAGTCAGGGCCACGTTGATGCGCTGAATATGTTGAACGAACGGCGAAAATCTCAGCCCAAGGGCTCCTTCAGGGAAGTAGTCCCCACTATGCGCGAAACTATCGATGCCTTGGGTAGCGAGGTCCCGCTAGACGGAGTGCGTATACAGCCCGTGGATGTTGATGGTGTCGCTGCGGAGTGGGTGCTTGCCGACAATGCCGATCCAAATCGTCGCTTGCTCTATCTCCACGGAGGCGGGTTTATGGCAGGTAGTGCGCTCAGCCATCGTGCTATTACTACGCGATTAGCAAAATCTCAAGGAACATCTGTATTGGCAATTAATTACCGCTTGCTACCAGAGCACCGCAGAATGGATTGTATGGCAGATTGCCAGACGAGCTATCGTTGGATTTTGGAAAATGGCCCTGAGGGGACGTCTTCAGTAAAAACTTTTTTTGCAGCGGGGGATTCAGCTGGAGCTTTGTTGCTTTTAGCGCTGGTGGCTTGGGCGCGGGATGAGGGTTTGCGTCCGGTTAATGCCGCGGTTGCGCTGTCGCCGCCTGTTGACGGCACCTGTTCTAGTAAAAGCATGCGTGAAAATATTCCCACAGATCCAATGCTAGGGCCTGATTTTGGCAAGCTGATGAAAATCCCACGTTCGTTGCTTTTGTGGTTTAGTCTTTTTAGCAATCGCGCCCGCCCTCATGAACCGTGGTTGTCGCCTATTCATGGCGACCTCTCGAACTTGCCGCCCATACTTGTTCACGTCAGTTCGGCAGAGATGTTTTTCGACGACGCCTGTCGCTACGTTAATAAGGCTAAACAGAGTGGCACGACAGCGTTACTGCAGGTATGGCCGCATATGTTGCACGTTTGGCATATTTTTCATGATCAGGTGCCAGAGGGTGATGAAGCGATGTTAGAAATAGAGAAATTTATGGCCGCAAATTCTTAGTGGTAGATTTAGTAGTTGTAAGCTAGGCAATGATGATCTGTGGTAGGAGAAAACCAATTAATGCTAATGACTAAAACGATACAGGAAAGCATAGCTGATCTTAACCGTGATCAATTGCCCTTTTTGATATTGCTTGGTGCCAAGGTGCTCGACTTAGATCCCATTGAGCAAACCTGCAAAATGGAATTTAACGTCGATACTCAACTTTGCCATTCTGTCGACGTGGTGCAGGGTGGCTTTGTCACCGCCATGCTAGACGCGGCAATGAGCCATGTATTGTGGGGCTTGGATCATAGCATTGTTAATATGTCGTCTCTTGAGATACACACCACCTATTTAGAACCCACCCGTGCAGGCAAAATACTGGCAGAGGGTAAAATCGTTAAGGCGGGTTATAAAACCGGCTTTTTTGAGGCCAAGCTCTACACTTCTGATGGTGTGCTTACGGCGACAGGGACGTCTGTAGGAAAGTTGTCTCGAAAAGTAGATTAATGTCCTTAAGACTGATTATTAGAACTAAGCTGAATTTCTTTTTGGCAGGATTTGGCTGTTAGGTCAGCTTTGGATGAGTATATATCCATCTAGGTATCGGTAGAACCTGCGTGAGCGTTCTATCGTGAGGGGTTGCGGTAAAATAAGCTCTTTGCCCCCACTAAATATTTGATATATTGTATTACAATTTGGTGTATGCAACGAAGGTAATATCGTTAATGAAGAATGTCGTAATCATCGGTGGCGGGCACGGCGGGATAGACCTCGCTAAAAAATTGGATTCCGTGGCGATTGTCACGATGATCGACGGCAAGTCCTGCTTTGTGCATACCCCAGCCGCGATCAGAGCGCTTGCCGAGCCGGCGTTGTTGGATCAGTTAATTATGCCTTACGACAACTTATTAGCGCGCGGTAAGGTCGTACAGGGTTGGGTAGCAAACATCAAAGAAGATGGCGTAGAGCTAACTGATGGTCGTGAATTGCCCGCAGACATTATTGTGGTGGCCACAGGCTCAACGTATGCCAAACCTTTTAAGCATTCTGACGCTGGTTTAGATGACTATCGCGCTGCTCAGAAGGAGGTGGCGGCATCTCTTAATGCCGCTAATACGGTGGTTATTGTGGGTGCCGGCCCAGTGGGTACGGAGCTGGCAGGCGAGATTGCCTGTAAATACCCGAGCAAAGCGATTCATTTGGTCACCAATGAAGATCACTTATTTCCCACTTACACACCGAACTTGGCGAAGAAGCTGGAGGCAGACCTGCTCAAACTGGGTGTGCAATTACATACCGGTAAGGCTGTGGAGGATTTACAATCCCTTTCAGAGCCCTATGCGGGAAAGGTCACTCTAGAAGGCGGTCAGCAGATCGAAGCCGATCTTGTATTCCCGGTGGTAGGTTCTCGTCCACAGTCTGAATTGCTGGCCAAAGTTGATGGAGTGAAGCTCGCTACCGATGGCCGCGTGGAACACGACGGTTGGATGCGCCCGAGCCAATTGCGACCGAATCTCTTTGCGGTGGGTGATGTACTGGCATCGGGTGATGCCATGACCATCGTCGCCCTAGCTCGCCAAGTGCCTTGGTTGGAAAAGACCATTAAGGTCGTGTTGGCTGGCAAATCAGTAACAAGTTTAAAACCCTATACGCCCTGGCCAGTGGCCCCGATTCTTGTGCCGCTGGGCTCCAATTTTGGCGCCACTGCCTTACCTTTCGGAAAGCAGGGCATGGCCGTGGGCCATTTTTTTACGTCAAAAATAAAAGGTAAGGAGTTGTTTATTCCTAAATACCGCAAGCAGCTGCGTCTCAAATAAAGCGTGAGGGAGGTTGGCAGGCGTGATTGGCATGGTCTGATTGATAAATACTTCCCTAATATTATTGATGCTCGTAAATAAAATGACTTCATTGCTAGGCTAATACTTGGCTTTAGTGGTGAGTTATGAATAAAAATAAAATCTGATTTTTTTAAATTTTCTACACTTAATGTTCAGTTGACTATTTTTCCTACAGGGGGAGGTAAACCCCTAGCGCATCGATTGTGAACTTAAAAGATATCACCATCACTTAAAAGCTAGGGTCATTAAACTAGTTTAATGACCCTAGCTAGCTATTCTTTTATGCTGTTAATGTGGAAAATAGAGCTCAATTAATGAATAAGGTTAGCGGTTTTTCTTGAGATTTAATTGATGCTTATTCAATTGATGGTGAGAACTCAAGTTTGAAAATTGAAAAATAAAAAATAGATACTGAACAAGGAATCCTTAACATCATAAATGACTGAGGCTGGCCAAAAGGCTAATTAATAACGGTCTACGCATTCTTAGTAGACTATTTTGCTCAAGCGAGCAGAGGGGAGATTAATTGATGGAAAATAAAAAAAACGAACATTTAATTATTGAAGAGAAAGGCGCAGTCGACTGGGTAATATTGAACCGTCCTGATTCATTGAACGCACTTAATTTAGAGATGGTAACAGCCTTAAGAGATTATTTTCGCGGAATGGCTACTCGCCCCGAGCGTCGTATCATTGTGTTAAGAGGCGCAGGTCGTGCCTTTTGTGCCGGCTTGGATCTTAAGGAAGAAGAAACGCAAGACCTGAACTCCCCACAACAGGGATTGGCATTCCAGCGTTCTATTGCTGAAATCTACATTGCCATGCGTCGCTGTCCTCAGCCCATAATTTCTTTGATTAGCGGAGCTGCGTGCGGGGGTGGACTATCTTTGGCATTGGCATCGGATATCCGTATTGCCGACACCACCGCGAAAATGAACTGTGCCTATATACGTATCGGTCTCAGCGGCTGTGATATGGGTTCATCCTATTTCTTGCCGCGTTTAGTGGGTGCATCACTTGCGGCAGAACTGATACTTACAGGTAAGTTTATTCTCGCCCAGCGTGCGCTCGATATAGGCTTGGTGTCACAAGTGGTGGAGCTAGGTCAGTTGGAAAATGCAGTTGAAGAAGATCTTAAATTGATGTTGAGCAATTCCCCGTTGGGGTTGCGACTATCTAAAGAAGCCCTGAACGTTAATATCGATACCGCTTCTTTGGAGGCCGCCATCGCACTAGAGGATCGCAATCAAATTCTCTGTAGTTTGACCGAAGATAGCAAAGAAGGGCTAGTTGCATTTACAGAGCGGCGAGCGCCACACTATCGCGATATCTAAGGGTGTATTTGTAAGAGCCTGAGAGATTGTGCAATTGCCTGTGATCATGGGGGAGTGTACGACGGGGTTTGGCTAAGAGCGGGAATCAAATATTCAGATAAAACGCGACTAGGTTTGTTTGCTTATGCTATCTCGGTCGTCCAGATGGAATTATTGTTGACCTGTCTAAGCAGCTTAAGGCGTAACTAGAATCAGTGCGAACGCGGAAAATTGTAATCATTGAGTTAGCTAAGTAAGCGATATGGGTTCGTGTTTTCTAATTCAAAATAATTTAAAAGAACAGTAGTCAAAAATGCTGTGAGTAAAAGGGTTCAGTTGAGTTAATTTCAATTGAATATTTTGGAATGAGAAAGTAGAAGGAATTGTTATGACCGAAGCATATATTATTGACGCGTGCAGAACTCCGCGTGGTGTGGGTAAATACGGTAAAGGTGCCTTAACGCACATACACCCGCAACGCCTTGGTTCAACAGTACTGCGTGCTATTGCTGATTAGATCGCGAAAAGGTCAATGTTAACGGTGGCGCTATGGCGCTGGGTCACCCGATTGGGGCAACGGGTTCTATCTTGATAGGTACGCTGCTGGACGAGCTTGAGCGTCGTGACTTAAAGCGCGGCTTGGTCACCATGTGTGCGGCTGGCGGTATGGCGCCGGCAATTATTATTGAGCGCCTATAAAACCGATTGGATTATATTTTCGGTTAGTTTATTAGCAAAAAGGGCTTGTTTTAAAGCCCATGGAAGAGGCTAGTATCACGTTATTATAATAATTATTCGTGAATGCCTCTTGTTAAATTTCGCTATTGTTCTTTAGAGGCGGCAGTGAAATCAGATTAAAAATAGTCATTCAATTAACAATCTATTTAATATCGGGAATCATTACGGTGGCCTCTTTTTCGTATGTGCGTTTTATTGCGACCTTTAAATATTGCCGTGCTTTCGTAGCGGCAATATCAGGTTTTCCCGCTTTTTTTGCACTAAGAGCATAACGATACCAAAAGGATTCTGGTTTTTCAAAATCCATATCTTCAAGTTTTTTAAACGCAGCGAGGGCCGCTGAATGATTTTCTGCCTTTAATGCAGAGGTCAATTGGTAGAAATATTTGTGTCTATTCTCATCATGGCTATTCCAGCTGTCGGACTCGAGTGTGAGGGAGGCTATTTCTGTATCCGTAAAATCATACCTGGTGTCATAGCTTTCCTCTTTATGCGCGATATTAAATTGCACGCTTAATGTTGTCGGTTTTTCAGGCCATTTTTGCACTTTTCTTTTGACATCAACTGGTCCTACCCCACGCCATAGTTTTTCTGAGGGGCTCGTATATACCTTTCCTGAAGGCAGTTGCCCAGAAAATGCCAAACTGACAGTAGTGTCGTAAGGCAGTTTTGAGTATGTTTTTTCCTGAATATTGCCATTCGGCTGTTCGTTTTTACTTTTACTACTCGACCAGTCGCTCCAATCTGTGGTCCAGCCAAAGCACTCAGTAATATCAAAAAGGCAGGCCATCCAGCCTATGACGGGAAATAGAATAAAGTTCCATTTTGGACCGAAGTGCGTACGATCGTACTCCTCATAATGCTCAAAGTTGTATTCTTGCAGAATATAATGTGTCTGTGGAGAGAAGTGTAAAGAGCCATTAATGACATTGAAATTGCCGAACTCGATGTTGCGAACATTTTCTTCCTTTGCCTTAGAGTCGCTATCCCAGCGTTGCTCTATACCGATATATTCTGTTTTGAATTCAATGTGCCGAGATGGGCGCGTGGTACATGCCTGTAACGTCATTAACACGGCGATAGCGATTAGAATCTTAGCGGCTAGTGTTGTAGGTTTATTCATAATTGTTTATCGCGTTTCCATTGAGAGCCGGACTACTCGTTGTTACTGACCGCGTTTCGATCTGCTGTGTAAGTTTACCAAGGAGTGTATTTACCTGTGTCGTCATCAATATGCACCTTAGTATTAATTTGATCGTAGTAGGCATATATGCCTCTGACGATAGCTGTAGTATTTTTCTTCGCCGATCGGCTGTCCGTCGGCCGTGTAAGCCTGTGTAGAACCGCTTATTACGTCGTCTTCAGAACAGTTTCCTCTTTCGAAATCATATGTCTCACTGCTTATGTAATGACCATCTTTTAACTCGAAATTAATTGGACTGCGCGCTAAAACAGTGCCGTTTTCGTCAATCAGCTGGGCTCCTCGATTCTTTTTTACAATTGCTCGATCTAAGTCATCAAAAGATTCTGCGGCGCTGTACTGAAAATCTATGATCGTCTCGCCCTTGGAATTAATATAGCCATAGAGCTCGTCTTCTTTGGCGAGTATTAGACCTAGTGTAGAAAAGTAGCCTGATTCTAGGCTGATATCATAGCGTTGGTTATGTTCGTCACCGCTGGGAGTAATCGACAGTAGGCGGTCGTTCTTTACTACCAGTGCATAGCCATTTTTAAAGCTGGTTGCGTCTGAGTATTGCGCTTCAATAACGACTTCGCCGTTTAGTTTATAGCCGTAGCGACCATGCACATCGAAGGGTTCAAGTCCTTGCCATTTTTTCTGACATTCTTGAGTTTGGGCTAATAGGGCTTGGAGGTTTTCTGGTGTCTGTTCAGAGCAGGCTTTACTGACGCGTTTGACGCGGAGGTATTCTCGAAATAACGCATAACTCTTACTTTTTGATTGCTCCTCGCCGTTTTTAATGTCGTCGCGCATGGAAGTTAGTGCGGCTTGATCATCAACAGATTTACTGATGGCTTTCAATTGGGTATCAAACGCGGCATCGCTAAACAATGAGTCTATATCTTCAACAGTCACAACCTTTTCGGCTGCATTGGGTTTGGTGGTAACCTTTTCGCTGTCGGCTAGGCGTTTTTTCAGCACAATATTACGCAAGGGCCACAGATTGACCTCGCCTTTTTCAATGGCAGCGGTTCGCACCCAAGTTCCGGTTAGGGGTGATGCCTCCATAATAGATTGACGATACGTTGTTTTGGCGGAATCTGCGTCTAGGTACTGCGGACTGCGGATTGAGCGAAGATTGAATTGAGACTGTAGACTGTTGGTGTAGGTGTTTTTAATATCTTTACGGATTAATTTTTCCCACGAAGGGCTACCAGTAACAGTGAAACTCCATTTATTGCTCCCAGGTGCTTCGAGGTGGCCTGGATCACAGGCGATCGCGTTAAAGCCCGCTGGACTATCAATTTGAAAAATAAGTTGTAGTGAAAATAGGTTTATATCCTTTTGCGCTTCAGGAGGAAAAAAACTGAGCGGATAATTTTCCCCGTCAATATGAGCCGATTTAATCGACCATTTAGCCCGGCATGCAATAAGTGGTTCGCCCATGAGGATATCAGCAGATATCTCGGGCTGAATGGCCACGCGTAAGTAGTCGTTGCTGTTGTACGAGTACACGTCTGCGACTATGGTGTTTATCGCTGCAAGGCTGGGGGTAGGGGTAAGAACTACCAGAAATACTGCAATAAATCGTAAACGCATAATTTGTATTCGTTCCTTACTTATTACTGGGATAGGTGTGTGCCGTGTGGAGAGTCTAGTCATATTAGAGGATAGTGGATGCTTGATCAATTAAATGCGGCATAAGTGCTTCGATTAGAATCGGCTTCGTTTTGTGGGGTCATGGAGGATACTTTAGAGTATTAACCTGTGTCTTCGGTGATTAAAGCACAGGTATGAATATCTTAATGCAGTGCATTTTAATTTAATGTGAATAGTGTAATTTATAGTCACGTTACAGAAGCGGGCCAATACCTACTAAATTTTTCTCAATTAGCAGGCATTGGTCCCGTCATACAGGCTTTCTCAGGTATCAAATCAAGTTGATTAAATAACTTAGCCGCCTATGAATGGCTTCGCAAGTGGCGGCTAGTGTTTCTTTTACCGACTCTTCATCGCTGACGTTTACATTTTGGTAGATCGCGTTTTCGCCGAGCTTGGCGGCAAGTTCTTCACCAGCCGCTATGTTTTAAGTCAAGCAGGGCAACCTTCGCACCTTTGCAGACAAGGAGCCCTGCCATTGCTTGACCTAAACCAGATGCGCCACCAGTTATAACCGCGACTTTAATGAATATCTCTATTTTTCCTTTTAAACGAGATAACAAAAAATTAAATATGACTTTTTTAAATGGTTGAATTTTCTGGCACTTAATACTTTTTATAAAAGTGAACCGCCATCAATAGGAACGATATTGCCGGTCATATAACTGCTAGAACACAGGTAAATAGCTAGATTGGCAATGTCTTCGGGGTCACCCATACGCCCCATTGGTATGGTGGCCAAAACCGCTTGTTTGGCTTCGTCTGTTTTCATAATGCCGGCGGTCATTTTGCTGGGAAAGCTGCCAGGGGCAATGGCGTTGACATTGATGTGATCTTTAACCAAACCTTTTGCCAGTACGCCCGTCAAATGGTGAATAGCTGCTTTAGAGGTGCCATAAGAGTAGGCGCTTAAACTGTCGCTGCTTAAGCCAGCAATCGAGCCAATATTAATAATATGGTGGGGTTTCTTGGCCGTGACGCCATTACGTAATAAAGGCAGTAATTTTTGCACTAGCAGAAAGGGCGCTTTGACGTTGATGGTCATCACATCATCCCAGCCTTTTTCTGGAAAGCTGTCTAGTGGCGCTCCCCAAGTTTTACCGGCGTTATTGATGAGAATATCCAACTGAGATTCTTTTTCGGTAATGCTAGCGGCTAGTGCTTCTATTCCTGCGGTGCTGGCGACGTCGGCAATAATACCAATGCATTCACCGTATTGGTTGAACGCGGCCACTTTCTCATCAAGGTCTTCTTGCTTGCGAGAGGTGATATACACTTTTGCACCAGCCTTAATTAAACCCTCGGCAATCATTTCACCTATGCCGCGTGCGCCACCGGTTACCAGTGCGGTTTTTCCTTGCAATGAAAACTGCTGTGTTAAATAGCTCATCTTTCTTCCTTTTTTATGGGACGATTAGCACGAGGGTCAATCTTGTTTAATGCCAAGCGTCATTATGGATTTGTGAATACCGTTTATTTATCCGAATAGTCAGGCGTGCGTTTTTCACGGAATGCGGCTAGGGCTTCGTGATGGTCGTCGGAAAGACCACATAAAATTTGTTGGCGGTCTTCTAGCGAAATGGCCGCGCTCAAACTGCCGGCATCAACGTTAACATTGATGCCATCTTTGGTGAGACGCAGTCCCATCGGCGATACTTTTAACATGTCGGCAGCGATGGCGCGGGCTTCGTTTTCCATTTGATCTTTTTCAACTACTGCGGACACAAAGCCTAAGCTAAGGGCACGATCTGCCAGTAGATAACGACCTGTCAACATTAACTCTGAGGCAACCGATGTACCCAGCATACGAGTGAGGAAGTAGCTGCTTCCCACGTCGCAGGCGGAAAATCCAACTTGGGTAAACGCGGTATTCATTTTAGTTTGCGGTTCGGCAATACGCACATCTGCTGCCAGAGCCAGCGAGAAGCCGCCACCACAGGCAGCGCCTTGAATCATTGCGATAATAGGTTGCGGACAAGCGCGCATCAGTTTAATGATTTCAGCGACGCGATTTTGAATGCGCATTCCTTCGGAGCCACTGCTAATGTCGACGGCAAATTCGGGTGAAATGTCGAGTCCCGCGCAGAAGTGTTTGCCCTCTGATTTTAGTAATACCACCCGCACTTCCTGGCGGTAGCGCAGGCTGGCAAAGTAATGCTGAAGCTCCAGCATCATCAATGGATTCATTGAGTTCAATGCTTTAGGACGATTCAGCGTGACAACTTCCATGTCCTGCTCTTGCGTTACTAAAATCGTCTCGTAGGGCGTAGCCTGTGGTTCAAACTCGTTCATTATGTTGTCCTTTCTTCTTATTTTTTAGAGAGAAATCGCGAGCCTAAAACCTTGGTCAATGGCGCGCTTGGCATCAATTTCCATTGCCAGCTCAGCACCACCGATGAGATGCACATTATCTCGTTTCGACTTGATAGCCCGATACAGTGCATTATCTGATTCTTGACCCGCGCAAATGACGATGGAATCTACGTCAAGGGTTTGCGCTTCGTTTTGATACTGTATGTGTAAACCTTGGTCGTCAATACCTTCATACTGTACGCCGGCCAACATATGTACACCTTTGCGGCGCAGGCTGAGTTTGTGGGCCCAGCCAGTGGTGGTGCCAAGGGTTCGGCCTACTGATTGCGCCTTGCGTTGCAGAAGATAGATTTCTCTGCCGCTAGTTTCAACCTGGGGTTCAACCCCGGCGACGCCACCGCGCGGGTGATTTTTAAAATCTATCCCCCATTCACGGGCAAATACGTCGATGTCGAGACCGGCGGAAACACCGGCATGTGACAATAGCTCGGCAACGTCAAACCCGATGCCGCCAGCACCAACAATGGCAACGCGCTTGCCAATACGCTCGGGATGAAGAATAGCATCGCGGTAATTGAATACCTTGGCGTTGTCGATACCCTTTATCTCCGGTACGCGGGGCTTGATACCGGTGGCGATGACAACTTCATCCCAATCTTGAAGAGCATCTGCATCGACATAGGTGTTTAAGCGCAGCTCAATATTATTGAGCTCAATTTGCCGATTGTAGTAGCGAATGGTTTCGTGGAACTCTTCTTTACCGGGAATCACTTTAGCCATATTAAAGTGACCGCCGATGGCATCGGAGGCTTCGAATAGGGTCACTTTATGGCCGCACTGTGCGGCGGTAATTGCAAAGGATAATCCCGCTGGTCCGGCGCCGACAACGGCAATGCGTTTGCTTGTTGCTGCCGGTGTGATATTAATCTCGGTTTCGTAGCAGGCTCGGGGGTTGACCAAGCAGGTGACGCGCTTACCTTGGAAGGTGTGGTCAAGACAGGCTTGGTTACAGCCAATGCAGGTATTGATCTCGTCCTCGCGACCGGTACTGGTTTTGTTTACAAACTCGGGGTCGGCCAACATGGGGCGCCCCATAGAGACGATGTCGGCCCAGCCTTTGGCTAGCACGTCTTCTGCAGTCTCTGGCGTATTAATGCGGTTGCTGGTGATCACTGGGATACTGATTTCTTTGCGCAGTCGCCCCGTGACCGAGGCGAATGCCGCGCGGGGTACGCGGGTGGCAATGGTGGGTACTCGAGATTCGTGCCAGGTGAAGTGGGTACTGATTATGGTAGCGCCATGTTTTTCAATTTCTTTTGCAAGGCGTACCACCTCATCCCAGCTACTACCATCTTCCATCATTTCCATGGCGGCAATGCGGTAGACGATTATAAAATTCTCGCCAACGGTTTGGCGTACCCGCTTGATTACTTCAATGGCTAGGCGCATACGATTTTCGTAGCTACCGCCCCAGCGGTCAGTGCGTTGATTAGTTTTTTCTACCAAGAATGTGCTAATTAAATAGCCTGCTGAACCAATAATTTCGACCCCATCGTAGCTGGCTTTTTGCGCCAGTGCGGCGCAGTTAGCAAAATCACTGATCGTTTTTTCAATGTCGGCCTCGGTCATTATTTTGGGGTTTGGCGTGCCAAGGGGAGAACGGATGCCGGAGGGAGATACGGCGTCTGGATTTGCTGTTACCGGGCCGGGATGCAGTATTTGCATACACATTTTGCAGTCTGGTGCGGCTTCTTTCACTGCCGTAGTGACTAAGCTGTGTTGATGTACCTGATCTTCGCGATAGAGCATGGCACTATCGCTTTCTTGGTCCATCATGCTGACATTACTTTCTGGGTTGGGGGCAATGCCCCCCGTCATAATCATGCCAACACCACCTTTTGCGCGCTCCGCAAAGTAGGTCGCCATTTTTTGGTATCCTGGCTCGCCAACTTCCTCAAGACCCGTATGCATAGACCCCATCATGATGCGATTTTTTAATTGGGTGAATCCAAGGTCCAGCGGTTGAAAAATTGATGGATATTGGCTGTGTTTGTTCATGACGTAGTCTCTATATTGATTTATACCGTTAGCATAAAAGAATAAAAAGTGGGGGGCGTTAAACTAGTTTAACGCTAGCTATTATTACGGTATTTAGTTTTTATAAAATTAGGGTCGTAATACGTCGTTTTTGCAGAGTTTTAAAAAGGGATATTACTTAAAAAAAACCGATAACGCTGCATAAAACTTATTCGCTAATCTACTATTTGTATGTAGAATTTGGGCACATAAACAATGTGTGCTTGTAGAGTAATAGTGAGGATATAACCGCGCAAATTATGGTGATAATTTGCGCGGTTATGCTCATTGCAATGCCGAATAGTTTGGTTGGTCTATCGCCAATTGATTGGCAACGGTCTGTCGCAAATGTTCTGCTAACAACGGCGTGTCCAGTGGCATGCCATATCGCAAGCTATTGCTGAGTGAGGCTCTTAGAGAGTTAAGGTCGCCACTTTTTCCCAGTAGGGTTTGCAGGCGTTGCTGCTCTTGTACCTCCACGGTTGGCCCAATCAATAATTCTCGCTGAGCGATACTGAGTGAATTGGCCGCGACTTTAGCAAGAAAGCTTGAATGTGCTGCAAGGTTTACTGCGGCATCTTCTTTCAAAAATTTGATAACACCTTCAAGAAGTTCCGCAGGCATAGGAAGTTGTGTACCAGCATCTAATGCTGGCGTCTCTGGTAGTGTGAAATCACCGGGTATAAGAACGTTGACACAATCCATTTGCGCTTCAGAAGAACGGCGACCAATTACTGGACGCTCTAAACTCGGCGTCTCGCCGGTTCGCCAAGTATTCGCCATACGCAAGGTGCCTACTGACCACCAGAACGAGCCTAAAACTTGCCAAAACGCGACTTCTTGTTCTGTTACGGTAATGCCCGTTGCGTCGTGGTAGCCGGCTAATAGGTCTTCAAGATGACCAAAGCCGCCAACGACTAAGTCGCGATTACCAAAGCGCCATGAATTAACGCACAGCCAGCCAAGGTCTTGAATCGGGTCGCCGATATGAGCTAGCTCCCAGTCGAGAACGGCTTCGATACCGGCAGCATTAACCATCAAATTGCCATTGCGAAAGTCGGTGTGGACTAGGGTTTGGCGTCGCTGTTCAGGCTGATTTTCCATTAACCAGCGGGCGGTGAAATCAATCATTGGAACCGGGATATTAAGCTCTAAGTATTCATCCCATGACTTTTGGATCAGCGATTGGGTGTCAAGGACTTCTAGGAAACTGTCTAGCTTCTCGGCACGCCAATCGATGTTGTGAATGCGGCCCAGAATTTCACCGCATTTACGCGCTAGCTGGGGGCGTATTTCTGCTAACTCTGGGCGACGATTAATGCGGTGCCCCATGGTTTCGCCGTCTAGCCAATTCATTATAAAGCCGGAGCCAAGGCCATCTTCGGGCTGTAATTCATAGAGTACAGCAGGGCTGGGGATATCGTATTGCTTGGCCAGTTTAAATAAGCGCGCTTCGGATTCTAGGCTGATTCCGCCGACACTGGATTCAGAGTCGGAGGTGGGCTGAGCCCGTCGCAAAGCCACTTTGGTTTCACCCTCGGTGCTGCGGTAGGTGATACGGTATGTTTCCTGGCTTGCCCCAGCGGTTAGCTGCCGGCAATCGATGAGTGCTTCGAAGTTCGGTAGTGCGCGTGATAGGGTTTCACTCAGGCTGTCTGTAAAACTTTTTTCCGCAGACATTAGCTCACCCCCTTGGGTTTACTCTGTTTCATAAAGCCAAATAGATAACCGGCGACGCGGCGCATCTGTATTTCATCCGCGCCTTCGGTAATGCGGTAGCGGCGGTGGTGGCGATAGATATGTTCAAAGGGCTTGTAGCGTGAATAGCCCATGCCGCCGTGTACCTGCATAGCAAAATCAGCCGCCTCGCAGCACAGGCGGTTAGCCTGATAATTACAGATAGATACTTTGTCGGACACCGAGAACGCGCCGTCTTTGTCCATTAACCATGCTGTTTTGTGGATCAGTGCGCGCAGCATTTCTGCCCGTGCTTGCAGATCTACCAGCGGAAATTGAATGCCCTGATTACTAGATAGTGGCTTACCAAAAGGTTTGCGGGCATTGGCGTGCGCGACTGATTCATTGATACAAAACTGCGCGGCGCCCAAACTTGATGCGGCTTGACGAATACGGTTTTCATTAAAGAAATGTTGGACAATTTGCAGGCCTTTACCTTCGCCACCGAAGATCGACGTGTCTGGTACCCGCACGTCGGTAAAGCTGACCCGCGCATGGTCAGAGGGCATATTAAAGGTCCATAGGTATTCCTCGACCTTTACGCCGGGTGCATTCATAGGCACCAGAAAAGCGGTAATGCCTAGGCCTTCGCCGGGATTACCGCTGGTGCGGGCCATGACTAGGTCGGCTTGCGCAATGTGAACACCGGTGTTCCAGGTTTTTTCACCGTTGATGATCCAGTGATCGCCATCTTTCACCGCACCGGTTTCCATCCAAGTTGCGTCGGAGCCGTGCTCGGGTTCGGTTATGCCGAAGGCAAAAGCAGCCTTGGCGGATTTAAGTCCCTCCAGCCATTCAGCCTTTTGGGCCTCGGTGCCGTATTCCAGCATCAATAGCAGGCCGACGTTATTGCCTACTACCGAGTGCTCGTTCTGTAGGTCGTTGTGTAGCCCCAAGCCTTTCACCGCAAGGTGCTCACGGATAAGCGCCATGCCTAAATTGCTGCCGTCGCGACCGCCGTGTTCTTTGGGGAAGGGGTAGCTAAATATGCCCGCTTCAATGGCCAGGGTTTTGGCCTTGGCCAGTAGTTCTTCCCATTCTTCGTTGGGCAGGCCATCCCGTTCCCAGTCGGTACGAGCATTTTCGCGGCGATGGTCAAAAAAGCGGATATTGTCGTCTTGCTGTTCCAGAGGTTTAATTTTGGCGTCAATAAATTGATCGACTTCCTCTAGAAAACTAGTGATTTCTGCTGGAATAGTAAAATCCATTAGTGTCTACTCATTGTTGTTTTTTTGGTTTTCGGAACAGTATGTGATGACTTCTGACTCAGCCAATCCCTCGCTCTGAATTTTTCCAATAGGGCTCTCTAAGGATCTTCTTCAATATTTTGCCTGATGGGTTGCGCGGCAGTTCTGCAATAATGTCGAGTTGTCTAGGAATCTTGTAGCCAGCAATTTTATCTCGACAGAACTCGACCATTTCTTCGGCGGTCAGGGTGTGTTCCGGTTTGAGCACCACAACGGCCAGCAGGGCTTCGCCAAATTTATCGTCGGGTATGCCAATCACGGCAACGTCGGCAACAGCCTCGTGCTTGGCTACCGCGTTCTCTACTTCAACGGGGTAGATATTCTCGCCGCCGCTCACCACCATGTCTTTGATGCGGTCTTTGAGGTAGAGATAACCCTCGCTGTCTAAGTAGCCTGCGTCGCCAGTGTGAACCCAGCCATCAGTCAGATCTTTGGCGGTAGCTTCTGGCAGATTGTGATAGCGCATCATATTGGTATCAGATTTAATCCAGATCTCTCCAACTTCGTCGGCAGCGACACTGTTACCGGCTTCGTCGACAATCTTGATTTCTGCCCCGACCATGGGCTTACCGCAGGAACGGAGTAATTCGGGCCTGCCAGCCAAGGCACGACGGTGGTCACTGGGTAGCAGGGCGACCCCGCCTCCGGTAGTTTCGGTCATGCCGTAGAGCTGCATAAATTCGCATTGAAACACGTCAATGGCCTGGCGCAATACGGTTTCAGAAATCGGTGAGGCGCCATAGGAGACGATTTCAAGCTTACTGAAGTCCCGCTTTTCGATACCGGGCATTTGCAGCAAGAACATAATCATGGCAGGTACCATAAACATATTTCCCACTGGGTATTTCTCGATATCATCCAGCAGTTTTATGGGATCAAACGTCTGATGAACCAGTGTGTGCTGACCAAAACAAACACCCATAATGGCTGATCCTACGCCACCGATATGGAACAGGGGTGCCACCACAATGCCGGCGCTGCCTCTGCTGACCCGCGTTGGCGAACCGAGTAAGCTCATTGTGCTTAATTGCACCACATTGAAGTGGTTGATGACCACACCCTTAGGGTTGCCTGTGGTGCCGCTGGTGTATAGCTGTAGGAAGGGGGCGTATTGGTCTACATCTATTTGTGGTTTCGTGGTCGGGTATTTTTCTAGCCATTCCGACCAATGCAGACTGTCGTTCTGGCTTTCGGTAATAAGGTGTATTGACGGTGATAGGTGAGGGCGCAGGGCTGCAAGCGTGTCCGCCATTGAGTCCAGCACAATCAAAACGTGCGTCTCGGAGTCATTGATAATATATGCCAGCTCTGCCGCCGCCAAGCGGTAGTTAAGGGGCACCGCAACGGCGCCGATTTTACTGGTCGCCATAAAAAGCAAGCAATGCTCAAGGCTGTTTTCACCGAGAATGGCAACACGCTGCTCTTGCTTAACGCCAAGGTCAAGCAAGCCATTGGCTAAACGGTTTACGCTGTCGTTGGTGTCTTGGTAGCTTAAGGTGGTGCCATTAAAGCTATAGCAGGGGGCGTCAGCCGAGGTCTGTGTGTAAAATTCCAGATAATGGTGGACTAGCATAGTGATGCTCCTATCATGAGTCATTCGTTATTGTCGTGTGCAGGCTTCTACCCCTTGCATCGGCCTGATTACTTTCCGATAAATACCGGTTTTGTGTTACCAAAAAAAGCTTTTACGGCGGTCATGGCATCTTTACTGTTGGAGCAATTGACTTGCCGTTTCGGTTTCAAGATTAGGTCTCTTCGACGCTGCGGGTGTGTTTTGCCCGCATGATTTGCTTGCGGACCTTTTGCCCTTGCTTGAGGTGCGGACCCCATCGTAAATATAAGCGTGGTTTGTCATTGTCGTTTTCAATTTTTATTGCCCGGCCCTATTTGGGGCTTGCAGGGATGACAGCTTGGCTTGTCACCCCGTTATTCAGGTCAGTATTTTCTAGAGTACGATCATAATTGTATTACAATAATACATCAAGTGGTGTAAAGGCTGCTCATTTCTCGTAGTTCAGCACAATTTTGCCGAAATGCGCACCAGACGCTTGATGCTCAAAAGCTTCCTTCAGGTTATCAAAGCCAAAGCTTTTGTCGATGACGGGAACAATATGATTGGTGTTGATAGCGGTGATCATTTTCTCTTGCATCTCGCGGCTGCCTACAGCAATTCCGTTCATATGGACTTGTTTACCGAATGTCTTGGGCACCATCAGTTTTGCCGTTAGTCCACCGAGGACACCGATTAAAGTGACATTGCCACCCACTGCAACGGCGTTAAGAGAATGGTCGAGTGTGGCATCCGCACCAATATCCAGTACATGGTCGATGCCGCCAGATCGTTTGGCGAGGGTGATGCCCCAGTTCTCGTCAGTTCTATAGTTTAAAACCTCGTCTGCGCCCATAGCTTTCAGTCGCTCCATTTTTTCTTCTGAGGAGGAGGTCGCATAGACATAGGCTCCGGCCGCTTTGGCAATTTGCAGGGCAAACATCGACATGCCGCCAGTGCCTTGAACTAACACGGAGTCTCCAGCTTGTAGATTGCCTTCCACAATCAGTGCGCGCCACGCAGTAAGCGCTGCACAAGGCAGGGTTGCCGCTTGTTCAAAGCTGTAGTTGTTGGGCATGGCGGTCAACGCTTGGGCGTTAACGCAGGCGTACTCTACGGCGCAGCCATCGATGCTGTCGCCGGTGACTCCTAGGGTTTTGCTTAATGAAGGTTTGCCTTCTAGCCAGTCGGGGAAGAAGAGGCTGACGACTTTGTCGCCAGTATTCCATTTAGTGACGCCAGCTCCCACTGCGACCACTTCACCGGCGCCATCTGACATCGGTATGCGACCGTCTTCACTGGGAATGTGGCCGAGAATGACCATGTAGTCGTGATAGTTCAAAGAGCTTGCACGCCAGCGCACGAGTACTTCACCTGCGTTTGGTTCAGGTATCTCAGTGTTGGTGATACAGAGTTTGTCTAATCCGCCTGGTTTTATTACTTGGTAGCGTTTCATCTTATTCTCCCTAGCTTTGCCAAAAGTGTTTATTTGATAAGCGTGCTGCCATTAAAGGCCAGTATACCGCTGGTCATATAGTTACTCGTGCAAAGTTATATGCTGATGCCTGTATTGTGGTGCTGTTCTTTTTGGTGCACAGCTGGACATCATCATAGTCTTTGTTGGCGTAAATTATTGTTAGTGCAGCCGCTAGTGCGATTCTGCTTATCACTGAAAATCTTCAGTTATCGTTAGGGTACAGCTTATTCGAGGGGCTGAGGGGTGTCGTTAAACTAGTTTAAGGTGTGAAGGTTTTTGGCAGGGAACTATGGGCATTTCGGGTGTTTGAAAAAGTAAGTTCGCTGGTCATTCTATGGCTAGCGATTTTGGGCTAATTTATGGGGTATTACAGAAAAAGCTGCCGATTATGACACCGGCAGCAGGTTTTTTTGTGCTCTTTAGAAGTTCCAGCGCGCTTGTAGCGATACGGTTCTTGGACTGTTTTCGGATGCAATTTCGGTTCCGTATACCGCGCCGTAGAAGGGAAGGGCGAAACCAAAGTTCATTTCCTGTTCATTGAACAGGTTTCTAACCATCAGCGCGACTTCCCATTTTTCACTCGTTGGTAGCAGAGCGACACGAGTGTCGACTAGGGTGATTGACGGTGCCTCAAATGTCTCGCCGCCCTGGACAAAGCGTTCGTGCTGATAGTTTGCCGATATATTAGATTGTAATGTGTATTTTTGGCTAATGGGTTCAACGTGAGACAAGCTTACCGCTGCAGTCCATCTCGGAGCACCTGCCGGTGTGGTGTTTGTATCGGTGTTTTTTGCATCGGCGTAGGTGGCTGAACCAGAGATAGTCAATTTTTCTGTGGCTGCCCACATACTTTCGAACTCTACACCTTTGCTTTCAACGGGTATGGTTGACGTCAAAAAGCCAGTGCCAACAAAAGTAACCGATTGAAAGTCCTCAATTTCAGTACGGAACAGCGCGGCGTTCATGCGCATGCTGCCATTGAGTAGCTCTGTCTTAAAGCCCACTTCAGCGGTCTCGGCTTTTTCGGTATCAAACTCGGCGTCAGCGGGTGAAGAGGCCGATGTAGTGAAACCGCCACTTTTACTGCCTGTTGCCCATGATGCGTAGACATTACCTGTCTCTCCAAATTGATATTGGAGGTTTATGGAGCCGTCGATATTATCTTTGCTTTGTTCTAGCTCTGTTTCGGCAAACGGGGGGCTAAGAACAGTGCTGATAAATGTGGAAGGTGTTTGGAACGCGGCAGGGTCGGTATTTGGGTTGCCAACGAATATAGCACTGTCGTCTTGAGTATAGACTCTTTCCCATACTAGGTTCTGTGATTCATCGGAGTAGCGTAAGCCCACGGTTAATAACCAGCGTTCGCTGAGCTCAATAGCGGTATTGGTGAAGAAGGACCAAGAGTCAACATCTTGCTCGTAGTTACTGTAACCACGTGCTGGGCCGGTAGAAGCAAAAGCACCATTACCAAGTGGGAAATAGTCTAAGTTTTGAGCGAAATGAGTTTCCTCAAAGCTTTTGAAATTATGTTGCACATAATAAAGACCAGCTAGGTAGTTCACCTTACCGTCAAAAGCCGAGCTGTTAATGCGGAACTCTTGGCTGAACTGCTCAAAATCCGAGTCTTTATATTCCTCTAGCCAATCGGCATTCGAGAAATCGGCATCGTAGTATCGTTCGTTTTCGTACTCATTGTAGCCAGTTACTGACACAAGGGTTGTGAGGTCGCTGACAGAGTAGCTAACTTCCGCCACTGCCCAGTGTCCGCTCTGTTCATCAAAGTCCCTGCCGTTGTTGCCGTAGGTATTCGACGACTTGCGTTGGTCATCTAGGCTTACATCGTTATCGCCGGTTATGGCGCTATACCAACCGAAAGGATCTGCGCTGACTTGGAAGGCATAACCAGGTGAATCTCTATCGTCGTAGGTATAGGTTAGAAAAATGCTGAGACGGTCGCTTGGGTCCCAAAGCCCGCTTAAGCGCAAAGATTGCTGTTCTAGTTTAGGCTCGGTTCCGCCTAAGCGGGTGTTTTCAACATAACCTTCGCCCTCGCCAACACGCTTATAGGACACACGATAATTGCCGAACTCGGTTCCCCAGTTGCCCACGCCAGAGAGGGTATTGGTTTCTAGTTCAAAGTCGTATTCGCCTTGAACGAAACCGCCATTCTCATTTTCGGGACGTTTTGAGTGCAGCATGATGGCACCCAGGCTGGTGTTTTTGCCTAGTTGAGACGTTTGAGTCCCTTTGATTACCTCGACACGCTCGACATCGTGGAGTGCGGTTTGTAGATTTCGGACTTTACCCGTCCATACGCCATCAATAAATAGGCCGACAGATTGTTCTATGTTCTCGGCGCCCACGCCTGTGCCAAGTCCCCGTATATTGGGTGCCGACAGCCCTTGTGGTGCTGGGGATAAGGTCAACCCAGGCACGTTATTCGCTAAATCAGTGGCGTTGTTAATTGAAAATTCTTGCAGGGTTTCACCGTCTACAACTGCCACGGTTAGAGGAATGTCTTGAACGCTTTCTGTTCGTTTTTGAGCGGTAACCAGAACTTCTTCGAGTTCTTTGGCATGGATTTGCGAGCTGAAAATTGTTGCCACTCCTGCCGTAGTGAGTAGCGCACTTGAAAACAGGGAACGTTTACGTGAGTCCATATTAAGCTAGCCTTTTATGATTATTGTATTGTTGTATTACTAAGATTTAGTATAGCTATATTGTATTACAATACAAGTAGGTGTTTTCCACAATTTAGTGTTTGCTTCGATCGTGGCCAGGGCTAAATTTTAGAAGGCGGTTATATGACGGTGATGGGCAATATGCACAGCATTTTAACCACGGCTACTTCTTATGGAAGTTAGTGAGTATTCGTGTGGATTGATCAGCCAGAGGTGGCGATTAAGTGATTATTTATTATAGGTTTTCATTAGTTGTTCTGTAGAAAACTTAAATGCCCCAATGCATTTCTCCTTTGATTTTGTCGCTAAAGTCGCTTGATGATTCTGTCTTATAAATTCCCAAACTGCCCTTTTGAATAGCGCTCAACGGTGTTGCGCATATCTCCATCACTGTTTGCCACGAAGGGCCCGTAGCGAACGAGTTCTTCTTTAATTTTAGGACCACCGAGTATTAGTAATTGAGTATCAGTTTGGCAGGCAATATTGAGTATTTTTTTATTTTCACCTAGCAAGGCCAATTGGTTTGCGGCGACGAGATTGTCATTGAGGGTACAGGCTCCCTCTAAAGTAAAGACGCCTAACTCTTCGGTGTGTGGTAGTTCTAGGGAGAGCGGTGTATTGCTCTTTATGAGTAAGTGCAACAGTAGGGGTTCGGAGAAGGTTGTTAAGGGCCCGGTGAGGTCGTCGTATTGCCCCGCGATGATACGAATCTCCAAGCCTTTTACCTTGCTATATTTTGGTATATCACTTTGACGAAAGCTCTTATAGCATGGATCAGAAAATTTGCTATCGCCGGGCATATTGAGCCACAGCTGTATCGCATGAACACGGCCGCCGTGTTCAATCAGCGATTTGCCCGGCCCCTCGCTGTGCACTATGCCACGGCCTGAGCGCATCCACTGTACTTCGCCCGCACCTGTGGTGGCTTTATTGCCGAGGCTGTCTTGGTGAAAACCTTCGCCGTCGAGAAAATACGACAGTGTTTCAATACCTGAATGGGGATGGGGAGGGAAGCCGGCTGACTGGCCGGGAGGCGCAATAAGAGGCCCAATATGGTCGAGCAGAATAAAGGGGCCGACGGCTTCGCAGGACGGCATGGGAATGGGCCTTGCGATACTGATACCGCCGCCTTCTAGAGTGTGCTGGGCTTGCAATATTTTCACGCTATTGTCCTAAGTTGCATTAGGTTTACTTGGGCTGCAGGGAGTATCGCCATCGTCAGAAGGCGGAAAATCTTGTTTGCCGCCAACACTGATAAAGCGCGCTTGATGACGCGGATGTGTGGTATCGGCTTGCGGCCAAGGCCAGCCGCCAAATTGTGTTTTTTGATAATCGTTAAACGCTTCCATCAATTCAGATTGTTTGTTCATTACAAACGGACCTTGCTGAGCAATGGCTTCGTTAATGCTGCGGCCCTGCAATACTAGCATGTGGCTGGGTTCAGCGTGGTTGACAATCGACAGGTTTTGCTGAGGCTCAACATCAAAACAATGGCCTTGCGTTACGCGACTCTGGCCGGCTGTTAGAGATTGTCCTTGGTAATAGTAAACCCGTCGATTAACACCCTGCGGGCAGGGCGGCATTTGCCATTCTGCTTCTGCATCCATATGAATATGCCAGATGGCGACATGGTTGTGATCTTCTGCGGCCCAGGAGTTTGGTGGGGGCGAAAGCGGTGTGGTGTTCGCTAGTGTGCCAGCGATAATGTCCACCTGTGTTTCTCGTTGATGGCTATCTCGATGGCGAAAAATTGGCAGGGATTCATGCCAAAACATTGTGAACATCGGTGCGCAGAGCTTGTCTTTGGCGGGCAGGTTTAACCAGATTTGGAAGAGCTCTAGCGGATTTTCATTGTTTGGATTTAGCAGCGGAAACATCTCTGAATGCTGGATGCCATTGCCCGCGGTAAGCCATTGCACATCGCCATCGCCGTAGCGCCCGGTTGCCCCCATGGAGTCGAAATGATCGATGCTGCCTTTGCGGCTAATGGTGACTGTTTCAAAACCTCGGTGGGGATGGGCGGGAAACCCCGGCACCGTATGGCCGTGGTACATTCGCCAGTTGTCCTTGAGCGGTATGAAATCTTGCCCTAGCTGATGCCCTGATAGGGACGCATTTGGTCCCAATTGCTCGTTGCCTGTGGGGTAGTGGTCAACATGGTGAGCACAAAGTAAAAACGGGTCTACTGTTTGCCACAAGGGTTGTAGCTTTTGTAGGTTGTAAATCACGGTCATTAACTGAACCTGTATTAATTGATAAAGGCTAGGGAGCTTGGAGCGCGTGTAAAGACCAGCTTGCCGCTAATTCATAAGCGATTGTTTTGCGCTGAAATTACTGGAATGGTCGCAACCTTGATATTAGATGCTATCGGCTTGTGGCTACTATATAATTTGCAGTATTGTAATACAATATATCAAAGTTTCGACATTGGTCATTTCGGTATTAGCCTAAGAGGTTTTCCTTTTGGTCACAGGGTCTTTGTCGTTAGCAAATAACTATTTTTAGCAGTCACAATGGTCTTAATGAATAAGATTTACAAATAATTCGCACATGAGAACAGCAGGAGCGCGCTATATGAACGAAATACCTACCAACGCCAGCAATTCTATTATTCTACGTTTACGCCTTCAAAATCTGCCGGGTATTCTTGCCAGCGTGGTAGCGGAGATAGGTCGGGTTGGGGGCAATATAGGTGCTATCGATATTGTGCGCTACGAAGGCGACTTTGTGGTGCGTGATGTCACTGTAGAAACTAGCGGCACCGAGCAGGCGGCAGAGGTTGCAGAAAAATTGACAGCCCTCAACGGCGTGACGGTAGAACATGTTTCTGACCGCGTATTTGTGATGCATTTGGGAGGGAAAATCGAAGTCACCAGCAAGTCGCCGCTTAAAACCCGCGACGACTTGTCGATGGCATACACGCCGGGTGTGGCAAGAGTATGCCAAGCCATTCACGACGATGTGAGCAAGGCATATAACTTAACGATTAAAAAGAACACCGTGGCCATTGTTAGTGATGGCACCGCCGTACTGGGTATGGGTGATATCGGTCCCGAAGCGGCAATGCCGGTGATGGAGGGCAAAGCTATGTTGTTCAAAGAGTTTGGCGGGGTGGATGGCTTTCCTATTTGCTTGGATACCAAAGATACCGAGGAAATTATTAAAGTTGTAAAAGCGATTGCCCCGGGTTTTGGCGGAATTAACCTGGAGGATATTTCAGCGCCACGCTGTTTTGAGATTGAGCAGCGCTTGATAAACGAGCTCGATATTCCGGTCTTTCACGATGATCAGCACGGTACCGCAGTCGTGATGATTGCGGGCTTGATCAATGCTTTAAAAGTGGTCGACAAGTCGCCGTCAGATATAAAGGCCGTTGTAGCAGGGGTTGGCGCCGCCGGCACTGCCTGTACCCGAATGATGCGGGATTTAGGTATTAATAATATTATTGGCTTGGATAGAACGGGGATATTGCATAAAGGGCGAACTGACCTGAACTCCTCAAAGCAGGCTTATTGCGACATATCTAACCCCGAGGACATTACAGGCGGCATGACCGAGGCCATTGCTGGTGCTGATTTGTTTGTAGGATTGTCTGGGCCGAATATACTGACGGTGGAGCATCTAAAAACCATGGCGGCAGACCCCATCGTCTTTGCCATGAGTAACCCCACGCCGGAAATCATGCCGGAACTGGCTTGGCCACACGTTGCGGTCATGGCCACCGGTCGCAGCGATTACCCCAACCAGCTCAACAATGTGCTGTGCTTTCCAGGCCTGTTCCGGGGTGTGTTGGATGCGCGTGCAAAGAATATCACCGAGGCGATTAAAATGGCGGCAGCTCGCGCTATTGCAGAGACGATACCGGACGAAGAGGTATCAGCAGACTATATTATCCCCAGTGTATTTGATAAAAATGTTGCCAGAAATGTGGCTGAGGCGGTTAATCAAGCCTGTGTTGAGGGTCGCTGAGTGGCTTTTATTGGAGTTAGGTCCGTGTCTGGGTTTAGGGTTTCATAGCGCTAGACATGAGCCTAGGTGTACAGGCATTCTGTCAAACTCATATCCAAGCCCAAATAAATATTGAAGGCCAGCAATGATTTTGAATCAACCTCATCCAAGCAAAGAGCAAGTTCGGGCTCTGCGCGACCGCGCCAATGGCGAAGCGGTTGCCATGCTCAACTTACTTAAATTTAGAGAGCGTGCCGAGTACGAGGATGGTCGCGCGAGCGAGCTGAGTGGCAAAGAGGCCTACCTGCTGTATGCAAAGGCCTTCCGCAAACTGATGGAACCCAAAGGGGTTAGGGTGATTTTTGCCGGTGAGCCACAGGGGCTAGTGATTGGCGAGGGTAGCGAGCTGTGGGATGAAGTGGCGATTATTGAGTACCCGAGTGCGCAAGTGTTGTTAGATATGATGCGTGATCCGAACTATCAAAAGGCGTTGCCACATCGTAACGCTGGTCTTGAGGGGCAGCTGTTAATGGATTGTCAAAGCAAGGGAGTGGCTTTTACTCTTTGATTGCAGCGGTTTTCGAGCGAGTTGCTGGGTTGTTTAGAGAGCTGCTCGGTATTCTTGATGAGAATTTGTAAACAGTGTTGTAATACCGTAAGAACCTGCTTGAGGACTAGCCTACATTAATCCTAGGCGCTCAAAGAAAATTATTTCGATTAATAAGATGTAAAACATAATTAAAGCGGAGATTAGAATAATGGCATTACCAGAATTGCTCGCCCAGAAATTACGCCTACCCATGGTGGCGTCACCGATGTTTATTGTATCTACTAAGGAACTGGTCGTTGCCCAGTGTAAGGCGGGTATTGTTGGCTCTTTTCCTTCGCTGAATGCGCGCACCACCGAGGCATTTGAAGAGTGGCTGCAATACATTGTTGCTGAATTAGCGGCCTATGATGCCGAGCATCCCGAGGCCCCAGCAGCGCCCTTTGCCGTTAATTTAATTGTTCATAGAACCAATCCTCGTGTTGAGGAAGATTTGGCCCTGTGTGTGAAATATAAGGTGCCGATTATTATTACCTCCTTGGGTGCAAGGGAAGACGTCAACGAGGCTGTACACAGCTACGGCGGTATTACCTTTCATGATGTGATCAACAATAAATTTGCTAAAAAGGCCGTGCAAAAAGGCGCCGATGGCATTATTGCCGTTGCCGCTGGTGCGGGTGGCCATGCCGGTACGATTTCGCCGTTTGCCCTGGTACAAGAGATTCGTGAATGGTTTGATGGCCCACTGCTGTTAAGCGGCTCTATGTCGACAGGCCCTGCGATTCTGGGCGCCTTGGCCATGGGTGCAGACCTCGCCTATATGGGCTCGGCTTTTATCGCGACCGAAGAGGCGAACGCGGTTGACGAGTATAAGCAGATGATTACTGAGTCTGGCGCGGATGATATTTTCTATACCAGTGCGTTTTCGGGTGTCCATGGCAATTACTTGCTGCCATCTATTGTTGCTGCTGGCGTTGATCCTGCGACCTTAGAGAACGGTGACCCTTCCCAATTAGCGAAGCTCAGTAATACCGGCGACGATGTAAAAGCCTGGAAAAATATCTGGGGTGCAGGACAGGGTATAGGTCCTGTGAAGAAGGTGGTTAAGGCCGCAGACTTGGTGGCAAGATTGTCAGCTGAGTTTGAACAAGCCAAACAATCCTTGCAGTCTAAAATCGCCTAACAATAAGAGAATACTGCGATGAGTTCAACTCCCAGCTTTATTGACACATGGCATGACGTTGTAAAAAGCGGCGACTCGCAGCGTATGCGTGATCTTATTCACGATGACGCGGTGTTTTGGTCGCCCGTTGTGCACACGCCCCTCAAGGGCAAAGACCTGGTTTGCATGTATCTCGATGCCGCAGGCAAGGTACTCGGTGACGAGAACTTCACCTATGTGCGTGAGGTCATTGGTGAACGTGATGCAGTATTGGAGTTCACCAATGAAATTGAGGGTATAAAGATTAACGGCGTCGACATGATTCACTGGGATGACGACGGCAAAATTATTGACTTTAAAGTGATGGTGCGGCCCCTAAAGGCTATCCAAATCATTCACCAGCAAATGGGCGCAGCGCTCGCCAATAAATGAAATACGCTGAGTAAGCAATGAGTAGTAAGCCAATAAGCGCTTCTTAATAGGGGCTCTTTTTTTTGCTCGTCGACAGCAAACACGTTTAGAGACTTAATCAAAATTCTAAACAATAGAGGTCGTATTAATAAAAGCTAAGGATGTGCTGTTTGCACTCGCTGCGGTTGCTTGGGCGCATAACCGGGACCGCTTCGCGATTATAAGCCCGCGTCTGCGTCTAAAACTTGGCGTTATTATCTTCGCTCAGTAGTGGTATCGTAATTGGGCAATAAGAATGGAATCTTGATGTATTTTATAAATAATGCGGTGTTCGTCATTAATGCGCCGAGACCAATATCCGGAAAGAGCATGCTTCAAAGGTTCAGGTTTTCCAATTCCTTCGAATGGCTCTCGCTGAATTTCCTTAACAAGCGCGTTAATCCGTTTTAGCATCTGCTTATCGGTCTTTTGCCAATATAGATAATCTTCCCATGCCTTCTCAGCAAAAATGAGCTTCACTCAATCAATTCCTTGGCTTGGCCTTGTCCATCCTCAAGTTCAGCAATTGATTCAATCAAACGACGTGTATTTTTAGGGCTTCGCAACAAATAGGCGGTTTCTTCCAATGCCTGATAGTCGGCCATCGAAATCATTACCACGGCACCTTCGCCCTTGCGGGTAATCGCGATCGGCGCATGGTCGTTACATACCTGCTTCATAGTTTTGGCAAGGTTGCTTCGGGCGGAGGTATAGCTTATGCTTTCCATTCTATAATCCTGTACATGTACAAAAAATCGTACTTATTTTATCCGCGCATAGTATGTAAAGCAATAGGGCGGTTTCACCGCCGCGTCTTTCAAATGCTATTGAAATTGATGGAGTGGCGTAGAATAACCAAGAGTGGCAAATTCTTTTCCCGTTTGCTCGCGCCAAATCACATCCACCACTGCAACCCACGACATATTATGTTGAAGCCCTCAACGTAAGCCCATACCAGTATAATAAAACCGACTAGCCATGTTTGGTGCAGCGAAAAACAAGACTGGTAACGGATACTAGAAGGGGCAGCGGTCTATGACGCGCAGCCATAGGCAGTTAACAAGGCAATGCGCCCGACAAGCGGGTGATTGCGGTGTTAGATTGATAAACTGGCTTTAAGTATGAGTAAGGCAATTAATATATTGGAGGAAAATATGGGGACTTTAAAAAAACAAACGGATGCCAAAATTAAAGCAGGACGACAAGCTAACCCTGAGTTCATGAAAACCGTGGATGAGATTATTGAAAAAGCTAAGGCATTTCAGCAAGGCAGTAATGCACTCGAACTGGACCAAACCGCTCCTGATTTCTCATTACCTGATCCTGAAGGTAAATTAATATCGTTGGGTGATTTACTAGCTGAAGGCCCCCTTGTTGTTACATTTTATCGTGGTAGTTGGTGCCCTTATTGCAATTTACAGCTCAGGGCATTACAGGCAAGGTTGCAGGAAATTCATACCTTAGGCGCACAGTTGCTTGCCATCAGCCCTCAGGTGCCGGATGGTTCAATGACAAGTGATGAGATTGATGAATTGGACTTTTTAGTATTGTCAGACCAAGACGCAAGAGTTGCGTCACAATTTGGTGTGGCATGGGAAGTGCCAGAGTTTCTTGCTGAGCATATGCGAGTAGATCGTAAGCTCGATCTTGATGTTATCAATAATGGCAACGGTAATATCTTACCTATTCCGGCCACGTTTATCATAGGGCGTGACGGAAAGGTCCTATGGCGATATGTCGATGTTGATTATCGCACTCGCTCAGAGCCAGATGACATTATTGAAGTATTGAAAACAACGAGAGCATAATCTTAATAGTTAAAGTTGTTGACGGTTTTTGTTCCATAACATTTACGTAACTATCATTTTCCACTTATGTAAGCGTTAGTACTCATAAGGAGTTGAGATGAATTTCGAAGAAATGTCCGAGCAAGAAATACTTGAAATAGCCAATCCCATCATGGATAGGCTGATGAAGGCGTCAACAAATATTGACTATGAGGGACATGTTCAAGACTTTAATAAGAGAATGCTAAGGATCGTTACAAGAGATTATCTACATGAAGTCTGTGTGAAGTATCAGGCAGAGAAAGGTTTCTTTGCACAACGAGAGCCCGTTGCGGTATTTAGAAGGCCCGAATCCGCCGCTATTATATGGAAGCAATATTACACAAAAGCGCCGGGAGAGCATGTGGCAGAAATGGTCTTGGTTTATGAAGATGGTCGTTTCTTAGTAGATCACGCCATGGTGTTTTAATCGTTGCTAAGACGTGCAGGCAATATCTCCCGTCTAGGTCTCCACTCCGCCATTTAGACCTTATTGGTTCACAAGCCACTGTTGCTTGTATTTAGATAAGGCAACCGGCGTGATCCCCAGATAAGAGGCGATGTGGTATTGCGGGATACGTTCAAATAAATCGGGAAAGTTGCGAACAAACTGCTGAAAACGCTGCTTTGTCGTCATGGTGAGTAGTTCTGCCTCACGTCGTTCATTGCGTATCAGCATCATTTCGCAGCTGTATTTATGGAGGCGCTGCCATGCGGGCGAGGTATCTGTGGCGGTGGCTGAAATACCGCCTAGGTCGATACTGACCAGGGTGCTGGGTTCCAGTGTTTCTATGGCGAAGCGGCATGGCTCATCTAGGATGATTGCGCTGAGGCTGCCGACTATATGGTTGTTTTTGTAGAAGCCTTTGTTTAATTCTTTGCCGTCGGGGGTGATGTAGTAGAACCGCACTAGGCCATCGACGATGTAATAGTGACGGGTGGATTTTTCTCCCACAGATTGCAGCGAGTATTTTGCAGGAACTGTTTTTACGCTCAAGTGTGGCAGTGTTAGCTTCCATTGATCTTCTGGGAAGTCTAATAGCTGGTCGAAATGTTGGCGCATATTGGCCAGTATCTGTTGTTCAGTCATTGTCATGGCAACTGCCCGTCCATAACCGCCTCACTCCTAGCTCGCTCATCATTGCTACCTTATTCGCAGAGGTGGCAAGTATAGCGCTTTGCGTGCCGAAGCGAGAACTTTCAGCTAAAGAAGCGAGGCGGCTGACTACTTATTGTGCTTTGTATTGTTCTACCAAACGTTTTTTATAGAGTTTGCCATTGTCCATTCTTGGTAGTTCGGCGGTGAAATCAATGGACCGCGGTGTCTTAATTTTACTGAGCCGTTCTCGCGTCCACTCTCTTAATGATTCAGCCAGTGTCGGTGAGGCCTCTTCTGGGTGCAGTAATTGAACCACCGCTTTTACTTCTTCGCCAAACTCCTCGCTTGGTATACCGAAAACAGCCACATCGGCCACTTGGGGGTGGGTAATAAGCAAGTTCTCAATTTCTTGAGGGTAAATATTGACGCCACCACTGATGATCATAAAGTTCTTACGATCTGTTAAATACAGAAAGCCATCGTCATCGGTGTAACCCACATCGCCTAGCGTTGACCAACCATTTTTATCATGGGCGCTGGCGGTTTTTTCGGGTTCGTCAAAATATTCAAATTCCACCCCGTTGGCAAAATACATTGTCCCAATTTCGTTTGCGGGTAATACCTGGCCGGTATCACTGACAATGCGAATTTCTCCCACTAAGGCTTGCCCAACCGAGCCCTTATGGGTCAACCAGGATGCAGAATCAATCATGGTTATGCCGGAGCCTTCTGAGCCAGAATAATATTCGACAATAATAGGCCCCCACCAATCGATCATTTGTTGCTTGATTGCCACTGGGCAGGGTGCGGCGGCATGTATCGCAAATTGTAAACTGCTGATGTCGTATTGATTGCGCACTTCGGCAGGGAGCTTAAGCATCCGAATAAACATAATGGGCACCCACTGGCTGTGGGTGACCTGATATTTTTCTATGTTTTTTAAGGCTTGTTCTGGATCAAATTGCTGCATAACAACACAGCTGCCACCAAGCTGCATGACAAGCAGGCTGTAGTGCAGCGGCGCGGCGTGATAAAGCGGGGCCGGAGATAAATAAACCATGTTTTCATTGAAGCCGAATGCGGCGGCCAATGCCGCCATACTGGGGTGGATGTCATGAATGCTGTCAATGGGCAGCACCCCTAATATGCCCTTGGGTTGCCCAGTGGTGCCTGAGGAGTAAAGCATCGGCATACCCAAGCATTCGTCGCTTATGGGCGTGGTAGGCTGGCGATCTAACTCATTTCGCCAGCTTGCAAAGGGGGTTTTATTATTAGCTTCTCCGTCGACATTGTAGAGATTCTTTAGCTCGAGTAGTGACTCGCTAAGTGGGGACAGTTCATCGAGAAATTTATTGGATGTCACCAGCAGCTTGGCGGTACAGTTTTCCAAAATATAGGAGATTTCTGACCAGCGAAGGTGGGTGCTGATGGGCGTAAAAATAATACCACTGCGGTTTGCCGCTTGGGCGACTTCAAGGAGTTCTCGGCGATTCTCCAGCATCAAGGCAATATGGTCGCCTTTACGCAATCCCAGCGAACGAAATAAATGCGCAATGCGATTGGATTCCTGATCTAACTCTAGGTAGCTGACCGACTCCCCTGTTTCGGCAATTAAAAATGCGGATTTATTGGGGTGAGATTTTGCGGTAGTGCTGATATGAGGCATGGCGAAGATCCTTGTTATATTTATTAAGTATTTTTGCTCGCGTCAGCAAGATTATAACTAAGGCTTGCCGGTTTTGGCGACGGTTATCGTACCTAAATACCCGCCTATTATACCTTGCAGTTGGTAGTATGTTGCATAATGTACTAATGTAATACAATGGTTTGTTTTAACCTATTTACCTTGCTTTACGGCGGTCCTTGTTTGTCTGCTTAATTGGCGGAAAACAGTTATTTATTTGAGAGTGTGATAATGCGCAAAGGAAGCGATGAAAAGACAATGCCCCAGACCGATGAGGCATTGGTAAATAAGATTATTGATCAGACTTTGGCTTTGGATGACGACGCAATGCTGAAGATTGCAGATAAGTATCTCTCTGTATTGCGTAGCTTCTCAAAACCTATTGTTACAGGACAGGAGAATATCCCCACCACCCCCACGTTATTTGTAGCTAATCATTCCACTATGGCAGGAGATACCGTTGTTGTTATGCCTCTGCTTGCCGAGGCCGCGGGTCGATTGGTGCGAGGTATGAATGATAGGATGTTCTATCAAAATCCACGCCTGTGTGATTGGTCGGTAAAAAGTGGTGGTGTCATGGGCCATCCAGCAATTGGCTCTGCCTTGTTTGCGGCCGGTAAAGATATTCTGGTGTTTCCCGGCGGGGCTTACGAAGCGAATAAAAATGTTGATCTACGCTATACCGTGCAGTGGAAGGAGCGTACTGGTTTTGTGCGCCTTGCTGCAAAGCACGGTATTCCTATTGTGCCGGTGGGCATAGTGGGGCCAGATGACTGGTATGATCGTTATTTGGAGAGGGACGATCTAGCCGAGTCTGCTTTGGGCAAGTTATTACAGCGCGCAGGAGTATCTAAGGCGTTTCTTCAGTCGGATCTAGCGCCGCCAATACCCCGTGGTTTTATGGGGACCTTGTTGCCGAAGCCACAGCAAGTTTTTATTCATTTTGGTAAGCCGATCAAGACGGGGCGCTTCAAGGGCAAAAATATTAGCCAGGCAAGCCAGTTCAAAATTCGTGATCAGGCAAAGGAAGGTTTGGAGTCTGTGATTGAGAAAATGTTGTCCTTGCGAGAAGAGCTGAAAAGTTCTAAAAAAGGTATAATTTCAAAATTATTAAACAAGGATTGAAAGCATAATTTCGGTGACTGTTTTAACAGAGCATTGATGAGTGGCAAAAAAAAATCGGGCATGTTCAGTATAATATTGAACGCATAGGGGTTTTATGAAAACAGGCGTTAATCAAGTGTTAGGCCATCAAGATCTGTTGAACTTTATTAGCTGTGAAAAGCGCGATGAAAATTGTTATTTGGGGCAGAGTCAGGAGTTTGGTGGTGGCCGCATATATGGCGGTCAAGTAATGGCACAAGCACTCGAAGCGGCAAATGATACGGTAGATGATGTGCGGGTATTGCATTCAGCCCACGCCTATTTTTTGCGTATGGGGGACTCTAGTCAGCCTGTTGAATACCAAGTTGAGCGCTGTCGAGATGGTCGCAATTTCTCTTCGCGGCGGGTGGTTGCTGTTCAAAATGGCAAACAAATTTTTCATCTGTCGGCCTCATTTCAATTGCCTAATGCTTGCCCTGAGTACAGCCGGGAATCTTCAGTCCCGGTTGATTTGTTGGCAAAAAAAGTCGCTGCAACACCGCTAGTGCCATCGCAATTTCAAGCTGAATATTTTGATGCCTACATTCTTGATCCCGATGAAAGAACGTCACCGGGTTCTTTTCAAATGTGGGTGAAGGCTAAATCGCCCTTACCTAAGGCGCAGCATATACACCTTTCGGCTCTCGCCTATATCTCTGATATGGGCGTCATTATGTCGATGATCCATCCTCATGAGCCGGAATTATCGGGGATGAGTGGCGATGTTTTGACGCCATTGGGTTACTCGGTTGCCTCCTTAGATCATGCGATTTGGTTTCACCGGCCATTAAACGTTAATGATTGGATTTTTTATGATTGCCGAGCGGAGTCGACTGGGGGCGGACGGGGGTTTAGTGTCGGTCGAATCTATTCTCAAGACGGTGTCTTGCTTGCAAACACAACTCAAGAAGGGCTAATCAATAAATCTTGATGAGCTTCTTATCAATCTCTGTGATCACATAGTAATAATGAATAATAAGGGAGGCACATCGTGACGCCAAACAAACGTCTTGCCCTGACACTACCGTCGCCAGACGGCACAGTAGCAGGTTCAATCGCCGCTGCTCAGCAGGCTGAAGCCCTTGGTTATCAAGACGTTTGGCTGGCTGATGCCGGTGGCTTGGATGCACTGACACTCGCGCCACTGCTACTGGAACACACTAAAACATTACGTGTTGGCATAGCGGTGATTCCCATATTTACTCGCACACCTGCGGTGTTAGCGTCGACATTTTCTGTTTTGGCGCAAGCTTATCCCGGTCGCTTTATACCTGGTTTGGGCACTTCGAGCCACGCGATTATTGAGGGCTGGCACGGCCTGCCTTTTGAAAAGCCGGTATCTCGCACACGGGAAACAATGGCGCTGTTGAGAACGATATTGGCCGGTGAAAAAACCCATTACAGCGGTGAGATATTGCGTAGTCATGGTTATCGTCAAGCCGCTATTGATGTGCCGGTCTATCTTGCTGCTTTACGTCCGCGCATGCTGGAAACGGCGGCAGAGATTGGCGACGGTGTGATTTTAAATTTGTATCCTCGCGGCGCCTTGCCGAAGATTATTGATCATATACGTGTTGGTGCTGAACGCGCTGGTAAGAACCCAGATACAGTGGAAATCGTCAGCAGGCAGATGACTGTCGTAACTGAGGATAAAGCGAGTGCTAGGGCGGCGTTTAGAGCCACATTCAGCGCCTATTATTCAACGCCTGTGTACAATAAATTTCTTGCTTGGTGTGGTTATGAAGATGCCGCTCGTGAGATCCGTGAAGGTTGGGCGAGCAAAGACCGAGAGCGTACCGCTGCCGCGTTGCCTGATGAATTAGTGGATGATATTGCCTTTATCGGTTCTGCGGGTGAATGTCAGCAAAATATTTCATGGTGCGCAGATCAAGGCGTACACACTCAGATTATTTCTTGTGTTCAGCCTAGTGCAGATATTTATTCTAATACGGTTAAGGCCTTTGGCGCAGAGCAATTTGTTATATAGCCAATCTTTGCGGCTAGGGTATTCCCTTTTTATCCGCTTGGGGGCGGTCACGGTGTTAAAGCAGGTTTCAATTGGTGTGTTGAGTACTACTTTATAACAAACTGATCGAGACCTTCCCGAATGATAATTAAGCTGCGCCTAATAACAGAGGCTTATTTAGCTGGGGGCGTTGTATCGCTTGCCGCTTCGGTAAGGATGTGGTCTGGTGTTTCAAACATGGCCTTTAGCATTTCTTGAGGCAGCATGAATTGAGGTTTTGAACCATCTACAGGTGGATTCTGGACCGGTGTCTCGGGGCTGTCATACTTCGCAGGGTTACGATAACGCGCGAGCTCTTCCTCAGATATACCTGCTTGAGTGACAACTTCGCTGTCTATCCACGTTCCATCTAGGTCTAAAGGGGCATTGGCCTGATCACTGGTTGAAATTTCGAGTGTTAGATTCTCTGGCCCTGCGAAATAGATTGAAGAGCAGAAACCGTGGTGAATGGGGCCCATAACGGGAACGCCGCGAGAGCGAATGCGGTCACGCAGCGCTAACATGTCTTCTTGAGTGTCAACGCTTAGGGCTAAGTGTTGCATGGTACCGGGGGCAGAAATACCTGCGCCGTGACCGGAGTGGGTTTCACCAATTTTAGTGTCGACTTTTTCGTTTCCGGGCACAAATACAAATGCAACTGAGGATTGTCCGAGGCGCATAAAGCCATGCCATGCGCCTTCTGCGCCATGCATCCAATATAGTGCGATAAGCTCCATACCTAACACATCACTAAAGAACTCGATCTGCGTTTTAATGTTGCCGGTAGAAATGGCGATATGGTGAAGTGCATTTGGTTGTGTCATAACTGTTATCCCATTATTGCTGTTTTATTGTTTTAGCCGGTTCTGCTTAATGCGCTATTTCGATTCGCCGATTAATTTTAACGCGCGGGCGATGAGTCTGAGCGCAGAGTCGTGCAGCCGCTCGGCCACGTCTTTGGGCGCTTTGCCGGCGCAGTATCGTGCGTAAGTGCCTTCCAATATGATGGCCAGTTTGAAACAGCCCAAAACACCGTACCAAGTGATATTGCTCAGGTCACGGTGTGAATGTTTGCCATAGTGTTCGATCAACTCTTCAATACTTGGCCGCACATCCCAGTCTGCGCCTTCCAGAACCAGTGTGTCTGTGCCGTCTGGCTCTGGCCAAGTAGCGATGATCCAACCAAGGTCGATGAGTGGGTCGCCGATGGTGGCAAGTTCCCAGTCAATTAAAGCCGCGACTTCGCCGCTGTCAAACTTGAACATGACATTGCCGAAATGAGCATCGCCATGAAGTACGCCGGGTTCGAAGGTTGAAGGGCAGTTGTCATCCAACCAGCGAGCGATAGTATCAATGCTCTCGGCATTGCCGAGGCCGGGCCATTCGGGGTATTTCTTGTAGCGCTCTAATTGGTCTAGCCAGCGCGGCGCCTGTCTTGTTAGGTAACCTTCAATTTTGCCGAAGTCCTCTAGGCCAACCGCTTTGTAGTCAACCTCGCCGAGTGCGGTTAGGGCCTCAATATGTGAGAAGGCCATTCTGCGTTGCATTTCTTCGCTGGACTTGTGTAGTTCCGGCAAGCTATTGAGCACATTAAACCCGATGATGGGTTCCATTAAATAGAAATTGGCACCCAGTACCTCGGTATCCTCGCAGGCGGCGATAAATCCCGGATGCGGCACCTTGGAGCCGGCCAGAGCAGAGAGTACTTTCGCCTCTCTCTGCATGGTTTTGTTGGAATTTACTCGGGTGTGGACTGGCGGGCGACGAAGAACATAGGAGCGGCCCGCTCGATCAAATTGCAATAGTATATTTTGCGTACCACCGGTTAGCAGGTGCGCATTGCTAATGTCTCCGCTGCCCAAATTTTGGGAGTCCATCCAGTGTGTTAATGCATTTAGGTCAACTGCTTCACTAATGGTGTTCAAATTGCGCTCCGGGTCTGTTGCCTGATGTACTCGAGAGGCACTTACCTCTTGTTTATTTTTATATTGTATTACAATAATACATAAATTCAAGAAAATAAAGTATTAGATTAGACTAGCTCATAGTATTTGGGGTTGTTTAATATGCTTGATGGGCAATGGGAGGATGCAGTAAAACGGCTGCATTAAGCCGCGCAATTAAAAACTGCAGAGCGGGGTGTTAGCCCGCGCCCATTAATAATAGGCCACTAATAAAGATGACGCCGGTAACGATAAATATCATCACGGTATACGCCATGATTTGGCGCAGATGAAGACCGGCAATCGCCAACAAGGGGATTGTCCAAAAGGGCTGGATCATGTTGGTCCATTGATCGCCATAGGCGATGGCGAGAACAATAACAGAGTGATCTACCTGTAATTGATTGGCCGCCTCGATAAAGATTGGGCCCTGTACTGCCCACTGGCCGCCGCCGGAAGGAATAAAAAGATTAACTAGGCCTGCAGACAAAAAGGCGCCAATGCCAAGTGTTTCTGCGGTGGCTGCGGACACAAACCAGTCTGAGATAACGGTGACCAGCCCTGTGCCTATCATCATACCGAGAATACCGGCGTAAAAGGGGTATTGCAGAATAATGGGGCCAACGGTGGCGCTGGCATTTTCTATTAAGCGAACGTAATGCAGTGGTGAGCGGGCGAGTAGTAATCCAGCGCCAACAAAAGACCAATTAACAATATCCAGCGTTAAGAAAAAGCCTTTTTGGTAATAGCTATAAGCAATATAAAGTAATAAGGCGAGCCCCAGTATTGATGATAAGGCGCGCATATTTTCAAGTTTTTGAGCGGGGGTTTCGATGTTGTTACTGACTTGTTCTGGTTGATTTGAATCCTTTAATAAGGCGGGGTCAATTTCTAGGATTTCATCTTCTGTTGGTCGCATCATTGGGCAGAGCACGGCGATTGCGGCAAGGGTGATCAGGACAAGAATGCCATTTTCTGCTGTGAATATTGTTTCGGTAATTGGCAAGATGCCCATTTCTGCTTCTAAGGAATGGCCCGGTGTTGCCACAAATAAGGCGGCGGAGGCCGAGTAGCCCATGTGCCAAACAACGAAGCCTGCATAGGCAGAGGCGACCAGTAAGGGGTAGTGCACACGAATGCCGCGCTTATTACACTGGATGGCGACTTGGCGGGCAATTGTCGCGCCGGCAACCAAGCCCAGAGACCATGCAATCAATGACCCTATACCTGCTGTTAGCGCAACTAGGGCGTAGGCGGCGGCTGCGCTGCGGGGCAGTGCGCCAATGAAGGCGAGCACGCGCTGCACGCGGTCGGTATGGGCAAGGGCGTGGGCGCCTAACAGGGTGATACTCAATTGTGCGGTAAAAGATAGCAGGCTTGGCAAGCCGTCGCCCCAGGCTTGTAATGCAACTGCAGGGGTTGCGTCGGTAACAGCGACAGCCAAGCAAAAGGTCAGTAATGACATGAGTACCGCAAACACAAAGGGGTCTGGGTAGTAGCGCTCTACAAACGTGGTGAAGGGCTTAATCAACCAAGAGGGGATTTTCATTATAATAACCTCAGCTATTCGCCTTAATCCTAGCGCCTGTCAGTGGGCTTCGTCTACGGGAATAAAAAAGGCGCCAAAGGACGCCAAGTGCGCGAGTTTAACGTGGCGATATCGCTGCCAAGTTAAGATATTCGCGTCTGCCGCAGTATTGCTAGGTTTCCCAAGCCATTTCTAGGATGTCCATTATTTGGCTGGCATCGGTAATGGGTCGGGGGTTATTGCGAACAAAATAGCTGGGCAGTGCCGCCTTGGCCATTTGTTCAAATTGGTCTTTCTTAGCGCCAGCGGCCTTGAGGCTGTCCGGTAAGCCCAAACGTCTTATCAGGGCAAGTACGGCGTCTGCAGCACTGCTTTGCGGAGCACCCAAGGCTTCGGCAATCCACGCGTCGCGCTCGCCAGAAATTTCAGCGTTATACCGCAATACGGACGGCAGCATGGCGCAGGAACAAATGCCATGTTGTACCCCCGCTACCGCGCCGACTTGATGGCCAATACCGTGGCTGGCACCGTAGGGTGCGCGCATCAGGCCGATGGTGGCAGCCCAAACCGCAAACTGGCAATTTTGAATAGCCTCTAAGCTCATGGTTTTCTGGTCGCCAGCTTGAAGAGACTGCCCAAACAGGCGCAAGGCATGCAGGGCTGGGCCATCGGTAAACGGCGTGGCGCCAAGCGATAAAATGGTTTCTACGGCGTGATCCACGGCGCGCATAGCAGTGGCTATCCACAGTTCATTTGGGGTTAGTCTGCATAGCTCGGCATCGTAAATAATACTATCGGAGCACATCTGTGGATGGGTGTAGATGTCTTTGATATTGCGCTGGGTATCTACCGCGCCACCTATGGTGCCAAATTCAGCGCCAGATAAGGTCGTTGGTATTGCCACTTGGCGTAATATTGCGTCGGGTGTAAACGGTGCCACCTGCTCACCGTGTTCATTCATGGCAACCCGCAGGGCGGCGATTTCGTCGGTGCTTTGCGCATCAGCGGCATCGGCGAGGGTGGCGACCTTTACCGTATCAATGACGCTGCCGCCGCCAATGGAGACGATAAGATCAGGCTTCTCGCTGGCAAGAGTCCGGCGCAACTCCAGAATACTGTCCAAGGGAGCATGAGGCTCAATCTCATCGTAAACATCTATCAAACGCTCGCCGAGCTGCTCCCGTAAACTTTCAGTAGCGCCAAGACGTCGATTAATAGAGCGCGACGAAACCACAAGAACACGGCTAGCATTTCGCCGCTCTGCCTCTGCGGCGGCGGCCTTGCCGGCTTCCTGTCCAAAGATCACCCGCTTTTGGTCGAGGAAGAAATATTCGCCGTTTTTTATCATTGTCAGTTTCCTGATATCTCTTTTTATTTAGTGCTCAGTGCCGGTCGGATTATCCGTTTCTGAGTATCCGTTTGGCAATTGCCCAGCGGTGTACTTCAGACGGGCCATCGTAAATACGGAAGGCACGGGCTTCGCGGAAGACCCATTCTACTACCGTATCTTGGGTAATACCTGAGCCGCCCAAGATTTGTACGCAGCGATCGGCGACTCGGAATACGGCCTCGGACACAGCTGTTTTGGTGACGCTGGATTCATGACGACCTTTTTCGCCTTTGTCTAGCGCCGCGGCCGTCCACCAAATCATTAATTGGCTTTGCTGGATGTCGATCTCATTGTCTGCAAGCATAAAACCAATGCCTTCGTGCTCGCCAATGGGCTTGCCAAACGCGTGGCGATTACGTGCGTAGTCGCAGGCAATTTCATGTACTCGGCGCGCCGCACCAAGCCACCGCATACAGTGGGTGAGTCGCGCAGGAGCAAGCCGTACTTGCACATAGCGGAAACCTTCGCCGACTTCGCCAAGAACATTCTCGGGGGGAATACGGAGGTTTTCAAAAGTGACTTCGGCGTGACCACCGGTGAAGCTATTGTCGATAGTATCTAGCTCACGGCTGATTTTAATACCGGGCTGATCCATGTCAGAGATTAACATCGTTGGCCCGCCGGGCTTATCGCCGTCAGCCTGTACGTCGCAGAAAATAATGGTGAAAGACGAGCCTTTAGCGCCAGTAATAAGCCACTTTACGCCGCTAACAATGAAATCATCGCCGTCGTAGTGGGCTTTGGTCAGCATGCCCGATGGGTCAGCGCCGGCACCGCCGGGTTCGGTCATACAAAAGTTTGAACGAATTTCACCCGCGGCAAAAGGCTTTAACCAGCGCTCTTTTTGCGCCTGGGTTGCAACGCGATGCAGCAGGTTCATATTGGCTTCATCGGGCGCCGCGCAGTGCAGTGCAATCGGTCCTAAGGGGGAGTAACCTGCGGCATCAAATACCACCGCGAGGGTTGTATGGTCTAACCCCATTCCACCCCATTCTGTGGGTACGTGGGGCGCAAACAAGCCAGCTTCTCTGGCCAAATCATTTAGCTCTACACGCAGCTCGTCGGTTGGCCCATGGGAGGTCAAGCGCGGGTCTTTCTCAAAGGGAATGACCTTGTCGACCACAAACTGTTTAACACGTAGTTGGAGTTCGATTTGATCTTCTGTTAAATCAAAATTAATCATTTTGCTGTTCCTGTACCGTTACATTAGGGTGATGCCGCCATCGACTAGCAGCATCTGACCTGTGACATATGACGCCATTGGCGAGGCGAGAAAGAGGGTGGCATTACCCATTTCCTCGGGTTCGCCCCAGCGCTTAAGGGGAATTCGTGCAGACGATTCTTTGTAGACATTTTCATCTTGCCAGCTGCGTTGGGTCAGCTTGGTTTTAACAAAACCCGGGGCAATGCCATTAACCCGAATGCCCTTGCGAGCCCAAGCTTGGGCCAGGGATTTAGTCAGGGTTAACAGAGCGCCTTTACTGGCGCTGTAAGCGGGCTGGCCGGGGGTGGCGATAAAGCTGGATGTTGAACCGACCAAGACGATGGTGCCTTCCCGCTCATCATTGCCCTGCAATAAGTCGCGAAAACTGGTGCACAGGTGCATAACGCCGTTTAGATTGACATCCATCACCTTGCGGAAGGTCTCAATCTGATACTCCGTACCGCCATAGGCGACAATCCCGACGCTAGACACCAAAATGTCTAAGGCCTGAAAGCTCGCTGCAAAGGCATCTACCGCGGCGCTATCTGCCACGTCTAGGGAGTGGAATGTGAGACCGTCTAGAGCTTGTTCGTCGTAGTCCGCTGCGGTGGCGCGGGTGCCGGTAATATGTACGGTCGCGCCAGCGTCTAGCAGTTTGTGAGCGATGCCTAGGCCAATCCCGCTGGAACCTCCAGCAACTAAGGCCGTTTTGCCCTGTAGGCTTATTTCTACTGTCATTGTATTAATCCGCTTTTTAGTGGAGCGCTGTGGCTAGGGCGTGTATTAATTTTGTTCGCGGAGAATGTTTCTGCGAATTTTGCCGGTGACTGTTTTGGGCAGCTCGTCGGTGAAGGCAATGCGGCGTGGGTATTTATACGGCGCGGTGCTTGCTTTCACATGATTTTGAAGTTCTTTGATGAGGGCTTCATCACCCTCTGTGCCATTCTTTAGCGTGACCCAAGCTTTGACTAATTCACCCCGTTCTTCATCGGGGATGCCGACCACGGCGCATTCTTTAACCGCGGGATGACTGCTCAGGGCGTTTTCAACTTCCTGGGGGCCAATGCGATAGCCGGATGAGTTGATAATGTCGTCGGCGCGGCCGGTAAAAAACACATAGCCATCACTGTCGATTTCTACATTGTCTCCGGTGGCAAACCACTCTTTACCGTTGAGTTCTATGCGGGTTCCGGCGGTGCGCTCGGGGTCTTGCCAGTAGCTCAGCATGACCTGAGGATTGGGTAGGCCGATCAGCAATTCGCCGGTAGCAGAAATTGGTTTTGCTTCGCCGTCGCTGGTGCGTACGGCGATATTGATGCCCGGCAGTGGCCGGCCCATTGAACCCGCTTTTATCGGCCGGCCGGGGCGATTGGTGATCGTCATAAGGGTTTCGGTTTGACCGTAGCCATCAAGCACGTCGGTGCCGGTTAAGGTTTTCCAGCGGGTCAGAATTTCTGGGTTAACCGATTCGCCGGCGGATACGGTCTGGCGTAAATGGCTTAAGTCATAGCCCGATGCGTCTTCTAGTACCAGCTGGCGCAGCTCGGTTGCCGCCGCACAAAAGCAGGTGACTTGGTGACGAGACAGTAAATCAAAGCGCTTAGCCGGTTCAAAAGGGCCATCGTAAAATAATACTGCGCTGCCGCGACTCCATGGCCCAAAAAGAATACTGGTGCCAGCTTTAGACCAGCCGGTATCTGCGGTACACCAGATACGGTCACTTGGGTTTAGTTGTAACCAGTGTTCGGCTGAATTTTCCCACGCCCATAGTGCGCGTGAGGCGTGAGTAACGCCCTTAGGGGAGCCGGTAGATCCCGATGTGTAATAAATAATCGCCGCATCATTAATGCCGACGACGGCGGCGGGAAAATTCGCTGGCAGTGCCTTGGCTTCGCTCAGGCTGGTCCAGCCGGCGGGTGCATCACCTACGCAGATTCGGGTCGGGATACCGCTAATATCGTCAAATTTTGCGCATTCGGCTGAGGTGGTAATTACCCCCTTAACGCCAGCGTGGCTGGCGCGATAGTCGAGGTCCTTGGTGGTCAGCATTGTAATGCAGGGAATAGGGATGGCACCCATTCGTAATACCGCGACCATCGCAATTTGCCATTGTGGAATGCGTGGAAGCATAACAATGACGCGGTCGCCCTGAACAATTCCGCTGTCCTTTAGTAAATTAGCCAACTGACAAGATTGCTTGGCAACCTCGGCAAAGCTATAGGTTTGCTGTGCGCCCTTAGCATTTTCGGCAATCAGAGCCAATTTGCTGGGGTCTGCGGCCCAACGATCGACCACGTCGCTAGCAAAATTGAATGTGGCTGGAGGCTGCCAGCTAAAATCTATGTCTGTTGCGTCGTGAGAGGGCGCGTTATTATTGTTCATACTGTACCAATTTATCGCTTTGTCTTTACTGAATTTATTACAATGTAATATTGTAAGACAAAATATTCAAGGGGATTTTAATATTGACCATGCAATTTGATCGGCAGCAGTGAAGTGAGCTTGTGTTTTCTTGTTAGCCCGTCAGTAGGTTTGGGCGCAATACCAAGCCGCTATACACAAGAGTTAGTTTTGTTAGCTTGTTTTTTTGGAAATCCGAGTAGCCGCATATGAATTTCAGCCTAGCGTCAGTTAAAGGCAAACAGTCTGCAGATTTGCTTTTTGTCATTGTTACTCTGCTTGCGGCCATTAGCTGGATATTTTCTAAAGAAGCGGTTGCCATTATGCCGCCACTATTATTTATGTCGGCACGTTTTCTTATTGCCGCTGCGTTTTTAGCACTAATTGCTCACCATCAACTGCGAGCCTTGTCAGCGGCGAGTTTGTACCGCTGCGTTAAGGTTGGTGTTGTTTTTGGTATTGCAATGAGCCTGTGGGTACTTGGTCTTGCTGCGTCGAGTCATGTTGGGGAGGCTGCTTTTTTGGTGAGTTTGGCGGTGGTGGTAGTGCCAGTAGTCGGCAAGCTTTTTTTCAATGAACCTGTTCCAGGCAGTACATGGGTGGCTCTGCCTATCGCCTGTTCTGGGCTTGCGCTGTTATCGCTTAATCAGGCACTTAAGTTAGAGCTTGCTCAATTGTTGTTATTGGCCGCTGCGACGCTGTTTGCGATTTACTTTAATCTCAATACCCGTGCAGCCAACCCGATAACTAAAGTCGGCAAAGATGGCCAGACAACCAGTATTCCGCAAGTGCCGGTGTTGGCTCTAACCACCTTAGTGTTGGCCATAGTGGGAGTGGTAACGGGATTCTTTTCTCTGTTAAGCGAAACGTGGCATATTGGCAAACTGATTTCATCGCCAATGGTATGGTTGTGGGTAATGTTGTCGGCAACCGTTGGCACAGCGATGCGCTTTTATGTACAGACATATGCGCAGAGTTTATCCCCTTATAATAATGGCGTAGTCATTATGGTGTTAGAGCCAGTGTGGACCTCATTGATAGCGGCAATGTGGTTTAAGGAAAGTATGACGCTTATACAATTATGCGGTTGCCTATTGATTTTTGTGGCGCTGCTTGTAAATCGTTGGCGCAGTGTACAGCAGTTTTTGAAGCAGCTTTTGCGATCTTAGTTGTGTTGCAGGATGTGCTTGTGATCGATGTATTTCCGGTAAGAGGTATGGTTGTGTGATTTATATTGATGTGGGTCTACGATCAAGAGATGGGGGCTAAGAAAACATAGGGGGGAGCTAGTCTTGCTAACATCGACAGATGATTCCACGACACACGCTCAAGCTATGAAATATTTAGGGGGTTAATACCCTTCCGAATTATGTGTCTTAGATAGGAAGCCTTATATGATATAAGCTTCAGTTTTCATATTAAGCTGTTAGCTGCTTCAAAAGGCTTCCATGTCGATTTTAATTGAGAATAACAATGAATATAACTAAGCATTTTCAACTTCTTTTCTATAGTTTTATTACTTGGCTTAGCTTTTATCTTATCGGCTTGCCTGAGTATTATCAGCAATGGCCGATAGGGGCAAAATTAGCTATTTTACCTATAGTGACAATTTTGTATTTTCCCATAACTAAATTCTCCCTGAAAAAGTATTGGGATGATGGGAAACATGTGATTAATTCATGTTGGCTTGCGTTTTATCTAACATTCCCTTTGTTCGTATACGACTATTTGTTGTTGGCAAAGTACAAAGATTTAGGTATTAGTTTTGTCATTCCTTATTGGTATTTAACATTCTTTTATTTTTCTTTTTGGATACAATTTCCGTACATCGGTTGGCGCCTAGAAAAATCAAAGGAATACAGCTAGCAATTCACGTGAAAGGAGTAATAGCCAGCTGGTTATTGCTCCTTTGTCGCTAATTTTAGCTGCCTTTTAACCCGATATCATGGGGTTGTGCGGGCAGTTAACTGATTACTTTCAAAGTCTAATCTAGGAATATGTCATGGTTGAGGGAAGTTGTCTTTGTGGAAAGATTGGCTATCAAGTCGAAATCAATCCAGATAATGTGCTGAACTGTCATTGTAAGTTCTGTAGAAAAGCCCATGGCGCGGACTATGCAACCATGGCAATAGTTGATGCTTCAACATTTAAGCTCATTGATGAAAATGGGTGCTTAAAAGAGCATCAGAGTGGGGCTGGTGGTTATCGAGCATTTTGTTCTGAATGTGGAACAAGATTAATGAACTATTCCCCAGATAGAAAAAGCTTTTTTTGCGTTTCATTATCAACCGTGGATACAGCGTTGGATTTGAAGCCTGTTGCTCACATTAATGTGGAATCAAAGGCGCATTGGTGTGAGCCCTATGAAGGTATTCCTCAGTTTAGTGCTTTTCCGGAAAGCTTATGATTCATAGTGAAATTCATCGATCAAATCGCGCAGGTTGGTTACGAGCAGCAGTACTCGGTGCAAACGACGGAATTGTATCTACAGCAAGTCTTATTATTGGTGTGGCCGCTGCGAGTACTGCTCATGAAGGGATTCTTCTCGCAGGCGTGGCTGGACTAGTTGCCGGTGCGATGTCTATGGCCGCGGGTGAATACGTGTCGGTTAGTTCGCAGTTAGATACTGAAAATGCAGACCTCGAAATTGAGAAAAAATCGCTTGAACAAAATATAGATGCTGAAAAAGAGGAACTCGCTGACATATACGAAGGCCGGGGGCTGGATGCTGTTCTGGCTAAGCAAGTTGCCGAGCAGCTAATGGCTCACGATGCACTTGGTGCGCATGCAAGAGATGATATAGGTATATCGGAGAATGCAAGCCCTCAGCCCATTCAAGCTGCGTTTTCGTCGGCAGGTACGTTTACAGTGGGTGCTGCACTTCCCTTGCTTGTAGCGTGGGTTGTGCCAGGTAATCAACTTATTTCTGTTGTTGCCATTTCTTCACTGGTTTTTCTCGCTCTACTTGGCGGTATTGCAGCGCGTGTTGGCGGCGCGTCAATTATTGTGGGTGCCGTTAGAGTTACTTTCTGGGGTGCGCTCGCCATGGTGCTAACCGCAGGCGTAGGCCGAATATTTGGTGTTGCTGCATAAAATGGTATTTATAAATCGTGCGCATATCTTTCAGAACAACTGAGGATGGGCTCAAGTTGACACCAATGGCAGCGCATCATACTTAAGGCTTTTTAAGTCGGAGCGCATCTTCGTCGTGTTTGCCATCCGTTACCTGTAGATTTTTTCGCGCACCATTCTGAGTGCAATAATTATTGCGAAAAAGTACATTTGATTATCAGCGCTGAGAGGAATAAGCCAAAGCCAAATACGGCATGGTTGATGACGCTTTGTAGTCTAACTGAGTTTGGCTTGGGCGTCCGACACGCAGCAAACCCTGCTCCCATTCCTGGCTGCAATATAAAGAAGGGAGCGACAACGGTGGCAATGCCCACTGTGAGAGCAGGGCCAATCGATGGGTTGTGTATCCACTCCGTCCCACCAGTGATGACTAATAGGGTGGCATAAGCTATGCCTATTGCATAATGCGCCGTCCATCCAATGAGCTGTTCACCACGAAAAGGGTCCGATGCTGCAATGTTCGTGTGGTGAAATTGCCCGTATTTCATGTAGGCGATCCAGCGTCCCACCATTCCCCAATTGGTGGGTGGAATGTTAAACATCTGTTTCCTTAATAAAGACCATAAATCCATCCCGGCCGTTGCGCCAATTCCGATTAAAATTGTAAAGATCAGTTCGTTCATAAATGCACCATAACTAGTATTAATTTTAAAGTGGTGCTAGCGTACAACCTCAAGTCAACTTTAAGTCAAGGTGCGTTATGGATATTTCTCAGGTGGCGAAACAATCTGGTGTTCCTGCGTCAACGTTACGCTTTTATGAGGAAAAAGGCTTAATACATTCTGTGGGCAGGCAAGGAATTCGCCGAGTTTTTGGGGCCGGTATAATCGAGCGTCTTGCGCTGATTGCATTGGGTCGCGTTGCAGGATTTTCTCTGGAAGAAATAGCTGGAATATTAGGGACTGAAGATAACCCTGAAATTGATCGAGACTTGTTGCTAAGCAAAGCCGGAGAGCTGGATAAAACAATTCAAAAGTTAACCGCAATGCGTGATGGGCTTCAGCATGCTGCAGCTTGTAAAGCACCTAGCCACTTAGAGTGCCCGAGATTTCGTCGTTTAATGAACTTAGCTGCAATTGGGGCGATTAAAAGTGACGACTCAAATAAACTAATAGCGAACAAAGCGTTGCGCGGGACACGACTTTGAAGGCTTGGAGGTCAGAGTTCTGTAAAGGCATTGTAATTAGGTGGGGGAGATCGGCTTAGAATTTGGTTTGACGGTTGTGTAGACCCTGATTACAATGGATTTATTGTAATACAGTTATACATTTTTAGCAGGTTAATGCAGTGTTTTTGGTGCTGTGCTGCTAAGTGAATAAAGATAATAGAGACTCTAAACGATGACTGAATTGGTCACGGTGACGATTAAAAACCACATAGCAGATGTGCGCCTGAATCGCCCAGAAAAAATGAATGCGATTACCATAGAGCTGATGCATGCCTTGGTTGCGGCAGCGGAATCAATTAAATCGAATCGATCAGTTCGCGTGGCGGTGATATCCGGCGAGGGCAGGGCCTTTTGCGCTGGTTTAGACCTGAGTAACTTCGCCGATGATAAGGACGCTCCGAATCCCTTCATCAATAGCAACGGCAGCTATCCCAACGAAGCGCAGGCGTCGGCGTATTGCTGGAAGCAACTGCCTGTTCCCGTTATTTGTGCGCTTCATGGCGTTGCCTTTGGCGGCGGCCTACAAATCGCCTTGGGCGCAGACATACGCATTGCTCATCCTGAAACTCGGCTGTCGGTAATGGAAGTGAAATGGGGGCTGGTTCCAGATATGTCGGCAACCCAAACGCTGCGCGATCTGGTACGTATTGATGTGGCAAAGGAGCTGACTTTTACGGGGAGAGTTTTTTATGCCGATGAAGGTGCGAGCCTAGGCCTTGTTACCCGCCTCAGCGATACCCCCTTTGAAGATGCTTATAAAATTGCTGAAGAAATAGCGAGTAAAAACCCTGATGCCGTTTGTGCGGCCAAGCGCCTCTACAACGACAGCTGGCATGGTGACGATCGCAAGGGTCTACAGATGGAAGAAAAGCTCCAAGGCGAGTTGATGATGTCTGAAAATCAAATTGAATCGGTCCGTGCTGGTATGGAAAAGCGCGCCGCAAACTTTAAAGATCGCCGCTAGGGCTTTTAAGTTCTGGGCAATACTAATTAGAAATGGAGAAGTTTATGTCTGATCAACAGCCAGTCCTAACAGAAGTGTCTGATGGGGTGATGCTTATTACCCTAAACCGTCCCGAAAGTCTAAATGCGATTTCTGCGGGTTTGACCGCTGGGCTGATCGCCGCCATGAAACAGGCAGACCAAGATGATAGCGTAAAGGCGATTGTGCTGACGGGGGCGGGGCGGGCTTTCTGTGCAGGCGTTGATCTGAAAGAAATCAGCGGTGCCGGTGAAGGTAATGTTTTGGACAACGATAAAGAGTTTGTTGCTGCATTTGCCAATTGTAGAAAGCCGCTTATTGGTGCGATCAACGGAATAGTTGTGACTGGCGGATTAGAAATGGCGATGTGTTGCGACTTCCTTTACGCTTCTAGTACAGCTCGATTTGGTGATACCCATGCCAAAGTGGGTGTTATGCCAACATGGGGTATGTCACAAAGACTTTCCCGCCTGGTAGGGATTAATCGGGCGCGGGAAATGAGTTTGTCAGGTCAGTTGATTGATGTGCAAACTGCCTTTGACTGGGGTATGGTTAATAAAATCTGCAGTCCAGATAGCTTGTTAGAAGAGACCATGGAAAAGGCGAAACAAATCGCCGCTAACCGGACCTCTGCGGTGATGGGTATTCGCAAATTAATGAACAATGGTTGGGCCACCACCCTTACTGAAGGCTTGAGCTTTGAAGATGCTTGGTCACGGCCGCACAATAATGAGGTGGATTTTTCGGAAATGAATGACAGATTGAGTCAGGTCTCAAAATCGAATCGCTAGATCAAGAGGCGTGCCGTAAGGTGGTGTGGATTAAATGCCAACACTAAAAGAGCATTTTAAATCCAGTTGGATTCAAGTACTTCCTGAGGAAATTCGCTCGGAATTTCGTTCCAAAATGAGTTCTATTGACTTAAAAAATGGACAGGTGCTCTATAGCAAGGGCGATTTCTTGGCCGGGATTTATGAGATCCGCTCGGGCAGTATTAAACTCAGTGCTTTTGGTTTTAACGGCAATGAGATGGTGCTGAATATCTGTCACCCGCCGACTATCATTGGTGATCTTTACGTTATCACCAATTCAAAAAGCCTTTTCACTGCAACATCTATGGCGAAATCTGAATTAGGGATTTTGCCTCGAGAAAGCTTTGATCAGCTGCGTGCAAAATATCCTGCCGTCAATGAGCTTCTGCTTAAAGCTGCCAGTTACCGGCAGTTTTGGCTCTACCAATTTCTGCAGGATTTGTCGGTTTTAGATATTGAAGCCAGGCTGGCTGGACGATTACGCGACCTGGCGTTCTCGATGGGGGAAAAAATTAGTGACGGAGCCTTTAAGTTGGCGCTTAAACAGGATGACTTGGCTAATATGCTCGGTGTTACTAGACAAACCGTTAACCAGTTACTGAAGCGTTGGGAAGAGGCCGAGATAATCGAGTTGGTTTACAGGGGGGTAAAAATTCGAGATATCGGTCGTCTTATCGCGCTGGCTGATAGCAATAGAGAATCCAGTAAGCCGCAAGGTTTATAATGGGAATGCTGTTTTTAGCGTGACGAAAAAATAAAAAAAACCAATAAAACAGATAAAAAATTAATTGAATGATCGCAGTCTCAATGATTGTTGTGTTCCGGCATGGTGGTTAATGTCGCTTTGATCCGTTTAGGTGATGGGGTTGAAATAATTTAAGCAATTGTCGGCTAGCCGATATTCCCAGATTACCAAGGGTTTAAAATAACGACATACCATCAATAAATGAATGACGTCCTAAAGGTTCATATTATGCAGCTCCCCGTAGAAACACCCTATAACGCAAAAACGACAGCTCAAGAAGTAGCAAGCCATTACGATCTCACCGGAAAGATAATGATAGTTACCGGTGCAAATACTGGGCTGGGTAAAGAGACTGCGCGGGTTTTGGGGGGCTCTGGCGCTACCGTGATTTTAACAGTTAGGGATAAGCAGGTGGGTCTGCAAGTGGCTCAAGAGCTAAGCACGTCTACCGGTAAAGACAACTTTATTGTTGAAGAGCTGGATTTGTCTTCCAAGCCGAGTATTCGGGCTTTTGCAGCACGTATCAATGAACGTTATACACAGCTAGATGTACTGATTTCTAATGCCGGGATTATGGGCGTGCCCAAAAAGTTGATTGATGGCCTAGAGTCCCAGATGGCGGTCAACTACTTGGGGCATATGTTGCTTTCCGCACTATTATCTCCTTTGCTGAAAAAGACACAAAACGCTCGAGTGATCACCTTGACGTCGATTGCCCATCAAATTTCCGATATCAACTTTGACGATTTTAATTGCGAGAAAAAGGATTACATTCCAATGGTTGCCTACGGGCGATCTAAAACCGCTAGCAGCCTTTTGTCTATTGCTTTACACACTCGGCTGCAAAAATACGGAGTGACTTGTTTAGCGGTTCATCCCGGTGTGATCCATGAAACTGGGCTGACCCGCAGCATGGATGAGAAAGGGATCGCCCAGATTGCTGCTGTCGCCGAGGGCACCGATAAAACCATAGCCAGTGGCGCGGCCACAAGCGTATGGGCAGCGTTGAGCGAGGAGTTACAAGATAAAGGCGGTTTATATCTTGAAGACTGTAAAGTGGCAGAATTGGTGGAAAAACCAAACTTTGTTAGCGGGGTGCTGCCTCACGCGCTGAGTGTTGAAATTGCTGACCAGCTTTGGGCGCAAGCCGAGCAGTGGTTAGGTGAGCGCCTAGATATTGAGTAGAAAAATATCAATATAGGGTCTGATAAATTTCTAAGTACATAATAATTATTAGAGCCGCCAATAATAAAAACTAACAATCTAGTTAGCGATTAAATCACGTTATTTATTCTGTAGTCGATATGCCTACAAGCTTGGCTGAGCTTAAAAAATGACGCATCAAAAGAATGCCTTACTAAGGACTGCATCATGAGTGATAGAACCAGTGTTTCAGATGAGCGGATTAATAAATTAAAGGCACGCGCTAAAAAAATTATTGCGCAAGATCCCAGTGTTCTTAAGTTTATGCCGGATAAAGCCGTTATTGATGAAGCACTAAACCCGGAGCTATCACTTGTAGAAAAAATTGAAGTGCTTTTTTCCCGTTATGCTGAGCGTCCAGCCTTGCAGGAACGTGCTTATAACATTGAAAAAAATGCCAGCACGAATAAGCATTACCGAAACTATCAGCAGGCCTTTGCCGGCGTCACATTTCGTGAGCTTCAGCAGCGCATTCACAACCTAGCCTGTGCTTGGCAGCACAGCAAGGAACACCGTGTAAAACCAGACGATATGGTCTTTATCATTGGCTTTGCCAGTATTGACTATCAGCTAATTGATATCGCTACGCTGTACGCTCAAGCGGTGACCGTGCCAATGCAAAGCATGACCTCGGGTAGCGATTTAGACGAAACCATTGCAAATATTAATCCCGTCACGGTTTTTGCCAGTGTGGCCGACTTAAAAGTGGCTGCAGAACACACAATTCGTCACGGTGGTATTAAGAGTCTTGTTGTTTTTGATTTCGAGCCCCGCGACGATGCAGACCTGCAAATATACCGCGAAGTTGAGACATTGATTGCCGATTCCGGTTTACCGATTTCCTTGACGTCGCTGCAAGAGTTACTTGAATTGGGTAAATCTAAAGCTTGGCAACCTTTGCCAATACACCCACTAGGGGAAGATAGGCTGGCGGGAATTCTGCATTCGTCTGGCAGTACCGGTAAACCCAAGGGAGCAATGCTTTTAGAGAAATCTATGAAGCGAATGTGGGAAAACCTGCTAAAAGCTCCTGCCATATATCCACAAATTTCTGTGTGTTATGCGCCGTTAAATCATATTCTTGGCCGTTCTATGCCGGTTTATTGTTTAACCGCTGGTGGTCTTTGTAGCTTTACTTTAAAGCCTGATATGTCGACCTTGTTTGAGGATGTTAGGCTGACTAATCCCTCTCGCCTTAGTTTCTTTCCCCGAGTATTTGAGCTGATCTATCAGCATTATCAGAATGAAGTGGCTAAGCGAGTCCGCGAGGGCGAAGATGAGGCGTCAGCGGCGGCAGACGTGAAGGCTGATATGGGCGAGAATTTCCTCGGTAATCGTCTTCTCAGTGGGATGGTGGGCGGTGCACCGACATCTCCAGCCGTTCGTGAGTTTATGGCAGAGTGTTTTGAGTTTCACTTGATCGATGGCTATGGCAATACCGAATCCGGCAGTGGCAGTATTTCATTGAATGGCAAAATTCAGGAAAACTCAGTGTCAGAGTATAAATTGCGCAACGTTCCTGAGTTGGGTTATTACACCTCTGACAAGCCATACCCAAGGGGAGAGCTTTGCTATAAAAGTGAGGTTGGCATCGCCGGCTATTACAAAGATCCCAAAGCGACGGCAGGCTTGTTTGATGAAGATGGATTTTCATTAACCGGTGACATTGTTGAGGAGATTGGTCCCGGCGAAATAAGAGTTGTCGACCGCGTTAAGGACGTGCTCAAGTTGTCTCAGGGCGAGTATGTTGCGCTTGGCGCATTACAGACAAAGTACGAAAGCGGCAGCGCTGCAATAAAACAGATTTTTCTCTACGGTAATTCTCTGCAGGCTTATTTACTGGCTGTTGTTGTGCCCGATCTCGACGCGGTGGCCTCACTGATTGGAGTCAATGCCACTGATGCTGACCTCAAGGCCTTGCTGCGCCGCGAAATGGCCCGAGTCGCGAAAGAAAAAGACATTAAAAGCTTTGAGCTTCCCCGTGACTTTCTCATCGAGTTAGAACCTTTCTCGCAGGAAAACGGCTTATTATCCAGTGTGAGAAAACGCCTGATGCCTGCACTCAAGAAAAAGTACGGCCAGCGCTTGGAGGCGATGTACGAGGCAGATGGTAGCCAGCGGGACGAGGCAATGAAGCGCCTTAAGGATCCCGGTAGCAATATGACGACGGCAGAGAAAGTCAGCGAAACCTTAAAGGTGACTCTCAATATTGAGAGTATTACGGCTGACAGCGACGGCAATTTTACTGACCTTGGCGGTGACTCTCTGGCAGCGGTCTCGTTTTCACTTACATTGGAAGAAGTTTTCGGGGTTAATCTGCCAGCGGATCTTATCTTGAGTCCGACTGCCGATATAGCGCGCTGGTCGGCGATGATCGACAAGGCGCTGAGTGGTGATGGTGGTGTGAGCTTTGAGTCAATACACGGTAAAGATGCAAAAGAAATTTTTGCTTCTGACTTGAAGCTCAACCGATTTTTAAGTGAAGAGGACCTAGTAAGTGCCAGTACTTCTAAGCCGATGGTTGACGAAGAGAAAGTGTTTCTACTGACTGGCGCAAATGGTTTTCTTGGCCGCTTTGTGTGTATGGAATTGTTACAAAAAGCAGCTGCCGTGGGTGGTAAGGTTGTGTGCTTAATACGGGCTCAAGATGACGCAAGTGCTCGCCGCCGGCTTGACGCGGTTTTCAGTACAGATGCAGCACTGAATAAGGATTATTCAGATTTGGCGAGCAAACACCTTGAAGTGCTCGCGGGTGATGTGGGTGAGCCTGATATGGGGCTAGACAAAAACACCCATCGCCGATTGACCCAAGAGCTTGACCGTATTGTCCACGTGGCGGCCTTGGTGAATCACATGATGACTTATCAAAACTTCTTTTACGCGAATGTGGTGGCGACAGCAGAAATTATCAGGCTGGCGCTATTGAGCAAAAGAAAGCCAATTGATTTTGTGTCCTCCGTGGCTGCCAATGCCTATTTAGATGTCAGCAATGGCTTTAATGAAGACGCCCCGCTCCGTGAGTGTGTAAAACTGACTGATTCCTACGCGGCAGGCTATGGGATTAGCAAGTGGGCAGGGGAGGTCTTGCTTCAGGACGCCCATGCGAATTTCGGTATTCCCGTTAATGTTTTCCGTGGCGACATGATGTTGGCGCATGATCGCTATGGTGCTCAAATCAATACGGATGACATGTTCACCCGCTTGTTATTCAGTGTGATTGAAACGGGCTTGGCACCGCGCTCATTTTATCAGTTAGATGATAAGGGGCAGCTCCAACAAGGCCACTATAACGGTTTGCCGGTTAATATTGTGGCACAGACTGTGACGGCTGGGCGCAAGCTAAACACCGATGGCTACAAGAACGTGTATATCTCAAATTACCATTACGACGATGGCTGCTCCCTTGATGCCTTTGTCGACTGGATTGAGGCGGAAGGCTATAGCATCACTCGTATTGATGACCATCAGGAATGGGTGCAGCGCTTCGAGCAAAAACTTAAGTCATTACCCGAGGAGCGTAAGCAGCATTCAGTTATCGCATTGATGAGCGCGTTCCATATGCCGTACCCAGCACATCATTTCGGTTCTGACTGCGACAATTTCCAAACGCTAATGCCTGATATCCCACACCTTGATCAGCGATTTATACAAAAGTGTATTCGCGATATGAAAGCACAAAATTTGCTTGCTTAAGTGATAATCAGCTACAAGTGGAAATGCTCTCATTTGGGAACTCGAAAGGTGTAGTGTTTTGGCTTTCAGTCCGACTAAATTCCTCGCAAACTTCCACGAGCGAGGTAAGTCAGTGGCAAGGCGTATCATGATAGGGGCTTCTGGGTATCGCTGCTTTTTAGTACCTTTTTCAAGGAAGAATATTATTGAGATCGTCGACAAAGCGATCGAGTTGATCGTGATGCAGCCAATGTCCGGCATTGGCATAGCTGATAACCTCGGCGTTGCGGAAATAGCCTAGACGGCCGTCGCTGGCGGGGTTGCCGGCCCAACTGTCTTCGCCCCACATTAGCCACGTTGGGCAGGTGATAGCTCCCCAAATGGCATGCAGCTCGTCTGAGGGTAAGTCGAGGGGTAAGAAGGCATTCAGGTGATAGTCAAATTTCCAGCTGTAGCTTCCGTCTTCGTTTTGGTTAACACCGTGCCAGGTTAAATGCATCACCTGCTCGTCAGATAACTGCTGATTTGCCGCCTTCATACGTTGATAGGCATCGTCTAAACTCGAGTAGCACTTCGGCCCTTTAGCCGTGATTTTTTGCTTATGTTCGATCCATTCCCGCAAGCGATCTGGCAAGGGTTTGTCTTCAACAAGGCCATCTTCTGGGCTTAGTGGCCGCAAGCCTTCAATGGCTACTAATTTTTCAACATTATCGGGATAAAGCCCGGTATACCTCAGGGCCATCGCGCCACCCATGGAGTGGGCCACAATCCTGACTTTTTTATCGCCGCTTAAGTTTTGTATTAGCTGTGCCAAGTCATAAACAAATGCGCTTGATGAGTAATTTCCGTCGGGAGACCAGGCACTATCGCCATGCCCCCGCCAGTCGGGCGCAATAACGTGCCAGTCTTTGCTCAGTCGCTCGGCAACCCAGTCCCAGCTGCGGCAGTGATCTTTGCCGCCATGTATTAGCAACAGTAGCGGAGCGTCGGTGTTGCCCCAGTCGGTATAGTGCAATTTTAAACGCTGTGATACAAAATAATGAGAAGTAGGGTAATTCAACGGTATTCACCTAATGTTGCTTAATATATGTGGCTGAATTTGCCAGAGAATCCAATAGCCGCCATTAAACATAAAATCTTGGCCTGTGTGCCCCACTACTGGCAGCACTCATAATATAGACTGCAATGGCGGGGAAGTCAGAACCGAGGCCTAATCGATGCGCCGGTATTCCTAGCATCCTATTTTTGTAAATGCTTATGTTGAAAATGATTTTCGGGAGCATTTTATGCACCGGTGATCGCTGTTAATACGCTCATTGTTGCGTCCATGTAGTACAGCGCAATCAGTAACATCGGTAATGCGAATACTACCAGTACGCCGATAGCCATTTTTAATCCTCTACCCACCGACAAAAAATTAGTCAGTGAGGCACCCAGCATAACGCAGAACAAGATTGCTGAAGCGATGCCGGCTGCAGCGGGAATCCAGATGCCCGCTATCAGCGCTGGGCCACAGATAATTTCTACGCTACCGGATACGTAAGCGAGGACATAGGGTATACGCATACTATCGAATTCTTCGATAAAATGCGGGTGCCGGCTAAGTTTCAGTGCGGCAGCTCCCGTGAAAAAAATGCCAAATAGAACGAGTGCCACGTAGCTTAAATATATCATCGCGATAAACCTTATTAGTTATTAAGTGCTTCGTTGAAAAAAAATTACCTTGTGAGTGCCAGCTACTCTAGCGGCGCTCCGCGAGGCATTTCGAGAATATCTCGTAACAGTTTTAATTTGTCCGCGCCGATACGCTCGGCGAGTACTTTTTCTATCTCGTTTAGTGATTCTAAAGCACAAAGGACAATCCGCTTACCTTCCTCGGTTGGCTCAATGACCTTTGCGCGTTTGTCGTCGGGGTCGGGTGTCAGCTCAAGAAATCCTAGGTTAACGAGTTCGTTGACGCTGCGGTTGACAACTTGTCTGCTGACGCCGCCGTGCCGAGCGATGTCTGCGGTGCGAATCAGGCCGTAATCTATACACGTGAGAACTTGGGATTGCAGGCGCGTAATATTTGGCCAACCATTTTTTTTCAGTAAATTTTGTAGGCTGTCATCGACCCAATAGAAAGCATTCAAGGTGAGAGGTAGCAGACTGGCTGGGGGTGGAGAATCCAATAACTTTTGGAAAGCCTCTTCGGTTATATTGTCCTTAGCGCGTTTATTGGTGCGGGCCATATCTTGAGTCCTGTTTCGGTGTACAACCTAGGGCGGTGTGTAAGCCTGGTGTTTGATTCGGTATTCTTGAAACAGATCTATCTTGACAGGCCTGTGTAAAGAAGCGGGTATCTTGATTCATGTATAAGTAGTGATTTAGAGCTATTAAAGAACGCGTTCGTACAGGGCTTTCTTTGAGTAGCTTTTTGTGTAATTTGTCCTGCAGATTATATCGCTGAGCTTACGCCCGAGCCTAGGCGCGGGCGTAAGCTATTGCAGGGGTCACGGTAAAGCCTGCAATATTACAAGATATAATAGTAGCTTGGCGATAGCGTTTGTAGCGCTAACTTTTGGCTGGCCACTAGCTATGAACTGTGCGCTATGATTATGTAACCGTAGGATTTTCCTCCTTAGCCCACTCGAGAATTTTTCGGCGTATTTGCACACCGGCTTTATCACCGGCGATATTGATTTCCTTGTAGTCAGTTGTGTCTTCGCTCAGCAAGTGTTGCATGTGCTTGACGGCGTAAACGTCTTCTTCAAACGCTGTGCTGAACAGTTGTTGCATCAAGGCGATAACATCGGGGTCTGGCGCCAAGTAGTCTGCGGTCACAGAGTACCAGTAGTGGCAGCTATTATGTTTTTCGGGCGTGAGGTAGTGGTTGATATACATATTATAGCTTTCGGGCTGGCCTGGTGCCGGGGTTTTCACCTGCAACACATTGGAGCCTAGCCAAACGCCTGGAGAATGCGTGATACCGCCGTTTTTGTTCACGAGTTCGCTATCCCCGACGGCGGCCTGTTGTTCTGGTGAAAGTTCGGCCTTTAGGACTTCAGCGTTGTTCAGAATCCGATAGCAACCAGTAACACCATTGATTTCTGGGTACTCTAGGGGCAGCTTGAGGAAGGAATCATCTAATAGTTTGTTGTCTGCGCCAAAGGTATTGGCGTGTAAGAATGTGAAGTGGGTGAGATCGTTCAGGTTTTCCTGCATAAGCAGATAATTGCCTTCCAGATATTTGACGCCGTGGAAAGACAGGTAGTTGGGATTTTCAAGATAATCGAGGTTGGGTAATTTACTTTCGTCGGCATTTTCTGGATTACCCATCCAGATAAACACGAAGGGACCGGCTTCTTTGGTGGGGTATTTTCGTAGCTTGCCGCTGGGACATTGGGTTTGGCAGGGAACGTTGTTGATTTCCCCTTCAGGTGAATACTCTATGCCGTGGTAGCCGCAGACAATATTATCGCCCTTCAGTTTACTTTCAGCTAGGGGAAAGGAGCGGTGCAGGCAGCGGTTTTGCAAAGCCACCAGATCGCCAGCTTCGGTGCGGTAGAACACAATCGATTTTTCCAACAGGGTTCGGCCAAGGGGTTCGCGGCTGAAGTCTTCACTGAGCCCGGCCACATACCAGTGCTCATACAACAAGGGCAGATTGATGTAGCTTTGGGTGTCGCGGACGATGGTTTTCAAATCACTCATGTTATTGCCTCTCTTTATTAGGATTATTTGGATAGCTTTAAATGTTTGATCAAAACTAAATTAATTTTGGCCGATGGCGGTTTTAGTTTGAGCCACATCTTTCATTGCCGCTGAGGAATTGAGTCCATAGGCCATCAATGAAGAACGTAGTGCATTGCATATGTCGTTTGCGTCGCTACCGGCATCAAAAATGTAATAGTCAGGTCGAAGTAACAGCACGTCGGCCTTATTGTCGTTCAAATATTTCGTTAGTACGCCGCTACTGTCTTCGATATCCGTACCGATGATGAGCGTGACACCGCCGAGTGTTGATTGCAGCCACTCCACCGCATCGCCGTTAAGTGCTTGACGTGAAATCAGGGTGAAGCGCTCTTTTACTATTTCATCAATCAAAACCGTGTTTCCAGCCGAATTTGTTAACACCGGTGGGAAAAAACGTGCGCCGGCGAGAGGGTGGGTTTTGCCAATCAAACCATCTTTGTAAGGCTCAATATCCGACATTCTGGTGGTTAATAAGTAGGCAAGCTTGTTGCTAAGTCGGCCAATCATAAAGCTTAGATTGCGAGCTAGAATCTCACGTTTGCTAGAGGTGCTGAGCATCAGTCCGCGCTTGGTAGCGCCATTGATCATGTGGGCGCAATTCTCCCAACGCTCGTCTTGATAGGTATCTAAAAAAGATTCATTGACCAAGCCATTCAATACCATGTCGAGCTTTATCGATAAGCTGGCGGCATCCCGTATTCCCATGTTCAAACCTTGGCCCGCGAACGGTGAAGTTTGGTGGGCGGCATCACCGGCCAGAAATACACGACCTTTTCGCCATTGGTCAGGCATGCCTGCGTAAAATTTATAGGGCTGGCGACGAATTATTTCTATGTGGCGGGGATCGACATCGATGTACTCAGCTATCAGCTTATGGGCATCGTCTTCGCTGAACGCTAGTGCCGCTTCTACGCTGGGCTGCTCAAAGTCCATGCGGATATGGCCGTGTCGGCCTTTAACAACGACCACCGCGGCATTGGGTTCGCAGGTGAAGGCGCTGCCTTCACGAAAGGCATTCCACCAGTCTCGGTCATGGATAATGAGGTCCATCACGATCCAGTCGCGACTGTAGTTCAAGTCAACGCGATTGGCATTGAGGTATTTTCTGCAGGTGCTCGCTCCCCCGTCGGCACCGACAAGATATTGAGCTGAAAATGACTGCTCTTCGCCGGTGTCGAGATTCTTCGCTTGTAGGCTGGCGTGTTGCCCTTCGCCGTCAACGCTTAGCACCTCGTAGCCAAGAAAGGCGTCTACACCAGGGCCCTTTTTAAACTCCTCACGCAGCATCGCCTCAAGCGCGGGTTGATGAAACATCACCGGCTCGTAACCCTGCTCAGGGTCGCCAAGTGATGAGATTTCCATCAGCATCTTCTTCTTTCCCGATACAAAGCGATGGTGGTGAAAGGGTACGGCGTCTTTTTCCATTAAACGATGATACAGTCCCATACCGTTAACAATGCGGCAGCTTTCCATGTCCATCATCATTGCGCGGGGTGCGTGGAATATATCTTTGTCTCTATCGAAGATAGCGACTTTGTGGCCTTTGGCATTGAGCAAATTGGCGAGAATGGCGCCGGAAGGGCCGCAGCCAACTATGAGTACATCGTATTTATTTTCAACAGTCATAATTATTTCCGATTAGTTTCTATCATGGACCACTAAGGTCGATTTGCGTTTAAAAGGCACCGAAGTTCCATTGTCCGGATAGCGCAAAAGTACGCGGTGGCGCCAAGTTGCCTATGGTCTGGCGTGTTGCCAGCACGCCGGGTGAGGCAAAATTTAAGGTTGTCTCATCACTGAGATTATAGCCGGCCAGTGTGATAAACCATTTTTCGTCTACGCTAGAGACGCGAACACTTGCGTTGTATTTGGTGTATGCCTCTTGAATGGTTGAGGGCTGTAATGATGCGTCAAGAGCGACGTCATCAGAGTAAATGATGTCCAGCCGTGAGCTGACAAAAAAGGTGTCTGAAAAGAGATGAGAGTAGGATAAATAAACCGAACCACTCCATTCTGGCGCTTGATCCAAGGTGTCGCCGGTGCCGTCTCGTCCACCGCCGTTGCGTGCTTCGCACTCTGCGTTCCAGTCGCCTTGGTTACCGGGGCAGGGCGCATCGGGGAAGTCCAAATAGGTGGCGTCCAGGCGCGCAATATTACCGCCGATCAATAGTGATTCGGTGGCAACGAAGGTAAGCTCGATTTCAACGCCTTGAGTCACAGCACCCTCGGCATTGTCGGTGATCAGTTCTGAGCCATTAAAGTTAGCGACTTGTAGGTCATCGAATTGGGTGCGGAATATGGCGGTATTGGCTCTAAGACGTCGATCAAAGAGCTCTAGCTTGCCGCCTATTTCGTGGCTGGTGGCAGTTTCGGGTCTAAATCCAAACTCGTCGGGATTGCCGGTGATGTCCGCTGCGTCGAAGCCACCTGCCTTGGTGGCTCTGGCGTGGGTGTAGTAGAACATGGTGTTGTCTGACGGGGTCCATTGCAGGTTTACCGTGTAGTCAGTATTGGCTTCTTTAGAGGTCTGAAATGGTAAGGTATAGGCTTCGTATCCCAAGAGGCTTGCCATTGTTGTGCGAGTGAGACCTTCAACAATAACAAGATTATCAGATTGGTCGTCGTTGCTGCCGTAGCGCGTGATAATTTGGCTTGCGCGGCCCAGCTTTTCTTCGAAGGTACGGCGTATTCCAGCGGTGAAACTCAATTGCTCATTTATATTCCAAGTGCCTTGGAAGAAGGCGGATTTTGATTCGGTGGGTTCCTCGTATAATGAGTTTACTGAGACCTGCAGTCCAGGTAGTAATAGCAAATCAAAATCGAAGCGCCAGTTGGGTTGGTAGAACCATCTATCAACATAGAATAGGCCTGCTACATATTCAAATGTGCCGCCCACGGGAGAGGCGATACGCAGCTCGTGGGAGGTTTGCTCGAAGAATTCATCGCTGTAGAGTTGGACAAAGTTGGAGGCTGAAAAATCAGCATCTGTGTCATTCTTTTTCTCATATTCTGAATAACCGCTGAGCCAGGTCAATTCGTGTTCGCCCACCATACCGGTTAATTTAAACGTATAGCTGTCAGAGATAAGCCGTCGGCCGTCAGCTTTGTTACTGTAAGTGGTTTCATTGGCTGTGTAGTCCTCGCCTGCGGCGTCTTGCTGCGCGTATATCGTTTCAGCGATGAGATCTAGCGCGATTGGAGGGGCCGCAGAGCCAGTTGGCGCGCTTGCTGGTGCGTCGGCGTCGTAATCCACTAGTTGAAGGTTGCTGCTTTCGTCATTCTGGTCCGCGTGCTCAGCCTTAAAAAATATCGATATATGGTCACTTAAATCCCATTTAAAGCTTAGGCGGAATACCTCATTGTCGGCATTCATGCCGTCGGTATCTTGCACGGGGTTTTCCAAATAACCACCGGTGGTTTGTTTTTTGGCAATGAACCTTGCACCTAGCTTGTCAGTTAGCGGTAAGTTAATGACCGTCGTAACGTCGTGTTGTGAGAAGGAGTTGTAACCGGCATTCACATAGCCCCCAAACTCATCGCCGGGTTTTTGGGTAATAATACTAATCGCGCCAGCGACGCTGTTTTTGCCGAATAGCACGCCTTGCGGGCCACGTACCACTTCCACAGACGCAACGTCTAAAAAAGGTACCTGAAATTGCGCTGCGCGACCGGCATAGATACCGTCTATATACAAGCCAACAGACTGTTCAAAGCTGGGTGTGCCAGTCCCCGAGCCGATTCCTCGCATAACAATTTTTTTGTCATCGGGCGATGATCCCATATTTAAATTGGGAATCATCTCTGACATGCTTTCTAAATTGGTCAGGCCGTTTCTTGCAAGGGATTCCGCGGACATGGCCGTAACGGAAATAGGTACATCTTGAGCACTTTCTGCGCGCTTCTGGGCCGTTACTATTACCTCTTCTAATTGAGGGGCGGCAATGGCCGGAGGTATTGTTAATAACAGCAGGTTCGTTAACGCTAGCTTACATCGAGTTAGTTTCATCATTTGCTCACCTTTATTATTTTTGGGTTTTCTCTACTAATTTATGTTTTAAAACTTAGGAATTTATATTTATTATTTCTAATCATTAGCCAGTTACTTGGGAAATATTGGCCATAAAAAAGCAAGGTGTTACATCTATAATTTATATCGCCGACGGCATAGATTGAGCGACCCAGTATCTGAGCATCGTAGTTGTAAGTTGTCTTGCCTATTGAGAGCGTTCACCGGGGTTGGTATTGAGCTCTTATATAGATCGGTATTGATTATTTTGTCATCTATGATGCTTATATTGTCACCAATGCTTACTATATGTCAACGCTGGATTGAGCGTTTTTTTGTAAAGCAATTATCTTGAAGTAAAACTATTGTCCATGATGAGATCCGCTCGAATCTGCTCCCATTACGTCCTAAAAGGCGGTAACGCTATAGGCGAGTTGTGTTTCAAACACCTTCTCGGAAACTTTGTGGAGGGCGTAAAGTAAGAGCAGATTAAAAGCTTGTGATTAGCGCTCAACAGCACGCGGAGAGTATTCTGGGTGTGGCAGTATTGCTTATTGATGGGGTGTCTGAAGATAAGCACGGGGGCTAGATTTAGGGAATAGGACGCCTTTCAACTATGAAAATACGGGTAATTGTGCGATTGTATTACTATATGTCATACTTGCGGGGAGTGGTGGGTTATATCTATTCTGAGGTGTATAAGATTTATAATAGTTAAAGCATAGAAAGAGCTAAATCATACTTAGAATAAGACGAGAAGGGGCCGCTTGCTCGAGCATACTCGAGACTGACGACCGTACACCAAATAAAGTGCACTTCGTGTAAATTTTATTTTCATGATTCTATAATTGAAAATCTTGGTTAGGATAATATGTTGAAATTTAGCTGGAAAAAGATCTTACTCCTTGTTTTTATCCTAGCTGCGGTCGTCGCTATTTTTCAAATAATGGTTAAACCCCAAAGCGGTGAAGAAGCATTACCAAAAGTCCCCTCACCAAGTAGCCCCGTATCTGACGTTGAGAATAAACCCAATATTGTCATTGTTGTTGCCGATGACCTCGGCTACACCGATTTGGGTAGTTATGGCGGCGAAATCGAAACGCCCAACCTTGATAGCATCGCCGAAAGCGGCGTACAGTTTTCGCAGTTTCATGTTGGCGCAGCATGTTCACCCAGTCGCGCAATGCTAATGACGGGTGTGGATAACCACCTCGTTGGCCTTGGGGTATTTAATGAGAAAACCATCGCATCAAATCAAAAAGGCATTCCTGGCTATGAGGGAAAATTAAACAAAAGCGCCGCATCATTGAGCGAAGTTTTTCTCGACTCTGGCTACCATACCTACATCTCAGGGAAGTGGCATCTAGGCTATGACGCAGAAAGTAGCCCACCAGCGTTTGGTTTTCAGCGCTCATTTGTACAATTAGAAGGTGGGGCAGGTCATTTCAACGAATTACCGGTGCTCCCTTTCCAGCGCAAAGCGAACTACCGCGAAGATGGCCGACGAGTCAGCTTGCCAGAAAATTTCTATTCTAGTGATTTTTACACCGATAAGCTCATTAGCTATATTGATCAAGACAACTCATCAACACGCCCATTTTTCGCCATTCTCGCTTACACCGCACCGCACTGGCCCCTGCAAGCCAAAAAAGAGACGATTGATAAATATGAAGAAAAATATAAATTGGGCTATGAGCGCTTAGCCCAGCAACGGATTCAGTCTCTTGTCGAAAAAGGCCTCTTGGATAAACCCTCAGAAGCTCAGCCCTATATAAACGATGACCTGCAGCGATGGGACAGCCTCACAGAAGAAGAACAGCAATACGAAGCGCGGCGGATGGCTGTTTACGCAGCCATGATCGACGATATGGATAACGCGTTTGGTCGATTTGTGTCGCATCTAAAGGAAGTAGAAAAATACGATAACACGCTCTTTGTTTTTCTTTCTGACAATGGCGCAGAAGGTCACCAAATGGACTTTATGGCGTCGTTAGTTGAGCTGAGCACGCTATTCGGTATTGAGTGTTGCGATAACAGTTACGAGAATATCGGTGAGGCAAGCTCCTTTATTGATTTGGGACCACATTGGGTCCGCGCTTCAATCGGGCCGCATCGAATTTACAAGGGATTTCCTACTCAAGGGGGGATAATCGCCCCCGCGTTTATTAGTGGTAATGGGGTTGAAAAGAATAAGAAATTCCACGAATTTGCCAGTGTAAAAGATGTCTTTCCAACTTTGCTTGAATACGCAGGCATAGAAAACCACGGTAGTTTCTATGGCGGGCGCAAAGTGCATCCGTTGGAAGGTGTGTCCATGCTGGAGATGTTATCTGGACAAAGCGACACGGTTCATAATGACAAAGAGATGATGGGCTGGGAGCTCTTTGGAAAACATAGCGTACGTTTTGGCGAATGGAAGCTGTTAAGAATGCCCCCACCCTATGGAGAAAACCAGTGGGAGCTCTATGATCTTTCGAAAGACCCTTCTGAGGGGAATAATCTCGCAAGCACTGAACCTGAAATGCTGCAGAAAATGATCAAGAAATGGGAAGAATACAAAGACAATGCCAATATCGTTCTACCCGGAAAAATGTGGTGGACATACTAAAAAATAGCTTCATTCAGAGAGGTTGTGCAGCGCCCAAGTTCTTAATTAGCGAGTCGATAGGTTTCAATCAACTGTCGTGACCGGTCATATTATCAGCACTGCATTTACTACAAGATAGATAAGCAAGATATTATGAAAATGACAAAACGAGTTTCTATTCCACTACTTATAATTTTGGCGCTAATAGCTTTATACGTATTCAGATTAAGCACTGCTCAACCCTCGTCTGAGGGAATGGTTTTCATTCCCGCGCAGGTGTTTACCATGGGTCTTGACCACCCCATGACACCAGATGCCATGCCGCTTCATAAAGTTCGCGTCAATGCTTTCTATATTGATAAAACCGAGGTAAGCAACGCCGAATTTCAAGAATTTGTAAAAGCCACTGGCTATGTAACCACTGCAGAGCGACCCTTAAATCCAAAAGATTACCCAGGCGTTGACCCTGCATTACTTGTTCCTGGCTCATTAGTCTTTAACTCACCCAAAAAGCCGGTTAGTAAGCGTGATTACACTCAATGGTGGAGTTTTATCCCCAGCGCCAGTTGGCGCCACCCAGAGGGGCTGGGATCGACAATTTCGAAACGAATGAATCACCCCGTTGTTCATGTCACCTGGGAAGATGCATCCGCTTATGCAAGCTGGGTAAATAAACGACTTCCAACAGAAGCTGAGTGGGAGCTAGCTGCTCGTGGGGGATTGTCGCAGGCTGAGTTTTCATGGGGAAGCGAGCAGCAGGGCAGGGGCAACTTTTTAGCCAATATATTCCAAGGGATTTTTCCTCACAAAAACACAAATGAAGACGGATTTTTTACCACATCCCCCGTAGCAACTTTTGCTGCTAACGGCTTAGGTCTCTACGATGTTGCGGGCAACGTGTGGGAATGGGTGCAAGACTGGTATGACCCCACCTATTATCAGCAGCTACAAGGAAACGTTATCGACAACCCAAAGGGACCGAAGGCAAATAGCAAGCTAACAGGTTTTAGAGTGCAAAAAGGCGGATCATTTCTTTGCACAGATGATTACTGCGCGCGATATCGTCCAGGTGCAAGGGGCAAAGGTGATCCTAATAGCAGTAGTAATCACGTCGGATTTCGTCTGGTAAAAGATATTAACTAGCAGTATTGCACATGCGGCTATCGCCAATAGCTTGACGCCATAGTGCTTCGCCCCACCGTTTATGCTGGGTTTTGATATGGCATGAAAAGTTCACGGTATTAGGTGCGTCCATAATAATAATGATGCTTACAATAATGTCATCTATGTTGCTTATATTGTCATCTATGCTTACTATGTAAGACGCTGAATTAAGCGATTTTACAAAGCATATATCTCGGAGAATAAAAATTATGATTCCTAATAAGTATCGTCAGTGTGTTGTCGCATCACGCCCTGAACAGTCGGTAACACTTGAAAATTTTCGCCTAGAAACCGTTGCCATGCCTGATCTTGTTGATGGCGATGTGTTGGTGCAAACCGGTAGTGTTATGGTGAATCCTCCCGCTGTGGTTGCACTGAATCGTGGAGTGGCGAAGCAGCCGCCCGTGCCTGTCGACAGTGTAATGTGGGGGCAGGGAGTGGGCACGGTTGTGGCCTCTAAAAACGAATCTTTCTCAGTTGGCGACCGTGTGGTCGGTCCGTTGGGGTGGTCTGAGTACCGAGTATTTACTGGTGCGGAGTTAGCGCAACTTCGGCAAAATCATTTGCCCGCAGAGGTACCTGCAACCCTTGCGCTACATGTGCTGGGTGCGTCGGGGCCAACCGCTTACCTTGGCTTAATTGAGCACGGTAAGCCCAAGCTGGGTGATACCGTATTGGTTTCTGCCGCTGCGGGAACGGTGGGCAGCTTAGTGTGCCAGCTGGCTTTGGCGGCAGGATGCACGGTTGTGGGTATTATGGGCTCAGATGAAAAAGGTGAGTGGTTGAGTTCACTGGGCGTGCAACATGTCATTAACTATAAGCGCGAAGACATAAGTGCCCGAATTGCAGAGGTCTGCCCGAATGGTGTAGATGTGTATTTTGATAATGTCGGCGGTAGCACTTTGGAAGCCGCACTCAGTAATCTTGCGATGCATGCGAGAGTGGTATTGTGCGGCGCGACCTCGCAGTATACCGACGCATCGCCATTCAAAGGCCCATCAAACTATTTCGATCTGGTTCACAATGAAGCCACAATGCGGGGATTTCATATATTCCATTACATGGAGCAGATTCCAGCTGTGATTGGGCGTCTAGTACCTTTGCTCAAGGCCGGCAAGTTGCAATTTAAAGAAGATGTGCTGGAGGGGATAGAACACGCGCCTGCTGCATTGCTACGAGTAATGGATGGCAAGAACTTCGGTACCCAATTAGTAAAAATGTCAGCAACCAGCTAGATCTACTTAGTCTGTTTAATGTCGCTTAATTTTGTGACCTTGCTCAGTGTGACTTTGCGATAAAAGTTGGTATAGAAGTGGTTTGCTTAGAACTTATGTTTGTTAATTGTGGAGCGATAATAATATGATTTTATTACATGTAGAGGCGAGCCCCAAAGGGGATCATTCGTATTCTAGTCGACTGGCGACGTCTTTTTTGGATGAGTATAAATTAAAGAATCCTGACGACGAAATCCGAACATTGAATGTGTTTGAGCGTGATTTACCTGAGTTCGGGAAAATCGAAGCGCTTGCGAAATTCGCCCCGATTATGGGGGAAGTACGTAACTCTGAACAGGAGGAAGCCTGGGCTAGAATTAAGGAAGAAATTCGTTTTTTTGACGAGGCAGATAAGATTTTGCTTTCTTGCCCAATGTGGAATTATTCTGTTCCCTGGCGATTAAAGCAATATATAGATTGCCTAGTGCAGCCGATTGAAACCTTTGGTTATGATTTTGAAAAGATGGATCATGTTGGTTTGCTCAGAAATCGACCGCTTCAGTTTATTTTAACCCGTTCCTCAACCATGGCGGGTGATTACAGCGATTTCCAACTTCCTTATCTTAAATTTATTTTTGGCGCTATTGGTATCCGTGACCTTCGGGTTATCACTGCATCAAATACAACGCAAGCCAGCAGGGAAAATACTGAGGCTTATCTTACAAAATTTGATGGTGATGCTAAGGAAGCGGCCCAGCGGTTTTAGCATTAGAAAAATCAAACACTCAAGGCTAAAAGTAGAATAGCAGAAATAATAACTATTCTACTTTTCCCAATGGTGCGAAAATGCAGATCAACAATCAGTTTATAGATGCTATGGATTAAAAATATTATTTTCTAGTTTGCATTCGAAAATGATTATTAAACTATCAGCAAGGCTGTATGAATCTGCGAATACTTGACCACCTAGGTGGTGGCGAAAGTGCGACGGCGGGTATGCTTCCCGGTCGGTTCTTTTGTTGTGGTTCGTAAATGACAACGGAACAAAAGGTAGTGGAAAAAATGTTGAGTCAATTGCCAAAGCGAATTGAACTACAAGGTGCTCGTAATTTTCGAGATATGGGCGGTTATTCTGTGGCCAATGGCCGCACAATACAGTTCGGTAAACTTTATCGTTCTGATCAGCTGTGTGACCTCACTGACTCTGATGCTGATGTACTAAATGCGATTGGTATTAGAACCGTTGTTGATTTTAGACGTAGTAATGAACGTGGTAAGTCTCCAAATCACCCTATCAATCCTGATGTTAATCATATTAGTTTGCCGGTCGTCGAAAAGGGCACCGATGTATTTAATGTGTGGAAAGCCATCGAGGGTGGGGAGTTAGATGCTGAGAGTGCTCGTTCGTATTTAATCAAAGCCAATGCGGGTTTTATCAGCCGGCATTCTCAGGTATACGCTGACTTCATGGCGTTATTAATGAACCCTGACAACTATCCTCTGGTTTTTCATTGTGCTGCCGGTAAAGACCGTGCAGGTTTTGCTGCGGCATCTGTGTTGATGAATTTGGGTGCGTCGCATGATGTTATTTTTCATGATTACCTGGCAACAGGTCACAGTACTCAAGCTCTTATAGAGCATTTACTGGGCAAGCGGCCAACGCTGAGTAACGCCTTAGAGGGCTTGACTGCCTTGTTGCAGGTGCACCCTGAGTATTTGGGTGAGGCTTTTTTAACCATTGAGCGTGCTCATGGTTCTATCGATGCCTATCTGCAAAGTGAACAGAAAATGGATGCAAAAAAACGCGAAGCACTGGCAAATATTTTATGTGGAATCAGTGAGTAGTTAGATCTAAGTTGAAGGAAATAAAAATGGAAAGTGTAGCTCGTGAAAGTACTCGCGATATTATTGGTGCTCAACTTGAAAGCACCAATTGGTTTTCTGTTAACCAAGCACAAATCGACCAGTTTGCGGACTGTACTTTGGATCATCAGTTCATCCACGTTGACCCAGAAAAAGCAAAAGAGACCCCATTTGGATCTACGGTTGCCCACGGTTTTTTGAGCCTGTCTATGCTGGCATATTTTGCCGAAACCTTTGGTGTACAAATCGAGGGTCTGTACATGGGGATTAACTACGGTTTCAACAAAGTGCGATTTATTTCTCCCGTTAAAGTGGGTAGTCGTATTCGCTGCCACGCCAAGGTGCTTGATCTTGTTGAGAAAAATCCCGGCCAGTTTATGTTGACCTATGATGTCGAAGTGGAGATTGAAGGCGATAATAAACCTGCGCTTAAAGCCGAGTGGATCATGATGCAGATGGTTAAATGACGGCCTTAGTGGCTTGATGAAGTAGGTAATCGGCCAGTCCAGCTATCGCTGGCTTGTCGTAACCGCTCTGCTATTAGCGACAAAAATCAACTACATTTTATTCACTTCTTTCGCATTAGCGATAATATTGGTGATATTGGGTTGACCAGTATGTGCCGTGAGACCGCCGTCGACTGACATGATACTGCCTGTCACATAACTGGCATCATCAGATGCCAGAAACACCACCACTGCCGCTATTTCGTCTGCTTTTGCGAAGCGTCCCATAGGCACGGCAGCGTCCCATGCTTCTTGAAGACCGGGTATTTGCTGAGCCTTTGCGATAATCGGTGTTGCCACTGGTCCGGGGCAGATCGCATTGACGCGAATATTCTCTTTTGCGTGATCGACCGCGACAGCTCGGGTGTAGTTTACAACACCACCTTTGGCGGCGTTGTAGGCCGTCATACCGTAGTCGCCAGCGAGCCCTGACGCAGATGCGGTATTGATAATAGCGCCGCCACCATTTTCTCGCATTACTGGGATCACGGCCTTGCAGCCATAAAAAACCGAGTCCAGGTCAATGGTGATGACTTTGCGCCATTGTTCGACATCGAGATCAGGTGTTAGGCCGTAATTGTCGATGCCGGCGTTATTGAACAGCACATCAATGCGGCCAAATTTTTCTACGGAAAATGCCACCATAGCTTGAACCGAAGCCCAATCAGATACATTTGTCTTAACAAAGGCGACACGCTCTTCTCCTAACTCTGCAACTAGCTTTTCGCCACTTACGGTATCCATATCTGCAATGACGATGTTTGCGCCTTCGGAGAAAAAGCGTTTAACAGAGGCCGCTCCAATCCCGGAAGCTCCACCGGTGATTAATGCGGTTTTATTATCGAAACGACTCATTTTTTGCTCCTAGTTTTTGGTGGGAGTATTGTCAGTACGGAGAGGGGGATGTGGGTGTTTTTGATATTGTAATACAATATGTCAAAAATATATTGAACGCAATTAAATAAAAAAGCCAACCCCAGTAGTCACTGGAGTCGGCCAAAAGGTGATGTTTGCTAAGACTTAGCGATACATCGACTAGTTGCTAGTTTGCAGGGTATTCATTGGCTACCCATTCCAACATTTTGCGACGGATTAGCACGCCGGCCTTGTCGCCAAATACATTGATCTCTTTGTAGTCAGTGGTATCTTCCTCGAGCAGCTTTTGCATGTGATTGATGGCAACCACATCTTCCTCAAATGCGGCTCGGAATAGTGCGCTCATACCAGCTGAATTCTCGGGCGTTGGCTCGATAAAGTCAGTGGTGACTGAGTACCAGTAGTGACAGCTGTTGTGGGTTTTCGGCGTTAAGTAATGGTTTATGTAGATTTTATAGGTTTCAGGCTTGCCCGGTGCCGGATCTTCTACATGGAAAAAGTTCTCTCCTAGCCAGACACCGGGAGACACGGTAATACCACCATTGCGGTTAACCACCTTGCGGTCGCCAATCTCGGCAAGTACTTCGGGTGGCAGCCCAAGTTTGATGCGGTCACTATTGTCGTCGGTGCGATAGCAACCGGGGATACCGTTAGTTTCCGCAAAATCTAGTGGAAGCTTAATAAAGGATTCGTCAAGGGAGTCCACGGTGGCGCCAAAGGTGTTGGCATGAAGGTGAGTAAAATGGGTCAGGTCATTCAAGTTCTCTTGCAGTAGCAGGTAGCTGCCATCAACTAGAAACTCTTCACCGTAGAAAGAAACCTTTTGCGGGTTTTCCAAGTACGGTAATTCAGGAATATAACCCTGCTCGGCGTTTTCTGGGTTGCCCATCCAAATAAACACAAAGGGTCCAACTTCTTTGATGGGGTATTTTCTAAGTTTTCCACTTGGGCACTGTGTTTGGCAGGGAACGTTTTGAATTTCGCCCTCTGGGCTGTATTCAATACCGTGATAGCCGCAGACAATATTGTCGCCCTGTAACTTGCTTTCAGATAATGGAAAAGAGCGGTGTAGGCAGCGGTTTTGTAAAGCGATTAATTCGCCAGCTTCGGTGCGATAGAATACCACGGATTTCTCAAGTAAGGTTCTTGACGTAAGATCGCGGCCGAACTCTTCACAGAGCCCTGCCACATACCAATGCTCATGCAGTAATGGTATGCCGATATAAGTTTGGGTGTCACGAATGGCACTGATTACGTCTGTCATGCTTTTGCCTCTTATTGTTTGGCTTACATCATTTATTACTATAGCAGTTTGACGAATATGTGATGTGCGCGCCATTGCCTGGAGGTCAAATTACTGTGGGATAGGTTCATTCAAATGGGGAGGCTTAAGTTTTTTGTTTTTGGCCTTCAGTTCTAAATTGTGAAGGGGTTAGTTTGTACCAGCCTTTGAAGGACGTACTGAAATTAGAGGCAGTTTGATAACCAAGCCGAAACGCGATTTGATCAATAGAGTCAGTGCTATGTAAAAGGTATTCACGGGCGAGACTTTTTCGGACGTCGGAGACAACGGTGCTGTAAGACGTGTCGACGGATTTAAGGCGGCGTTTTAGTGTGCTCGCCGATATATTCAACTTTGCTGCGGCTTCGTCGATGGATGGTATTCTGCCTTCGTTGGCGAGGATAAACATTTTGATTGGCGTTACCACGGCCGTCTTTTTGTCTTGAATGGTTGTGATTTTTTCGTCCAATAACTTTTGGGCTTGCCGCATAGTTGTTGGGTTAAAGGTGAGCTGCTTCTTTCGGGCAAGGCTAAGTGGCATTGTAAGGCGGTTATGCTCTGCGCCAAACCTGAGCTGTGCTGGCAGAAAGTATTGTTGATAGAGTTCGGTATTATTCGGTGTGTAATTGAATTCAAATATTATTTCTTTTAGCGAGTGAGGTGATAATTGTTTTACGCCCATGGTGATAATCGAAAACATGGTTTCTACAATAAATGCTTTGGTATCTCCCCAGGGAAGCTTTTCAATTAGTTCTATTTCAAGCGTGGTTTCTGTGTGTACAAGCTCGGTGCTTAGCAGAGGATTTAGGACCTTTGCGGTTTGGGTCGCAAATTGAATGGATTCCTCAAATGTGGGGGCGGCCATAGCGCCAAGGCTGAGTAAGCCGCCGCCGGTGAAATTGTAACGTTGGCCAAACTCTAAGCCTAATGCCTGATTATCAGTAAGTACCATCGCTTGTTTAATGAGTTGAACAAACTGCAGGCAGTTTAGCTGGTTATCAATATCTTCAAGTAGTGAGGAGTCTATTCTGGTTGGGGCGAGGATATCTTCGTAGCTAAAGCCTTTCTCTTTGAGAAAGTCTACAAGCACGATTGGACCCGCAACCAGCACCCTATGTTTTGATAAGATGGATGTGAGGTCCAAGGCTAATCGCTCCAGTTTTAAGGTATGCCCCTGTTTGACTCATTACTAAGGCCGGTTAAGGCTGATAGTACGGGGTGAGTTGGCCTGCTTTTCCATGTTGTTATTAAAGCGCGAAAATATGATGTGATTTGCACTATTCACGTCAAAAGCCGTAATGCAGCTATGGGTGCTAGACGTTGCTATTAACTGGCGCGTCGATATTAACACCGGCAAGCTCGCAGCCTCTTAGAAAGTCTCGAATGTGCTTAGTCATCCAGATTTGGGCTTGTTTTTCATTACCTTTTTTAAGGGCCTGAAAGATTTTTGTATGTGCTTCGAACAAGCGCTCGCCTGGTCCAATATTGCTAATTACCGTGCCGTAAGCTGGGAAAAATAACTCTCCCAAAGGTTCTTTTGCCAGTAATAGGGCGTGATTGTCGGCGGCCTTAGCAATGAGTTCATGGAACTCTACATCGCATTCTACTAATTTAGCGGGATTGTCCAAGCACTCAGCGGTGCGCGCCAGATTAGCTTCAATTTCGTCAAGTAACTCTGGTGTTATCTTGCTGGCAGCTAACGCGGCTGCGGTTGGCTCCAGCGCCATATTGATTTCCCAGAGTTCACGATAAGTGACGCCGTGAAGCATAATGGCTTCGTGCATTGCATTGTGGACAATGCGGGGTGAGGGAGCGGTCACTACCATCCGGCGGCGCGGGCCGCGTTTGAGTAAGCCGGCACCTTCTAATGAGCGGAAAGCTTCGCGAACCGTCGGTCGAGTTACTTCTAGTTGCACTGCCAGTTCGGTCTCGGGGGGGAGAAGGTCTCCGGGAGAAAGCTCTCCGCCCATAATCATGCCACGGATTGATTCTTCCACCAATTGGTAAGCTGGGACTTTGGTGACTGCCTTGAAGGCTTGTTGTTTGCTCATATGAGTTGGTTATCCGTTGCCGCTACTGCTTTTATCAATGCAATATAATTATATTAGTATACATTAGTACAGTTAAAAGCAGCCAGCCCTCTTAGTGACTACCTGTCTATGTTGCATTACACCTAGCTGAAAGCTTTGTTACATTCAGCTAGGTGGGTACTGCAAATTGGCCGTTCATTGAGAGAATGGCCAAATCTGTCATCGTTTAAAAGCTGTTTTAGGTCTGTGTTTATGCGTTCTCTAGACAGAAGGTGTGTACGCAGTCTGAGTACTCTTCAGTATTAAACAACATAAGCTGGTGAGTGGCGTCTTCAAAAATTTTGAGAGTTACCGGGCCGGCAATCTCAGCAACGATAAGCTCTAAGGCGCCCTCGGGAATGTTGGGGTCTTTTGAGCCTGCGGTGTACAGCACCGGCTTGGTGTTTTCGCTCAAGGGGATGGGCGGAACGTAGTTCAATATAGATGCCCAAGAAGCTAGATCGTAAGACCAGGTGTTCAAGGGGTCTTGTTTCTTGGCTTCGTAGGCACCTTTGAAGCCATAGTCTTCGTCAAAATCAAAAAACAGGGGTAAATCCAAGCGCAGGGCCCGGCCGAATTGCGTTAGTAATTCCTGTACAGGCTCACTGCGCCATGCTTCGGTCATAGCTTTGATGGTCGGGCTGCCGGGGACGGCTACAGAGCCCATACAGATGACGCCAGACAGGTCGGGCGAGTCTATGGCAGAGATAGCTGCAGAAACACCAAGACTGGAGCCCAGTGCAAAGACAGGTAGGCCAGTTTTGGCTTTAACGTGGGCGGCGAAGTCACGAGTACCCTGCGCCCACTCTTCCATTGTGAATTGGCCGCGTGGGCGAGTGCTAGTAGAAAGGCCATGTCCTGGTGCGTCAAAACTCCAGATTTCTACCCCTTTGGCAGCATGGTGTGCACAGAAGGCATTATATATTCCGCCGTGGCCACCCAGGCCATGAGAGATCACGAGCGCGTATTTTGCTTCTTGGTCTTCCGGGGTGTATCTGGTGGCATGCAAGTCATTAACAATGTGGGATTCGGTTTTCATTATTTATCTCCAAATGGTATCTCTCTATAATGTAATACAATAATACATAAAATCAAGATTCTCTATGAGTTGGTCATACTTATTTTGCAAGCTGAGCCGACAGATAATTAAAAAGTCTAGTTGCCGTAGTTGTTTTTAAAGTGTGATAGTATTATTGTATTACAAGTAGTCATAATACTTTTCTACATACGCCCTAGCGTTTGAACTAATAATATATAGGTAGAGTTTGATGAGAATTGCACCAAAAACACCTGCTCAGTTTCTGGCCTCGGTCACCCTTTCAATTACTTCTATGGCTGCTTTCAGCGCGCCACAGCTTGAAGAAGTGATAGTGACAGCTCAAAAACGAACTGAGAGTATTCAGGATGTACCGGTATCCATTAATGCGGTATCGGCAGATACAATGGCAAAAAATGGCATTGGTAATCTAGAAGAAATGTCATCGCTGGTACCTAATCTTAATATCAGTGACTCGCCCAATGCCAATGTTATTGTCATGCGTGGCTTGGGATCCGGTGCAGCAAACCCCTCATTTGAACAAAGCGTAGGTTTGTACGTTGATGGTATCTACGCCGGACGATCAGCACAATTTCAAATCCCCTTTCTAGATGTGCAGCGTGTTGAAGTATTGCGTGGCCCACAGGGCGTTATATTTGGTAAAAACTCCATTGCTGGGGCGATTAGTATTCACAGTGAAAAGCCGTCGGATGAATTTGAAGCGGAAATCCAGGGTAGCTACGAATTTGAGTACGGTAGTAGTGTGCTCACTGGAATATTATCTGGACCAATTTTGGATTCGGGCTTGGGTGCACGTTTAGTAGTTAGCGAGTCTAGGGATGAATCGTTTATAGAAAATCATTACAGTGGTGATGGTCCCGGTGAACCAGATCAAAGTGGGAACGGGCAGGCTGTGCGTTTAAGCGTGGACTGGGCTGCTAGTGATACCACCGATGTTTTGTTGAAAGTTGAGCATAGTAAATATGACGAAGAAGGAAGTAAGTTTCAGATAATTGGTTATGACCGTACTGCGCCGCAAACGGATCCTATTCTTGCGCCTATAACTGCGTCAATTGTGGCGGCGCAAGATGCGGCGGGCGAAGATTATACTTTTAATACGACCAATTATCAGGATGGAAAATCAAGTGATACTTTCTTAGATCAAGATAGTGATAGTGTGACCCTTAATGTTGCGCAGCAAGTTGGTGATTTTGAAGTGAGCTACACTGGCGGTTACTCTGCCTATGACCGTTTTAGTGCCAGTGATGGTGACTTTAGCGGTGCAGATTTAGTCGTTGAATATGTCCCCGAAAACTTCGAGCAAGTGTCTCATGAGCTGCGGTTTACCTCGCCGGTGGGTGAACGTTTTGTGTATATGGGTGGTTTGTATTATTTAGATCGAACCTTAGATTTAAGGGGCTCGGGAAGAGATATTGATTTGCAATTGTCAGTGCCACCTGCACTTGATTTCCATTACTCGACAGCGATTGATTATTATGAGGAGTCAGAGGCGTTTTCTGGTTTTGTGCAGGGCACGTGGAATATAACAGATGCCATTAGTGCAACTCTTGGTGTGCGTCGTTCGGTGGAAGAAAAATCAGCCAAAGCCAGTCAAGAGATTAATCAGTATCAAACTGATGAGCCTGAAACTAACCCTGCCGTTCTGGCGCTTGCGACTTCCTCTGGTACGGGGGCTTATGACTATGACAAGCAAACCCGCAAAGAGGCCAATACAGATGGCACTTTTAACTTGCAGTGGGTAGTTAACGATGATGTTAATTTGTACTTCACTCATGCAAGAGCGACTAAAGGTGGTGGATTTAATGCTACCGAATCTACTGGAAATATAGATGGTTTTGAGTATGACGAAGAGCGTGCCAGAAATTATGAAATTGGTGCGAAGATGGAGTTGTTCGATCGGCGTTTACGTCTGAATACGGCATTATTCTATACCGAGTTTGAAAATTTACAGGTCTCTACCCTCGACGAAACGGCTTTTGTCGTCGAGAATGCTGGTGAAGCAGAGAGCAAAGGGCTTGAGGTGGAGTTAACTTACCTTGTATCAGAAGATATCATGGTTGGTCTAAACGCTGCTGTTTTGCGAGCGAGGTATACTGAGTTCCAGGGAACTTGTCCGCAGAATGTCAACGCACAATCTGTGGAGTGTCAAAACAGCGCTGATGGCACAGAGGACTTTAATGGAGAGCCGTTACTAGCAGCCCCAGATGCCAGCGGTAGTGCTTTTATTGACTACACCAAAGGTTTTGGCGGCTTTATGTTTAATGCGCGACTCGACGCTAAATATTCTGATCAATACTATTTTGATTCAATCCATGAAGCCGCGACAATCCAAGATGCGTTTTGGAAATTTAATGCGAATGTCGGTATAAGCAATCTGGAAAATTCCTGGGGTGTTAGTTTGAGTGCGCTCAATATAACAGATGAGCGCACGATCAATTTTGGTGGCCAGTCTGTTCTTGTTCCCTGTCAGTATTGTGGTAACTTAGAAGACCCGCGCATGTACACGTTAAACTTCCGTTATGCTCTGTAGAATGCAGAGCGAATAACACAGAGTACGGCATGGCTTATTAAAAATAATAATGAGTCAAAATAATTAGTTATGCTTGTACTCATTATTAGCTTTGGTTTTTAACTGCATCGTTGTTGATAATGTCGAGCTTAGCTAGTTATTATCGGGTGAATTGCTTTAAGGTGATACACCTTTTCGTGCTGATTTTTATGGTGCTTGCAAACGCTTTAGGTAAAATGAACTAAAGCGTTTACAAGGTATGAGGCCAGGCATGAAGCCAGCACCTCTGGGCATATTTAGTTTGCAGATTTATATTTCAATGCTAGCAAATTCACTCTTTACTTCTTCGCCTGCCGCCTGTGATTTTATCTGTTGAGCAATATATTCGGCATCACGGGCGACTCCGGAAAAGCGCCCTGAGCCCCAAGTGTGCAACCACGGTAGGCCAATGAAATATAAGCCGGTTTGGGCGCTAACGCCACGCGTGTGTTGGGGGTGTCCCATGCCGTTGAATACGGGAGCATCTAGCCAGGCGAAATCGGGGCGGTAGCCTATGCACCAAAGCACACTGCCAATGTTAGCGTCTGCTAAATTCAGTTTGCCGCGCTCTTCAGAAGGTTGCCAATCCGCTTTGTATTCGGTGGCAGCAGGAGCTTCAATACCTTGTTCTGATATCCAAGTATCGATGCGAGTGTTGATATTCCGGTAGACCTTGTCTGCGTGATCTAGATTGGCAGCGAGGTTATCTTTAAATAGTAAATTTTCTCCGTCATAATTTTCCATTAGGCCATACAGTTCCATGCCTTCTTGAGCGAAGCGACGTAAGTCAATTTCGCGTCCGCCGTCGCGACCGGTGACATAGTGGTTGGTGTTGTCGCGGACACCTTCGCGCAGAGGGTGTTGCTCAACAGAAATATCGTAATAGCCCATGTCGTGCAGCCATTCCACCACGTCTTTACCGCGATACTGACGAGCGACACGTGGTGCGTCGCCAGTGGCAAGAATCACTTTGCGTTTTGCGAGATGAAGGTCTTCGGCGATTTGCGCGCCCGATTGACCCGAGCCGACCACTAGCACTGCCCCGTCGGGGAGTTGCTCTGGGTTTTTATACTGCGCGGAATGCATTTGGAATAAGTCGTCGGGTAGTTTTTCTGCCATGCGGGGGATGATGGGGGCTTGGTAGCCACCTGAAGCAATCACGACTTGATCGCAGCTGTAATTGCCGTCACTGGTCGTCACTTCGTAACTGCCGTCGCTGGCGATACTAATGCGATTGACGGTGACGCCTTCGCGTACCGGCGGCTTTACTTTGTCGGCAAAGCGTTTGAGGTAGGCGACGATATCGTCGCGGCGCATAAAGCCCTTTGGTTCGTCGCTATCATAGGGATGGCCGGGTAAATTACACTGCCAGTTTGGGGTTACTAAGGTAAACGAATCCCAGCGTTGACTTTGCCAGCTGTGCATCAGGGTTTTGCGCTCGAGTACCAAGTGCTCGATTTCTTGTTCTTGTAAGTAATAACTAACCGACAGGCCGGCTTGGCCGCCGCCAACGATAATGACAGGCAAATGCTGTTTTGGCGTAGTTTGGGTATTCATTTTATGTGCCTCTTAAAATATTAAGTCGTTTATTACAAAATGTTGGCGTCAACATGTCAGGGGGTGATGCTGATAACTTCGACGGTTTCATTGTCGTGCTGGCCAAAGTGTTTGGCTTTGGTCTTGATACGGGCGAGTTGATCCATTGCGCTGCTGCATTGGTAGCCGTATTTTTGCTCGACGCGGTCGCTGGCTTTGTTTAGCGCAAGCTGGGTACGATGCAAAAAATCGTTGAGCGGGTAATGCTGGTGTTCCTTAAGATGCTCGAGCAGTACCGTAGACGGCGAGTAGCAGATATCGACACTGTTGTCTGGCCAGCGGACTGTGAAATTTAGAGCGGGCATGGCTGTACCTTCTGTTGTTGTACGGGAAGTGAATGGCGGGGGACTTTCCCTAGTCCAGTTAAGCTGGAAGTGGCTAAATTCCAGAACAGCTCCCTCTGTTCTTGGTGATGAACAAAAAGGTTTTGTTCTTGCGTTATTTGACCAATTTCAGCGGCGGCAATATCACGGCTGTGAAATTTTTCTAGCAGTGCTGGTAATTGGTCGTGGTCGCAAGTGAGCAAATATCCAAAGCTGGGAAAGCTACAAAGCCAGTCGGCCCAGCTTGGTTCTTGGGGGCGCGGAATCGCGCTTAAGTCTATTTCTGCGCCAACACCAGAGCTTTCAAGTAGCATTACGGTGGTGCCAAGTAATCCTGCTTGGCTAATGTCTTTTGCGGCGGTAGCTAATTTTTTGTTGGCAATTTCTGCTAGTAGTGCGATATCTCCGCGCAGTCTTGCTGGCGGTGCTCCAGTGGCAGCATTCCAATTAAGAAATGGCGCGCGATATTCGCCGCGTAAATCAATGGCGGCCACCAGAGCTTGGCCTGGCCGGGCGGCAAAGCTGCTGAGTAACTGTTTAGCGTGGCCCATAATCGCGACCGCCAATTGCGTGTTATTGGCATGGAGGTTGGTGTGGCCGCCGACTAAGGAAATGCCGAAGCAGGTGGCCGCGTCGTGCATACCCTGCATGATGCGTTCGGCCTTGTCCCCGCCCTTGTCCCAAATAGCGTTGACGATGGCACTGGGGCGGCCACCCATTGCGGCTATGTCGCTGACATTCACCATGACGCCGCACCAGCCTGCAAACCAGGGGTCGTGTTCGACAAACTCTTCAATAAACCCCTCCATTGCCAACAGGGTGTAGCCATCGGGGCTGGGGAGTGCGGCGGCATCGTCGCCGTTGGGGTGCAGGCCACTGGCTAGGGGCGGCATATACGGTGCTAAGCGGCTGATGTCGCGTTTGTGGTCGATACCTGAATGCCGGTAAACCTGATCTAATAATTGGCGCAGATTCATAGCGATTGCGCTCCTATCTGCCCGCTGCCCTCAAGTTCCTGCATCGGTAATAGTAGGTTTGGCGCAAGCTCTTTCTGGGGTCTCCGGCGGTGTTGGTTGCGAACAATAAATCCACTGTAGGGGGTGGTGAAGGGTGGGTAAAAATCCAAGTTGGCCTGCATGAGCGCGTGCTCTTGGTCACGAACCACATTGCTGCCAATACGTTGCCAATGCAGGCGTTCAAATAACGCTTGGTTTTGCAATTGCACATTGGCTAAAAAGCATTCACAGCCAAGGGCGTAGGCGCTGGACACCGCAAGTTTGATTAGACTGGCGCCAAGCTTGCCTTGACGTCGAAAATGCTTATCTACCGCCAGCCTAGAGCCGTACCAAACACCGGGGGCTTCTTGGTGAATGCGCACCGTGGCAACAATTTGTTCATGCCAGCCACATAGGCTGCCCAGCGCCACAAGGATTCGGGCTTGTTGATCTGTCGATGTATCAACCGTCGCTCGCTGGTCTAAGACATCTAGGTCGTCGCGCTCAAACAGCCTTTGCTCCTCGCAAAAGACTCTGCGCCGCAATGCCTGAGCTTCATTTACTTCCCAGGGTAAGCTGGCCCATTTGATGGTAAAGCCACTGTAAGATTGCGTGTGATCCGCTAAATGCGCGCGCAGATGTTTTGGGTCTTGGCTGCTAGTCATGGCTTTTCGCCTCCTCAGTGCTCGTACTTGGATAAGGTTGAGCAGGCTCCGCAGCGTCCGCAGCCAGCTTTAATATCCGTTGAGCGCAATTGGCCGCTAGCGAGCTGGGCAGCAATGGTCTCTAACAGCGGTTCCATAAAATCGGCGGTAGGTGCTGGGTGGTCTTCTAAAGGAGTGCCGCGGATCGGTACAAAGGGCACAACAAAGGGGTAAACACCTAAGGCGATCAGTTTTTCGCAGCACGCTGTAATCGCCTCAGCACTGTCGCCCAGTCCCGCTAAAATATAGGTACTAACTTGGCCGCGACCAAAGACTGCAACCGCATCAGCGAAGGCCTGCATATAGACGTCCATCGTCAGTTCTGCCTTGCCGGGCATCAGTTCATCGCGCAGTGCTGGGGTCACTACTTCTAAATGCATGCCCAGGGCATCGATGCCAGCATCTTTCATGCGTTGATACCAAATGGGGTCTTTTGGCGGCTCACACTGACCTTGAATGGGCAGGTCAACGGCGGCCTTAATCGCAAGGGCGCTGTCGCAAAGTACCGCCGCGCCACGATCCGGTGTGGCGGGTGTGCCTGTTGTCATCACCATGTGTTGAATGCCGTCCAGCTCCACGGCAGCTTTGGCGACCTCGGCAAGTTGTTGCGGCGTTTTGTGGGCAATGGTGCGCCCGGCTCTTAGCGATTGACCAATTGAGCAGAATTTACAGGCCTTGCGACGACTCTCATAGCGAATGCAGGTTTGCAGTACCGTAGTTGCCAACACGTCGCGGCTGTGGAGCGTGGCGATATGGGAGTAGGGAATACCGTCAGCAGTATGCAGCTCATAAAATTTTGGGTTATTCACAAAAGTGATGTCGGCTAGCGGGATGCCATCTTGGTTCAGTGAGTTGCGGTCATTGGACTCATCCACTGAAAAGGGAGACTCCCAAGCGCTGTCGCTGTAAACCGGCACCATGACGGTGGTGTCGCCAATGGTAATAGCTTGGTGATCGCTGGGGCCGGCGCCACCTTTGCGTCGTAACTGTGTGCTCTTGCCACTTGCTAGTCGTAAACCTTGGGTTTGTAGCTCAGTAATCATCCGCTGTGGTGAGTGGCTTGTGGGCATCGAGCTTGGCTTCGGCTTCATCGCAGAGTTCTCCCGTTATGGTGTGGGTGGTGCTAGGCATGGCTTGGCTGTAGCTGCTGGGCTTGTCGTTAATCAACAGGCTAAGGAGTTCGGGGCGGGCGTAATGGCCTACGGAATCCATCATGCGTTTCCGCTTGGTAATTAAATTGAAGTCGAGGTCGGCAATGACGAGCCCTTCACCTTCGCGCAGCGGTGTTGCCAGGTGCACGCCCTCTGGCGAAACAATGGCGGTATTGCAGCCGTGGCGGAGTGAGCGCTGTAATTTGGGGTCCGAGGTGATGGATGCTATTTGCTCATCACTTAACCAGCCGGTGGAGTTGACAACAAAGCAGCCCGCTTCTAATGCGTGGTGACGTATTGTGGCCTCTATTTGATCAGCGAAAATTGGGCCGACAAGTGAACCAGGGAATTGGCTGCAATGAATCTGTTCGTGTTGGGTCATCAGCGCGTAGCGCGCTAGCGGGTTGTAGTGTTCCCAGCAGGCTAATGCGCCGACACGTCCTACCCGAGTCTCCGCGACTTTCAAGCCAGAGGCATCGCCTTGCCCCCAGATCATGCGCTCGTGAAAGGTGGGTGTTAGTTTGCGACGCTTTAGTACCAGCTGTCCGTCAGCGTCAAAAATTAATTGGGTGTTATACAGGCTGCCGTTGTCGCGTTCGTTGACGCCGAGTACCACCACCATCTCTCTTGCCCGAGCGCGTTCCGCAACAGCGCGGGTTATTGGGCCGGGAACCAGCACGGCCTCTTCGTAAAGGCGCAGGTGCTCGGGGCCAGAGGCCACGGGTGGGTATACGAATGAAAAATAGGGGTAATAGGGAACGAAGGTTTCTGGAAACACAATAAGCTCAACGCCCTTTGCGGCAGCGTCGTCAATGGTGTTTAGCACTTTAGCCAGCGTACCTTCAGCGCTCCCCAAATCTGGAGAGAGCTGAACAGCCGCGGCGCGTATCGTTTTACACTGCGCCATCATTGTGCTCCTTACACAGTCCAAGTATCGATAATTACGGCATTGTCTTTGATATGAAGCAGCTTCAGATCAAGCACGTCTAAAGGGTTGATCGGGCAGATGCCGTCAATAAGTGAGGGCTCACCGTGACCGTAAAGTGCTTGCAGCGCGAAGCGACAGGCATAGACTTTGCCGCCCTCAGCCATAAATTTAGTCAGCTGATTGTTGAAGTTGAGATGGCCGGGAAACGCTTCGTCGCCAAGTGTGGGAAAGCCTCTTTGTAGTCCTAGCGTTACCCCAGGGCCGTATAACAATATTGAGGTTTCAAAACCTTTGCGCAGTAGGCGGGTGGCCTGCAGCATATTAACGAAGCCGATTGAGCCTTCGAAGGCGACGGTGTGAAAGGTGACCAGTGCTTTTTGGCCGGCTTCCGCTTTTACGTCCTCGAATACCTTTTCCTCGTAATCAACAAAAAAATCGCCCGCTTTGTGCTTTTCATGGGTTACTTTTGGCATGACTGCGTCTCTCCAGTTGGACTATTTGAAAGTAATGATCACTGCTATATTGTTCAGTGATGCGATTTTAATTTTGCAATCAATATGCCAATCAATTTATTTTTGATTGCAATCAATATGCAATCAAGTCCGGCTCACTAATTGGATATTTGTTAAAAATAATTTTTAGTCTGGATTTGCTGCCGCAATAGCGTTTGTTGATGGGGTGCTTGCTATGCACTGTATTTGTGCTTGTGTGCAAGCCGGTGGGGCAAAGGCGTTAGGTACGGCCGCGTAATGCAATCAATTTTATTAAATGATACGATCAATTTTGCAATTTGATCTAAGAACTGAGTTATCGATTTATGAATGAGACAGAACTTCAACGCTGGGCAAAAACCCTAGAGAAAGAAAAAGGTCGGCCAGCGTATCTGCTAATTGCTGATTTAATTGATGAAGACGTCGAGTCGGGCCGATTTCAGGCTCGAGATAGGTTACCGACCTTACGTGATTTGGCGGCGGCACTCGGTATCAATTACACCACCGCCGCGCGGGCTTACAATGAAGCCAAGCGTCGAGGTTTAATAGAGTCGCACCCCGGTTCCGGTAGCTTTGTCAAAGGTAAGACAGTGTCTCTTGGCCCCGTTAAAGGCGGCTATGAGATGACGATGAATTTGTTAATTGAACCGGCGATCCCCACCTTGATAGAGCAAGTCCGGGACAGCGCTATTGCGGTTTTGGCACAGCGCGACCTGTATTCTTTGCTTCGTTATCAATCCTTTGGCGGCGGGCGGCACGACCGGGAAGCGGCGCTGATTTGGCTGGATCGACGCCTTAGCAATGCGCGACTAGAGCAGGTGCTTATTTGCCCAGGTATTCACAGTGCGCTGGTTGGGCTGATGACACAATTGGTCTTGCCGGGGCAGCTAGTGTGTGTCGAAAGCTTGGTGTATCCGGGAATGAAAGCGATCGCGGCGCAGCTGGGCCTAACCCTGCACTCCCTCGAGCGCGATATGCACGGACCCTTGCCAAGGGCATTTGAAGAGGCCTGCAAGAAGGGCCGAGTCGCTGTGCTGTATCTAAACCCCACCATTCACAACCCCACTACGACCACTATCCCCTTAAGTCGTCGTCAGAGTTTAGCGGACGTCGCCCTGCGTTATAGCATTCCGATTGTTGAAGACGATGCCTATACCATGCTGACCAATGAGCCGGTAACGCCCTTTGCAGATCTCGCGCCTGAATTAACGTATTACATTACCGGCACGGCCAAATGCTTTGGCCCAGGTTTGCGTTCAGCGTTCTTGCATGCCCCCAGTAAGCGCCAGGCCCAGCGGGTGGCGGGCGCAATGCGAGCCTTATCGGTTATGTCCAGCCCGCTGACAGACGCCTTGGTCACCGCCTGGATTATGGATGGCACTGCAGAAATGATGCTAAAAGCGGTCTGTAATGAAGGCGCCGCTCGCCTTAAGCTTGCAGAGAAATACTTGGGCCGCAATCGGATTTCTGGTGCCAAGGGAGCGTTTCATTTGTGGCTTAAATTATCTAAGGCCTCCAACTGGAATCCCTCCGAATTGGCTGTACATCTTCGCTCTGTGGGTGTGAGCGCAGTTGCCAGCGCCGCATTTAGTACTGATAACAATCCCCCAGAGGCCTTGCGCGTATGTTATGGCGGGCCAATCAGCCGTGATACCTGGGAGGAAGGCTTGCAGCAGCTAGCGGATATTATTGATCAACCGGCTTTTCTCTTATCTAATACTCATTAAATTTATAGCGGCATTGGTGTTGGACGAAAATACAAGCTTTATGTCTGGCCTTATGATTTTCCCTTGCTTGTTGTAGATAAAGATTTGCGCAATGAATTGGGCACCTCGTCATCATTAATTCGCTGTAAGTGTGTTGTATTGCATCTAAAGAAGCTTTATTTTGGCTTCAGACCATACAGTCCTGATTAATGGACAATTGTCGCATTGGCGATGATCTCATTTTTTTATAATAAACAAGGAATGAATATGAGTGCAGTGCACCCAGTCAGGCAGTTTTTGAATCGAGTTGAATCCAAGCCAAATGCGCTGTATTTGCATCAAGCTAAGGGTGGTGAATGGACTGCCTATACCTGGCTTGATGTTGCTACTCAGGCCAGAAAAATCGCTGCCGGACTGCAAAGTCAGGGCTATGAACGCGGTGACAAGATTGCAATATTGGCGAAAAACTCAGCTGAATGGATTATCGCTGATATAGCCATTGCTATGGCGGGCTACATTAGCGTGCCTATTTACTACACCGCAGGGGAGAGCACTATTGCCTATGTGTTGGAGCATAGTGCGAGTAAAGCGATTTTTGTTGGCAAGCTAGATGATTATAGCGCCTTGCAGGCGGGCAATCCGAACTTGCCAACCATTGGCTTTCCTTATGATATGGTGAAGGCCGACATTCAGTGGAATGATTGGTTATCGGAGTTTCAGCCGCTTGACGATGTCTGTGTTCCTGAGTTGGACGATGTTTACACCTTAGTCTACACCAGCGGTAGCACGGGGCAGCCTAAGGGCGTGGTGCTAACGGGGCGAAATCTAGAGTCTGCGGCTTCGGCCTTGTCCGTGATGTATAGTGATTCAGGTGACCGAGTACTGTCCTATTTGCCAATGGCGCATATTACAGAGCGTAGTTTGGTGACAATGGCGATGACATTCAAATATTTTTTAATGAGTCATTAGAGACATTTGTAAGCGACTTGAAGTACGCCAAGGTGACGGTATTTTTGTCAGTGCCAAGGTTATGGGCAAAATTCCAAGCCCAGATTCTCGCAAAAGTCCCAGATCATCGTTTACAAGTAATATTGTCGATTCCGGTTTTGGGCAAGTTATTTGCGAAACGCATTCGGCAGCAGCTTGGCTTTAGCTGTTGTGGTTCTTTTGGCTCCGGCACGGCTCCTATTTCGCCTAGTTTATTAACGTGGTGGCAGCGCTTGGGGGTAAATATTGGTGAAGGCTGGGGAATGACCGAATTGTCTGGTGCGGCCACGGGTAACTCGCCTTTTCAAGCTGCACACTTGGGCACGATTGGTACACCTTTTGATGAGCTGGAACTGAAGTTGTCGGCGGAAGGTGAATTAATGGTTCGCGGAGAACCCGTGTTTAAGGAGTACTACAACAATCCCGAGGCGACCGAATCCTCGTTTGAGGGCGACTGGTTTAAAACCGGTGACAAGGCAATAAAGAATGCCGATGGCTCTTGGCGTATTACCGGGCGAGTGAAGGAGCAATTTAAAACAGCGAAGGGTAAATATGTTGCGCCGGTGCCTCTTGAGTCGCTTGTAGAAGCAAATATTTATATTGAGCAATCTTGCGTAGTCGGCTCAGGTATGCCTCAGCCGGTGGCCTTGGTGGTGTTGAATGCACAGCATGGGCAGTCCAAGGCTGCGGTTGAAAAAACCTTGTTAGCGACATTGGACTCGGTAAATGCTGCGGTAGAGTCACATGAAAGATTGGATAGATTGATTGTCGTAAAATCACCTTGGACCATTGAAAATGGTTTATTAACTCCCACGATGAAACTTAAGCGAAATGAGATTGAAGCAGCCACGAAAATACTTGTGGAGCAGTCTGTGAGCGGAAAATTGATTTGGGAGGAGTGAGTAAGTGAGCTTGTTTCACTGAGTTAAGCTTGAAAATAGCTGCTTTTGGCTGGTATCTGAATATACGCAATTAGGGTCAGATATCAGCTGGAAAACAACATATAGACCATGGTTAACACTTTCTCATCTGGCTGGTGTTTGCCACCAGCCGATCTTAATTGAAATTTAATGGCTTGGCGTCATTAGATCAGACATTCACCTCTAATTTCCTAGGTTTTAATAAGGCTTGTTGTGCGCGCGGTTCTTGAAGGGGCTTTATATCTCGCTACCGTTGGGTGAGTAAGTAAGTAAGTCGCAGATGGGAGTCTGGGTGGGGCATATATCCGCCTTCGAGCTACTAGCATTTTTTATAGTTAGCTTTATAGCTTTATAGCTTTTCTACCGCAGTGCCGGCTTAGTTTAGTGATACAAGGATGATGACAAAGCCCTGATGACGCTAAAATAATGCTTAAGCATTGTTTCGATAACCGTTAATGCTAAAGAAAAACACTTAAAACTTAGTGTATTTTAATAAAGCTAGGTAAAAAGCCAGAGAAACACAACGAAAAGGCCCGTTAATCTTACGCTCTCCCCAAAATTGGGGGGGGTCGCCGCGCGCTGCGCTGCTAGAATCTCTTTTTCCCCGTTAAGTGTTGTAATTTTATGCGTATTTTACTTTTGCTTGTCCTAACAAGCGGCTTGTTATCGGCGTGTACAACCTACATGCCCAAGGTGTCTGAATTTACTGAAGTTTCGATTGATAGTGCTTCCCGGGTTCTTGTATTGGAGTCTGAGCAATTTAATCGAACACTGCTTCATACTGTTTTCGACATTACTGAGGGTGACTCAAGATCATTGACGTGGGCGCAAAAGGAACACTACAAAAAGATCGGTAAATTCAACTCCTATGGCTCGTCTAGCAGGAGTGAGTTTATGGAAACGAAGTTGCCCGGTTACGTGAAGAGCTCAATGAGTAGTGCTCTTAGTGATGCGGGTGTCGCCGTTGTCGATGACTCGATTTTGAGCCCGTCGGGATCATCAAGGTATCTTCCTAAAGAAGCGATGGCTGAGGTGGATTTTATCTTGGTACCGCATGATTTTAGAATTGGCATGAAGGTGAACGTGTTCTTAGTTGCGCCGACGGGGATATTCCTGATGGTACCTAGTTTGGGTTTTTTCCCTTTTGACTGTCCTGCTTATCCCACTAGCTTGGCATTTTCCGTGTTCGCGACCGACGATTTAGAAAACCCAATTGATACCCAAAGCTTTGAACTACATGCCCGCCGTTGTGGCTCTTTGCTTTGGTGGGCATTTCCGAAGGGAATGGACGTCAATGGAGTGAAGAAGGCGATTGATTCTATGGTGAACCAAGAGGCTCAGCATTTACAAAACATCTACCTGTTTTAAAAGAGTTCACCATGAAAAAGCTTGTACTATTTTTGCTTATGGTTTCACCCTGTTCGCTGATGGCAGAAATCGATGGTGTTCTTGGACCAATGAGACTGCAACTGGAGGATGTGGCCGGATCTGTAAGGCAAGATATACAATCACAGGCTCGCAGCTTATCTTCGCCGCATTTTAGCGGTAATAGGGAGAGGGTTTACCGACTTGACCTGCTGTTGCGAGAGGTAAATGTCGTAAAGCAGATGAGCCGGTCCAAAGCACCTTCTCCCGGTGTGGCTACGCATTTCTATTCTTTAACACTTAAGCTGTCTCTTTATCGACCAGATAAAGAAGACCTAGCCGTTAGTGTGGTGCCGCTTCGGTCAATTAATAAGGTCATGTTTGAAGCCGTAGCCTATTATCCTGACCCCGATAAAAACTTGCCGGGTTTTGTTTCCCGTCGAATAGAGCTCTTTTTCAAAGCCCTTGATGGACAGAATATTAGCGATGAATTGGCTGTGCTCGAGCATGATATGTCTACACCTCAAGACAAACCTTCCGCGGGTATCAGCGCATTCTATGCGGTTGGTAATAGTCTGATTGATACCAGTAAGGCCGTGGGCAGTGCTATTGGTTCGGGGCTTAAGATCATTGGGGATCCACGCTTTTCCGCCGCGCTGAATCAAAAAATCACTTCTGCGGGCGATGAGCTCAACGAATTGAGTCGCCAGAATTATGCCCGCTCAGCGCGACTGCAAGCCATGATCTACGACGCAAACAACAAGGATGCAGGCGTACTAGCTCGTGATTTGGAAAAGCAGAATGTATCTGCTGCTCGAGCCTCGCCAGTACTGTCTCTGCCTGAGTCAGCACAGAGCTCCGAGCTATCAGCTGACACTGCCGGTCAGCGGTGCCTTGCCCGAGGAGCGCAATGGGACGCTGCACGTCGAGTCTGTACATTGGAGCGAAGTGTTGCTGAGCGTCGAGAGGCCTGCGCGTCTTCTGGAGGTATTCTTTATGAAGAAGATCACTTGTGTTGGCGTCAGATGGGGGGCAGCAATGCGTTTGTGTCAGAAAAGCTGACAATGCAACTGGCGGAAGAGCGCACGCTTAAGCGTACACCAACCTCGGCAACGTCAGCCGGCCGCTCAGGATCGGCTAGCGGTGTCTGCGCAGGGCCGTTTCGGGTAGCGGAAAAGACCGTAGAGGGCTGGGAAGTGTGGGAGGGAAATTTCCCCCACGAACCGGAAAAGTGCCCTAAGGATTCGACCTTTGATTTGATATCTGGGGCGCCCTACCAACTTAACACTGAGGTCCTTGAACGCAGAGAACAGAATGGCTTAAATGAGCTAATGTTTTCAAAAGAATATAAAAGAATTACAAAGGAAGCATATGAGTACCAGTGTCTATGTGCACGCGGACACACGGGTGGAACTGAAGTGAGGCAGCAATAAAGTTTGGAAGCTGTTGTTGCGACTAGCACTAGAGCGGTTAGTATCAAATAATTGGTTCGTCAGCTTGTTTGAGATGAGCCATGTTTTGATGCGGGAATACCGGGGTACTTTCATACGCCATCCTCTTAAAGTATTTATTAGATAATTCAACTTTTGACTTCGGTTATTTATTGAGGGATAAGCGTAAGATGTACCGTTGTGGCTTATCAGTTTTTGTCGATCTTTATGGCCCATAATATTACAAGTGTTTAGTGAACGCCGTTTTGGTCGATATCTTTTACTCAAATACGCAAGCACTCAGTAATACATAACTCACTACCAAACAGCAGCTCGAAACCTAGGTCGTTTTAACCTTGTGTGTGTTGCAATAAAATGCAGTATATTTTTATTGTAACAAGATATATGCTCATATTTCCGCTTAGCTAATTGTATTGTTTTAGCGGAATCTTGATAAATGGATTTAAAAGCAAGAGCATAGGGAAGTGAGATTATACATATGAGCCCCTCCAGAATTACATGTGCGCATGCCATTTTTGTCGAAACGTGCCCCTGTGTTAATTATTTTTTCCTCAAATAAATTAATGAGTTGAGCTAGTTTTGGTGAGTTGTTTCTCTGAGCAAAGAAATGGGAAAGTACGTATCAAGAATGCGAGTCGCCTTTAGTATGGAATTGGTTAGGGGTAACTAAGCATAAAATCGGTTTAAGTGAGTGATAAATTAACATGCATAGCAAAGTACAGCGACGTTACGCATAAGTCATGACTGAGATCACAATTGATAAATACGATGAGCATTGGCCTCAATTATTTCAAGAGGAACGCGATGTCATTTTGTCGGCGGTAGCGATTCCGTTCTATGCCATACACCATATTGGAAGCACAAGTGTTTCTGGGCTTTCGGCCAAACCGGTAATAGACATTCTTATAGAAGTTGATGACCTCGAAACAATGGATTCTGAAAATGATTGTTTTGCATCGTTAGGTTATGAGTGCATGGGCGAGTATGGCCTTTCGAGAAGGAGATTCTATCGAAAGGGACACCCGAGACCCTCGCATCATATTCATGTGTTTGAAACAGGCTCCATCGGAGCACGGCGGCACCTTGCATTCAGAGACTACATTCGCGCACATCCTGACATAGCCGTGGAGTATGAATCCTTAAAGAAATCCGCAGCAGCAACTAGCAACGGCGATATAAATAATTATTGCGAAGGCAAAGATGCTTTTGTATCCAAGCATCAAACACTTGCTCTAATCTGGTGGCAAAATGAAGGGCGTGCAGTTAACTGCTAAAAGGCGCGGCGGGACAGCCAAATCGCCCTGCCTTTTTTGGTAGCCGTTTTGGGTAATAGTATTTATGGCTGTTACTGGCAGCACTTTCAGTAGATTGATTAGGAGGCTTCGAAGTGCACCAATTTAAAAGATTGTTTTTGTCGCTGCTTTTCATGTTCAGTGCAGCTGCTCAAGCCGGGTATTGGCTTGGCGTGGGCTCGGGGGTGGCCACTGTTGATATTTCGCTGGGTAGCGAGAGTCAAGATGATGTGACTCTAGAAATGGTTCTAAGGGCTGGTGTAGAAATCAATGATTATTTTTCTATTGAGGCTCAGATTGGTGAGGGCACCGGCGGTTTTTTTGAATTTGACGAATTTGCCTGTGAAGTGATCATCCAATCGTATGGAGGCGGTGAAAATGACTGTGACGGAGATCCAGCTGATCTAGATGGACGCAAGTCGCGAGCATTGTACCTGCGAACATCATTGCCTAACGATACTTGGCTCACTCCGTATCTGCTAACGGGGTATAGCTATAACAAGCTGGATTTTGACGGAGGTAACGGTAGCACATCGACATCAATCGAAGATTTCGGATATGGCTTCGGTGTAAGAGTTGCGCGTTGGTTTCAGCTTGAATGGTTACAGCAGGGTGACGAAGACGGAATTAAAATAAATTCGACAACGTTAAATCTTACAATACCGTTTTAACGCTTTGCTGACATATAAAATTTTGAATAAAGCGCGAAGAAGTAAAGGTGGTATCGCCTAGGTTGGTCGGACGGCTTCGCTTGTGCTGACAATATTATGACTTAAGTATGTTTTGAAATAACAAGGAAACTAGTATCTATTTTTGTTCTGTCTTTGGTGGCAGCTTGTGCCTCTTCTCCCGCCCCTGAGAGTCGATACTTAGACGGCAAAGATGATCAATATGTGGGTGTCACATTAAGCGCGCCTAACCTTTCGGCTATCCATAAGCCACCCTTGAACTCTGGATTGGCATTCTTGAAAGTTTATGACTTCGATGATGTTTGTGAAAAGCGGAAAACTATTTTTGGCGAGGCTTATAAAGAAGCAGAACCGATAGGAGAAATATGCGTTTCAAAGGCAGATCGCTCCAAAGTCGGAAAGCTACCGGTTAGGCTTGTTGTAATAAAAGCAGGTTTTGATATTCATGGTATTGGTACAAGGATGAGTGGCGATCGATATTTTCAGTTTCAAACACGTGATAGCTTTACTTACGAGGTAGAAGTTAATGAGTCTCGTCCTTTCGTGGTGTCATGAAACGTGTCGGTGAGAGAAATGAGCGCGGACGGAATGTATACCGAAAATATTGCAGAATTTCAGGCTAGCAAAGATGGTGGGTTTCTTGGACTAGATGAAGATTTGTCGCCTATTTGCGAGTAATTGTCGCTCTAATGGCGGTGAGTATGTATAACAATCACGCCGAAGTTAGCGGCTGAGAATTGCGGCGGGACAACTAAAGTTTCGCACTTTATTGATGGCTTGGGTGCTTGAGTATGGTCGAGAAAGTTGTTGTCTGAGGTGAAAGTGTTTTAACGTCGGTGGTGGCGATAATCATTGGGCGCCATACCGATGGTTTTTTTAAATATTCGAGAAAAATAATAAGCGTCATCATAACCAACCGCAGATGCGATTTGTTTTACAGATTGGCTGGTGCTATCTAACAAATAACAAGCACGCTGAATTTTCATATTAATAAAATACTGTATCGGTGATTGGCCGGTGTGGGCTTTAAATTTCTTTGTGAAGTGATATTTAGAAAGTTTTGCAATGGCAGCTAATTCATCAAGATTTAATTGGCCGTGAATATGTTCCTGCATGGTTGCGCGCAGTCTTTCCCAATTAATTATTTTTCCGCTTTGGGGGCGCTCTTGCCGAACCAGCAGTGCTATATAGCTTAATAGCGCTTGTAGCTGGTGACCGCCTTGAATGTACTCCGCAAGTTGATAACCACTGCGACGCAATTCTGAGAGCCCGTCAAAGATGCGTACAACCCGAGGTTGGACGCCAATGTTTAGTGTGGGTGTACTCAGTTGAATATGCTGATAGAAATGATCTGCAAGGCGGCCGTTAAAGTGTAGCCAATATATGGTCCAAGGGTCTTTGGTGTCTGCTTTATAGGCATGGGGGTGCTTGGGTGGTAATAAAATTATGTCGCCACTGCGGATGCGATAGCGTTTGTCGTCACACATTAGCGTGCCTTTTCCGTCTATGCAGTAAATAAGCAGATAGCTGTCTTGCTGCTGCCGTTGCATGCGGTGGCCAAATGCCGCTGGGTAGTAGCCCATTGCTAGGGGGAATAAACCTTCTGTCAGTGGGTGCCCTGCTAGTTGCGTTTGTATAAATTGCGGTAATAGGAAGCGTATTCCTAGCGGTGGGAGTGGCCAGTCAGAGGTTATTTTCATATTAATACATTGATTTATATCATTTTTTTTGTGTTTTAGTGTTGGTTTTCTTCTGTTTTAGTTTACGCAATATAGTCCATCAAGTCGGCAATATAGTCAATCCTACGCTATCAAGAGTTGTGTTTATATAGTTGCCCTAATATAGGTGCATGCGAATACATGGGTGCACCGTTTGCAAACCTAAAAATAACTTGGAGATACACCATGGCCGCAGAATCCGCCGTCGCCACTTCCGAAGAAGCCGTCTTTATACAGTCGCTCGTTGCACGTTCGCGTAAAGCGCAGGCGCAAATTGCTGACTATAGCCAAGAACAAGTCGATGAGCTGATTACCGCTATGGTGTGGTCGGTAGCGCGTCAGGACGTGGCAGAGAAGATTGCCAAATTTACCGTAGAAGAGACACAGTTAGGAAATTATGACGGTAAATTTCTAAAAATATTTAGAAAAACCCGCGCAACCTTATTCGATATTATTAACGACAAATCTGTCGGTGTGCTCGAAGAAGACAAAGAGCGCAATATCGTTAAAATTGCTAAGCCAGTGGGTGTTATCGGTGCCTTAGCACCCTGCACCAACCCTGAGGCAACGCCAGTGATAAAGGCGATCTCTGCGGTTAAAGGTCGGAACGCGATTATAATTGCGCCCCATCCGCGCTCAAAATTAACCAATAAAATGATCTGCGATTTGATGCGTGAAGCACTAAAAGCCTGCGGCGCGCCAGAAGACTTGGTCATTTCCATCGACAGCCCGTCAATGGAAGGCACGTCGGAGTTGATGAAACAGTGTGACCGCATCTTGGCTACCGGCGGCGCACCAATGGTGAAGTCAGCTTATTCTAGCGGTACACCTGCCTTGGGTGTAGGGGCAGGGAACGCCGTGATTACTGTGGACGACACAGCAGATTTAGACGAGGCTGCTGAGAAAATTCGTATTTCTAAAACCCTAGATTTAGCCGCATCGTGCTCTTCTGATAATGCGGTTATTGCCTTTGAATCAAATGTTGAAGCCTTGTTAGAGAAGCTGCAAGCGCAGGGCGGTTATATTTGTAATGCAGAAGAAAAAGCCAAATTACAGAATATTATTTGGGAAGATGGCCACATTGCCCCGCGTATTGTGGCTCAGCCGGCAAGCGTACTTGCAGAGATGGCTGGCATAGACCTACCAGAGGGGAAAACGTTTTTCATTGTCCCAGAAACTGGAGCGGGACCTGAGCACCCCTTTTCTGGCGAAAAAATGTCAGTGGTTATGGCCTTCTATACTGTTAAAGATATCGACGGTGCGATTGCTATGACCAATGCGATTCAGGCTTATCAAGGCCAAGGCCACTCCTGTGGTATTTATTCTTATAACGATGAGAATATTATGAAGTTTGCCTATGCGACAAAGACCTCGCGGGTCATGGTTAACCAACCCCAAGCCCCTTCTAATAGTGGTAATGTGTGGAACGGCATGCGCCAAACTTTCTCGCTAGGTTGTGGTTCTTGGGGTGGGAATAGCACTAACAACAATATTACTTGGCGTGATTTGATTAACGAGACTTGGGTTTCTAAGCCTTTGGCGGTGACCAAGGAGATTCCTTCAGATGAAGTCTTGTTTGGCAAAGTGATGGATAAGTTCAAGTAAACCTTTGTGTTAAGCGCCGCCAATACTGCGGCGCTGTGATTGAGTTTAGTGATAATCAATAGAGAATAATATGGACTTTAACCTTACCGACGATCAGAACGCCTATGCCGAGAGTGCGCGGTCATTTGCCGACGGCGTGTTCAAGCCCAATGCGGCGCAATGGGATGCCGAACATATTTTTCCTAAAGAAGCGTTAAAACAGGCAGGTGAGCTGGGCTTTATGGGTATTTATACGCCAGAGGCGGCTGGCGGCTTAGGTATGAGTCGTTTAGATACCAGTGTCATAGTCGAAGAATTGGCGCGGGGTTGTACTTCTACAGCGGCATTTTTGACGATCCATAATATGGCCACGAGCATGATTGGCACCTATGGGAAGCAAGCCTTGATTAACGAGTGGTGTGGCGACTTGGTGACCGGTGAAAAATTGGCTTCTTACTGCTTAACCGAGCCTAGCGCGGGTTCTGACGCTGGCAGTCTCCGCAGCACGGCCCGTGCCGAGGGTGACAATTTTATTGTTAACGGCAGCAAAATGTTTATTTCTGGCGCGGGCTCCACTGATATTTTAGTGGTGATGTTGCGCACTGGTGCCGCGGGGCCAAAAGGAATTAGCGCCTTTGCGATTCCCGCCAATGCTGACGGTATCAGCTACGGTAAGAAAGAAGAGAAAATGGGTTGGAATAGTCAGCCCACTCGAACCGTGACATTTGAAGACGTTGTGGTGCCCGCAGCCAATATGTTGGGCAGTGAAGGCGAGGGCTTCAAGATAGCTATGAAGGGCCTAGATGGCGGCCGTATCAATATCGCCACTTGCTCTATTGGCACCGCGCAGGCGGCTATAGAAACAACAATTGAATACGTGAAAGAGCGTAAGCAGTTTGGCCAAGCTATCGCTGACTTTCAGAACACTCAGTTTAAACTAGCTGATATGACCACTGACTTAGTGGCTGCGCGGCAAATGGTGCGTTTGGCGGCATTTAAACTAGATTCTGGTGACCCAGAAGCCAGCACCTATTGTGCAATGGCTAAGCGTTTTGTAACGGACGTGTGTTTTAACATTTGTAATGATGCACTCCAGCTACACGGCGGTTATGGTTATATAAAAGAATACCCCTTGGAACGGCATGTTCGCGATAGTCGTGTGCATCAGATTCTGGAAGGTACGAATGAAATTATGCGGGTCATTATTGGCCGACGTTTATTGATGGAAGGCGCCCTGGAGGTAATAAAATGAATAACTACAGTCCCACAGAAAAGTTAAAAGTAGAGATCATCGACCATACGGCATTGATCACCATAGACAACCCCGGCGCGAATACTTGGGATGCCGAGTCATTAAGTGGCATGCGTGACTTGGTGGCTAATCTTAATGCTGACAAAAATATCTACAGCTTAGTGATCACCGGTGCGGGTGAGAAATTTTTCTCGGCGGGCGCAGATTTAAAAATGTTTGCCAGTGGCGACAAGGCCGTTGCCCAGGATATCGGCTTAAAGTTTGGTCAGGCCTTTGAAGCCTTAGCGGATTTTCGCGGTGTTTCTATTGCAGCCATTAATGGCTTTGCAATGGGTGGCGGTTTGGAGTGTGCGTTGGCCTGTGATATTCGCATCGCTGAATCCCATGCGCAGATGGCGCTGCCAGAAGCAAAAGTAGGTTTACTGCCTTGCGCGGGCGGTACTCAGCGCCTAACAGCTCTAGTTGGCCCTGGTTGGGCGAAGCGCATAATCTTGTGTGGCGAGCGTATAAAAGCCGAGAAAGCCTTGAGCTTGGGCTTAGTTGAAGAAGTGGTGGATTCGGGAACCGCTAAAACTGTGGCCCTAGCTCTGGCTGCGCAGGTTGCGCAACAAAGCCCAGTGTCGGTGACTTTCTGTAAAGAACTAATTCATAAACCGCGTGAAGCAGTTATGCCGCAGGGTTTGTTGCTGGAGCGTGAGCGCTTTATTCAGCTGTTTGACACCTTAGATCAAAAAGAAGGGGTGAATGCCTTTCTTGAAAAGCGCAGCCCAGAGTGGAAGAACGCCTAATGACCGAGTTATTTGAAGAAGTTGTATTTGAAGAACGTCGCTCAGCGAGTGGCCCAGCGGTTGGGGTGATTACCCTGAGTGTTGAGAAAACCTTGAATTCTCTCACCCTCAATATGGTTGAGCTGATGTTGGCAAAGCTTCGCGAATGGCGTGAGCGCAGCGATATCGCCTGTGTATTTATTCACGGCGCTGGGCAAAAAGCCTTGTGCGCTGGCGGAGATGTGCAGGCGCTGTATAAATCCTCTATCAGTCAGCCGGGTGGCCCTTGTGAATACGCAGAGGCGTTTTTTGAGCAGGAATATCGCGTCGATTATCTGCTTCATAAATTTGATAAGCCGGTGATCGTATGGGGCCACGGTATTGTCATGGGCGGCGGTATGGGTGTTTTCGCAGCGGGAAGCTATCGCGTTGTGACTGAGAAAACCCGCTTGGCGATGCCTGAGATCACAATTGGCTTGTATCCCGATGTGGGCGGGAGCTATTTCCTAAATCGCATGCCTGATAACACCGGTTTATTCTTGGCCCTCACTGGTGCCTCGTTTAATGCGGCGGATGCCTTGTACCTTGGATTGGCCGAAGGCTTTATTGAGCATCAATATGCTGGCGAGGTGTTGAACGCCTTGACGAATGTGGCGTGGTCTACAGGGGTTGGTGACAACCAAGAGCGCGTATTTGAAGTGATGGCGGAGTTTGTTGCGCGTTCTAAAGAAGCTTTGCCTGCGGGTAATGTTGAAGCGGCGGCGGCAGAAATTAATGCGTTGTGCAGCGATGATGATCTCGACACCATCAATAATATTATTGCGGTGCAATCTGAAAATCCTTGGATACAAAAGGCGTCGGCTACATTGGCCTCCGGTTCGCCACTCAGTGCCCGCCTGATCGCTGAGCAGCTGCGGCGCTGCAAGGGTTTGTCATTAAAGGCAGCGTTTCAGGCCGAAGTACTGCTATCTACCTCGATTATTCGTCATTCAGAATTTGCCGAGGGCGTAAGAGCATTATTAATTGATAAGGATAAGAGCCCGAAGTGGCAACACAGTTCGCCGGCTGAAGTGCCTGATTCATTAATTGAGCAACACTTTGCCGCTCCTTGGGCTGAGAATCCACTCAACGATCTTTAGTCTTGCACCCACGTAGTGGGTGTTTGGCGGCAGGTTTTGAGGCGGTTTCGGTCGTCTCATTTTTTATTTCACCGTGTTTTCGCGAATAGCGAAAATCTAGTAAATAGGTAATTGTTATGGCTAAAGTTGCATTTATCGGTTTGGGTAATATGGGTGGGCCAATGGCGGCCAACTTAGTGAAAGCAGGCCATGAGGTAACGGTGTTTGATCTTGTTGAAGCTGCTATGGATTCGGTGGTTGCGCAAGGCGCAAGCAAGGCGAGTAGCGCGCTTGATGCCTTGGCGGGTGCCGATACGGTTATTACTATGTTGCCGGCAGGTAAGCACGTAGCGGGTTTGTATCTGGGTGATGATGGGCTTGTGGCGAAGGCGGCCGAGGGCACCTTGTTTATGGACTGCAGTACCATTGATGCAGACACGGCGCGTAGAGTGGGTGAAGCCGCCGAAGCGCGTGGTTTACAAATGCTTGATGCCCCGGTTTCTGGCGGCGTTAAGGCTGCGCAAGCGGGCTCGTTAGCCTTTATGTGCGGCGGCAGTGCTGACGCTTTTGCACGGGGCAAGCTGATATTGGAAGGTATGGGTAAAAATATCTTCCATGCCGGTGATCACGGCGCAGGTCAAATTGCTAAAATTTGTAACAATATGTTGTTAGCGGTGCATATGGTGGGCACAGCTGAAGCGCTTCAACTGGGTGCTAACAACGGCCTAGATCCGAAAGTACTCTCAGAGATTATGCTGAACAGCTCTGGTAAAAACTGGTCTTTAGAAAATTATAATCCCTACCCTGATGTCATGCAGAGCGCGCCTGCATCAAATGACTATCAACCCGGTTTCATGGTGCAGCTGATGCTAAAAGACCTTGGTTTAGCTATGGAAAACAGTCTTACTACGCAAAGTTCGGTGCCGATGGGGGCATTGGCGCGGAGTCTCTATGCCTCGTTTTCGTCAAAGGGCAATGCACAGCGGGATTTCTCCTCGATTTTAGAGATGTTTCAGTCATAGCTCTCGCAGATCTTGCAGGTTTTGCCGTTTAAAACCGGCAAATAACTACGAGAGCCGACTTAATGGCGACGCCTGTTGTATAGGTGTCGCCATTTTTGTTTTTAGTACTGTATTTTGATTGCTCGGGTTTTATGGCACTGTGAGGTTTTGATTAAGTAAGCTGAGACTCGGAACCGGTTCATGTCTGAAAATATTCCCTGCGGCGTTATTCTTATTGGTATGCCTGGTGCGGGTAAATCAACCATTGGGCGAGCACTAGCTTCGCGTTGTGGCAAGTCGTTTGTTGATACTGACCATTTAATCGAAGCGCGAGAACGATTGAGTCTGCAGATATTGCTGGACACCAACGGCTATGAGTATCTTCGGGCGATTGAGGCTGAAGTGCTGCTTGAGCATGATTTTTCTAATAAGGTTGTCGCCACGGGGGGGAGTGCTGTCTATAGCCACGATGCTATGGAGCATCTACAGCGTTTTGGCCCCTGCCTTTTTATTGATATACCGCTCGATAGCTTAATTAAACGAGTTCAGAATTTTTCCGAACGAGGCATTGCGGGGCCAATAGGGCAGGATTTTCACGCCGTATATCAAGAGCGTCTACCACTATATCGTCGGTATGCAGATATTACCGTGAACGGTGCAGGTTTGAATGAAGCCGAATTGTTGGCAGCGGTACAAAGGGCGTTGTCAGAAACGACTTTTTTTGGGGTGTCAGGCTAGGTTTGCTCAGGTAAGCTAGCGACTTACTTTAAACTTTACTGGGTTTGTAAGTCATTACCTTTGTGATGAATCTCTACTGTCCAGTACTAATACTAATAAGGAATCGTGAGTGAGATGCCTGTAAAAGCCTATACATGTATAGAAATATGTAAAGAAGACCTGAAATTCTCTGGGGCACATTTCACTATTTTCTCTGCTACAGACCGAGAAAGGCTACATGGCCATAACTTTAAAGTGAGTTTGTTACTCACAGCCAATGTCGGTGATAACGGCATGTGCTTTAGCTATGTTGAAATTAAATCTCGGCTACGGAAATTATGTGCAAGCCTTGATGAGTACACCTTGCTACCTGCGGAATCTCCACATATGCGGGTGGTTGAGCGAGGCAATTTTTATATTGCGGAATTTAATGGTGAAGAAATCCCTTTCCTGAAAACAGATACATTGGTACTGCCAGTGCGTAATACGACGGTTGAAGAATTTGCTCGTTATTTACTTGAGTTATTGCTCACCGATGCACCTTTTATTGAAGGTAATGAAATCAGTGAGTTAGTGATGAAGGTGTCATCTGGACCAGGTCAGTGGGGATCGGCAAGCTGGACTTGTGATTAATGTTATTAAATCACCATGCCAATTTGGTGCACTAAGTTGGTTCTCTATGCCTTGGTCATGGTGTGGGTGTCCAATTTTTACGATTTGAGAAAATTTCATGAATAAAGTTTTAATACTTAGTGGTGGCAGTCAGGGAATTGGTTTTGCAACCGCGAAACGCTTTCTGGCTGAGGGTTATACCGTTTTGAATCTGTCTCGTCGCGCTATTGAACTCGAGGGTGTTCAACAGGTCTGTATTGATATGCAAGAGCGTGATTGGCTAGATAATTGCAAAGATCAATTACAAGCATGTGTTAAGTCAGCCGATAGTGTGGTGTTGCTTCACAATGCAGCCCGCCATGATAGTGATAGTGTTAGAGATTTATCAGCAGAGAATTTTGCCAATGTCTTGCAGGTAAATTTGGTGGCGCCACAGCAATTAAATACGCTGTTGCTTCCTCATATGAAGCCAGGGTCAGCTGTTTTGTACATGGGCTCTACCTTGAGTGAAAAAGCGGTGGCTGGCTGCGCTTCTTATATAGCAAGCAAGCATGGTGTTGTCGGCTTAATGCGGGCAACGACTCAAGATTTGATCGGGCGTGGTATTCACACAGCGTGTATTTGTCCTGGGTTTACTGACACTGCGATGTTGAGGGGGAATCTTGGTGATGACCCTGCGGTGATGAGCATGGTAACCGGGATGGTCAGCTACGGGCGATTAATTGAGCCTAGAGAAATTGTAGATACTTTATTTTTTTGCGCACACAACCCGGTTATAAATGGCAGTGTTATTCATGCCAACCTTGGTCAAATAGAGCGTTAGAGTCACTATCTACCTATATACGTTTATGTGCGCGATGCAGGTGTATAGGTAGTATCCAATATAGTGTTTAAGAAATTTTTGTCAGATTATTTTTACGTCATCATTTAGTATTTTTATTTTTAGATACTAACTGTGTTTTTTAATTTTTTATCAAAAAAAATCATTAACTAACTAGATGATGCTGGCGTATAAGCGTAGAGTGAAGAGGCTTGCACAATTTTATGGCGTTCTAATTTATCGTTTTAGCAAGCGAAACTGAACGTAAAAGTACAGCACAGAAGGAGATTGCAAAGATGGGCATACTTGATAATGTTCGTGAGCAATACCTAAGAGGGCGAGATGAAGAAATGTCCCTCGAGGATTATCTTGAGCTCTGTCGCCAAGATCCTCTTGTTTACGCTACCCCCGCTGAGCGTATGCTTGCTGCTATCGGTGAGCCTGAGTTAATAGATACACGTCGAGATCCACGCTTATCTCGTATTTTTTCGAATCGTCTTATTCCTCGTTACCCCGCATTTGAAGAATTCTATGGCCTTGAAGATGTCATTGCCCAGATAGTTGCTTTCTTTAAGCATGCTGCGCAGGGTTTAGAAGAGCGTAAGCAGGTTTTGTATTTGCTGGGCCCAGTTGGTGGTGGTAAATCTTCTATTGCTGAACGTTTGAAAAAATTAATGGAAGCGTCGCCCATATACGCTCTTAAAGGGTCGCCAATTAATGAATCACCTCTGGGTTTGTTTGACCCAGGGAGAGACGGCAAGCAACTAGAAGAAGAGTACGGTATTCCACAGCGTTACTTGACTGGTTTGTCGTCCCCTTGGGCAATTAAGCGTTTAGATGAATATGAAGGTGATCTAAGTCAATTTCGCGTTGTAAAAGTACAGCCTTCAGTGCTGAAGCAAGTCGCGGTGACAAAAACTGAGCCCGGTGATGAAAACAATCAAGATATATCCACGCTCGTTGGTAAGGTTGATATTAGAAAGTTAGAGGCATTTGCTCAAGATGACCCAGATGCTTACTCCTACTCTGGCGGCCTCTGTCTTGCCAATCAAGGCCTGCTTGAGTTTGTCGAGATGTTTAAAGCCCCGATTAAAATGTTGCACCCCTTGCTAACAGCGACTCAGGAGGGAAATTACAAAGGAACAGAAGGTTTTTCAGCTATCCCTTTTCAGGGGGTGATTCTTGCGCACTCCAATGAATCGGAATGGCAGAGCTTTCGGAATGATAAGCATAATGAAGCCTTCTTGGATCGTGTTTATATTGTTAAGGTTCCATACTGCTTGCAGGTAACCGAAGAGGTTAAAATATACCAGAAACTACTGAAAAGTAGCTCTCTAGCAACGGCACCGTGCGCGCCGGGCACATTAGATATGCTGGCGCAATTCTCGGTGTTATCTCGCCTGAGCGAGCCAGAAAATTCCAGTATCTATTCTAAGATGCGGGTGTATGACGGTGAATCCTTAAAAGATACCGATCCAGCCGCTAAGTCCTTTCAAGAATATCGCGATTACGCTGGTATTGATGAAGGTATGACCGGCATGTCTACTCGGTTTGCATTTAAAGTGTTGTCGGCGGTATTCAACTACGATAATTCAGAAATTGCGGCAAACCCCGTGCATTTAATGTATGTGTTGGAGCAGCGAATTCTCCGTGAACAATTACCTGAAGATACTCAGCGAGTGTACCTTGAGTTTATTAAGGGCTGGTTGGCAGTGCGATATGCCGAGTATGTTGGCAAAGAGATTCAAACGGCTTATTTAGAATCCTATTCTGAATATGGTCAAAATATTTTTGATCGCTATGTGACGTTTGCTGATTACTGGATTCAAGATGAAGATTATCGCGACCCTGAAACAGGGGCATTTTTTGATCGCGGCACATTGAATGGTGAACTTGAAAAAATTGAAAAACCCGCAGGTATTGCTAATCCCAAAGATTTTCGAAATGAAATTGTCAACTTTGTATTACGTGCTCGCGCACAGAATGAAGGTCGCAATCCTAGCTGGACAAGTTATGAGAAATTGCGTGAGGTAATAGAGAAAAAAATGTTCTCTAGCACTGAAGAGTTATTGCCTGTTATTTCGTTTAATGCCAAAGCGTCAGTGGAAGATAAACAAAAGCACGAGAATTTCGTTACTAGGATGGTAGAGAAAGGGTACACGCCTAAACAGGTGCGTTTGTTATCTGAGTGGTATCTGCGAGTCAGAAAGGCAGGTTAAATCTACGGCCAATGAAAGGGGCGTATTATGTCAATGATTATTGACCGCCGCCTGAATGATCGCAATAAAAATGCGACCAATCGCCAGCGTTTCATCAAGCGGTATAAGGCACAATTACGACGTTCTGTAGCAGATATTGTGGCAGACAGATCTATCACTGATATGTCTCGTGGTGGTGAAGTAGGTATTCCTACAAAAGATATTTCAGAGCCTAGGTTTCGTATTGGCCAAGGGGGTGACCGTGAAATGGTCCATCCTGGTAATAAAGCATTTAATGCGGGTGATGAAATCGCCAAGCCTCCTTCCGGTGGTAGTGGCGGAACGGGTTCCGGCGGCGAAGGTCAAGGAGACGAGGGGCAGGACAATTTCATGTTTACTCTATCGAAAGAAGAGTTCATGAACTTGTTTTTTGACGATCTTGAGTTGCCGAGAATGGCGCGTACCGTACTGGGGGACTCTCAGCAGTTTACCTATCGTCGCGCGGGTTATACACCCAGCGGTGTTCCCGCCAACTTGTCAGTGTCTCGCTCTGTGCGCAACGCGATGGCGCGTCGGATTGCATTAACGGCACCCCTTAAACGTGAGTTAGCGGAGTTGATGCAGTCAGGTGCAGCTCCCGAGGACATCGCCGCGTTGGAGAAAAGAATTGCACGAATTCCCTTCTTAGATGAGTACGACTTACGGTTTCGTCACCGAGTTAAAGAACCTAAACCGATTAGTCGCGCTGTTATGTTTTGCTTGATGGATGTTTCTGCATCTATGTCTGAAGAAAAAAAGGATTTAGCAAAACGTTTTTATACCTTGTTATACCTTTTCTTAAGTCGTAAATACGAACAGGTTGAGTTGGTTTTTATTCGCCATACTTCTAATGCAGAAGAAGTGGATGAGCACGCCTTCTTTCATGATCCACAAACGGGGGGTACGGTGGTGATGTCGGCTCTAAATTTAATGATCGACATTCAGCAAGAGCGCTACTCTCCAAATGACTGGAATATCTATGGTGCACAGGTGTCTGATGGAGACGCCTTTGGCAGTGACCCTCAGCGCAGCGCGGCACGGTTAGCAAAAGATATATTACCTGTTTGTAAGTATTTTGCTTATGTAGAAGTGCCTGATAGCTCGTCAACAATGACGCCACTGGCAGCAGCGTATAGCCAGATTCGAGATGAAACATTTGCAATGAGCACAGTGCTGGATCGCAGTGGTGTGTATCCGGTGTTGCGGGAGCTGTTTCAGAAGGAGTCGGTATGACGGCATTATCACGAAAGGACAGTATTTTATCTCGGGGAGGTGACTGGGATTTTGAGTTGTTACAGCGGTATGACCAAGAAATTGCGGTCATTGCCAAAGAATATGGTCTCGATACCTACCCTAATCAGATTGAAGTTATCGCCTCTGAGCAGATGCTAGATGCCTACGCGTCGGTAGGTTTACCCATTAGCTATAATCACTGGAGTTACGGCAAGGAGTTTATTCAGAACGAAGAGGCGTATCGGCGTGGTATGCGCGGGCTGGCTTATGAATTGGTTATTAATTCTGATCCTTGTATTGCCTATCTGATGGAAGACAATAGCATGCCCATGCAAGCCTTGGTGATTGCGCATGCCTCTTACGGCCATAACTCCTTTTTTAAAGGGAATTACCTTTTTAAACAGTGGACCAGTGCTGACGCGATTGTCGATTACATGGTGTTTGCGCGCAAATATATTTTTGATTGTGAGCAACGGTTTGGCCAACAGCGAGTTGAAGAGACGATCGACGCCTGTCATGCGCTAATGGATCACGGTGTTGACCGTTTTCATCGCCCATCACCATTATCGGCAAAAGAAGAGTTACAGCGGCAGCATGATCGTGAAGAGCATGCCTGGAAGCAATACGATGATATTTGGCGAACACTGCCACAAAAAGCGAATAAAAAAACCGGAGAAAAGCAAAAGAAACACTCGTTTCCACCTGAGCCTCAAGAGAATTTGCTTTACTTTATTGAAAAATATTCACCGTCATTGGAGCCTTGGCAACGTGAAATCGTGCGTATTGTGCGCAAGCTCGCACAATACTTTTACCCTCAAGGTTTAACAAAGGTGATGAACGAAGGCTGGGCTACTTTTTGGCATTACACCTTATTAAACACAATGTATGACAGGGGCTTGGTTGACGACGGGTTTATGTTTGAGATACTGCAATCTCATACCAATGTTGTCATGCAGCCAGGCTTTGACCATCCGGCCTATTCGGGTATTAACCCCTACGCCTTGGGTTTTGCCATGATGCGGGATATACGCAGAATTTGTGAAGAGCCTGATGATGAAGACCGAGCGTGGTTTCCAGACCTAGTAAACAAAGACTGGCGGCAAGTGCTTGATTTTGCGATGCGTAATTACAAGGATGAGTCCTTTATTGCGCAGTACTTATCGCCCAAATTGATCCGGGAGTTCCATTTATTTGCCATTGCCGATGAGCACAAAGCTGACCACCTAAGAGTTGATGCTATTCATAATGAAGCAGGTTACCGGGAGGTTAGGCGCCTGTTGTCTAAACAATATAATCGCGATGTGTTAGTGCCTGATATTCAGATTTTACGGTATGAGCACATGGGCGACCGCTCTTTGACATTGCGATATAACCAGCTGCGTGATCGGCCTTTGAGCGCGGATGCGAAAGAAGTATTAAAGCATCTCAGTAGTTTATGGGGTTTCACGGTAAAAATGGAAATTTATGAGGAAGGCCGGGGTGTGTTGGATACAGTGGAAGTCTGCCCGGCTTAGAAACTGTCGCCATCGTATTGGCATGTGAGGCGACAGCCTTTTATTTATTTCGGTGCGTGGGATATTAATTGCCCTCAAATTGGGCGTCTGTTTTGTTAATGAAAGCGTTTAAAGCCCGTTGATGATCTTTGCTGTGGTGACATTGACTTTGAACATCGGCACATACATCCAGAAAATCTGCCAGCTCTTGTCGCTGTGCCAGCTTCATTAGACGCTTAGTTGCCCTTAATGCTTGAGGGGGTTTGCTGGCATAGCCTGCGGCATAGCGCTCAGCGGTCTCTAAAAGTGTTTCTTTTGGTACACATTCAAGTAACAGTCCAAGATCCAATGCTTCGGCGCTTTCTATGATTCTGCCACTAAAGGTAAGCTCCGCTGCGCGTTGATAACCAACTAAGCGTTGCAGGAACCAAGCACCACCATCACCAGGGATAATGCCGAGGTTAATAAATGTCTCGCCAAACCGGGTATTCTCACAGCCTATGCGGATGTCTGCCATGCAGCATAAGTCAAATCCAGCGCCTACGGCTGCACCATTAACGGCCGCAATAGTGACTACTTCTGCTTCAAACATTGTGCGTGAAATACGTTGTATGCCTTTTTTGTAACTCTCACTAATTTCAGCAGGGCTGCCACCAAACATACCGACTTTATCGCGCATGTCTTTAATATTACCGCCGGAGCTAAATGCAGATCCAGCACCTGTAATAATGAGACAAGACACCTCTTTATTAGCGTTAGTCCATTCTATGGCGCTACAAATATCATCAATTAGCGCCGTTCCGGTGAGCGCATTTCGTACATCGTCACGTTCAAGTATCAAGGTGGCGTAACGATTTGTGACAGTCAGTGTGGCATCTTGAAGGCTAGGTACTGCGGTCATAGGAGGCAATTTCCGTGGCTGAAAAGAAGAGAGATTATAACAAGCTTACGGAATGCAAACAGGGTGCTAAAATGTAATGGAATTACTTTTTAATGTCACTCTCAAGCTGGCCTTGTTTTTGCTTTTACGTAGAGGCGGCACGACGGAATTAACGATATTTTTCTTTGAGCGTAAATCTGTTCAAGTCGATTAAGCGTAGAGAGATAGAGTATTGAAGGTTTTAATTATGTGCTGCATTTGCTTTGCATATAATAACAGGTGAAATCATGACAAAAGTATTTACGGATCAGTTAGCAGCCCTACCGATTTCAGAAGTAATCATTCGTGCTATTGAGGGCGGCATGTATATCGCGTTTGTGGCTTTGGGCGGACGTTTGCTTAAAATTTACGAAGCTGACAGTAAGCCGCTATGTCGCCGCACTATAAACGATATTAAATCTGTCATGCTGGAAAATGGCTGCGGCGGGAAGGCATTTTTGATTGATCATTCATGGGACGATGGTGAAAATGCGCCGGATCTCGGCTTGAAGGTGGCCTTGGCTTAGGCCAACAGCGCGCTCTTGTTGCTACTGCTCAGGATCTAACCGCCGTATATGTGAATGAGGCGCATTCTGTACCTTATTGATTAGCTTTGTACTTCTTGATTCCATTCCGATCAAGATGGCGTTATTTTTGTACGTGCTGATAAGATACCCCTCCTAATAGTTTCCTATGACTTGTTCTACTGTTTTTGTTGCCGCCTAGGCTAGCAATAAGGCACTCTAATTACCCGTATTGCTATATATGTATACTAAGAGGTGGTGTTCTCTAGTGTCTCTGAATGTGTTTGGGTGCCATTGTAAGTGGGACTTTGTCGCATACTCTCTATAGTATATAAGGTGGGATGTTAAAGTAGATAATGAGTGTTTTTTAAATGCTAAGCCCCTCTACGGATGATAGGTCATTCGGATCGGAACTTAGTATTATAGTTAGGGGTTGTCAGTGTTTTCAGGTTTTAAATCGCTATTGAGTACCATTCAAAGCCGATACCTCTTAGTGGTACTGCTTGTCTTTGTTGTTGCTGCGACGGTCATGGTTCCAATCTCAGATTACAATGTAAGGCAAAACCAAATAGAGGTGCTAGAACGGCATCTTGACAGTGTTGCTGAGGCTCGAGGTAAAGCGATGCTGGCAACTTTGGACCGATTAAAAAAAGATGCCTATTTTTTATCCAATACCCCCCCCATAGCTGGACTGATTCGCGCAAAACGTAACGGTGGCTTTGACGAGCAGGAGCAGAGTACTGAGAGACTGTGGTCTACACGGTTGCAGGAAATATTTACAGGTTATTTAGAAACACACCCTTCAGCGATACAGCTTCGTTATATTGGTGTTGCAGATGGCGGCCGTGAACTGGTCCGTGTAGATAGAAAAGAGGGTCAAATTCGTATTATTGGCTCAAGCTCTTTACAACAGAAAGCTGAGCGGGAATATTTTCAAAAAACCATAGCACGTCAACCCGGCGATGTTTATGTCTCTGAAATTAACTTAAACCGAGAGTTTGGTGAGGTTGAGGTTCCTCACGTTCCTACTTTACGTTTGGCCACGCCTATTGTTGATGAGAGTCAACACGTGTTTGGTATATTAATTATTAATTTGAATATGAAGGAAATTTTCAAAGCCCTAAGTGCAGAGCTAGGGGAAGGTGAAAATATTTATATACTAAATAGTGATGGAGATTTTCTCTTACACCCAGTTGAGGAAAGAACCTTCGGTTTTGAATTTGGAGATAGTTATCGGTGGTCAGATGAATTTGGTCAGAGTGAAGACCAAGGTAATGACTCCGTTTTTGCTCGCTTAGACAATCAGCAACTTATACACGCCGCTTTTAGCCCTGTGTCATATGATGAAGCGCAATCTGTAAATATCGTGGTGACGGCACCCGATGATATTGTGGGTGCCGCAGTGGCTAAAGCGCGAGTATTTAATTTGTATATTTTATTCGGCTTTATCTGCTTTTCCTTGGTGTTTCTTTATTTGATTGCAGGAAACCTCCGTCGCAGAGCTCAGGCCGATCAACAAAATGCGATAATGGCTGCCATTGTTGATGGCACTGATGATGCAGTAATTAGTAAAGACTTAAATGGTGTGGTTCGTAGCTGGAATCGTGCAGCTGAGGCGATGTTTGGATATAGCATCGATGAAGCGATAGGTAAGCGTATGGTGAGTTTGATTGTACCTGACACGCTGGCTTCAGAGGATCAAGACTTTTTTAAGCGTGTATCGGATGGGGAGACCTTACCAGGGATTGTTACGCAGCGGCAGCATAAAAATGGCGAATTAATCGATGTAGCGATTACGGTATCACCCGTACAGGGTGCGAATGGCGAAATTTTTGGTGTTGCGAATATTGTGCGCGATATTTCAGAAATGAAAGCTGCAGAAGAAAATCTGGTGCTTCTAAATGAAAGTTTAGAGCAAAAAATTGAGTTGCGTACCCGTGAACTACAAACCGCATCGGTCTTACAAAATGGGATTTTGGCGAATGCAGGTTATGCGATTTTTGCAAATCAACCTGATGGCATTATTACCTTGTTTAATCCTGCAGCGGAAAGGATGCTGGGTTATCGCGCCGATGAAATCGTCAATAAAAAACCGATGTGGGTGTTGTTTGACCCTAATGAAATATTTCCTGAATTAGAACGATTGAGTAAATCAGGCGAAGAGGGCAAGACGGTATTAGGCAATGTAAATTATGAGCGTGAATGGACTTTTATACGTAAGGATGGAACACGCTTTCCGGTGATGTTGAAAAGTAATACCTTGTACGGAAATGATGGCAACGTCATTGGTTACCTAGGTATTGCACGCGACTTAACAGTTCAGAAGCAGCAACAGTCAGAATTAGAAGCTGCCAAGGCAATTGCCGAGGATGCCAGCAAGGCGAAGAGTGAATTTTTGGCGAATATGAGCCATGAAATTCGAACGCCAATGAATGCCATATTAGGTATGTTGAATTTGCTTAAATATACCGAGATGACAGATCGTCAGTCAGACTATGTCCGTAAGGCAGGTGGCGCCGCCGAAGCACTACTTGGCATTATCAACGATATTCTCGATTTCTCTAAGATCGAGGCGGGTAAGCTACTTCTAGATATCCAGCCCGTCATTATTGATAATGTTTTACGGGATATCGCAGTGATTCTTAGTATGAATTTAAGCGATAAAAATGTCGAAATATTGTTCAATATTGACCCGGCGGTTCCCAAAGTGGTTTTGGGCGATTCGCTAAGAATGAAACAAATCCTAATAAACCTTGCCGGTAATGCTGTTAAGTTTACCGAAAAGGGTGAGGTAATGTTGTCGCTATATGTTCAGCATGAGCGAAAGGACAGCTTGGTATTGGGGTTTAGTGTACGTGATACCGGCATCGGTATGAGTGAAGAGCAACAAAAGCGTGTTTTTGCTTCTTTTACCCAAGCTGAAGCAGGTACTAACCGGCGCTTTGGTGGCACCGGCTTAGGGCTGGTGATTAGCCAGCGCCTTATTCGACTTATGGGCGGAGAGCTTGAAGTTGAGAGTGAATTAAATAAGGGCAGCACTTTTTCATTCTCACTGATAGTCAACAAAGTTAAAGATCAGAAATTAATCGACGCTGGACGAAGAGTGGTTGCGCCAGAGTGTCGTCATTTACATATTTTGGTTGTTGACGATAACAGTAGTGCAAGACAAATTATCAGTGGTATTTGTCAGTCTTTAGGTTGGACGACTGAAGAAGCGGCGTCTGGTGAAGAAGCTATTCGTCAGGTAGAGGAGAGTCTTCGCACTGAAAAGTACTTTGATATCGCGTTTATAGATTGGATGATGCCAGGTATGGATGGCTGGCAAGCGGCAAAAGAAATTCGAAATTTGAATATCGAAATAGGCCGGCCTCGCTTGGTAATGGTAACGGCCCATGCCAAAGAAGTGTTTGATCAGCGTGTAGATGCAGAAAGCTCACCCTTGGACGGTTTCCTTATGAAGCCGGTCACGGCATCAGATATTTACAATTCTGTTATGGATGCGCAGGCAGGTAAGTCACTGTCATTTTCTGAAGATATAAAGGACGCTCAAACTGCGGATAATGCTTTATCTGGTCTTAGAATTTTATTAGTTGAAGATAACCTCACTAATCAGCAGGTGGCGCGGGAGCTATTGGCGATTGAGGGAGCAGAAATTGAGGTTGCTGATAACGGCAAGCTAGGTGTTGAGCGTGTTCGCGATGCCGTCAAACCCTTTGATGTTGTGTTGATGGATTTACAAATGCCAGTCATGGATGGCTACCAAGCAACCCATGAAATTCGTAATAATTTGGGTCTTTCACAGCTACCAATTATCGCAATGACGGCTAATGCAATGCCTGCTGATAAAGAAGCATGTTTGGCCGCAGGCATGAATGACCATATAGGTAAACCCTTTGAGCTAGCTGAACTGGTTAGTGCTTTATTGAAGGCTAGCGGGCGCACTGAGGTAGTGATGCCACCCCCTGTAAATAATGCTGACAATGAAGCGTTACCTCCTTCGCCAGCGGGGTTTGCGTTTAAAGAAGCGTTGTTGAGAATGGGGAATAACCGCGAATTATATGCTAGTCAAGCGAGAAAATTTGCAGAGCGGCATCAGCAGGATATCCAGGTAATATTAGATCTGTTGCGTAACAATAACAGACCAGGTGCGGTGCGGGAATTACACACATTACGGGGAGTGTCAGGAACATTAGGCGCACAAGCCTTGTCTTCCTCGCTGTCAGAAGCCGAAATGGCGGCTAAAAGTGTGGTTGAAATTGCGGTAATTGAAACTATTTTGGGCTCTTCAGAAAGTTTATTGCAGCAAGCATGCGAGGTACTGCTTGATCTCGCTGAAGTACTTTCTCCTTCGCCTGTTGCTAATGACGATGCCACAGACGAGCCTGAAATAGAACTTGAACAGCTACAGGAGCTGCAGCTGCTATTAAAAGATAGCAATATGCGAGCGATGGAAGTTCATGCCCATTTACAGCCTGGCTTAGCGGTCTACGGGGAGCAGGCGTCCGCGTTGAGTGATGCGATTTCAATGCTAGATTTTGCCAAAGCCGACGACATTCTCACTGCGATTCTCAGCTCTTAAATCTGTATTGGCTGAAATAGACGTGTGAGAATATGTTATGACATTATATTTATTAAGGTTTGAATATGAGTGAAGCTCATTCTTTGTTTGCCTCTGATTTAATTCCTGGGGCGACAATTCCGGATAGGCCGACGCTGTTGGTTGTTGATGATCAGCCGGTCAATATTCAGGTGTTGTATCAGGTATTTAGTGCCAGTTGCGATGTGTTTATGGCAACCAGCGGGAAGCAGGCGCTAGAGGTCTGCTCGCAAAAGAACCCTGATTTAATTTTACTTGACGTAGTTATGCCAGAAATGGACGGTATTGAGGTGTGTCGCCGATTAAAGTCGGAAGTGGAGACACGTGATATTCCGGTTATCTTTGTTACGTCACAAGATAGCCCAGAAGAAGAGACATTGGGTTTAGAAGTCGGTGCGGTTGATTTTATTACTAAACCGGTTAATCCCGCCGTTGTTAAAGCGCGAGTAAAAACCCACTTAATGTTAAAAATTCAAGCCGATGCATTGCGAGAGTTGGCATCGGTAGATGGCTTAACTGGGATTGCTAACCGTCGTCGTTTTGATGAACGACTTGATGCTGAATGGCGGGCCTGTCGGCGCACAGAACAACCCTTGTCGATCATTATGATGGACGTGGATCATTTCAAAAAGTATAACGATCACTATGGGCACCTCGAAGGCGATGGTTGTTTAAAAATGGTTGCTCACGCTCTGACCGAAGATCAGTGGCGCGGTCGGGATATTGTATCTCGATATGGTGGCGAAGAGTTTGTGTGCCTAATGCCAGAGACCCATTTAGACGATGCGATCAAGAAAGCAGAAATGATACGGCAGCGTGTTTTTGACCTTGCTTTACCCCATGCCGCTTCTGATACGGCTGATCGAGTCACCATTAGTATTGGTGCGGCGTGTGTTGTTCCCAATGATAGCGATTTTAAAACTTTGTTATTACGTGCGGATGAACAATTATACAAGGCAAAAGAGGGGGGACGTAATCGTGTTGAGGGGGCTTGTTTGTAGTTAGCTTGAACGCGCTCAGTAGCTTGGAGTAGTAGAAAACTCTCTGCGTGCTAATGAATAGGAGCTGGGCGACCGTAAAAATAACCTTGAAAATAATTAACCCCTATTTCTTTGCAGGCTAGGGCATCATCTTCTGACTCCACGCCCTCGGCTAAAGTGGCAATGCCCATTTCCTGGACTAACTTGTTTAGGGATAAGAGAAGCTTGTAACGTGGTGATTGCGGATCGCCGACGCCGCGCACTAAGCTAATATCAAATTTTACAATATCGGGTGGCGCTTCAGCGAGTTCGCGTAAACGTGCCTGCCCTGAACCGAAATCGTCATACGCAAGGCCAATATCTAAGGCGTTTAATTCATTGCGAATTTCAGTCATGGCGCCTATGTCAGTGACGGCGGCTTCATGGACCTCAAACATCAACTGTAGTCCAGGGTGTAATTTGCGAAGTCTTGTTAATTCCAGCAACAGCATGTCAGGGTTGTGGCATTCTTCGGGGTGGGAGTTAAAAAATAACGGTTTGTTCATACCGGCAAGCTCTGCTTGAGCAAAGCCACGCTGTCGAAATAATCTGCTAAGTTCTACATGTTTGTTAAGTGACTGAGCAATTTGAAAAAGCTCGAAAGGACTGGAGCCTAATGTCGGGTGCTCGCCACGGCCTAACAATTCGTGACCATAAACATCGCCATTTCCCAGCGTGATGACTTGTTGAAAGGTTGTCACCAATTGTTGATCTATTAGTTCTGACAGCTCTTTGCGCTTAAGTGAGAAATGCTTGGGAAGTGTTTGCATCTGAATGCGTGTACGTTCATCGTCGTCGACAATGTCTTGATCATCTTTGAGGCAATACTCAATATCACCAAAATGGACAACATCACCGGGTTTTATCGCGGAATGACCCGCTATTCGCTGATGGTTTATAAAGCAGCCGTTAGTACTATTTAAGTCGCGAAGTATTATCTCTGAGTGATTGTATTCTATACAGGCGTGGCGTCGTGACAAAGCGGAGGTGTTGATAATCACCGAGCAATCACTGCCGCGGCCAATCGTGATTGGCAGGGTGTTGAGTAGTATTCGCTGCGGAATATCGCTACCGGCGATGCAGCATTCAAGATAATAACTATTGTCCATGAGGCCTGTCGGTTAGCATCGTTGCTAAATGCGGTGAAGTCAGCCGCGCCTGTATACTTATTTTACCTTTGGTGCATATAGGGTGCAGGTTACGGGTCATTATGAAAAGCTAATATCTTGTTTAAAGAGAAAACGGTAATGAGAAGAGTAACTTGCAAGGTATTTATAGCAACATTTTGACATTTTTGCACGATGTTATGGGGTCTAATAAATTATTGAATCAATATTGTATTTAGCATTGGCGTTGATTTCTGTGGATGTGAGTAGAGATCCTTAGGGTCAAAAGATCACTGATTCAAGTGATCGGCACTACTATATTTTTTATAGTTTTCATTGTTTTTTTGGTGTTCAATATAGAGACCAATAGCTGACTGAGACTTAAAAGGAATTAAATATGGTTGATGATGTGGTGGTTGCGCCTGAGGCGAAAAACCCAGAAGGTGACGTGATTTTGGCTGATACCGGAATGGCTAAGATTGGATATATATTGTACTTGGTGGGCTTAGTCGTCCCTTTTGCTGGTATTGCCGGTTTGGTGGTTGCTTATTTAAAGAAAGATAAAGCGTCGAAATTGGAGGAATCACATTTCCAATTTATTATTCGAACCTTTTGGATAGGGCTGCTTTATAGCTTAATTGGTATTATTTTATCGTTCGTGTTTATCGGCTATTTTGTCTTACTGTTTACCGCTATTTGGTACTTGGTGAGAACCATTAAGGGATTGATACTGCTTTCTGAGAAAAAACCAATTGCAGACCCTAGCTCTTGGTTCTTTGGTTAATGTTTAGCCTTTAAACCCAAAAAGGCCGGTGGCTTCATTGCACCGGCCTTTTTTATCTTCAGTGGTTCTTCAATAATAGAAATACCTACGTAAAGATTGGATTGTTGAGCGCGTATTAAAAATTATAAACCACAGTAACCGCCGTTTCCCGATCTAGGTGAACGGTGTCATTGGGCACAATTTCGTTGTATTCCATGGTGTAGCTGAGCTTTAAACCTAGTCCACCCACAATTTTTGTTTTAAGGGATGTCACTGATTTGGATACCGTATTTTCGTCACCACTTTCAACAGAGAGCTTTTGTTCAAAGGTTGCCGTTTCCGACACTGCAAAGGCAAACTCGGTAGATAAGCGTAAAATAGCTTCGGTAATTTGACCGTCTCCGGAATCGCTAGCAGTTTCAAATTCGCTGACACGTATACCGGGGCCGACTTCAGCATCCCATGTCATTTTTTCATTTTTTAGTAGGCGTCGCCCATAGCCACCGGTCAGTGTGGCTTGGTAAACATAGCCACTAAAGCGGTCTTTATCCGCAGAGGCGTAGCCGAAACTGTAGTTGGATTCGCTAAAGTCGTAGGCCAAACGGTTGCTAAGGAAATACCGTTCAGCAGAGCGAATGCCAGATGTTTCACTATTTTGAGCCTCGGCGTTAATGTCGTAAGTCCATTGGCCGTTGCTGCGTTTGCCGTTGGCTTTGCCGATGATACTAGATTCATCGGTATTGCCTTCTTGTTGGTAATAACCAAATTCTATATCGCCTTTCCAGAGCTTAGTTGCTGCATCTTGGGCGAATGCGCCATTGGCCGCCACGGTGGCAGCGACGGCTACCAGAGTGTTATTGAAATATCTCATTGTGTCCCTTAATTGGAGATTGATAAACGGGGGAGTAAAGCAGAGTAGCGTGACTTCGCGCTACTCTAACATTATAAAGGGTATTAAGCCTCTTTGTGAAAATGCACATCCATCTGTGGGTAAGGAATACCAACACCGGCGGCATCAAATTCGGTTTTAATATCTTCGGTTAATTTCCAGCGTGTTGCCCAGTAATCTGCAGTGGCAACCCAAGGGCGACAAACCAAATTTACCGATGAGTCACCTAATTCAGAGACCGCAATGGTAGGCGCTGGATCTTTAAGTATACGCTCGTCAGCGTCAACTAGTTTTTTGAGAATATCTTTTGCGACACGCATATCAGCATCGTAGGAAATGCCGACCACTAAATCAATGCGGCGGCGGGGCATTACACTGTAATTGGTAATCGCATCAGACATGACTTGTGAGTTGGGGATCACAATGCGTTTATAGTCACCGGTAAGCAAAATGGTTGAGAATAAACTGATACTTTCAACCGTTCCTGAACAGCCACCCGCGTCAACCCAGTCACCGACTCGGCAGGGGCGGAAGGCAATCAGCAGCACGCCGGCAGCAAAGTTGGCCAGTGAACCTTGTAATGCTAAACCTACCGCTAAACCGGCGGCACCTAATGCAGCAATCACCGATGCAGTTTGAATACCTGCGTGGGCAAGGGCAGGGATGGCGGCTAGGGCAAAAATAATGAAAAAGACTAGCTTGGCTAGGAAGTTGGTCAATGTTGCGTCGGTGCCGCGGTTGGTCATTGCTTTACGGACAATGCCAGAAATGAATTTGGCCACCCAATAGCCAATTAACAACATGGCGAGTGCGCTTGCTGCACGAATACCGATGCTAATGGCATCTGGACCGTATTGAGCGATGAGTTCTTCTAATGCTTTCGAATCCATATAAGTCTACCTTGGTGAGTTATCTAGGAAAGTTAGGGTATACGCTGATTCTTTCTTATTGGTTGTTGAGTGGGTGCGTAATTATAAACATGGACCATCGACTAATCACAATGGTTAGAGTTAAGGCGGATTTGCTTTGTATGCTAAATTGCGCACGCTATGTCACTATTATTTAAAATGGCCACGTTGTGGACTCTGCTCCGCCGTCAACTTCAATAATTTTGCCTGTCACCCAGCGAGAAGCTTGGCTGGCAAGATAGAGCGCGGCGGCGGCTATATCTTGTGGCTCACCTAGCGATTTCATTGGGGTAAGGGCTGACATTTTGTCTTGAATTTCTTCGTTAAGGTATTGCTTTAGTGCGTCGGTGAGAATGGTTCCTGGCGAAATACCGTTAACGCGAATGGTGGGGGCGAAATCGGCAGCGAGTAGCTTAGTAAGTTGTTCAAGGGCGGCTTTTGCGGTGCCGTAGCTACTAAACCCTGCCTGAGAGTAGCGTGACGAAGCTGAAATTATGTTGATAACCCTCCCTTTATGCTGCTGAAGGTGTGGATGACAAAGGCGAGTGAGATTAAAGGCGCTGGTGACATTAAAGTTAAAATCGCGATTCAATGTTTTAGACGTCGTATTAAGTGGGTCATTTGGGTAAGCGCCACCGGCATTGTTGACAAGAATAGTGAGCTTGCTAAAGGTGTTTAAACTCGTATCGACGAGTGATTCTAAGGCGCTTTCGTCATTAACATCACAGCTTATTGCGATAGCTTTGGCTTTGCTGTTCGGGTGATTTTCACGTAGGGCGGCATTACATAAGGCAGTACTTTCGTCGACATCTTCTTGGGTTCTGGCTGCACAGATGACGGAAGCGCCGGCCTCGGCAAAGGCAATGGCAATCGCGCGACCAATGCCACGACCGGCGCCGGTGACTAAGGCGACATCGTCTTGTAATGAAAACAATTGTTGGATGTTCATACATTGTCCTAGTTATTATGATTTTTTATAGTCTCGCTAAGTCCTTGTTATTGGGTCAATGGCGAAAACGGTCTTTATTGTGATGTTTTTCGCATGTAGGCAGGCGGTATAAATAATTCACATCCAACCCTTTAAATGATAATCATTATCATTTATTATTTCTCTCATACAATTTGGGAGGTGGATATGGCGATGCAATTTTTATGTTCGGCACACAGACAGCAGCTTAAACGCAGTAAAGTGGTTGCAGAAAATCGCTGGGATGAATGGATGGAGGCAGGGCGAGAGGCTTTTGCTCAGCGAGATTGGCAGTCAGCGTTAAAATATTTGGGCTGCAGTTTTGAATTGAGTGAAATGTTATTAAGTAATGAAGATTTGCCGTCTTTAAGCAATATTGATCGGTATATGGTGTCAGGTCACTTTTTGGCTGAGTGCTTTGCTCGCTGCCATGAAAACTGTTTACAGCGGCACTGCTTATTGGCGGTACATCACCATTTATTAAAACTTTTGCGCAGCCCCCAGGGGCTAGGTTTATCTTTGCAGCGCAATGTGGAAATCTCTTTGCAGATGCTGGCGCGTCATTACGAGGCGGCGGGAGAGGAGGAGACTTTACATGCTTGCTATCAAGAGACGACACGATTACTGAAACATCGCTGCCATTAAGTTCTACTGGCTGTGCGTATTGCTTAAGACTTGCTATGCTCAAGGTGAACATAGTGGAGACTAGTAATGGACCCAAAACATTTGCACGAGCAATTAAATCAGCTTCAAATTGAAATTGACGAACTCGCCGTTGATGACGGAAATAGAGCAAAACTACATGCTTTGGTTGATGATATTGACCGTGAGCTAGGTTCCGGCCCACAGTTTGTGCTTGAAGATAGCAGCTTGCAGGACCGGCTTGAGGAGTTAGTGTCAGGGTTTGAGGTAGAGCACCCGACTGTGGCCGGTATTTTAAAAGACATCATGGTGAAGTTGGCCAGTATTGGTGTTTAAATGAATTTTATTCATCATCCTTCTTGCTTGTGCTTGGTGCTTTGCCGAGCATAGCGCTTAATTTTTAGTATCCACCTTCTTTGGCAGACAACGTGCTATTGCAATATCTGACGCGCTGCCTAACCACGGTAAAATTTCATGACTCACCCGCTTGTAAAACATGCTTCAGATATTCTCGGTGCGGGGCGCTTAGCGGTTGATGCTGTTGCCGGTGTTTCTGAAATTTCGGAAGGTCTTCATCACGCCATTATTAATTTGGGCGGTGTTTTAACGTCATCGCCTCAGCAGTATTCCTTACAAGATTCCGCGCAAGCGATTATTAAAGGTCAAAACCCTAAGCCTCTACCTCGTACACAGGGTATTACAGGACTCGTTTATGACAGTGTTCGAGGTGTCAACGGCCTAGTGGGCTTGGGTTTGGACGCATTAATACGCCAATTGACGAGGTCAGTTGATGAACGCCCTGAATCCCTTGCTAGGAATGCGCTGGTGTCTGCACTAAATGGCGTGTTGGGCGACCATTTGCAAACCAAACAAAACCCGCTTGCTATTACCATGAGTTTTCGAAGTGAGGGGCGGTCATTATCTGAAGACGAACTTGCAGGTTTTATGGCCAAGGCCAACGATCGTGTTGCAGTGTTTGTTCACGGCCTGTGTATGAATGACGAACAATGGCTGCGCCGGGGGCATGATCATGGTCAGGCTTTAGCTCGTGACCTTGGGCTGACTCCCCTATATCTTAAATACAATACTGGTCTGCATATATCGGAAAATGGTCGTCAACTGGCAGCACTGCTGCAGGGCTTGGTTTCGCATTCCTCTGAATCCACAGAGCTTTATATTATTGCGCATAGTATGGGAGGTTTAGTATCGCGAAGCGCCTGCCACTATGCGATGAATAACGCTTGCGATTGGCCGTCGCGGCTGCAAAAAATGATTTGTTTAGGCACCCCTCATCACGGAGCGATGCTAGAGCGAGGTGGCAATTGGCTTGACCTTATTTTAGATAGTAACCCGTATAGCTCACCCTTTGCGCGTTTGGCGCGGCTTCGCAGCAGTGGTATTACTGATTTGCGTTACGGCAATATTGTTGATGAAGATTGGAATAACGTTGATCGTTTTGCCATGGTGGGGGATCAGCGTCACATGCAGAGATTGCCAATTGATGTGCTCAATTATGCCATTGCTGCTAGTACAGTTGGCCGTGAAGAAAACATTGGCGATAGCTTTCTTGGCGATGGCTTAGTAGCGGTTGATAGTGCCCTTGGGCATCATGTCGACCCAAGATTCAATCTCGACTACCCCGCTGGAAATTGCTGGGTAGGTCGCGGTATCAATCATATGGATTTACTGAATGATGCAGAAGTGTATCGCGTACTATTAGCGTTTATGCGTCACCGCGAGGGAGAGGAATAAGTCTTGTTTATTGGGCAGTGGGCTAATGACTAAATTCGTAATCGTTAAGGGTGATATTTGTCGTTTGGCAGTGGATGCAATTGTTAATGCTGCAAACAACAGCCTATTGGGTGGTGGCGGTGTTGACGGTGCCATACATCATGCTGCAGGCCCTGAATTACTTGCCTACTGCCGGACTTTAAGGGGATGCGAAACGGGTGATGCAAAGCTCAGCCCAGGTTTTTTGTTGCCAGCGCGGTTTGTTATTCATACCGTTGGCCCAGTATGGCGGGACGGCTGTGAATACGAAGCACAACTATTAGCGTCTTGTTATCGTCGTAGTATTGAACTTGCTCGTGAACATGATATTGAGCGCATTGCGTTTCCTGCAATAAGTTGTGGCGTTTATGGTTATCCCCATGAGGCTGCCACTCGTATTGCTGTTCATACATTACGAGATAGCATTGCAATGGACGAGCGTACTGAGCAGATAAAAGAAATTAGTTTGGTCGCATTCAGCGATAGCATGCGAGTGCACTGGCAATCAGCGTTAACGCACTCGGGGATTCGCTGGTGTTACGATTAGGCCTCATGGGCAGCAGAACACCACGATAAATTGCCTATTATTGGATGCTTATCGGCTTTATAGAGGGGCGGTGCGCAAGGTTTTTCTTCGCGGGCGTTGTTATTGCCCAAAACCTAGTGCCCAGAATCTAAAGCTGAGGAGTGCGGGCTTAATAGTGGACTTCTATGGCTGTAATGCTTTGGCTTTCAATAGGGCGGCGTTCAGCATCTCTGTGGTTTGTGGGCCGGTTAATGTCTCGCTAACGGCCCCGGCCGGACTGATTAATAAGGTGGTAGGCAAGACTTTTGGGCGGGGAACTGCCAGTTGGGGCGATGGATCAACTAGAATGGAATCAAATTGAATGCCCATCTCAGTGATGGCGTCTTTTAATGCATAACCACGTAAATTGTCGTAATTCACGCCATAAATTTTGATGTCATCACGCTGAGTTGCAAGGGCATTAAGATCTGGTATTTCTTCACGGCAGGGCCCGCACCATGTTGCCCAGTAATTAATAATTAACCACTTACCTTGGGAGAAGTTACCACCACTACCTGAAGTGGTGTCGAAATCTGGTTTGCTGCAGCCAGCCAAGAAGATAACAAGCAGTGTGGCGATTAACGGCAAGGTCGGCGTTTTCATGGAAATGCTCTATTCAGGTTCACGACAGTAATGGGCGTGTATAATGCCGGCAAACTGGTTAAATTACCAAATTAGATAGAGAGTCATATGTCTGAATATACCATTTACCACAACCCACGGTGTTCCAAGTCTAGGCAAACCTTGCAGCTGCTCGCTGATAATGGGGTTGAGCCTGAGATTGTTTTATATCTGGAAACACCTCCAACCGCCGCTGAGCTTAAGGTGCTGTTGAAGAAGTTAGATTTAAGCCCTAGGCAACTGTTGCGCAAGGGTGAATCAGCCTATAAAGAAGCGGGTTTAGCTGATGCGACCTTGTCAGATACCGCGTTAATTGCGGCAATGCTTGCTGAGCCGAAATTAATTGAGCGGCCTGTGGTGGTGAAGGGCGAGCGTGCAGTTTTGGGGCGCCCACCTGAGAATGTATTGGCATTGCTATCTAATTAATTGGCTGAAGGACGTTATTGTGAGTGAAGCCTATGTTTTGGTGTTGTATTACAGCCGTCACGGTGCAACTGAACAATTAGCTCAACATATTGCCAGAGGTGTTGAGCAAGCTGGCCTTGAAGCGCGTGTACGCACGGTCCCGGCGGTATCCACTGTCTGTGAAGCAACAGAAGATGATATTCCCGATAGCGGCGCGCTATATGCGAGCGAAGAGGATTTGCGTCATTGCTCGGGCTTGGTGATGGGTAGCCCAACACGTTTTGGCAATATGGCGGCACCGTTGAAATATTTTATCGACAGTACATCAGGTTTGTGGATGAGTGGGGCGTTAATTGGCAAGCCTGCGGCAGTATTTACTTCCAGTGCCAGCTTACATGGCGGCCAGGAAAGTACCTTGTTAACGATGATGATGCCGTTACTTCATCACGGTATGTTATTAATGGGTATTCCGTATAGTGAAGGAGCGTTATCCACTACGCAAACTGGCGGCACCCCCTATGGGGCGTCCCATGTGGCAGGCCAGAATGCCCGTCCAGTTGACGATGTAGAACGTGAATTGGCGGTTGCTTTGGGAAAGCGCGTCGCAACAGTAAGCAAACAATTGCAGCATTGAGGTAGTAATGACGGCATTAGAAAAACGCGCAGCTTTCGCCAGCACGTTAATGAAAGCGAGTTATATCGGGTTCTTACTCACACTGACCTTGGGTACTTGGGTGTGGGTACAAGAGGGGCGACAGCCGAGTATTACGATTTGGGTTATTCGCATTGCCCCTATGCTCATGTTTGCACCGGGTATCTTTAAAGCGCAATTGCGCCCGATTGCATGGATGTGCTTTGCCAGCTTATTGTACTTTGTCATGGCCGTGACAGAGGCATTATCGTCACTGGCTATTTGGTTTAATTACGTTGAATTAGCCATGGTTGTGTTGCTGTTTTGTAGCTCTACAGTATTTATTCGCTGGCAGGCAGGTGCGTGGCGTGAAAAGACAGAGCAGAGGAATGCGACGGTATGAGTGAGCAAAAAAAGCGCGGATTTTTTTCACGGCTTGGTGGCTTTATAGATGCTACTAGACGCTGGACATTGAATATTCTTTTTTTGGTGATTGTCGTTTCACTTGGTATGACCTTTTTTTATTCGGTACAGGAAATTTCAGTTCCGGATGGCGCGGTATTAGTCCTTGCCCCGAAAGGGGTTGTAGTGGATGAATTATCAGCCGTAGATGCATTCACTCAGCTTCGTGATCAAGGGGTTGCTAGTGAGACTCGACTAGTCGATTTAATTGAGGCCGTTGAGCTTGCGGCGGATGACCCACGAATAGAAGTTTTATTGCTCCAGCTGGATGAGCTTGATCATATTGGAATGAGTAAGACGCTGGAATTATCTGCGGCGATCAAGTTATTTCGTGAAAGCGGTAAAACCGTGGTGGCTAGTGCTAGTCACTACAATCAAGATCAGTATTTACTGGCGAGTTTTGCAGATCAAATTTTTGTCCATAATATGGGTGGGGTCGGTATTGAAGGTTTTGCCGTTATTCGTAATTATTTTAGCGAAGCCATCGATAAATTAAATATACGCTTCCATGTTTTTAAAGTGGGTAATTTTAAGTCTGCGGTAGAGCCTTTGCTTCGCAATAATATGTCTGATGCGGCCAAAGAAGCGAATAGGGCGTGGTTGGAACAACTCTGGAGCCTGTACCGCGATACGGTGGTCGAGCGCCGCAGCATCACAGTAAGTCAATTTGATCATTACACAAATCATATAGACCAGGTAATGACCGAGGTGGCAGGCGATGCCGCCCAAGCAGCCCTAGATTACGGCTTGGTAGATGGTATTGTCAGTAAACCAATGTTGCGTGAAATGTTAATTGAGCGTGTGGGTAACAATGGCAACGGGAGCTTTAAGCAAAGTCACTATCGTGATTATTTAATGCTAAATCAGCCTCTCATTATTGAAGAGAAAGATGCCGTCGGTATTATTGTTGCGAGTGGTAATATTGTTGACGGAGAGCAGCCCGCTGGCACGATTGGCGGTGACAGTTTGGCAAAATTAATTCGGCAGGCACGTCATGACGACAATATTAAGGCCGTCGTTTTGCGTATTGATAGTGGCGGTGGTTCGGCGTTTGCCTCTGAGGTTATTCGCGCTGAGCTACAAAAGCTACAAGAAGACGGCAAACCCTTGGTGGTATCTATGGGTAGTATGGCCGCATCCGGTGGGTATTGGATTGCTGCGGGTGCAGATGAAATATGGGCGACACCGGCAACTTTGACAGGGTCAATTGGCATCTTTGGCGCCTTTCCAACAGTAGACAATATGTTGCAAGGCTTGGGAGTCAGCACTGATGGGGTGGGTACAACAGCGATTGCAGGTAAGCTGCGTCCTGATTTACCTTTAGATCCCGTGTTAGCGAGCGCGATTCAATCTGGTGTGGAGTACGGCTACCGACGGTTTATTAATATTGTTGCCAACGGTAGAAAGAAGTTGGTTGAGCAAGTAGAACCCATAGCCGAAGGGCGTGTTTGGAGCGGAATGGATGCGCAGCAGTTAGGTTTGGTAGATAAGCTGGGTGGCTTGCAGCAAGCGGTGAATTCTGCGGCTAACTTAGTCGGCTTAGAGGCAGTAAATACACGGTTGTTGGCTTTACCACTTAGCCCACAAGAAGAGCTGATGCGTATGATGTTGGGCTCGGGTTTAGTGAAATCGGCACTAAGCACATCGTCTCCGCTGCTATCTGTTTTAAATAGTGTATTGCCGGCCTGGGACGATATGCTGAAGTTGAAAGACAGTCGTGGTGTATACGCTTATTGTGTCATGTGTGTGGCACCGTAATATCAGCGTAGATGGATTGATATAGCGTATGGGGCTAAGGTTAAATTTGAGCCCCTCGTTTAATTGTCATTGGCGCGTTAAGGGCTAGGTGTTAATGCTGCGCAGATAAGCCCTTACGCCTTATCGTGTATTCCGTGCTTTTTTAGTTGCTTACTGTGGAGAGCAGAGAGAAGCAGTAAGGCGCTGATGGCACCCAATAAAGCTAAGCCCATATCCGATTGCGTGTCCCAAACATAGCCCTGTGTTCCTAAAAAGGCTTCCGCATCTTCGCCACTGGCAAGGGCTACCCACCATTCAATAAGTTCATAGAATGCACTGAATGCTAAACAGATTGAGACAATAATAATATTGCGCCAAGCGGCGCCATTAACAATGGCTTTGCGTATTAATATTTCCTTAGCCAGAATAGCTGGTACAAAACCTTGAAAGAAATGGCCAAGCTTATCGTAGTTATTTCTTTCTGAGCCGAATAGCCCATCAAATAGCGGTACTTCCGCGTAGGTATAATGCCCGCCAACCATCAATACAAGGCAGTGCAGAAGAATAAGGGAATAGAGTAGAGGTGTTAGCCTAAATGAATGATAGGTGACCGCTAATAGCGTTCCGCCAATTAGTGCAGGAATGACCTCAAGAAACCATGTAAATGGGTCTTTAGGGTTGATACCTGACCAAATTAAAACCACGCAAAAAATGCCTACCCATAAATGTTTGATCTGAAGGCCCTCAGCGTTATTAAATGGTCCGTGGACTCGGTTTTAAGAATTATCTCTGCCGTAATGAAGGCAATGTAGCTAGGTAGCTAGCTTCATGCTTTTTACTCTCTTGATCATAAGTTGATTTAGATTTTATTCAATAGCCTAGCTAGCTTACATGGACATCAGAGATTTTCAGCAGCCAATCAAGTAAGCCAAGTAAATTATACCCAGAGCGTTAATCTGCACTTGCGCATCCCTTTGTATGATAACTATAATGAGAATGATTTATATTATCGCACGCATTGTGTGTTAACTAATTTCACGCTTTGGCATGGGAAGCGTAATGCCCGCATCTAGCTCTGCTCATAGCGAGCAGCTCCATACACTGTATAGCAATCATCATGGTTGGCTATTTAATCTATTGAAGCGTCGCTTAGGTTGCTCTGAAGATGCAGCTGATCTCGCGCAGGATGCGTTTGCACGCCTATTACTACGTCCCAGAGAGTTTGATAATTTTGGTGGTGCTAGGGCATATCTCACTACGGTTGCTAAGGGTTTGTGTGTTGATCTTTGGCGCCGGCGAGATGTTGAACAAGCATGGTTGGCCGCCATTGCGGCAAAACCAGACCTTTCGGCGCCATCCCCCGAGCGCTCGATGATGGTACTAGAGACCCTATTCGAAGTAGATCGGATGCTAGGTAGCCTACCTGTAAAGGTTGCTAGAGCGTTTATTTTGGCGCAATTAGACGGCTTGAAATATCGTGAGATTGCCCTTCGCCTTGGTGTGTCTGAGCGCATGGTTAAGAAATACATGGCCAGAGCAATGTATGAGTGTGCCTTATTAGAGCTCAATTCGTCAGGTGTTATTGGCGAATAACTAGTTATGTTGTTTTGCAGGGCAGATATGAATAAAGCAACGCTAAAAGAGGCCGCTGATTGGTACGCCGTACTAGCCGATGACAGCGTCACCCTAAAATCCAGAGAACAGTGGCAATACTGGCTTGACGCTAATCCTAGCCATAAAGAGGCGTGGGAGCATATTTCTTCGGTATCCCGCAGGTTTGAGCGTATTCGCGAGGGTGATGACAGCAATTTCGAGGTGGTGAGTGATAGCCTGAGTCGCTTACAGCAACGCCGCCTAACAAAGCGAAGTACCTTAAAAAGCCTTTTGCTCTTTGCTGGGCTTGGTGTTGGATCGTGGCTGAGCGTGACGGAGTCGCAGCGTGTTCCAGATGCAGACTATGTGAGTGATAGGGGAGAGATAAAGGAGCTTAAGTTAAGTGATGGCAGTAAGGTGTGGCTGAATACGGCTAGCCACATGGATACCACTTTCACGACATATAGGCGTTCAATTCATTTGCAGGAAGGTGATATTTTTATTGATACCGCCGTTGATGATTTAGCCCGTCCTTTGATTGTAGAAACCCAGAATGGAAACCTAAAAGCCTTGGGTACTCGGTTTTCTGTTGCCGAGGAAGGTGATCAAAGTGTGCTTGCTGTTTATGAAGGTAGGGTAGAGATTGACACAAGATGGGACAGTCCTCGGGTGATTTCGGCAGGTAAACAAATTAGATTTTCTAAGGGGCACTGGGGAGTATTACAAGCTGCCGACCCTGCGCGACAATCCTGGGTTAATCACGTATTGCTAGCCCAAGAGATGCCTTTGGGGGAGCTTTTACTACGCTTAGAGCGGTATCGGCTTGGTTATATACATGTTGACCCTGACGTGGCTGATATACGAGTCATGGGTGTCTTTCCATTGGATGACACCAATATTGCACTTGATATGCTTGCGGCGAGTTTGGGGGTGGTGGTAGACAAGCGCTTACCGTGGTGGATTAGAGTTCACGCATAATCTAAGTAATAATAATTATCATTTATTTTCTCAAATAGTTCCCTTTTTGGTGGTCTTATTCGATAGATAGGCAGTGGATCGATATAAGACAGCAAAACAGGAGCGTGTATTTAATGAAGTTTGAAATTGGCCGTAGTGCAATGCCATTAGTTTTAGTCTCGGCTTTGGCAGCCAGCCCAGTCTTTGCCCAGCAAGCTACCGTGGCGCAAAGTCAGGAAATGGCGACCTATACCGTGCCAAGCGGTGATCTATCGCTTGCGCTTACCGAGTTTGCTCAGCAATCAGGTATCCTTCTTAGCGCACCAGCTGATTTAACACGTGGTAAAAGTAGCTTTGGTGTTCAAGGTGATTACACAGTCTCTCAAGCACTTATGATTTTGCTTGCAGGCACCGGCCTCGAGTCGCAAATTCAGGCAGATGGCAGTGTTACCCTTAAGGCGGGACCCAAAGATGATGTGATAACGGATGCAGGTGACATGGTTACCCTGCAGAAAGTTGTGGTATCAGCCGCTGGTTTTGAACAAAAAATCACCGATGCGCCAGCCAGTATTTCTGTGGTTAGCAGCCAAGAAATTGCGTCGCGCCCATACACCACGTTATTAGATGTTGTCCGTGACTTAGAGGGTGTGGATATTGGTGAAACCGCGGATAAAACCGGGCAGGGCACCATTAGTATGCGGGGAATGGGGGCAGACTACACCTTGATACTGATTGATGGTCGTCGCCAAAATAACCACGGTGATATTTACCCTAATAACTTTGGTGGCAACCAGTTTAACCACATACCACCATTGGCTGCGATTGAGCGAGTTGAAGTTATTCGCGGGCCTGCGTCAACGCTATACGGTGCAGATGCTTTGGGTGGTGTAATCAACATTATCACCAAAAAAGTGACAGATGTTTGGGGCGGCGCCATTGGTTTTAGTCGTACCTTTCAAGAAGGTGATGAGTTTGGTGAGGACTCAACACTCGATTTCAATGTTCAAGGCCCACTGATTCCCAATGTTCTTGGTTTAGCGGTTCGCGGTAGTGTCTATGATAAAGATGCATCCAACCCCGAATACTCACCAATCACTGATCCTGCAGGAAATCTGCAAACACGAACACTAGGCTTTGGTGGCGGTGGTAAAACCGTAGACAATACCAATAAAGCTCTTGGTTTTAGACTGAGTTGGACGCCGGATGAGCGCCAAACTATCGTATTTGACTATGATATGTCTGAGCAGATTTATGATAATACACCGGCGGCTGATGGCAGCTTTCCATTAGGTACGGTAGACAGCATTGAGCGCTTGTTTCAAAGTAGCCCGCGCGCAGGTTATGCAGAAGAGCAAGAATTTACCCGCGATCAATGGTCAATAAGCCATGATGGCGACTGGTCTTTCGGCAGTAGTGCGATGTCTCTTGCCTTTATCGAAACCGCAAATAACGGCCGGACCTTACCTTTAACCGCCACCGAGCGCTTATTGCACTTAGAAATATTTGAAGGTACGGGTGCCTATGCGGGCATGAGCGAAGATGAGCGACGAGACATTATGGAGGCTGAATTTTTACCACGGCCTAAACGGATAATGGAAAGCCGTCAGTACACCTTTGACGCCAAACTGGATATTCCTATTCAGGATATGGCTGGCGACCACCTCTTAGTGGTGGGTACCCAGTATATTGATGGTGAATTGGAAGATGGTGTTTTTGGTATGGAGGCCGGCGACAGTGGCGCGGGTGAGTTATCTGACTTCACCATGTATTCATTGTTTGTAGAAGATAACTGGACCTTTATCGACCCCTTAACGGTGACAGCTGGTATTCGTTATGACGATCACAATCAGTTTGGTAGCAATACTAGTCCACGTCTTTATGGGGTCTACCTCCTGACGGATAGCTGGACAATAAAAGGTGGGGTAAGCACAGGTTATAAAACACCAAAAACAACCGACCTTTTTGATGGTATTACCGGCTTTGGCGGCCAAGGTACTAGCCCGTTTGTGGGTAACCCAGATTTAAAGCCGGAAACGAGTGTAAATACTGAAATTGCTGCTTACTGGGAAGCACCTACAGGTGGCCATAACTTTAATATCACGTTATTTAAAAATGACTTTAAAGATAAAATCACCAGTGGGGATACTAATTTATCTTGTGCTCAGACTGGCGGTGTTCGCCCCTGTGCAAATCTAGGTGCTTATGAGCAGTTGGATTACACCAGTTATGCGCAAAAGATAAATATTGATAAGGCAGAAATTCAAGGCTTAGAACTTGCCGGTCGTTATCACTTTTCACCGACACTGGCGTTGCGTGCTAACTACACTTACACCGATAGCGAGCAAACAAGCGGCGCTGATAAAGGTCAGCCTCTCACTGACACTGCGGAGAATATGGCCAACGCAACCTTGGATTGGCAATTTGATCCCCGTGTCAATGTATTCCTGACCCTAGAGGCCCGCTCGGATCGCTATCGTGGCGTCGGAATCTCTGGCGAGCATTTGTACTATAAAGACTACGAAGTGTTTCACTTGGGTGCATCATTTAAAATTAATGAGTCTGTGACCGTGAATGGGCGAATTAATAATTTGCTTAATCAAGATTTCACTAGTTACAGCACTACTTTTAATGACTTGGACGGTGATGGTATTTATGATGCTGACGCCGACGAAGTGGAATATAACGATGACTTCAATAACAAGGATAAGGCTAGGAATTTCTGGGTGAGCGTTAACGTTACCTTTTAAGATTCTGAACCTGAAAGGGCGCAGGGACGTGCCGAAAGAAGTTTGATTTAGCTAGGTCCCCGTATAATGGGTAACTTTTATACGGGGACCTAGCTAGAATTAGCAATTTATCTTGCGTCTTTTACGACAAGAAATACCTGAATTTTTCGCCTGCCACCTCTCTTTTTTGCACTACCTCGTAAGCTTTTAGTTTGAATAGTCTGTTTATTTTGGCAGTTAGCTGTTTGAGGTATTTTGCGGAAATAATTGCCGCCACATTTCAAAGCCACCGTCCATGCTGTAGACCTCGGTGAAGTCTTTTTCTACAAAATATTGCGCTGCACTTTGGCTACTGTTGCCATGGTAGCAATAAATAATCAGCGCTTTATCGGGATCGGCATGCTCTATAAAATCCTGAAGATTATGGTTGGCCAGATGATTTGCATTTGGTATATGGCTCATTCCGTAGGACTGTTCATCCCTAATGTCGGCGAGTTGGCAGCCGGCATCGATCATGGCATGAGCGTCTTGCGGCGAGATGTGTTTGAATTCAGGCATGATAAACCTTTTAGATGACAGCAAAGGGCATATGGTACCGCGATGCAGCATAAAACAGAACGTCGGCGACGTGATCAGGGCTTTTCGATACAGGCGCGACTTAGCAGTTTTCGCTATGCTTTTTATGGTTTGATGACGATGATCATCGATCAACATAATGCCCGCATACATTTGGTGGCAACATTATCTGTGCTTGCCTTGGGCTTATTAACGGGGCTGAAATCGTTTGAATGGTTATGGGTTTTTCTTGCAATATCGCTGGTGTGGATAACTGAGGCACTGAATACGGCGCTGGAATATGTGGCTGATGCTGCGGTACCGGAAACCAATGAACTGGTGGCAAAAGCTAAAGATGTTGCCGCCGCCGCAGTGTTAATTGCGGCGACGTTTGCGCTGATGGTTGCTCTGTGGGTGTTTTGGCCTTAATGACTATTTTCTTCGATTAAACTGGTGTTTTTTTGAGCGCTGGCAAGACCCTTAAAATCATCTAATACGATGTACAGGCAAGGAATTAAGATCAAAGTAATGACGGTGGCAAAAATAATTCCGAACCCTAAGGATACCGCCATGGGAATAACAAATTGAGCTTGTACGCTGCTTTCTAAGAGCATTGGTAATAAACCAAAAAAGGTGGTCAGCGAAGTGAGTAGTATTGCTCTAAACCGCAGGCAACCTGAATCGATTACGGCGTCTAGCAAGCGTTCGCCGCGAGCGATAGCGGAGTTAATGAAATCAACCATGATCAGGCTGTCGTTAACCACAACTCCCGAAAGTGCAATTACCCCAAAGAATGACATCATACTAAACGACATATTTAACAGGATATGACCTACAACGGCGCCGATAATACCAAAGGGTATAACCCCCATAATAATGAAGGGCTGCAAATAAGAACGCAGCGGAATAGCTAGTAATGCGTAAATACCAAATAAGGCCAGTACAAAGCCTATGGCGAGACTTTTCATGAGAATGCCACTCTCTTCGCTCTCGCCGCTTAGTTGAACAATGACTGATGGATATTTGTTGGCGAAGATATCGCCCACCAGGGTTTTCATGATGTCGGAGGTGACTTTGTCTGGCGCGGTAAATTCCTTGTCGACTTGGGCGGTAACGGTAATAGATCGTTCACCATCAATGCGCTTGCGTTGGCTAAACCCAGGCTCAATGCTCATATTTGCAACACTGCTTAAAGGGACGTAGGCATTGTCAGAAGAGCGTATATACATATTTTGTAAATCTGAAATGGCCTCTCGTTCTTCACGAGGGTAGCGAACCATCACTTTAATTTCGTCATTGCCACGTTGCACCCGCTGGGCTTCTGCGCCGTAGAAGGCATCCCTGAGCTGGCGTCCCAATGCCGCTGAGGATATGCCTAATACTTCTGCGCTGGGTTTTATATCAAGGACAATTTCATCTTGAATGGCGCTGGCGCCATTGCGAATATCGAATACGCCTTTGTAATGGCTTAAGGCTTCTTCCATGTCTTTTGCGGCAGCTTCTAGTTCAGTGTTTGAGTTGCTGCTGAGCTTGAATGAAATGGCTGGGCCTGAGGTTTGGTCGGCACTGCTGACTGAGAGTATTTTGGTGCCAGGAATGTCGTCTATTTCATTGCGCCAACGGCGGGCGATCTCGTTACCATCAATATCACGTTGTTCATTTTTGGTGAGTTCGACCATGAAGGTAATGTTTCGCCCAGAGGTGCCAAATGCTTGTACATGGTTAACAAGGCCTCTGTTGGCCGCATTGGCGTGAGCGCTTTTATAGTCGGCATCAACTTTCTGTAAGGCCTCGTCCATGATTTTATACGCTTGGCGAGTTTGGGCTTCTGGTGTGCCTTCTACCATTTCTAAATTGGCTTTTATAAAATCAGAAGGGACTTCTGGAATCATGACAAAACGAACAATGCCACCAGCAATCAAACCAAAGGTAATAATTAGTAGGGCGCTAAAAATAGAGCCGGTGAGGTAGCGATTGGCTATCGCTTTATGAATAAATGGGCGGTAGTGCTGCTCGATAAAATAATTAAGTTTACTGTTGAAGTAACGCGGGATTTTATCAATTTCTAGCCAAATTCCTGAGGTGCCAGGCGTACTGTGAGCGAGGTGAGACGGTAAAATCCACTTTGATTCAATGAGTGAAAATACTAAACAAAGAATGACAACCCAGCCGATGGCCTCAGGGAAAGGTGAAAATGCACCTTCGGTAAACAGCGTGGGTGAAAAGGCCATGATCGTTGTTAACACGCCAAATGTTGCGGGTGTGGCTACTCGAAGTGCGCCGGTAATAACAGTATCAATGGAGTGACCTTTGGATTCGGCTTCGGCATAGGCACTTTCGCCAATGATAATGGCATCATCGACGACGATCCCCAGAACTAAAATAAACCCGAATAAACTCAGCATATTTAAGCTAATACCCACAATGGGCATCATTGCTAAGGTGCCAAGAAAGCAGATGGGTAAGCCAACCATGACCCAAAATGCGAGTTTTATATTGAGAAACATACCCAGCACAATGAAAACCAATAGTGCACCCATGCCAAGGTTTTCCAGCATCATATTGATTCGGCCTTCAAGATAAAACGTGATGTCGGCCCAGGTGGTTATTTTTACGCCTTCAGGAAGGTCGTTACGCTTTTTTTCTACATATTTTTTTGCTGCGTTAGCAACGTCGATTAAATCTTGTTTGCCAACAGCAAAAACTTGTAGACCAATACTGTTTTGACTATTGAAGAATGAGAAGCCGTCTTCCTCTACAAAACCATCATTGATGGTGGCAATGTCGCCAAGCGTTAGGCGGGTACCATCGGGATAGGTGATAAGCACCACACGTTCAAACTCGTGTTGGCTGCGAGCTTGGCCACGGGTGCGAAGCAATATATCGCCATTGACGGTTTTGATTGAGCCACCGGGTGAATCTAACGAGGAGCGACGAATAGCTTCAGCCACTTCTGTTAGTGTTAAGCCGTATTGAAGTAAGGTGTTTTCTGGTACCTCAATACTTATCTCAAAATCGCGTGCGCCGTTAATTTGAACGTAGGCGATATTTTCGTCAAGGGTGAGTTCTTGTTTAACTTGTTCCGCAAGCTCTTTTAAACCGCGCTCATCAATGTCTCCGTAGAGCTGTACATTTAAGGCATGGTTATTGAATTCAACGCGATTAACGATGGGACGCTCGGCCTGCTCGGGAAAACTAACAATGCCATCAATTGCACTTTTAATTTCGTCCATGACAGCGAGAGTGTCATAGCCCTCGTAAACTTCAGCCCTTAATGTTGCTAGCGATTCATCAGCAGTTGATTCAAGACTTTCTATTGATTCTATGTCTTTCAGCGCTTCTTCAATTTTGAGTATGACACCGGTTTCTACTTCATCGGGTGTTGCGCCCGGATAGGGAACCAATACGCTAATAATATTAATTTCGAAATCGGGTTGTATGGTGCGCTGAATATTAAAAACAGTCGCCAAGCCGATACCAATGATCACGATCATTAAGAGATTGGAGGCCACTGAGTTGCGCGCAAACCACGGAATAACCCCTTTTTGGGTGTCAAACTCTGGCAAGGTGCTCATAGCTTGTCGGCCTTAGTGTCCGCAGCGGCTGCTTGGCCGGAGATTGTATTTAACAATGAGCTGGTTTTGCTGGTGTTGTTTATTTTTACCTTGGTGCCGGGAATGGCGTTAGGAATAGTTGATAAGCAGATTGTGTCGCCGTCATTTAGACCGTCGTAAACATAAACGAGCTTACCTTCGGTATGGAGTATTTTAAGATCTCGGTTTCGAAGGCGCTGCTCGTCATCCAATACCCAAACTTTATTGCCGGTGCGTAAGATGTATCGGGGAATAGCGATTAAATCATCAATTTTTTTACCACTGATTTCTGCTTGTACAAAGCTGCCCATCATCAAAGGCTCGCCACCATTTTCTAAACCATAGGGGTCATCTATTTTGGCAATGGCAAATAGTACTCTGCTACGCTCATCAAGCACTCCTTCGGTACGGACAATATTCCCGTACCATTTACGCGACAATTCATTTTCTAAAGCCACTGCAGGGAGGGAATCATTGCTACCGCTCTCTGGTAGGGCTAAATAAGCGAGGCGGTCAGCGGGAATGGGAAGCCGCACTTCAGCAAAATCTACGGCAAATATATGCCCTAGCTGGCTACCTGCGCTGACAAACTGACCGAGGTCCACATTGCGTGTTTTAATAATGCCCTTGTAGGGCGCGCGTATGATTGTGCGGGCTAAATTGTTTTTGGCATGGGTAAGGTCAGCTTTGGCTGAGTCCAATCGCGCCTGCGCTTCTTTTAATTGTGGAAGGCGCAATGAGAGGTAACGTGCTTCCTTGCTAGCGTAATTGCGAGGATATTTTTCCAAATCCTGTTTGGCTACAGCGGCGCGACCTTTTTCTTGGATAAGGTTGCTAAACGCAGTGGCGACATTGGCCTCAGCTCGGGTCACCTCAACTTTATAGTTGCGAGGGTCAATTCTTAATAATAATTCACCTTTGTCGACCAGGCCGCCACTTTGAAATTGTGGCGCGACCTGCATGATTTTACCTGACACTTCGGTAATTAAGGCCGTTTGAGTTCGGGGCTGTACAGTACCTTGAGAATTTACGGCGATGGATAGCGATTGTTTTTCAGCAATGGCGACGTCGATGCTTAGTGTTGGGGGAATGACGGTGACGGTTTCTGGAGGTGGCTTTAAGATGAAAAAAATGACGGCAATCACGAGGGCTGCAACGATTACCGCAGCAGATAGTAAGGTTTGTTTTGATGTATTCAGCACACTAGCGTCTCAATTTTGTGACGGCACCCTTCAGTTTTACGCTGCTGATCACAGCGGTGTGCACACAATGTAGTGTGCACAGGGTGTCAAAGTGTGCTTATTGTATCGTTATCTGTGTGGCGATGTTGTGAAAACTTGTTAATCAGTTCGTATCCAGTTCTCACCTTTGTCAACTTCATGGGGCAGTGTGATACGCGGCGTCCATTCTAGCCAGCTAGGGTCAACTGATTGATGAAGTTTGAAGTTTTTTCCGACCTTGGCTAGAGGACCAAGTTCTTCGCCATCGGGCGTTGCAAATGCGATTCCTCCTTCTAAGAGCGACTCAACAGATTTACTCCGTATGGTTGCGCCGCTAAATAGACCGAATTTGACAGCAATGCCACTGGAGTTCCAGAACTGACTATTATCCCTAACTAAGGTGGCGTAACGGGGTTCAATATTTATGTGAATGAGGGTTTGGCTGGCGTCTTCGGCTAGCTCATAACCAAAGACTTCTCCGACGGGGATGTCGCGATAGAATACTTTTACACCTTCTTTAATTGAGCCACGCTGGCTGGCTGTCAAAATTAAATTCAGGCCATCACTTGGCTTGCTTAATGGCGGCGGCTTATTAAGGGCGACAAACTCATTGGTGTTGCGGCCATAACCGGGGCGAACACTAATGTAGCTACCCGTTACCAAGGTTTCTAAATTGCGGGTTCCGATGAGACCGAGCTGTGGTTTTACTAGCCAAAATTGGCTGCCGGTACGCGCCAGTTGTTTGGCAGAAGGGGCTAGGCGGGCGCTAACTTTGACGCGACTCATGTCGTTATCCAGTTCTACGGCGATTACTTCTCCGACTTTTATCCCCTGATATTTTATTTCTGTGCCTTTGCTTATATTGCTGCCGCTAGCAAAATACAAGCTAATGTCACGACCTTTTTCCGCGTAAGTGCTCTGATAGTCAGGGTATAGCGTGAAGCTCAAGCCCTCCCAAGCGAGCTGAGGTTTATTCACTTGCGGGGTATGAAAAGCGATTCCACCTGCGACAATAGTGGCAAGTGAATCAGCTTGAATGTCTAGTCCACTTAAACCGCCGGTTATGCTTAGGCCACTGGCATTCCAGAATTGAGATTCTCTGTGAACGAGTTTGGCGTAACGCTCGTGGATAAAGATGTCGATATTGACGCCGTCTTTGTCTAAATCCACTGATTCAACTTGGCCCACGGCTATTTTACGGTAATAAATTTTACTGCCGATACTGACAGAGCTTAGGTCATCACTGCGAAGTCTCAGGCGCAGGCCGGGCTGTTTCACTTTGGTTTCTGGGGGAGTGACCAGCGCTGTGTATTGTTCGGGAATGGTTCCGCCTTTCCCTTCAATTTGTACATTGATGTAAGGGCCGCCGATTAACGCATCCAAGCCGCTAACCCCGCTGCTGGAAACCTCGGGTTTAACCAGCCAGAATTGGCTGTCTTCGTTTAAGTAACGATGATGTGGTGAGGAGACCGCAATGTTTACTTTGGCGCCGAGATTGGGGTTGTCGTCAATAAACTGTAAGTTTTCTACAGTGCCAATTTTCATACCCAAGAGCTTGACGTGACTACCGGTATTTAAACCGCTGGGATTGCGAAAATACACAGTAATGTTTTTGCCGCCTTTGGCGCGGTTTTGATTTTTATGTAATTTGAACTGGGTGTTATTGCTGGTTTCCGAGTCGGTTTGCGATGGGGTGTCGAAGGCAACTCCCCCAGCGAGTAAACTTGCCATCGACCCCGTTTCAATATCTATCCCCTGTAGTCCGGCATTGATTTTTAGACCGCTTTGTACCCAAAAGCGAGAGCTATCATTGATTAAGTGACTGTATTGTGGGTCTATTCGAATATTAATGTCTATACCGTTGTCACTGAGTTGGTAACCCTCGATGTCGCCGACATCAATTTGCTGATACAACACCGGAGCGCCGACAGACAGTGAACCCAGTTCGTCTGCGTTTAGCGTTAAACGCAAACCCGGTAAATTGTTGGTTTGAGTTGGAGGTGAGTTGAGTGCGGTGAAATGTTGAGCGGCTTGGCCTTCACCGGGAGTGAAACTGATGTAGTTACCCGCAACTAAAGTATCTAGACCTGATACACCAGAAAGCGAGATTTGGGGTTTTACCAGCCAGAACTCAGTATTTTCTTTAATGAGTGGCTCAATTTGCTGGGATAGCTCTAGCGTGGCGGTAACGCCTTCGAGGTCATTGTCGAGTTGCAGTCCTTGTACTTGGCCAACGTTGATCCCTTGATAAATAACCGGTGTTTTACCCACCGTTATGCCGCTGCCATTATTAAATGCAACGGTGACGCTTAGGCCACTATCGTTAAGGCTTTGATACATAAGCCATGCTGCGATGCCAAGTGCGATGAATGGCAGTAGCCAAATTGCTGAAAGTCCGCGCTTTGGAGTAAGTACAGCAGACGAAATGTTGCGATCAGTCATTGTCTAAATCCCATAATAAGCGCGGGTCAAAATTATTGGCGGCCAATAAGGTGAGTACCACAACGGCAGCGAAGGCGGTGGCGGCTGGGCCACTTTCTACTGTGGCGATATTACCAAGGTGTACTAGCGTGACTAAGATTGAAATCATAAACAAGTCCAGCATGGACCAGCGGCCAATAAAATGAATAAACCGGTAAAGTACCGTGCATTGTTGTCGGCTCAACGGTAAGTGGAGCTGAACAACAAGCATTAAAATAATTAAAATAATTAGCTTCAATACAGGAACCGCAATACTGGCAATAAAAACAACAATGGCGATGGCTTGAAGCTCTGCTTCCCAGAGGGTTACGACGCCAGACATTATGGTGTCTGGATCGCCTTGTCCAAAGCTAATGATAGTCAGAATAGGGAGGATATTTGCAGGCACTAATAGTGCAATCGCGGCAATGGTGAAAGCCCAACTTCGTTGCAGACTATGTGGTTTGCGGAAACTCAGTGCGGTATTGCAGCGAGGGCAAGTCGCCTTGTCATTAGGCTTGAGTTTGGGAAGGTGGCTGAGTTTACCGCACTCTGTGCAGCGAGCGATGCCCTGTTGTTTCGCACTGATTGTCATTTGGGCCTATTGCTCTCCCAGTGTTGCCAAGCTTGCTCTTCGTGAAAATACTGGCTGCATAAGATGATGCAAATTAACAGTGCACTTAGGCTGTAGGTGCCACTTGCAACCGCCACTTCACCGTCGTGCATAACTTTTACGTATGCCACTATGATGCCAATGGTATAAACCTCAAGCATGCTCCAGCTCTGCATCCAGCATTTATATTTGAGCAATTGGGGGAAATGACGTGGGTAATGATTCAAGCGAATACTAAAACAAACCACTGCGGTTAGCACCAGATGGGCGAGCGGCGCAACAAGCGTACAGAGCAGGATAAGAGCGGCTAGCAGCTGTTCACTTTCCAACCACATTCGTTGAATGCCGCCTAGCAGTGAATTACTACCATGTTGGCCGACAAGTTTGAATTTAAGGATGGGGAGCGTCACCGCAGGATAGAACAATATGAGGCCGCTGATAGCCGCAGCAAAACTGACGGTGTCAGTGTGCTTTGCCGTGTGCCAAAGTACGGCGTTACAGCGTGGGCAGCGGCCTTCTAAATGATCGCTGGCTGGCCCAGTCTGCAATAGCATATCGCAGTCTGGGCAGGCGGTGAGCGCGTGTGGAATATGGCTGGGATTTGTCATCTGAATGTATTTATTGCAGAGGGGCAAATAAATAAGCGCAGCGACTTAATAGCCGACGCTTAAGGGACCACTGGGCTACTTCGCGAGGTAATAATTGGCGGCATTTTTTAAAGTCGTTGTTGAGCATGTCTTCCATCTTACTAGCAAACTCGACGCTATGGTTGATTATACAGAGCTCAAAATTGAGGCGGAATGAGCGGTTGTCCATATTCGCTGTGCCAACCACACTAATGTCATCATCTACTAACATGACTTTCTGATGCAAGAAGCCTTCTTGGTAGTAATAAAACTGCACGCCTCTGGTGAGGGTTTCTTTTATGGCGGTGTAAGAGGAAAGCTGAATCAGCAGCTTGTCAGGTTTGGCCGGTAACATAATTCTCACGTCGATGCCTCTCATTGCGGCCAGCTGCAGGGCGTGAATAACAGGGGCGTCAGGCACAAAATAAGGGCTGACTATCCATAGTCGCTTAGTGGCTTGATGGATCATATTTAAAAAGTACAGCGCGCAACTATCGGTACTGTCCGCGGGCCCGGTGGCTAGTACCAAGGTGTTTGTCGCGCTGGTGGTATCTGCCGTTTGCCAGTTCAATGCTGGTAGGGACTCATTGGCCCAGAACCAGTCTTCGGCAAAGGCGAGTTGCACGGCTTGGGCGGCTGGGCCGGATATGGCGATGCCGGTATCTCGCCAGGGAGTGAGTACAGGGTGCATATCTCGGTATTCATCGCCTATGTTCATGCCGCCGACAAGTGCAAAGTTGCCGTCGCAGACCACAATCTTGCGATGATTGCGAAAATTGAGTTGAAGGCGATTTCCCAAGCCTTTGGTCGAGTTAAAGGGGCGGATGTTTACGCCGTTCTTACGTAAATTATGTAAATACTGGTTGGATAATTTGAGACTACCTATTTCGTCGTAAACACAGTAGATACAGACACCTTGCTGCGCTTTTTTAATCAGTAATTCGGCCAGTTTATGACCAATTTCATCGTCGCGAATTATGTAAAATTCTAATAATACATAGTGCTTTGCGGCATCTATTTGAGCGAACATCTCTTTGAAGGCGCTATGTCCATTGATTAGTAGCTGGCAGGTATTGCCGGTGGAGAAGGGGAGTGTTGTGAGCTGTTCAAGGGCTATTAATCGCGGGTCGTTACTGCTTTGTACCGTTGTTTCACAGGGGAGCTTAGTGAGTAGTGTATTTGCGATTTTATCAATTTGTAGATGATTGTTGCGTTTAGCTAGTGCGTAGCCGCGGAATTTTCGCCGCCCAAATATCCAGTAAAGAGGGACAAATAAAGGTGGAAACCCAATAAGGACTATGGCCCATGCTACCGCACCTTGGGCAGTGCGGGTTTTTAATATGGCTTCTAGCGCCGATAGCATGCCGAGTATGGCAAAGACGGCTGCCAGCAAAGCGCTGATACTCGCTAGGTTATTTGTTATCCAATTCCAAAGCTCTAGTGGTGCGTAGTTGGCCATGTGGTATTACTCAACCCTTATTTATTGGATGGAACAGATATAAGGGATCTCGTTCTTGAAAAGCAATATCTGGCATATTGTAGCTGAAATACAAGCAGAGAAGTTGGCTGATGGCTCGATGGGTTTGTCGTCCTGACAGACTATGCCATAAGGTTTTGGGGCGGTGGTAGAGTTGGCCCTTAGGTATTTATGTTCTCACGGGGTGTTATTCGCCCATATTGTGATGGTGTTACCTGCTACTAGGAGAGTTCATGGCAACGGTTTTTAAACACCCCCAAGCACTTCTTTCTGCTGTTGGCAGTGTGTTGGGCAGCAGTGATTGGCTTAATATTGACCAGCAGCGAGTAAATTTATTTGCTGATGCAACCGGTGATCATCAGTGGATTCACGTGGACCCTGTGCGAGCTAAAGAGGGGCCGTTTGGTGAGTGTATTGCGCATGGCTATTTAACACTTTCATTAGTAAATATGTTTTTACCTCAAATTATTGATGTACAAAGTGTTTCGATGGGGGTGAACGTTGGTTGTGAGCGAGTTCGTTTTCCTGCTCCGGTGGTGGTTGGTTCTCGAGTGCGGGGTACTGGGGAGCTGGTTTCAGCCGAAGAAATCAAAGGTGGCATACAGTCCGTTGTGAGGGTTGTTGTAGAGATTGAAGGTGGCGAGAAGCCGGCCTGTGTTGTGGATACGATTAGTCGTTATTTTCCTGCGTAATATGTTCATACGAAGCCTGTTCGGTCTTGTTAGGGACGTTTTGCACGGCTTATAAATATGCTTTTTAGTTATGAAAGTAATCGGTTGTTGGTGTGCTTTAGTCTAGTAGAGTAAAGGCTTCTACTTAATAAATATGTTATAACTACATTACTGGCAAGGATGCTATAAGTTGAAATACGTATTTTACGTATGTAATGAAAATATAGCATGGGGTTTGTCAATGGACTTGACGCACGGCAGTGTTTTACAGGGGGATCAGGAGTTGTTATCTGATGTTCCCATGTACATATCCTCTGGTAATGAGTACGTGAAGTGGGGTGGTTGCTTGCACTTAAATAAGCAACTTAGTCAATCACTGACGGGAACTGATTACCGTATTCGCCTGAGAGACGGCCGCTTGGGTGCAATTCGTATTCGTAAATTAGTTAACACCAATGGCGCTTTGCATGTTGAATTGCTCTTTGAAGGTTTGGGGCGATTGGACACAAAGGGCAGCGCGGCGTAAGTTCTTCACTTCTATCTTTTTGGGTTGGTACTCTGTGCCTATCCGCCCCGCAGTTGTCCATACTAATCTTTCGGTATACTTTTAGGGTGTTAATATAACTAGAGTATTGTCGAGTTCATCTCTGAATTTTCTGTTCTAAAATGTCTTTTTATTTCAATTTAGTGCACTATCCTTTTCCGAAAATTAGGGATGTCAGAATCTCAATACCAGCTAATTTGGCGCTTAAACTCTCAATGTTGATGAATTTGGTCGTATTCGGCAAATGAGTCGAGTTCGGGTGGAGGTAAATGTTTAGGGTGGAAACAAGCAGTGTATAAAGGCGAGCGGTTTAATAGTGTTTCTCATTTGCTCGGGGTATTGGCGGCCGTGGTGGGTGGTGTCACCTTGCTTTGGCCTGCAATTCAGTTGGGTGATAGCTGGGAGCTGCTTGGTTTAGGAATTTACAGTTTCTCTTTAGTGGCCTTGTATTTGTTCTCCACTTTGTATCACAGCAGCAAGGGGGAGAAAAAAGCACTGTATCGGCAATTAGATCATCTGGCTATTTACCTATTAATTGCTGGGACTTACTCGCCATTCTTGGTCATCACGCTTAGAGAGTCTGGCGGCTGGTGGATGTTTGCCCTTATTTGGTCTTTGGCGGCAATTGGAATGGTGTTGGAACTTATTCCTAAGGCGGGGCGGCGGGCGTGGTCAATTGGTGTTTATTTATTAATGGGTTGGTTGGCTTTGTTTCTGATTAAGCCCCTAAGCGCAGCGCTGCCAAATGGTGGCTTTAGTTTGCTTCTGACAGGTGGTTTAGCTTATACCGCAGGGATAATTTTTTACGTATTTGACAAGAAAGTCGTGCATTTTCATGGTATATGGCATCTTTTTGTGTTGGCTGGGAGTGCCTGTCATTTTTTTACAATTTATTACTATGTTGTGTAATTTGGGGTGCTTTGCCGGAGAAAATTGATTGAGTTTATCTCGTATTGTGTTTTTTGTTGGTTTGTTGAATGGCGTGATAGTGGCCATGGCCCTAGTTACGCCATTAACAGTGAATGGGCACGAATATGGTTGGTCTCAGGCTTTATCGCTGATGATTTTACACGGTGTGGTTAGTGCGGTGTTGGTGTATGCGGCGCTGGAAAGGCAGCGAGGGACTGATTTGGGCTACAAAGCATTTCCGGCATCAATAATGAGTTATGTACTTTGGCTGTGTATGTTTCTGCGATGGGCTGCTCAGTAGTTATTTCCGCCTGGGGCGGTAAGGAATAAAGCAATATGTTCAGTAGTATTATGGAACCGCGGTTTTGCGAAACTGACGCCTTAGGTCATATTAACAATACCGTTGTTCCTATGTGGTTTGAGTCAGCGCGCTCGCCGGTGTTTGAAATATTTAATCCCAGTAAGGATTTAACACAGTGGAATTTGATTTTGCGAAAAATCGATGTCGATTTTGTTGCGCAAATTTACTATGGCCACGCTGTCGAAATTAAGACTCGTATTGGCCATATAGGAAGTTCCTCATTTGTTTGTGAGCATGAGGCTTGGCAGCGTAATGAGCTTGTAGCAACAGGCACTGCAGTATTGATTTATTTTGATTTTGACGCTCAGGTTAAGCAGCAATTAAGCGCTGAGTTACGGGCTGAATTAGAAAAAATACGCTGATGATGCGTCGTTGGGGCTGTTCTTAGGCCGCGAATGCCAAAAAAGGCCAAAGGTTTGGGGGTATTTGTTGTCTCATGCCGGTATAATGCGGCCTCAACGCCATATCTGCGTTCGGCCGAGTGTGAGGTCTAATGTTGCGGCGACTCTTGCATTTTTTACGGTAGCGATTATGCCCTCAGATACGTCCGCGGCAGCGGAAACTATTACTTTTGACGACTTGGGTCTATCACCCATGGTACTTGCCGCAGTGAAAGCGGTTGGTTACGAAACTCCCTCGCCAATTCAGGCGGCGACAATTCCTTTTATCCTTGCAGGCAGAGACCTTGTTGGTCAAGCCCAAACCGGTACTGGTAAAACTGCAGCGTTTGCGCTGCCGTTGTTATCACGCTTAGACGTCAACAGTCGTCGTACCCAAGCTTTAATTTTGGCCCCAACCCGCGAGTTAGCTATTCAGGTAGCGGAGGCTCTGCAGAGTTATGCAGCGCAAATGCCCGGTTTTCATGTTCTTCCCATCTATGGTGGTCAAGATTACCGTGGTCAGTTAGCGGCACTTAAACGCGGTGTTCAGGTTGTCGTTGGTACACCTGGCCGCGTGATGGACCACATGCGTCGCGGCACTTTAAAGCTGGATGACCTGAGTCATTTGGTTTTAGATGAAGCAGATGAAATGCTGCGTATGGGCTTTATTGACGATGTTGAATGGGTGATGGGGCAAATGCCAGAAAAGCGCCAAATTGCGCTATTCTCGGCCACTATGCCGTCAGCCATTCGCCGCATAGCCACTACGTATTTGAATAATCCTGAGCAAATTACGATCAAGACCAAGACCTCTACTGCGGTGACAATACGTCAGCGTTACTGGATGGCGCGCGGTTTGAATAAACTGGATGCCTTAACGCGCATTCTGGAAGCCGAACCTTTTGATGGCATGATTATCTTCGTGCGTACTAAATTGGTTACCACTGAGCTTGCGGAGAAATTACAGGCGCGTGGTTACGCTGCAGCAGCGTTGAATGGTGATATTGCCCAGGCTCAGCGTGAGCGTACTGTCGAGAATCTGAAAAAAGGTCGCCTTGACATTATTATTGCGACTGACGTGGCTGCACGCGGTTTGGATGTTGAGCGTATCAGCCACGTAATTAACTACGATATTCCCCATGATACAGAAGCCTATGTGCATCGTATTGGCCGTACAGGTCGTGCAGGCCGTAGCGGTGAGGCGATCTTGTTTGTGGCGCCGCGGGAGCGACGTATGCTGCAATCGATTGAGCGTGCAACGCGTCAGTCGATTGAAGAAATGGGTCTACCTACAGCAGAGAATATTAATGCCTTGCGTGTAGATCGCTTTATGCAAAAGATCACGGATACGCTTGCTGGAACAGACCTTAGTTTCTTTCGTAAAATGCTGCAGGAATATGTTTCTAAGCATGATGTGGCAGAAATTGATGTTGCTGCTGCACTTGCAAGTCAGCTACAGGGCGATAAACCGCTGCTAGTGAAGGATGCGCCAAAGTTAATGACCGAATCGCGCAACCGTGACAAAGCGGGTGGGGGCAAGCGGGCGCCTGACACTAGTTTGCAACGCTACCGCTTAGAGGTGGGACGCCAACACGGCGTTAGTGCTGGTAATATTGTTGGCGCTATTGCCAATGAAGCCAATATTAACAGTGCGAATATTGGCCGAATTTCAATCTACCCAGAGTTTAGTACGGTAGATTTGCCCGCTGACCTATCTTCGGGAGCTTATGAGTGCTTAAAAAGCACTCGGGTTGCTGGGCAGGCATTAAATATTTCGGTGCATGACGGCGGCGATATGCCAATTGAGCGCGAGCGCCCCCGTAAGCCGCGCACCAGTAAAGCCGGAGATAAGGGCGGTAGAAAGCCGGTAACCAAAGCAAGGTCAAAGTCTTCTCCGCGAGAAAAGCGTGGAAAACTATAAAGCTTTGATCTAGCCGTTGCCCCTTCACACTTTGTTTGAAGGGGCGATCTTGTGGCTTAATAGCTGTTTTGTTAACCCCTTCATTGTTTCTTGTATTTCCTTGCCGGTTTAGCCGTTTGTACTGTGTTCTGTAGTGCAAAGTTGGGCTTATTAACACAGAATTTCCACTAAGGCCGCAGCCGGAGCGGGTAGCTCAAACGCTTGCCGGTGAGCACATGACACATCTAATTTGTCGATAGAGCTAAAGCCGAGAATGGTGAAGCGCTTTAGGAACTCAGTGTTGTTGAGATAAGTGCGGCCAACGGTTGCGACCGAATCTGTTGCGGCGACCACCTCGCAGGCCAGTGGGAAATGGCCAATGATATGTATTGGGTGATCTGCTGGTATTTCAATGTCTCCAAATAAGCGGTTGGTGATTTCCGGAGATGCCCCATCTCGCTCGGGAAGTACAAGAGGGTAATGTAATATTTGCCTTGGCGACACTGAACGTTTTTTTGCTAATGGATGATCACGACGAGTAAAAAAATAGGCATCAAAGGGTTTCAAGGGGATAAGTTTGAACTCTTTGCGCTCGTCGAGCGCTCTCATCGGACCAATAATAATATCTGAATCACCCGCCCGTAAAAGACTGATTGCTTGATCTGTTGATACTGACTTTATATCCACTTTTAATTTGGGGTAGAGTATTAGTAATTGTGGTAAAGCGGGATTCATGAGGGTAATAAGCGGTGGGGGCGATATACAGATTCTTAAATGAGATTCTTGGTATTTTCGAAATTCCTTGGCATCCATATTAAGTCTGTCAATGTCAGCCAATATTCGCGCCGCACGGTCAATAATATTTCGACCTTGAGATGTTGCTATCACGCCTCGCGCGCGCCGTTCAAATAAAGCAATGCCCAATTCTTTTTCTACTTCAGCCACCGTTCGCGTTAAGCTGGGCTGTGAGACATGAATGGCCGCGGCGGCGGCTGTCATTGAGCCAAAGCGATCCACGGCGACAATATAGCGCAGTTTACTGGTATTCAAGGTATACGTTTTCCAAATATTACAGAAAAAATAGTATTGGACTGAATATCTTATACATTGTCAAATGAACGACTATCAACCTTATACGAACACTCAAGGATCATTAACGGTATGCCACCTTATACTGATATCACCACAGAAATAGATAATGCACCTGCGGGGGCTCAGATTGCTGCCATATTTGATTTTGACGGCACCATCATTGCGGGTTACTCGGTTTTTAGTTTTCTTCGCGAACAGGTTCGCCGGGGTGATTTAGCACCATCAGAAATAGTGGCGGTGGTAGAGGCAGTTGCTCGGTTTGGCTTGGGTAATAGTGATTTTGCGGCGCTGATGTCGCTGTCTGCTCAGAGTATGAAGGGGCTGAAGGAACAGGACTATCTTGATGTTGCCCAAAAAATATTTGAGCGGGATTTAGCTAAAAAAATCTTTCCCGAAACACGGGCCTTAATCGAAGCGCATATGCGAAAAGGTCACACGGTGGCGATTATATCGTCAGCTACGCCCTATCAGGTTGAACCCTGTGCCAAGTATCTTGGTATTGACGATGTGTATTGCAGCACAATGGAAGTAAGCAATGGCATGTTCACGGGTGAGCTTGGTGGCCCCCTGTGTTTTGGTATTGGTAAAGTAAATGCCGCTGTCGCGTTGGCGAAAGCCAAGAACGTTAACCTAGATGATAGTTATTTTTATTCTGACAGCACTGATGATATCGAATTATTGGAATATGTTGGTCATCCTCGCCCTTTAAATCCGAGTCAAAAATTACGTGAAATAGCCGAAACACGCGCTTGGCCAACACGGACGTTTAAAAGCCGAACAAGCAGTTCAACCTTGGGTGTGACTCGTAATATCGCCACCAAATTGAGCTTGGTCGGATCCGTTGTTGCAGGGTTACCCATTTGGGCTTTAAGTGGTTCTAAGCAAGAGGCTCGCAATTTTTCAATGTCGACGTTTGCTGATGTAGCAAGTGCAGTGGCAGGTCTAAAGTTAGAAATTATTGGTGAGAAGAATTTATGGGCTTCACGGCCCGCTGTTTTTATTTTTAATCATCAAAGCGATATAGATGTATTGATTTGCTCAAAACTATTGAGAAGAAATTTTTCCGGTGTGGGTAAAGCTGAGATTAAAAAAATGCCTTTTATTGGCCGAGCAATGGAATATGCCGGCGTTGTGTTAATCGACCGAAAGAATAGCAAGAGTGCAATAGCCGCGCTGGAACCACTGATTGATAGGATTAAACAAGATAATATTTCAGTTGTGATCGCACCAGAAGGCACCCGGACGCACTCTAAAAAACCGTTACCGTTTAAAAAGGGGGCATTCCATATTGCGATGCAGGCTGGCGTGCCAATTGTCCCGATTGTAATTCATAACGCCATGGATGTTTCGCCTAAGGGTGACAGTTTATATTACCCCGGTACTGTCGAGGTGGAAGTGCTTTCGCCAATAAATACTAGCCGTTGGACTCCTGAAAATCTAGACAAGCAAGTGGCCAAAGTAGAGGCAATTTATAAATCCACTTTAGGAAAATCAACGGCCGTTGTTGAATAGAGTGTAGCGTCTTTTCCGCTCGTGTAACTTATTTTAACCGTGTTTATTGAGAACCAATATGGAACAGATTAAACCCCAGGATGCGCAGTTTCTTTATACCGAAACTGACGATAATTATAACCACATTACATTGGTGCTCAATTTTGATGGCCCCGCCGCTCCCTCGGAGAAGATGGTTGATTGCGAAGAGTTGATTGCCTTTATTCAAAAGAAATTGTCTCCGCACCCGATCTATAGTCATCGTTTGGTGCGTTTGCCGGCGGAGTTAGATTATCCCTATTGGCTCGACGATGAAGAGTTTGAACCAGATGCACATTTTAGCGTAGTACCACTTCCAGCGCCGGGTGATTGGCCGCAATTACGTACAGCCATCAGTGCTCTGCATTCTCGCCCAATGGATATGAATCATCCACTATGGGACGTTACGATATTTACCGGTGTTAATAGCAATGGGCAAAATCCTGATGGCTTTAGCATTGTTATCCGCCTTCATCATGTTGCCGTAGATGGTGTAGGTATAATTAAGTTGCTGTTTAATCTGGCCTTTCCTTTGACGGAAGAAGAAGCCTCTATTGACCAGTCGCTTACTGGTAATAACTTTGCATTACCTTGGACAACAGTTACCAAAAAAGCAGTGACAAACCGGTTTCGTCATACACTTGATTTGGGTGGCGCACTTTTAAAGAGTACATCCTTTGTGAAGCCTTCTATGAAACGGTTTTTGCAGACTAAACCCTCTGAAAGACAACGCGTTTATCCAAATAGATTTAATGCCAGTGTTGCTGGCGATAAAATTTTTGATGTTATTAGTGTCGATCTAAAAAGTTTAATCGCCTTGCGAAGCCTTTACAGCGGGGCCACGGTAAATGATGTGGTTTTATCGGTTTGCGCGGGTGCATTACGGCGTTATTTGGACGAGCATGGTGAACTCAATTCTCATTCTTTGGTGGCGTGGGTTCCTGTAAACGCCCGTTCTGGGAGTGGTGCCGAGACAGGTAATAATCTAAGTGCGTTCACGGCACCAATTTATTCTAATATTGCAGATCCTCGTGTCCGCTTGGGAAAGATTGTCGAAGCGACCAAGAAAGGTAAAGGCGAAATTTCTTCTACGGGTATCTTGTTAAGTGTGACTAAATGCCTCCCCGCTACCGAGCAATATCTATTTGCAAGAGCGATTAATGCCACGTCTGCAGCAAGCTCAACGTGTAATTTATTTGTATCAAATGTTGCCGGGCCACCGCAGCCGATTAATATTGCAGGTCATCGTTTGGAGAGTGTGTCGGGTTTGCCGCCGTTAGGTGAGGGTATGGGCCTGTTTATAGCGACGCCAAGTTATAACGGGAAGTTGTATTTTAATGTGATTTCAACTGAAACGATTTTGCCTGATATTGAGTTTTTTATGGAATGTATTCAGGCTTCATTTGCAGAAATGGAAGCACTTATATAACACCTCTAAACTTTTTAAGTAACGAGGAGTACCTTACCTTGATACTGGCGAGCTAAGAGCAATGTTTGGCTTGTTGCCTTGCTGACCTTAAATTGTCATCGCCTGCTGTTAAAACATAATCCTCAAGAGGGCTTATATTTAACAAGGCGGTGAGCATGAAAGCGTCAATTTTTGTATTACTAATAGTTTCTTTTTTCTCGGGATGTTCTGTGTCACCACGGGTATCTAATCCTGCTACCACAGCTCCTTCTTTAAGCGATGTTGTTACCATTAGTTTTGGTTCTTGCCTTAGGCAGTGGGCGGATCAACCGGTTTGGCAGGCGATATCAGCCTTACAATCTGAAGCCTTTATTTTTGCTGGCGATAATGTATATACCGATGTTGGCCCATACTTAAAGCAGCGAGAGCCACAGCGTATCCAGCAGGCATATCGGGACCTAGCGCTTAATGCTGATTTTACCGGATTTTTAAAGGCTGCTGAGCAGGCCGGTACCGGTGTCTATGCAACCTGGGATGATCATGATTACGGCTTAAATGACGGCGGAAATGACTATGTTTTCAAAGGGAAGTCTAAGCAGTATTTTAGTGATTTTTTTCAGCTTGATCCTCGTGAAATCGGTGATTCGGTGCAGACGGGTGTATATCACCATCGCGTAATTCACGCAGCGGGATTACGCATACAAATGATTATGTTAGATACTCGCAGTTATCGAAGTGAAATATTACGTGATGACAATCGCAATGCCTGCCAGCCTACCGGTATTGTCGCCAATGAAACCGCTGGGGCTACAGTACTGGGTGAGTCGCAGTGGCAGTGGTTGGCTGAGGTGTTGAGTGAGCCTGCAGATATTCGTTTAGTGGTGTCTAGCATTCAAGTATTACCAACGGAGCATTGCTTTGAAAAATGGGCTAACTTTCCGCGTGAACGTGAGCGCTTACTCGCTTTGTTAGGCAGTAGCGGCGCCGAGGGTGTTGTTTTACTAAGCGGTGATCGTCACCTTGCTGAAATATCACGCCTGCAAACGGCAAGCATGTACCCTCTCTATGAATTGACTAGCAGCGGGCTTAATTCTGCGGTAGGTGAGAACAGCCCTGCGGTTGATGAGATTAATAGCTTGCGGACTCGGAAACATAATGTGTTAGTTGATAATTTTGGTACTGTTCAAATAGAGCAGACAGGCAGGGGACCGGTAGTGGTTTTACAAATTAGAAGTACTAGCGGTGAAGTGCTTCAGCAGGAGCGAGTCCCGCTGGCGTTATTGCAGTAGTTTGCCAGCGGGTGAGCAGTGGTTACTCGTTAGTAGTCGTTAGCGGTAAGTCAATTGTGCCACTAATAGTGACGGGTAATGGCGCTTGGGTAAGGCTTGCCAAATGGGTGAAATAAGGATGGAAGCCATATACCATCAGGCCAAGTACATCGCCACTTGCGATAGAGGTAGATACCCCAATCATTTCCTCAGTGAGTAGACCGCTACCGCGTATTGGGAGGACTTGCTCATTGATGAGACTTGCATCACCACCGTTAACAGACTGTTTGCCTAAGCCGATAAATAAAAGATTGTCATCGCCATTGCCACCTTCAACATTCAACATAGCGAGCGGGATACCGGCAAGGAGACCACTTTCGGTTGCTGTTTGCAGCGGAATAAATTTACCTTTTGCCACTAATTGACTTAATAATTCATTGGGAAGCAAGTTAATAATATCGTCTAAATAATTGACCAAAGAACTTGGGTCGGCACTAGCGGTAAGTACCTCAATTAAGGTGGTAGAGGCTTCAATAGGCAGTGAAGACAAGGTGCTTAATACAGTTTGTAGAGGGAGTGAGGTAAGTAAGTCAATAACATTGCTTAGGCCGCCTGGAATAATCTGCGATTCTTCTACATCGCTTAAAATACCGCCTCGCTGGATGTTACTACTTGTCACGCCAAGCTGTTGGTCTGCCAGACTGAAGCAGATGTCGGGAATGATCATACCTGTTGTGCCGGTCAGCTTTGATGCTAGAAAATCTAACGCTAGATCATCGGTACGGTAAGTCTTTTCTCCACAATAAAGGGTGTCGTCGGTACCAAATAATATCTGTCTCCCGGCAGTCTGGAGTGTCGGTAAAATATGGCCATCGCGCTGAATAAATAAGTGACTTTCGTTTCCTTGAGCCTTCCAGCATTCGTAGTTTTCGACGGCCTCATTAATATTAAAGAGCACGTCGTTGCTGCCTTGAATAAAAAGAGCGTCGGCGGTAGACAGCGTTCTGCCATCACTGCGTTCGCCGTTACAGAAAGACAATGGGCTATGCCCTGCTAGGCGAGTTACGGTTTCGGGTTGAATCTCGCCCGTGGTGGTTGCACCTATAATGGCTTCAAAAAGATAGGGTTCGAGTTTACCCATTGATGCAATGGATAGGATATCTAACCAAATATTTTTGGGTGTGCTATTGGCGTATAAGCTATACGGAAGGTGGCTCCATGTTGCTAACGGCACAATCGCATCAAAACGCTTATCGACGCTGGAACACACGGTTTGGAAGCCGCCGCCATACGACAAACCAATGGAGCCGATTAGAGGGTCATCACCGTCAAATTTTAAGTTGATTAGGTTTTGTTCAGCCCAATCTATCATTTGCGAAACATTGCGGCAGTCAATATCTGGGTCCATAACCGTGATATTTCCCGACGTTTCACCAAAGCCTCGTTGATCAAAGCTAATGACATAATAGCCATTTTCTAACCATGCGCGTCGGGCTACATCGCCAGAGATGTCGTTGGTGAGAAATGATTCAATTGGATCAGGGTTTTCAAAGTTCTTGGCCCTAGATAAGCCAAACCCATGGCTGTGGATAATTAATGGAACTGACTCTCCTTGCGGGTTTTCAGGTATGTAGACGGTAAAGGCAATGGTTTCGTCATCGAAGCCGGTTAAGGTTTGATCGAAATAATTTTTGACTTCAGCCTGACCGCTGTTGGGTGCAGAACTTGAATTTGATGAACTAGAGCTGCCACCACAGGCGGTGAGCGTTAACGGAATAACCAACGTGGCTACTATTGTTAGCAAACGGGAGAAAAGAATCATGAGTTTGTCTCGTTTTTATAATGTTGAATGGCAAAGCTATACCGGCAGTATATTCACGATAGCCAGCATCCTATCAAAACCGGAGGATGAAGTATAATGTGTTTGCAGAAAACAAGGCTAATTCTGACCTTTATTTATGATTTTGTGAGCTATTCCATACGCTGATTTTATAGCCACTTCACGTTATGTGCGGTGTGAAATGGCCTTAAAGCACGGTTTAACCGAGTTTCTTCATATCGATTGCAAAGTAGCGATACCAAATGTTGTGCTCTTCCTTGGCCGATTGCTTCCATCCATATTGCGAGGGGCGGCGGGTTTCTATGGCGAGGGTGCCAAATAGCAACCAGTCGTATAGTGATAATAAGTTGCACATATTCTTTGCTGAGTTTTTACCTCGGGCGTGGTGGTGATGGTGTTGGGTGGGAAAGGTCAGGATATGGCACAAGGCGAACATGGTGTTTCGTACCCAAGCCCAGCGATGATTTAAAAAATAAAGATCATAGTTCCAGTTCACATGGTTATGTGCTGCCCATAAGCCTTTAAATGCGGTTCCAAAAAGAAAGATTTCGGTAAGGCCTAGATAGAGGCAAATGAATTGGAACCAGAAATTCGGCATGATAAACCAAAACAACCAGTGCTCAACAAAAGTTTGGGTAACACTGATTTCGCCCTTACCGTCATTGGTGCCAGAAAAGTGATGGGGTCGGTGGCCAATTTTGAATAATTGCTGAAGGTATAGCATGGGCTTTGAGCTCATGCGGCGAGCGTGGGAAAACCAGTGTGCGCCGCCATGAAGCAGTTCTTCAATGAGAATGTAAGCGAGTAATACCGGCCAAAAATAAGCCTCTTGTAGCCACGCAAGACCACCTTCAAATTGGGGGACAATTAAGCGTCCCAGCCACGCTGTTGCAAAAACCAGTGCGGGTCTTTGCACCGCGCTGAGACTGACGGACGCTACCACCGCCATTCCCCAGTCCTCTTTACTTTTTTTACCATTACTGTTGCGTCCAGCAAGAAACTCCCACAGAGATGCCAGGGCGATAAAGATAATGACTGACAGAGTAACGTATTGATCCATGACTAAAGTACCGACATTGTTATTTTGTATTTACATCTTAGCGTGCTAGAGTCATTTGTAAATTAGATGTTTTGTATGAGTATTATTTGTATGGTTGATAATAAGGTGAATTTGCGTTCTGTTGATCTGAATTTACTCGCTAGTTTTGATGCTTTGATGATTGAGGGCAATCTGACGCGTGCGGCGGATCGTATTGGTCTTAGCCAGCCGGCGATGAGTGCGGCGCTGCAGCGGTTACGATTAACCTTTCACGATGAGCTTTTTGTAAGAACTCGGCAAGGCATGATTCCAACACCACGGGCCATCGATGTTTATTCCCCCATCCGTGAAGCACTTACTTTAATAAGTAGTACCTTGATTCCAAATGAGGAATTCGATCCGGCGCGTGCGGAGCGCAGTTATTCAGTGGTTGCCGATAATTATTTTGAATCTGTCGCGCTGGGGCCCTTAATGGCGCGCTTACAACAAAGTGGTTCAGGATTGTCATTGGCTACCTATGGCTTGGCGAGTGATTCAATTTCTCGCCTGCTGAGGATGGAAGTGGACCTAATTGTAGATTACGTGCGACCTGAATCAGACCTTGTGCAAGCTCAAATAATTGGTTCCGAAAAGCTATTAGTCATTGCTAGGAAATCACATCCAAGATTAAGCGTTAGCGCCACCCCGACTCTGTCAATGGCACAGTACTTAGCCGAAGAACATGTTTTTTTGCCTCTGCGCAGTCGTGAGCGCAGCCAATTAGAGTTCGCACTTGGCGGGCGTGAGTTTCCACGCAAACGCGCTGCACAAGTTCAGAATTTTACAAGTATGCTGCCAGTCGTTGCCGCGACGGATTATTTGGCGGTAATACCTGCTCGATTGTTTCATTTATACGAAAAAGCCTTTGCCATCAGGTGGTTTCATTTTCCCGCGGATATTGAGCCGATCCCGCTTTGGATGTTGTGGGCAAAAAGTTTGCAAAATGATGCCTCGCACCGTTGGTTTCGAGAAACCGTGCAAAGCGTTGCGAATGACATTATCCAGCCTGCGAATGTTAAGGGAAAATAATCGGCGCTTGTATTAGCGATTTTCAACGGCAACAATCAATACAAGATAATAGATCTGCTGTGGTGTAGGTTGAAATGGAGAGAAAGACTAATTGTGAGTAAAAATACACTCAATAATGGCGAAGAGCACCAGCGTTTAGCGGTTGAGGTGAGAATTGCCGATTACAGAGCAAAAGAAGATCGTGCAGCAATTGAATTATTAATGGCACATTATGCTGTAGATCCCATGGGTGGCGGTGTAGCGCTCTCAGAGACGGTGCTGTCAGGTTTGTGCGATGCCTTGGCTAGTGTCACTAATGCGGCAACATTGTTGATTTACTGTGATCGTAAGCCAGCCGGCTTGGCTACCGTCTTTCAGGGGTTTTCAACGTTTGCATGTAAGCCATTGCTGAATATTCACGATGTTATCGTTTTGCCTAAGTACCGAGGACAAGGCTTAGCTGGCTGATTAATGGCGGAAGTAGAATTGCTTGCACAGCAGCGCGGCTGTTGTAAGTTAACCTTGGAAGTATTGCAGGGCAACACCGCCGCTCAGTCGGTATATCAGCGCTGTGGCTTTGATGCTTATGAGTTGGAACCGCAACAGGGGCAAGCCTTGTTTTGGCAAAAAACAATATGAACACAATAGATATGTTATTGGTAAATACTCCCCGCGCTTGGGGTGGCTTGAATCGAGGCTGAATAGCAGCATGCATTAAAAGAGCCATACCAAGCTCGAACATAACTCATTTGGCATTGATGATGGTGAAAGTATGAAAGGAAAAATACTCGACTATAAGGCGACTAGCGGACAAGGTGTGATTGCTGGGGACGACGGTAAGCGATATGACTTTGATGGTAGTGAATGGCAGAGTGACGAAGCTGCCACCGCAGGCTTGTTTGTTGATTTTGTTGTAGAGAATGAACAAGCGACAAAACTGTATATTGATAAAACCATAGCGACTGCGTCGTCTAAAAAAGTTGCTGCAGCACTATTGGCGTTTTTCTTTGGGGCATTTGGTGTTCACAAGTTTTACCTTGGCTACAATAAGCAGGGCGTTATCATGTTACTAACCTTCCTGTTTGGTTTTATATTACTGGGGTTACCGTCTATTGCGATTGGGATTATCGCGTTCATAGAATTTATTTTATATATCACTAAGACTGATCAAGATTTTGATCAAACCTATATACATGGTCAGCGTCCGTGGTTCTAAGTGTCTGCAAATATTTTATGCGACTTAAATTGAGGTGTTATGGTTTATAAGCGAGTTGTTGTTCTTACTGGTGCAGGTATTTCGGCTGAATCAGGTATCAAGACCTTTCGTGCTGACGATGGTCTTTGGGAGGAGCACCGTGTAGAAGACGTCGCTACGCCGCAAGGTTTTGCTGCGGATCCCGTGCTGGTACAGCGCTTTTATAATTCGCGGCGGGCGCAATTATTGGGTGATGATATTCAGCCAAATGCTGCCCACAGAGCTCTAGCTGATCTTGAAAAAGTATATGGTGATAGCTTGTTAGTTGTGACTCAAAATATCGACAATCTTCACGAGCAGGCGGGCAGCACAAATATTATTCATATGCACGGTGAAATATTGAAAATGCGCTGTGCATACACTCATCTTGTGTACCCTATATCGACTGATATCAGTATTGATGACCGCTGCGAATGTTGCGGGCTGCGTGGTGCATTGCGACCTCATGTGGTGTGGTTTGGTGAAATGCCACTGCAAATGGAAGAGATATATGACGCCTTAGAGGCTTGTGATCTTTTTATCGCCATTGGCACGTCGGGCAATGTTTATCCTGCTGCCGGGTTTGTGCGCCAAGCTACCCTGTCAGGGGCGAAGACCATGGAAATAAATCTTGAGCCCTCCGCAGTGGAGTCTGCCTTTAGCGATCACCGTTATGGCTTGGCCAGTGTGGAGGTGCCAGCCTTGGTTGCGGAGCTTATTGAGTCCATGGCGTAAATAACTGTTTGTCTAGGGTTGATGGTTTGTCGTTGCTAGCGTTTTGTTAGTTATATTTTAGAATTGCGTTGCTAAAGCTGCGCTTTCACAAAAGGAATAAAAATGGGTAAGGTTGCCATTGTTATCGGCGCTACGGGGGTGGTCGGTCGCGCTTTGGTTGATCAACTTGTCGAAGCTGATCATATTGCTAAAGTTGTGACATTGACGCGTCGAGCGGTGAGTCATCCCTCTTTGAAGGTGGCCAATCACATTGTTAATTTTGAAGAATTGGATAATCACAGTGCACTGTTTGTAGGTGACTTTTTGTTTTCGTGTCTTGGTACAACACTTAAGCAAGCTGGTTCGGTTGCTGCACAGCGTAGTGTTGATCTTGATTATCAGTTAAAAGCGGCAGAGCTAGCCGCAGAGAATGGCGTGTCGCATTATTTTTTGGTTTCTTCAAGTGGCGCAAATGCTAATAGCCACAGCGCTTATTTAAAAATGAAGGGTGAGTTAGAGCAGAAAGTGAAAGCCTTGCCCTTTACAGGTATCAGTATTTTTCAGCCCTCACTTTTGCTAGGTGCGCGCAGTGACGTTCGCCTTGGTGAAAAAATAGGGGGTTTCTTGCTGCCTGCGCTGTGCGCTATCCCTGGGTTGAGGCGTTTCCGGCCGATATCTGGCGAAGAGGTAGCCGCAAAAATGGTCTCTGAGAGTCAGCAATTAAGGCCGCTTGTAAATGTATTTCGTCTTGATGATATTTTCCTAGACGATTAAGTCTGCTGAAAATAATTGGTCGCCTTCTGCAGGACTTGTTTCATACAGGCGTTTGTAGTGAGTATTAAATGATGGAGTAGGATTTTTGTATTCTTAATTTAAATGCTTAAGCTTGCTTTTACGCATTTAAGAATATTGTAATCATACTCGCCGTCTAATGATTCAAAGACAGTTTTCAGCTTCCCGTCTTCGCTTAACTCAAAGGCAAAGAGGATTTCCTTACGCTGGGCTTCATCAAGGTTTATTACCTGATCAAGGGCTAGCTCTCCGTTAGTAATACCTTGGCAGAGATGTGTAAAAATAGTGTTGAGAGAAAGTCCACGTTGAGTGGCGATCTCGTCAGCAGAATGACCCTGCTTGGCGAGGTCAATACTATTGGCCGCCGTATCGTTGATGCCCTTGTTTGGCTGCTCGCTCGTCAATTCTAAAATAATCGCCAAGAAGCCTTGGCCATAGGCATCGAGTTTTCGTTCACCTACGCCTGATACTCGGCTTAATTGCTCTAGTGTTTGTGGTTGTCGTTCAGCCATTTCCGCTAGGGTGGCGTCGTGAAATATCATATAGGCAGGAATACTTTGTTCGGCCGCCAGTGTTTTCCGGTGTTCTCGTAGTGCTTCCCAGAGAGAGCTGTTAACAGAGTCTGGTAAGGACCGGCTTTTGCGATTGGGGTTCTTGGTTGGTTTAACCATTTTTCGCAATGTTAGTTGTTCATCACCTTTTAGTATGGGGCGCGCACTGTCTGTCAGTTGGACACTGCCGTGACCTTCTAAATCTACTCGCAATAAGCCCCGGGCAATAATTTGTCGATAAAGCGTGCGCCACTCGGTATTGTTGAGTTCAGTGCCAATGCCGAAGGTTGATATTTTATCGTGACCAAATTGAGTGATGCGTTCAAGGTCTTTGCCAAGTAGTACATCCACCAAGTAGTTAACGCCGAATCGTTGACCGGTTCGATAGACGCATGACAACGCCTTTTGGGCTGCGAGGGTGGCATCCCAGGTTTCTGGTGGGCTAAGGCAATTGTCACAGTTGCCGCAGGGGTGATCTAGCTTGTCGCCGAAATAACGTAGCAATGCCTGGCGGCGACATGTGGTGAGTTCGCAAAGGCCCAGCATGGCATCGAGTTTGTGCTGCTCTAAGCGCTTTCGGCTTTCTTCGGCGCCTGAGTTGCCTTGCATTTGGCGTAAGGTAATGACGTCTTGAAGACCATAGGCCATCCACGCATCGGCGGCTAAGCCATCGCGACCCGCGCGTCCTGTTTCTTGGTAATACGCTTCTATGCTTTTAGGTAAATTCAAATGGGCAACAAAGCGGACGTCAGGCTTATCGATGCCCATACCAAAGGCAATGGTGGCAACGATGATAACGCCCTCGTCGCGCAGAAATCGCGCTTGGTGATGTTGGCGTATTTCTGTGCTTAAGCCTGCGTGGTAGGGCAGCGCTGTGAAGCCTTTGGCACTCAGCCATTGGGCTATTTCATCAACTCGCTTGCGTGACAGGCAATACACAATGCCAGCTTCACCTTCATGTTCATTTAAGATAAAGCGGCGTAATTGTTCTCGGGCATTACCTTGGTTTTCACTGATGCGGTAGCGAATATTGGGCCGATCAAAGCCATCGTTAAAAATGCGAGCATTGTGCAGCGAAAGCCGTTCAATAATTTCTCGTTGGGTGGGGCCGTCGGCGGTGGCGGTTAAGGCAATACGGGGTATCGTTGGAAATTTCTCGTGCAGTATCGAAAGCTTGATATATTCGGGGCGAAAGTCGTGCCCCCATTGGGATACGCAGTGAGCTTCGTCTATTGCGAACAACGCTAAGGGAGCACGGTTTAATAGATCGAGCATCCGCGGCATCATCAGGCGTTCAGGTGCAAGATATAATAGGTCTAGCTCATTGTTCATCAGAGCTGTTTCGACATCGTTGACGTCTAAGCTGCTCTGGCTGGAATTTAAAAATGCGGCTTTTATGCCGTTTTGGCGCAAGGCCATAACTTGGTCTTGCATTAAGGCAATGAGAGGTGAAATGACAATAGCCGTGCCGCTGCGTACAAGCGCGGGGACTTGGAAACACAAGGATTTTCCGCCCCCGGTTGGCATTAACACAAGGGCGTCACCACCATTGATGACGTGGTTAACAATATCACCTTGCTGATTACGAAAGGCGTCGTAGCCGTACACCGTATGTAAAATTTGTAAGGCGTTTATCTCTGGATCGCTAGTGTTAGAGTGCAAAATCGTGTGCTACCACATTAAGTCATCGGGAATCTGGTAAGCGGCGTAAGGGTCGTCTTCATCCACCTCATCATTGCTGACTTTGATGTTATGTACCAATATGGCGCTCTCGTCTCGCTGTTTGACTTTTTCAGCAATAGCAGCGGGAACTAGCTCATAACCGTCTTTTAGCTTCACTAATGCGATAACGCCTTTGATTAATTGTGTTTGTAAGAGGGCGTCAATATAGAGTTTTTTGATTTTTTTGCCGTCTGTAAATTGGTAGGCAATTTCACCCTTGGAGCGATCAATTTTATTAAGGGTGATCAATTGAATGATTTGCGCTTGGATGGCCTTTTTATCCGCTTCCACTTGACGTAGGCGATTCATGTCGCGATCTCGCTCTGCCTTTTCAGCAAGCGCGCGTTTTGCGGCTTCTTTGCTTTCGTCAACAATGACTTGGCCGGTTCCCTTGGCTTGCTTAACCTGCTTTCGTTTCTCTTGATTGATTTTCTTGGCTTTCTTTTTGTCGACCATGCCGGCTTTAAGAAGCTGCTCTTGCAGAGATGCCATGCAATAACCTCTATATGCTGAAGTAAAAGTTAGAATGTTCAGATTGTGTCTATTCTAAGCTATTCGGAGCCGAGGGGCTTGGGGTTATTGTGACATTTTTAGGTGTGCAATGGCGGTGTCGGGAATGTGGGAGCGAAAGTGAATTGGCTATGCATTCGTGTAGTGGCTAAAGACAGTCGCTGTAAGGCTATTACGGCGCCTTGTTAAGCTTGTATTTTCCGCTCAATGGCCATGTGTTTGCAATATAGTGGGTTGGGAGCCTAAGTCTTTTGGCTTCAACTTTAGAAAACAATACCTTAGACTGCGTGTATTGTCCTTAATGTAAAGTGCCTTATGAAACCGACTTATTGTAATTTCTTGGCTTGTTTAGCTATTTCTGTTGCGGCTACTAGTGCCTCGGCAGAGTCTGGGTCTACTACTAGCAATCAATATCGCTATCTTGAAGCGTCGGTCGCTTATCAGAGTACTGATTGGGGGCCCTTTAGCGAAGAAACAAATGCTACTTTTTTGGCCAGTGTTGATTTTTTGCAATATGTGCATATGCATGCACGGTATAACAACGGTGAAACTCGCTTGCCAAAAGGCTTCCAGCAAGATGGTTGGCTAACTTACGGCATTGGTGCGCATTATTTTATTGCGCCTAATACGTCTTTGTTAATTACTGTTGATCGTCATGACATGACATCTAAAAACGCTAAGCCCGACCAAACAGCGAGTGAATATAGGGCGGGCATCCGTCATGATTTTAATGACCACTGGCGATTGACTTTTGAAGCCGGTGAGCATGATTTAATAGTGAAGGACACTACCTTTATTATTGAAGGTATATATTCTCACAATGATCATCTTGGCGTTAGTTTGCGGGTGAGAGACTACGATAAGCTTGACCTTAGCTCTTATGAGCTGGGAGTGCGCTACAGTTTTTAGCACTACCATGTATTGGGCCCCCTTATGTAAATAGGCTTTTATGTAGGGGCGCCATTAATGCTGATTTTGTTGTTCTGTTTAGCGCCCGTCTGGGATCGCAATATCTAAACCCAGTAAATCAATGGCGACCGCTTCCGCGACTTTTATGCCATCAATACCTGCAGACAAAATTCCTCCGGCATAACCTGCGCCTTCACCAGCGGGGTAGAGACCCTTCGTATTTAAGTTTTGGTAATCTTTGCCTCGTTTGATGCATATGGGCGAGGAGGTGCGTGTTTCAATGCCAGTGAGAATCGCATCGTTCATGGCAAACCCTTTAATTTGTTTGTCAAAAGCGGGGATAGCTTCTCGGATGGCCTCATTGGCAAATTCAGGCAGTGCTTGCGACAGATCGCCAAGCGATATGCCAGGTTTATAAGACGGAGTGACACTGCCTATTTGGGTAGAGGGCGTATTGCGTAAGTAGTCGCCAACTAGCTGCGCCGGTGCATTGTAATTTTCACCGCCAAGTTTGTAAGCTAAGGTTTCTAGTGACTGCTGTAAATCAATGCCGGCGAGTATATGTTCTGGGTAGTCTTTTTCAGGCTCTATGCCTACAACAATTGCAGAATTCGCGTTGCGCTCATTACGTGAGTACTGTGACATGCCATTGGTAACCACGCGGCCAACTTCTGAGGTGGCGGCGACCACGGTTCCGCCGGGACACATACAAAAGCTATAAACGCTGCGGCCGTTTTTGCAGTGATGTACTAATTTGTAGTCAGCAGCGCCTAGTATGGGGTGGCCGGCTTGATCGCCAAAGCGTGCCTTATCAATGACTGACTGAGGGTGCTCTATTCTGAAGCCAATAGAAAAAGGTTTTGCTTCAATGTAGGCCCCTTGATCAAGTAACATTTTAAACGTGTCGCGTGCGCTGTGGCCAATAGCCAGAATGATATGGCGAGTTGCTAAGTGTTGACTGTCTTCTAGCGTTATTCCTGTGATTTGCCCCTGTGAGTCGCTAGACGCTTCACGATGAATTGTTTCTACCTTTGCATTAAAGCGTATTTCACCGCCCAAGCGGGTAATTTCGGCGCGGATGTTTTCGACCATTTTTACTAGTTTGAACGTGCCGATATGGGGTTTGCTGACCATGAGGATTTCTTCTGGCGCCCCGGCTTTGACAAACTCTGTCATAACTTTACGGCCAAGAAAGCGGCGATCCTTCACTTGGCTATAGAGTTTGCCGTCGGAAAACGTACCAGCACCGCCTTCGCCATATTGCACATTGGATTCGGTGTTTAACTTGCGTTCACGCCAAAGCCCCCATGTGTCCTTGGTTCGCTGACGAACGTCTTGCCCTCGCTCTAAAACAATTGGCTTTAACCCCATTTGAGCTAATACTAATGCAGCTAAAATACCGCATGGGCCAAAGCCAATAATGACGGGGCGCATTTGTGCTTCATTGGGGAAGTCGGAAGGGGCCTGAGCGAGTAATGTGTAATCGGTATTTGGGCTGATTCTGACTACGGATTGTAGTTTTTTATCGGCGAGTAGTCGCTGCTCGATTGCTGGCGGCAGGACGATGTCGATTAAATAGATAAGTAGGATATTGTTTTTTTTTCGTGCGTCGTAACTGCGTTTAAAAATGGTAAAGTCGAGAAGCTCTGAATCAGACAATGATAGTTTTTGTAAAATGGCATTGCGCAGTTCGAATTCGCTATGATTGAGCGGCAGCTTTAGGTCGCTTAGTCTGATCATGACTGACAAGGATTTCCGATAAGGTTGCTTAAGAGGGGGCAGATTTTAGCATGATTGCTGTAATGGGTTGGAGCAATTCACGAGTGTAACTATGTTGGTGAATCTTAATGGTCGATGCTGATCAAAAACGACCAGTAATATTGACCGGTGGTTTGACGTGTTTGTGGGCATTTGCGTGGGCTTATACGACTAAGCCGGCGCTATAGCCAGAAGACCAAGCCCATTGAAAATTGAAGCCCCCAAGCCAACCGGTGACATCCAGTACTTCACCGATGAAATAAAGACCGGCTTGATTTTTTGCCTCCATGGTTTTCGAACTTATGTCGTCGGTATTTACACCGCCCCTAGTTACTTCTGCGGTTCGGTACCCCTCAGTACCTGAGGGTTTTAGTAGCCATTGATTTAGATTGTTGCCAATCTGGAGAAGCTGCTTGTCGGTAAATTCCCCTAGGGGTTTGTCGGCTTGCTCATGCCACCAAAGCCATTGTAATTCGGTGACGAGTCCCTTTGATAATTTTTGGCTTAAAACTGTGCGAAGTAAGCTCTTGGCTTGTTCGTGTTTCATTTTTTTCAGCCAATCTGCAGCATTTAGCGCCGGTAGTAAATTCAGTGTGAGGGTGTCGCCAGGTTGCCAATAATTGGAAACTTGTAAAGCGGCGGGGCCCGAAATGCCTCGGTGCGTGAAAAGGATGTTTTCGGTGAAGCTAATTTTGCTGGCGCTGAGTTCTACCTCTAGGGCTAAGCCCGCGAGTTTCTCGCAGAGCTGCTTCATGGCATCGCTAAACATAAAGGGGACTAAGCCGGCATATCGTTTCGTTAGGCTCAAGCCAAACTGGCGTGCGATATCATAACCTATGTCACTACCCCCAAGCGTGGGAATGGAAAGCGCGCCAGATGCAACGACAAAGGAGTTGCATAACAGCTCAAACTGCTTGTCTTGATGGCTCACATTAAGCCGGTATCGCGATGATTTGTGGGTGCTTGCTGAAATAACCTCCACGGAGTTGAGTTCACAATGGCTGCGAATTTCCGCTCCAGCACTGCTACATTCGTCCACTAACATGCGGAGAATATCTTTGGCTGAGTTTAGGCAAAACAGCTGGCTGTGGCGTCGTTCTTCATAGGGGATCTGATGGCGCTCGACCATCGCGATAAAATCCCATTGAGTGTAGCGGGTGAGGGCAGCTTTGCAAAAGTGGGGGTTGTTTGAAATAAAGTTATCAGCATCGACAAAGTGGTTGGTGAAATTGCAGCGCCCCCCCCCCGACATTAAGATCTTTTTGCCGATTTTATTGGCTTTTTCTAAAACAAGCACTTTGCGGCCACGTTGAGCGGCGGTGAGCGCACACATTAAACCGGAAGCGCCGGCGCCGAGAATAATTACGTCGAATGTATTTGAGGAGGTGGGCACGGTATTCAGCTTCATTATGTCAATGCGAGTCAGGGTGCAGTATACCGGCAAAGCGCAGAGGCATATATCGACTTTCAAGTAGGCTGCTGGCTAATTTAAAGTGTATACACGGTAAATTACGAGTGTTTTATCAAAGTCAGATTGAGTAAGACTGGCTTGGTGCAAAATTTGCTAGATAGACCGGTAATCCTGCCAGTTCCTGTTTTAGTCAGCAACGGTGCGTGATCCCCATAAATTATAGAAGGCGAGGTCTCCTTAATGAGTCGCAATGAAGCGCGTGTTCAAGCAGTATCCCAGATCGTTAATCGTAAATCTAAAGAAGTAGCGATGCCTGAACCTCTCAGCAAAATCTGGGCAACGGATGTGTTTAACCTTGCGAAGATGGAGGAGGCGCTATCTAAGAAGGCATTTAAGGCAGTGAAGACCACTGTGCAAACCGGTGCCCCACTTGATCCAGCTACTGCAGATGTTGTTGCTGCAGCGATGAAAGATTGGGCCTTAACTAAAGGGGTTAAGTTCTTTTCTCATATCTTTTATCCAATGACCAATGCCACAGCCGAAAAGCATGATGGCTTCATTATTACTAATTCTGACGGTAATCAAATTACTGAATTTACCGGTAGTTTACTGATCAAGGGTGAGCCAGATGGCTCGTCATTCCCTAACGGTAGCCTGCGTATGACAAATGCAGCGCGGGGTTATACGGCATGGGACCCCACTAGTCCTGCATATATAATGCACACCGATAATGGCTCAACGCTGATGATCCCAAGCGTATTTATGAGCTGGACAGGGGAGGCTTTGGATAAAAAGATTCCATTGTTACGCTCTAATTCGGCTATGAACAAAGCGGGGCAGCGCGTTTTATCGTTAATGGGTGAATCTGAAATTGCTGCATTGAACTCGAGTTGCGGTGCGGAGCAAGAGTATTTCTTGATTGACGCCAATTTTGCCAATAGTCGTCCAGATCTATTATTAGCTGGTCGTACTTTGTTTGGTGCGCCACCGGCAAAAGGGCAGCAGTTTGATGACCACTATTTTGCTGCTATTCCTGAGCGTGTTCAGGTCTTTATGCAAGATTTGGAAGATCAGCTCTACCGTTTGGGTATTCCGGCTAAAACGCATCATAATGAAGTGGCGCCAGGCCAGTTTGAAATTGCGCCCTATTTTGAAGCGGCCAATGTTGCTTCTGACCACCAGCAGTTGCTGATGACCCTACTTAAATTGACAGCTAAGCGACATGGCTTTGTGTGTTTGTTGCATGAGAAGCCATTTGCTGGGGTTAATGGCTCAGGTAAGCACGTAAACTGGTCTGTAGGTAACGCAACACAGGGTAATTTACTTGATCCAGGTAATACCCCTCATGAAAACATCAATTTCTTGCTCTTTTGTGGTGCGGTTATTCGTGGCGTGCATCTTTATGGGCCGCTTTTGCGTGCGGTAATTGCTTCAGCGTCTAATGATCACCGCCTTGGCGCAAACGAAGCGCCACCAGCCATTTTGTCAGTTTATCTTGGCGATCAGCTGGAGCGGGTATTCAGCGATATTAAAGATGGTAAGTTGCTCACCTCAGAAGTTGGCGGCTTTATGGACTCTGGTTTAAGCCAAATTCTTAAGTTTGAGCGTGATCCTGGTGACCGTAACCGTACATCGCCATTTGCCTTTACGGGTAACCGATTTGAATTCCGTGCAGTAGGGTCGTCAGCGTCTGTCTCAGGCCCCTTAGTGGCAATGAATACTATGCTAGCCGATTCGTTGAACTGGATTGCAGATCAGCTTGAAACTGAAATAGGGGCTGGTAGCGAACAACCTGAAGCGGCTATTAAAGTATTGAAAACTTTAATGGAGTCACATGGTAATGTGGTATTTGGTGGTGATGGCTATTCTTCAGAGTGGCATCGTCTTGCTGTTGAAGAACGTGGTCTGAAAAATTTGCCTACTTCGGCTGATGCTTTGCCAGCTTTCCGTGATGAAGCCGTGATTAAGCTGTTCTCTAGCACTGGGGTGTTAACGCCAGTTGAGCTGGAGAGTCGTTTTGAAGTTTATTCTGAGCAATATTTGTTATCTATTGAGGTTGAAGCTAAGTTGGTTGTCGACATGGCAACGACAATGGTTTATCCCGCCGCTGTTGAATACTTATCTCAAATTTCTAGCACAGCATCGTCTATGGCAGCGTTGAATATTACCCTAGATAGTGGTGTTGCTAGTTCGGTGGCAGAGCAGGCTAACGCAATGATGACAGCTGTTGCAACTTTGAGTTCGGCGCTAGAAGTGCACGAATTTGATTCTACAGAAGAGCATATGCAGTACGCTGCTGGCACATTACGTAGTTTGATGGATGAGGTACGTAGCCACGCTGATTTATTAGAAAGCTTAGTGGCTGATCATTTGTGGCCTCTTCCTAAGTATGCCGAAATGTTGTTTATTAAATAAAAGTTGGCAGATTTATTCTGCTAATGATTATGCATAAAAAAAACCCTCTTTATGAGGGTTTTTTTTATGCTGATATTAAGCTATTTTCGTAATTTTCTTATACTCTTTGTAAAGATGATTCTATATCCGCAGTTTTCCGGCGAGCTAGTGCAAGGTTTGAATTCTTTTTATCTAATACTAAATACAGAAATAGGCCTTCGTTAGTGCTACTAGGGCGTATGATGTGAAGCTGTGTATCCAGAGTTATTAAGATATCTTCGATATTTCCAGTAATGCCAAGTGATTTCATGGTTTTGATTTTTGCTTTGACCACTTCGCTATTTCCCGCTGCAGCCATTTCAAGGTCAACCCCAGATCCCGCTGAAGCTAATAGCATGCCGGAAGTATAGTCGACGATTGCGGATCCCATTGCGCCATCAATTTCCATCATGTCTTTCATTGAAGTATCTAAATTGTTCATAATTAATATCTCACTTGGTTGGTTTGGAAAAAATGTGATGCAGCTGTTATGGTAATAAAAATTAAAGGTTGATGAATTACGCTATATTGGGTAAATCTAAGGTGCATATTTTTGTTGCTAGTCTATTAATTAATAAGCGCAAGTTTGCGATATTCATGGCGTTACTGGCGGACATGGATAAAACAAAATCTTGATCGTTTATTTTTAAGGAAACAAAGGCAATATTGCCCTGTTCTGATTCTATAAATGTAATTTTAAATTGCTTCGATAGTATTTGTTTTGCGACGGCATTGCTGACGGAGTATAGCGTGCTGGCAGCCGCTGCCATGGTTTCAATATCGAGTTCATCATGTAAGCGGGAAAAATGATGAACGGGAAATCCATCTGTCGTTGCTAATGAGATCATATCCAGAGCGTAATCGTTCTCAGCATATTCGATAAACAGTTGGTGCAGATCGCTTGTTAATTGTTTACTCAATGCCATCGCATTGGACTCCTTCGTCTTCATTTACAGAATTTAGTGCATCAAGAACTTGTAGAAGCATTAATGATGATTCAATGCATCTTGGATCTACAGGAAGAATAGGAGCGGATAGCGAATGGCTAAGAATTGTGTCTTCAAGGATGACGGATAAACGGTCAATATCTTCCGTACTTGCGTGTTCGGTATGACTAATTCCTATCACTAAGGGTGTTTGTGACTTGGCTGGCTGGAAGTGATCGAGAACATCATGAAGAGAGTCGATATTTGTGCCATTTTTCGAAAATTTAACGAGTATAACTAGCCCCCAGAGCGAAGTGTTAACCATATCCCATAATATTGAAAAGCGTTTTTGGCCCGGTAGACCGAATAAACCCAGGGCAATATTGGCGTCTAATGATAGGCGGCCATAATCGATTCCAACAGTTGTGTATTCTTTACCAATATCAACTGAAGATTTTGCTTCAGTTGCAAAAGGTGAGATTTCGCTAATGGTATTAATTAGCTGAGTTTTGCCAGCGCCTACTTCGCCGACAATCGCTAATTTGTTGTAAATATTATCCATGTATAGCGATTTCCTAATGCTTTGTGGTGGCAATGAAGCGTCTTAAAACGCGACTAAATCTATCTGAGGATTTTCTGCTGGTTGATGATGTATTTGTTGGAGATGTCTTTCTTGAATCTGCTTGATTAATGTTTTTAGCATCATTGTCTATATGCTGTTTAAGTAAGCCAATATCATCTAAGGCAGCGAGATTTAGTACGAGATTCTTCTCTGAAGCACAAATTTTAAGAGATAATATTCTTTCGAAATGAATAGGCCTGCGCATTAAGTTTGAACAGAGCGATATGAGTTCGGGGCTCATCTTTAATTGGTTTGGTCGTGGCCAAGAAGATATTGATAGGACATGTTTTTTATATGAGGAAGCGGGTTTGAAATTTTCTGCTGCTGATGTATTAGCGAGTGGCGTAATTTTTGAAGTTTTTTTGGAGTTTGTAGAATCGTTAAAAAGTTGTGCTAGGCGTTCATGATCACTTCGTGTTTTAGCTGTTATTTTGTTGGCTAATTTTTTCTTTAGTTTTGTTATGAATTCGAGATGTGAGCCTGTTCCTGCGTTAATAAAGCGAATATTCCAGCCGCGATACTCGGGCGATTCTTCGTTGCAATTCATAACAACACTTAAATCGCTAATGCGTTTATCTCTTCCCATACGATAAATTGCATTGGCCACGGATGTTGCATTGCCTTCCATAATTTGCAAACAATTGCTGCCAGATATAATGAAAACACCAGTAATATCATTCTCTCTATTATGAACCCGTGTTGAATTGTAAAGGTCCATCAGCGAGCTTGAAAAGTCACCGTTGTTTTCTAATCCGTTAATTGTGCTGATACACGCAATTCTTTTCATGACTTCCGGTCAAGCTCCTAGCAAGGCAAGGTTTACTACTTTTTGATGTTTACGTGATAATTGATAGTTCTACTATCCTTAGCTGAGGGGCTATTATCTGCATGCGTGTTGCGCGGACCTATTAGTAAAAATACGCACTTTGTATTTAAGTTGCAGAAGTGAGACTTGCGTCACCTTTGAGTGTTGAAACCCAGGGCTGAGGTGTAGTGTTATACGCTCTAATTGTTGTTACAAAAAGAGCGTATAGCTTGAGGGGAAAGATTAGTGCGGGTATTTTAAGATTGTATATTTTGTAGATTGATAGTAAAAAAAAGTAATCAATCTCTTGTTATCACCAAGGAGATTGGAGGGTAAACTCATAACGCCTCATCTGTTTCCCTAAGATTTTGTAATTTCCCCTTACTATTATTTATATCAAGGGTGGAGTAAGTGTCTCGAAGTTTACGTTTTAATATTTTACCTCCGGCATTGCGTGGGATGCTGTCAATAAAAAGAATGCATTTAGGCACCTTGAATCCAGATAAATACCGCCGAGTAAATTCGTTGATTTCTGCGGTATCAACGTCAGTGTTAACGACGAGTAGGGCTAGAACAATTTCCCCCCATTTTTCATGTGGGGCACCGATAACGGCAGCGTCTGTAACGGCTGGATGTTGCATGAGTACCGATTCAACTTCTAAGGAGGCGATATTTTCACCACCGGAAACGATGATATCTTTAAGTCGATCAACAACGAATAGATAGCCTCGGTCATCAATCCGGCCAATATCTCCGGTCAGTAGATAGCCATCCTGAATTGACTCTTTAGTCGCTTTAGAATTATTCCAGTATTCCTTCATAACTAAGTCTGAGCGTACCCTAATCTCACCCACATCACCTTGTTTAACGGCGTTACCATCATAATCGATGATCGCGATGGTCGTGCCGAGTATAGGTCGACCAGCAGAACGAATTAGCGGTGAATCAACAATATTAAAGATTTCGCGGTGGTCTCTAGCCCCGAGCATTGATATAACGCTGTGGGTTTCAGTCATTCCATAGATTTGCACAAAATCACAATTAAAATGTTGATGGGCAGCTCGTAACACGGTTTCGCTGATGGGAGAGGCGCCATAAAAAATACTTTTCAGTGTATTGAAGGTTTTTTCGCCAGTATCCCCTATGCTGCTGCAGGCTTGAATCATTGCCGGAACAAGAGCTGCGTGTTGCAGGCTCTCTTTCGCGATTAAATTACATGTTTCAGCGGGGTTAAATTCACTGCGAAGGAAAAGGCTAGCACCTCGGCTAAGGCACATCAGAGAAATAAATATCCCACCAACATGAAATAACGGTAGGGCTTGATACATGCGTTCACCAGCGAGTATGGCAATATCAAGGGTCAAGGTGAGAGAAGTTAATTGCGATATGCTATTCCCTTCAGTGAGAACCACGCCTTTGGGAAACCCGCTAGTGCCGGAGGTGTAAACCTGTAAGTAGTCACGATCTGCAGTGAGAATTAGCTCAGTCTTTCGGGGGGATTGCTGTTCAAGCCATTCTGAGAAACAAGGTCCATAAGATTTTTGGCTTGAGGTAGCATCTTTTAGAACAAATTGAATCGCAATGTCCACATCGCCTAAGGTTTCTGCAATTTCACTGTCCATGACAATGCATTGAGATTGTGCATCATTAATTATCCAGCACAGTTCGTCTTTAGTTAGTCGTCTGTTGATGGGGACTATCACCGGTCCGCCGAGTAATGCAGCGGTGAGAAGCACCATTATTTCATAACGATTTTTACATACCACTGATACGCGATCTTGTGACGTTAATCCAAGCGTTTTGAAGCCATTTACTGCCTGCCAAGCATTTTTGCGCAAGGTCTCAAATGTGTAACTATTATTGTCATCGTTTACCGCAATTGTATTTGGGTGTGTAGCGCAATGTAAATTGATTGCCGCAAAGGGGTGGAGTCCAATGGTCATCACTAACCCCCCATCATTGAAATTAAGCGTCGGCCGATTGTACCGTACGGGGGATAAAGTAATTTCAAGCCAGTAAACCTCCCGAAACCACGTTGTCTGAATACGGGTTTGATGTGAGAGAAAGTAGTAAACCCTTCCTTGCCATGATATGAGCCGAAACCACTGGCGCCGATTCCTCCAAAGGGTTGGGAGGCCTGCAAATATTGCATCATAACGTCGTTGATAGTGACGCCACCGGCATGGGTAGATTCAAGTACCTGCTCTTGAAGGCGCTGAGAGTTTGAAAACAAATACAGAGCTAGTGGCCGCTCTCTAGCGTTCACAAATTCAATTGCCGCGTCAGTGGATTCCACTTCAATAATTGGGAATATTGGCCCAAAAATTTCATCTTTCATCACTTTGCTATCTAGACTGGGGTTGAGTATCAGCGTCAGTGGGAATTTTCGCTTTTGAATATGCGCAGGCGTAGGCTCTTCCATACGTACTATAGTTGCACCATCGGCTTCTGCCTCATTAACCAAGCTGTTTAGCCGGTCATAGTTTGCTTTGTTAATGATTGATGTGTAGTCGTTTGATGCGATTCCGTCTGGGAAATGGTCTTTAAAATGGCGAGATAACCAAATCTTAAATTCTTCTGTCTTCCCCTTGGGGATAAGCGCGTAATCAGGAGCAATACAGGTTTGTGCGGCATTGTAAGTCTTGCCCCAAAGTACTCGTTTAGCTACTTCGTCAATGGGATATTGATCGTGAACGATAACGGGGCTTTTGCCGCCAAGCTCGAGGGTGACAGGTGTGAGGTTTTTGGCGGCGGCGGTCATGACGTAACGACCAACACGAGTAGATCCCGTGAACATTAGGTGATCAAAGGGTAGTGATGAAAATGCGGCGGCGGCATCGGCTTCACCGCCAAAAATTGAAATATGGTCTTCATTAAAAGCCGTCGCAAGGATTTTTTTCAGTAACTTTTCAGACGCTGGGGTGCATTCTGACATTTTCACCATGCATCGGTTACCGGCTGCGATGGCAGAGGCCAAGCCAGAAATGGCGATATTAATAGGGTAATTCCAAGGCACTATAATACCAATAACCCCTCGTGGTTGAGGTGCGGTGGTGTTTTTGCCAGGTAAAAACCAGAGTCCGGTGCCCCTTGTACGTGAGCGCATCCAGCTTCCTAGATGGCGGCTCGCATACTCAATATTGCCAATGCTGTTGCTTATTTCAGAAAGTCGAGTTTCCTCGGTACAACGACTGCCAAAGTCCTGCCCTAGAGCTTTAATGATTTCATCGCTGTTATCCTTTAATGCATCTTTTAGGGCTTTAAGCTGACGTCGTCGCTCATTGAGTGATGGGAATTTATTATTCTCAAATGCCAACTTTTGGGCCTGAAATGTCGTGACAAACTCGTAGTCGGCATCCGTTTTATTTACTATGTCATTCATGTTTACAATGCTCATAAATTCTCCATTTCGCGATGTTTCAAGCGATGACTGTATTATTGATAAAGTTTTATATTAGTCAGACGGTTCTGCACGCAGCATACAGAAAACCGCGTAAAACAGGGTGATGGCACCGAGTAAGGCTGGAAAAAAGGCGAGAGCGCCCGCCATACTCGCTTCCCCCAGCGCATTGGCTTCTAGTGTGAGTCCGTGGTTTGGGGCGAACATACCAAAAAAATAGAACATGAAATTAGCCCAAACCGCGAGCACCGTTCCACCAAAGACTCGAAAAGCCTGAGTTTCATTGAGGTATACAGTGCGCATGGCGCAGGCTAGGGCGACAGCCATAATACCGTTCATCATCATGCCGATATGGACAGTACGCCAGCCTTGCACTGTGCCAGGAACGTCAAATTCAATAAGGATGGGGATTGGGCTGAGGGATGCACCTCCGAGCATGGCAAAAATAAGAATAAATCCGGTGACTAATGAAACGAGTATTCCGGCGAAGCCGTGGCGCATTAATTTACTAGAGTAATGACGTTGCATTGTTATTGTTCCATATATGATGATAGATACGAACTCTGTACTGAAGATTTGTACTAGGAGCCCAAGGGTTTATTATTTAAATTGAGTAGTAAGACGTATCGTATCGGAATATTGGCGTTTGCTACCCGATCGAAATGTTGGGGTTTGTAAGAATTTTTGATTATTTTGTTGTGTATAAGGTATAGCTGGCCCTTAAAAACGCAAAATAGTTGTTCAATGATGAAGCTTTACCGTGCCACAAACGGTATATTCGAGGCACTTAACGCAATGCTGTTTGACTCGACTAGCGAATTTATAGATCATTCTCAGCGTTTCGATTTATCGTATAGATAGAAATCTAGATATTTCGACGTGTGTGCTGGGTAGATTTTATCAGTGCGTTGGCTTCATTCATGCCTTGTCATTAGGTTGGTGATACCACAGATTTCTGCATAATAATAAAGGAATAAAGAGTGAATACCGTTGGACTAACCTTTAGTCAGTTTCAGATATTAGAAACCAAATTAAAGCCACCTCGGATTCGTGCTGAAGCGCTTATTAGAGATCAGCTTGCTCAGCGCGCCGTGTGTGACACAACGGGGACAGGGTTACTGACTATTGTTGCCTCTGCGGGGTCAGGTAAAAGTACCCTCATGGCTGAGTTATATAGTAATGCCGAAAAGAGTAATAAGTTATGTTGTTGGTTGAGCCTAGATGAAGATGATAATGAGTGTTCGCTATTTTCTAAATATCTAATTGCCTGTATTTATAGCTTAGACCCCAAGAGTGCCCTACGTGAACTGGCATTTCTCAAGTCCAATCCCTCTCGGGATTATGGGGCGTTATTTGATTCCTTGTTGGCAAGAATTATTGCCATCAAGAGTGAATTCGTTTTATTTATCGATGATTTCCAACACATTAGTAATCCAGAGATTATACGGTTTTGGAATAAATTGATTACCCATGCACCCTCAACCATGTGCATTGTATTAGCTGGTCGAAATCGCTTGCCTTTAGATTTAAGTCGTCGTCAAATTTCAGGGATGATCACAGAGGTCAAGCAAAACGAGCTCAACTTGAATACCGACGAAATCATCAATTATTTGAAAATAGCACACAATTTAGAGTGCCCACCAGGGGCAGCAGAAACATTGCATACCTCTACGGAAGGGTGGTTTGCCGGAGTTCAGCTTGCAGCATTGGCCATCTCTAACTCAAACGAATCTGTTGCTGGGTTTATCTCCGGATTTACTGGCAAAGACAAAGCGTTGACAGAGTATCTATTGAAAACAGTTTTGCGGGGCTTGTCGTCGGAAGTGAGGGAGTTTTTGTTACTGTCATCACCGCTGATAAGGTTCTCTGCAAAACTGTGTGATCATATAAGCCAGTTGGGTAATGGCCATGAAATGCTGGATTACCTAGACAGGAACAATATTTTTATTATCTGTGAAGACCGTGAAGGAGTGTGGTTTCGATACCACCACTTGTTTGCAGATTTCTTGCGATCAGAATTAAGAAAGGTCAATCCCGCAAAATATAATGAAATTTGTATTAATGCGGCTAAGTGGTGTGAAAATGAAAATATGCTCACAGAATCAGTGCAGTATTGCCTCACAGCTCAAAATTTTGAAAAAGCGGCAGATTTAATTACTGCCCGAGCACCGGATTTGGTTTTGCTGCAGGGGGATCATTATACCGTACTGGATTGGATGCGAAGGCTACCCGTTGAGTATCATGCAAATAGCCCGCAGCTTCTATTGAATCATGCTTGGTCCTGTGCATTTAGCCGTGATCCAGATCAAGCTGTCGACCTCTGTCAAAAGGTCTTAGCTGGCCTTGAAGATTCAAGTCTATTTTTATGGTCATTAAGTGAAGAAGATAAAACGGAGTGTTATTGGCGGGCCAAAGCCACCGTGGCGATTGCAATAGTGTGTGCCGATGGCTTGGAGAAGAGTATCGCATTATGTGAAAGCGCGTTAGTGGCTGTGCCAGAAATGGAGTCATTTAATATTTCGTCTATTCACAATTGCCTCGCCTATGCTTCGCTCGGACAGCGCAATTATGCTCAGAGCGTCCTTCATGCGGCAGAAGGTTACAAATTTAGTATTAAGGCAGGTTCCAACTATGCTTCTTTGTGGGCGGTGTTTTCTGCCACCTTGGCAAATGTAGAAATGGGAAAGCTGCGGGCGGCGTTTGAAAATGCCACGACAGCTTCTTATAAGGCGGGACCAGCAGACGAAAATAATATGTACTTATGTACGATGGCAGATGTACTAAATACAGAAATAAATGTTCAAAAGTGTAATTTTAATCTGGCTGGGAGAAATTCCTATTCAGGTCGTCCTTTTATGTCTTTATACGGCCCAGTAGAACTTTTATTGGTCGCTATTAGAAATGAGGCTCGCCAGTTGGCGTGGTCAGGAAAGTTGGATCAAGCACGTCAGGTTTTACGTCAGGGGCAAGACACAGCACTGAGTACTAATCAACCGCGCTTGCACTATAGTCTTATTGCTGAAGAAATTGAATTACAAATATGGGACAACCAGATCGAAGCGGCCAAGGAAACGATAATTCGAACAAACTTCTTTCGTGATCTTGAAGTGGGTTTTCCTGAAGAACTATACCCAGCGATGGATGAGCTATCCAAAATAGTGAGAGCACGGCTATTAATTGCTGATAATCAAGCAGAATTGGCTTTTAAGACGATTGTAAAACTAATTAATTTAACGCAAATGAAGCGCCGTGATAGTGCCCGTCTTCAATACACTTTGAAGACATTGAAGGCGGTGGCACTGTGGCAGCTTGGTAAGAAAAAAGAAGGTGTTCGTGAGCTGGATAAGGTCGTAAAACTGGCCTCGCAGGAAGATCATGCCTACCCGATAGTGATTTCAGGCCGCTTTGTTGTACCACTTCTTGAAGATATACGATCGAAGCGCTCTAATGTTGCTCAGAGCGATGAATTGAAGGTGAAACACGATTTCGTTGATCGTTTGCTTATGTTACTCACAGGCGGGGAGCTTGAGGCAGCGAACAACAATAAATCCCTTGCTCAAGATGAGCGATGCCAGGAGCTAACAGGCCGTGAAATAGACATACTTAAGCTTATTGGCGCCGGAATGGCTAACAATGAAATTGCTAAAGAATTAGTTCTCTCTACGGCGACAGTTAAATGGCATCTACATAATATCTACCAAAAGGTTGAGGTTAGAAGTAGAACTGCCGCTGCTGCTTATGCACGCAATATCAATCTTATTTAATTGGGGCGAGTGTTTTTCCCGCTTTGATTGTTCTTTTTTTAATACAATACAACCCTTTCAGAATGGTAAATCCTCCGATTGTTTCGTCATGTCAGTGTTATATTCTTATTTTTTATTGTTTGTAAGTCATTGAATTTATTAAAATAATAATAATGTTTAGTGAATTTGCCAACCTTTTGGTCTGGCTGGCATTGCCTCTAAACTAGAAACCCAACCTATCGGCCTGCTATGTATTCCATTTCTTATGTAATTCTACTCACATAAGAATTATGGAGAGTAGCTATGAATACACAACCCAGCTCCCACCCAATGGACGACTTTCCCGTTAGGCCGTTGACGTTTGACTACGACAAAGTTGAGTTCAATGACCCGCTGTGGAGCCGAACCAAACCCGAATTTTCTATGTTTATTAACGCGCTAGGGGTTCATGTTCCTTATTTTGAGCGTTATTTAGTAAAGGCGATGTCTAGTGCCAAAAAGAAAATTACTGACGAGAAATTATTGCGTGATGTTTCGGCCATTATTGGCCAAGAGGGACATCACGCTAAAAATTTTATCGCTTTAAATAAGTGGTTAGCAAAACGTTATCCTGCGATAGGTGTACTAGATAAAAAGGCAATGAAATATTTTTCAGAGCACGCCAAAAAAGATGATATGAAGAGGTTGCTTGGGTTCACGGCGGGCTATGAAACCTTCACGTTTTTAGGTGGCATGATCATTCTTGATAAGCATGATCAGTGGTTCAAAGAAGGTGATGGCGTAATGAAAGCGCTTTGGTTATGGCATCAAGTTGAAGAGGTTGAACACGGAGCTGTCGCATTTGAAGTTTATAAGCATCTTTACGGTGAGCATGAGTGGTACCGGAAGTGGATGGTACTTTATGCCTTAAGTCATATTGCTAGCGAAACAATACAGTGTTTTTGGGCAATGGCGAAGCATGAAGGCTGGTTAAGAAATCCATTTTCTGCTGTTAAAAAAATGGGATTCTGTTTTTTTACGCTGGCTAGATTTTTGCAATCTGCGTTGCCAGTATTTGGTAAATACTATCATCCTAGGTCTCATCCAATGGTCACCTCTACACAAAATCCAATACAAATAGCATGGCGCCGTTTTGAAAAAGAAGGTGGAGATGTCTTGGAAATTGACCATGAAAAAATGGCAGTAATTATGAACGTCGCAGGTTAATTGTTGGCGTTATAGATAAATGTTAATAGAAAATGTTGGGAAAATAAGTCTGTGAGTGAAAATAAGAACACAATTGAAATGACTTTCATAGAAAGCAGTGGGATTAAAAAAGTAGTTGAGGCAAAGATTGGTGATAGCCTGATGTCTGTAGCTAAAAATAATATGGTGGAAGGGGTTGATGCAGATTGCGGCGGTTGTTGTGCTTGTGGAACGTGCCGAATTTATATGGATGAGAATAACCCCGCTTTGTTTGGCGAGGCAGACGAAATGGAAGCTGCCATGCTTGACTTTGCAGCGGAGGGAGACTCTTCCCAGAGGCTGTCTTGTCAAATTATTGTGAGTGAAAATTTTGCAGGTGCTGAAATAAAAATCGTTGTTTAGCAGTGTTTTCAGAACCTAATAAGTTGAGAATAAATAAAATAGTATTATAAGAATATAGGGATTAATAATGGATAATTACCGATTTCGCCTAGCAGCATGGGTGATGCGTAACAGACTTATTGCAGTAATATTTTTCCTTTGTGTCACGGTCTTTTTTGCCATTGGTATGAAAGGCCTGACAATAAAAACCATATTTTCTGATCTGTTGCCTAAGGATGACCCTTACGTACAAGTCTTTAGTGATCATCCTAATTTTGGTAACCCACTTACGGTTACCGTTATGATAAAGCGTACAGATGGTGATATTTATAATACCAATACCTTAAGTAAAGTATGGGAGTTTACACGTGCCATCGATTTAACCCCTGGCATAAACCACGACTCCCTTATTTCTATTGCTACTGAAAAGGCCCGTTATGCAGAAGCGACACCGAATGGTGTTGATATGCGGCCACTAATGGATGATACAGTGCCATCAACTGCTTTGGCACTAGAAGACTTTCGGCGTCGAGTAGAGCAGAGTCCTAATGTGCGCACCTTTTATGTTTCTGGTGACGAAACTGCCACAATTATAACTGCTGCTTTTTTAGAAAACTTACTAGATTACGATGTTGTTTTTGAACATGTACAGAAATTAGCTGAACAGTACCGAGATGAAAATCACGAAATCTATGTGGTAGGCCAACCGGTGCTCACTGGGTGGGTGTATAAGCTCCAAGAACAAACCTATATGATTTTTGGTATTACTCTGCTTGCGCTAGTTGTGGCCTTGGCACTGTATATGAGAAATATAGCAGGGACTTTAACGCCGATTATATGTAGCTCTGTTGCGGCAATTTGGGGGTTTGGCTTGGTTGGGTGGATATCAGCACCGATTGAGCCACTGCTAATGATTGTGCCTCTGCTGTTGGTTGCGCGTTCCTTCTCCCACTGTGTTCAATTTAGTGAGCGGTACTACGAGATTTACGCTCATCTTCAGGATAAGAGAAAGTCTGCTGAAGTGGCAATGGGCGTTATGATGGCGCCATCAATTTTAGGTGTTATCACGGATGCCTTAGGTATTGTATTTATTGCGCTTGCGCCGATACCGGCAATGGAGCGATTTGCATTGTTCTGTGGTTTCTGGGCTTTCTGTATTATTCCAACGGGCGTCTTTTTGATATCGGTTGTCTTATCGTATTTACCCACTCCTCGTAATATTAACCGTTTGTCTTCGCAGCAAGATCCAACAGGTATTCAGGCATTGCAGCTTAAGACTTTACATATACTGGCTAAATGCACCCATGGTAAGGCTGCAAAATTGACGACAATTGTCACTGCTGCTGTAGGGGTAGCCGCCGTAGCTATTGCAATGAAAATTGAAATTGGTAATCCGGTTGAGGGTTCAAATTTATTATGGGAAGAGTCAGATTACAATACGGCCATTCGTGCAGTTAATGATCACTTTCCCGGTGTAAATACACTAGAAATTATTCTAGAAGCTAAAACCCGGGATGTGAACAATCGCGTAGCCCGAACTCCTGGGGTCGTTGAGGCGGCTTTGCAAATACAGTCACTCGTGGAAAATGACCCTGTGCTCGCACCTCGGGCAACCCTATCGTTTTCGGACTATATGATGGAGGCGAATAGGCTGTTTTCGGGGGGGGATCCAAAGTGGTTGCCATTAGATCCAACAGCGTCAGCGATCCGTGCTGCGGGGACTGCAGTGGTGTTTGGGACAAACCCGATCAACTTTTCACATATTTCTGATTTTGAATTCCAAAATTCAACGATCTCACTTTGGTATAAGGACAATAAACAAGAAACGGTAAACGCTGCTTTGGCTAGTGCTCAACGTGCCGTCGACATAGTGGGTGTTGATCATCCAGAATTTACCGTGCGAATGGGCTCCGGAACCATTGCTTTGCAACAGGCAATGAACTCCGTTGTTAGTCGATATCACTGGTTGATATTAGCACTTCTTAATGTCGCCATATTTGGTGTGGTTGCCTTTGCCTACAAGTCCTTTGTGGCGGCGATTATTGTATTGATTCCGGTCAATCTCTCCAATTTTATGCTTTCAGCAACAATGCATATTCTTGGCATCGGCTTGGATATTAACTCCGTCATGGTTGCTGTTCTTGGGGTGGGTGTGGGTATCGACTATGGCATTTATCTTATGTCGCGAATATGTGAAGAATATTCAGATGAAGTCGGCTGGGCTAATGCAATCACTACCTCTATCACTACTACGGGTAAGGCAATTATGTTCACCGCTTCTATCATGTTGCTTGGCATTATGCCTTGGTACATCTTATCTGACTTGAAATTTATGGCTGATATGGGCTTGCTTCTAGTCGCCATTATGTTGATCAACATGATTCTCTCCCTCGTTGTGTTACCTCTGTTAATTTGGCTGTTCAAACCGAGATTTGCGACCCGTGACGATTTGATGATTGGGGAGAGTGTAGATTTAAGTTTGTTTACTACAGATGTTGCTGATTTAGGTGATAAAGGCAATGTTGTTCCGAACGAAAAGGAAGAGAAGTTACTTGTTCTTAATTAAGTGCATATAAATTTTTAAATCGATAATCAGTTAGAGGAATTGTCAATGATAATTAAAAAATATGACCACAATTACGGCCGCCGACAGCTTTTAAAGAATATGGCTGCTGGTGCTGCGGCAGGTGTGTTAATGCCCTTAGAGAAATTGTTTGCGGCGGGGGCTGATCTTTCAAAAGCTTATCCCGATGAAGTGATGTCTATCGATATGTACACTAAAGGCAAGATCAGTACGGGAGATTATTTAACCGCTGAGAATGTTGATATTGTTAAAGAACTTCTAGATCCCATTGTGTTTGATCAAATTAAAACAATGGGGCGTAGAATAAGAATTCGACCTACAACCACTGATTTTAGTGTGATGTTTCCGGCAGAATTTCATGCCAAAACCATTGAAAATATGAATAATGGTGTTACCGCTATATTTGATAAGCAAGGTAACGTTAAGACAAAAGACGGTAAGAATTGGACGGGTGGTCTGCCTTTCCCTAGTCCTCGTACGGGTGCCGAGATACAAGCCAATTTAGCAATGAGTTGGGGGAGAGCGGATTATAATCAGTACGCAATTAACGATACGGTGATTAACCCAGACGGCTCTAAGGCCTATGATTACGAGTTCATTTGGGCAGAGCTGCAGGTTCAGGCTAGGCTTGACGGCACCGTTTTCCGTAATATGGATGATCTGTTACGATTCCAAACAGTGTATTTCACCTCGACTCAGGACGTTGCCGGTAGCTCGTTCCTTTCTACATGGTATTACGATCAAGCCAAATTCCCAGAGCTATACGGCTATCTTCCCCAGTTCCGCCGAGTGCGTCAGTTCCCAACCAATCAGCGTTTTGAGCCTCTCATTCCTGGTGTTACTTGGTTCTTAACTGACCCCTGGGCAGCGGGTGACCCTATGCTTACTTGGGGTGATTATAAAGTCATTGAGCGCAAACCCATGCTCGGTGGTTTTAATGCCAAGTGGAATGGTGACCACGAAAATTGGCTAGCCGGCACCCATGGTGGTCCTAATGGCGACACCTTTTGGGATACCGATTATGAATTGTCTCCAGAGGTTGCCATTCTTGAGTCAAAACCAATCGGCTATCCGCGAGCACCGGTAGGAAAACGTCTAGCGTATATTGATATGCGTAACAATATGTACTGCGGAAACATCCGTTTTGATCGCCAGGACAAGCCATGGGTTAACTTTGAAACTAACTTTGGTCAATACAAATTAGGTGACAAGGTAGTGTTGGGTCCAGATGGAAAATCACCAGCATGGTCATGGATTAATATTCATTCCTTTGATGCGCAAACACGTCGTATGAGTCGCGCAGCACACCAGAAGGAGAATAAAGGTGGGCATAAGTCTGAATTCAGTTTCGATAATGATAAAGCTTATAGCCGATTCTTTACTCAGCAGGCCTTACAACGCTTAGGTCAGGTCTAATAGTTTTGCCGCAGGCTAAGTCCTGCGGGTTCCTTCAGGGTGCTAGCACAATGATAAAAATGATTGAAAGATGCTCGGCCATACTACTCGTACTATTTTTTACGGGTAATGTCGCTTTTGCAACGAATACGAAGGCCAATCTTGTCGTAGGTGGTACGCCTCATCAGGCCTTGTTTGATATCGACATAGAGGGTGATAAAGGTTTTGCCGTAGGCTCTGGTGGTCAAATATTTCGAACTGATGATGGTGGTAAAAACTGGATATTAGAAAGTAATGACAATTCCTTATCGTTACTGGGTGTGAGTTTTAGTGCTTCTAGGGCAATCGCGGTTGGCCAGTTTGGTGTTATCGTTTTACGAGAAAACGATGGAACTTGGCGCAAGGTAGAAAGTGGAACCAGTGAAAGAATTTTTAATGTTGATATAAACAATAGTGGTTACGCAGTTGCGGTTGGCGCTTTTGGTCTAATTCTTAGGTCAACTGATAACGGTTTAAGTTGGGCGCGTGTATCACCCGATTGGAGCAATACATTTCATGACCCCGATATGCGTCTTGGTGGTTTTTTTGAACCCAATCTTTACGGCGTGAAAATTAATGAATCAGGTCGCTCGTGGATTGTTGGCGAGCTCGCCTTAGTTCTTGCATCCAATGATAGCGGGCTGACATGGGCTGTCAATCATGCGGGTGGTAGTTCTGATGTTGAGGTATCACCCACTTTGTCTGCTATAGATGTCCGCGATGATGGAACCGCATTTGCAGTTGGACAGGAGGGCTATATTCTCAAAAGCAACGATTTAGGTGATACATGGAATAAGCTGTCTTCAGTAACTCACCAAAACCTATTAGGCGTTACTTCATTGGCATCTGGGTTAGTTGTTGCACCGGGCATGAGGGAAATCCTGCTGAGTTTTAATGATGGTGAAACTTGGACTTCTGCAGAAGGCTTGGATATTAAAACAGGATGGTATGGGTCGGCTGCCGCTTCCGAGGATGGTTCGTCTGCGATTGTTGTCGGTAATAACGCCAATATAATTGAAATTAATTATAAGAATTAAAAAAGACCTAATTAGAAGTATTAATAAAAATATAAATCGTATTCAGAGGGAATTTCTTATGAAGTTGTTTCATGTTTCTTGTCGCCCATTAATTGTGCCATTTATATCGTTAGCCATGCTGAGCCCGCTTGCTATCGCTGATGATGAAGGCTGGTTCGAAGATTTTAATGTATCATTTAATGGCTTTGTCCGAGCAGAAATTGCCGGTAGCACCAGTGGAGAAGAAAACCCCAATAACCAAGGTGGGAACTACTATAACAATCAATCTATTTCGCGTCAGGCATACTTACCTCCAGCGCTCAACCCAGTTAGTGGCGTAGGCAGCTTACTCGGTTTAGGTGGTGCTGGTGCATGGGGTACGACTCCGCTACCGTTTGCTGACACCATCCGGCGCGGTGATTATATTAAGACGACATCCAATGATTTCAATTATGCGGTAGTGCGTACAGAAATTGAAATGAACATGCAGTTCAATTATGAGTGGCGGTTTATTGCCAGGCTAAGAGGGATGTTTGACCCTGAAATATACGATGCTTTTGATGCCAAGGATGTGGCCGACTATCAAGGAGGCTTGGATTCTGGCCCGCATGCGAATCCAGCACTTTATGAAGGCACCCCAAGTTATTTCGATTACCTAGCAGATCAGGGCGGAAACCCCAATCCACTTGAATGGACGGGGAAAAACTATCAAGTTTATTTTCCAACGTTTTTACTTGAGTATGCTTCAGGTGATTTAAGCTTGCGTTTGGGTAACCAGCAAATTGCATGGGGGCAGGCAATATTCTTCCGCGTCTTTGATACCCCGAATGGTTTAGACTTGCGGCGTCATTCCTTATTGGATCGTGGTTTAGAAGAGTTTTCAGATAAGCGGGTGCCAATGCTGTCGTTGCGAGCGACTTATCAAGTAAGCGGGAATGTTCTTGCTGATGCCTATGTGGGTCGTTTTCAGCCATCGGTCTTTGGCAATCCGAATACGCCATACAATATTATTCCTACACAATTTACCGTGCATGATGCCTATGAGTCAGGTGGTTACGATGACAAAATATCGGCTGGTTTTCGCTTAAAGGGTGATTATGGCCAGTGGGGCTGGCAAGCCTCCTTTGTGAGTCGCTATGCCACAGAAGGTACTTTCGCGTGGACAAAGTCTGGTGTTAATAAACCGCTAACGGGTTTGGTAGGTAACGTGATTAATACGGCCTACAACGTTAAGTTGCCAGCAAACTCTGTTGCCTGTCCTGTGTATGATCCTGCCATTTGTCGGCTTTATGATAACTCTGGTGAAGCGATGGCAAATACCTCTTTTTCAGTTAACCCCGGCGGTATTTATTCTGCCGAGGAGTGGTTTAAGTATGCGGCAGAAGCGAGGTTAGATGCGATCGGTGGTTTAAATGCTGCGATTACAGAGTTTGATGCAACTCCGGATGTGTATGCCAGTGTAGGCGGTAATGTTGGTGAAACGGCGGCGCAACTTAATACATTCTTCCTGGCGGCTGGAGGCAGTATGCGTGGTCATATAGAGCGGACATATCACCGTGAAAATGATTTTGCGCTAGGTGCGAGTTATGTCAATGAGAGCGATAATAATTTTCTTAATCAGCTGATATTTAATCTTGAAGTTCAGTACACGCCAGAGCGGACATTTACAAATCCGACTTTGTCATCACAGGCAATAAAAGAAGACGAGTACACAGTTGCCCTTGTTGTTGATAAATGGCATCGCTTCTTTAAGGAGCTTCCTGGTACTTACATTGTGTTTCAGGCCTTAACTAAGAATCGCAGTGATTTGGTTGGTCGACATTTGAGTGGCTATGGCAGAGTGGGTTTAGAAGATCTAGCGTCGGGTGATACCACAACCGTTAAAAATGAGAAAACGGGTAATGCAAGTTATATCGTTTTTGGTTTCTTGCAACCGACCGCGAATAAGATTTTTGAAATTGAATTAGCCACTTTGATTGACTTGGACGGCGGTGTTCTTTTTCAACCGGGCCTGCGTTGGAACCCCGGTAAAGGTTTGACTGTCGAGGCATTCTATAACCATGTTGATGGCAGTGCATGGGGAGATAACCCAACCACTAATATGGTGTCGTCACTAGACTTTGCCGATGAACTGGCTTTGCGAGTGACAATGCAATTCTAATGATCTCGGTCTTTTTGCGATATTAACTGAAAATTTTCCTTTCTTTTAGCCGAAAGTTCATCCTTTCGGCTGTTTTGTCAGGGTTTAATATGCACTTGCACAAATGGTCATCAAGATTAAATCGTCGGGATTTTTTACGTTACGGTTCAGCTTTTGCTGGTGCCGGTGTACTCGCTCCGCTGTGGTCGACCATTGCGTCTGCTGGTGATGTGAGTAAAGCGTATCCCGATGAACTACTCTCTATAGAGTCTTATACTCGAGGAAAAATAAAGGTTGGCGACTATATAACCGCAGACAATGTTGAACTTGTTAAGGAATTATTAGATCCCGCTAAATATAAACATGTCTCGGAAATGGGACGTAAATTAAAGGTTGTGGCAACAACAACCGACTGGATGAAAATGGGGCCGTGGGAATACCAAAACGCAACCCTGTCAAATCAGGGCATGGCAAGGTTTGATAAGGCCGGCAATGTTCGGGTTGCCGACGGTAGTCCATGGATTGGTGGCCATCCCTTTCCCGGAAGCGACTCGGCCCTGGAGCTTTTTGCTGGTTTAACCTTATCTTGGGGTAGGCATGATGCAAATCTGTTTGCTATGAAGGAATACGATGTTAATCCTCTTGGCGAAATTGACTATCAATACGATTTGGTTTGGGCAGAGCTTTCACCGGTAGGGCGGCTTGTTTTAGAGCCGCAACCGTATTGGCCAAAGCATCGCGATAAACTTCGTTTCAATACCGTTGTTTACACTTCTCCAGAGAGTGAGCGAGGCGCATCTTACCTCAATGTTTGGCCTTATGATCAAAATAAATTTCCTGATCTTTATGGCTATGTTCCCTACTTTAGGCGTATCCGTCAGTTTCCGACAAATCAACGTTTTGAACCCTTGGTGCCGGGTTCGGCGTTGTATTTGTCCGATGCTTGGGCAGCTGGTGACCCTTTACACGCATGGGGTAATTACAAAGTGATAGGCCGTCAGCCCATGTTGGCTGGCTTGTCTTCTGGTTGGAACTCAGATCACGATAATTGGGAGCATGGCGTTCACGGCGGCCCTAAGGGTGATAGCTTTTTTGATAGTGTTGTTGAAATGGTGCCCGAGGCGATTATTTGTGAAGCTGAACCTATTGGTTTTCCTCGTGCACCGATCAGCAAGAAACGTGTGTGGTTTGATGCGCGCAATCAGATGCCCTTGGCGATGGTAACCTTCGATCGTGCGGGTGTGCCTTTTCGGTCATTTGATGGCTGCTATTGTCAGTTTGAAAATGGTACAAAAAATGTAATGAACGGAAAACACCCTTATTGGTCATGGGCCTATTTTCATGCCTATGAATTTCAGAGTGGACGTATCACCCGAGTAGAGCATGTTAAAGAGCTCAAAGGAGGCCACAAGAGCTCGGTGAATGACCCTTCAATCTTTCCTCGCTATTTAACGCATTCGGCATTGTCTCGTTTAGGCCGAGCATAAGTATGTGCTAGATAGTTAAGTACCACAGAGTAACTTATTATGAATTATTACAAGGCAAGGACAGATGATATTGTCCACACCATTCGTTCTCTTATACGCAGTTGCCAGCTGGATAGTTTGCCCAACTATGAAGGCGTTGATATGACATTGATTAGGGAGGTTGTCAGCGGTGCGGCGACTCATGCGGAAAATTTCTTTGCGCCAATTAATAAAGATGCTGACAGCGAAGGATGTCGTCTTGAAAATGGCGAGGTGCTTGTTCCCAGCTCCTTTAGTCAATTGTATAAAAATTTCGCAGAAGCGGGCTGGCCCTCTGTGTCTTGCTCGCCGGAGTTTGGTGGCCATGGATTACCGCATTTAGTTGCTTGTGCGGTGAATGAGAATTTTATGGCGGCCAGCCTGAGCTTTTCAATGGTGAGCTTACTATCTCAAGGAGCGATCTCGGCGCTGACTAAACACGGTGACGACAAGTTAAAGGCTACCTATTTACCTAAGTTGGTATCTGGAGAATGGACGGGGACAATGAACCTGACAGAAGCGCAATCGGGTTCTGACTTAAGTACAGTGAGAACCTCGGCGGTGAAAACCGGAGAGCATTATCTTATCAAGGGTCAAAAAATATTTATAAGTTGGGGCGATCACAACGTTGCCGAAAATATTATACATCTCGTTCTCGCACGGGTTGCTGGTGCAACCAAAGGCAATAACGGCTTATCGCTGTTTATCGTGCCTAAGTATTTATTAGGTAAACACGGTGAACTCACTGAGCGCAATGATGTTCATCCTCTATCTATTGAAGAGAAACTTGGAATTCACGGCAGCCCTACCTGTGTGCTGGATTTCGGCGGCAACAGTGGCGCGATTGGATACTTAATCGGTGAGGAAGGGCGTGGTTTGTCGTATATGTTTACGATGATGAATCATGCAAGAATTGGGGTCGCGCTGCAGGGTGTTGGGGTGTCTGAGTGTGCTTATCAACAGGCACTGGCATACGCAAAAGAGCGTGTGCAAGGCGGTACGGAAATCATTAATTACCCTGATGTGCGTCGTATGTTAATGCAAATGCGTGCTTTAACAGAAGCGGCGCGTGTTGTCTGTTATTACGCGTATGCGCAATTAGACCTTTCTGAAAGTGAGGAGGGTAGTGATGGTGATGCTCGTCTTGCTTTGGTTACGCCACTGGTGAAAACATGGTCCACAGAGATTGCGAATGAAGTGACCTCCATGGGGATACAGGTTCACGGTGGGGTGGGCTTTATCGAAGAATTTGGTGCTGCTCAGTTATACCGCGATGCGCGTATCTTGGCGATCTATGAAGGCACTAACGGAATTCAAGCGCTTGATTTTACTAAGCGAAAAGTTATTCGTGATTCCGGCGTTGAAATTAAACGCATGATCCATATGATTCGTACCGACGCCTATAAATTCCAGCGGCGTGAGAGTGATATCTCAGATATGGGACTGAATTTAATGGAAGCTGTCATGGTGCTACAGGCGGCAACTGATTGGATTTTAGCCAATAAAGATGATGATGAATTTATTGAAAGCGTTGCTTTCGACTTTGTTATGCTCACGGGTTATGTATGCGCGGGATCATTGCTCTGTGATAAGGCGATGTTGTCGAGCACTATGCCGTCGAAGAGCGAAGATGTAGATTATTTGTCGGCGAATATTTCCGTTGCCGGATTTTATATTAATAAAATTTTACCGCGTGTCCACGCCCATTGGATTGCCATTCGTTCTGGCTCAGATGATGTCATGGCTTTGTCGGTGGGGCAGTTTTAGGCGGGTTAAGCGACTCAACGGTTTCAGGTGTTGAATGTTTGATAAGCAATACTAGCCATTTTTGTGACTAGTATTGCCTTTTTTCTGTTTATAACATCAAACCGTTATTTATCGTGTTACCGCGATAGCAACGCCTTGTCCGCCACCAATACAAAGAGTCGCGAGTCCTTTTTTTGCATTTCTGCGTTTCATCTCGTGAAGCAAGCTGACGAGGATGCGGGCGCCAGATGCGCCAATGGGGTGTCCTAGCGCAATCGCGCCACCATTGACGTTCACGATGTTAGTATCCCATGTCATCTCTTGATTCACGGCAATGGATTGGGCCGCGAAGGCTTCATTGGATTCCACAAGTTCAAGGTCGCCAACGTTCCAAGCTACTTTAGCAAGGCATTTTTGCGATGCGGGAATGGGGGCGGTGCCCATAATCGCGGGGTCGACACCTGCGCTAGCGTAGCCCGCAATGGTTGCCAGTGGGCTTAGTCCAAGTTCCTTGGCTTTCTCTTCACTCATTAAAAGTAAGGCAGCCGCGCCGTCATTCAGACCTGAGGCATTACCTGCGGTTACGCTACCGTCTTTGGCGAATGCGGGTCGTAGGCGGCTAAGCATCTCGGCATCTGTGCCGGCACGCGGAAATTCATCTACTGCAAAAGTGATGGGATCTCCTCGCCGTTGAGGAATTTCGATGGGCACGATCTCGTCCACAAAGTTGCCATTCGTAATGGCTTGTTGCGCTTTTAATTGTGATTCGGCAGCAAACTGGTCTTGCTGTTCGCGGCTGATATTATATTTTTTAGCAATATTTTCGGCGGTGATGCCCATATGGTAATCGTTAAATGCATCCCATAAGCCGTCTTGGATCATTGTGTCTTTTAATTCCCAGTTTCCCATTTTTTGCCCATCACGGGATTTGGGGAGGACGTGTGGCGACAGGCTCATATTTTCTTGGCCACCGGCGATAACGATGTCTGCATCGCCACAAAGAATAGCTTGCGCTGCAAGGTGTACGGTTTTCATGCCACTGCCACATACTTTGTTGATGGTCATGGCTGGGCAGGTTTCAGGTAGACCTGCGGCGATGGCGGCTTGTCGAGCCGGGTTTTGTCCTGCGCCGGCAGTTAATACCTGGCCAAAAATAAGCTCGTTAACCTGTTCGGCTTTTACTCCTGTACGAAGGAGTAGCTCGCTAATGACCTTGGCACCTAAAACATGGGCAGGAGTGGTGGATAAAGTGCCATTGAAGTTACCAATAGCGGTGCGAACGGCGTCGACAATGACAACCTTACGCTTTGGATCTATAACCATGTTACTTTCTCCGGTGTTTTGTTGGGTTTCAAATCGTTAATGGCTACAAGGACATCTCGGGCACATGTTCTGGAACGACTAGCTCACCTTCGGTGAGTCTAACAATATCGTCAACACTAACACCCGGTGCGCGCTCTTTTAACCAAAATTTATTGTCGGCAATTTCTATATAAGCCAAATCAGTGACCACCTTTTTAATGCAGCCGGCTCCGGTGAGTGGGAGGCTGCATTTGGTGAGCAATTTTGACTCGCCATGTTTGCTGGCGTGGGTCATGGTAACAATAATATTGTTTGCGCCGGCGACTAGGTCCATCGCGCCACCCATGCCTTTTATTAATTTGCCTGGAATCATCCAGCTGGCAATGTTTCCAGCAATATCGACTTCAAATGCACCCAATACAGTTAGGTCGACATGGCCGCCACGAATCATGGCAAAGGATTCTGCTGACGAGAAAATTGACGCGCCGGTGGCTGCGGTCACAGTTTGTTTACCGGCATTAATCATGTCGGCATCTATTTCGCTTTCCGTTGGGAATGGCCCCATTCCCAGTAAGCCATTCTCTGACTGCAGCATAACCTCTACTCCCTGAGGGATGTAGTTGGCTACCAGTGTCGGGATGCCAATGCCCAAATTTACGTAGTAACCGTCCTGTAATTCCTGTGCTACACGTTGCGCTAATTGTTCACGAGTTAAAGCCATCATTATTCTCCTTATGCGGTGCGAACGGTGCGTTGTTCTATGCGTTTTTCGAAACTGCCTAAAATGAGGCGGTCTACGTAAATACCTGGCGTGTGAATGTGGGCGGGATCTAGTTCGCCGGGCTCGACGATTTCTTCGACTTCCACGACGGTGATTTTTCCTGCCGTTGCCGCCATAGGGTTAAAGTTTTGCGCTGTGTGTCTAAAAACAAGGTTTCCGTAGCGATCCGCTTTCCAGGCTTTGACGATGGCGAAATCGCCAGTTAATGCTTCTTCCATAATGTATTGACGACCGTTGAACTCTCTGACTTCTTTGCCTTCGCCAATAGGTGTACCAAATCCGGTTGCGGTATAGAAAGCGGGGATGCCGGCACCGCCAGCGCGAATTTTTTCCGCCAGTGTTCCCTGTGGTGTCAGTTCGACTTCAAGTTCGCCGGAGAGTAGCTGAGTTTCAAATAACTTGTTTTCACCCACGTAAGAAGACACCATTTTTTTAATTTGTTTGTCTTCTAGGAGAATGCCTAAGCCAAAGCCATCAACGCCGCAATTGTTGGAAATAATAGTCAGCTCGCGGCAGCCTTTGCGCTTGATTTCAGAAATTAGGTTTTCTGGGATACCACAGAGGCCAAAACCACCGGCGATGACCGTCATGCCGTCTTCTAGCCCCGCCATGGCATCTTCATAGCTATTTACTACTTTGTTAAATCCAGCCATTGCTTGTGCTCCTCACGCTGTGTTTTATCTGAACGGGTGGCGCTCAGGGTTTTTATTGTGGGACGCTAAAATTCAATATTAGCGCTGTTATTGCTAACAGTGACGCAAGTGATTATATTGATCAAATGGATATAATTTATTGATTAATAGATTTTATGAATTAAATGTTGGGAGGCTCACATCAACGTTACCCTTAAACAGGTTCGTGCTTTTGTTGCCGTAGTACAGTCTCGCAGCTTTGCAGAGGCGGCGGTGCTGGTCCATTTGTCTCAACCTGCGTTGAGTAGTGCGATCAAGGTATTAGAAACAACCATTGGTGGGCCATTATTACTTCGCACAACTCGCAGTTTTGTACTTACCCCAGAAGGTGAAAGTTTTTACCCCGTGGCGCTGCGCCTACTTGCGGATTGGGACGGTGCTTTTGACAGTCTGCATCAGCGATTTGCCTTGCGCGCCGGTAAAATTAGTATTGCAGCTATGCCGTCCTTTGCCAGTAATCAGCTACCCATTGCTATCCGTCACTTTAAGACCCACCATCCTGAAATTAAAATCACCCTCAATGATGTTATCGCCGAAGAGGTGGTTGCCATGGTGCGCAGTGGACGCGTTGAATTGGGGGTTAGCTTTGATCCCAGTGATGGAAAAGCGGGGAGTGGGAAACAGTTTGATGGCGATGATCTGTTATTTAGCCCATTATTTGAAGATCGTTTTGTCGCCGTATTGCCACCGGGTCATTCTCTTTTAAGTTTAAAGGAACTTAGCGCTACGCAATTATTGCAGTCAGAATTTATTAGCCTGCAAGCGCCTTCTCGGGTACGTCAGCTCATATCTCGCGAATTTGTACGCTTGGGTTTGTCCTTTACACCGGCATTTGAAACGCATCAATTGGTGACTATCGGTAGGATGGTTGCTAACGGTCTTGGGGTGAGCGTTGTGCCCTCATTGTGTCAGGCGCAAATGCATGAACTTGGCGCCCATTGTCGCCCATTATTAGAACCGACAATACGCCAACAAGTTGGCATCATTACCCGCCGTCGCTACCCTTTATCAGCGGCTTGTCAGGCCATGGCGAATACCCTTCAGGATACATTTTTTAATGCTGAATTTGAAAATTCTAACAACTACTAATCAGTGTTAAGTTTATGGCTGGTGGCGTGTCCAGCGTTAATAGCTCTTTTGATCAAGCAAAAAGACGTTGTAGCTTATTGTGAATGACAGCGAGACTCGGTGGTGTATAGTGCAATTTAGCCCAGTTCAATCTACAGCGCGACGTAGGGTAGGGTATATAGGAAGTGCTAATGGATATTAATAATAAAACCATTTGGATAACCGGGGCGAGTTCTGGGATAGGTTTAGAGCTCTGCCGTCAGTTAGCCTCTAAGGGGGCGCGAATTATATTGTCCGCTAGGCGTCGTGAATTACTTTTAGAGGTTGCGGCGTCATTGCCGGGTGGCTTGGATAGGCATTGGGTGGTGCCGTTGGATTTGGCCAATAGCGATAACCTTGGCGGTATTGTTCAGTCTTCCCTAGCTGACATTGGTCCCGTGCACATTCTGATCAATAATGGCGGCATTTCACAGCGATCGCTGTTCATCGATACCGATTTATCTGTTTATCGCCAGTTGATGGAGGTGAATTACCTAGGCACTGTTGCCATGACAAAGGCCTTGTTACCGGGAATGGTGGCTCAAGGACAAGGCATGGTGGTGAGTGTGAGTAGTGTCGCAGGTAAAATAGGGTCTAAATTGCGCACTGGGTATTCTGGGTCTAAGTTTGCGGTTGTAGGCTTTATGGATTGCTTGCGGGCAGAGACTGCGGAACATGGAATTCAATGTTTAACTGTGTGCCCTGGCTCCATTCAGACAAATATTGCGATTAACGCCTTAAATGAACATGGCGCGGCTCAAAATAAAAACGATGATTCGATATTGAATGGTATGTCTGTAGAGAAGTGCGTACAGGGTATAGTCAAAGCAATGCTAAATAATAATGACGAAGTTGTGGTTGGGAAGGGGCTTAGCGCTATTGCTCCAACAATAAAGCGGTTTTTCCCTGCTTTGTTTAATAAAATCTCAGCAAAAATGGAGTATCGCTAGAGGGTTCTTTGGCCTGTTGATACTAAAGAGTTTTACGTTTTAAGACGTTTCTACGGTATTCACCCTTTTGACGTGACATTGGACTTCCTGAGTCTGCCCTGTAAATGAATTAATTACTCGTAAAAGCTGGTAGCTTGCGGTTCATTTCCCTAGAATGCAAAACGATGTTTTCAGTGATAACACTAGAGGCCCATGATGACAGATTTGGTTAACTATCAACTAGACGGCAAAATTGCCACTATAACAATGCAAAATGGCAAGGTTAATGCGATGTCGCCAGATCATATTGCCGCCATCAATGGCGCGCTAGATCAGGCTGAACAGGAAAAGGCTGCGGTTGTGGTATTGGCTGGGAAACCGGGAATATTCTCGGCGGGGTTCGATTTAAAGGTGTTTCAGGCTGATGCTCGTGAGGGTGTCGAAATGGTGAGGGCGGGATCTAGATTGTGTCGTCGTTTACTGGCCTTCCCTATGCCGGTACTGGCCGTTTGCACAGGGCATTCTCTCGCTCAAGGTTGCTTTACACTCATGGCGTGTGATTTTCGCATTGGAGTGGAAGGCCCATTTCAGCTTGGGTTAAACGAAATTCAAATTGGCATGACTATGCACCACTTTGGTATTGAATTGCCGCGTGCTCGACTAACCCCTGCCTGTTTTCAGCGTGCAATAACAACCGCACAAATGTTTTCTCCTCAAGAGGCTGTTGAGGGTGGTTTTCTTGATAAAATCGTTCCTGCAGATGCGTTACCAGCGACAGTTCAGGCTGAGGCAAACCGCCTAGCAGGTTTGAATCTGGTGGCCCACCATGTAACAAAATTGAAAATGCGGGCTTCACTACTCAAAACACTCGATGACGCAATTGAGTTAGACTACCAAGAACAGTTGGCATTATTAGCTTAGTGCTAACCTAGCTGTTCACAATAACGGTGAGTTTCACTTTTAATGTTAGTAGGCGCCCTAGCTCATAAAATGTTGCTAGGGTGCTAATAGAATAATGAGCAGTTGCGATTGTGTAAGTGAACATATCCTGCCCATCCTGGTTTTCATAAAATAAACTTTGTCTGAATGATGCGCCCTGAAGGGTGGTGTCATGCTTTTATAATTAGCGGAGTAAATAATGATCGATGTGAGTTCTGCTCGGCTGAGTAATATTGCTGTGCATAGGGTTGGCAATAAAACTAAGGAAGATGGTATTCGTCTTGCTGAAAAGGAAAGCAGTGTTAGTGAGAGTCTAAGTGAATTACTTATTACCCATTACTTGATCCCACTGTCTAAACAAAAAGCAGCTTATGACTTTTTCCATGAATCTGATTTATCGTTAAATACAGTCGCGAATATCACCGCAAAAATTTTTGCTAATACCAGTGATTTTATTGCAAACACTCAGGCCCTAGCTAAACATCTGTACTCAACGTCGACTCACCAGAATATTGCTACTGGTGACCTTGTGTTTTTATTGTTTTCAGGATTAAAAATTGGCGATACCGATTCTGCGGGTCTTGCCATTATGAAAATGGAAAACAAAGATGATTTTTTGGAAATAACTGAAACTGACGATGCATTTGATATTAGCGCTAGAAGCGGTATTTCACTTAATAAAATCCAAAAAGGGGCGTTGATTTTTCCCGGTGATCAGGGCGTATTTGTGGTTGATAACTTGGGGCAAAAAACCAAGTACTGGATAGAGTCGTTTTTGAAGGTGTCGCCAAGGGCAACGTCGCAGTCTTATGCAAAAATATGTGGATCAATCTTAAAGGGTATTACTTCTAAAATTGATGATACCCAAGACGTGGCTGAATTAAATGAAAAAATCACTGATAAAATTAATTCGGAACAAGTAACCTCAATTGGTGAAATAAAAGCATTATCTTCTGAGTATATTGATTCAGAATCACTATCAGAAGTGATATCAGGTGTGGTGAGTACGACGGGCGTTGATATTGCGGATGATTATGAAATTAAGCCAAAAGATTTTGCAAGGCAGGCAAAGCCTATCACTAGCCGAGTTAGGGTGCGGGACGGTGTGGGTATGGTTATTAGCGATTCAAAGTACTCAGTGGCGGGGGTGACGGTAACAGATAATCAGGATGGCTTTCAGGCGGTAGTTGATATTAGGGCGCGTAAGGAAAAATAATAAGCCCCATCTTGTTCATTCACGTAACACCAATGTTAGGTAATGCCTTGGTGTTACGTGTTCATGCCATATTAAGCTAGCTGCGCGAGTAGTTCTTGGTGACGCGGACCCGCTAAACGTGGGCCATATTGCGATACTACTTCTGCGGCGGCCAAGCTGGCTAAATTACCCGCTTGCTGGAAATCGTAGCCATGAGTGATCGCATATAAGAATGCACCTGCAAACATATCTCCGGCACCATTGGTGTCTACGGCGTTAACTTTATGGCCGGCAATGGTGTGAAGTTGCTCGCCATCAAATACCAACGCGCCTTTTGCGCCCAAGGTAATTGCAAAGGTCTTGCTTATCTTTTTGAGGGCGCTGATCGCATCGTCTATATTTTCACTTTGTGCCCATCCCAGAGCTTCGGCTTCATTACAGAAAATAAGGTCGACACCGTCACCGAGCATCTCACTTAAACCATCGCGGAAAAAACTCACCATGCCAGGGTCAGAAAAGCTAAGTGCCGTTTTTACCTCGTTGTTTTCTGCTATTTTGCGGCCTGCTATTGCGGCAGCGCGTCCGGTATCTGAAGTAACTAGGTAGCCTTCCGCGTAGAAGTATTGGGACTGACTTAGTGCAGACTCATTCAGCTCACTCACAGAGAGGGTTTCACTAATGCCGAGATTAGTGTTCATACTGCGCTCAGCGTCTGGGCTGATTAAGACTAGGCACTTCCCGGTGACTCCTGGGGATTTTTCACTGCTGAAGTCTGCGTCCACGCCAGCTGATTTGATATCATTCATAAAGAAGTCGCCGTGCTCGTCGTTGGCGACTTTACAAGAATAGTAATTATTAGCGCCAAAATAGGCGGCGGCAATGACAGAGTTACACGCTGAGCCGCCACTTGCTTGGCTGGCATGAACCAAATGGCCGCTTAATTTGTCCATAAGCTCCTGTTGGCGGTCTGCATCAACAAGGGTCATCAGGCCTTTTTCAACACCAAGTGCGTTAAGCTCTTGATCGTTTATTTCGATTTCAGTGTCGACGAGTGCAGCGCCAATGCCATAGAGGTGATATGTTTTCATCTTATTTGCCAGTTACTTGCGGTAAAGTGCCGCTATTATCCGGTTTGATTGTAGATTTGCAATGTAAAGACGGCCAAATGGGCTGTGACTGCCTGTAACTAGCTGTGATTATGTTTGGCTAAGCGTGAACATATAGCATGATGTAGTAAGAATTAATAAATTTGATCTGGTTGTGATGAATGGTTAAAAAATCTCAAAAGCGCATTGTGAGTAAATTGCGTTCAATATCATGGTTGAGCTTGGGGCTGAAATTGGCTCTGGTTGGCTTGGTGCTCTTGCTCATTATGTTTGCCTACAGCGATGCAAAAGTGCGTGGCGCATTTGACGCCAAACGCTACGCACAGCCTGCACAGGTTTATGCCAGACCCTTGGTACTGGCCTCTGGCGCTATATTAACGGCCTATGAGCTTGAGTCTGAGTTGGGTGAGCTTGGCTATCGGTCCCGGCGTTTAGTCAATGAGCCCGGTACGTACTACCGTCAAGGTGATCATTTCTCAATATTTTTGCGCCCCTTTTCTTTTGCCGATGGCGAGCGAGAAGCGCGAAAAATCGAAGTGGATATGAGGGCAACGACCGTTGGCGTCATTCGCAACTCCCTTGGCGAACGGATCACCGAAGATCAATTAGACCCTATGGTGATTGGCGGGGTGTACCCGGGCCGCCATGAAGATCGACTCATGCTGAGCTTGGAAGAGGTGCCACAGATGCTGGTGGAAACCTTGGTGCAGGTTGAAGACCGGCACTTTTATCGCCATTTTGGGATTTCGCCGCGCAGTATTGCACGTGCGTTTTTGGCAAATATAAAGGCGGGGCGCACGGTACAGGGTGGCAGCACCTTAACCCAGCAATTAGTTAAAAATACTATTTTGAGTAATGAGCGGAGTCTATCGCGTAAAGCCAAAGAAGCGATCATGTCCATTCTCACTGAAATGCATTATAGCAAGGACCGTATTCTTGAGGCGTATATTAACGAGGTTTACCTTGGCCAAGAGGGGAACCGCGCTATTCATGGTTTTGGCCTTGCGGCGCGGCATTATTTTAACCGACCTTTAGCAGAGTTAAATCTAGCGCAAATTTCGATGCTGGTGGGCTTGGTGAAAGGGCCGTCATATTACGACCCGTGGCGTCATCCAGAGCGCGCAAAAAACCGCCGCAATATTGTGATGGGTGAATTGGCTGAGCAGGGCTGGTTAACCCCTGCACAGCTTGCAGCATGGCAAAAAGAGCCTCTTGAGTTGGCCAAGTCATCGGCCTTGGACGGCGTTTATCCTGCGTATGTCGATTTAGTGCGTCGCCAGCTTAGTCGTGATTATCAGAGTAAAGAGTTACAGAGCAATGGGCTGCGAATTTTTACGCCGTTTGATCCGGTTTTACAGCGTCGCGCCGAAAAAGCCACGGTGAAATCCTTGGCGCGCTTAGAAAGCCGCAAGAAAGACCTGCAGGTCGCCATGGTGGTAACAAGGGTAAATAGCGGCGATGTCGTGGCGGTGATTGGCGGTAAACGGCCCCGCTATGCCGGCTTTAATCGGGCGCTTGATGCGCTCAGACCGATTGGCTCACTGGCTAAACCGGCGGTTTTCTTGGCAGCCTTAAATCAACCCCGGTATTACAATTTATTGACCCGTGTTTCGGATGAGCCCATTACGATCCCCAATGCCAATGGCTCGCTGTGGAAGCCTTCTAATTATGACCGTAAATCCCATGGTGACGTTGCCCTGCATACGGCGCTGTCTCATTCCTATAACTTGGCAACGGCCAGATTAGGGATGGATGTGGGCTTAGATAATGTCATGGATATGTTTAAACGCCTAGGCATTCACCGGCCTTTATTAGAGGTGCCGTCAATGTTGTTGGGTGCGGCCGAATTGGCTCCCATAGAAGTGGCAGCCATGTATCAAACCATTGCTGCGGATGGTCGATATACACCATTGCGGACGATTTATGCCATAACTGACAGCGAAGGTGAGCTGTTGGCGCGCTATCCACAAAAGCCTCGAAAAGTGGTGAACCCTGCCGCGGTTCATGTATTGCAATATGCGATGTTAGAAACCGTGCGCGAAGGAACAGGTAAAGGTGTTTATCGGGTTTTACCTAAGGACTACCGCGTTGCGGGAAAAACGGGAACCAGTAACGATACCCGTGATTCTTGGTTTGCCGGCTTTGCGGGTGATTACATGGCGGTGGTGTGGATGGGCACCGACAATAATGCGTCTACAGGATTAACGGGTGCCAGTGGTGCATTAACCGTGTGGCGTCAGTTTATGGCTGAGGCAAGCACAGAGCAAATGCCTTTTTCACAGGTTGCCGGTGTGGAATATCAGTGGGTAGATGGCGAGTCGGGACGGTTAACCCAGTCATGGTGTGATGGCGCACGTTATATGCCCTTTATGAGAGGCAGCGCACCCACAGAAAGTGGGGGCTGCGCGCCAGACGGGGAGAAGATGTGGCAATGGTTTAAAGGTGTTTTTGACTAGGATGGCAATCTTGCCCTAAGACTCCCGAATATTGGCGGTGTAGCCGCCATTTTCGGAAGGCACCAAATCGATAAATTGGTTGATACAGGCGGGCAACTCTTCGCGGCGGTGGGAGACAAATAAAATCCGCGTTTGGCCGTGGGCTGCAATTTGATCGACGGCGCCGAGCAGTTTCGCTTTCTGATCATTGTCTAGGCCTATACAAGGCTCGTCGAGTATTAAAATGCGCGGCGATTTCACCATGGCGCGGGCTAATAAGATCATGCGTTGTTCGCCAAACGATAGCCGTTCAAAGCGCTGTTCTTTTAATGGCAGTAAATCTAGGGCATCTAACCATGCCATCAATGTTTGGCGCTGGGATTCACTGTAATTATTGTACAAGCCCACGGAATCGAAAAGCCCAGAGGCAACAACGTCGATTGCTTTGGTGCGTTTCAGATTGCTCATTTGCATGCTGGTATTGAGAATGCCAAATTGTGATTTAACCTCCCAAATACTTTCGCCACTGCCTCGTTGGCGGCCAAATAAAAATACTTGCTGCCCATAGGCTTTGTCATTTTCACCGCATAATAAGCCGAGCAAGGTTGATTTGCCGGCGCCATTGGGACCACTAATACAGCAGTGCTGGTGAGGCATCAGCGTCCAGTTGATATCACTCAATACTTGCTTGCCGCGAAAATTCACATTGATGTTTCGAAGCTCTAGCAATGCTTTGTCGGCGGGATAACTGGGGGCATTGGCAATGGGCAGTGGTTTGGCGAAATGATGAATGACCTTGGCGTGTTTTTTTGCCTCCAAGGCGCTGCATTCACCCCGTATTTTCCCATGATCCATTTGATACACCGTGTCGATAGTATCGGGGATGTCATTGGCGTCTTTGGTCAGCAAAATTAACGGAGTTGTCGAACTGACTAATTCGGCTAGTAATGTGTGCATTTCTGCTTGGGCATGAATATCTAGGCCCTCAAAGGGGTTGTCTAAAATTAAGGCTGCGGGCTTGGCAAATAGTGCTCGGGCTAACAGCGTTTTACGGCTTTCGCCCGTCGAGATATAGCGAATTCCCTGCTCAAGAATATGATCAATTCCTAAGCGTGTGCACAGCTCAGTAAACGCCGCGTCCGGAGTATACCCTTGTAGCACTGCCTGTTTAACAGTGGTGCCAACGTCAAAGGCATCGTCGCGAGTCTCGCTGTCATCATAGCGGCGGTCGTGTTCCATTAGCTCACGATGTAAATCGAAGGAGATGTGGGCAATGTCCTTTGGGCCAATATCGTCAGCATATTCGACCTCGCCGCTATTGGGGCGGAGAGTGTCGGTAATGAGTTTGGCGAGGGTGGTTTTGCCCGCACCATTGCCGCCGAGAATGGCAATGTGCTGACCATGTGGCCAAAACCAGCTGAAGTCATCAAGGATAGGCTCTAGCTGGTAAGAAAAACGGATGTGTTGGAAGCGAACGATAGGCGCCGACATAGGTAACCATTAGCTGAAAAACAATCGGCTATGATACCACAGGCCGAAGCCATTTTTAGGTGAAGAAGGCCTGTGGCTAGGGGCTAACAGGGTCTAGCAGCGTATGCATTGCCCTGGGCTGAGTTGGTAGAAATCGACGATATGCTGCCAAGCTTGCTCGGCGGTATCGACAATAGAGATCATATTTACGTCATCTGGGCTAATAACACCTTCATCCCGCAAAAACTCTAGATTAATGGCTTGCCGCCAAAATTCGTGGCCAATAAGAATGATGGGAACGCGCTTAGATTTGCCTGTTTGAATGAGCGTCAGCGCTTCAAATAGTTCGTCAAATGTGCCAAAGCCGCCGGGGCAGACGATCACTGCTTTAGCCCGTAGCATAAAGTGCATTTTGCGTATGCCAAAATAATGAAAGCGAAAACAAAACTCGGGGCTAATATAAGGGTTTGGAGCTTGTTCGTGGGGCAATACAATATTTAAGCCAATGGACTTCCCGTTAGCCTCTGCCGCACCACGATTGGCGGCTTCCATAATACCTGGCCCGCCACCGGTGACCACATAGAGGCGTTCGTTTTCTTCGCAGTTAGCTGAATGCGAGGTGATGAGATCACCTAGTTTTTGGGCCTGCTGATAATAATGACTATTGCGTTGTTCTCGTTTGGCGGCACGAATTTTAGCTGGGTCGCCGTCAGCCTCAGCTGATTTTAGCGCGTTGTTGGCATCAGATGGTGAGAGAAATCGGGCGCTGCCAAAGATAACAATCGTCGATTCTATACCGTGTTCTTTAAGCACCATTTCAGGTTTTTGTAGCTCTAGATGAAACCGTAAACCGCGTAATTCTTCGCGAAGTAAAAAATCTTGATCGGTATACGCCAATCGATAAGCCGGTGGGCTGTCCTGTTGGTTGCTTGGCATTTCGTCGCGAGCAGAGGGGAAGTTTGCTCCATGTAGCCTGGGTTTATCTTGCATTTATTATTTCCTGATAGGTGTCTAATGCTTATGCTGCTTTAAGTTACGATTAGGGGCAAGCCTTGTTTTTCCTTGCTTCGCAAATCTTGTTTGCTGCTGTTATATTATTTACTACCTTAGAGCTAAGGGATGTGGTTTGGAATCTTAGTTTGGTGAGGTTTAGAGCTTGGCCCTGTATATTAAAATCCCAGCTGTGTTAAATACAGCGCTGTATCGCAAAGGCCATGAGGGCGTTCTATTATGAAATCAGCATGGAGTGGGGGCGCCATCATAAGTTTGCTGCTGTTGTTTATGGTAGCGCTTACTTACGCGGCATCTCAAGGAATGCCTCGTATCGCCGGCATGGCAATTCCGCTGTGGATTTTGGTTGGGGTCGTTGCCAGTCAATGGCTTGGTTTTATTCATGCCTATTTGTTTCAGACCGAGCGTTATTACGATGTCATTGGCGCAGTGGCGAATATTAGCGTCGTGCTTTCTATGCTGGTCTTAGTCGTACAGCTTGGGGTAGGCGACTATTTATTGGCGGGGTGTATTATCGTATGGGCGCTGCGTTTAGGTAGCTTTCTTTTTTTAAGAATAATGCAAGATGGTGGTGACACTCGCTTTGATAATATTAAACCGAGTTTTTCCCGCTTTTTGGTGGCTTGGACTTTGCAAGCCAGCTGGATATTTCTAATCCAATTGGCTGCTATTTTGGCGCTTAGTGATGAGCGAGCACTGCCTTTGGGGTGGTTAGTTATTATAGGGTTTGTGATCTGGTCAGTGGGTATGGTGATTGAAAGCGTTGCTGATTGGCAAAAGCGTCAGTTTCGCGCTAAGCCAAGTCATCGAGGCAAGTTTATTAGCTCTGGCTTGTGGGCTAGGTCGCGACACCCAAATTATTTTGGCGAAATATTGGCGTGGGTGGGAGTGAGTTTAATGGCCTTGCCTGCGTTAAATGGATGGATGTATTTGGGTTTGATTTCGCCTTGTTTTCTTGTACTACTGTTAACCAAGGTGAGTGGCGTTCCTCTGTTAGAGGCAAGTGCAGATCAGCGTTGGGGCGGTGATGCAGAGTATGCGCGTTATAAAAGAACGACGCCGGTATTAATTCCTAGATTATTTTAACTTAGTGCAATGTGATTGCTGTGTGATATTTAGAAACCTAGATTAATGGATGTAGGCTAATGATTGAACCCATTTTAGTGGGCGTGGCTTTTTTGGCCGGTTTAGGTTTTCGGCGAATTGGTATGCCGCCGTTATTGGGATATTTAATTGCAGGTTTTTTAGCTGGTTGGTTTGAACTTGGCGATGCTGATGTTATCCACGTCTTATCGGAAATCGGTATCACCTTATTATTGTTTACCATTGGCTTAAAATTGAATTTGCGGGAGTTATTGGCGCCGCAAATTTGGGTAACTGCGTCACTGCATACCGTTATCGTGGTGCCTTTAACCGCCGCTGTGTTATTGGCCTTACTTTGGGTCTTGCCCGGAGTTGAAGAAATTGACGCCTCAGTGGCGTGGATGCTGGCTTTCGCACTCTCGTTTTCTAGTACGGTCTTTGCCGTTAAAATCTTTGATGAGCGCGGTGAGGGCGCAGCACTACACGCCAAAATTGCTATTGGAATCTTGATTGTTCAGGATATTTTTGCGGTAAGTTACCTTGTTTTGTCTGCTGAGCATACGCCTTCGCCTTGGGCATTTTTGTTATTGGCTCTGCCTTTACTCAGGCCTGTATTGGTATATTTGTTAAAACAGGCGGGCCATGGCGAACTGTTGATTTTATTTGGTATGGCTGTCGCGCTGGGAAGTGCTGAGCTATTTCATATGATGCATTTGGAGGCAGGCTTGGGCGCCTTGTTGTTTGGCGTGTTGCTGTCCAATGTTGATAAGAGTGTTGAGCTATACAAGAGCTTGATTAACTTTAAAGACATCTTCCTTACGGCGTTTTTTCTCAGTATTGGTTATTACGGTTTGCCCAGCGGAAACATGCTGCTAGTTGCCTTGGTGATTAGCGCTTTAGTCTTGTTGCGGCCCTTGGTTTATTTTGCTTTGCTTCTGATGTTTCGCTTACGGGCCAGAACGTCGCTGTTGGTTGGCTTGTCGCTGTTTAATTACAGTGAGTTTGGTTTAATTGTTGCCGCGATGGCGGTCAATAGTGGGCAGCTTCCGGGGGCATGGTTGACCACGCTGGCCGTCGCCATGGCGATTTCTTTATTTATTGCTGTGCCATTTAACACCCATGTGCATTCCATGTATGCGCGTTTGGCTACCCGTCTGCAAAAAATGGAGCGTAAAGAGTTACTGCAAGAAGAGCGCCCAGTTGATTTGGGCGAGGCTGAAATAGTCATTTTTGGTATGGGGCGTATAGGCAGTGGGGCTTATGAATACCTGAGTGAGCACTACCCCGATAAGATTATTGGCGTGGAGGAGAGCGCGGATAAGGCATTAAAAATGCGCCTAGCGGGTATCTCCTGTGTCACTGGGGATGCCAGTGACCGAGATTTTCTAGAGCGTGCGAATTTGCATCGCCGTAAAACGGTATTAGTGAGTTTAACGAATCACTCTGAAAATGTTGATGTAGTTAAGCTTCTTCAGCAGCTGGACTACCGAGGTAAAATCGCGGTTGTGTCGCGTTTTCCCGATCAGCAGGAGGAGTTGATTGGTATGGGTTGTATTACGTTTAATTTATATGCTGAAGCGGGTCATGGTTTTGCCGAGCGAGTGTTAGAGGAGCTCGGGTAAACAGGTAGTTTCTTTTGATGCTGTATATTGAATTGGACGTATATTTATCACTGGCTATCAGGGTCACTCGGGTTAAGCGGTGATAAGCAATATAAAGTGATTTAATACGGTTATAGGGTTTCTATTCAACCCTCTAATCCCGCAGAATGATTGACCATAATACAGAACAGGACAGCGATTTCTGCCTTGGTGTTGACCTTGGCAGTTTACAATTGCAGGAGCACTATGGATAACAACAACCCTTGGCTGCGGGCCGAGATAGCGCAGTGGTTACGTGAGGGCATCATTAATGATCAGCAGGCCCAAGCTTTATATGCTCGTTATCCCGCTTTTGTAGCGTATCGACCTAAGAGTGATGGGGCGTGGGGAAAGGTTATTTTTGCCGTTTTGGGTGCGGTAATTTTCGGGCTCGGTATTATTTTGTTGTTTGCCTATAACTGGCAAGATATGCACCGTTATTTGAAGTTGGCGGTGATTTCTGTGGGTATTCTGGGGGCGCATGGCAGTGCCCTATTGATGGGCCGCAGTGAAAAGGCTAACCCTCGTGTCGTAGAAAGTATTCATATCTTGGGAACGATGCTATTTGGCGCTGGTATTTGGTTAGTGGCGCAAATTTATCACATGGATCTACATTTCCCTGATGGATTTTTATTGTTATGCCTTGCGGCTCTGAGCTTGGCTTGGGCCTTGCCCTCTGTGGCTCATGGTGTGTTGGCAATACTTGCCTTGTTGCTTTGGAGTGGTGTTGAGACCTTTGAGTTTGGTCGTCATTTGCCTCTTGCAAGCGGTATCTTACTTTTTGTTTTATTACCTTTGGCATACCTACAGCGCTCTTCGTCATTTTTAGCGTGTTTGTTGTTAGCTCTCCCCGTTTCATATTCTTTTACTGTGCTGGGCGTGGATGACTCCTATTTATTTGTTGCCGCGTTGTTATTACTTAGTAGTTATTTTGGCGTTGCTAGGTTGGCAATGACTAGCGCTTACCCTGCAAGTGCTATGGTCTTAACATCGTGCGGTAGTGTGGTGTGGTTACCCTTAATTTATATAGGGACGTTTACGGGGCTTCCAGCGCTGCCGAGCCTATCTGAAATGACGGGTATTGACTCCTTGTATCTCCTGCTTCCGCTCATATTGACGCTGGGTGTTTGGACGGTGGTGTTGGCTCGGCCTGCAAGCCGGCCTAGCTTGCCAGAACAATGGCTAGAAAGTGGTTTGGTCTTGTTTGTGCTTGTTTTTGCGTTGCTGCCTGCGCTGTTTGGCGCCGATATGTCAGGCTTGAGCCGTGTAGTGTTTAATATTGCGCTTTTGAATTACGCACTGTTGTATGTGTTTCGTGGCACCCAGTACCTAAAGGGCTGGGTCTTGACCTTGGGTTGCGTGATGTTGGTGTTATTGGGTGGCGCTCGGTTCACTGATTTGTTTCATAGTTTATTAGCGCGTTCAGCTGTGTTCTTGCTCTTGGGCTTGTTGTTATTTGTTATTGGATTGCGATATTCCAAGCAGCTTACCCGCCGTAAGTTGGAGAAGCCCCGTGCGTAAAGCGTTGATTATTGTGTTAGTGCTCAGTCAGTTTGCGGTGTTGGGGTATATGGCCGGCGAGCGGGAGTGGATACACCGTAATGGCGATCGCATCTATTTGCGCACAGCGCCTATTGATCCAAGAGATCCGTTTCGCGGTGACTACGTTCAGCTTAGTTATGCTCTAAATACCATTGATGCGGCACGATACCGCTCAACCCTTGCGGCATCCTTGCCTAGTAGTGATGCGGTGGTGTATGCCGTTTTAAAGCGGGGGGCAGAGGGTGTATATGGGCTTGATTATCTTAGCGATCGTCAACCTAGCAGTGGTACGTTCTTGCGTGGCCGAGTGAGCCGTGAACCTAATGGCGGTCAAATTCATGTTCGTTACGGTATAGAGCAATATTTTGTAGAGCAGGGTGCCGGTATTGCGATAGAAAAGAAACGTGGTGATCGTGATAGCGTCCAAATTCCAATGGAGGTTGAAGTTGCCTTGGGGCGTGGCGGGCAATCGGTTTTAACGGGGTTCCGTTGGGCGCCAATAGGTATTCGTTTAGAGCAGCTTACCACTGTGAGTGATGAGAGCGATCGGGGTGAGGCTAGGCCTCCGCGTAGTCCTAAATTGTTGCTAACTTTAAAAAATGTATCAAATAACGTGCTGCTTATTGCTGATAATGCATTGCATTGTGGCTTTTCATTGCAGGCAGAAGGGGATACTGGCCGACGTTATTCAATGGCCAATAATCACTGTAGTCCTTATGTTTTACAGGAGGCTGATGTGATTACCTTGGCGCCGGGGCAGGCGTATCGCGCTGAGCTAGATATGGCATTGCCACGTTGGTATGTATTAGAAGAAGGGGCGGCGGGCTCTGCATCGCTAGCCGTTGCGGCAGTGAATGAACGGTTTAGGATTGTTTACCGCCCCCCAGTCATTCCCGCTGATACGAGTGTAAATGAGGGCGTGTTGTGGCAAGGCGAAATCGTATCACCGACGTTTAATGTGAGAGGGGTTATTGATTAGCCTCTGCGACTAGGGCTTGCCTTAAATTTCGGCGTCATTGGGGCCTTCATTAAACGCTTTAATACCATGAGGTAGAATTTCCCACTGGGCTTTTGACCCAACATAGAGGTGGTAGTCAATATCGACCTCTGGGTCTCCGTTTAAGCAACCTAGTGTTACTCCGTGAGGAAGCCCCTGGTAGGTGCCGCACAAGGTTGAGCCGCACAGACTACAAAATTGAAATCCATATTCTGGGCTAGACGAAAAGCTAGTGAGTAATTCTCGGCCCTGCAACCAGGTGAATTCACTGCTTTCCACTAGCGCGTAAGCAGAGGCCTGGCCACTAAAGACTTTACGGCAACGGGAGCAGTGGCAGGATCGCGCATCTTTCAGCTTACCGTCAATTTGGTATTTAATACTGCCGCAAAAACATTCTCCGGTGATCGCCATCGCTTATGCTCTCTTTATTGTTTTACTTGGGGTAAATATACGGCAGCAAGGATTGCAATGCCAATAGTGCGGGACGTTGTCTAGGGGGGAACTTGAAGAGATTAAGCTTACCGCCCTTGGTTGTTCTGGGACGGTAAGGTTTGTGTGGGGAGAGAAGACTTGGAGCTTAGCCTCCAGTTTACTTCTTCAGTTTATGCCATTTCCATTGTTAGCATTTGCAGGCGCTTACGTTGCATTTTAAGGGCGTATTCAAGCTCTTTCAGTCGACTGCGCAAGGTGGCATGTTCCCATGCTTCGTGTAAATTTTGCTGCAAGGTTTCTTTTTTACCGGCAAGGTTTAGTTGCAGTGCATCTTTTTGAACGGCAAGATTCTCTCTTTTGGCTTCCATCCAGCGCTGACTGATTGCATTCCAGTCGTTCAAATGCTCACAGAATTGCTGATATTCCTGCTCTAAAAAAGCGGTAAATTGATTGCTGTCTGCGCCTTTACGGTTACGTAAAGCTTGCTCCGCTTTTTTGAATTGCATTGTCATGATGGCGCGCTGAATTTTGAAATTGGGTATTTTGCGTAAATCCCAAGTAAGCCCGATCCAAGATGCAGATTTTATTAGCCATTTTGTTGGGTCGTAATGCCACCAGCGAATGCCGTTACGGTAATCATTTTGAAAAATATGGTGGTAGTTGTGATAACCCTCGCCGTAAGTCAGCAGTGCTAGAAAATCGTTGTCGCGGGCGGTGTTTTCGTCAGTATAGGGACGGCGACCCCAAAAGTGGGCCAAGGAATTAATGAAAAAGGTGGTGTGGTGACTAACCACCAAGCGCAATACGCCGGCGAGTAGTAGGTTTTCTAGCATATTGCCGGTCAGAAAGCCTAGCGCTACCGCAGGTGCGAAGTTCATAAATAATACTAAGGGTAGATAGTAGCGGTGTTGCCACATCACTATTTTGTCGCGTTGTAAATCTTTTGCATTTGAGAAGTCTTCGGCGCTGGCGGGATAATCGCGAAGCATCCAGCCCATGTGGGAATACCACAAGCCTCGTTTGGCCGAGTAGGGATCGTTGTCGACGTGATCGACGTGGCGGTGATGGCGACGGTGGCCAGAGGCCCAGATCAATATACTGTTTTGTGTCGCTGCGGCCCCAAACAAGGCAAACAAGACCTTTAAGATTGGGTGCGCTTTATAGCTGTTGTGAGCCCATAGACGATGGTAGCCGGCGGTAATAGACATGCCGTTGGCCCCTAAAATAAGGAAGAAACCAAGCCAAGCTGTCCATGTAAAACCGTGGCTAATGCCGTACCAAGGTACACCTATTAGTGCGATTAATAATGTGCTGGAAAACAAAATAGTTTGCATCCATAGTCTTGGTGGCATAGCGTCAGTCGCTGTGTTTCCAGGCTGTGTTTGCTCAGGCATGGGTGTTTGGCCTCGGGTGTTTATTGTTTACGTTAATCCTGATATTGAGTGCATTTTATAGAAAGCTGTGCCACAAGAATAGTTACCGGTTGATGACAAGCTCATTTCAATGCCCATTGAAGCTTAATAAGCTAGCTTACTCGTTGATTATTAATGCTGATATGCGCAATTTCCCTAGGTTGGTATGGCGTGTAATCAAGGTTCTTGTTGGCTCACTTGTGGTATTGTTATTCCGTTATGGTCTAGATGAATCACTCGTTGGTGATGATAGCTAATCAGGTGGCTCGGCCAATAAATTTAAAGACAGACCTAACCTCAGTGTTAAATGACTAATCAGAAATGGACTAAGATGACGTTGTATCAATTTAAACAATTTCCTGCTTTAGCACACCGGTATTCAGAATGTACTTTCAAGCCCTTACTTCTTAGTGTGACTTTAGTTGGAGTCTTGTTACCTAGTTCTGTAGCGCTAGCAGCGGAAGCTGGTCGTCTTGAAGAGATCTTGGTGAGTGCGAGGAAGAAAACCGAATCATTGCAAGATACGCCTATTTCTTTGACGGTTTTTAATGAAGAGCGCTTGGTTGTTGAAGGAATCAGCGGCCTTAAAGACATTGCTAATAAAGTGCCGGGACTGACGATTGAGCCGTTTCCCATTAATGGTGGCAGCTTACGGATATATATTCGGGGTATTGGTATTGGTGATATTCAGGTAACCCAGGACACGCCCGTCGCGCTATATATGGACGGCGTTTATATTGCTCGTTCCAGTGGAACCTCTATGGATGTTGCCGAGTTGGCGCGTATAGAGGTTCTGCGAGGCCCACAGGGAACCCTTTACGGTCGTAATACCACGGGTGGCGCAATCAACCTCATCACTAAACGTCCAAATACAGAAGCACTTGAATTCTCTCAAGTTGTGTCCGCGGGTAACCGGAACTTATTGCGGTCTAAAACCAGTCTTAACGTGCCTATCACGGATACCTTAGCGCTCAAGTTTGCCTACTTAACCGAAAGCCGTGATGGCTTTGTTGAAAATACAGGCCCCGGTGGTGATTTTGGTGATCGCGATATTCAAGGAGCGCGCTTTGATTTGGGCTGGGATATTAGTGACCGGTTACGATTAGATTACAGCTATGACCGTTCGGAACTAGAATTTTACAATTACATGTTTCAGTCGGTGATGCCACCGGATCCAGAGGGTAGTAAGGGCCAATCTGAGGCTATAAAAAATAGCGCACAGGAGCGTAGCCGTTTCGATGAAGACATGTTGACTTCCCTAGCAACGACCGCACCGATGGAAGCCTCAACAAGTGATGTGGAAGGCCATGCCTTGATTTTGAGTGCTTCTACCGATCTGGGGGATATAAAATATATTGCTTCTTATCGTGAGTTAGTGGATGCCGCTTACACCGATTTAGGTGGTGGCTTGGGGGCTGCTGATTACCGCCTGGATACTAATGCCTATGATGGCCCTGCGGCGTTGTATGCCACTGGCGGGGCAACTCCACTGGTACGTCCTGAAATTCGCCAGCGTCAAAGCTCTCACGAGTTACAGTTTAACGGGGCGGCAGAGGATTGGGGGATTGAATATCTGATTGGCGGTTATTATTTTGAAGAAACCGCAACTGAAGATAATAGCCCTCTACACCTTCAGCTAAGAGCACCACTTGATGGCGCCGATGGTGTCTATCTCGTTAATCTACTGAGCCAACTCTACAAGGTAGATAATGAGGCTTTGGCGGTTTTTGGCCAACTCACATGGACTCCCGCTATTCTTGATGAAGCACTGCATATCACTTTGGGTGCTCGGCATTCACGCGACAAACGATATGCCCTCAAAAATCAGGAAGATGAAGTGTTGATTGAGTATTCGCCAATCAGTGGTATACCAATAGCCGTGCCGTTGTCCTTGATAGCTGAGAATCCGCTATTGGCGCCGCTGGTGAATCCTATTCTAGCTGAAGTGGGTTTACCGGGTGATCGTCGTTTCAATAATGTCTCTGGTAGTCGTCGCTTTAAAGATGATTCGTTTAGTTTGCTAGCAGAATATGAGCTAAGCGATGAAGCTAATCTCTACGCCAAGATGGTAGAAGCGTATAAAAGTGGCGGCTTTAATACCCGTGATCCACAGTTAGACGGCAATCAAGGAGCGGCCTCTGATGACATTGATTACGGTGTTGGCTTTGCAGACGGTTTTGGTGAGGAGAAAGCGCGTACAGTCGAGGTTGGAGTCAAAAGTGAGTGGTTGAAAGGGCGAGTTAGAGTGAATGCCGATATCTATCATACCGAATTTGATGACATGCAAATGAACTTTCTGCTCAATGGCACTGTTGCTGATACCAAGGTATTAAATGCGGGTAAAGCGAGTATGTCAGGTTTTGAATTTGATGCGACAGCATTACTTGGCGATGATTTTATCATTGCGATGGAGTACGCCTATTTAGACGCTGAAATCACCGAGGTTATAGATAGTTATGGCAATAATGTGACTCAGCGATATGCTTTTTCTGCCGCGCCCAAAAACACCTACACAGCCTCTCTAGATTGGGTAATGTGGCGAAGTGATTTTGCTGTGGTTCAGTTGAACGTCAATACCAGCTATATGGACACCCGTTTAGGCGGTGGTGATGTGCAAGACGCATACACCATTCTTAGAGACTATCAATTGTGGAATGCGCGTCTAAGTGTCAATGAGATTGAACTTGGCAAAGGTGCTGTAAGTATCGCGTTCTGGGGTAAGAATTTACTTGATGAAACTTATGAAATTTACGCAATCGATAACTTACCACATGCTGATAGGGCAGTATTGTGGGGTGATCCAGTCAGTTACGGTGTTGATATGGCGTATCGTTTCTAAGTAGAGTGAAGCGTTTAGCGGCGGACCATTTGTCTAATCATAGATTAGTAGCAGGGAGCAGGGCATGGCATTGAGAATAGGGATAATCGGTGCAGGTAGTATTGGCTGTTACGTGGGCGCCGCTTTGGCTATGGGTGGTGCTGAGACCAGTTTTTTAGCACGAGAGCGGATTGCCAATATTGTCGCCGAGCATGGCTTAAGGATCAGTGACTTCCGAGGATTAGACCACCATATTGCTCCTGCTCATTTGTGTTTTTTTACAGATATTGGCGCTATGGCCGATCGAGAATGTGTCATTGTTACAGTTAAGTCAGGTGATACAGAGGCTGTAGCGGCTGATCTTGCCAAAGTGATAGATTCAAAAGCCATCGTGATTAGTTTGCAAAATGGCGTTGGGAATGCAGCTGTTTTGCAAAAGGCTTTACCTAATCATACGGTGTTGGCGGGGATGATAGCGTTTAATGTATTGCAGGGAGAGAGGGGGCATTTTCATGCCGGTACAGATGGAGAGGTTATCATTCAAGAATCGGCAATGGCGCAAGAGTTAGCCGCTTTCTTCCTGGCTAGTGGCACTCCATTTGAAACCCACGACAATATGACATCGGTGCTTTGGTCAAAGTTGCTGCTTAACTTAAACAACCCCATTAATGCTTTATCAGGAATAGGTTTAAAGGATCAGCTTTCTCAGCGAGCTTACAGATTATGTTTGGCTGCGTTGCAGCGTGAGGCACTTGCCGTACTGGGCTCTGCCGGAATTCCTATCCAAAAGATGACGGCGGTCCCAGCCACTTGGATGCCTGCATTATTGAGCTTACCTGATTTTGTGTTTAAGCGATTTGCCCAATCCATGCTGGCTATTGACCCTGTTGCGCGTTCTTCTATGTGGGAAGATTTGGAGCGGGGTCGTAAAACAGAGGTGGAATGGTTAAACGGCGAAGTGATTCGCCTAGGCGAGAATTATGGTCTTTCAGCTCCGGCTAATGAAAGGGTGCGGCAATTAATTCAGCAAGCTGAACGTGGTGGGCGTAGAGATTACAAAGGCGACGAATTATTAAAACTAATCAGTGCCTAGTCCCCCTTTTTAATACCCAGTTTCACTGCTGTCCCATAAACTTTCAGGTGAATTGCAGTTGGGTTTGTAATTGAGGGTCCACCGACTCTGGAGGGTCACCTCTCAGTAGAGCCAGTAGGTCCCGTCGCTCAAATAAATTGAGCTGGAGTAAGCGTAAAATCTGCTGGAGACTCAAATTCAGCTTGTTACAAAATTTGATATACGACAGCAGCAGGTACATACAAATGGCAATCCAGATTTGCGTTAACACGGCATTTCTGGAAGTGCCCAAAAAGCTTTTGATCTTTAAGTTCTGTTTGATCCATTTAAAGAACAGTTCGATCTGCCAGCGCGATTTGTAAATGTTAGCGATGGTTTTAGCAGCCAGTTTGAAGTTGTTAGTCAGGAAGACATAGTGCTTCCCGGTTTCCGGATTGCGGTAGCTGATACGACGTAATGCCGCAGGGCAATCGGCCGCTTTGGTGCCTTTGATTTTGATTGTCTGATCGGAGGTAAGCCCCGAGTTTTTGGCAACAGGCCGACGTTCGAGCACATCGTATGTGGCATTGGTTTTCTGGCGAGTAACAAAGAAAATAGCATTGTCATTCAGCAGGTTGTACCACGTGTAATCCGTGTAGCCGCGATCAAAGACGACTATACTTTGTTTCGGGAGTTTGAGTGTGCGGCCAATGGTGACATCGTGAACCTTGCCGTCAGTGACCGTCATAAAGGTTGGAAGGTAGCCGCTGTGATCCAGGCCCACATGGAGCTTAACCGCGCCTTTGGTGGAACGGAATTTTGCCCAGGGAAATACCTTAAGGCAGAGATCAATGGTGGATGCATCCAGGGAGTAAAGTTTGTTTTTGAAACGAAAACCATGCTTGGGTGCCAGACCCTGGCAACGAGCGAGAAGCTTGCCAAAGAGTGCTTCATACAGAGAATGTGGCTGCCGTTCATTGACTCTGGCTAGTGATGATCGACTGACCGTTGAGGCACCGAGGTGGTACAGCTTACTGGCTTGGGCAGAAACGTTGGTAACGATATCGCGTAGACTGCTGCGCCCTGAGAGTTGCCCCAGCCCCATAGCAACAAACTGCGACCAGCGAGACATTTTACGCAATTTTCGGCCTTGATGATGCTGACCAGCCAGCATCTCAAATTCATGTCTCGGAATAAATTTTAGCAATTGAGCGAGTACCGTATTATGATGTGCCATGGCTTAAATCTCCTGATATGTACAGTGTTTGGTCGCACTTACATTGTATCAATCTGTTGAGATTTAAGCCTTTTTTGTTTCATGTTTATGGGACAGCAGTGACCCAGTTTTATTTTAGGGCTGCCCTTTGAACACGAAGTATATCAAACCTTGAATTATAAATATTTTATAGTAATGGCCTTTGTGGCAGCTATTTTTGGTTCTTATTCTCTCGGCTATACACCGCTAATTATTGGTGTTTTGTTTTTGGTGGCGAGCTTTGTTACTTATTTTTATTACGCTAAAGATAAAAAGGCAGCAGTAACCGGGACATGGCGAGTGCCGGAAAATACCCTACATATATTAGCGATATGCTGTGGGTGGCCGGGTGCACTTGTGGCACAAGAACGCTTGCGTCATAAAACAAAGAAACTTCGTTTTCGGGTTGGCTTATGGCTTACTGTTTTGGTAAATATTGCTGGGGTGGTTTGGCTTCATTTGAGTCAAGGTAGCTCTCTACTTCAGCGTGGTCTTCATCATGTCGAGGGCTTGGTGATGAGCCATGATCAGCATGAGTTCATTATTTCGACAGTGTTGCTGTTAACAACATATCGTCTTTAATAATCTCAGCTGACACTGTTTAAAGCTTGCCCCTGACCTTAATACTTTTTATTTACATTTATTGGTAATCATCCAGGCGCCAACCTTGTTCGGTTTTTATTAGCTGTACTCGGTCTTCTTTTGTGATGCTGTCACCCGCTTTGAAGTCACCATACTGCATCCGCATGGTCATGAGCTTGAAGCCTGAGCCAATTGTTTCAAAGGGGGAATCACTGGGTGTATCGATCATCTGCTCACTTAGCGCTTCAAAGCTTTGTTTGAACGTCAGCTCGTAGCGCACATCAGCTATATAGGTCTGTTCGTTTTTAGCTAAGCCATTGGTTTTCTCAAAGGCGGTGATACGGTAAGTCTCGGCGCCGCCATCACTAAGAATAGCATCAGAGACTAATTGTTTTATTAGACGTTCGCTGGGCTTGCCAGAACAGGCAGTTAATATGACGCAGAGAAGGATAAAACCAATTTTTTTCATGGGGCTGTTCACAGTGATTAAGAATAAGACTGATATTCTAACGTAATATTGCTAAAGAGCTGAAATCTCCTTAATTACTGAATAATCAGCAGAGCAATATAGGGAGTAAGATTAAATACCAATATTAGGATTTTATAAATTGCGAGAAACTGGTAAATCTGGGTATTGAAGGCCGTTCTTTCAAGAGTGAAAAGCCGGCCGTGAACTCGGTAAATAAAATCGGGGGCTAGCATAAACATAAGACTGCTAAAACATAGGATGCCAATGTTAAGAACACTACACCATTTCAAGAAGTTGGTGAGAAGGATGATATCCATTGCTAGATCCTATGACTGATTATCTGTCTCTGTGGAATACAATTACTTATAGCATAGCGCAAATAATCAGTAATTTTTCTGATAGCCTCGTTATTTGCGTTAAAGCTACATTAGAACGGGATTTTGCCAATAAGCATATCTTTTGCCATCACCCAGTCGCCCATAAAACTATATAAGGGGTGTTTGAAGGTAGCGGGCTTATTGTGCTCAAAAAAGAAGTGCCCCACCCAAGCAAAGCCATAACCAATGACGGGTAATAACCAAAGTAAGGCCCAGTCTTGAGTGGCAAAAGTACTAATAAGTAGAGCAATAACTAGGCTGCTGCCGACAAAGTGTAGCCGGCGACAGATGATGTTGGTGTGCTCGGCTAAATAAAAGGGATAGAATTCGGCAAAACTCGAAAATTGCTTTAGGTCAGTGCGTGTGCTGGTCATTTTATGGCTCCTTGTTGTTTTGCTTATATTTAATCGGCATAGCCAGGGTTTTGGCGGTCGAGTTTACGCAGTAATCCTGGCCATGCGAGGCCGCCGAATAAGCCCTTGGTGGCAATTTCGGCTGCTTCCTTAACACCACTGACAATACTTGGGTTTATAGGAGTTAAGTCTCTATTGCCAGCTAGCGCTCTTACTTGAATCATACAGGCAGCCTCAAAAAAATACATGGCCAAAAATGCGTCTGCAGGATTGCTACCTACGGTGAGTAAGCCGTGATTGCGCAACATTAGAAAGGTGTTGTCGGCAAGATTAGCGACTAGGCGAGGTTTTTCTTCTTCATTGAGGGCAATACCTTCATAGTCATGGTAGCCGAGGCTAGCTAAAATAAGGGTAGATTGCTGTGATAGTGGTAAGACGCCATCGCGTTGTGCGGATACTGCAACGCCGTTAAGCGAGTGGGTGTGCATCACGCAAAGCGCATCTTCTCGAGCTTGGTGAATAGCGCTGTGAATCGTAAAGCCAGCAGGGTTCACCGGGTAGGGAGAGTCTTGTACTTTCTCGCCGTTAAGATCTATTTTAACCAGTGAGGAGGCCGTAATTTCCTCAAACATCATCCCGTAGGGATTTATAAGAAAGTGATGCTCTGGGCCGGGAATTCGTACCGAAATGTGTGTGAAGACCAAATCATCCCAGCCGTATAAGGCAACAAGGCGATAGGCTGCGGCAAGATCAACGCGAAGCTGCCATTCTTCAGGGGATACTTGGTCTTTAAGTGATGTGGTGGTCATAACGGCTTCCTTATTGTTTTACTCGTTTCAAGCTAATCTATAGCCTAAGTTTCTGCGCTATGTCATCAGAAATCTGTCAAAAAGGTTACATTGTTAGTGTTGAACAAAAAGCTAAATAAAAGTGATACCCATAAAATGGACGTATTTTGTGATAGATAAACGCTTAATATTAACGACTAACTCCCTGTTGTCTGGGCTGCCGGTCGATGTGGTGGAGCAGCTTCTTGCTGTTAGTTCTTTAAAACAGTTGGCTGATGGTGAGTGTGTATATGCGCAGGGAGATGTGGGTGACGGGCTTCTTGGCGTGGTGGAAGGGCGTATTCGCCTGAGTAATAGCAGTCGAGACGGTAAAGAGCTATTGGTCATGCTTGTGGAACCGGGTGACTGGATCGGTGAGGTTTCTTTGTTTGATGGCTTACCGCGAAGTCAGGATGCCTTTGCGGTGGGTGACTGCTCAATTTTATTTTTACCCAAGGCTAAGTTTGACGCCTTATTAAACGCAAAGCCGGAGCTATATCAGTATTTTGTGCCCATGTTATGTCGCAAATTACGTTTGGCCTTAAGTTATGTAGAGAGTGTAGCGCTTTACTCTTTACCTGCGCGCTTGGCGCAACGCCTTTTAGAGCTGTTGAATTTTTATGGTGTGGATGACGGTAAGCTAGGTCATTTAATTGATGTGCACCTTCCCCAAGAAGATCTCGCAAAAATGCTTGGGGTGTCACGTCAGGCCGTTAGTCGTGAGCTCAAACGCTTAGAAGCTGATGGTGTTATCCAGCTTGCCTATGGTCAGTTACGAATACTGGATAAAGCAGCTTTAAAGCTGGAGTTAGATCGCGCTTAGCTGCCCCTATTGCTCAAGTAACGGTTTTATATCTTGCTACTCATGTGTCGAAAAAGTGTTTGGCTTATTTCTGCCAACTTGTTGTGACCGATAAGGTCGCGAGTAGCTTCAGCCGCCTTGCCTTAGTTAGTGAATAAGTTTCTTCACTTAATTTGTAAGAGAGAATGCTAGTAGCGGGCTGGTCTATCGTTAGTGCTGGGATATGACGATGCTTAATATTTTTCTAGCCTGTTCCAAAAGCGATTGGTATGGCATGAATGACGATCGGCAAAATCGCCGCTAAACCGGAAGAAGAGAAGTTGTTTCAAGCACAAAAACTTTAGAATCATTTCATGTCAGTATTAATATCCCCTCGTAAAAACATCGTTGTTAAAATATAAAAATAAAAACTCAAGTCCATGTTGGATAGATTTTTGAAATGATTAATTACCACTATATAGGAAGTGTGAAGTTGAGATATTTTAAAAAATACTACTAACAAGGAATCTCCAATAACCCGCTGGAAGCTACATCACAAAATTTAAAATACGTAACTTTTAGCCTGCAAGCTAAGGATTATGTGTAGTAGTGGGGTGATTTATAAAAATAAGTATAAGTACCAATTTATTTATTCGCTGATTGCATTTCAGAAACGAGATCGGCCTCACAAAAATAACATCTTAATATAGTCGCGCATTGAGATATCAATATATTTATACCAGTATTATTTTGTGCCGCACAAAGTCAGGTCGATTCACGGGCAGCAACTCTAATGCTCGGTGCAACATTAAAAACTATTAGTCTTAAATAAAAATGAGGGTTCACCATGAAAAAGAAAATAACAGCTCTATTGGGTGGTTTGGTAATAGCTAGTTCCGCAATGACAGTACAAGCACAAGTTCCCATCGTAGGCGGCCTGCTGAGTGGCCTACCCATTGTCGGCGGCGCACTCGGTGGAGATCTACTCGGCGGCGACTTACTTGGTGGATTACCCTTGGTTGGCGGTCTGACTGACGGCGATTTACTTGGCGGCTTAGCCGGCGGTGATTTACTTGGCGGCTTACCGATAGTCGGCGGTCTAGTCGGCGGTGATTTACTTGGCGGTTTACCGGTAGTCGGTGGTCTAGTCGGCGGCGACTTACTTGGCGGTTTACCGGTAGTCGGCGGTCTAGCTGACGGTGATTTAATTGGCGGCTTACCGATAGTTGGCGGTCTAGTTGATGGCTTAGTCGGCAATCTAGCTGGCGGTGATATTCTTGGTGGTTTACCGGTGATTGGCAACTTAACTGGCGGCGGCCTGCCCATTGTTGACTCACTACCAGTCGTTGGGGGCTTGCTTGGCGGTGGCATCCCCCTTGTTGGCGATTTACCTGTTATCGGCGGCCTAGTAGGTGGCTTGCCAATCGTTGGCGATGTTTTGTAAGTAACATCCGTAAATTAGATATAGCCGATTATTCGGCTATATCTCCAGCTCCTTATTTAAGCTGTAATTCATCACGCTTTGTCGTCACCGCTTTCCCTTTTTCTATACGCCGGTAGCAATGATTCGGTGCAGGGTATTGTCGTCGCTAGATTAGAATCGGGTCTTTCATATGTAGTAAGTTGCTCTAGCTGGGACGCTGCCAAGATATATCACGCAGGCTCCGAGGGTGATCTTAGATTGAGTATCCCGCTGGAAGGTCGAACCTTGGTGTCGCTGTTACCCGAGAATGGATAGGGAGCTATCGCTATGGCATGCTGCATTTTTGGTGCATTGATATTTATCGGTATCTCATCTCTGATCGCTACCTTTAAAGATGGTCTCGCGTGTTTTCTTGGGAAGCCTCGGCCAAAAACCGAGAAAAGTACTGAGTGGAGATTACAGCAACCCCGTTAAGTTGAGGGAATTTACTTTGACGTCAAGGCGGATGAGAAGCTTAGGTTTGGCCGTTATCCCACACGAAAGTGGAATTGTCAGTACAAACAGTGACAGCTGGCACCCTGTTTCGGTGGTGCTTGCGGTCACTGTTGTTGTCTATTTACTATAATTAAATAGGAATATTAAAAATTAGCGCCAAACTCAGCCGTTATCATCCGTGGTGGCATTAAAAAGCCCATGTGTGATCCTTCAAGTATGGGTAGGTCTGCCGTGAATTGGCGAACAGTCTTATCCTCTAGGTTTTTCACATGGACCATAAAGCGCCAGTTTTCGTTGGGGTCAACTATGCCGACGTGTAAGTTCACCAGAGAATAGGCTTCCTGGGTGTCGATGGGGTCTTGATCTAGGTCAAAGAAAATATCGTCGCGCCAGCTGTAGTCAGCACCAATAACGAAGGCCAGCTTGTCTTCTATGATCGGTAGAGCACTGTTAAACCCAAAGGCAGCACTGTATTCAGGTGCGCGTGGCAGCTGTTCACCACTTAGGTCACAGGTTTCTTCACTGCTACCTGCTTGGCATGGGCCATCGGGGTAGTCATCGAATCTAGCGTCAGTATAGCCGGCACTGGCGTAAAGCATGGTGCCGCGAAAGGGTTGGTAATTAATGTCGAATTCCAAGCCCTTCGTTGTGGCTTCGGCGGCGTTGCTGACAAGGAATCCGTTACCAATAAAGGCTTGAATTTGCATGTCGCTAAATTGGGTGTAGAAGAGTGCAGTATTTGCAGTAAGGGCACCTTCGAGGGCGGTAATTTTATAGCCAAGTTCGTAAGCAATGGCTGTTTCTTGATCAAATTCTGCTTCGTCTGGGGTGCGTGCTAGTGGATTGTAACCACCGGCTTTAAAGCCCTCGGAGTACGATGCGTAAAGCATCTGGTCGTCTTTAACGGCATACTGTAATGATAGTTTGGGCGCAACATTAGACTCGTTGCGCTTGTCTTGTAATGTGTATTCGGTTACACCAAAACCAGCCTGTAAAAGCACGCCGGTATTTTCGTAGTCTTGATCTAGATCTATTTCCTTGGTTTCTTTAGATGCGCGCAATCCAATAATGGCGGTCAGTCGGTCGCTTATATGCCAGCTTAACTGGGTAAATAGTGCCAGTGTGCTGGTGTTTTGCTGAAAAACTTGATGTAAGGAATCCGACGTTAAACCGTAGAGTAATGGGTCTAGAATATTTCCCAAAGGGTCTGTGACTGGGCCAAGTAAGTTTGTGAGCGTTGGCGAAAGTGCATCTAATAATACGCCGGTTAGGGAAGGGTCTGGCAGCATGCGCAGATCGCCCACTAAATGATTGTCCGATTGAAAACCAAAGGCGCCGACAATGTATTCTATTTTTCCTGGCGCAGAAGTAAGGCGAATCTCCAGCATTTGTTGATCATATTCTGTTTGGCGATCCCAATCTGCGATAGGGGCTGGGCCGGTGTCAGCGTCAAGGTAAAGCGTTTCTGTTAATTCGGCGTGGCTGGCAATAATCGTTAGTAATTGGTCGCCGAATTCCCAGTTGGTGTCTAGATTTATCACCCGTGATTCGCTGGCGCTATAATTTTCAGTATCGCTATGGCTAACATAGTCAAAATTGTCTTCGAGGGTAGGGTCGAATAGCCCATGTACTAGTGCGGCTTCAGGTGCTAGAGAAAACGGTTCCCAGCCTTGGCCGTTGTCTTTCGCTTCGCCTTGGTACATGGTAAGGACAAAGCTAAGATCATCTGTAGCATCAAATAATAGTTTGGCGCGGATGCCTTGCTTGTCTATTTGCTTCTCGTCTTCGTTGCGAACGGAGTTATAGACGTAGCCATCTTTGGTATGGCTAGTGGCGGCTATGCGCAGTGCTAATTTTTCCTCTATTAGCGGTGCATTTAACATTGCGCTTATTTCTTTGTTGTCATAATCACCTGTTGTTATTGCTACTGACGATTCCCATTCGTGAGTAGGGTTTGCGCTAGTAACGTTGATCGCCCCCGCGACAGTATTTTTACCAAACAGTGTACCTTGTGGACCTTTTAATAACTCGACCCGGGCTAAGTCAAGAAACGCGTCTTGGAGGAAGGCGGCTTTGCCGTAGTAAATACCGTCTACATAAAACCCAACAGATTGTTCCATGCCGTCATTGAGTGGTGCGTTCAAGCCGCGCATACCAACTTGGACATAGCCGGGGGTCATATTAATGTCGGTGTTTGGGCTGGTAAGGGCAACTTCATCAAATGATTTTATAGCCGAAGTCTGCATGCGCTCGGCGCTCATTACCGATACAGATAGCGGCACATCTTGCGCTGACTGCGACCTTTTTTGAGCGGTTACAATCACTTCCTCTATATAGTCCCGACGTTTCTTCTCAACGACGTCAGTCCATGCTTGGCTTGAAGCTAATAGTATTGATAACACTAAGGTTTTTTTCATTATTTTATCCTTGTTTAGTTTGTGTCTATATTCCAAGTTGCTGCTTTTAATACGCTTTCGCTTATAACGCTCTCGTCAAAGCGCTCTAGTGTCCCGCTGGTCTTTTTTTTTCGGTCCACGCAACTCGGGCTCTAATTAACCGCGCAAGACCGAAATCAATATTGTTCATATAGTCTTCTGATATCTGTCACAGCTAGGATGCGGCTTAGCTGATATGAACACATTTGAATGTAGTAGCTGCCCAATTATTGATCTAATTATTCGACGCCCACCTCTCAATATCTTGAGTTTGTATGGCTTGTTGCTATAGGAGTTGGTTTTGCTTATTTTTGTATACCATAAGGTATGGAATGTTGTTTCGTCAAGTATATTAATGATTACTGGGCGTGCTATTTGCTCAGTGACAGGATTGTGAGATGGGTGGCAATCTACGTAGACTAAATAGTAAAACCGTTAAACTCGCAATTGGTGTATAGAGGTATACTGGCAGGAATAAAAAATTAACTGGGGAGATGGCCGAGCATAGCGACTTTAGGGCAATTCTGCGTGTCAGGGCTGATTCTGCTGCGCTAGTTCGGCAGGAAGCACTTATTATGGGAAAAGACATAACAAATCCCCCCCTGGGATCATGTAGCCGACAGATAGCCTAAGGGGTAATACTTGCTGTATTCCCAGCTGAACGATAAGCTTAGGATAAGCATTTTTTAACCCCTTTGCCGTTAAATAAAGCGGAATGTTAGCAAAACATTGCTTAATACAAATTATAAAATTCATTAACTTTTCTGTGTTTGTAGTCGGCTTCGATCTTCGTTGAGGGGCTGGCTCACAATACATATTTACCTGCCACCAGGTAGGCTTTGGAGTCTTTATAAATGAAAAATTTCTACTTAAACGAGACCGAAGGTAGTGAGCTGTCCTTGTTTTGCGAGACGGTGAGGCGAGTTAGCGAAGAGCTAATAGCGCCTGCCTATGAACAGTGGGAAAAAGAGGGCCTGGTGCCCCGACTGCTTTATAATCAGTTGGGTGAGGCTGGCTTGCTTTGTGTTGATGTTCCAGAAGCTTATGGTGGTTATGGGGTGTCACCACGATTTTCTTTTGCGGTAATTGAAGAGCTTGGCTATGCAGGTTTTACTGGCTTCTGTGGCGGTTTGCAGGTGCACAACGATATTGTGCCACCGTACTTATTGAATTTTGGTACTGAAGAACAGAAGATGAAATGGCTTCCCAAGATGGTGAGTGGCGAGGCCGTATCTGCCATAGGTATGACCGAGCCGGGTGCGGGGAGTGACTTGAAGAATATCCGTACTCGTGCCGAACGTGTCGATGATGGCTACGTAATGAATGGCTCAAAGATCTTTATTTCTAATGGTCAGCATGCCGACTTAGTTATTGTTGCCGCTAAAACAGACCCTTCGGCTGGCGCTAAGGGGATCAGCCTGTTTTTGGTCGATACCTCCCTACCGGGATTTTCTAGAGGGAAAAATTTAGATAAGGTTGGGCAGAAGTGTGCAGACACGTCAGAGTTATTCTTTGAGGATTTACGGTTGCCTGCTGACGCGCTTCTTGGCGAAGAGGGTGGCGGATTTCCAATGATGATGAAGGAGTTGGCGCGTGAGCGGCTAATTATCGGTGTACTTGCATTGGGTGCCGCTAGAGGTGCCCTTGACCAAACCATAGGCTATGTACAAGAGCGGGAGGCCTTTGGAAAGTCGTTATCTGAATTTCAGAATACGCGTTTTAAATTGGCTGAAGTGAAAACCCAAATCGCCGCTAACGAGGCGTTTGTACAGTACGGAATAGAAGCCTATTGTCGAGGTCAGTTGTCCCCTGATGTTGCCGCTTCCATTAAACTTTCTACTTCTGAAATGCAATGTGAAGTAATGGACGAATGCTTACAGTTATTTGGTGGTTATGGGTATATGAGCGAATACCCAATCGCCCGTGCTTGGGTGGATGCGCGTGTTCAGCGTATTTATGGTGGAACCTCTGAAATTATGAAAGAGGTGATCGCCAGATCGTTGGTGGGAAAATAAAACCTCTCCGCTCCCTTTTATTCACGAGCTATAACAGTATCGGGATAAAGGGGCTCGCTGTTCGATGTATACCTGTCATTTTAAGTGGCTCTGTGACGGGTGTTGTCGCTATGGACCGACACTGTTGTATTAGCTTGGCGGGGGTGGAGCCACACCTGTAATTGCCGCTAAATATCCTCTTCGCTGCCTGCGTTTTCCACTTCACCAGTTCTGAGTAACGAAAGTCCTTTAGCGAGGGGGTTGCTAGCTTGAGGACGATGCTTCCCGTCTGCTACAACCCTAGAATACCCCATATTCATCTACGAGTGGTCCTGTAGTAGGTTGTGTTGTTAACAGCATAACTTTATTTTGATGAGGGTTTTTATCAGGCGCTGTACGCCAGTCATCCTGCTTGCTTTTATGTGGGCTTGCGCTCTTATGATTAATCTAACGACGTTGTGCTGCTGTGGTATCCCGGTATTCGTGGCTTGCTGTAGGGCCGGAAGTGGCTGGCGGCTGTCAGGCATTAAATTGGGCGTTGCGCTGAGGTGAACTCACGAGACCGAAGTTGATAGCGCGTTAATATTGTCGGGCACGGCCGAGTGCACAGGTATTTGAAATAATGAACCGATTAGAATACCATACCAAATAGTATGTTGTTTTTGTGGTGGCGCCGTAACCGGTTAGGGAATGTGATTTGAGTAAAATAAATGAAGAAATGGCTCTCCGTCTAACGGCGGCATTGCAGGGCATGGGGCAGCAAGGTGAAGTTCACGGATTACGCCGACTTTCCGGTGGCGCCAATATGGAAACTTGGTCTTTCGATTGGCAAAGCGGCGAGGCCAAAGAGCCGCTCATTCTAAGGCGCTTACCAAGTGGCGGTACTTCAGATGAGGGTGACGCTCATAAATTGGATATTGAAACCGAAGCAAAGGTGATCGGGGCTGCGGTTAAACACGGGGTTGCGGCACCGAAAGTGAGGTTGGTGCTAAATGAGACCAACGACCTAGGCAAGGGCTTTGTCATGAGTCGTGAGCGCGGTGAGGCTCTGCCCAATCGCCTCCTGGTTGACGCCCAGTATGCGGCGGCGCGGGAGAAACTCGCTTTTCAGTGTGGTGCGGAGCTAGGAAAAATTCAGCAGGTACCGCTTGATGCACTCCCAGCCGGGCTACCAGATAACAGTGGCGACGCCATGCTAAAACGCTTGCGCGCAATGATCGATCAATATGGCGCTGCATCTCCTGTTCATGAAGTGGCTTTTAAGTGGTTGCAAGATAACGCGCCGGCTAGTACGCAAAAAGTGCTGGTTCACGGTGATTTTCGGATGGGAAATATTCTGGTCGATGAGCAGGGCCTTGTGGCGGTGCTGGACTGGGAAATGGCGTACATTGGTCATCCAGCCGCGGACATCGGTTTGATGTGTGCCAATGTTTGGCGCTTTGGTTCACCGCTGCCCGTGGGTGGCTTCGGCGTTTATGAGGATTTATTAAGCGGTTACGAGTCGGTGACGGGAACGCGTCCGACGATGGAAGAGATTCGCTACTGGCAAGTGGTAACAACCTTGGGTTGGGGGCTTGTGTGCTTAATGATGCAGGACATGTACCGCAGTGGTAAGGATCGCAGTCTTGAACGCGCCGCCATTGGCCGCCGTGTGTCAGAGTCGGAGATCGACCTAATGTTGATGATGGAAGGAAATCTGTGATGAGTAGTGCTGAAGCCACTGAGTTGCTGGAAGCTGTGCGCCTTTTTTTGCGGGAAGAGGTTCTACCTGAGCTAGAAGGATTCAAGGCCTACAATACTCGGGTGGCGGCCAATGCATTGCGTATTGCCGCTCGTGAAATTGATAAGGCCCCCGAACGGGAAGCTTTAGATAAGGTAGCTACTCAAAAGTTTGAGTTGCAAGACGCGGAGGGCTCCGCAGCCTCACGGCTTGCTAAGAAAATACGTGATGGTGAGCAGGAGGTTACGCCTGAGTTAATAAGCTGGCTTAAACGCCATTGCTTATTGAGCATGGCCGTCGATAATCCACGCTACTCTGGTTTTCAGCAGGCCAGTCAGCAGTGGACTGATCTCTGAGTGTGTTGAGCAAGCTGTATTGGTTTCTCTCGGTGCTAGATGATTCAAAACATGTCGCTTGGGATGGTTTGCGTGAATTTGGTTTGTCGGTTTAAAGCAATCCACGTACCATACTCCGTTGAAGTGACTAGGAATGAACAATATGGCCACCAAACCCGCGCCGAAAAAAAAGCAAGAGAGATCCTCTCGCGACGACTGGCTTCGTGCTGCCTTGGAATTACTAGGTGAAGAGGGTATTGCTCGTATTACCATCGATGCGCTGTGTAAAAAATTACGCTTAACCAAGGGGAGCTTTTACTGGCACTTTAGTGGCCGACAGGAGCTTCTTGAGGGAATGGCAGACCGTTACGCCAATGCCCACCATAGAGAAATTCGAGAGCGGATAGATTCATCTGATTTAGATGATTGGGAGCGGATAAAGCTAGTAGCTAAAGACGCTTTTGACAATTATGCGCGCATAGATCATGCCATGCGTATTTGGGCAGAGGAGTGTGAATTTACTGCCGAGGCAATAAAACTTTCCGATGCTAGGACGCTGCGTTTTACCGAGGAGAAATTGGTCAACCTCGGAGTTCCTCAAGATCGAGCCACGTTAATTGCAAGGTTAATGCTGTGCACCGGCTTGGGTTTTTCTTTCGCCCAGCCCTCGCTGGGGGGGAAAAAAGAATATGAAGAATTGGAGCCGCTGATCGAAAGTCTGATTGATATCGAGCGTGCGAAGAAGAGGTAAGTCCGTCATTTATCACGCCAACCGCTGTGCTAGAAAAAAAATAATAAACGCTAGATACCCTCTGAATATTTAGTTGACCGGCTCGACCGAGCTCGTTTTGTGTTTACTTTACCTCGGTGTGCAGTGGCTTGGGAGCGATGGGGGAGGGCTTCAAGATGTTGCAGTGTAGCCCAGATTGGGATGGCTGAACCCTCTAAGTGTATTGGTTTGAAATACACGGAGCTGTCTCGATAACCTTTCCCAAGTCATCATCACGTAGTGTTTCATTTATTAGGCATAAATACTCTTTATACAACATACAGTACCATACGGTATGTTATGATTTCTGTTCAATCGATCGGATACGGGAGCGCTGTGGACGAGCAGGGTCGGTATCTGAATTTATAGAGAATACGAGAGAGAATAAGGCCGATGATGAATCACGAAAACATGCATCCAGTGGGCGATGACCAACATTGGAGCGAAAGCTATTATTTTAATTTTTACGACCCAGAGGCGCAGGTGGGGATGTTTACCCGTATGGGCTGGCGTACCGGCAGTGGTCGAGCTGATGCCCTACATGTGTTGTTTCTACCAGGCTCGCGGGTAGCGTTTACTTATGGGCTGCGGTCTATAGAGCGAGATCTAAGCCAGTATGACAACGATTTAAAGGTGGGTAATCTCGCCATCGAATGCCTGTCTCCCCATAAAAAGTGGTCGGTCGCGTATAGCGGTGAAGCACAAGATATCGCCAACGGCGAGATACTGTTGCAACGCAGCAAGTCGCGCCCCGAAGGCTGGTTTACTCCTGCGCATTTGGACATGGCCTTAGAATTTGATTGTCAGTCAAAGCCTCATCTAGTGTCGGATGCGACCCGCGGACATCTCGAGCAAGCAGGGGTCGTTAGCGGCCAGATTACGCTGGGGGACGACACCTGGACCGTAAAAGGCCAAGGTATTCGCGATAAATCTTGGGGGCCGCGTGACTGGAGTATGGGTCATGCCGCGCCAAGCGACGACAATGGTGGTGAGCCAAGCCCCCATGTTCATTGGTTCTCAGCGAACTTTGGCCCCGACCTTGCGCTAGGCGGAAGTTTGCTGAAATCTGAGTCAGGGGAATGGCAAACCATTGGTTCTTGGTTGCTCAGAGATGGTAAAACAACCGAGCTTGAAGAATTTCGAGTAGAGTCGTGCTACAAGCCAGATACTATTCTTCATACCAGTGTGGTGATCTCAGTAAAAACGGTGAATGGAGAAGCATTCCAAATCGAGGGGGAGATGGTTAATATCTGCCCAACTAAAGTGCCGGCACCGGGTGGCGCGATTTTGATTATGGAAGGTCTAGCTCGCTATACCTGGGGCGATCAAACAGGCTACGGTATTTCAGAGCAATGGCATGTGATGAATAAATAATGCTCTGCGGCTTGGAGATTAGCGCGTAGTTTGTCAAAGGCGCATGTCTCAAGGGCTTACAATAAGACTTTGGGGCATGTTGCTTTAGCTAAAATCGAGACATTCGTTTCGATATATTCGTTTCTAACTATTTCATGTGTCACAGCTTTGCTGTCTTTTTGTATTCAGAGCTTGGTTGGCCAAAACTTAAGGACTACAAAACTTAAATTCACACACGAACATTTCATTTTATGTCAGCGCGCTATCAGCTATGACTTGGCACAGCTTGGCCGTTAGTTTCCTGGGTTTGGTGGTTAATGTCGATTTACTTGAGTTCCTCAGCAAAGTCCTAGTAAAACAGCTCAAGCGTCAATTTCAACGCTTGAGCCTGCTGAGGCATCCAGTCATTCGCTTTTATTATGTGTGTCGGTTATTGAGCGAGATTTGAATAGTATGCCGACAAATTGGCGATGTCCTCGTCGGACAGGGGGGCTGCCATTGCTGACATTACGGGGTCTTCTCGGCCGCCATCACGGAAGCGTTTGAGCTGGTTTTCTAGGTAGCGCTTATTTTGCCCAGCAAGGTTAGGCCACGCAGGGTTTGTGGTGATGCCCTCTGCACCGTGACACGAGCGGCAGACGGCTGATTTGGCTTCGCCCGCTGCAATTGCACTGTTTGTTGTCTCTGCAGAAGCGATTGCGCAACCGAGGGCAAGGCTAATGGGCAGAACGACGCGACCAATACTTTTCTGGCATTGGGCGGTCGAATAACGAAAAACGCGTTGCATTGGCGTTGGGGTGAATCGTTGCTTATCCAAAGGGGTGATGCTCCTTTAGTTCGATCAATGTGACCTGTTCACTGTTTGAGGTCCATGGGTTGGTCTTCATTAGCTGGCCGTCAAGTTTCAGCATTTGTCGATAGCTGATAAAGCTGTACAACACGATGCCAAAGCCAGTCCAAAGTACATTCTTTAAAGTAAAGACCGATAAATCATCTAAGCTCAGGTACATGATGAGCCCATAAGTTAGGAAGGTCGATACGCCAAGATAGATTCCCATCACCACAGAGACCCATAGAAACTGTTGCTTAGAACACTTAAAAGGCTTGCTGTAACCCATGTTCTGTGGTGATTGCGTTGTCGTGCTCATGATTAAAATCTCCTTCTAACGAGGCTAAAACGGTTTGATGAAAGCGAGGAAAAATACGCCCAATATCACTAGACCGACTAGTGGGGTTGTAATAAGAAAGAACCACCAGTGGCGGTGCAGGGCGTCTTCGTAGGCTTCCCAGTCGTCGTTGTCGCCTTTTTCACGAAGGTGGCGTTTGTTGCCATGAAAATGAGAGATGTAGTAATCCACAATTTCCATGGGCACGACAGCGACCATGATCAGAGATAGTTTTAGCATAAGCCAGCGGCTTTCTGGTCCCCATCCGCCTGCAATAATCAGGAGTACACCTGATAAAAGTACCAAGGGAAAGGCGTAATGCTCGACCTTCACGCCGTGGTCGAATCTTTCAAATACCCAGTTACGCATAATCGCCAAGCCGGCGTCGCTTTCATTTTTCCGCCAAGCCTGCATAACGGGAACGAGGAAAAAATAATAGCCCATGATGACGCTGAAGGACCAAACCGTGACTGCGGGAACGTGAATCATCTTAATGTACAGATAATACGGTGCGATCATTTGGTGTAGCAGTTCATACATGTGAGGATTCCACTGATGCAGGTAAGTTATTAGGTGTTATTAATTTAGCAAGGCGTAACCGTACCATTGAGTATGGTTTGTATCAATAGTGCTCGGCTAACATTTTTGTAATTTGATATGTTGATTGAATCTAGAGTAGCCCGAAATGGTGAATAGGGAGTCGCCAAACAAGTTTTGTTACTTGATATTTGAGTGACCAACGTGCTGATGGCCTGCAGTTTCTCGGTATTAACGTCATTGATATAACAGTTGTGATGGGCTCGGGATTTTGGTTTCCCTGTCGGTTCGGCCTTTAGTCGTTAGCTTTAAAACAGATTGTTGAATAGTGCACTAAGCTAACTTGAAAATTCATATCGAACGGTCTTATTGAGCCGCCCGATATGAGCGTCTAGATTCCCAGCGGTTTAACTTACTGTGCTGGCTTGCCACCTAGTGACTTTAAATCTACACCGCGGCTCTATTCACCTTCTCCAGTTTTGGCGAAAATCTTGTAGCTTGCCAAAAGAGCAATAGGTAATAAGGTGAAGCAGGAAATAAGTAGCAATGAGCCTGAAATATCATTGATCAGCCACTCTTTTCCGTCGGGTGAAAATGCGCTTTCATCAGTACCATTGATGAAATTTCTGACACTCCCAGTTAAAAGTGCGGCATAGGAGAGAGGAGCGATTATCCAGAATTTTCGTGACGATACGATGTTTAGCTTATGAATGCTCTCGCTTGGCTTTCGGTAGATAAGGGTGAAGAGGGCATAGAAAGAAAACACACACAGAAACCAACCAGCGAAATTTACTAGCGGTACGCCGAAGTAGACGCCGCCATTTTCCCAGATCAAATTTTTTTCTACCGTTGCCATAATTGGGTCCATTGCAAGGTCCCAAGACACCATGATAAATGATGCGGCAATCGAAATTGGCAGCCACGAACCGTTCGGATATGAAGTGTTACGTTTGTCTAAAATAAGATGAGCCAACACAAAGGAAAAATAACCAACGGCAAAATAGGCGGGCATTATATTGATTGGAACAAGGCCGATTTTGGCCCCAAGTGCGTCAGTATAATGATAGTTGCCAAAGGGGAAGCCTGTGAGAACACTTATGGTTTCATATGACCAGCTTATGGTAGATACGAGCAAGAATAGAAATAGCATCCTTTTTACTCCCATCCATATGAACCCATGCCAAAAGGTGACGAGGGTCATGGTCAATACGGAGACGGCGGGTGACCACGCCTTTCCCAAGGTGATTACAGCAACCTGAATGATCACAAGGGCGATGCTGCAATAGAAAAAGCGATTAATATTAGGCGTAGTATTCATTCGTTCGAATTGCTCCTGATTACCCGTCACTAAACGGGGTGATTCATCTATAAAAGGCAGGTCGTAGCGATTGGCATAGCGCGGGGTTTAATTCTGACTCTGCAAGCGCTTATAAAAGGAAGTTGGCAAATGATCAATTATTGTTATATATACTATACAGTATGGTATAAATTTTGTGCAACAGAATAGAGTTAAAATCTTTGTAAGCAGTGACATTGCAATTACTGAATAAAGAAAAGTGGCTTAAAAGGGCGGGCGAAGTATTGGGGAGATATGTAGGCCAATAACTAAAAATGTATTTACGGCATAACTCGGCCCCGCGTTTTTAAAGGCTCTAGTTGCAGTTAGGAATATTAAATGACGTGGGGGCACCGGCTTTTAAAGGTGTCGAAGTCCTGTAAAGGCCTAGGCGTGTTGTAGGATATGCTCTATAGCTATCAGGAGCTAGTTGAAGAGGGTGGTATCGACAACCGGATAAGTAAAAGCTAATGAGGCCCGAATGCTACTAAGCATCGAGCCTATACCATTGCATAGCTTTATCATGGTTTGGATAGGGGCAGTAATGATCTGCGTAAGGTGGGCATTTTTGTTATTCCCATTCCCATCCATATATACCAAGTTCGTCTAAATCTAGGGTTCGGAATTTGGGTATTAAATTGCCTAGCGCTAAATATAAGTCTTTTGGTTTATGGATAGGCATAGGCTCGATGTCCATTGATCTTTCCATCAACCAAAGCGGCGCCACGGTGAAGTCAAACTCCATCATGTAACAGCCAGAATAGTAATAGCCTTCTGCTTCCCCTGCGTCTAGCAGCATATACCCTGGGTTTATATCAACATTTCCTCTGCTCATCCCTATTTTATATAAAAGCCATATATGTCTTTGAAGCAGCATTTTGATTTTCCTCTACAGATTGTGAAGGGCTAACGTAGCTGCTTAAAATGATCCGTCAAATCACAGAACCCACACCGAGTTTGAACTTAATATCTGGCTTTCGGGTGGTTTTTGAACAAGGTTTAAATTAATAGCATGGGGCCCCACGTGCTAGTTATAACGTTATGGTCATGGTCCGAACTATTGCCACCCTGTGGCGTTTCACTAAAAGAAAAGGGGTCACTGAGGACTTCCGCCACAAGATGGAAATGATCTCACGGCGATTCTATGGTTTTAGAAACTGAAAATTATCGTTTAAGAGAACTGCCTCATTGTTGGTGGGGTGAGATTATTAATTGGGTATGAAGAGTGACATCCTCGTTAATGTTGTAGAACCCCCGTTTTATTGTCCGAAGTTCATGGCTGATTGCCCCAGCTAGGATCGTTTTTAGATGTCGCCATATGCTGCGGTTTAGGCAGCTTTTATCCAATCCCTTTCGGAACATCCAGGCTTTATGACTAGATATAGGTATTTCCCGCTAATTGACATATATTGACAAAATAGAACATTGGTGTTCAAATAAAGGCAATAATGTTAATTAATGAAAGGTAGTTCGGTATGAATTTCAGAGTTAAAAAACTTCAGCGTGCTATTGTTACCGCCGTAATGGCTTCGGCGCCCCTCTATGGAAATGCCGCACCTCAATTAGAGGAGGTGGTGGTTACAGCCCAAAAGCGTTCAGAGAGTGCTCAGGACGTACCCATCTCAATTAACGCGGTGTCGGGCGACATGTTAGAAGCGAACGGTGTTTCTAATCTCGAAGGTATGGCGGGTATGGTGCCTAACCTTAATATCGGCGACTCACCTGACGGCAATATGATTGTGATGAGGGGCTTGGGTTCAGGTACCGGAAACCCCTCATTTGAACAGTCAGTGGGGCTTTATGTAGATGGTATTTACGCCGCTCGTGGACCGCAATTCCAGGTGCCTTTTGTCGATGTGGAGCGAGTTGAAGTACTCCGTGGGCCGCAGGGTGTTTTGTTTGGAAAAAACAGTATTGCCGGTGCGATTGCCATCCATAGTGCTAAGCCTTCAAGTGTGACTGAGGTCGATCTCAGTGCGAGCTATATCGGCCCGCAAGGAACGTTTGACACTACTGCGGTTTTGTCTGGGCCGCTAAGCGACTCTCTGTTCGGCCGGGTGGTGGCGAAGAAAGCCACCGACGGTGAGTACATGTACAGCCCAATTAACAAGCAGGATGAGCAGCAAAATGACACCAGTGCGCTGCGCGGCATTTTGGTATGGGACGTTGCTGAGTCCACCACTGCAACTCTAAAGTTAGAGCATGCAGACTATAATGAAGAAGGCACTAACTTCCAGATCAGCGATTATGACCGCACCGCCCCTCCGGAATTGTTTACTGCCGCCATTATTAATGATGCGACAGCCGGAGGCGAAGACTTCACCCATAACTACACGGGCTATTCAAATGGCAGAACCGAGTTGGAGCTCGCGTCAGATAGTGCAACGCTAAATATCACCTCCATGCTTGGCGAGCATGAGCTGACAATTTTAGGTGGTTACAGCAGCTATGAACGGGTTAATTATTCTGATGTTGATTTTAGCGCCTCCAGTCTTCTTCACCGTGTGCAAGAAGAGGATTATGAACAAAGTTCATTGGAACTTCGCATTGCATCGCCTGCTGGCGAAACCATTGAATATGTTGCTGGCTTGTATTGGATTGATCGCCATTTGTTGATCCCGCGAGCAAGGCTTGATCTTGATATTCTCGTGCCTGTGGTGGCTGATTTAAGTAATGCCTCACTGTATTCTGAGTACGACGAATCCTCCACGGCGTATTCTGGTTTTGGGCAGGTTACCTGGAATTTTGCAGACACTTTAAGAGCAAGTCTTGGAGTACGTTATTCCAATGAAACCAAAGATGCCGCCGCATTCCAAACCGTAAATCCCTACGGCAGTGATGAAGGCCCAAGTGACCCTGTAGATATTCTCCAGCAGCCTATTCGCTTGGCGATAACGAGCCAGTTAGGTGCCCAACCATTCGAATTCGATTTGGGTCGCGAAGAAAATAATGTTGATGGTACGTTTAATATTCAATGGGATGCCACCGATAATGCAATGGTCTATGGCACGATTGCTAAGGCAACCAAGGGAGGGGGCTTTAATGCCACCAGTATTTCGGGTGATCCTGACGACTGGGAGTTTGATACAGAGCAAGCGATAAACTATGAAGTGGGTTTGAAAAGTGATTTATTTGATCGTCGTGCGCGCTTGAATGTGTCGATATTTTATACCCAGTTTGAAGATTTACAGGTTTCCTCCTTCGATGGCACTGCGTTTAAAACAGGCAATGCGGCATCGGCAACGTCGAAAGGTGTAGAGCTTGAGGCCACTTTTGCCATGAGTGAAAAAGTGCTTCTTGGCCTAAACGCGGCTTATTTACAAGCCACTTTTGATGAATACATTGGTTCTTGCCCGCTTAATAGCAACGTATGGTCAGCTAGTTGCCAAGAGTCCGATGGTGCAACACAAGATTTAGCCGGAAAATCCTTGGATCAAGCTCCGGAGTGGAGTGGTTCATTGTTTGCTGAGTATCGTACTAACATTTCAGATGATTGGTTGCTGGCGGCAAGAGTCGACGGTCAATATAGCGATATGTTTTCTTATAACCCAACTCAAGATCCTTATAGTACACAAGAAGCGTTTTGGAAATTCAATATGCAAATCGCATTTGAAACGTCAGATGGCGCTTGGACGATTGCCCTTAATGGCTACAACCTGAGCGATGAAAAAACCAAGAACTTTGGTGGCGAAGTGCTACAAGCACCGGGACTGTATTGGGCGAATACTCAGGCACCTAGACAATATGGCTTGTCGTTAAATTATCATTTCGAATAGCCTTTAGTTCTTCGATTTTACTAAACATGCTTTGCGGGGGTATCCCCGCTTTTTTTTCTACGACATACCAGCATTCAAATTATAAAAAAGATGGTAAAGAATGAAGAGATATACTGTCTTTTTTATATAGGGGTATAGTGCCATTTTTGAAGATACCGTAAGTGGGTTGCCCTAGGCTGAATAATAAAGAAAATGGTATGTACGAATCTTAGATACTAAGCACTGGTGTATGAATAAGCGCTAATGTATCTCATGTATAAATCTCATGGAATGGTACGTAAATATGGATGCACTACCTACTTTTACACTCCCAGAACGTCCCCTTAATAGCTGGGATTTACGGCTGCTGAGGGGTTGGTTTCCACCCACCTTGATAGGGGGTGAGAACCTCGACGCGACGAATCCCGTTCTTTTTATCGGGAATCACACTACATATGGCTTGCTCGATGTACCGCTGTTTCAGGCAGAGGTTTGGAACGCCTCAGGGAAATGGTTGCGTGGTTTGATGGATCACACCCATTATGCGGTTCCTAAATGGGCCAGATATCTGGAGTCCAAAGGCGGTTTCCGTGGCACGCGGGAGCTTTGCTGCCGCGCCATGGAGCAAGGCGATGATCTGCTGATTTTCCCAGGTGGCGGTCGTGAAGTGATGAAGCGGAAGGGTGAGGAGTATTCCCTGATTTGGAAACGTCGACTTGGATTTGTGAAACTGGCCGTTGCGAATGGTTACCCAATACAACCCTTTGCCAGCGTGGGTGCCGACGACGCCTTTGATATTCTTGTCGATTCCAATGATTGGCAATCTAGTCGATTTAGTTCTCTAATAAAGAAGACCGCAATTTGGCGTGTTTGTAAGGACGGGGAGGAAATTCCCCCGATCGCCCGCGGCCTTGGCTTAACAGCAATTCCGCGACCAGAGCCATTTTATTTTGTGATTGGTGAGGTAATCAGTACCTCCGCTTACCAGGGGCTGGAAGATGACGATGAGGCAATGCTTGCATTGCGTGATCAGGTAGAAGCCGCGGTGATGCAGTTAATCGAGAGTGGCAAAGCTTATCAACGAGAAAGTGGCGGCGGTGCAGTCTGGCGCCGACTCCTCAATAAGCTATAGCGTAATGTAAATAAGCCTCGAAGCTAATGCTCGCCTGATTTTTTTAGGCGGGCCAACCGAACGCTGCTGTGCCGTTTATAGCTAGATAGTGTAACTCTTTTCGTTAAGTTAACGGCTAGCGAGCTTGACCATAAAAACAGATAGATTTGATCCCGCCTTTTAGCACCTTTATATGGTTCTAACAGGAGCGGGCTATGAGTTAGGTTTCATGCGAGCAATATTTTTCCCGAGCTTTAATGTCGATAGCTAGACTGAGGTAAGTCCAGCTTGCCGACAAACATGGCAGGTTTGTCGATATCCACATTGTTACTTCCGGACAGGCTTATGGGAAACCAAGTCTACGAGGCACGTATTACTGAAGATTCTTGGTGTTTGGCGGCAGATTAAATTCTGGGAGATTTACGTCCATATAATTTCCTTATTTGTTAGGCCTGCTCGCGGTGTGGGGCAGGCCAAAGTTGCCTATGTTATCGATTTCTTAGTCTATCGACGAGATGGACTAGGGGTTTGATTGCTTTTGCTTTGAATTTTGCTTTGCTGTTCATTGGGCTGAACTCACGAACCATTCCCGGCACCTCGCCATCTTGCTTGTAATGCGGGAATAACGCCAAGGCATTGTCACGGCCTATAGCACTTTTTTGTTGGGCGTTGAAAATCTCTGATGCACTTAGGGTTTTAGTTTGTAAGGCGGTTATTGGTGCGGGTGCGAAAGGAAAGTCACTGCCAAACAAAATATGTGAGGGGTCTACCAGTTCCTTCAGCGCGCCAAGCGAATAAACCGATGGTGAAAGCGCCGTATCGTAATAAAAGTTTTTAATGTAGGTCATAACGCCGCGGGGCGTTTTTTCTGCCACGTCAGGCATCATATTTGATAGCGATACTCGCCACGCGACATAAGGTAAAAAGCCGCCAGAGTGGGAGAGAATCCAACGAATGTTTGGGTAGCGTTCCATCGTTCCAGATGCGATTAGGTTTAGCGCGCCGCGGGTGGTATCGCACAAAAATTCGATCAGAAAGCCAGGCAGATTCAGGCCAATCTCATCGCTGGTTTTGTGCATATTCGGGTGCACAAATACAGTGGCTTTGCGGCGGTCTAGTTCAGCCATTAATTCTTCAAAGCGGGGGTCGCCGAGGAAGTGCCCTTCTGTGCTGGCCAGTAGAACAATGCCATCTGCGTTCAGCGTATCCAGAGCATATTCTGCCTCGGCACAAGCCTCCTCCGTCAAGGGCATAGGCAGTACTGCAAACATGCCGAAACGCCCCGGGTGCTGCTCACGCATTGACGCGGAGAATTCATTGCAATCTCTCGCCAGTGCAATCGCTTCTTTGCGGTCACCAAAATAAACGCCGGGTGCTGACAGAGAGGTCAGTGCCGTTTCAATACCGTTGATATCCATGATTTCAATGGATTGTTTTGGTGTCCAATTCGGTAGCGGGGCGCCAGCGACTTTGCTTAGGCCTCGTCGGCTCATGGTGGCGGTAAACGCGGGGGGAATGACGTGGTGATGGACGTCAATACGGCCTTGGCTGCGACTCATAGTTTTATTCTCGTCAATAGATTGGTATTAATATATGAACATTTGTGTTCATATATTAATACCATTGATCACTTTATGCAATTTCGAGACGATTCGGGCTTGGCTGGTGTCGTAGCGGACCGGGAGAGTACTTTTGGAGGGCTACTTTATTTCTTTGAGTTCTGTGAGTGGTGAATTTGCTATCTTTTTGGCTTGCTGGGCATCCAGCCCGAAAGCCCGTAAGGTCAATTCTGCTGATTCAATGCCGGCTTCTCGCCATGTTTTGAGGCCATCCAGTACCAGCAGTATTCCCGTTAATGTTGCTCCACCCAGCAGGGCGACGGCGCTAGGAATAGCATTGAGATCTAAGTTGAATTCACCTGCCTCTACGGCGGCTTGAATGTCCTCCGAAGGTGGGCCTGTCCACAATTCCCTGAGCGATTCTGCTGTTAGGCCAAAATGGATTAGAAAGCGTCCCCAGTGTGGGTTCTCGTGGGCGCGACGAATATAAAGTCGGATGCCGGTAGCGAGGCGTGCAGCAGGCGAGTCGATTTCTGAGTTGCTTGCTGCAATTCTTTCATCCATCTCTGATGCTAATCGGGTTGCGACACTATTAAACAATTGTTTGGGTGACTCTAGGTGTTTGTAAACGGTCCCTCTAGCGACTCCTGCCGCGCTGGCGAGCTCGCTAACCGTGATGTCGTATGAGCCTTTTTCTGCATACAAGCGTAGTGCTGCGTCGTACACCCTCAGTTCGGCGGCTCTAAACCGTTTTTTCTTAACCATAGTGAACAGAAGCCTGTTTTGTGAACAATTTGTAGTAAGTCTATCACGATGAGCGTTTTGTGAGGTCTCGTATTAAAATAAGATATATTTGACTTATTTGAACATTAATGTTCAAATATTTTAAGTTTAGGCTAATTAATGCCGTGTGCAGTAGCGAGAGACCGACCAATGACAATAAATAAGCTAGCTCTAACCTCCAGAATTGTAGAATTTGATGATCGCAGTATTCACCTCACCGAGTGTGGAGAGGGCTTCCCCGTGTTGATGTTGCACGGTGGTGGTGCTGGAGCATCTGGCATGTCCAATTACTCGCGCAATGTAGAAGCGCTTGCGCAACATTTTCGTGTGCTCGTACCTGATATGCAGGGTTATGGTCGCTCGTCAAAAGGTGTGGATCGCGCGGACCCTTTTGGCGATTTGTCCTCCGCCATGCTGGGGCTGCTAGATGCCTTAGATATACCCACCGCACATGTGGTCGGAAACTCCTTGGGTGGTGCTTGCGCACTGCGCATGGCCTTAGATTGCCCTGAGCGAGTGACGTCACTGGTGTTGATGGGGCCGGGCGGAGTGAATACGACACGCTCTGTGCCCACTCCGGGCTTGAGGTTGCTGTTGAACTACTACAAAGGCAGCGGCCCTAGTAAAGAAAAGCTTGAGCGCTTTATTCGAGATTACTTGGTTTACGACGGTTCCTTGGTTCCCGATGAGGTCATTGAACGTCGTTATCAAGACAGCCTCGATCCTGAGGTGGTCGCGTCACCGCCTCTGCAAGGCCCCAAGGGAATCCCCAATTTCAAAAAGTATGATTTTACTCGCGATTCGCGTCTTCAGCGCTGCGAGACACCATGTCTAGTGTTGTGGGGTGCGGAAGATAAGGTCAATCGTCCGAGTGGTGGCCAAGCATTGCAAAAGAGGATGCCTAATTGCGACCTATACCTTTTCAGTAATACCGGTCATTGGGTGCAGTGGGAACGGGCGGTCGAGTTCAACGCCTGTACTATCGGCTTTTTGCAAAGCCATACCCTTTAGGTTTCACGAGCACGATCGAGATACCTAGTCGCAAATAATTTATAAGGGCTTACCCAGTGAAAACAACTGAAAAACTAGACCTATTTGGCAAGATTTCCATGGGTTACCTGGTGATTGAATCGAAGAAGATTGCTGCGTGGAAGGTATTTTGTGAGGCCGGCTTAGGCATGCACTGTGATACTGACCGGGACGACTTCCTTGCTTTTGCCTTAGATGAACACCGCCGTCGCCTCATTATAAAACGAGGACCGGCGGAAGATTATCGCGCGGTCGGGTATCAGCTCGCGAGCAAGCTCGAGCTCGAAGAGATACGTCGTCGCTTAGCCGCTCACAAGATTGAGGTAGCGGAAGGCTCGGCCAAGGAGGCTCAAGAGCGTGGGGTAACTGCATTCTGGCGCTTTGAGGGGCCGAAGTCGCTGGCTATTGAACTCTTTATTGACGCTGAACACCGGACTGATCCGCTGAGTATGCACACCAGTGCGTTTGTTACAGGTAATGGTGGTATGGGGCATATGGCGATCACTTCTCGTCGACCCGAGGAAATGCAGCGCTTCTGGCAGGAAATATTCGACGCTCGACTCAGTGACTATATCGATGAGCGGATTGCTGGTGTCGATCTTGATCTGGCCTTCTTTAGGCTGAATTCTCGCCACCATTCTGTCGCGATTGCATCGACACGGGGGATCCAGATGGACCCCATTCGTTCCAAGGTCCAGCACGTCAATTTCCAGGTTGCCACTCTTGAGGACTTGAGTAGTGCCTTCCGTCGACTTCAAGATCTTGGGTTTGAAATGGCCCATGAAATTGGTCAGCACCCCAATGACAAAGAGTTGTCATTTTATGTTTTTTCGCCATCCGGTTTTGAAATGGAGCTGGGTTGGGCGCCTTTGGAAGTTGATGAAGCCACGTGGGATGTTACTAAGTATCACGGTATGAGTACTTGGGGGCATAAGCCTGAAAAACGTGGCATGCGTCATTTCTTGCTGACTAATTTCACCAACCTGACGCAAGGTACTAAATCCTTGCTTCGTAGTGAATTTAACCCTCTTGTCGAGGAAAAATAAGATGAAAAAAACGTCCAATTTTGATGCTGATATTGTTATTTCCGGTCTAGGCCCCACTGGGCTCGTGCTCGCACATTGCTTGGGAAAGCGCGGCCATCGCGTGATTGTATTAGAGCGAGAGCCCCTCTTTTACGGTAATGCTCGCGCCGTCTACACCGATGATGAGTGTATGCGGGTGTTTCAGTCAGTTGGTGTTGCAGAAGAATTGCAGAAAAACATGCTGTTGGATACGCCGGCTCAGTGGGTGTTGTCTGATGGGAGTGTATTAAGTCAATACGGCCCTTTGAAACAGCCCTTCGGTTGGCCGCATATTAGTTTTTTCTATCAGCCTTATCTTGAAACTAGTCTCTCCGATTTGCTGGCAAAGTATCCAAATGTTGAGATTTGTCGCGGCAGGGAGGTCATCGATTTTAGCCAAGATGGGCAGAGTGTCAGCATCGAGCATCGCGCAACTCAGGAAAGTCGTTCAAGTGACCACAGTGGCGATTCTATTAATACTGGATTAGCTGAAGACATACAGCATATTCGCGCACGCTATCTTGTTGGTGCCGACGGCGGTCGCAGTATTGTCCGGGAAAAACTCGGCATCAAAATGACCGGTAAAAACTTTCCAGAACCTTGGTTGGTCGTTGACTTGAAAATGAAAGATGGCGAGGACGCGATACGCCATATTCCCTATTTTAATTTTTATTGTGACCCAGACTGCCCTGCTGTGAGTTGCCCTCAGCCAGATGGTTATCACCGTTTCGAGTTTATGCTGAAGCCCGGCCAGACAAAGGAATACATGGAAAAGCCGGAAACGGTTCGCAAGTATCTGTCCAAGTATGTTGATCCGGATAAGTTCGAGGTTAAGCGCCGTCTGGTCTATACCTTCAACGCCTTGATGGCTGAACGTTGGCGAGATCAGCGTGTGCTGCTGGCGGGTGACGCAGCGCATATGACCCCTCAGTTTATGGGGCAGGGTGCGAGTTCAGGTGTGAGGGACGCCTATAACATTGCCTGGAAGCTGAGCGCTATTCTTGAAGGAAAGGCTGACGATAGCTTGCTGGATAGTTATCAAACCGAACGTCAGCACCATGCCCAAGCCATGATAGATATTTCGGTATTGATGAAGGATATCGTTTCAATATCCAGCCCGGTTAAAGCGCTGGCAAGGAACGTCGGGATCAAACTCGGACTGGCGACCCCCTTCGTTCGTGACTTTTTCTACGAGGGTAAATTCAAGCCGAGTCCGGTGTATAAAAAAGGCGAATACTTTGGCCTTCCTCGTCGCAAGCGCAATGGCCCTGAGGGCGCGATGTCGCCCCAGCCAGAGGTTCGCAATATTCTCGGTAGACGGCAACTTTTAGATGACATTACCGGCGATAATTTCGCCCTTGTTGGTTACGAGACGGATCCAAGGGCCACGCTAAGTCAATCGACGGTGGACTTTCTGGATAGCATCGGCTGTCGCTATATTAATGTAATGCATTACGGCAATCGCCCTCAAAATAAACCGAATGTTGAGCGGTCGACCCCGGAAGGCTTGGTTGAAGTTGAAGATCTTCAGGAGCAGATGACGACTTGGTTCGAAAAGGCGGGCAAAAAAGAAGGTTCTGTTGCGATCCTCCGCCCCGACAAATTTTCTTTCGCCGTTGTTTCTGCAAAGCAGGCCGAAACGGCTGTTCAGCAGCTTAAGACCATGATGCTGCCTTCGCAGCTGAAATCTTACAAAGGTGAGGAGGAAGTACTTGATGTCGTCACCCACTGAATATCCTGAACATCTCATACAAGCCGCTGACGCCCTATTTGAGGCGCGAAAACAGCGGGTGGCAATTCCACGAATTTCTGAAACCTTCGGAGTGGAAGGGCTCGAGCAAGCGTATACGGTTGCTCATATTAATTGCGTTCGCACTGCGCAATCCGGTGCGAGTGTTGTGGGCAAAAAAGTCGGACTTACTTCATTGGCAGTTCAGCAACAGCTAGGGGTAGATCAGCCTGATTTCGGAATATTGTTCGACGATATGGAGTATCTGAGTGGCGATGATGTGCCTTCATCGCGTTTTATTCAGGCAAAAGCTGAGGCCGAAATCGCATTTGTAGTAGGCCGGGAATTGCGTTCTGAAAAGCCAAGTTATGCTCAGTTTCTTGCGGCACTCGATTACGCGATCCCCGCAATCGAAATTGTCGATAGTGCGATTGAAAATTGGAAACTCACCTTAGTGGATACGGTGGCTGACAATGCCTCTTGTGGTGTCTACGTGCTGGGGAATCAACCAGTGGCTGTTGGCCAATTATCCTTAGACGAAGTGAGTATGACCTTGCGCTGCAATGGTCAGTTGGCATCACAAGGCAGTGGTATCGCTTGCCTTGGCCACCCGCTGCGGGCGGCTTATTGGCTCGCCTGTACGATGGCTGCGCGGGGCGAAGCACTGCTGGCTGGAGAAGTTATTTTGTCAGGGGCCCTTGGGCCAATGATTCCTTTAAATATCGGTGATCATATCGCAGTCAACATTGGTGGTATGGGTAGTGTGAATTGCACGTTTGTTTAACGACAGACGAGGAGAAGTTCTATGGCAGAGAAAATAAAAGCCGCCATTATCGGTAGTGGCAATATTGGCACCGACTTAATGATCAAATTGTTGCGTCATGGCGATCATATTGAAGCGGCAGTGATGGTGGGTATTGACCCCGAATCTGATGGTTTGGCTAGGGCAGCTAAGCATGGGCTGAGCATTACCGCCGAAGGCGTGTCCGGCTTAGTCGCCATGCCCGAGTTTGATGATATTGATGTCGTCTTCGACGCAACGTCCGCTGGGGCGCACATTGCCAATGACAAATATCTTCGAGAACGGCGCCCGGATATTCGCATGATCGATCTTACCCCGGCGGCGATTGGTCCATATTGTGTACCCGTGGTGAATCTGGATGAGCACGTAGAAGCGCTAAACGTCAATATGGTGACCTGCGGCGGTCAGGCAACGATTCCGATCGTCGCGGCTGTCTCGCAGATCGCCAAGGTTCACTATGCAGAGATTGTTGCCTCCATCAGCAGCCGATCGGCCGGGCCCGGTACTCGCGCAAACATTGACGAATTCACCGAAACGACCTCAGCGGCGATTAAGTCTGTGGGGGGAGCGGGTGAAGGGAAAGCCATCATTGTGCTCAATCCAGCAGAGCCACCGCTACTCATGCGAGATACGGTTTACGTATTGTCGGAAGCGTGTGAGCAACAGCAAGTTGAAGCGTCGATTGTGGAAATGGTCGCTGCGGTCAATAAATACGTGCCTGGGTATCGACTAAAGCAGGATGTGCAGTTTGAGATTATCCCGGAAGACGCGCCCTTACATTTGCCTAGCGTGGGCACCTTTTCAGGCTTGAAGACCAGTGTGTTCCTCGAGGTCGAAGGCGCGGCGCATTACCTGCCGGCCTATGCCGGTAATCTCGACATTATGACCTCAGCCGCGTTAGCCGCAGCGGAAAAAATCGCTGCCCATCTGCTTGGGCAACGCCGTGTTATGGGAGAGCCAGCATGAGTTTCAACATGGACAAAAAACTCACTATATCTGATGTTACTTTGCGCGATGGCAGTCACGCTGTGCGCCACCAGTATTCTATCGATAATGTTCAGCGCATCTGCCGAGCCCTCGACCGCGCGGGCGTTGACAGTATAGAAATTGCGCACGGTGATGGTTTGCGTGGTTCCAGCTTTAATTACGGCTTTGGCGCTCATTCAGACTTGGAATGGATTGAAGCGGCGGCGGACGTGTTAGAGCGCGCACAGATCGCGACACTTCTGTTACCAGGAATAGGGACTATTCATGATCTAAAAGCCGCGCATCGGGCGGGAGCCTCAGTGGTGCGGGTGGCGACACATTGCACCGAGGCGGATGTGAGCAAGCAGCATATTGAAACTGCTCGTGAACTGGGCATGGATACCGTGGGCTTTTTGATGATGAGCCACATGACCTCGCCACAGGCCTTGGCACAACAAGGCAAGCTAATGGAAAACTACGGCGCGACCTGCATCTATGTTGTTGATTCCGGTGGTGCCCAAAACATGAACGAAATCCGTGATCGTTTCCGAGCGATGCGCGATGTCCTCAAGCCAGAAACTGAATTGGGAATCCATGCTCACCACAATTTGAGTCTGGGCGTGGCGAACTCCATTGTCGCGGTAGAGGAAGGCTGTGATCGGGTAGACGCAAGCCTTGCTGGCATGGGCGCTGGTGCCGGCAATGCACCCTTAGAAGTGTTTATAGCGGCGGCGGATCGTATGGGCTGGAACCACGGTTGTGATGTACTTGCGCTAATGAATGCAGCAGACGATATCGTGCGGCCATTACAAGATCGCCCAGTACGGGTTGACCGCGAAACTCTGGCGCTGGGCTACGCGGGTGTTTACTCCAGCTTTCTGCGTCATGCTGAGATTGCGGCTAAAAAGTACGGCATCGAAACGGTGGATATTCTTCTAGAACTCGGTAAGCGCCGGATGGTTGGCGGCCAAGAAGATATGATCGTCGACGTGGCCTTGGACCTGCTAAGAAAAAAAGAGCATGACAAGTCTCATGCTGAGCCTGTGATGAGTGAGGCTGGTTGAACCAGAAATTACGATGGAAGTGATATCTGACGCTAAACCTGTAGCCATTGTCAGTGGCGGAAGCTCTGGCATTGGCTTGGCGTTTGTCTCTGCTTTATGTAAGCAAGGCTATCAGGTGGTGACCTGTGGTAGAGACAAAGCCAAACTGGATGCCGTTGAAAAACAATTTCCCAGCGTAGACACCTATGTCTGCGATGTTGCTAGTCGAGATGACGTTATTAAATGGCTTGAAGCCATTCGGCCGGTATACCCGAATGTCGTGTTGTTGGTCAGCAATGCGGGCGGTTTGACCCGTGTCAATCTCCAGGACGACTTTCTACGCAGCGATATCAACGGGGATATCTACAGTAATTTATGTGGCGCAATTAATTTTATCTCCGCCTTCTTGCCGGCTGTAACGCAAACGTCTGGTGGAAAAATCATTGTTGTAGGCTCGGGGTTTGGCATCGCGCCGGCAAGTTATGCGCCCATATATTCTGCAGCTAAGGCTGGATTGCATAGTTTTTGTAAGGGCTTGCGGCTGCAGTTGCAGGGTACATCCGTATCTGTGACCGAAGTTTTACCCCCCGTAGTGGATACACCGGCCACGGCTCATAGAAATGACAAAAAACTGAGTGCGAATACCTTGGTGACCGCCACGCTAAAAGCCGCTAAGCAGGGTCGCTCGGAGCTCTATCTTGGCAAGTCGCGATTGTTGCCTTACATGATGCGTATTGCCCCGGCTATCACGGAAAAGATTGCGGCTAATTCTTAGTACTCGCCAATGCGCGACAGATCCAACGTCAAAACACACTAACTATAAAAATTGAGGTGTTTAATGAGTATAAAATTCGTACCTTTCTGTATGAGGGGTTTGCCCCTGATATTATTGTTTGTTTTGGCTGGCTGTGGCGCTGATTCAAAAAGTAATGGACAACAATCACAGTCTGATTCAACTAGCGAGCCTGCGCAAACGTCCCGTTCTGAACTATCCGCCCCCTTCGATGGCTTTGTCGCACCAGTACCCGAGTATGATCAAGGGTATGTAAGCGCAAATGTTCCCATTGTTATAGATGATGGCGTAACCCTGCGGGCAGATGTGTATTCCCCAGCGTTGCCAGATGGTAGTAAAGCGCCAGGCACCTTTCCGGTTATTGTTATTCAGCACTGCTATGACAAAGCGAAAATTGGACCATCCGTGGAGTATTGGCGCTATGGATACGTCACGGTTGTTGTTGATAGTCGTGGTACGGGCTCCTCGGAAGGGCGGTTTAATATTCTCGACAAGCGTGAAAAGCAAGATGCCTTTAGGGCAATGCTTGGAAACTTGCGTCGAAGCCCAGACTTAAGCCTAAGAAAATTACTTATTTTGGCAAAGTTGTTTGGGTAGGGGCATGCCCAAGATGTTGGCTTTATTTTCCGACGAAATCTACTCAGCAGTGTGGCTGGTGAATGGACGAGTTTCTTAGCAAGACGCTAATACCAAAACAAATGAGGAGCAGGCTATGACAGTTAATGTTGTTCGATATCAATACCAAGAAGCGGTTTATTGGGGAGTTATTCGTGGTGATGCCATCACACCGGTACCGGGAGACTACGTCACGACACAAGAATTCATTGAGCAAATCGACCTAGCTGAATTGCGAGCGTTGTCTGACCCCGTTGTCGCTTTAAGCGATGTCAGATTGTTGTCACCGATTACGCGTAATCAGCAGTTTGTTTGTCAGGGAGCTAATTATCGTCAGCATATGATTGAGTCCGGCATGGACCCTGATGCCAAAGACTTTAATATGATTTTCACCAAGGCGCAGAGCTGTATTGTACCGGCAGATAGTGATGTCATTAAGCCACGTATTGTCGACTTTCTAGACTATGAAATTGAGTTGGGACTAGTATTAAAAAAGGGTATTCATTCTCCGATTACTGTGAACGAAAATAATCTTTACGAGTACGTGGCGGGCATCGTTATTGTCAACGATTACTCAGCAAGAGATATCCAGATTCCAGAAATGCAATTTTACAAAGGGAAGTCATTCCGCACCTTTGGACCGGTAGGGCCATATCTAACCTTGCTCGATAAAGACACGATCGGAGCCATCAAAGACCTGAAATTAAGGTTAACGGTCAATGGCGATGTTCGGCAGCAGGACAGTACCGCTAACCTAGTGTTTTCTCCTGCGGAAACGCTGACAGAGCTGTCAGAGGTGCAGGACTTCCTGCCAGGAGATTTACTGGCAACGGGCACTCCGGCAGGATGTGCACTCGCCATTCCCTCACCGGTAAAGCAACGCATTGCTGCACTATTGCCCGAGTCCACAAAATGGAAATTGTTTAAAAAAGTGCAAAGTAAGCGGAGCCAGTACCTCAAAGTGGGTGATCTTGTCGAAGCCAGTATTCGCAGTGCCGACGGCAGCGTTGACCTGGGGGTTCAACGTAATCGGATAGTTGACGAGGATTAATTTGTGAGGGTATCGAGAGTATCGGTAGGCTTATCGCCATTGGGGTCAAGCGTGACGTTGCTTATATGCCTCAGAGTACTAGGATCTGATTGCTCGAAGCTGTTTAGCGTTCAGATGCAAGAGGCTTTTGTTGTTTACTTATGGAGAGGAGGGAGGTCTCTTTTTAAGTGTGTTTTCTTGATTCTTATAAAACGCCGTGCTTTCGGTCCTGTCCGTTCACTGGGGGAAATAGCTATAGGCATTAGTTTGCGACGAAATCCATACCGCAATTTGATCAATCGTATTTCCCTCACTTTCAGCATGATGGCCAGCGCTTCTATTTAGGGTTTTGCTCCTTCACTCAAGATTAACAAGTATAGAACGAGCTTTGTAACCCCAGCTCAAGGATAATAAGTGTTTTTGGGTGGGTGTAGTTCGGGTTTAGGGGCAGTTCGAATGTGACGCCAGTGGCCACGGTAATCTGTCAATTTTGGGTGATATATTAATATATAAGAGTGTATTTACTAGATTGAGATACTAATAAATTGACAGGGTTGGTGCTGCTGAATATGCTCGTTGTAATAGACAAATTGCATGGAGCAAAGTAAGTGAACCTTGAATCACCTTCTCGACAAAGATTTCTTTGTTTAGCTCGTCTTGATCTGCTTGTTGTAGGCCTACTTTTTTCGCTGTTAAGCACGTTTGCTGTTGCTGAAAAAGATACATTGCGTTCTGCGGTTCTCGACACCTTAGATAGTAACCCTGAAATCAATAGCCAGTTAGAAGCTTTTTTTGCATCTCAGCAGGATGTGCGTGCCGTTTATGGTGGGTATTTGCCTACTGTTGATCTGGATGTATCGGTGGGGGAGGGCAACAGGAGTTTTGATAATCGAGGTAGTTATTCGCGAAATTATGCTGAGATTTCGCTTACGCAGATGTTGTTTGATGGCTTTCGTGTGCGTAATAACCTGGCGCAGGCAAAGCATACAAGCCGCTCGCTCTACTATGATGCGTTAAATGCGGCAGAGACTAAGGGGTTGGAAGCGGCTCAAGCTTATTTAGATGTGCTTAGATATCGAAAACTGGTTGCGCTTGCACAGTTGAATCTTGACCGCCATTTACGCGTACGTGAAAACGTGACTGAGCGTGCTCGAAGTGGTGTTGGGAATAGAGCAGATCAGCAGCAAATTGAGGGCAGGGTGTCACTTGCTCGTTCTAATCTGATGACTGAAGTGGCGAATCTGCAATCGGTCACTGCCCGTTTTCAGCGCTTGGTTGGTCGTTTACCTTTAAAGGATATGGCCGTTTTTTCGCTTACTGATGGTCCTATCCCAGACTCGCTTGATCAAGTGTTAAATACGAGTTATGCGAATAATCCAGCACTTTATTCAGCCTTTGAAAGTGCTCGCAGTGCGGAAGCCTCACTTGGTACAACTAAATCCAATCGCTATCCCACAATTGAATTAGGGGTCCGCCAAGGGGTCTATAAAAATAATAATAGCTTCGATGCGCGTACAGACCCAGACCCTTATGGGGGCGACCGGATAGTTGAGCTAAGGATGAATTATAATCTTTTTAACGGCGGTAGTGATCGCGCTGCTGAACGAGCTGCTTATCGGCGTATGAATCAAGCGCTGAGCCTAAGAGATAAGGCATGTGTTGATTTGCGCCAGACCGCGACAATTGCATATACAGACATTTTAAATATTGATACTCGTATCAGTGCGCTTGCGGCTCATCAGGTTGCGTCGCGCAATGTGCATGAGGCCTATCGTCAGCAGTTTGATATTGGGCGTCGCTCTTTGCTAGATGTCTTGGACTCTGAAAATGAAGCGTATCAGGCTGATCGTGCGTATGTGGCCGGCTTGCATGACCTGCAGCTGGCAAAATTACGTACTTTGCAGAGTATGGGCTTGTTGTTATCTACGTTGTCATTGTCAAGTGATCAGATCCCTACATTGGAAGATGCGCTTGCGGAGGCTGCTGCTCCTGAGGATAGCCGTTATTGCTCTTCTTATATTGATGCTCAATTAGACATGGTTAATTATGATAAGCCGGCATCAGAACCGTTGACTGAAAGCATTGCTTTGTCTGGTGATGCGCTTTTTGATACGGGCAGTGCTGAGTTAAAACCCCAAGCACTAGGAAGCCTTCGGTCTTTAGTTGAAAAGGCCTTGTCCTACGGAGTAACACTGACCTCGGTTAGTATAATAGGGCACACAGATAGCACTGGTAGCGATGAGTTGAATCGAAATTTGTCATTGGCTCGAGCTATAGCCGTCAGAGACTTTTTAATTAAGGAAGGCATAACGGCGAGCATCATGACAGCGTCAGGTGTAGGTGCTTCTCAGCCGGTGGCCAGCAATGCGTCCGCAAGTGGCCGGTTAAAAAACCGTCGAGTCGATTTGCTTATTCAGCGATCTGAGTAGTTACTCCCCAGGCCAGAACAGTTGAAACAAGGCTTATTTTATTGGCCTTGTTGACGGTTAGGATAATATGGAAACACAGTTTGATGATCCGCTGAGTAGCTGTTTATTAAAAATGGCTGAAGTTCACGGCATTACCACGAGTCGAGGTGCTCTGGTGGATGGACTGGGCTTGGTGGGGGGGCGTTTGACACCTGCGCTGGTGGCCCGAGCCGCGAAACGGGTTGGTCTTGTCACAAATATAGCCAAGCAGCCATTGGCTCGGATTAATCAGCAATTACTTCCTTGTATTATCTTGCAAGAAGATAGTCGAGCCAGTGTGCTTGAACGCCTAGATATTGCGGCCGGAAAAGCGTGGCTGCGCTTACCTGAATTGGGCATGGCGTTACAAGAAGTTGACTTGGATAGTCTGCAGGATGGCTACATTGGCATGGCAATTTATTGCCGTCAGTTGTTTCAGCCTAATGAAAACCCTGATGTTGAGTCTGAATCGTTAAGTGGGCGTGGAGAGCATTGGTTTTGGCGTACAATTTCAGCAAACCGTAGAGTCTACCGTGATGTGCTCGTTGCTGCATTTTTTGTCAATATATTGGCATTGACGATGCCTTTGTTTGTCATGAATGTATACGATCGCGTTGTTCCAAATCATGCAACAGATACTCTATGGGTTCTTGCCGCGGGTGCTATCTTAATTATTTGTGCCGACTTGAGTTTAAGAATGTTGCGCAGCTGGTTTGTGGAGCTTGCTGCGCAGAGGGCCGATGTTGTGCTCTCGTCGCGAATAATGGAAAGCATTTTGGGAATGCGGATGGAGCATAATCCACCGTCCATTGGTTCCTTCGCCGCAAATGTGCAGGCTTTTGAATCGGTGCGATCATTTATTGGCTCAATGGTTGTTGTGGCGCTGATTGATCTACCATTTTTTTTACTGTTCATTTTAATTATCGCGTTGATTTCATTTTATATGGCGGTGCCGGTATTTATTGGCGCTCTGGTAGTGCTTTTATATGCCCTTTCTGTTCAAGGCCGCATGCATCAACTGGCCGAGACATCCAATCAAGCTAGTGCGCAACGTAATGCCGGGTTAATCGAGAGCCTTGCAACGGCACAAACTTTGAAAGCTTTTAATGCCTCGGGCCGAATGCAAGCGCTGTGGGAGCAAGCCACAGTTTTTTTGTCTGGTTGCTCAGGTAAACAGCGTTTATTGGGTGGATCGGTTGCAATCTGTGCGGCGTGGGTTCAACAATCTGTGGCAGTCGCCATGATGATAGTTGGTGTGTATTTGGTTATTGCTGGTGATATGAGTCAAGGTGCATTGATTGCAGCTTATATGCTTTCTTCCCGTGCATTGGCACCGGTATCACAGGTAGCATCTTTGCTGACCCAGTACCACCAAGCTGCTACTGCTATGGAATCATTAGATGGCATTATGGCGAACGAGCAAGAGCGTGTGCCAGGAAAACAGTTAATTAGCCGTCCACAACTACGTGGTGAAATTGAATTTCGTAATGTCTCATTTGTCTATCCTGGGGAGCAGCGCCCTGCTCTATCTGATGTGTCTTTCCACCTGCTAGCTGGTGAACGAGTTGCTATTTTGGGGCAGGCGGGGTCAGGTAAAAGTACCATTGAAAAACTGATCTTAGGTTTATACCGGCCAACAGAGGGAAGTATATTTATTGACGGTGTACATATAGAGCAATTGGATATTGCTGAGTTACGTCGTGCTGTGGGGTATATTCCGCAAGACTTGGATTTATTAAGTGGTAGTGTTTACGACAATATTACCTTGGGAACTGATGTTCCTTCGCGTGAGCGGCTGTTTCAGGCTGTTGAAAAGTCAGGTCTAGCGTCTCTGGTTGGTACGAATGCCGATGGGCTTTCAATGCAAGTTGGGGAAGGGGGGCGCCGTCTATCTGGTGGCCAGCGTCAGGCTATCGCGGTTGCTAGAGCATTGATGCCTGATAGCGCTATGTTATTACTCGATGAGCCAACAAGTGCTATGGATAGCATGATGGAAAATCATGTTAGCCAGTCTCTTGCCGAATTTTCTAAAGGTAAAACACTTTTATTGGTTACTCATCGTACTAGTCTTCTACATATGGTAGAAAAAATTATCATTATGGACGGTGGCTGCATTGCGGCGAATGGTCCGAAGCAGGTCGTGTTACAAGCCTTGGATCGCGGAACGATTCAAAGGAAGTCGGTATGACATCTACCGAGAAAAAGCCTGATCACAACAAAAATAAAGTAGCTGAACAGTTGGCTTTTGAAAAAGTTGGCCGTCTGTCCGTGATTAGTTTATTGGGGCGAGATTGGGTTGATCGCTTATTTAAGCCTTTTTTTGCTGGATTCTCTGGCTTTTCTCGTGATTGGAAGATATCCGCTGAGCAAGTAGTCAACGAACAGCGAGAAATTCGAGCTCGAGGATTACTTTATGCGGTTGTGATTACTCTCATTCTTATAGTCGTTTGGTCGGCATTTGCTAGTGTCGACGAAGTGACGCGAGGAGAGGGTAAAATTATTCCTTCGCAACAGTTACAAGTTGTGCAAGCCGTGGATGGCGGTGTTGTTGAAAATATTTTTGTTGCGGAAGGCGACGTTGTTCGCGCGGGCGATTTGCTCGTTCGAATTGACTCGACTCGTTTTGTTGCTAGTTTCCAAGAAGGCGCGGTAAAAATGTTTGCCTTGAGCGCTAAGATAGAGCGTTTACAGGCCTTAATAGCTGCTACGCCTTATGAGCCGCAATATGACCAAGAATTGAGTCCTGCCCAGCAGCAGGTAGCTTCTCAAGAATTGGATTATTACAAGTCCAGTATGGATGAATTGCAGCAACGGCTTTTAATCGCTCAAGAACAGCACAGTCAGCGCTTGCGTGAACTCGATGAAACCCGTGCTCGGCTGAATGCCGTTCAGCAGTCATATCAAATGTCGAGTAAAGAATTGCAGGTAACACTTCCGTTGTTACAGTCTGGCGCAGTGTCTGAAATGGATATATTACGCTTGGAGAGAGATCTAGCCGCAGCCGATGGTGAGCGTAATCAGGTTGCTGCGGCGATGCGTCAGGTAGAGGCTGGTGTTCAAGAAGCTCAGGCGCGAATTTCGGAAGTGGAGTTAGGAATGCGAAACCAGTGGCGGGCTGAGCTTAGCGAGGCTACAAGTACACGTAGCAGTTTAAGTAAAAACGTTGATGGTTTGGCTGATCGGGTTAAATTTTCTGAAATACGCTCACCTGTTAACGGCACCGTACAGCGAGTACTTTATAACACCCTCGGTGGCGTGGTGCAGCCGGGGCATTCTGTCATTGAAATTGTACCTAGCGACGACCGCTTAATGGTGGAGGCAAAGGTCGCACCTAAAGATATTGCTTTTTTGCGACCGGGTTTACCGGCAACTATTAAATTACATGCCTATGATTTCTCTATTTATGGTGGTATGTCTGCGACCTTGCAGCATATCAGTGCGGACAGTATCACGGATGAGCATGACAACACGTATTATCTTGTGCGGGCTATAACTACAGATGCTGAGGAAGGGTCGCACTTTTCGGTGATTCCTGGAATGACGGTGCAGCTAGATATTATGACCGGTAAGCGCACGGTGCTCGCTTACATACTTAAACCGTTACTTCGAGCAAAGGGTAATGCCTTGAGCGAGCGCTAAACAATGTGTCGAAAAACATAGGTGAGCTATTTTTTCGACAGGATTAATGAATGATTTTTTTGTCATGCATCATGCATGTACATTGAATATATACGCTGACCAATTTGGATGGTTGGTGTGGAAGAATTTAACGAGGTTTCTATGAATATCCTGTTTACAGTTGTATCTCTTGTTGGCCAGGCGTGGGCTATCGCGGCTAATGGTACGCGCAGAGAGCTTAGTGTTGGGGATGTTTTACATGGAGACGAAACCTTAATAGTCGCTCCGGGTGCCCAGATCGCTATTGATTTTGGCGACAATCGCATTATTAGTTTTATTGGTGAGCAAGAAACCTCACTAACAAATGTTCCTAGTGTGGATGATGTTACGCAAAGCATCACACCGCCAGCGTATCAATCATCATCGTTAACCGACGATAAGCCTGACACCCCTTCATCTCAAGTGCTAATGCAGGAAGGTTATCGTTTTGTTCAGCTGGTTCGCATATTTGAAATTCTTGAGTCCGATGGATTAACGGCACTCACTGTTGCTCGAATTCAGGAAATAATACGCCCTCTAGATCTTAGTTTACCTACTAATTTTAACGACCAAACTGAGTTACGTGATTACAGACCTGGCGAACAACGAGAAGATCAATCACCACGCTATCCAGGGCTTAATGTTGAATTGCGAGGCGCTGGTAGCGATGGTATTTACAGTGATGCTGAAATTGGCCCAGATGGCACTGTGACGGCAGTTGTTAGTTTTGATACGCAAGCTCAAGCTGGTGATGTTGTTCTTATAAAAGATAGCGACGGGAATGTTGTATTAGAGCGCGTTATAACCGGTGCTGACCTTGCAAATGGTATATCTGTAGAAGTGCCAGTAGTTGCTGGTCAGTCTAGTGTTGGTGTTGATGTCATCGTGACTACTGGTGCAGGTTATGTTGGCTTCGATCGTGACAGTCGTAACATAGACAATGATGTGCCCGGTGTTGAGGTAAAACTGCAGGGTGATGGGCCTGATGGTGTGTATAACGTGGCCGAAATTGGCCCAGATAACACCGTGTCGGCTCAAATTACCTTAGACGACCAGACCCAAGTTGGCGATATCTTACGCGTTGTTGACGGTAATAATGTTGTTGTACTTGAGCGCTCTGTAACGCAAAGCGATATAGAGAACGGCGTTATTGTTCAAATTCCTGTAGCCGTAGGCCAGACAAATGTGTCAGTCACGGCTGAAATTATTGATGCTACAGGCAACGCGAGCACGAGTAGTGATAGTAAACAGGTGGATAATCTTGCGCCTGAGTTGATTGCTATCGCTGATCGCAGCGATGCGGACTCAGACCTCATTAACCTGAATTTAGCCGATTTCTTTAGTGATGCAAACACACTGACGTATGTCGCAAGTGGGTTACCTTCGGGATTAACGTTGGACTCCGCTACTGGACAAATAAGCGGTGTGATTGATAGCTCCGCGAGCCAAGCTGGCGAGGGTGGTGTTTACAATATTACAGTGACGGCAACTGACGCCGCCGGCACCACAGCCACGCAGACTTTTACTTGGACCGTCACGAACCCCTCGCCAACTGCAATTGCGGATTTGGGCACAACAGATGTAGATAGCGTATTAACGGTTGATGCTGATGGTATTTTGGCGAATGACCTTGACCCAGATGGCGATGCTTTGGCTGTCGGTGAAGTGGCTGGCGCTACTGGTAACCTCGGAACTCCGATTGCCGGCGTGGGGAGTGGCGTGGGCAATGGTGCATTCATCATTAATGCTGATGGCAGTTATAGTTTTGACCCTAACGGCGAGTTTGATTATTTAGGGGCAGGCGAGAGCGAAACGAGCACGATTAGCTACGCCGTCTCGGACGGAGAAGGTGGCACGTCGACCAGTAGTATTACGGTGACGATCACCGGTGCGAACGATGCACCGGTTGCTGTTAACGATGCAAATATATTTGACGAAGACACGACTGCTGTTGGCAATGTGTTGAGTAATGACAGTGACGTAGATAGCGGCACGATCCTGACGGTAACGGCATTTACGGTCAATGGGGCAAATTATCCGGTTCTTGCTGGGACGCCCGGCACGGCGGTAATTGCGGGCGTTGGCACCTTGGTTATGGCATCGGACGGCAGCTACAGCTTTAGCCCTGCGGCGGATTATGACGGTGCTATTCCCGTCGCCACTTATACGGTTAGCGATGGCACGTTGACTGATACGGGCACATTGACGCTATCTATCACACCTGTTAATGACGCGGTGAGCTTAAATGGCTTGGTGGACGGAGCTGTGCTTGGCACAGATGGGATGGTAACTGAAGCGGATTTAGCGGTGGGTAGTAATCCGGCTGGTACAGGTGAGACCTTGCTTGGTAGCTTTAACGTGTCGGCTCCGGATGGCATAAGCAGCCTGAGTGTTGGCGGCCTAGTCTTCACGCTAGCTCAGCTTGCCGATGCTAATGCAACCCCCTTGGTCATTACAACCGATCACGGTGTGTTAACGATTACTGGTTTTACTGACAATGCGGCGACGCGTCTTGGTAGCGCGGCAATAGATTATAGCTATACCTTGAGTGGCCCTGTGGATCATTCTGGCGGGGCGGTGAGTGATGCGATAGCGTTGTTACTAACTGACAGCGATGGTGATACCCAAGCCGGTAATTTGGCGATAGAAATCGTTGATGATATGCCGGTAGCGGTAAGTGACATAGACGAGGTCATCAATATTGCTGGCAACCCGAGCAGTGTGGCGACCGGTAATGTGGTTACCGGTGTTGATGTTGTCGCGGGTGATGCGAATAGCAGTGATGGCATCGCTGACACCCTTGGCGCTGATGTAGCACCTAGCCCAGTTACTGGTGTTGGCACGGGCGCCCTTGCTCCTATTGCAGGCAATGTTGGCCAGCCTCTTGTTGGTGATTACGGGACTTTGACGCTGAATGCCGATGGTAGTTACAGCTATACCCCCGATTATGAAAACCCGACGGTGAAAGGGTTGGCGGCAAACGAGCCGCTCCTCGACACATTCAGTTATGTGGTGACTGACAGTGATGGTAGTAGTAGCACTACTAGCTTGGCTATCACCATTGTAGGTACTCCCGCCATTTTAGGCTTAGGTGATGGTGATGTAGCGGGTAGTGACGGTTCGGTTTTAGAGTCAAACCTAGCTGGTGGGACGAGTGAGAGTGGTACGGGTGAGGTGCTGGTCGGCAGCTTCTTGGTGATCACGCCTAAAGGTTTGGCAACACTGAGTGTGACAGGTTTGGGTGGTCAGCAAGACTTCACTAATACTGACTTAGAGAGCGCTAGTGAAAACACGCCTCTTAGTATCACGACCGGTCATGGCGTATTGCTGATCACGGGCTATGACGCCGGTACTGGCGAAGTGAGTTATGAATATACCCTGGGCGAGCGTACGGATGGTGATGCGTTTGATAGCGTGAGCATTGAAGTTCGCGATACCTTGGGTGATGGCGGTGCGGGTGACTTAAATATTGCCATTATAGATGATGCGCCGATCCTTATTGCCGACACCGCGTCTATTACAGAAGATGTTACCCCTTCTACCGTAATGGGTAATGTACTCAGCAATGACAATCTCGGTGCGGATGCGGCTCCAGTTACGGGTGTGAGCTTTAATGGTAACAATGGCACACTGGGCAGCGCGTTAGCGGGTCAATACGGTGAACTTACCTTAAATGCCGACGGTAGTTATAGCTACAAGCTAAATAATGCGAGCGCAAGTGTTAATGGCCTAGCGGAAAATGAGAGTCTCACCGACACGTTTAGCTATGTTGTTACTGACGCAGACGGTAGTGAACAGACGACAAGCCTCACGATCACCGTCAATGGCGCTAATGATGCGCCGATGCAGCTTGGTTCTATAGCGGATCAATCGGGTGCTGATGCGCAAACGATTACCTCCATCGATACCAGCACCGCATTTACCGATACGGATCTCACTAATACCTTAAGCTACAGTGCCAGTGATTTACCGGCAGGCCTCACGATCGATAGCAGCACCGGTGTTATCAGCGGCACGATAGATCCATCAGCGAGCCAAGGCGGCGCTGGGGGCGTGTACAGCGTTGTGGTGACGGCGACAGATGATGCGGGCGCGACGGTAACGCAAAGCTTTGATTGGACGGTTAGTAACCCGGCGCCGACGGCGTTAGCAGATACCGGCAGCACGTCTGAAAACGCGGTGCAATTGGTCGTGAATGCGGCCAATGGTGTGTTGAGTAACGACAGTGATCCGGATGACGACACGCTGACGGTAAGTGAAGTTAACGGCGTTAGCGGCAATGTCGCCACGGTGGTTACAGGTAGTCATGGCGGTAGCTTTATCCTGAATGCCGATGGTAGTTATGTCTTTGATGACAATGGCGACTTCGAAGCGTTAGCCGTTGGCGAACCGGCCACGACACAGGTTAGCTACACGGTCACGGACAGTGAAGGCGGTACGGCGACCGTGACGTTGACGATCACGGTGACGGGCGCGAACGACGGCCCGACGGCGGTCGCGGATACGGAGTCGACGGATGAAAATACGACCTTAACGGTGGCAGCGGATGGTGTATTAAGCAACGACACCGACCCAGATGTGAGCGACACCTTAAGTGTGATTGAGGTGGCGGGAGATGCGGCGTCGCTAGCGACGGCGATAGCGGGTAATGGTAGTGGGACAGGCAATGGTCTGTTTACGGTTAATGGTGATGGCAGTTACAGCTTTAATCCAAACGGTGAGTTTGATTATTTAGCGGTGGGTGAAAGCGAGACGAGCACGATCGAATACACGGTCTCTGACGGTAACGGTGGTACGGATACCGCGAGTATTACGGTGACGATCAATGGTGCGAATGATGCGCCAACAGCGGTTGGCGTTATAGCTGGACAAGCTCATGATGATACGGACGTTGTGTCCTTAGCCACCAGTGATGCGTTTGCCGATACTGATTTAAATGACGCTCTGACTTACAGCGCGACGGATTTACCACCAGGTCTTAGCATTGATCCGTCGACGGGTATCATCAGCGGGGTGATTGATTCATCTGCGAGTCAGGGTGGCGTCAATGGTGTATACAGCATCGTTATCACGGCGACCGATGACGCGGGTTCGACGGCGACGCAAAGCTTTGATTGGACGGTGAACAATCCCGCTCCTATGGCGACAGCGGATTCGAACGGCACATTAGAAAATGATGCTCAATTGACAATAGCCGCAGCCAATGGCGTGTTGAGTAACGACATTGATTTGGACGGCGACGCACTGGCAGTTGTTGAAATTAATGGTGATAGCAATAATGTCGGTGCTTTAGTTGCAGGTACTAATGGCGGCTTGTTCGTGATTAATACTGATGGTAGCTACAGCTTCAATGACAACGGTGAATTCGAGTCTTTAGCCGATGGCGAGATTATCGATACTGTTGTTAGTTATACGATTACCGATAATGAGGGCGGCACCGACACTGCAACCTTAACAGTCACGATAACAGGTACCAATGATGATCCAATAGCCGTTGTAGATACCGGCGAGACCAGCGAAGACACTACATTGAATGTTGTTCCTGCTGACGGTGTATTGGGCAATGATACCGATCCTGATAGCAGTGATAACTTAGTTGTCAGTGAGGTGAGCGGCGCAGCCTCCAATTTAGAAACTGAGATGGCTGGCACGGGTAGCGGCGTCGGTAATGGCGTGTTTATCGTTAATGAGGATGGTAGCTATAGCTTTAATCCAAATGGCGAATTTAACTACCTGGCCGTTGGTGAGAGCGAGACCAGCACGATTAACTACACCGTTTCTGACGGAAAGGGTGGTTCGTCGACAAATAGTATTACTGTCACTATAAATGGGAGCAATGACGGTCCTGTAGCGATTGCGGATAAGCAGATTTTTGACGAAGACAGTATCGCGACGGGCAATGTACTGAGTAATGACAGCGATGTTGATGCTGGTACTGTTTTGCGCGTGACAGAATTTACGATTGAGGGTGCAAGCTATCCGGTAACTACTGTAGGTGCGGGCACTGCTGTGCTTACTGGGATTGGCATCTTAAGCATTGAATCTAATGGTGATTACACCTTTACCCCAGTCGCGGATTACGATGGAGCCATTCCGGTAGCGACTTATACCGTCAGCGATGGCACGTTGACTGATACGGGTACACTGACATTAGATATTACACCGATTAACGACCCCCTTAACTTGAGCGGCCTTGATAATGGCTCCACGGTAGGTACTGACGGTTCAGTCACTGAAGCTGATTTAGTCCTTGGTAGTAGTCCGGCAGGCACAGGGGAAACCTTGACTGGGAGCTTTAATTTATCGGCCCCAGATGGCATTAGCAGCCTAACTATTGGTGGAATGTTTTTTACCCTGGCGGAGCTTGCTGACGCGAATGCGAATCCTTTGGTCGTTAACACCGATCATGGTGTGTTGACGATTAATGGCTTTACCGATAATTCGGCGACTCGTCTGGGTAGCGCTGAAATAGATTACAGCTACACTCTGGCCGGCCCTGTGGATCATTCAGCTGGAAGCGTCATTGATGCGATTACTTTGCTACTGGCCGACAGTGATGGCGATAGCCAAAGCAGTAGCCTGGCAATTGAAATTGTTGATGATATGCCGGTAGCGGTAAGCGATATCGACGAGGCCATTAATGTCGCGGGTAACCCAAGTAGTGTGGCCACAGGTAATGTGGTTACCGGTATCGATGTGCCGGCGAGCGACGCAAATAGCAGTGATGGTCAAGCCGATACTATTGGCGCCGATATGACTGGAAGCCCTGTCACTGGTGTTGTGGCTGGCGTGAATACACCTGTGGCTACTAATGTTGGCCTTCCTTTACTCGGCGCTTACGGCACGTTGGTTGTGAAGGATGATGGTAGTTATCGATATACGCCCGACTATGAAAATCCCACGGTTAAAGGTCTAGGACCAAACGAGCCAATCACCGATACCTTCACCTATGAGCTGACGGATGGCGATGGGAGTACAAGTACTGCGACCTTGATGATTAATATTGTCGGTACTCCAGCGATTTTAGGTTTGGGTGACGGTGATGTAGCCGGTAGTGATGGTTCAGTGTTTGAATCAAATCTACCTGGAGGAACTAGTGAAGGTGGACAAGGTGAGATTTTAACCGGCGACTTTGTTGTTATTACCCCTGAAGGGTTGGCGACATTGAGTGTGACAGGCGTTAACGGTAAGCAAAATTTTTCGGTTAACGATTTACAGGGTGCGAGTGTAGATTCTCCGCTAACCGTCTCCACGGAGCATGGTTCCTTTCTCATAACTGGTTTTGATACTGGTACGGGGGAAGTGAGCTATGAGTACACCTTAGGTGAGCGCACGGATGGTGTAGCTTTTGACGGTGTAACGATCGAAGTCCGCGATACTTTGGGAGATGGTGGAACCCGAGACCTGAAAATTGCCATTGTGGATGACGCTCCAGAACTAGTCGCTGATACCGCAATGATCACCGAAGATGACATACCGTCGACAGTAACTGGCAGCGTACTTGATAACGATAACATCGGTGCTGACACAGAGGCAAACCCGGTAACAGGCGTAAGTTTCAATGGTATCAGCGGTACGCTGGGAAGTGCGCTAGCTGGTCAATATGGTGAGTTCACGTTAAATGCAGATGGTAGTTATAGCTATGAGCTGAATAACGCGAATTTGAGCGTTGATGGCCTAGCAAAAGGCGAGACGCTAACAGAATTTTTTAGTTATGAAGTGGAAGATGCAGACGGCAGTCTACAGACATCGAGTATTACGATCACGATTACGGGTAGTAACGACGTGCCTGTGGTTATTGGCGCTATTGCTAACCAATCGAGTGTGGATGCGGCTGTCATTCATGTCGGAACCGCGGGCTATTTTGATGATGTCGACACTGGCGATAGCCTGACCTATAGCGCGAGTGGTTTACCTGCTGGTTTGAGCATCGATGAATCGACGGGTGTTATCAGTGGCACAATCGATCGCTCCGCAAGCCAGGCTGGTACTAATGGCGTTTACAGTGTTGTCGTGACAGTGACGGATGAACACTTGGCCACTGTGGACCAAGTGTTCACTTGGACGGTCAGTAACCCTCCACCAAACGCAGATAATGATACCGGAGCAACAAATGAAGATACTAGTCTTTCGGTAGAAGCCGCTGGCGGCGTTCTAAATAATGACAGTGACCCTGATGGAGATTTGTTAACGGTAAACGCAGTGAACGGTGTTTCCTCAGATGTAGGGGTGCCGGTTGCTGGGACTGATGGAGGTCTTTTTACCATTGGGGTTCATGGTGATTATGTATTCAATCCGAACGGTGAATTTGATGGGTTGGCTGCCGGCGAAACTCTAGATACTAGTGTGGTTTATTCCGTTATCGACAGTGAGGGTGGGTTAGACACTGCGACCTTGATTGTAACGATTACGGGCAGCAACGATGCCCCGACAGCGGTGGGGAGTATTGCCGACCAAGCTGCTGATGATGCGGATGTAGTGTCACTGGCGACCAGTGGCGCATTTACCGATACCGATTTAAGCGACACGCTCACGTACAGCGCGACGGGTCTGCCTGCGGGTCTGACGATTGATGCGAACACGGGAGTGATCAGCGGCACGATCGACAAGGCGGCGAGCCAGGGCGGCACGGCGGGTGTTTACAGTGTTGTTGTGACGGCCAGCGATGGCACGAGCACGGTGGATCAGAGCTTCGAGTGGGCGGTGAGCAATCCAGCCCCCGTTGCTGATGCCGATACCGGCGAGACCGATGAGAACGCGGCGCAGCTGGTGGTTGATGCCGCGAATGGCGTGTTAAGCAACGACAGTGATGCGGATGGTGATGCCCTAGCGGTCACGACCGTGAGCAATGGCACGGACACCGTGAATGCGACCGAGCCACTCGCGGGTAGCAATGGCGGTCTCTTTACCTTGGCGGCCGATGGTAGCTATACCTTTGCTGACAACGGAGACTTCGAATCGCTAGCGGTAGGTGAAACCGATACCACGAGTGTGACCTACACGGTCTCCGATGGTGAGGGAGGCACGGATACCGCGACCTTGACGATCACGGTGAATGGCAGCAACGACGCGCCGACTGCGGTGGGGGCGATTGCTGACCAAACTGATGATGATGCGGACACGATTGCGGCGATCGACACCAGCACGGCGTTTAGCGATGCTGATTTAAGCGACACCTTAACGTACAGCGCGACGGGTCTGCCTGCAGGACTGACGATTGATCCCAGCACAGGGGTGATCAGTGGCACGATCGATCCGTCGGCGAGCCAAGGCGGCACGGCGGGCAGCTATAGCGTGGTTGTTACCGCCACGGATGATGCTGGCGCGACGGCGACGCAGAGCTTTGATTGGGCGGTGACGAATCCGGCGCCGATCGCGACCGCGGATGCAAACGACATTGATGAGAATGCGGCGCAACTGGTGGTGAACGCCGCGAATGGTGTGTTGAGTAACGACAGCGATGCGGACGGCGATACGCTGACTGTGAGTGCGGTCAATGGGGTTGCCGGGGATGTCAGCGCGACAGTGAGCGGCACGAATGGCGGTAGCTTCATCCTGAATCCTGATGGCGGCTACGTCTTCAATGACAATGGTGACTTCGAATCGCTAGCGGTAGGTCAAACGACCACGACGCAGGTGACTTACACGGTCTCTGATGGTGAAGGTGGTACGGATACCGCGACCTTAACGATCACGGTCACAGGCACGAATGATGCCCCAACGGCAGTAGCTGATACGGGCGCGACAGATGAAGACACCGTATTGAATGTCGTGCTAGCCGATGGTGTATTAAGCAACGATACCGACCCAGACACTAACGATACGTTAGTGGTGAGTGAAGTGGCGGGCGATGCAGCGAATCTTGCGACGGCGATTGCGGGTAATGGCAGCGGCACCGGCAATGGCGAATTTACCGTAAATGCGGATGGTAGCTATAGCTTTAACCCGAACGGTGAGTTTGATTATTTAGCGGCAGGCGAGACCGAAACCAGCACGATTAACTACACGGTCTCTGATGGTCAAGGTGGCACGGATACCGCGAGTATCACGGTGACGATTACGGGCAGCAACGATGCCCCGACAGCGGCTGATGATTTATCCATTACCTCTCAAAATACTGCAATAACCTTTGATGTGCGTGGTAATGATACTGACCTAGATACTACTGATGTATTGCGAGTGACTCATATCAATGGCGACGTTATTAGCTCTGGTGGCCATGTTGTTCTGGCTGGACAAGGTACGGTCACATTAAATGCAAACGGCACTTTAACCTTTGAACCCGAAGCGGGTTTTATGGGTGAAGTACAAATTCCTTACACCGTAAGCGACGATAATAACCTAGGGAATAGCACCGATACAGCAACATGGACCGTCAATGTTATTGGTGTGGATATTATTGATGATGCAAGCCTAGCGGATGCGAATACTGGTGAGAACGTATTAAGTAGTTTAGATGATAGAACAGACGTCACGATCAATGGACAAATTCCAGCGGGGGGCGCTCTTACTAACGTCATTATTAGTAGTTCCGGTGGCGGTATGGGGCTTGCGTTGAATGTTGCGAATATCACCATAAATGGTGACGGGAGCTTCAGCAGCAGCGCAGATTTGAGTAGTTTACCCGATGGCACGCTAACAGTGACGATGTGGGCTAGCGACGCAAACAATCAGTCGACAAGTACTATAGATACAATATTACAAGACACTGTGACCACGGTTACGGCAGACTCTCTGACGGTGAATGATGATGATAATACCGCTTCATTAACGGGTACTGGTGAACCTGGTGCTTCGATTGCCATTACGGTTGATGGCGCGGTAGTGCCTATTGCCACCGTGGTGGTTGATGGTAATGGCGATTGGTCTTATGACTTTGGGAACGACTTAAGTGGCAATGAATCCGTCAGCGTTGTAGCAACTGATACTTACGGCAATACGGCTAATGATGGCCGTGATGTACCTAAGTTGGCTATTGCTGATATGAATGGCGGTGTTGATGGACACATTACCGTTAATGAAGCTGGTTTAGATGTGGTTGGTTCAGATGCGGCAGCAAATAGTGAAAGTGCCAGCGGTACGTTCACAATAACCTTGAACGATGCACTCGACGAGGTTCAAGTCGCTGGTACAACAATCAGTGCCGCTGCACTTAATGCTGCTACGTCAGGAGCTCCTATTGTAGTTAATACGCCCAACGGCACAATGACCATTAGCGACTACAATACAGGAACAGGTGTTGTTAGTTATAGCTATGAATTGACAGGTCCTGTAACGCACGACAATGCCGCTGGGAATAATAGTTTTGATGAAGCGTTAGAGATTCGCGTTAGCGATGTAGAGGGTGACGTGCGTATTGGCACGTTGCATGTAAATATCGTTGATGACATTCCTACCGTAGGCGCAAGCGAAGCTGGAGTCGTCTTGGCCGAAGGTGGTATTACCGTAGGCACAGGCAGTGGCGATGAAAATCTCCTTGCCAACGACATCCAAGGTGCTGATGGCGCACGGGTGCATACGGTTACCTACAATAATGCAAGTGGCGTCGAAACAACCACAGCCGCCATCGCCGATGGTGGTAATACCGGCGCGTTAACAACTCAGTACGGTAGCCTAACGGTGCATAGCGACGGCAGTTGGTTGTATACCAGTGCGGCAACATCAACCACCACAACATCGGTTGACCATTCAACTAATGGTTTAAGTGAGCAAGATAACTTTAGCTATAACATCATTGATGCGGATGGCGACATCAGCGCCACTTCGGCTACCCAAGAAATAGAAGTTACGGATACCGGTCCAGTCATTGGTGCACCCGGGGATAGCGGTGTAGATGAAGCGAATTTACCAACGGGTTCCGACCCAGCGCCGTTAGACTTAATCGCAAGTGGGTCGTTGGCTGTGACTAAGGCCGCGGATAGTATTGATACAACGTTTACCGCAGCGACAAAGACAGCTCTAGAAGGGCAGTTATTGAAGTCGGGTGGTGTCGACGTTGAGTATGTACTATCAGATGCACATACATTGATTGCCTATAGCGGCGCAGGACGTACTGAAGCAGACAAAGTGTTCACGGTTGAGATTAACAACCCTACGGCGAGCACGGTAAGTTACACCTTTACGCTTCAAGGCACGCTAGATCATGTCGCTGCGGCTGTTGATTTAGACTTTGGTTTTACTGTTACAGACAGTGATGGCGACAGTGATACTGATGCCTTTACTGTTACCGTAACGGATGACGTACCAACAGCAGTTAATGATACTGCAACCGTTGCTGAAGGCTCTTATGCTGCAGTCACTGGGAATGTAATTGATACAGGTGCTGGTGAAGATACAGAAGGTGCTGATGGTTCAACGATAACCAATATCAACTTTGGTGGAACAGATGTCATACCACCTGCCAACAATTCAACCACTACTATCAATGGCGCATACGGTGTCCTCACTATTCAAGCTGATGGCACATACAGTTATCAGCGTGATGCTGGCACAGCCGGTGGAGTGAATGATGTATTCACTTACACATTAGAAGATGCCGATGGTGATACTGACACATCAACATTAACAGTTAGTATTACCGATGCTGGTGTAGTGATATCAGATGTAACGCCTCAAGCCAGCGGTGGCGATGTTACTGTGCTCGAAAGTAAATTGGGGGATGGAACGGCTGTGGGTTCTGGCAGCACCACGGCTAATGGCACGTTCACCATCACCTCTCCAGATGGCGTGCAAGAACTTAGCCTAACCCATGATGGTAGTACTTATAACATTGCCTTGAATAATGTGACTCAAGGACCATTGCCGACTATTACAACGGCGTTGGGCAATACATTAGCAATCACAGCTTATAACGAAAACACAGGTGAAGTTAGTTACACCTATACATTGGTTGATGCAGAAACTCATACAAGTGGTAGCGGTCGCAATGACCTGTTTGAAAATTTCACAATAAACCTTAAAGACATGGATAACGATACGTCTACCGATACTTTATCGGTGGCCATTGTTGATGACATTCCTGTTATTACTCAAACTGGCGCTGCATTGCCATTATTCACTGTTGATGAAAGTACCTTAGGTACTGATCCGGCAGTGACTTTAAGTGGTTTATTTAGTGTTGAATATGGTGCTGACGGAGCCGCTCTTGCTGATGCTACGCTCTATTCATTAGATGCAAACCCCGTCAGTGGTTTAGTCGATACAGCCACTGATGCCAGTGTTGTGTTTGCTGTTAATGGTGACGGTACAATCATTACAGGTACTGCGGGCGGTAATACAGTACTTACTATCAGCATTAATAGTGTTACGGGTGAAGTTACTGTAGATCAACAGCGCGCTGTTAAACATTTAGATGCTGGGGACCCCAACGACAACACATCTATTATTAATACAGCCGTTAGTATTATAGCTACAGCGACAGATGGTGATGGTGATGAGGTAACAAGCACCATAGCTATTGGTAATCGTTTCACCTTCTTTGATGACGGCCCGAGCATTACAACGGCGACATCGGGTCCGGCAGGGCTGGCGACAATCACTACCACGGATTCAGATCTTCCTGGAAGCAGCACAGCGAACCAAAATTTTGCAGGTGCTTTTTCAGTAGATACCTCTAACTACGGTGCCGATGGCAATGCCGGCACGGTATGGGGCTACGCTCTGGGTTTGGATGATTCGGTGTCTGACCTTAAGAGCAATGAAGAAGACATCACGTTGTCGCAATCTGGAGATACCATTACCGGCACGGCTGACGGTAATACCGTGTTCACTATTACAGTGAACTCAGCTACGGGTGTTGTAACGTTGACACAGTTTCTGCCTATTGATCACACAACCGATCAAACAGACCTAGCAGACTTTAGTGGCGACACACAAAGTTTATTAGCCAGCTTAATCACTTTGACGGGCACGGCCACCATTACCGATGGTGATGGTGATACGGCAGCCGATAGCGAGACAATTAATATTGGCGATAAATTCATCTTTGAAGATGATGGACCAATAATTGATGCGCCAGATGACGCGACAGTTAATGAAGCAAACTTACTGACAGGTACGGTACCAAATAATGGTGCATTGACCCAAACAGGTAGTTTGGATATATCGCTGTCAGGTGATGGTGTGGATACGCAGTTTGCAGCCGACTCAGAGGCTGATTTCCTTGCTTTGGGTCTAACATCCAATAACGTAGCTTTAAGTTATTCCTTGAGTGGAGATGGACATACGTTAACGGCTGTAGCGGGTGCTGTAACAGTCTTCACAGCCACCATTACCAATCCAACGGCGGCGATTGCCGGTTATAGCTATGTACTTTCAGCGCCTATAGATCATATCGGAGGCAATGATCTTGAAATAGTTCTGCCGTTTGATGTTGTTGTAACTGACGGTGATGGCGATACGGCGACTGGCAGTTTCGATGTGACTGTTACCGATGACGTACCAACTGCCGTAGCGCAGACTGCGGTAAATGTTTCGGAAGGTACAGAAACAGTTGGTTCAGCCAGTGGTGGTGTAAACCTTATTACTGGTGGTACAGCTGACGCTCAAGGTGCGGATGGCGCAGAAGTTCATCAAATCGAATACCTTGATGACCTCGGTGTTGTCGCAATGGCTACGCTAAATGGCGTTACCACGGGAGTACTGAATACCAAGTACGGCCAATTAACGGTTAATCCTGATGGCACGTGGAGCTACACCAGCGACGCAGTTATAGACCATACCGGCGGCGTGGCTGAAAGTGACCAGTTCCGTTACAACTTGATTGACGGTGACGGAGATATAAGTAACTGGGCGGCTCAGCCATTGAATGTGACTGATACCACGCCAATGGCGGCCGATGATACGTCGGTTACGACAACCGAAGGCGCGGCGTTACTTTCCGGCAATTTGATTGGAAACGATACCGCCTCAGCGGATGGCACACCGACCATTTACGACTTCACTTACACAGATGCGGCAGGGGATACTCAAACCTTCGAATTCCTACCGCTTGTTCTGACGCAAGCTGTTACTACTCCTACTGGTGTGTTGACAGTGAATAGCGATGGCGACTGGAATTTTGTTCCTAATGATAGCTATGAGCACGATGCAACAGGCTCGTCAGATGAAGGTAGTTTTGGTTACCGTTTGATTGACGACGATGGCAGTATCTCCAATACGTCGACTCAGCCGATAGTTATTACTGATACGGACCCCACTCTGGATAACACAGTCACGATAGCTATTGATGAAGCAAACAACAATAGTCAGGGTAGTGCAGGTGCGGTTATCGATAATGAAGTTACTGAACTGCTCAATATCAGTAAAACCCAAGACGACATTAGTGATGTGGTTTTTAACGCCGCAACAATTACCCAACTTGAAAGTCAAAACCTAAGTTCAGGTGATACTGATCTAAGCTACGCCATTAGCAATAGTGGTCATACGCTAACCGCCTCTGCTGGTGGTGATGACGTGTTTGTATTGCAGTTAAATAACGCAACAACAGATGTGAGTGGCGCCACGCAAAGTATGACCATGACGCTAAACCAGCCACTGGATCATGCTAATGCAGGCGGAACCAATAACCTAGCTATTACCGTGGGCTATGCGGTTTCGGATATCGATTCTACAGTTAGCAGCTCATTAACTCTTAATGTGACCGATGACATACCAATGGTATTGGTTAATGACACCCCAGTTACAGTGGTTGAGGGTGGAACTGCAGTAGGCTCGGCTAATACGGGAGCCAACTTATTAACAAACGATACGTTAGGTGCCGATGGCGGCCTAGTGCATGACATTAGCTATACAAATCGTGACGGTGATGCACAAGCCAATGTAGGTGTTCCTGCGGCTGGTTTAACGGTTGAGACTCAATACGGTGAGCTGACTGTAAACCAAGACGGCAGTTGGACATACGAGCCTATTGATTCTGCTGATCACATAATAGCGACTAATGACACCTCGTTAAATGATGATTTTAGCTATCGAGTAACTGATAACGACGGAGACATTGTTGGTACTGCTACTCAGGTCATCACCGTTACAGACACCGTGCCCGAGTTCAATGACGCTACCATTACTGCTGCGGCAGTCGATGAAGCGAATTTGGCACTTGGCAGCGACCCTGATGCTCCTGCGCTAACCGTCACTGGTGATCTGCCGATTACGGTGGGCAAAGACACCTTTGATGTGACCTTTGATACTGAGATGCCAACGACTTTGGCGGGGCTAGATCTAGAGTCTGCGGGTGTAGATGTTGAGTATGTACTGTCTGATGATGACCATACGTTGACTGCGTACCGTGGTGCTGGTCGCGCAGAGGCTGACAAAGTATTCACCGTTGTCATCAATGACTCAACGGACGCCGACGCCGGTTACACCTTTATCCTGCAAAATGTAATAGATGAAGCAGTAGATTACGATTTTACATTTGACGTTGTGGTGACAGACAGCGATGGCGATACAGACACCGCAAGCTTCGATGTCACCGTGGCCGATGATACGTCTGCCGCTACCATAGCTAAGACCATTGACGAAGATAGTGCAGGGACGACGTTCAATACCTCCGCGGATGCGACACCGGAAAATACTAAGATTTTTGATAGTAACGATGTCGAGCTAGTAGCAACGGTTACGAACGGCGATGGCAGCAAAGAGTACGATGTGGATTACGGCACCGTCACGGTAAATGCCGATGGCACGATTACCTATGTGCCTAATGAGCATTACAGCGGTGAAAACGTGTTCTCGTTCCAAACGCTGACGGAAGCCGTTACAGAAGTCACCATCACGGTTAATCCCATTGCTGACGCACCGACTTTAGAGGTAGATGAAGCTTCGGTTGAAACCCTTGAGGATACGGCCGTTGCGCTAGGCCTCAATGCGCCTGTGGTCGTTGATGATACAGATGCTAATGGTGTGGAAGCGGGCGATAACCCAGAGCTTTTAGGTGCTATCACCTTAACCGGTATTCCTGACGGTGCGATACTAAGTGCTGCTCAACTTGATGGAACTGGCGCGATTTCGTACAGCGCAAACGGCGGGGCTATTAAGGTATACATTAGCGACGGAACACATATTGACGGTGCAGAAACGGGCGCGGATATCACATTAACTACAGAGCAATTCGAAGCGCTGCAAGTGTTGCCACCCGAGCATGACCACACCAACTTTACGGTTACCACATCGGTCACCAGTTACGAAGTAAACGACAGCGACGAGCCGCTAGACTTAAACGCCGGCGCAATCACCAGCACCGATGTGCTTGTCTACGTGCAAGCGGTTACTGATGATGCTCAGCTGCTGTTTAATGATGCTGTTGCTGGCACGGTTGATAATGTTAATACCGTTACTTATAACGGAGCCGATACGGTTGCTGGTGTTACCATCAAAGAGGATACCTCGTTCATACTGAATGACATTCTAACGTCATCGTTTGAAGATCTTGATGGCAGTGAAGTGCGTTCTATCACCATTGAAAACACTACTGGCCACACCATTATGGTTAACGGCACTGCGTTGGCTAACGGTGATGATCGAACTATCAATGATAAAAATGGTAATGCTGGCCAAACGGGTGACATTAATAGCTTTGCTAATATCACTATTGGCGCTGCTGAAAATTTCAGTGGTGATTTAAACGGCATTAACATCACACTGAATGCACAAGATAAGGACTCCGATGGCTTTAACGTGGGTAATGAGGGCAATAATGTTGATGGTGTTGCTGAAGCAAACACCGCCAATAACAGTGTAACTCTTAATCTTCACGTAACTCCCGTAGCGGGCGATGTAGCGCTAGAAGCAGGCGACATAACAACACCAGAAGATACATCTGTGGCCTTCTTGCAGAACGTAGCTGTGATTGACACCGGTATGTCAACAGGTACTGAAGTCATCACGAAAGTTATCTTTGACGTGCCTACTGACTGGGTGATGAACGACTCAGCAGTAGCAAATGGTGCAGCGTGGACGACTGATCTGACTGGTAATACCTACACCATTGAGTTCACCGCCGGCACGGAGGCAGAGCGCGAAGCTGTATTAGATGGCTTTACCATCACCCCAGCGCCGCATAGCAGCACAGATGAAGACATTGATGTCACGGTAACCACGCAAGATAGTCAAACGGTCAACGGTGTATTGGTTGATAGTCCTGAAGTAGATACGCTTCTCACTATTAACGTTGAAGTGACTGCCGTCGCAGAGCAGTTGGTTATTGATACTGATGGAGACACTGTTGCTGACATCACAATCAATGCTGATCACGACTACGTAACGCCAGGTGAAGAAGACACTTGGTTTGACTTGAGTAGTGTTGACGATGGCGTCTTGCCTTTAGATGGTTGGAGCAACCAAGATGATGAAAACAATGCTGCTCCTGGTAGCGAGCAAACTTTTGCGGTATTTACCCCTACATTAATTAGTGGCGATGGTTCTCAGGCGAACGCTAACGGCTCGCAGTTCCGTTATTCGACGGATGGTGGCACTACCTGGGTGACACAAACCTTTAATGGTACTGCGATTGAAGTGCCAGTCAGCTATCTAGATACATTGCAATTTAAGGCCGCGAATAACTTTGCTGGTATTTTTAATATAGCAGTGCAAGCTCACACGATTGATACTGACCCAGATACAGGAATCATTTCGGAATGGACCGGAGGTTCAGCAACACTAAGTAGTGTCACCATTAACCCTGTGGCTGATGATGTTACTTTGGCGGTAGCAGGTCGTGCGCGAGGTACTGAGGATACTGATATTGCTTTGAACATCCGCCCGATCAGTTCTGATTCGTCTGAAACGTTCAACATTACACTATCTGATATCCCAGCCGGTGCGATTTTGACCTACGGTGGAGTTGTGCTGGATTCTAGTTCCGGCAGCGTTACGATTACTGAGTTTAATCGTAGTACGAGCCTGACGATTCGTCCGCCAGAGCATAGTTATGAGGACTTTACGCTTGATGTGTCAGCCGTATCTGTTGATGAATTTGGTGGTGTATCCAGCATATCACCTGCACAAGGGCAAGCTATTCAAGTAGTTGTACGCGGCGATGCAGATATAGCAAGTTTGACGACAGACAATCCTGTTTTTACTGAGGCAAGTGCGGATGCTGCAGTTCTTTACGATGATTACGGCAGTGTGGCGCTTAGCCAAGTTATTACAAATGCTGCATTAACTGATACTGATGGTTCAGAAGTTTTAACGTTAAGCATTAGTGGTTTGGATGCGCAGTTTTTTGTTGATGGTGCAACCTTTATTGGCGGCACGGGTAGTGGGCGAACGTGGTTATTGACTACGGATCAATTAGATGATGCGAAAGTACTGTTACCATTAAATTATAGCGGAACGGTGACGGCTAGTGTCGTTGCAATTACCACAGAAAATGATGGGGATGCACAGTCGAGTGCTGCTGTACCTTTGAGCTTTACCGTTACGCCAAGCCCAGAAGCGACAATTAATAATACGACGGACGATTTAGATGAAGATACGCTGGGTAAAGTTAATTTCAGTTTAATACAGCAAAATAATGATACTGATGAATTCGTATCTTCTATTTGGATCAAAGTGGATGATTTAGATGCTGATGCTGGGCAATACACATTGTATCTTGGGGCCGATGGAACAACGACGCTAGCAGCTGCAGTGGGACAGCCTGGCGTTGTCTTAGAGGATGGTTGGTATAAGCTAACTGATGCGGCAATGGACAATGTCTACGCAAAAGGTACGTCTAATATTAATGGAAGTTTTGACTTTGGCGTAAGTTACGAAATTACCGATCCGTCATCAGACGGTACTTTGGTCGCTGTAGGCCAACACACCTTAGCTACACATTCTCTAGTGATTGGTGCGGTGACGGATTCAGCTACGCTGGTAATCAATAGCATAGTGGCCATTGAGAACGGTGATAAAGCTACTATTGTTGGAGATGATGTAGAAGTTAGTGGAAATACCAAGTTAGAGGTCAATCTAACGCTGACGAAGGATCAAGACCCTAACGCCAATAATGAGCGAGACTATGATGGTAGTGAGCAGGTTACACAGGTCATTATTGACGGTGTACCTGCTGGTGTGACGATTGAGAATGCTGATTATATTGGTAACTTCCCTAATACTCATAATCCTGACGCTCCTAATAGCGGGCGATGGTTGCTGAAAGTCGTCGACCCTGTCGATGACAACTTGCTTGGATCCGTTAATTTTGACCTAGTATACGATTTTAGTGGTACTGCAGATAAATTGGCTGATTTAACAGATTTAGAGTTATTTGTTCGAGTTGTCACTGAAGACGGAAATAATAACTCTGAACACGAAGCATCAGATTCGTGGACACTGACCACAACACCCGTATTTGATGATACTAATGCGCAACTTGATTTGGCGGCAGGTATTACCACTTGGGAAGATGATGCGAGTTTTACAGCGACCGAAGATACATCATTCACTCTTAATCAAGCATTAAATGGGACAATAACGGGTAGCAGTGATTTTTCTGTCACAATTACCGGTTTCCCTGCTGGAACGCAGGTAAGTGGTATGGAACTCACGATTGTCGATGGTATTGAAACGTGGACAGCCTCAGGTTCAGGCGATGATGCCGCTTTGCAGGTATTGCTAAATAATATTCAAATTACTTTACCTGATGAATGGAATAACAACACGCACGCAGGGGTAATGGAATTCCAGAGCACATTGACTACTTACGCACCTAGTGGTGACCGTAATAGTGACACTGTGCTTGTGAACCAGCCAGTGACGCCAGTTACTGATCCTGCGGTACTTACTATAAGTAATAATGGTGGAAGCGTTGAGGACCGCCCTAATGTTGTTGGGGAAGATGACTCAGTAACTTTCACCGTAGCTATTACTAATAGTGAAGACGGTACTTTTAGCCAAGTTGTAAATGATAATTTATATGTGCAGTTGACGGAAACGGGTATGAGCGGCGGCACGCTTTCTTATAGCGGAGCCGAGTTGACGTTGCAGGCTGTTACGGGTGTCGATGGTGTGCCTGATGGTGATTACTACATCGTGAACCCTGTCGCAGTAGGGGATTCACCTCAACTAATATACCAGCCATCAGAACATAAAGCCGGAACTGTAAAACTTAGTACTTGGTTGCAAACACAGGAAGTTGGTGCAGCTGAAAGTAAGTCCAGCACAACTGAATTGGCAGAAACTCATTCAGATACTGTGGAGGTATTCCCGTTAAACGATGGTTTTGATATTACAGCAGAAGATGTAAGCGGTGATGAAGATACATTAATAAAACTGGATATCTCCGGTACTGGGCTTGTTGATACGGATGGTTCGGAAAGCGTTGTTGCAGTTTTACTAAGTGGGCTGCCAGATGGCTTCCTTGTTTATACCAGTAGCAACAGTGATGGCACCGGCGCTGTGTTGGCAAATAATGCGGGTAGTAGTGGTTGGTCAATTCCAACTATAGCCGGTGAGTTGCCTCCTTATATTGCAGTGTTGCCGCCAATAAATTGGAGCGGATCTGTTGCTGGTGTAACTCTCACAGCCCTAAGCGGAGAGGAATCTCTTCAATATGTTGAGACTAGCCAAGATACTTTTGATATAGCGGTAGAAGCAGTGGCGGATGGCTTAACGATTAATCCAACGAATAGCTTTGGTCTTGAAGGTGAAATTAATGATATTAATTTAAATGTCAGTGTTTCCGATGATGACGGTTCCGAAGCTATAACACTCATTCTAGCTGGGTTAGGCGAATACGCCTCGTTTTATGATAATGGCAGTTTGATTACCGGTGTTAGTTATGATGCAGCAGATGGCGGAACATATACGCTCAGTAATCTTACCGAAGCGCAGCTAGATACCTTGGGTTTCATTCAAACAGACGGCGTACGAACTGTACAAGTCACCGTAACAACTGAAGATGGTGGTCATATTTCGGCGGCGGAGACCGGCAGTTTTGTCAGTAATATCAGTGCCGTTCAAGCTACGGGTGGAAATGACCTATTTCTTTACGATGGTAACGCAATTAACGGTTTAGCCGGTGAAGATACAATTCAATTGCGCTTTGGTGAAGATTTAGATTTCGACGGTGATGCTGACAATAAGTTAACTAATATTGAAACCATTAATTTGGGTGATACCGACTACGACCACAGCATCAGCAATCTAAGCTTAGCCGACATACAAGCAATGACGGATGAAGACAATGTACTGATTATTGATGGCGGTGCTGGTGATACTGTTGAGTTGCTTAAGGACAACGATCCGTTAACGTCAGGTTGGGTGTTGGATGATACTACGGACCCGGATTATGATATTTATACACTGACGGATCTTACTGATCCCGCGAAGGTAACCACCGTTAAAATTGGCAACGGAATCAATACAAGTGTTACCGAGTACGAACCTACAACTGGCGATGATACTTTTGTTTATGATGGCAGTGGGGTTAACGGTTTAGCTGGTGAAGACACTATTCAACTGCGCTTTGGTGAGAATTTAAGCGGAGGCGATCTTGCAGATGATTTGAGTAACATCGAAATACTTGATTTGAGCGTTACGGGTGCGAATGAAATCACCAGTCTGTCACTTCAAGATGTCTTAGATATGACCGATGCTGGTAATGTGCTGCGGATTTTGGGTGATGGTGATGACCAAGTCGAGCTGTCCGGTATCGATTTAGATCCTGCAACATCTAACTGGACGTTTGACGCGGGTCAAAGCGATGCGAGCTACAATGTCTACACGAGCTTTGACGGCAGCGACACTGCCACAATCGAAATTCAAACAGGTGTCATTATTGAATAGCTGGAGGGGAGGTTGGGAAGTATATGCTGGCATCGAATTTTATTCCGGCGGTCAAATTGGGCATGTGTTGTTATGTGTCGATAGGGGCAACAATTAAGGCTAGGGCATCGATGTCTAATGAAGGAATAATTATAGGCTAGCCTAGTTTTGATATTGAGACGGCAGACAGAAGTCGGGGGGCTGGATTCAGCCCAGCCGAACCTGTGGCTCCTTGTAAGAATTTTCTGGATGCTGGTTTGTGGATTTAGAAAGGTAGCTGTTAATGTAATAAGGTGATGACGTCCGTTACTGGGCTTCTAAAACATAAGGCTTAGAATCCTTTGAAGCCCATTATAGAGGTGTAACCCATCACAAGCGTTGACTACCATACCAGCCTAGGAACTTTGCAGCTTTGGCGTCAGCGCCACCACATTAGGGCTATCCCCCGTTAATGTTGTAGAGACATATTGTAGAGTCGGTTGAGCCTGAGCCGAGCGCAGTAATATTGCCGCAGGCTGACCTCTTAGCATTTATAGATTTACTTTATTTGGCTCGAGATAAGAGGTCAGTGACCACTTGGCAGCAGTGCCTATAAGGGCTTGCAGTTGGATGCTAGAAGGTCGAATTTGAGTCTTTTGAAAATTGAATGGGCACGATTTGGGCACAACATGGGCACAGTCAAATTTCAGGCATAAAAAAACCCAGATCAAAGATCTGGGTTTCTTCATATAAGTCAAAGACTTATGTATGGTGCGCCCGGCACGATTCGAACGTGCGACCGCCTGGTTCGTAGCCAGGTACTCTATCCAGCTGAGCTACGGGCGCTTCAGGCTGCGTACTATATGGAAGCAGGCAGGCCCTGTCAACAACTTCTAATAATATGTTGTATTTTTTATCGGCTTGTTCAAAAAATGGCCAACATATTGATATTCAAGCTAATTCTTAACACTGCTATATGTTGAATAGGGGTTAAAAATAATACCCCTTCATCTTCTTTCTCCTTGGGGTTGGTTAATGTGGGTTTTGCTTCTTTTATGTCAAAACCCCCTGCGCACGTAATTCATCTAGCTGCTGGGGCTCGTATCCTGCAAGTTCCTGTAGAACGTTGTTGGTATGACTACCGGGGCGTGGGGCGCCCTCCGAAACCGATGGGGTAGTGCGGCTGAACTTTGGAGCTGGGCCGGGCTGCAGATCGCCATTTATTTCGATAAACGATTTTCGGTCCACATTATGGGGGTGATGTGGCGCTTCTTTCATAGACAATATTGGTGCGAAACACACATCGCTGCCCTCTAGCAGCTCACACCATTGATCTCGTGTTTTAGTCTTAAATATTGCCTTGAGCTTGTCTTTCATTTCTGGCCAACGATTTTCATCTAGTTGCGCCTCAAAATTGGCATCAAGTTGCAATTTTTCCTTTAAGATTTGGTAGAACTGAGGTTCTATCGAGCCAATAGATACGTATTTATTATCACTTGTTTCATAGGTTTCATAGAAATGCGCGCCGGTGTCCAATACGTTAACTCCCCGCTTGTCAGCCCACATATTGTGGTTGAATAGGCTATACATCATGTGCATTAACGCAGCTGAGCCCTCTACCATAGATGTATCTACCACTTGCCCCTTGCCGCTGCGAGTGGCTTCTAATAATGCCGACACAACACCGAAAGCTAAAAACATTCCGCCGCCACCAAAGTCACCCACTAAGTTAAGAGGCGGTAAAGGGTTGTCGCCCTCTCGGCCCATTGCATGAAGCGCACCAGATAAAGATATGTAATTAATGTCATGGCCTGCAGCGTTAGACAAAGGGCCAGTTTGTCCCCAGCCGGTCATACGGCCATACACCAGTTTAGGGTTGCGGGCAGCACAATCGTTGGGGCCAATCCCCAATCGTTCCGCAACACCTGGGCGAAACCCTTCGATTAAGGCGTCTGCGGACTCACACAACTTTAATACAGCCTCAACGCCACGAGGATCTTTGAGGTTCAGGGCAATAGATTTTTTACCACGCTCGCTAATTGAATTGTTGATAGGTGCATCGGCAGCGGCAGACTTTCGGGTGATAGAAATAACCTCTGCTCCCATATCGGCAAACATCATTCCTGCAAATGGCGCTGGACCCAGCCCCTCAATTTCTAAGATTCGTAGCCCTGTAAGTGGTCCCATTATTCCTCCCGTATTTATTGTTTATTATCTAAATTTATCGCTAGTTTATTATTTGTAAGTTCCAAATGTTAGTTTATAGATCTAGCAAATTACAGCCACTCTTTTTGGGAGGCTGTAACGTATTTGATTCCCATCTATTTAAAATATACAAATGTTTGTTAATGTATAAATTAAGCCTTCCCGCCAAGGTGGGAAGGCTTACTTCCCATTAACGGTGAAGTGAGGAGAGGTAAAGCTCTGTAAACTTTGTGGGTGATTGAATGCAAACTTCCATTTTTAGTTTACGTGCAATATCACTAGCAGAAATAACGCCTCTGATTTGATGCTGCTCACGTTCAACAACCAAACAGTGTTGGTGTCCAAACTGTTTGAGGACGTCGAGCACATTTGAAACTGTCATTAACGTTAAATCACTGTAATCAAACACTTTCAAATCTTGTCGCTTACGCATCATATCCGCCACTTGCAGTTCCGCACGATTAAAACCGTTGGCGACTTTTTTTATTATTTCACTAGGATGCAAGTCTTCGTAAGCAATCACGCCAACAAATACTTCATGCTCATTGAGCACTAGCATTAATCGAACGTGGGATTGTTTCATTAAGCGTTCTGCGGCAATTGCGCTGCTATTTGCGTCAATGACTAAGGGTTCGTGTTCGGTAAAGTCTGTGAACACCAGCTTTGCTGATGAATCGCCGTCAATCATTTGAAAATTTTCAGGACGAACTAACTGATCCACTTGATCAGCTTCATACAGTTCAAAATGTTTCATAACATTCTCACTCTGAATATATAGAAAAATGCTCACCACAATGGTGGTGAATCAAGTTTTGATAATCAGAGTGTTATAGGTGGTGACCGAATAGAGGCATTACCGTATACGTGATTCTTAACACGGGGGGAGGTCTGGGGAGCTACTCGTCCCAATAAAGTGTACTGGGGGGCTGAAGAAGTTTGTGGGGTTGCTGCAGTAAATAATCGTTCAGGTGTGTCAGTAAAGCCTGATTCAAGCTCTACCATGCTGCTAACATTAGCAGGCGCTGCGTCGTTCACGCCATGATAGCTACCTGCCAGAGCGGCAGTCCACAGCATCAACGCTAATATTGAAAATACAATCCGCAACATGAGCAGCTCAAAAAAACATTAATGTAATAAGATTACAGGGAAAGCGAAAAACTAGCTACTGCATATTTAGCCTTCTTTTTTAATAGGGACGATAAAAAAGGGCCTTAATAATTTCGGCTAACTTCCTGTTAGTTACTTATCTCACTTATTTTTAAATTGTCGATTTTGGAGTTGTTACGATTCACCCGTAAAGATGTGGTTACTTTTTATAGTCGCAGACAGGATAGATTGGGTTTGTAGCTTAAAGCCCGTTAGAAGACACTTTAGATATTGCGGTGTCTTCTAACGGGATAATAAATCGAACTACTCAGGGTGCTCCTCGAGCTCGTCATTAGGGCGCGGAGCGCTAATGGATTTGGGGGGAGTGTGGTTTTCGTTTTGTTGTGTTTCAGCGTCCGGTGACGAGGGCTTGTCAGTCTTTGGCTGATCAACCAGTTGTGATGCGTTGCGGGCTGCATCTTGAACGGCTTTGCGTGCTGCCGCGCTAACCTCAGCCGGGTCGTCGCTGGTTTTTGCTGCGGTTTGGGCTGCTTCGCGAGCAACTTCTTTCATCGATTCTGCGACGGGTTCAAGTGCTTCCGCTACCACGCTGTCAGCGACTTTATCGGCCGCCACTTTTTTCTCGTCAGCGGCAATACCAATATGATAGGCGGCGAAACCGGGCATCACCATTTGATTGAGAGCTAGGCCGATGATTTGTCCGTCTACATTTGTGCGTATTACCGAGCTTCGATTCGTTATAGGGTCTGTGACGGTGCCTAAGATATCCCCTTTTTTAACATTTTGTCCGAGTTTTGCTTCGGTTAGAAAAACCCCGCTTTGGTCCGCGCGCAACCATGTTGATTTGTAAAACACTTTTTGTTTTGGTGCTCGGTTTGGTTTTTCCCCGATCATGTCCATATGATACATTACCGCTTTAATACCATTGACGCTCTGTACTACTTCCTTTAATTGTAAGCGTAACGGTTCACCAGCTTCCAAGGTAACCGCCGGAATTCCGGCGTCTACGGCGGCTCTACGTAGAGTTCCTAGCCCACCAGCGCCGTCCAATACGGTGACGTCATGGAACATTTTACTAAATTGCATAACGCTTTCTTTACCGAGGTCTGCCCGTAACTGGGTGATGTTAGTGCGGTGAAATGAGCCGGTATGGATATCAATTAAACGATCACAGTGGGTGATAACCTCATTGAAAAAGCTATGGGCGATGCGACCAGCAGAGCTGCTTTTGGCGTCGCCAGGGAAATAGCGGTTAAGGTCTCTGCGATCTGGGAGATATCGTGAGGTACGGCGAAAACCATGCATATTGACAATAGGTACACCAATGACAACCCCGTTTAATTTATCACTTTCTAGACTAAACATAACTCGTCGTATTGTTTCCACGCCGTTTAGCTCATCGCCGTGAACTGCTGCTGTTAAGCAGAGAGTGGGGCCGGCTTTGTTCCCTGCCGCGACCAGAATGGGAGTGGGCATGGCGAGTCCAGCTATAGCTTGTCCTGCGGTCCAGTAGAGGCGTTCAAAGCTGCCGTGTTTAATGTTTTGACCTAGCAGTGTTAGGGCAATTTCAGGCGCGGGTGCGTCGGTCGGGCTTGTCTCGAAGTCGGTATTTAATGGTCCAGTTTTGCGATTGTTGGAGGTAAAGTCGTTGCTGCCATCATTTTTAGTTCCAGTTGAGGTGCTGGAGTTGAGGGCGCGGGATTCATTCAGCGTTTTTGGTGCTTGCTCGTTTGCTATGACAGCTTGGCTTAGTAGTGGAAAGCTCAGTGTCATTAAAAAAATAAAGATGCTTCGCATGATATAGCGGATTACTCCGTTAATTGTTGTTTGTCTGTTCGCATTGCCGACTGTGATTTGACAGCTTTCTTCAATGAGACCGCAAATGCAAATTGTATACAAATTAAGCAAGAATGACGTGTTTAAGGTATAGCCAACGGCATTCTCTTGCTTATAGTGCTCTTGCAGTTTGACGTTATGAGCGGTCGAAGTTCATTTACGGTACTCGGCATTTTTACCAAGTTTTGAGTATATTATCTGCAAAAATCGGTTTAGCCACCGAAAAGAGTCAAGAACTCTGGCTCATGTCCGACTATAATTGCGCCATAGAATACGCTGTCGATAAGTCGATGGGCGAATAATGACAAATTCAGGGGTTTTTCATGTCTAAAGATCGTCTAATTATTTTTGATACCACGCTGCGTGACGGAGAGCAAAGTCCTGGTGCATCGATGACGCGGGATGAAAAAGTGCGTATCGCAAAAATGCTGGAAAAAATGGGCGTAGATGTTATTGAGGCAGGCTTTGCTATCGCTAGCGTGGGTGATTTTGAGTCGGTACGGGCGGTTGCAGATGCTGTTAAGAATAGTACGGTGTGCAGTCTAGCGCGGACAGGAGCAGAAGATATTGATCGCGCGGCGGAGGCCTTGCGCTCGGCTGAGTCTGGGCGTATCCACACGTTTATCGCTACATCGCCCATTCATATGGAATATAAGCTGCGGATGGCGCCAGATAATGTCGTCGAGCGGGCTGTGGCAGCCGTAAAGCATGCTCGTAATTTAGTGGCAGATGTGGAGTTTTCCTGTGAGGACGCATCACGATCAGAATATGATTTTATGTGTCGAATCATTGAGCAAGTCATTGATGCTGGCGCCCGGACAATAAATTTGCCCGATACGGTAGGTTATGGCGAACCTGGTGAGTATGGTGAGATGGTTTCGCGGCTCATGAACGCGATCCCTAATGCGGACAAAGCTGTTTTTTCGGTGCACTGTCACAATGATCTAGGTTTAGCCGTAGCCAACTCGCTCTCGGCGGTAATGCATGGCGCTCGTCAGGTTGAATGTACTATTAATGGCTTGGGTGAGCGCGCGGGTAATGCCTCTTTAGAAGAACTGGTTATGGCCGTGCGCACACGGGCTGATATTTTCCCCGTAGAAGTGAGTGTTGATGCCACTCAAATAGTGCCTACATCGCGGTTGGTGTCCTCTATTACAGGTTTTCCTGTTCAGCCAAATAAAGCCATTGTTGGCGCCAATGCCTTTGCTCATGAGTCGGGTATTCACCAAGACGGTGTTTTAAAATACCGTGAAACCTATGAAATTATGCGTGCTGAAGATGTGGGCTGGAACGCGAATAAACTAGTGTTGGGTAAACATTCTGGCCGAGCCGCCTTTAAGGCAAGGTTAGAAGAGCTCGGCATTAGCTTGGACAATCAAGCCGCGTTGAATTTAGCATTCACTCGATTCAAAGAATTGGCTGATAAAAAGCACGAAATCTTTGACGAAGATCTACAAGCGCTGATGAGTGATGTTCAGCCTGAAGAGAGTGACGTGAAATACCGTTTTATTGGTTTAGAGGCGGTGTCCAAGACAGGGTTAAAACCCCGCGCTGATATTGAGTTAGCGGTTGATAATACGCCGCAGCAGGCATCAGCAGAGGGCGATGGTCCCGTTGATGCGGCGTTTAAGGCAACGGAAATGTTGGTAAATAGCGGCGCGAATCTCTTGCTGTACTCTGTGAACGCCATTACCAGCGGCACCGATTCGCAAGGAGAGGTTCAGGTTCGTTTAGAGAAAGACGGTACCATTGTGAATGGTAATGGTGCTGATACCGATATCATCATTGCCTCGGTGAAGGCCTATTTAGATGCCTTGAACCTTTTGGAGGCGGGAGTGCTTAAAGCCCACCCGCAACGAGGTATCTAAGTGAACGAAGCGCTGCGACTAGATTATTTGCAGGCAATGGGCGTAGACAGCTACGTGCCTCGGTTTTTGCTTGAGGGCGCAGCGTCGTCGCCACTTTGTGACTTGGGGCTTCCTCTTGCAGACGATGAGGGTATTGGTTTAAACGATAGTACCAATATTGGTGATATTGATAACGAGTATCAGCGCCAATCTGCGTATCAAGATGGCGAGGGCTCTGAGCCTATTTCACCTTCAGGCAGTGGAGAAAGTCGCTCCAGAATTGCAATTGACCTAGAAGGCTTGGATGTCACTGGTAAGCCTTCACGGCAGGCCATTAATTCAAAGAAAAATAATAACAATAACAATGAAAGCGACGCTGAAAGCCTTGGCCCACAGCTTAACCCTAGCTTTCAAGTTGATATCGTTGGTACTGGAATTGGCCTGTTATTTGTTGTCGATGCTACCTTGGCTCCCTTGGCGCCTGCTGAAAAACGTTTGCTGGCGAATATTGCGACTGCAGTAAAATCCTATCACCAAGTGGAAACCCCGCTTTCATTTTCTAGTGACCATTTTAGATGGCCCGTTGCCAAAAATTTTGGTTTGCCTCAGGGTGAGGCGGCGGCGAAAGACGCGTTGCTTGGCAATATTATGGCTCATGCAGAGCGTCAGCATGCCCAATACGTTGTTGTGTTTGGTGAAGAAATATACCCGTATTTTGACCATGCCATGCTGTCATCTGCCAGCCTAACCGTCATACCGAGTTCGATGCCCTCGGAAATGATCAATAATGGCGGCTTAAAAGCTGCACTTTGGCAGCAGTTACGTGGCTGTAAGTTGACTATACAAGATACAGAGTAACCTTATGCCACGTGTCGCGATGCTCGGTATTCAACACCTTGAGCAATGTTTATTAATAGAGACTCGGTCTGATCCACACCCTTGGGGGCGGACTAACTGGTTGCGCAGCCTTCGCGACGATCATTGTCTAGGCTATTGGCGAGATACTGATTTAGTGGCGATCAGTGCTTATAGCCTCGTTTTGGACGAGGTAAGTTTGTTAAATATTGTGGTCGACAATAGTAGTCGTGGCAACGGCGTTGGACGCCAGTTATTAACAGAAGGCTTGGAATGGATGCAGCAGTTTGGTGGTCAGCGCTGTTTACTTGAAGTGCGGTTATCCAATATAGTCGCGCGAACTTTATATAAAAAATTGGGGTTTGCTGAGGACGGCATCCGCAAGAAATATTATCCATTGGGTGAAGGCCATGAAGATGCGGTGTTAATGTCTGCCGATCTTCCGCTTATATAATTAAACCCATGTCTACGTGCTTATTTATTTACCGAGATAGAAATAATGCAAGAAGTCGAATCAGATTGGTGGTTCATTGGGTTGCCGGAAGAGTGGCGTACAGAGCAAGACGAAGACAGTATTCTGATCTTTGATCAAGATGAATTAGGCTGTATTAGCTTGAGTAGCTTGCAGGCCGCTCATGGCAAACCCGCCGGAGAACAGGATCTAAAAAACCTAATTAACGAAGTTGGTATGCCGTTTGCTAATGCTAAAGCGTGCAAAATAGGCGACGATTATCGTGGTTGGGAATTTGAAACTATTGAAGAAGGCGATTATATTCGCGAATGGTTCTTGCACGGCGGTGGTCATTTGCTGCTAGTCAGTTATGCGTGTGCGCAGGACGACAGAGATATGGATCGGGCCGCCGTCGATCAAATTTTAGATACCTTGCGCATCAAAGGTGGCGAATAAGCATATTGCTTAAATATTGAACAAGTTGGCAGTTTCTTTGTTTTGACCGTGGTAACTTCCACTTAATCATTTAGTTAGGTTTATGGTGATGATGAGAATAATGACAATAATCCTGGCGACGCTAATGCTGTCGCCCTTTGTAATGGCTGAGAAAATCAGTCGTAACCCCGCAAATTTACAGCTTGCTTCAGTGAGCGCCGTTGTCGTAGATGCGGATAGCGGCGAGCTTATCTACCAGAAATATTCAGATATCGTTAAACCCATTGCGTCGCTGACCAAAGTTATGACAGCAATGGTAGTGTTAGATTCTAAGCAGTCGCTACGAGAAATGATTCGTTTTTCTCAGGAAGACCGCAAAGCAATCAATAATTATTACTCTCGTATTCGGGTAGATTCTGAATTGCCGCGGGGTGAGGTATTACGTATTGCGTTGATGTCTTCGGAAAACCTTGCTGCAGCATCTCTAGGCAGAAACTTCCCGGGTGGAATGACAGCATTTGTAGCAAAAATGAATGCTAAGGCAAAACAGTTGGGAATGAAGAATACGCAATTTGTTGATAGCAGCGGTCTCTCACATTTCAATGTGTCCACTGCGGCTGATATGGCTAAGTTATTGGCGGCAGCTGCCAATTACCCTGAAATTGAAGCTTACTCAACTACATCAACCCACACGGCTAATTTCCGCCGGCCGGTTTATCGTCTTGCATACGTCAATACCAATTCACTGGTACGTTATAAGCGTTGGGATGTCGATGTATCTAAAACAGGCTACCTCAATGAGGCGGGACGTTGCTTGGTTATGAAAGCCAATGTTGATGGCAGAGATTTGCTTTTTGTGATGCTTGATTCTTTTGGAAAAACCAGCCCAATTGGTGATGCGGGTCGAATAAAACGCTGGCTGGCATCGGGTAAAGGTGGCAGCGTGGCTACTGCAGCGCAGCATTACCAAAAAAAGAAGGTGTCTGAATACCTAGCTCAACGGACAACAGCAAGTATTCATTAATACTAAATTATCGCTAACAAAGAAGGGCCGTTCTGCTTGCAGGGCGGCCCTTCTTGTTTTTATTAATACCAGAATAGAAAGGTTGAATCGTCATGGGCTTTGAATGGCAAGTAAATACTCACGATAGTGGTAGTACCACGCAATGCGTTTATCGCTTTAGTCGTGTATCTCAGTTAGAAAGTGATTTAGAGCCCCTGATTATGGCTTGTGTCGATAAGGCGGTCAGTTTAATACCGGATAATATCAATGACGACGCCTGCTATTTACTCTTTGAATTTGATGAAAATGATGTACTGAATATTGTGATGACCGACGATACCAAACAACGTGAATCAGCGCATGGTGTTTGCTGTGAGCTCGCATCTGCAAGGCCCTATTTATCAGAAACGTCTCATTGGAAATTTAAAGATGAACGTTTCAGCGATATTATTAAATACTGTATTCGTGATTACTTAACAACTTGTGGCGGCTTTATGCGTTACTCCTTGGTAGCGGTATTTTCTGAAGGCGATCGAAGCAAGACGCAACTTTTATGAGCTTCGGCGACATTTGTGCTGACTGAGCTTGGCTCTAGTGCGGCTTGGATAAAAGGGTGGGTATGGACGTTAAAATTGTTCAATTTCAAGAAACAAAAGTGGCCGCCCTTGAATATTTAGGGCCACCATCAGGTGAGCATGAGGCGGTACTGCAATTGATTGCTTGGCGAAAGCAATATGGTTATCCACCGTCGCCTGAGCACCGTAGCTACGGAATACATTATAACAACCCTCAACAAGTCGCTTTAGAAAAATACCGTGTCGATCTCTGTGTATCGGTAGGCGGTGATGTTGAATCGAATGCGTTTGGCGTCGTAAACAAAATTATTCCCTCCTGCCGCTGCGCTGTTGTACGGCATGTCGGCTCTCGTAATCATGTCAGTGCTGCCCAGTATTTGTATGAACAATGGTTGCCGAAGAGCAAGGAACAGCTAGGCAATTTCCCGCTGTTTTTTCATTATGTAAATGTCGGCTTGGATATTCCCGAGCAAGATATGTTGACTGACGTATATCTACCTATCGCTTAAATTTGGCATGCTTAGGTTCTGAATTGAACACCGCACAGGCAGTGAAGTCGCCGCGGTGTGGAGCAGCCAGAGGTGAGGTAGATGAAGCTAGTTTCCATTAATCGAGCACAAAAACAAAGTATAGAGTTTTCTGGTCAACGCGTTGAAACAGGCCTTTTTAAAGCGCCAGTAAGTGAAACTGTGTTTCTGGGCACATTGGGTATTGAGGGGGATGTCATTGTTGATACCAGTGTTCATGGCGGAGTCGATCAAGCTGTCTATTTGTATAGTTTGGAAGACTATCAGTGGTGGACTGAAAAATTAGCGAGAGAACTGCCGCCGGGCATGTTTGGCGAAAATTTAACCACAGCGGGTATAGACTTACGCACTCTTGTTATTGGCGATCGTTTAATGATTGGCAATGTCATCTTAGAAATATCTGCGCCACGCACCCCCTGCTTTAAGCTTGCAGTGAGGATGGGCGATAAGCACTTTGCCAAACAATTTGTATCGGCTTCGCGACCGGGAGCTTACGCGCGGGTATTGAGAGAGGGGGATATTTGTGCGGGAGACCCTGTGATGTTGGTAAAAACCACCGCGGATTACGCGGGGGTCGTTGAGGTATTTGATCTTTGGCATGAAAAGCAGCGATGTCCGCAATTAATTTACAAGGCTCTGGAATCCCCCATTTCTGCCTATCACCGGAGCGTAATACAGGGCTGGTCAGTCGTAGGAGAGTGAGTAGCAAGAGTTTTTACTGTATTTAGCCAAAGTTAGTCCGTGTAACGTACAATAGCGTCTTTGATTTAAAAGGCGTGTTCAATGGCGATTCAGTGGTATCCGGGGCATATGCATAAAGCGCAGAAGGCGATTGCTGACATGCTGCCCCAGGTTGACCTGTTAATCGAGGTGTTAGACGCTCGTATTCCTAGTTCTAGTGAAAACCCTGCTATTGCGAAATTACGCGGTGATAAGCCCTGTATCAAAGTATTAAGCAAGGCAGATCTAGCAGACCCTAAAATAACGGCTCAGTGGCAGGCGTATTTCGAACGTGAACGCGATGTTAAAACCATTGCAACCACGACGGATGAACCGCTTAAAATAAAACAGTTGATTGAACTGTGTCGAACCATGTTTCCCGCTAAAGATGCCAGCCTAAAAACAATCAATACCATGATTGTTGGTATTCCCAATGTGGGTAAGTCCACCATAATCAATATTCTTGCTGACCGGATTATAGCTAAAACCGGTAATGAGCCTGCTGTAACCAAGAGTCAGCAGCGCATCAACTTGGGTAGTGGCATTGTTTTGTTTGATACACCGGGTATTTTGTGGCCTAAGATAGAAAACCCCAATAGCAGTTACCGATTGGCAGTGACCGGCGCGATTAAGAATACCGCGATGGAATATGACGATGTGGGTTTTTTTGCAGCGGAGTATCTTGTAAAAGCTTATCCTCAGTTATTAAAAGCGCGGTTTCAATTAGAGACTATGCCGGATACCGAATTGGCTTTTTTAGAAGCGGCTGCATTGCGGCGCGGTGCGCTGAGTGGCGGTGGGCGAATTAATTTTCATAAAATATGTGAGCTCTTAATAAATGAGTTGCGTGCAGGTATCGTTGGTCGGATTAGTCTTGAAACGCCCGATATGATTGAGGCTGAAATCAAGGCTGTGGCCGAAGAGAAAGCAAAAAAAGAAGCCAATAACCTGGCCAGAAAACGTCGCTTTAAAGAAGGTAGTCGTCGTTCAGACAGATAAACAATTGCATATTAATAGGTACTGGTATGGTAAATAATGATGTCTTGCGCCGAGTGCGTTACATCTTTGATTTTAATGATTCAAAAATGATGGCTATTTTTGGTTTAGCTGACCACCATGTTTCTCGTGAAGAGGTGAGTGCATGGCTTAAAAAAGAGGGCGATGAAGGTTACGAAGACTGTAGTGATTTACTTTTAGCAGTGTTTTTAAATGGTTTGATTATTGATATGCGTGGGCAAAAGGAGGGGGAGAAACCTATTCCTGAAAAACGCCTGACCAATAATATGATTTTTATGAAATTGAAAATTGCCTTAAGTTTGAAAGCAGAAGATGTCATGGCGATATTGGCACTTGCGGATTTTAACATCAGCAAACACGAGTTAAGCGCGTTTTTTCGCAAACCAGATCACAAGCATTATCGTGACTGTAAAGATCAGATCCTGCGCAATTTTTTAAAGGGCTTGCAGATAAAGCATCGCGCTACTGATAGCGAGGAGTAGGCTAGTATCACAGTGGGCGTAAGTTAGGTTTGCGCCCACTGTCTTAATAAATTGTGATAAACCCCTGTGAGCTGAATAATCGCGGGGTGATCTTCATTACCTTGACTCAAATTTTGAATACTCATATCCATATCGTATAGCAAACTGCGTTTTTCGTCGCTGGCCACCATGCTTTGTAGCCAAAAAAATGAAGCTAGGCGTCGCCCTCTAGTGACGGGTGTGACCCTGTGTAAGCTGGTTGATGGATACAGAATCATATCGCCCGCAGCGAGTTTCACACTTTGTGTGCCGTAGGTGTCTTCAATGATAAGTTCGCCGCCATCATATTCATCGGGCTCGGAAAAAAATAAGGTCATCGACAAGTCCGTTCTAACCTTTACAGCAGTCCCTTTTACTTGGCGAATGGCATTGTCGACATGCACGCCAAAAGAATGGCCACCCTGATAACAGTTAAACAGCGGAGGGAAAATTTTAAGGGGTAGCGCTGCAGACATAAATAAATTGTTGTTGGCTAGAGCAGATAGAATGATATCCCCTAGCTGCTGGGATGCCTCGGAATTTTCTTCTAGTTGAATATTGTTTTTATTTCTAGCGGATTGGTAACCAGCCGTGACTTTGCCATCGACCCAATTTGCCGCTTCTAAAATGCTACGACAATGTGCGACCTCATTTTTACTGAGTAGGGCGGGGATCTTAATTAACATCGTGGTGGACCTTTTACGAACTCACCCCGCAAGAGCGGGGTGAGTGGGTTTTCTAATAGCGATAGTATCGCCTTTTGTGACTTAGAACTCTAGGCTAGCAGTCACTGTCACGCTCTTCCCTGTTCCGGGCACACCTCGACTACCACGTGGTTTAAGCAGATACTTTTCATCTGTCAGGTTGTTAGCGTTGAGCTGTAATTTAAGGTTTTTGGTGGCTTGAAAAGAAGCTGTTGCGTTGACCAGAGTCACCGCATCTAGCTCAGTGGTACTGCCATTTTGATAGTCACCTATATATTGCAATCCGCCACCTACTTGCCATGCGCGATCTAGTTGGTAAGTCGTCCAAAGGCTAGCGCTGTGCTCGGGCGTGTTATAGATAACTTCGCCTTCCTCGGTAGGGTCACCTGATTCGGTGATTTCACTGTCTGTATAAGTGTAATTGGCAATGATTGCCCATTGGTCGGTGATAGCGCCGTTAATACCAAGCTCTAAGCCTTGAACAATTTGCTCTCCCTCTAAGACGATAACATCATCATTGTCGACATCAGTTGTGGAAGCATTTGTTTTGACTGAGCGGAATAAGGCAGCGTTTGCGAGCACTTTGTCATTGAATAATTCCCACTTGGTTCCTAATTCAACGACTTGATCTTCTTCCGCATCAAGGTCTTGTTCATCGGAGCTCAAGGTTAAATTACTGCCTAATGGCGTTTGTGCGTTGCCCACACCCAAGTAAATGCTTCCATTCTCAGCTGGCTTATAAGTGATGGCGGCATTCCAGCTAATCAGGGTGTCGTTAGCGTCATACGTAAACGGGGCGGTGACGCTGCCATCTCGGTTAGTCGACGAATAATTTTGTGAATACTCTTGTTCGTAATCTTCTATCCGTACACCAAGAGTCAGCATCCACTTTGGTGTGAAGGTGAGGGTGTCATTGGCATATAAGGAAATGGCATCAAATGTCCCCGTTTGTTTGCCACCCGTGCGTGTAATAGAGCCGTTGTATGGATCATCAGTTACTGGGTTGTATAAATCCACATTGGCGGCGCTGTCGTCAATTTGTAGCATTTGGTAGCGAACGTACTCTTCTTGGGTTAGATCCATGCCAACCACAAGGTTGTGACCTACATTGCCCGAGGTGAAATCTGCACGTAATGTGGTTTGGTTAGAAATAATATCGCGATCTTCGTCACGTGCTTTTGCTGAGCCACGTCGTGCTTCACCGGTTGTGGAGTCGTAACTTGGGCGGGTGATTGCCGCTGAGGTTTCGGTTGCGCCTATAAATGTTTGGTTACGGAGGCTTAGGTTTTCGCTGAAGTCGTGATCAATCGCAAGCTTTAACGTGGTGATTTCGTTTTTATCGTAGTCGCGATTTTCTACCCCGTAATAATTTTCAGCAGTTGCCTCATCTAAATATCGGTCGCCATTGGCGTTAGTTAATAAGGGCACACCACCGTCGGGGATGTTGTCTTGGTCTAAATAAGAAACACCACCGCTAATGCGAGTTTTATCTGACAGTAAATAGGTTAGAGCACCCGCGAAACCGCTACCTTTGTTTTCTGTCACATCACGCCCAGGTACGCCGCTGTCTTGAGTCATCAAGTTGATGCGGCCTGCTAAAGACTCGGATAAGGTACCGTTAATATCTGCGGTAGCTCGAAGTTGACTGTCGTTACCTACCATAACGGTGGCACGTTTAAAGTCATCAAACTGGGCTTCCTTGCTAACTAAATTGACAGAGCCACCGGCTGAGCCACGTCCACTTACGGCAGAAGAGGGCCCCTTGGTCACTTCAATTTGTTCTAAGTTGAAAGTGTCACGGCTATAAGAGCCAATATCTCTAACGCCGTCTACATATAAGTCATTGGTTGCATCAAAACCACGAATACTGAGGTTGTCACCGGCTGCAGCGCCACCTTCACCTGCTTGCATTGTAATACCAGACACGTTGCGAAGCGCGTCGCGTAAGCTCGTGACCGCTTGGTCACGTAAGACTTGTTCTGGAACGACGCTGATGGTTTTGGGGGTGTCTGCGAGCTTTTGGGTATATTGCGGAGAAGAGGCTTTTTCTGTTTTGTAAGGTGTGATAACGCTTGATTCGATTTTGACTGCAGGTAAGGTTTCTTGCGCTTCTTCTGCAGCTATTGCAGGTAATGTGCTACTTGCAATGGCAATCCCGATGGCGTGGGCAAGCATATTGCGTTTTGGTCTTGCTGTAGTATCAATACAGGTCACTGTAAATGTCTCCTTTGGGTGTCTAGCGATGCCGTTCGTGTATGCCACTGTTGGTTCGGCAGGAAGTAAGTGCTTTAAGCGATGTGTTGCTCAAAGCTTGAAGTCGTGAGCATCTTAATGATAATCAATATCAAATACAAATGATTTTTGTTTATGGTTTTTATTGCAGATTGCTTGATCGTGGTGCCATACATGGTCAAAGTAGTGTATTTACGGGGTAATAACGTAACAGTAAGGGCTGGCTCGGGGAGGCGATTAATGGATGGGCACGGAAAATTGATATTACTTCTGCCAAGCTTGGTTTTATAGATTGTCTTTAATGGTGTTGTCCCGTATTTTGTGATTATCTGACTTGGTGTAATATTGAATGACAAGTAGTAGCGCATTGAGCTTTATGCTCAGCTGTGTCTTTGTTCGTAGATAATAGGATTAAAATAATGATTAATGACATTGGTCCCGTACACTCCCGTCGTCACGGCAGAGTTCTGCATATTATATTAAGTCGCCCAGCTTTAAAAAATGCAATAAATGAGGAGATGGTAACGTCTTTGTACCGCTGTTTACGTGATGCCGCGCAAGATGATTCTGTTGGCGCGGTGGTGTTGGAAGGTGCCGGTGATGCCTTTAGTTCTGGTGCAGATATTAAGAATTTGGCCTTGGGGCTTGAGCACACTCGTAAATATTCCACAGAGGTATTACTCCGGGTGGGCGCTGAAGCCGCGATGTTGTTACATGAAATGCCCAAACCTACTATTGCAATGATACGTGGCCCCGCTGTTGGTGGTGGTTTGTCATTGGCCTTGGCCTGTGATTTTAGGTTAGCTGACGATACCGCAACCTTGGGATATGCTCATACAAAAATTGGCCTGTCTGGTGACTTTGCCGCAGCTTATTTCTTGAGTAAATGGATGGGCGCGGGTAAAGCGCGTGAATTTTGTTTGTTATGCCCAACGTATAGCGCACAAGAAGCTTTTAATAATGGTCTTTTAAGTAAGGTCTGTGATGCGCAAGCACTGTGCTCAGAAGTAGAAAGTCTTGCAACTAGGCTAGCTGATGGACCTACCAATGCCCTAGGGTGTATTAAAAACAATCTTAAAAATGCTGAAGAACTTAGCTGTGAAAGCTATATTGCCGAAGAAATTAAAAACTTTCAGCGCTGCCGAAATAGTGATGAGCATCGTGAAGCGCTAGCGGCTTTTTTAGAAAAGCGTGATCCGGTTCTTCCTCGTTCAAAAGTAGCGGGTTAATAAGCCCGTATCGTCCTGCAGTGTCGGTAATAGTATTGCTGACACTTTATGACTACTCCTGCCAAATTTAGCTCTGAAAAGCGTGGGCGCAGTGTTCACAATGTCATCAATAATATAAGAGATTTGCCAATAGATGCTTGATGTAAACCCAGTGTACTTTCCTGATGTCGAATCTACAGAGTGGATGGCCATGCCGATGCCCCCTGGAGATAGTTTCGATGCTCGCCTAGATCCCTTTCAGCTTCGAAAAGTGGCAAACGGAAAGGCTGAGGCTTTGTTTGACACCAATACGGGGTGTCAAAATGCTCAGAATGGTTTTCATGGTGGTTATTTAGCTGTTAGGGCGGAGCAAGTTATTTATCTGCCACTTTTTGTTAATCGCAGTGTTGCCTTTGGTCGTGTGGTTACCATTGATTTGACCTTGCAGTATGTTGCTGGTGGTACGATTGGTTTACCTTTACTTGCTGAGGTTGAACTAATTCACGAAACGGGGCGTATGGGTTTTACTCGGGGCGTGCTTAAGCAAGATGATAGGGTGTTGACGAGTTTTACGGCGACACTCCGAAAACTCCCAGAGTCTTGAGTTAACAACCTTAGCTTTTAATGTTTTTGAAATAGTGGATTGCTTGTCTAGCGGGTCTTGGTAATGAGGTATGCTAAAGCTATAAATCTACCTGAATTTACACGTTAGTGTTATCGCTCTAGATATAAAAGGGATTTCCTCAGAGCATTACAAGCGACAGTTAGCGTGCTTATAATGCTCTAATTCAGGCCTAGTGATTTTGTAAAAAAGGATACTTGCTATGAACTCATGCTATGGCAGCGACTAAGAGCTTGAGAGCGAGCTTCCGTAAAGCCATGTAATGAAAATCGATCATTGCCTTCATTAAAATGGCGCGATAACTCATTAGTTTCTGGCATAAAGACATTGACCGAATCAGAGTGTGACATAAGATCTAATAACTCTGCGTTAGCAAAAACATGGCCCATAACAATTTCATGCTGGTTACCAGTTAACGGGCGAATGGCGACAACTTCAAGAGGAAGCGCCATCGAAATGCCGTCAAAGCTAGCATCTACGGTAATGGTTTGCCCCGCTAAAGACCAAACTTCAGCGCTATCGCTAGACCAGCTTACGTATAACTCATCACTACTACAGGTATTACTGTGCTTCACCAAGCCAAATTGATGTTTGGCTTGGTTTTCACCTTGAGTGGTATACCCCGTAGATTTGGAAATTTCATCAATCTCCCAGGAAGGTGCAATATTGGCTAATACACTCATGGAGAAAAGAGCAGATCCGAATAAAAGTGGAGATAAGACTGATTTTTTCATGTTTGGTCACCTAGGCTGAATAGAACATAGTTGATTTGTTAGGGTTATCTTGGTGACGATTGGAAATGAAGTGTATACGTACTCTCCGCGAATGAGAAAGTGGTCACATTATCTAACATTATTAATAAGTGTTGATATTTTTGGAAATATGATATCGATACCAGAGGGATAGGTGCTTGTATTGCTTGGGGAGGTAATGAAACTCAGTATAATTGGTATGAAGGGGTGTCTAAGTATTCTGGCGGGTCTATGGCTACTTTTCCTAATTCAGCAAGGGTACGGTGTTTTATGCAGTATATGGCCGGAGCTAGCTCAGTGGATGTTGGCTCGTGTTAATAAATTAAAACGATATAAGGTTTTCATTAGGGATGATTATGGCCGGCTTATACCGGCCCGATGTGAAAGTGGTGGATTTAATGGTGGTGATCGCCACCCATTTCATGTCCCTGTGCGTCGTACATGCCTGAGCCGCCGTGTTCTACAAAACCTAGATTGATCATTTTTCTTAAGAATGGGTCAGATTCATTGTCGCCGATGTCAGCGTAATCAGTCGTTTGATAAGACAGGTGAGTGTCGAAAAACCGATCAATGGTTTTGATGTCGGTGCTTTTTTTACTCAACGTCCAATTAGATACCATATTATTGGCGTTGCGCTGATAGGATTTAACTAGACGGTATTCAGGCAGCCAGGTGAGAGTAATAGTCTGGTGTTGATCTTTTAGTGTGTATAACTCTTCGCGTTCGCAGCCTGATCCAGACTGTTTACTTAGGCTCATTTTTGCAAGTAAGGAGTTATCGATGAGCTGGTTTTTCATGCTCCAATCGTCATTAGTTTTTACTTCACGTATTTCACTTGGCGCGTATTCTATACCACGCTCGTATTCATCGAAGTATCGATTCAGCTTAATGCTCTTGCTGTGATTCCGTTCCCACAATTCTGTAATTTTACGCTCTGGATATTGTTCGGCGACGGTATTGGCTCGGCGCCATAAGACCATGTGAGAAAATTTCTTGGGCGCTGAGTCAACGGCGTATTTACTGATCTTATAGTGCGCACTGATAGGTGTTTCAGCATTGCAGTTTGATGCGCTGGCCTTGGGTGCTATGGCAAATATGGTAATACCAGTGATTGCGAGCGCCAAGCCTGCGTGTTTTCTAACGGTTGAAAATAGTGTGTATTGATTCAATGTAACTTCCTCAAGCTTCTTGTTGATAGCGAAAGTAGGGGTGTTCTGTATCAATAAAGGCGCCGGTTTGCACCGGCGCCAATAGACTTATTGCTATGTATTTATTGTTAAATTACGGTGCTACTTGATTGCTATTCGCTTTGTTGACAAGGTCTGCAGCGTAGTTCATCACATGAAATATGACGTTCTGCTCATTGGTGCCGCTAATTAAAGCTGCGCCAGGTCCTGTTGCGTAGACGCCAACATCTTCACCGGCATGGGTTTCTGAACCAAGTGGAATTAATGCTTCTTGGTGGAAGCCCGGTGCTTCAGTGTCGACTAGAAGGAGGTCTTGGCGACCTGTGTCGATAGCATAGTTGTAGCCCGCATCTGCATCAGTTTCATCACCGAGGTCGCGGAAGCCTTGTCCGTTTGTGTATCCAACGGTGGTATATGGCATACCATCAGCGGCTAGCGAGGGTGAGTTAGAGCCGATGTCGACAACTTTTCCCAGAATTGGGTTGCCACGTTTAGGGTAACCGGCAATGGTAAATACATGGCTGTGATCAGCGGTGACAATAATTAAAGTGTCTTCACTGTTTGTAAGCTCTACTGCTTTAGCGACAGCTTCAGACAACTCGATCGTGTCAGTCAATGCATTGTAGGCGTTACCGGCATGGTGAGCGTGATCGATACGGCCCGCTTCAACCGTTAAGAAGAAGCCTTCATCGTTGTTATCGAGTATTTGAATGGCTTTTTCGGTCATGTCACGCAAAGATGGCTCGCCGGCAACGTCGTTGTTGCGATCCGCTTCATACTGCATATGTGACTCATTAAACAAACCAAACACTTTGCTGGTAGTTTCAGTGTCCAGAGCGTTAAAGCCAGACTTGTCGAAAACGTAGTTGCCTGTGGGGTATTGAAGCTGCCATTCGGCGGTGAGATCACGGCCATCGGTGCGATCACCCTCTACGCTACTGACTGCATCAGGGCTGTTAAAGGCAGCGTCTTTGGGTAAGAAACTGCGGCGACCACCACCCATGACAACTTCTATACCGTCAACATCAACACCGGCGATAAAGGCTTCTAAATTAGTTTCAAAATTCACTAATTGTGAGGCAATATCTTCGCAGCCTGCTGCAATGGCTGCGGCGGACATATCCCCGTCGTCTTCCCAGTTGCGGTCTGCAGATTTGGCATACGTTGCTGCAGGCGTAGCGTGGGTAATACGAGCGGTAGAAATAATCCCCGTTGATTTGCCAGCAATCTCGGCTAACTCAAGGGCCGTTACCAATTCATTTCCAGCGGCAGTGCTGCAATCTCCACGTTCAATGTTTTCATTTACGCCAATAACGCCAACGTCAGTTTTTATGCCCGAGATCATCGCAGTCATTGTGCCTGCTGAGTCTGGTGTTTGTGCGTCGACATTATAGGTTTTGGCTAAACCCGTGTAAGGGAACATATCAAAGCTGAGATTGTGCTCTTCACCAAGCTTGCCATTCAGCTGGCCTTCTAAAATACGCGCAGCCGTTACCGTAGAAACGCCCATGCCGTCACCTACAAATAAGATGACATTTTTTGCCGCGCCGCGCGTTAAATTGGGTACGCTCACGTCTGCAATTTTTGCCTCTGCATCACTGTACCATGCGCTGCTTCGAGCATTGCCTATAAGGTCAATTTCTTCTGGCGCGGTGTACGGTTCGCAAACATATTTAGTATCAGTGATTTCGCTGCTATCTAAGGTTCCGTCACTGTTTGTATCTGAACCGCTGTCAAACTGAATACCACCACCTGGGCAGTTACTATCGCCAACAGCTAGTTCCGTTTGTGTGATCAGGCTGCTAAGACCGTCAGAGCCATTAGAACCATCATTGCCATTGCTGCCATCAACTCCGTTACTTCCATCTAGGCCATTACTGCCATCTCTGCCGTCATCGCCACCGCAGGCTGCTAAGCCGGTTACTATCGCAGCGGCTAATAATGCTACTTTAAACTGTTTCATCGTATTCTCCTTATTCGCCTGTCAGCAGATCGAGGGCTTGATTAATCATGTGGAACACCATGTTTTGCTCAACAACGCCGCGAGCAAATTGTGATCCAGGGCCTTGAGCGTGAATGCTGATATCTTCACCGGCATGGGTTTCTGAGCCGAGCGGTATAGTTGCTTCTTGGTGGAAACCAGTGGCTTCAGTGTCTATGCTACTTAAGTCTGCACGTCCTGCTTGATTGCCTTGCGAGTATACCGCGTCAGCGTCAGTTTCTGTTCCCAAGTGATGGAATCCAAGCCCATTGGTATAGCCAACAGTGGTGTACGGCATACCATCTGCTGCAGTGGTAGGTAGTGTTTCACCAACATTAACAACTTTACCCAAGATTGGATTACCCCGCTTTGGATAGCCTGCTATGGTAAACACATGGCTGTGGTCCGCAGTCACCATAATTAATGTTTCATCAGGGTCTGTGGCGTCGATAGCAGCTTGTACTGCATTTGAGAGTTCAATTGTATCGCTGAGAGCACCGTAAGCGCTGCCCGCGTGGTGAGCGTGGTCAATTCGACCAGATTCAACAACGAGCAAGTACCCATTGTTATTGTTATCAAGAATGTCGATGGCCTTAGCGGTCATCTCGGTTAGCGACGGCTCGCCGGCAACATCATTTCCGCGGTCTGCTTCATATTGCATGTGTGACTCATTAAACAAGCCAAACAACTTGCTTGTACTGCTCGCATCGATAGCATCAAAGCCATCCTTATCGATTACGTACTCACCAGCGGGGTAACGCGTCTTCCATTCAGCCGTTAAGTCGCGGCTGTCAGTACGATCACCCTCTACAGAGCTGACAGCATCATTGCTATTAAACGCGGCATCTTTGGGTAGAAAGCTACGACGTCCGCCACCCATGACAACGTCTAAACCGTCAACATCAGCGTCGGCGATACGGGCTTCTAAGTTGGTTTCAAAATTCACTAATTGCGAGGCAATATCTTCACAACCGGCTTCTTTGGCTGCGGTGGGCATATCGCCATCGTCTTCCCAGTTGCGGTCAGCAGCTTTTGCATAGGCAGCGGCAGGGGTTGCATGAGTAATTCGGGCTGTAGATATAATGCCAGTGGCTAGGCCTTTTAGCTCTGCCAGCTCAATGGCCGTAATCAATTCGTTGCCGCTCACGGTATTGCAGTCGCCGCGCTCAATGTCCTCAGTTACACCCAGTACACCGGCGTCACTTTTAACACCAGACATCATGGCAGTCATTGTTCCGGCTGAATCCGGTGTTTGCGCATCGACGTTATAGGTTTTTACCAAGGCAGTATGAGGAAAGGTTTCAAAACTTAAATATCCTTCTTCACCGAGTGCCCCCGCTTGTTGACCCTGTAAAATACGTGCAGCGGTCAGGGTTGTTACGCCCATACCGTCGCCAACAAAAAGAATGACATTTTTGGCTTTTTCTGGGGTGGCGGCAGCATTTGCTTTTGCTGAGGTAGTCGCAGCAGCATCTGTATACCAAGGGTCGCTAGATTGATTTGCAGGCACGACGGCTGCAGCGGCATGAGTCGCGATTGTAAAGGGTAATACCCCTGACAATATGGCGTGTTTAATACGCATTTGAAGGCTCCTGGTCTGGAAAATGATTTTTCCTATATTAGGTATCTAGAACTTGGGGCAAAGAGAGAATCTAGAAAAGTGGTTAAGTAACCACTTTCGAAATGAAGACTAGAGGCTGACGTTTACAGTTTGATTACGGTTGTGTTGAGCTTTAAAGTCGAAAAGATGACACACCTTTTTGGCGCATGGTTTTTGGGTGCGTTTAACAAGGTATTAAATAAAAGTGAGAGAATGATTTTGTACATTTCAGGTTCTTAGCATCCTCGCTGTCAAATCCTTCAAATACTAGGCGTTGAACATCCGGTTGCTCCAGCAAGACAAAAGCCATTTTCACCACAGGCATAAGGTGTGATTTATAATGGAACGGGTTTATGATCTAGAAGCGGGAACGAAGAAAATATAAAAAGACCTCCCTAATATAATGTTATTCCCCATCGGAGAATTTTGATGATAGTTGACGCTTGGGCGCAACATCCCACCTTGAAGCATGCGCAAGATCCAATCTTTGAGTCATTGCGAAGATGGACGAAGATGCCTATTCCAACAGTTGAACTCCCAGTTCAAGTGACTCTCTATCAAATGGATCAAGCCGGTGTTGATCGAAGTTTGATTTCAGCTTGGGTCGCTCCACGTAATATCATGATCTCCAATGATGAGGTCGCTGGTTTCGTCGCCGAGGCGCCCGATAGATTGGTGGGTGTGGGGTCGGTAGATATCTCAAAGCCAATGGAAGCAGTTCGGGAGATTCGACGTTGCGTTAATGAGCTTGGATTCAAGGCGATACGTGTTTTGCCTTGGCTTTGGGAAGTGCCTCCCACAGACCGTCGCTTCTATCCTGTTTACACAGCGTGCTGTGATCTTGGCATTCCGTTTTGTACGCAAATTGGTCATACCGGGCCACTTATGCCCTCTGAAGTCGGTAGGCCTATCTACTTGGATCAAGTTGCGTTGGACTTCCCAGAATTAGCCATCGTAGCGGGACACATTGGTTATCCCTGGACGGACGAAGCGATTGCGGTAGCGACAAAGCATGAGAATGTATATATCGACACTTCTGCATACACTGTCAAAAGATATCCGCCAGCCTTGATCGAGTTCATGCGCGGCCATGGTCGTAGCAAAGTCCTATTTGGCACTAACTACCCGATGATCATGCCCAGCAAAGCATTAGAAGAACTGGATGAACTGGAATTAGGGGAGGATGCGCAGCGGCTTTTTCTAAGTGGTAACGCATGTCGTATTTTCAAACTTTAGTTAGTGCGGTAAGGCCCAACTTAGGTGTTGGGCGGCAATAATAATGAAGTGATTGTCGGAAGGTCAAAATGCATTTCCTATTACGTTGCGGCTTCACATTTATTGCAAAGCCGCTCATGCTGGCAGCGTTATTTGTTTAGCTCAGTAGTGATACTGTAATTGGCAATAAGCATGAAATCATAATGTGTTGTACCAACAATACGATGTTCGTGGTTAAACCCCAGTTTTTATTTAATATCTTGCGTGAGTACTGGCTTATTTTTTATTAAGCACCAAGAAAACACCAGTTGCCATGAGCACTAAACCAGCGAGCCGATATATATCTAACTTAAAGGTTGTGGCGCCAAATAGACCGAAGTGATCAATGACGGTCATGGCAATTAATTGGCCGAGTAGTACAAAGGCAACCGCGTTTGAAATTCCAAAATGCGGGGCAACCCAGGTGATACTAAGAATATAAAACATGACAAAAAAACCGCCGCCGTAAAAATACCAAGCTGTATTTTCAAAGTGGCGCATTGACGGAATACCGTCTGTCACTAATAGGTAGCTTAGGGCGACGAGCAGACCGACGGTAAATAAGATGACCGCGGCCAGAGCGGGGCTGTTTAATTTTGCACCCAGTACGCCATTAAGTGACGCCATAATGGGGATTCCCAATCCAGCCAAAAGCATGAGAATCGCATAGGAAATGCTGCTGTGCATGGGCTTCGTCCCTTATTAAATAGAATCAACACACTGGGATTTTACCGAGACTATTGCGGAGTGAGGGAATAGCCGTGACGCGGGAAGTGGACATGCAGTTTGCCCAGTTCAGATGTGTCCCGCATGACAATAATACGCTCATCTGTCATGGCCACCAGTGTTCCCGAGACAGGTAATACTCCGTAGTCAGAGGGGGCAATATTGACGCGCTTGCCAATCTCTACAGGGAGATCCTGTGCACTATTTGGCAAAGCCCGAGGCTCAGCATTTCGCGCTGTGGAGAAGGCGTCTTCTGCACTAATTTCTGTGCGAATACCATGGCCTATCTCGCTGACACGTTTATACCATGCGGTGACCTTGGGGCCGGCACTTAAAGGGCGATGTTGGCACAGGGAGTGAAGCCAAAGTGGGTGAAAGACCGTGGCGTCGGCGATAGTGGCGTGTTCGCCGCCAAGCCATGATTGGTTTGCTAGTTGTGATTCTATGCTATCGAGTAAAGTATCTAATAAAAGAGCGGCTCTTTTTCTGGAAGGAGGTCTAGCGGTGCCGCCTTTCATTAGTCCACTTCTATCTTTTACAAAACGGTAGGTGTCGACCGGCCCCAGTAATTTGATCATTGTGCTGAGTAGGCGCATGGGAGGGATTGCGGTAATGGCAGCAAAAAAGCCCTCTTTTTCTGCGTGAGCCATTAGCGCTTGAATGGGCTCGTCTAAAGAAAGTGGATTGAGCGCAGCGCAGTGAGTCATTTTTTCTATTTCTTGAGAAATAATATGTGAGTCACAGAAAATGTCTGCGCCTATCTGGGCGACGGGAATTCTGCGGTAGCCTCCGGTAAGTAGGTCTAGGTTTGGGCGAGGTGGTTGGGCTGATGTGAGTAACGACTGCCAGTGAATATTAGCTATCCCACATAATAATCTGATTTTTTCAGCGTAGGGTGACATATCGTAGTGATGTAGAATGAGCGTGTTATTCATTGCTGTTTTACCTTGTCGTAAAAATAATTGTTGGTGATATTGCCGAGTGCTTAGGTTTCTTGTTGGTACTCTTTAAACGCAACAGTCTTCATTTCTTGGCCGAAGCGCCAAGTGGTATAAGGCCAGTTATTGGTGATCTTTCCCGAATCATTTTTATACCAGCTGCCGCAATCTTCTCCCCAAACCGTTTCAGATAAAGCATCTTGTAGGCGTTTGTTGAATGCGGCTTGTGCGCTGGCGTGGGGCTGTAAGCTGCGAAGCTCGTTATCGAAAGTGTGTTTAATACACTGGGCAATATAGCGGCTCTGTTTTTCTACCATATAAATAATAGAGCTATGACCTAGGTTGGTGTTGGGACCATACAACATATAAAAATTGGGGAATCCGTTTAGCGCAACGCCACGATGCGCTTCGGCACCTTGCTGCCAGGCTTGGTTGAGCTCAATACCATTTTCTCCGTGAACACGAAGAGGGACTAAAAATTCGGTAGCTCGGAACCCCGTGGCGTAAAGAATGACATCAACAGGGCGACTAATTTTATCGTCACTGATAACACCAGAGGCATTAAGCCCACTTATCGGTGAGGTCACCATATCGATGGCGTCACTGTTTAATGCTTGGTAGAAATCGTCACTTACCAGTACGCGTTTGCAGCCGAGTGGATAGTCTGGGGTCATTACATCGCGTAGCGCTTGCTTGTGAATCGTAGAGCGCAAATTGCGTTTTGCCAGCCATTTGATCAGTTTGCTGCGAAGCGAGCCAGACAACATCGCACCATAGAAGAGGCCTTCCTGCCGTAAATAATAATATAGGCGTACTAATTTTTGCGTCCATGGCAGCGTGTGAAAGAGATATTTTTCAGTGGCGCTGTATTCACGATCTCCGCGGGAGAGGATGTAATTTGCACTGCGCTGATAAACGTATAGCTTTTTGGCCTGCTGAGCGACATGAGGGATTAACTGAATAGCACTGGCGGCGCTGCCAATAACGGCAACGTGTTTGCCGCGAAGATCAATATCATGGTTCCAGCGCGCAGAGTGAAAGCTAACCCCTTTAAATTCGTTCGCGTCTTGGAGCTCGGGGGTGTTTGGTTTATTTAATTGACCAAGGCCAGAAACAACAATACGGCTGAGTAATTGCTCGCCATTCGCGAGGGTGACAAGCCATTTACCATTTTCTTGCTGGTAGTCAGCGCTAATTACTTCACTATTGAAACGAATGTGAGGCATTAGATCGTATTTATTAGCGCAGTGTTGAAAGTAGTGTTGTATTTCTACTTGAGGTGAATAAATCCTGCTCCAATTGGGATTGGCTTCAAACGAAAAGCTGTAAAGTGCTGATGGTACGTCACAGCACGCCCCTGGGTAGCTGTTGTCAAACCATGTGCCGCCGACATCACTATTTTTTTCGATGATCTCAAGTTTGTTTACCCCTCTTTTTTTGAGCTCAATCGCCATGCACAAGCCTGACATTCCTGCGCCTAAAATAATTACATCCAATTCTTTCATTTATGTCTCACTTTCTTCTTATTAAATGGCCTTGCTTCGCATTCAATTAGTTGAACATATACGGAGTTAAGCGCTTATTTGTTCATTTCTATGCTTTTTCTCGGCTTGTTTGATGTGGCACTACTATAGAGAGCATAAATCCTGAGTCAGCAAAAATACACTGAATATAGCTTTTGATTTTGTCGTGTAGATGATGGATTGAAGGTTTTTCTGGGTGTTACCTAGCCTTTATGAAATAAATTTTATTCCTATTTAGTCTTTGATAATCATTATCATTTAATGTAATCTTTCGCTTTTAAACTTTGTGCTGTTGGGCAGTGTACTTTTCTGGGTCAGCTTGGTGATAGTGGAATAGGGAAATAAAGGCTGTGGCGCGACAATTAGCAGGAAGGGCGTACAGCTCAAGATCTCGGATGTGTATTGTTGATGTTGGTTTACTTGTGATGAAATCCGAGCATATAAGGTTTGCCCTGTGAAAAAAGGCAAGGAATCTTATTGGGGCTTGCTGTTGGTGCTGCTTATACATGGCGGAGCCATTGCCGCAGTGGTATGGGCGCCGTCACCCAAAAGTAAAACTGTGGTCATGCCAAGCATTCAAGGGGTTTTGATTCCTGCGCCTCCAGCCGAAGCTGTGCAGATACCAAGCGCGAGAAAGACACCACCGCCGCAGAAAGAGATCGAGCGGCCAAAGCCGAAACCAAAACCGAAGCCGAAGCCAAAACCCAAGCCAAAACCAAAATTGCCTCCGCCTCCCAAGGCGCCTCCCTCTGAAACGGCGATAAGCCCTGAGGAAGTGGTCGAGGAGGAGGTTGAGCCACCACCGCCATCACCAAAAACGGCGCGGGTATCGGAAAAAGACAACAAAGCGTTGGGGGCACCGATTACGCCGCCAAGACATGACGCTAATCCGCTAAATAATCCGGCGCCAGCGTATCCGAGTATTTCTCGGAAGTTAAAAGAAGAGGGTGTTGTGATTTTGGAACTGCTTATTTTGCCCAATGGCAAAGTGGGCGAAGTCAGAATTAAGAAGTCCAGCGGTTTTGACCGTTTGGATAAGACGGCGATTAAGGCGGTTAAGCGCTGGCGGTATTTGCCTGCTAAACGAGGCGATCAAGCGATTCCCTATTGGTATTTGCAGCCATTAGAGTTCTCGCTTAATCAGTAAACATTGTCGATTTATTAGAAACACATTATTTGTCTTCGATAAACATTTGAACATAGTTACTTGTAGGAAGTTGATTTTATGGAAAATCCCTATGGCGTAGAAGCGCTCTGGACGCAGGGCGATACCGTTATAAAGGTAGTGGCAATGATGTTGTTAGCCATGTCTATAGCATCGTGGTATGTCATTGTTATTCGCTCCTGGCGTTTGTTTAAGTTGCGCAAACCGACCCGTGCTTTGGCCGATTTCTGGCATGCTCAAAGTTTTGCTGAAGGCTTGCATTTACTTGGGCCTCAGCAGGACAACCCATTTCGGCATTTAGCTGAAGAAGGTCAGTCTGGCCTAGATCACCATGTCAATCACAAAGCTGATTTGCACGGACATTTGCCTTTAGGTGATTGGCTTACCGCTTGCTTGAAGGGCTCCATAGATGAAAGTGCTGAGGGCTTGCAGCGTGGCTTAGCGGTATTGGCCTCAGTGGGTTCTACCGCGCCGTTTATTGGTTTGTTTGGTACGGTTTGGGGGATTTATCACGCCTTGGTTAATATCGGTGTTTCCGGTCAAGCGGGGATTGATAAAGTTGCCGGACCAGTGGGTGAAGCCTTGATTATGACGGCATTTGGTTTGGCCGTGGCGATTCCTGCGGTGTTGGGATACAACACCTTGGCGCGTGGTAATAAGGCGATTATCAGCAAGCTGCATCGCTTTGCACATCAATTGCACGCTTACTTGATTACCGGTGCAGCGCCAGCGAATCGCAGTACAGATAGTGTCAGTCATTTTGTAAAACCACAGCAAAACCGCGAGGTAGTCTGAGATGGCTTTTGGTGGCGGTTTAGATGATGACAATAGCGAGGTAATGAGCGAAATCAATATGACGCCGCTGGTCGATGTCATGCTGGTTCTTCTTATTATTTTTATTATTACAGTGCCTGTTATCACTAACTCGGTGAAGGTTGATTTACCGCGTGCCAGTAACACCCCTAATGACATCAAGCCCGATACCGTTACGCTGTCTATCACTGCTGAAGGTCTTATCCACTGGGATAAAACTGAGCTAACCATGGAAGACTTGGAGCAACGCTTACTAGCTGCTGCTGCCAAGCCTGTACAACCTGAGGTGCATATTCGTGGCGATCGCAGTGCGAGTTATGAGCATGTATTAAAGGTAATGGCTGCGGTACAGCAATCAGGTATTTTAAAGCTTGGCTTTGTTACCGAGCCAGAGAGTTAACATTAATGGCATCTAGCAGTTGCGATATTAATTTGTCGTATAGAGTGTGTGCATCATGGGTTTAGCGACAATGAAAGGGCGCTGGTATTTGGGTTCTTTACGACAGTGGCATTGGATTAGTTCTGCAGTCTGTTTAGTGGGAATGCTGTTGTTTGCGGTAACGGGCATCACCTTAAATAACGCGTCAATTATTCCCGCAACACCATATGTTGTTTCTGTCGAGGCAGTTCTGCCTACGCAAGTGTTGTCTGAAATTGAAGTGCCAGATAATGAAATGGCGCCGTTGAGTGCGGAGCTTCGCACCTGGCTCGAACGAGAGTTGGACTTGTATATTCCTGGTTCACGTCGCGGTGAATGGAGTGACGATGAGGTTTATGTGGCGCTGCCAAGGCCCGGTGGTGATGCATGGTTTAGTTTGGATTTAGACAGCGGTGATATTTTATACGAGCGCACCACAAGAGGCTGGGTTGCCTACTTGAATGATCTTCACAAAGGCCGCGATACCGGAACGGTATGGAGTTGGTTTTTGGATGTGTTTGCGGTGGCTTGCGTGGTGTTTTGTGTGTCGGGCTTGTTGTTATTACAGCGTCACGCGGCTAGTCGACCAACGACATGGCCAATTGTTGGCTTGGGCTTGGTGATTCCCCTGCTCTTGATCCTTTTGTTTGTACATTAAGACATATTTTGAGACGGACATTGTCGAAGACTTCGTCGACGGTAAACGTAAATAGAGGATGGAAGTTCACATGATCAAAAAAATGACGGCAATAACCTTATTAGGTCTTGCGTTTGCTGGTAGTAGCCATGCGGAGGAGATTGCGTTGTCGGTTGAGGTGCCACAGATAGATGTTGCCGAATACCATCGGCCCTATGTTGCTATGTGGCTTCAGAATGTAGATAGCGGCGATATCACCAATATTAAAGTGTGGTATCAAATTAAAGAAAGTGATGAAAAAGGCGAGCAGTGGCTAAAGGATATGCGTCAGTGGTGGCGTCGTAGCGGTCGAAGCTTAGATATGCCCGTTGACGGCATCAGTGGCGCCACCAAGAAACCAGGCGTCCACACTGTGGATATGACTAACTTGAAAAATCTTGCGGCTGGCAGCTACAAATTAAATGTTGAAGCTGTACGGGAAGTAGGTGGTCGTGAAATGTTGAAAATTCCTTTCACATGGCCAGTTACTTCGGCGCAATCATTAGAGGCGCAGGGTGAGACAGAGCTGGGCAAAATTGTACTTCAGTTAAAGCCATAACGGGTTTATTGGTCGCGGTGCCTTAGGGTCGTGACATGTCTATGTATTTGGGAGAAATAAATGATGAAATCTAAACTACCTTTACTTGCTTTATTAGCGATATCTCTGCCTATGGCGGCCAATGCCCATCGTGCATGGGTGCTGCCGGCAGCAACCGTATTGTCAGGTGAGAAAGCTTGGGTCACGTTTGATGCGGCAGTCTCGAACGATATTTTTTACACAGATCACGCACCGATGCGTCTTAAAGGCATGAAGGCTATTGGACCTGACGGTAAAGCGGTAGAAATGCAAAACCCTCATACCGGTAAGTATCGCAGTAGCTTTGATCTGGAGTTGGTTAAAGAAGGGACTTACAAGGTCTTTAGTGCGAGCAGCGGTTTGCGTGCACGCTGGGAAACTGAAGATGGTAAACGTGGTTCGTGGCCTCGCCGCGGTGAGTCACCGGCGCCAAGTGAGTTTGAAAAAGCGGTGCCAAAAAACGCAAAAAATCTTCAAGTGAGTCAAACATCGCGGCGCATGGAAACCTTCGTCACCGCTGGCCAGCCGAATAAAACCGTGTTTGATTTGAAAAAAGTGGGTTTAGAAATGCAGCCTATCACTCATCCTAATGACTTGTTTTCGGGAGAGGAGGCGGAGTTTCGTTTTTATATTGATGGCGAACCTGCCGTTGGTGTTGAGATCACCGTAATTCCTGACGGTTCGCGTTACCGCAACAGCCCTAATGAAATTAAAGTGCTTAGCGATAAGGGTGGCGTGGCAACAATCATATGGCCTTCAGCAGGTAGATATTGGTTAGAGGCTGAATACCAAGATGACAAGGCGGCTGCGCCGGCAACTACGCGTCAAGGTGGTTATTCAGCAACGCTAGAAGTCTTACCTCAGTAAGGTAGTGCTAAGGTAATTTATTGCAATGGCAATGTGGGAGCGTGTAATTTGGGTCTTGCTTGTTTCAGGCCTGTATTTAATGTTGTGCGCTTACTGCATGTGGCGATGGCGGCGGCATCACCATCGCAGTGATGGCGATAATGCCTTTGCTGATACCTCTGCATCGGTATTGGTAGCATACGCCAGTCAGAGCGGTTCGGCGCTGGCCTTAGCGACATCAAGTGCCAAGGCTTTGCAGAGTGCTGGACCGGTACGAGTATTGCCACTAGACCGTGTTGACGGTGATGTATTGGCCGAAACTCAACATGCTTTTTTTGTTGCCAGTACCTACGGTGAAGGCGAGCCGCCAGATAATGGCAATCGCTTTGCGCAGAAATATTTTAAAAAACAATCTGCGCAGTTTTCACATCTCAAATTTGCTGTGCTTGCCTTGGGTGACAGTGCGTATCAACACTTCTGTGCCTTTGGTCATATGTTGCATTCAGGTATGGCAGATCATGGTGCTATAGCTGCGTTTGACACTTTAGAGTTGGACGGTAGCAATGCTGGCACACAATCTGAAATCATGCAGCGCTGGTATCGCCAGTTAGCTCATTTTGGTGATGACGAGACATCGATATCAGAGTTCATACCCGCCGTGGCAGAATATCAGTCATGGCGACTGGATTATCGGAAAGTGGTGAATAGTGGTAGCCCAGGGGAGCCCTTGGTGTACCTGAGCTTGTTGCCGCCTACTAATCAAAATGAACTTGCTGAGCAGTGGCAGGCGGGTGATATCGCTGAAATTATTCCCTTTAATAGCGTAAAGCGCTGCGGTGAAGTGGCGGCGCAGCTAGGGTTTGACCTTAATGCTGAGCTTGAGTTGGATGGTGAGCGTATTACCTTAGGGGCTGAATTGGCCCGTAGGGATTTAGCAAAAATAGCGCGCGCTGACGTGGCCAACTTAGCACTAGAAGGCTTGGCAGGCTGGCTTGCTCAGCTTCCACTGCTGATTAAACGAGAATATTCCATTGCCTCTGTTCCCCACTGCGGCAGCTTAGATCTATTGGTGCGGGTTCAGTGTACCGATGGCGTGCCGGGCGTGGCGTCAAATTGCTTGGGTAGGCATTTGGCAGTTGGCGATACTGTGTCGCTACATATACGCAGCAATCCGCTCTTTCACTCGCCTACCGTGTCTAGGCCATTAATATTGATTGGTAATGGCTCTGGCTTTGCTGGCTTGCGGGCTCATCTACAAGAGCGCGTACATGCTGGATGTAAAAATAATTGGCTGATATACGGTGAGCGCAGCCCAGATGCCGACCGTATCTTTAGTCATGAACTCAATGAGTGGCAAAATAAAGGGTATTTACCCCACATCGATTTAACGTTTTCACGCTGTTCTCGTCAGCCTGCTTACGTACAAGATGCTATTCTGGCGAATGCTGATGAGCTTAAAGCGTGGTTGGCGATGGGGGCGGCGATCTATGTTTGTGGTAGTCGTAATGGTATGGCCGAGAGTGTTGATCAGCAGCTTCGTGCGCTGATGGGTAACAATGCGATTGACGACTTGAGCCGCAGCGGTTTATATCGCCGAGATGTGTATTAAAGGCGTGTATCTCGAGCTTCATAGCTAACTTTTCTTTATCAAAAATATTAAGTGACAAAACAAGGTGTTTTTTTGTCACCTAGTCATTTACATTTGTTGCTGATATCGCGAAGGATTTCTTCCTGAGCTGTGTTTAACTCTAAATACTAAATTTAAATGCTCAGTCTATATGGTCATTTTTGTACTGCAGCGTCCGCAATGGTTTTAATAAATGAATAATTCCCCGCGTTTGAGTGGTGCCCAGAAGGCTTTAATCTGGGCTGTAATTGCACTGATATTTATTGCTGGCATTTGGTATGTGCTGATTCGTACACCGCCTTCGGCGGCACCCACCATGCGGCGAGGCTTTGGTGGTATGACGTCATCTGTCAGTGTCGTTCCCGTGCAAAAGGGTGGCCTAGAGGTGCAGATTCGCTCAATAGGTACGGTGACTCCTTTGAATACCGTTATTGTTCGCAGCCGTGTTGGTGGTGTATTAAACAAAATTGCGTTTACGGAAGGGGCTGAAGTCGCCAAGGGTGATTTATTAGCAATCATAGACCCCGATCCTTACCGAGCTCAGCTTGATCAAGCGCTGGGACAGTTGCAACAAAATCAGGCGCAGCTCGAAAATGCAGAAGTAGACTTAAAGCTCTACCAAGGTCTTTATGAGGAAGACTCAATTGCGCGTCAGCAGCTCGACAGTCAAGCCGCGCTGGTGCGTGAATTACAAGGCGCCAATAAATCGCAGCAAGCCTTAGTGGATGACGCGCGTTTAGAGTTGTCATGGACACGCATTGAGGCTCCTATCGCCGGCCGGCTTGGTTTACGGCAAGTTGATGCTGGTAATTTAATCACGGCCAATGACACGGATGGTCTTGTCACAATAACCCAAACCAAGCCCATTGCGGTGTTGTTTACCGTGCCAGAGGTAGAGGTTTCAGCCTTGGTTAAAGCTTTTAATGGCGGTGAGCCTCTGCGTGTAGAAGCCTTAAATCGCAATGAGCAAACCGTGATTGCCACCGGCAAATTAGTCACCCTAGATAATCAAATTGACACCACAACCGGCACCTTGCGGGTGAGGGCGGTATTTGAAAACGCGGACAACGAACTATTCCCCAATCAATTTGTGAATGTTCGTCTGCGCCTTACTAGCATTGACGATGTTTTAACGGTTCCTGCTGATGCTGTTCAACATGGCTCGCAGGGTAGTTATGTTTATGTAATAGAAGACAGCAAAGCCTATATTCGCCAAGTTACCACGGGTATTGTCGATAGTGATCGGGTTGCCATTACTGACGGCCTGCAACCCGGAGAGCGGATAGTATTAGAGGGCTTGGATCGCTTGCGTGATGGTCGAACAGTCATAGTAGAAGGTGATGAGCCTGTAGCCATGCCCGCACAACAGGAGCGCTCGGGTCGTCCAGAAAGACCTGGTGGGGGAATGCGAGAGGGCAATCGCGGTGAAGGTGGGCCACGAGACGGCATGCCAAAACGTGAAGGCGGTGGAAAAGGCATGAAGGGCGGCGAGGGTGGTCAATCGCGTCCTAGTAGAGATGGTGGTCCTTCAACTTCACCGGCTAATTAGGCGCAGTAATGAATAGTATTTCTCGCCCATTTATTTTAAGGCCTGTTGCGACCTCGCTACTAATGTTGGCTTTGTTGGCAGCCGGTATTTTGTCATGGCGCTTGCTACCGGTATCGGCCTTGCCACAAGTTGAATACCCCATTATTCAAATATATACCTTTCATCCGGGTGCTGGGCCAGATGTGACAGCACGCACGATTACCGCGCCATTAGAGCGACAACTGGGGCAAATTCCCGGGCTAAAGCAAATGGCCTCAACCAGTTCTGGGGGCGCATCTGTCATTACCTTGCAGTTTGCGCTTGAGGTTGATTTGGGCGTTGCAGAACAAGAAGTACAAGCGGCCTTAAATGCGGCCGATAGTCTGCTGCCAAGTGATTTACCTACACCGCCAATCTATCGCAAAGTTAATCCGGCAGACGCGCCGATAATGACCTTGGCAATAACGTCTGAAAGTCTGCCGCTGCCTGAGGTTCACGATTTAGTCGACACTCGCATGGCGCAAAAGCTGGCCCAACTGCAAGGCGTGGGCTTGGTTAGCTTGGCGGGTGGGCAGCGCCCAGCACTGCGTATACAGGTTAACCCAACAGCGGTTGCAGCCTACGGTTTGAGCTTAAACGAAATTCGTTCGGTCATTACCGCCACCAATGTTAATCAACCCAAGGGTAGTTTTGATGGGCCTAACCGGACGACATTGCTAGATGCCAATGATCAGATTCGCTCGGTTAAAGATTATGAAAAACTGATTATTGCCTACCAAGATGGCGCGCCATTGCGCTTAGGTGATGTGGCAAAAATTAGTGACGGTGCGGAAGATCGCTTTCTTGCTGCGTGGGCTAATAGTCAATCTGCGGTACTGCTTAATATCCAGAAGCAGCCCGGCGCCAATGTTATTGAAGTGGCTGATCGGGTGCGAGCGCTATTGCCGCAATTGTCTGCCACCATGCCAACGGCGGTAGACGTTACTGTACTCACCGACAGAACCGATAGTATTCGGGCCTCAGTCAAAGACGTGCAAAAAGAATTATTATTTGCGATTTTTTTGGTGGTGTTAGTGACGTTTGCGTTTTTGCGTAGCATACCTGCCACGATCATTCCGAGTATTGCTGTGCCCCTGTCCCTTGTCGGCACATTTGCCTTTATGTATTTGGCAGAGTTCTCAATTAATAATTTAAGTCTGATGGCCTTAACGATTGCCACCGGGTTTGTGGTTGATGACGCTATTGTGATGCTTGAGAATATTGCCCGCTATCGCGAGGCCGGTGATTCACCAATGACGGCAGCCTTAAAGGGAGCCAAGGAGATTGGTTTTACCCTGATATCGCTGACCTTATCGCTGATCGCGGTACTGATTCCGCTGTTGTTTATGGCCGATGTGGTGGGACGTATGTTCCATGAGTTTGCTGTGACCTTGGCGGTTGCGATTGCTATTTCTTTAGTGGTATCACTCACACTCACTCCCATGATGTGCGCACGCATGTTGCGTGAGCCAATACAAACCGAAAACCACAATACTGGCCTAATGAGTAAAATTATTGCTCGTTACAGCGATATGTTGGACTGGGTACTTGCTCGTCAGCCTGCTGCCATGCTGGCTATGCTGGCCACCATTGTTCTGACTGTGTTGTTGTATTTTGCCGTTGATAAAGACTTCTTCCCCGTCCAAGACAGCGGTGTTATTCAAGTGGTTACTGAAGCGCCTCAGAATTCCTCCTTTGCGTCGATGTCACGACGTCAGCAAGCCTTGGCCGCTGCCTTACTGGAAGACCCAGGGGTGTCCAGTTTGTCATCGTTCATCGGCGTGGATGGTAGCAACACAACGTTAAATAGCGGCCGGATGTTTATCAATTTACCTGCCCACCATTTGCGCAGTGAATCCGTGTTTGATGTTATTGCACGCTTACGTGAACGCGCCGAAGACCTGCCAGAAATAGAGGCTTGGTTCCAGCCAGTACAAGAGCTCAGCATTGAAGACCAAATAAGCCGTACTCAGTATCGCTTTACCCTCACCGCAGCGAGCACTGCTGAACTGGCAGAGTGGGTCCCTAAATTAATGACGGCTTTAGCCCAGCGACCTGAGTTGGTTGATGTTGCCAATGACCTTCAGCAACAGGGCGAGCAAGCTTATATCAATATTGATCGTGATGCCGCCGCGCGCTTGGGTGTCAGCGTGTCATCAATTGCCGATACGCTGCAAAATGCCTATGGCCAACGTCAAATTGCGACCTTGTTTACCCAAGCTAATCAATATCGGGTCGTGCTTGAAGTCGACCCAGTGCAAAGCAGTGGTATTTCCGCGCTAAAGAGCTTGTATGTTCCCACTGAATCGGGTGTACCCGCGCCTTTGAGTAGTGTGGCAACGGTAGAGCAGCGCCCCGCGGCATTGCTCATAAATCATCAAGGGCAATTTCCCGCTGCCACCCTGTCGTTCAACTTAGCCAAGGGCGCATCGCTAGGTGAGGCCGTTGAAGCGATTGAAGCAGCGCAGTTAGATATTGGCTTGCCCTTGGGAATAGAGAGCCGTTTTCAAGGTGCCGCTGAAGCCTTCAGGGCCTCGCTTGCTAATACTTTATGGCTGGTGCTCGCTGCGGTGGCGACAATGTATGTAGTGCTGGGAGTTTTGTATGAAAGCACTATTCACCCAATTACCATTTTATCGACCTTGCCCTCGGCCACTGTTGGAGCTTTACTGGCCTTATTAATCACCGGTCGCTCATTGGATATGATTGCGGTGATCGGTGTGGTGTTGTTGATCGGGCTGGTTAAGAAAAACGGCATTATGATGGTGGATTTTGCCTTAGATGCGCAGCGCAATCAGGGCATGAGTCCCCGTGAGGCGATTCATCGCGCCGCGCTATTGCGTTTTCGACCAATCTTGATGACTACTTTGGCTGCTCTGTTTGGGGCGTTACCTCTTATGTTTGCCGGTGGTTCCGGTGCCGAGCTGCGTCAACCCTTGGGCTTGGTCATGGTGGGTGGTCTACTGGTCAGTCAGGTGTTAACCCTATTTACCACGCCTGTGGTGTATTTGTTTTTTGATCGTTTTCGCACTGGAGAATACTCGGCTGAAGATATGGCGACCACGGATCAACTCGACTCACCGGATGCTAAAGCATGAACCTGTCACGGCCGTTTATTTTTCGTCCGGTCGCGACGGGTTTGCTGTCTTTGGCGCTGGTATTGGTAGGTTTGTTGGCGTGGCGTATGTTGCCTGTAGCGCCGCTGCCGCAGGTTGATTTTCCGGTTATTAGAGTGACGGCGAGTTTGCCGGGGGCAAGCCCTGAAAGTATGGCCAGCACGGTGGCGACACCCTTAGAGCGAGCACTGGGCAGTATTAGTGGTATTGCGGCAATTTCCTCATCGAGTAATAAGGGCTCAACCTCGGTAGTGCTAACCTTTGATCTGGACCGCAATTTGGATGAAGCCGCTCGTGATGTGCAGGCGGCCATAAATGTGGTTCGCGGTGAATTACCCGCCGGTATGCCGGGCAATCCTGAGTTTCGAAAAATAGATCCTTCGCAAGCGCCTATTATGGGCTTGGCGCTAAGTTCATCTACCTTGTCCCCTAGCGAGTTGTACGATGCCGCATCGACAATTCTCTCTCAGCGACTAGCGCAAATTGTTGGCGTTGGCGAAGTGGGGATCAGTGGCGCGTCGCTGCCTGCAGTGCGGGTGCAACTAGACCCCGGCGCCTTATTGCATCGAGGTATTGCTTTGGATGAAGTGCGTAGTGCAATCAGTCAAGCCAATGCTTTGCGTCCCCTAGGGGTTATCGAAGACAGCAGTCATCGCTGGCGAGTGAGCACCAATGATCCGCTGCGTAAAGCGAGTGAATACCGCGATTTAATACTTCGTCATAGTGACGGTGCAGTGGTCCGACTGGGAGATGTGGCAGAGGTAACTGAGTCGGTAGAAGATCGCTATAGCAGTGGTTTTCACAATGATCGTCCGGCTGTCATTCTTATGGTTAGCCGCCAAAGCGGTGCCAATATTGTTGAGACCATAGACGCCATATATAAAGAGTTACCCCGCCTACGTGCCCTTATGCCGTCAAATAGTGAGTTGTCGGTAATAATGGATCGTTCACCGGTAATTCGCGCCACGCTCAGTGAAGCACAGCTCAGCTTATTAATATCTGTTGCGCTGGTGATGTTAGTAGTATGGCTATTTTTGGGCAGTTTACGCACGGCGCTGATACCGTCAATTGCAATTCCGGTGTCGCTGATTGGTGCCTTTGTAGTGATGTATTTTTATGGTTTTTCCTTAAATAATTTATCCCTCATGGCGCTAGTGGTTGCCTGTGGTCTGGTGGTCGATGACGCCATTGTGGTGCTAGAAAATATAGAGCGGCATATTGAGGCAGGTTTGTCTCCTTTGCGTGCCTCGCTACTCGGCGCCAAAGAGGTTGGCTTTACTTTGTTAGCCATGAACCTCGCCTTGGTCGTGGTGTTTGTCTCCATATTATTTATGGGCGGGGTTGTAGAGCGTTTATTTCGTGAATTCTCAATTACCTTGGCGGCGGCAATGTTAATTTCACTGCTGGTGTCGCTTTCTTTAACGCCAAGTTTATGCGCGCGTTGGTTGCGTCCACATTCAAACTTATCTGATAGAGAGCAGAGTAAGGGGGTATTAAGCGGCTTTGAAAATCGAATGGCTGATTATAGTTATGAGATGTTTGAGTCGCTTAAAAACGGTTATGCACGTAGTTTAGACTGGGCGTTACGGCATGGCATTGTGGTTATGCTGATCTTGGCTGGGGTCATTGCCTGCAATGTTTATTTATACTCCTCGTTACAGAAAACAACCTTGCCTCAGCAGGACACGGGCCAAGTGCGTGGTTTTGTTCGTGGCGACGATGGCTTTTCGTTTCAATTAATGCAGCCCAAAATAGAAATTTTTCGTCAGTATATTTTGACTGATCCTGCCATAGCCGATGTGACGGGTACCAGCGGTGGCAGCGGTGGCTTAACCAATGCGCAAATAACTTTAAATTTAAAGCCCTTATCTGAGCGTGGTGTCTCGGCTCAGGCTGTAGTCGACCGTTTACGAGCTGGTGCGCCTAAAGTACCGGGTGCCATGCTGCATATGATGGTGGATCAAGATATTCGCCTGGGTTCGCCGTTTAGCAGTAGTGAGTATGAATTAATACTCCGCTCTGATTCTCTAGAAGCCTTGGATAAATGGAGCCGTCTTGCCTCGCAAGCCATGATGGATTTACCCGAGTTGGTTGATGTTGACTCGATTGGAAATGAAGATGCTAGGCAAGTAACCCTCAATATTAATCGAGAGTTGGCTAAGCAATACGGCGTAGATATGAGCACCGTGGCATCGATGTTGAATAATTCCTTTTCCCAGCGTCAGGTTGCCACGCTATATGATGATATGAATCAGTATCGCGTGGTGATGGAGTTGGCACCGGGCTATACCTCGCAGCCTGCAGTGCTAAGTCAGCTAAACGTGATTGCCAGCGATGGTTCAAGAATTCCGCTGTCTAGCTTTGCAACGTGGGATTATGGCATGGGCGAAGACCGTATTCGTCATGAGGGTCAATTTGCTTCCGAGGGTATTGGTTACGGGCTAGCCCCCGGCGTGACCCTGCCCGAGGCTGAGGAGGCCATTGCAAATGCCTTGGATCAAATTAAATTACCTACCCAAGTGCATGTTGCACCGGATGGTGGTCGTCCGAGTTTTGGCGCTGACTTAAGCCAGCCTTGGTTAATATTGTGGGTTTTGTTGGCAGTGTATTTGGTGTTGGGGGTGTTATACGAAAGCACATTACACCCACTGACTATTTTATCCACGCTGCCATCTGCCGGTATTGGTGCCTTGCTCGCCCTTAAAATTAGTCAGATTCATTTAAGTTTAATTTCTTTACTGGGTTTGTTTTTATTGATTGGCATTGTAATGAAAAATGCCATTTTAATGATTGATTTTGCCTTGCAAGCACAGCGACGTGATGGCTTAGATCCAGATCAAGCTATACGACAAGCAGCACGTTTGCGTTTGCGCGCCATATTGATGACCAATCTGGCGGGCTTATTAGGTGCGGTGCCACTGGCAATTGGTTTTGGTGAAGGTGCAGAGCTGCGTCGTCCACTTGGGGTAACCATTATCGGTGGTTTGGCGGTAAGCCAATTTTTAACCTTGTATACCACACCAATTATTTATTTGTATTTTGAGCGTTTGCGGCAATGGGTATTGCGAACAAAACCTCAAGATCATGGCCTTGCCATTAGCTCATCGACGGCTATTACTAGCGATAAAAAAGTAAAAAATCACTTATGAAATTATTCACTTTAAAATATTTACCGACTCTTCCGCTGTTAGTGAGTTTGGCCGCGTGCACAGTTGGGCCAGACTATCAGCAGCCGGAATCGAGAGTGCCTGCAGAATTTAAATACGAAGCCGGATGGCAAACCATTGCTCCGCAAAGTTGGGCTGCGCAGGGAGATTGGTGGACTGCATTTAAGGACCCAGAGCTTAGTGTATTAATTATTCAGGCCAACGCTGCCAACCAAAATTTAGCGCAAGCGGAAGCACGATATCGAGCCGCTCAAGGCCAATGGCGTTTGGCGCGTGGTGATTATAGTCCCCAGTTGGACGCCTCTCTTAGCGGTAGCCGCGACGGTGGCGATAGTATCAGCGTGACGGAAAGCTATAGCGCGCGGTTGAGCGCGAGCTGGGCTCCAGACTTATGGGGGCGAGTTCGTCGCAGTGTAGAAGCCAGCCGCACGGGAATGCAAAGTAGCGCTGCGGATCTTGTTGCTGCCGGCCTTAATATTCAGCTTGCGGTTGCGCAAAGTTATATCCGCTTGCGGGCTTTAGATGCCCAGCGCCTTATCTTAGAGCAAACCATGGAAACCTATGCGCGCTCAACTGTACTTACACAAAATCAATACAAAGCGGGGATTGTGCCTCGCTCTGACGTTATTCAGGCAGAGACACAGCAGCAAGCGTTAAAATCCGATTTGATAGATTTAGCTAGTCAGCGGGCGCTTGAAGAAAACAGTATTGCGGTGTTGCTAGGTAAGGCGCCGGTGAATTTTACATTAACGCCGGAAGGAAAATTGCCCGAGCTGCCTGTGCTACCGGCTTCGCTACCGTCAACTTTGATATCACGCCGGCCAGACGTGGTATCAGCCGAGCGGCAGCTCGCGTCGGCCAGCGCCCAAATTGGCGTTGCGCAAGCTGCGTGGCTGCCGAGTTTTACCATCAGTGCCGGTTACGGGGCTAATGCGGGGCGATTTGGCGATCTTTTTGATGCGCCGAATGCAATATGGTCTGTTGGCCCTTCATTGGTACAAACCCTGTTTGACGGTGGCGCAAGGCGGGCAAGTAAAGCGATTGCTGTAGCACAATACGATGAGCAGCTTGCGGCGTATCGGCAGACGGTTTTAGATGGCTTAGCGGAAGTAGAAAATGCTTTGGCAACGTTGAGCTTATTAAAAGAAAAAACCGAGCAACAGGCTATTTTGTTAGAGCTAGCAGAAGAGAATGAGCGCATTGTTAATAACCGTTATAAATCGGGTTTGGTGACTTTCCTTGAAGTGGCTACCGCGCAAAATCAAACCTTGAATACGCGCCGAACCAAAGTAGCCACTGAGGCTGATCGCTTGCAAGCGGCTTTACAATTAGCGGCTGTTATAGGCGGGGGCTGGGATCTTGATGATCCAGTAGTGCAGTCGGTGAATCACGCACAATCTCAGAATAAAGAGGGGGGTTAGATATTTTTATTCACTAGCTTAGCTGGCTAGTTTTGCGTGCGGTTATCGTTAATGTGGATAATAGTCTTGTCCAGATAATACTGAGGAATTCAGGTTGTACTCACATGAGTTTGATTTGTTGTCGAGACATAATGCTCGACAGCATCAAATATAGTTAGGCCTATGTGTCAGTTTTGATAAAGAAACGGAGCTGGATCACTTAGAGATCCAGCTCCGAAAGCCTTATTCAATTTTCACCTCTAGTTCCACTTTTCCTTCTGAGAGATAACTGCCGGGAACCGGTTCTGTGGGAGGGGTTCCAGGAAACGCATTAACGGATAAAGAGGAATCCGGCGCGATTAGTACACTTCCGGCAATGCCATAAATAATTAGGTCAGTATTGCCATTGCCAGTGGGGGCGTCTAAGACAAACTCCACCTCAAATGGCGTAACGGTATCACCTTGCTCAGGTTTGCAACTAGCCGAAAATAGCTGTGGTGAACGGTAGTTTCCTTGCTTGTCTTTAATACTGGTATTGCCTTCCTCTTCATAATTGTAGGGGGTCGTGCCATTTTCGTATCGAATTGCCACTATGCTCAAGGGCGCGAGTCCCGTACCGATGTTGCCTTCCAAGCCGGTACAGCTCAGGCTGCCGCTTAAGGTTACCGTTGTTTGTTTAGTGATGTCTTGATAGATGAAGCCGCCGAAACCAATGCCGCCGCCGCCACTTGCACACTCTATATCACCGTTAGAATAGCGCTCACAGTTTGTTTCTAAACGGGCATCGACACTGGCCGCCAATGTGCCATCGGCTCTGCCTTCATAGGTAACGTCTGCATCCATAAGTCCTGATAGTGAAATACTGCTGCAGCTATCATCAGAACCGTTATTGTTATCTTTATCATCGACGATATGGCGCATGGAGTTATGAGTATATCCCCATGTTTTGCTTTCTGTGTGTACATCCCAGAATTCGGACTCAGCGGGTAACTGAGGGACTTCTGGAATAATCGGTTCGTCAAATGACTCCGTTTGATCGTCGGCTATAGACTCCTGCGGACATAATTGGCCTTCGTCGCTATAGGTACCGTTATTATCAATGGAAAAACCGCCGACTGGATACCAAATTTTGCGTATGCAATTATCGGCGACGGTAAAGCGTGATTCATCTTTTTCGTTTGCATCATAGGTGGCTGTGGCGGTAATAACATACTCGCCGTTAGCTTGTGGAGCTACCCAGGTTGCGGTTAAGTCTGTTTCATTTTTAAAGCTACCGCCGGTGGCGCTAAAGTCAACTTCTTGCTCGTCTTCATCAAAACCTGTTAGCTCGGCAATAAGTGGGACTTCATCACCAGCTTCAAGACAGGGAGTATCATCCGGCGTTAATTTAACATCGAGTTCAATCTCAATATCGGCGAGTTTGTCATGTGGTGGGCTACCCGCTGGCAGGGTAGTATTTAGGCTGGTAAAGCGCACCTGTACGGGATATTTCTCGCGATCCGATGTGGGGACAATTGTTGCGGTTAAAAAGTCACCTTCGACGCGTAAATTAGTAACTTCTCCACGACTGACTCCACCGACAACCTCGACATCAAAGTTGGCTGGATCGGCTTCTGAGTTACTAATTGTCGCTGAAATCTCAACTTCTTCACCTGCTTCAGCAATTCGCGTGGTAGAGGGCAGTAATGACAAGACCTGAGAGTTGACATTCACTGGGAGTGTTTTCTTGGCATTGCTTGATGTGCCAAAGGTTTCACCTATAATTTTAACTTCAATCTCAGATAGACCAATATCACTAGGCATGTACTGGTGGTGGCCCACAAGTGAAATAGTACTACCGATAAGCTTCCCTGCGGTGTAGTTTTCATAGGTGGCATCGAATGGGCCGTATTCTGGGGCCTCTACTTTAAAGCAGCTGTCTTTTGTTACTCGGTCTATTTCTGCGTTTACTTCGTTGCCGTAGGCAAAGGTCGCCGTAGATAAAGCCGTACCCACTGGGCCGGGAATAAGCCCTAGGCCCTGGATAATGGTTTGTGCAGCTGCTTTTTCCAGATTGAAATCGATACCCTTTGCGGCTATTTTCGACTGCCATGCTGCTGGGTTAGTGGCTTCGCGATCTTCAACAATTTGGCTGTCACCAGTGACTATAAATTGACTAAACACCTGTGGCAGTGCGGCATTTAGCGCTTCATCAACCGTCGAGACAATAAATAATATATTGCCAACACCGGTGGCTTTACTCCAGTTGGCGGTACCGGCATAGTTAGTGGCGGTCGCGCTATGACTAGTGACGTTTTTGATCGTCCTGTTCTTTGCGGATTTCATTGCCGAGGCCAAGTCGAAAATGTTCTTAATGTTCGGCTTAGTCGCGCCAGGGAATTGTAGACCTCCGCCACAGCTCCCCGTGTTCCGATAAACGCGTTGTTCCTCTTTTCGTATAATCTGCTGACCTTTGCTGCCGCTGTCATTGTGGGCAATGGATTGTACCGCTGGCTCGCTTTGATCCAAGAAAAGTGTGTCATCGAGTAAACGCTCCTCTATGTCGAGTGCCATCAAGAAACGCTCAAGGAGCATGTCAGAGTCAGCGGCGGCCTCATCGGCAAGTGCTTTAATGGAGCCGGGGGCGTTAGGGTCGTCGGCGGTGTCTAGCGCTAGGCGCATAACTGCAGCCATGCCAGTGAGTTCGCTTTCCTCCGCTGCGCGCAGTTGCGCTGGGTCAAGGCCAAGATGCCGAGCGGCTGCTTCCACCCATGAAACTAAGGCAGCTTGAACATCTTGGGCGTAATCGGCTGGGGCGGTGGGTAAGGCATTGATCGTAAACGTTTGCTGGGGGCAGTGGTTGCTTCCATCCCCAATTTCTATCAGCACCTGACCACCTTCAGCGGGAGTATTGGGATGCATAGGCAGTTCAAACTGCCAATCTTCGTCGCCTTCACGAACGCGAAAGAACGCTGGGGTGACAATTTCCGAGTCCTGAGCGTCAATAATGCGTAGGCCGGGGGCTGTCATTGAAGAAGGTAAGCCATTAACAAATATCGTAGTACCCACATCCGCAGCTAAGGTGTCGAACTGTAAGTCTGGGCAGCTAGCTTCTGAGCCTAGCGGACTAAGCGCGGTCAGTGCTGGCTCATCACCGCCACCACCGGATCCACCGCCACAGGCGTTTAATAGAGTGATAAATGTAATGGTGGTAGAAAGTTTGGTGAGTCGCTGCATGGGTAAGTTCCCTGTTTTTCGTGATTGACGACCCACGTGTGTTTTTCTATTGAGGGGCGCTGATCAAATTCCTTTGTGATATTGTGCCATGATGCAGCGGCGTTATGTCAATTGATCAAGGCTATTGAAATCGGCCTTAGTTCACAAAAACATAAAAGTGAGACGGGTTGCCGCTATTTTCTGCTTGCTGGGATGCTATCTTTTGTGGGATCCACCCAAACACTGGTCTGACAAATTGCTAGAGTTAAGCGATCGATGAATCACCGTACAGATGATGAAATGAACTTGTAGAGGCGAGGCAGGCTTCATCTCAAGCAAAAAGAAACTATAATATTGCTACGGTAATATTAATTACAGCGCTAGTTTCTTCTCTATTTATTGGTTATATGCAATTGGCAAAGCCATTATCAATTGAAAGAAAAAAATTAGAAATAATTAGTTCTAGTCTAGCGTCACAAGCAACCCGACGCCCTAGGCGCGGGCTTTTTTTGGCGTTAGGTTTGTAGTTATTCGTATACTTTAAACAATTTAATATAGGAATAAGTCATGGTTGATGGAAGTTGCCTTTGTGGAAAGGTTAGGTATCAGGTAGAAATCAACCCAGATAATGTGCTGAATTGTCACTGCAAGTTTTGTCGAAAAGCTCATGGTGCTGACTATGCGACCATGGCGATCGTGGATTCTTCTACATTAATACTCAATGATGAAAGTAGCTGTTTAAAAGAGCATCAGAGTGGCGCAGGGGGTTATCGAGCTTTTTGTTCAGAGTGTGGAACAAGGTTAATGAACTATTCCCCAGATAGAACAAGTTTTTTCTGCGTTACATTGTCAACTGTCGATACGCCTTTGGATTTGAAGCCTGCTGCTCACATTAACGTGGAGTCAAAGGCCGGGTGGTGTGCCCCTTATGAGGGTATTCCCCAGTTTAGTGCCTTTCCAGAAGGCTTGTGAAATGTATAACAAAACGCTGCGCGTCTGACAGCCTTATGCGTGGTGTTGAGATTTAGAACGCTCTCCGCGTCCACTTTGATTGTTCTAGTTGTCGTCTGCCCTGATCATGGCTGTCTGCTTATTATAAAAAGCCATCACGCTAAACATTTAACATTGTGCTGTGATGGTTGGTTTTATGTGAGTGGGGAGTGAAGGGCTGTTAAATCAGCCCTTGGGCATATTAAAGTTGAAGTAATTCACCCGGCGGCATCGGCGCTGGCAGGTCGCTACGACGGCCGTTGCTAGCCTCTACCGTACGACCGTGTAATACCACATTGTCGATTTGATTTCGGTAATGTGGTGCGGGCAAGGCTGTACTGTCATCGTGGGCAAAGCTGACCATTTGATAACCGAGTACATCGGGTGAGTCGGGGGTGGTTTTATCTTGCCACCAGAATTCAAAAATTGCTTCTTCTGAGTTTAGGTGGATTATGCCATAGCCGTGATCTACCCATTCTTGGTATTGCACGTTTTTGTTGGCAGTGATGCTGGCAAGTTCAAGTGCTCTAGCTCCGGCAATTTGTACCTCTTCTGTACTTCCTGCTAGGGCGTTGGCCACCATTTCATCTGCGCCGCCGCGCCCCATTGAGCTGGGCGCAAATTCTACGCCGACTGAGTCAGCACGATTATTGATCAGTGCGATATTGCCGGTGCCAGCTCGGCCAAAACCAGCCAAGATATTACTTGGGCGAGACCCTGTGCGTAAATTTGGTAAAGGTACTGAAGACTGATAGCGGCTAATGAGTGCATTGTCTGTGACTAAATCGCTGGCCCAGCTGCCGTGCATGTCTCCTGAGAGAACCACGTTGTTTACAATACTGTTGTCTCGCAGGTATTGAAACCACTGGCTTCGTTCTTCTGAAAAATCGGTCCAGCGAGTTGAGATTGGCGAGCCGGGAACAGTGGTCTCAGCTGTTAATGCCGGAATGTTCCAGGGGGCTAGCCATGTTTGATGAGGCAAAATACGCCATGTTTTACCCGCTTCGCTGGAGGCTTTCATTTGCTCGGTAATAAACGTGTACTGGTTTTTTCCGAGTAGTGAATTAGCTCCTTCAAGATGATCAGAGTAATCGGCTGGAAGCTGGTCGTTATCAAGCTGTCGATAGAGTTCAATGTCAGTACATAAAATATCGGCAAGGGGGCCGTAATCCAGTTTTCGCCACAACTGTTGGGGTAATGGTGGTTCAGGATAGCTGCCATCGTCAACCGTTAAGGGTGTGCCTTGAAGGTCGGCAGGAGGGCGGCAAGGGGTCCAAAGCCAGAAGGTATTGATTGTGTCAGCCAGTGTTGTGGTTTGGGTGCCGCGGTCGATGCTTGAGTCGTTCAGCTCATTACCAAAGCTGGGGTCAATGTCGTGATTGTCCCAGATGATGGTCCAAGGGTGCTGTTGGTGGGCACGAAGTAGGTTTGGTTCAGAGCGGTAAAGGGCGTAGCGGCGGCGAACTTCATCAATGTTTAGCCAGTCGCGATAATCTGCGTCATTGATGTCGTTACGGGTTACGCCATCGCGGTCGATTCGGGCGCGAACCTCTTCATCTTGATCAACAAAGTCATAAATATAATCACCAAGGTGAATGACCAAGTCTAGGTCATTGCGGTTTGCAATGTGTCCGTAACCCGACCAGTGGCTAGACCAATAACTTGAACAGGAAACAACGGCTAGGCGAAGTTCGTCGCTGGTGCTGGCCGGGCTGGGAGCAGTTCGGGTACGCCCGACAATTGAGGTTCGTTGAAACGCGCCAAAAGCGTAATAATAACTTGTTTCGGGGTTTAGACCGGCAACATCAACTTTTACCGTCCAGTCACGCTCGGCGGTGGTGATGGTGTTGCCAGAGGCGATAACATCTTGCAGTTCTGGATCTGTTGCAAGTAGCCAGTTTACTTTGGCTTCGGTGAATCCCTGTGGGTCGCTGACTAGTGGGCCGCGTTCATCGGGTAGGGTAATGCGAGTCCAAATGATGACTCTGTCTTGCATGGGGTCGCCGGAGGCTACGCCGTGGGCAAAGGGCAGTAAAGCATCGATTATGGGGTAGTCAAAACCAAGCAAATTGTCAAAATCAGCACTTTGTGGGCTGTTCTGGTCATCATCGGGAAGGGGATATTCGCTATTATGACTGCGATTAGATGAATTGCAGGCTGTGAGAAAGGCTACTGAACTGGCGCTGGCGATACCCACCATACCTTTGATGAGAGTGCGACGTGAAACCGGCGGCATATAACTTGTCTCTGTGTAACGAATTAAGGGGCAGAGCAAGGATCGCAAATGGATATGACGAGCGTAAGACAGGGAGCGTTTCTAACGAAAGTTATTTGCTTGGTAACAATAATTATTGTCTAGAAAACGGCGAAAATCTTGTGATGACTGAAAGTGTTCAGTGTAAGAAAAAGGCGAATAGCTAAAGCGCATGACTTTAACTATTCGCTGTAACAGCTATTTGACCCAAATTTGTTTGCTGTTTACAAATTCACGAATACCGTGGGGGCCAAGTTCACGGCCGTAGCCTGAGCCTTTAATACCGCCACTAGGTAAACGAGAGTCGGTTTTGACAATGCCGTTAATGGCGACTTGGCCAGCTTCAAGACGGTTGGCAATATTGGTGGCGACTTCTGCATTAGTGCTCCAAACAGCCGCACCTAAACCATAGGGTGTTTCATTGGCGAGTTGAACCGCTTCTTCAACATCGGCCGCGCGTATCACAACCATAATGGGACCGAAGGTTTCTTCCTTAAAGGCGCACATACCTTCGGTAACATCAATAAGTAGAGTAGGCGGGTAAAAGAAGCCGGGGTCGTTGCTTAATTCACCGCCCAACAAACACGTGGCACCGGCCGCAATGGTTTCTGTGACTTGGCGGTGAAGGTTTTGGCGAAGGTCTTCACGGGCTATGGGGCCGACGTCTGTGTCGCTTAATAGAGGGTCACCCATAGTAAATTTGGCCATTCTACTTTGAAGTTTTTCAACAAAGACATCATAGACGGAATCTTCGACAATAATGCGTTTTGCCGCGATACACGATTGCCCTGCGTTAATCATACGAGAAAGCGTGGCGACATCTGCGGCCGATTCTAAGTCAGCATCGGCAAGTACAATACAGGGATCGGAACCACCTAGTTCAAGGACGGTGGGTTTGATTTCTGAACCAGCGATTGACGCTACAATTCGCCCTGCATTGCCAGAGCCAGTAAATGAGACAGCGGCAATTCGTGGATCACGTATTGCAGTTTCGATGGTTTCATTGGCTATGGGTAAATTGACGACAATATTGTCTGGTGCGCCGGCATCTGCAAAGACTTTAACAATAGCTGCCGCGCAGGCCGGTACGTTGGGGTCGTGTTTCATGACGCAGGTATTTCCCGCCATTAAGGCGGGCGCTAAGTAGCGAAAGGCCAGCCACAGCGGCGCATTCCACGGCAATATGCCAAGTAAGGTCCCCAGTGGAGGGTGGCATACATAGCTAATACTAGCGTCCGAAGGAAGCGTTTGAGGGGCGAGGTGTTCAGCGGCGTGCTCAGCATAATACTCGGCACAACCAGCGGCTTTTTCAACTTCAGGCCCACCTTCTTTTATCGGTTTGCCCATCTCGATAGCCATTAACTCAGCAAGGTGGTCTTTCTGCTTACGCAGTTCTGCGGCAACTGCGCGCATGGTTTGTGCACGTTCTTCATAGCTACAAGCCTGCCATTGGTCTGCGGCGCGAAAAGCGTCACCAATGTGCTCGTGAAGCTCGGTATTATTGAGAGTTGGGTATTCGGCAATGATTTCACCGGTGCTAGGGTTTTTCGCTGTTAGCATAGCTACCTCGTTATAATGATAATGTCGGCAAAGGCGCCGCCAGTGACGATCTGCATCGTCACGGTTAACTTTTGGCTTTGCTTTTATCGTCTGCTTTGCTGGCTTCGGCTTTTTCGCGTTTGTTTTTACGTGCCTCGTCAAATTCAATGAGTGCGGGCTCGGCTTGTTCAGCCTTTACCGTGAAGTCTCTGTCCATTGTGAAAAAAGATTCACAACCGGTATCGGTGATGTAGATAGAGTCAGAAATACCACAGGTTTTGTCGCCGTCCACACCCCACATCCAAGGAATAATGTGGAAGGTCATACCGGGTTGTAAGACGGTAGATTCGCCCTGTTTAAGACTGACGATGTAGCCTTCATCCCAGCTGGGAGGAAAGGCTATACCAATTGAATAACCTGACCGTGTAATTAGACGGGCGTCACAGTCATTTTCAGAAATGATATTGCGAACTAAATTGTCCGCGTCAGAGACAGTCATTCCCGGTTGCACTTTATCGTGAACAGCGTGTAATGCGTGTTTCATTTTTTCTTGAGCGTGATGCATAGAATCGCTGAGCTCACCCAGTATAACGGTGCGCATCATGGCGGTGTGGTAGCGGCGATAACAGCCGCCAACTTCTAAGAAGACATGCTCGCCGGGAAGTACTGCGCGTCCTTCCCAGGTGGCGTGGCCAATCATGGTACGTGGTCCAGAAGTGACGTAGGGCATGACTGCGGGTGGTTCGCCACCGGCACGAAACATGGCGGCACTGATCGCCGCGCCAATTTCGTTTTCTGTGACGCCTACTTGGCAGGCGTCGATACCTGCTTGCATGCCTGCCTCTGTGGCGATTGCGGCTTTACGCATAAGTTGTATTTCTGCGGGCGATTTACAAATTCGACCCTGTTCAACAATGCCAAAGCAATCCAGCAGTTTTGCTTCAGTCAGTGTGGTGTGCACGCGATCTTGTTGATAAGCGGGGAAGAAGTAGCTATTTCGCTCGTAGCCGATACGTTTCTTAGATAAACCAAATTCTCTAAGGGCGTCTACCAGCATTTGAATTGCGTCACCGGTATCTGGGTAGGGGCGGGTGCGCTCTACCCAGGTGCGGGCGATGATATTAGACTCTTCCATCGCCCTAGTTATCATAAAGGGCTCGTCATCTAACGGCACAACTAAAGCTTGAAAAAATGAATAACCGGTGGTTTGGTAATCGGTAAGGTACATGATGTTTTCTGGGTCAGAAATCACCACAGCATCTAATCGACGCTCGGCAATTCTCAACCGCAATTCGCTTAAACGGTGCTGATACTCTTCAAATGGAAAGGTCATATCATCGCGTTGAATCATATTTAAGCCTCCATCACTTTACGTGTATTGTCGATAAGTATATCTAGCCCGTGTTTTAGGTCTTCATCTGGAATGGTTAGTGGTGGAATCAGTTTGACAACGCGACCACCAGATCCACAGCTGGCAATGAGCAAGCCGTCGGCAAAGCAGCCTTCCACAATGGCTTTGGCCTGTTCGCCGCTACCTACATCCAAACCTAGGATCATACTGCGGCCACGCACTTCCACGCTTTTGAAATCAGTTTCCAAAGGCGATATGGCATCAGCCATTACCTGTGCTTTTTTGGCGACTTCAGTCATTAATTCTTCGTCTTCAAAGTAACTTAGGGCTTCGCTACCTGCGACAAAAGACAGGGATTGTCCGCGGAAGGTGCCGGTGTGCTCACCGGGAGACCAATGTTTATCGATTTCTGGTTTGACCAGATTAAGTGCCATGGGTGTGCCCATGCCGCCAACGCCCTTGGCAAGACAAATGACATCGGGTTCAATTCCCATATTGTCGAAACTGAAATAACTGCCGGTGCGACCGCAGCCAACTTGAATATCGTCAATAATTAATAAAGCGCCCACGTCTTTGGCAAGTTTTGCTAAGGCCTGTAACCATTCTTTACTGGCAACATTAACCCCGCCTTCGGCTTGTATTGTTTCGACTAAGAAAGCAGCCGGTGCGGCGATCCCGCTAGAGGCGTCTGCGTAGTACTCTGCCAGTTGATTTAGATAGTCGGTGCAGTTGAATTTGTGATGAGAGACATTGTTGAGGGGAACCCCAGCAGCGCCGCGAAAGTAGCCATTGGCAGTACAGGCGAGAGAACCCAAGGTCATACCATGAAAACCGTGGGTGAAGGCGGCAATATCTTGGCGTCCGGTAGCCCGTCGTGCAATTTTTAGGGCCGCTTCAACTGCATTCGTTCCTGTTGGCCCCATGAACTGCATTTTGTGACTCATATTGCGGGGTTCGAGAATGGTCTTAACAAATCGCTCCATAAATGCCCGCTTGGCGGTACTGTGCATATCTAAGGTGTGGGTGACTCCGTCGGATTCAATATAGTTAATCATGGCTTTCTTCATGCGTGGATTGTTGTGGCCAAAATTCAATACGCCAGCACCAGCAAAAAAATCGATATATTGCTTTCCGTCTTCATCTATTTGGCGCGCATTACTCGCCTTGTCGAATACCACTGGGTACACTCGGCAATAAGCGCGGATATCTGACTCACGTTGCTCAAAAATACTCATGGGAACTCCTTTTTATAAATAAAGTTCGTCGACATGTCGACGGTATGCTATTTCAAATAGTTTGATCTGTGGGTTTTTCGGGCGTTGTCACACCGCATAGGCGTGAAAACAAATTGCTTACTAACGGAATTAATTTGTCGTTAAAATCGTAGTGTGGGCTGTGGCAGGGAACTTGGTGATGTTTGTCGCCGTCATTGGCTCCAATCAGTGCAAAGGCGCCAGGAATTTCACGTAGATAATAACTAAAATCTTCGGATGCCATAATTGGCGTGGGGGTATTAACTTCAATTGAATCTGGGCCGTAACTTTCCTTCCAAAGCTGCCGCATATATTGCGCCTGCTTTGGATGGTTAATGGTTGGATTGTAGCGCGGGCTTATTTCTACACTACACTCAACACCATAGCTGTGAGCAGTTTGCTGACTTACTTCGATAATAAGTGAATTGATTTTTTCTCGAGTGGCGTCATCCGGCACTCTTATACTGCCACCGAGAACAGCTTGTTGAGGAATGATCGTTGCGCCGCTCTCGGCCATAAAAGAGGTTACGCTGATAACCGCTGCTTGTTGTGGCGCTAAGCGCCGGCTAATGATTTGCTGTAGTGCAAGGGTAATTGCACTTGTCGCAAGTACGGGGTCTCGGCACAACTCTGGTTGGCTAGCGTGGCCGCCTTTGCCGTTAACGGTAATAGTGAAAGTACCGTTGCCACACATAACAATACCATCTGGGCATACTAGTTTTCCAAAGGGAATGGCAGGCCAATTATGCCAGCCATAAATTTCGTCGATGCCATCTAATGCGCCTTCATTAATCATTTCTCGCGCGCCGTGTCCGCCTTCTTCAGCTGGTTGGAATAATAGTGTGACCGGATGCGTTAAGCTTTGTTCATTATGTTTAAGCCATTGTGCGCTGGCTAATAAAGTGGCGGTGTGACCATCGTGACCACAGGCATGCATACAGCCTGAATGCGTGGAAGACCACTCTCTATCTGTTTGTTCAATGATGGGTAGGGCGTCTATATCACCGCGTAGGGCAATGTGTTTCGCGTTGGCCTTAGGGTTTATCGGTTGTAGGGTGGCGATGGTGCCAGTGCCAGCACATTTACGCCAAGGTATGGCTAGTCTATCGAGTGTATTGCGTACCATTTCAGCGGTACGAACCTCTTGCCAGCCAGGCTCGGGGTGGGCGTGTAAGTCGCGGCGCAGAGTCTGTGCGGCGGCCATTGTGTTCAGCCAGAAGTCAGTCATTACGTTTTTACTGTGTCACAGCTTTTGCCTTGGGGCAAACTTACTTTGCACTATTTTTAATATTTTTTTCTAAAGCTCATCTTTGGTGCGTTATTCAATTTAATGGTGCGTTAAGCCAAGTGTAATTGTAAAAATAGAAATTATTGATAATTATTAGATTTTTTATAATTTTCTGAGCTATCACTGGGACGGTGTTTGTAGCGTTATTTTGGGAGTGAGTAAAAAGTCGTCGGCACAATTTCTGCATGTTTTGTGTGTGCACAGTAAGTTGCAGTGCACTGCCTAACTATTTAGGTGCGTGCACTGTGTTGTAAGTTGGTGTTATGAATTATTTATAACAGCACCCGGAGTCTGGTGGGAGCTGGGCTCTGCGTTCAAACGCAGGTATTATTAATGCTTTTAGCAACAGATTTAGACGGTACGTTTCTCGCAGGCGATAATGAACAACGCCTTAAACTCTATCAGCTTATTGCGGCTCATCCCGAAATCAAGCTGGCTTTTGTCACTGGTCGCGGACTTGAATCAGTGCTTCCGCTACTCTCTGACCCTACAATCCCTGAGCCTGATTATATAATTTGTGATGTGGGCTGCACGGTAGTTGATGGGCATACCCAACAGGCGATTCAGCCTCTTCAAGGTGATATAGATAAATTCTGGCCTGGTGATCATGTGGTCGAGCAGGCCGTGGCGCATATTCCCAACTTGCAACGTCAAGATGTTCCCCAAGAACGTCGTTTTTCTTTTTTCTGCGATGCTGCGGCTATCAGTGATGAGCTTGAAGAAGCGGTTCGCGGTTTAGATTGTGACCTTCTCTATTCTGCTGGCCTATATTTGGATATTTTACCCAAAGGGGTGAATAAGGGCTCAACGTTACGTGGTTTGGTTAAACTGCTGGGCTTGAGTGACGAGGATGTCTTGGTTGCAGGGGATACCCTTAATGACCTCTCAATGTATGAGCATGGGTTTATTGGTGTCTGCGTGGGAGAGTCTGAGCCAGCGTTATTGCAGGGCACGGAAAATCGGGCGCGAGTATTTCATGCCGATGAGCCAGGTTGTGGCGGGATCTTACAAGCGTTTGAGCATTTTGGTTTTCTTGGTACAGCAGGTATGGAGGCAGAGCAGCGCGATGTAGCGGTGCCGGGAAAGTCTGATCTGGTGATCGTGTATCACCGGCTACCTTATGAGGAATTACGAGAGAATGGGGTGACCATTCGCCGTAAACCAACCTCACCCAATGGCATAATCCCGACGTTAATGAGCTTTTTTGCCGATGGTCGAGCCGGTTCATGGGTGGCGTGGTCGGTACATGAGCCTGAGGATGGCAAGTTTGAAACCCATACTGAGGTTGATGTAGCCCAGTATCCAAATTTAGTTGCATCGCGGGTAGCGCTGAGTAAAAGCGATGTTGATGTGTTTTATAAGAAATTTTCGAAAGAGGCGTTTTGGCCTACCTTACACACATTTTGGGAGCGGGCAACGTTTAGAGAAGACCACTGGGAGATCTTTCTCGATGTGAATAGACGCTTTGCCGAGGCCGCTGCTGTGGAAGCGGCAGAGGGGGCCACGGTGTGGATTCACGATTATAATTTGTGGATGGTGCCGGCGTTTTTACGCGAGTTACGCCCAGATGTGGTTATTGCCTTTTTTCATCATACTTATTTCCCCTCTGCTGATGTCTTTAACGTCATTCCTTGGCGTCGAGATATTATTGGTAGCTTGTTGCAATGTGACTATATTGGCTTTCATATTCCTCGTCAGTCCGAAAACTTTGTGGATGTTGCTCGAGGTGTGACACCGCTTGAGGTCACGGCCGAAATGAACTGTGCACCGCGATTTTTTACCTACGGTTGCGCGGTGGGGCTTGATGAAATGAGCACGGAAATTAAAGTCAATGACCGTCTCATTCGGTTGGGAGCTCACCCAGTTGGTCTAGATTTAAAACGAGTAGAAAGTGCATTACAGGATGTGAAAGTACAGCAGCGAATGGAGGAGCTGCGTCAGGAGTTACATAGCACACGAATGATATTGTCGGTAGGCAGGCTTGACTATACCAAGGGTATATTGGAACAACTTGAGGCCTACGAGAGGTTGCTGGATGAATACCCTGACCTACACGATAAAGTAACCTTAATGATGGTGTGTGTTCCCGCGGCCAGCGAAATGACGATTTATCGTGATCTACAAAGCCAAATTGAACAAGCCGTGGGGCGGATTAATGGCCGGTTTGCCAAGGTGGGTTGGACGCCGTTGCAGTTCTTTTTCCGCAGCCTACCCTTTGCCGAGTTGGTGGCTTACTACAGTATGGCTGACGTAATGTGGATTACGCCCTTGCGCGATGGGCTGAACTTGGTGGCGAAGGAGTATATAGCGACTCAAGGAATGACCGACGGTGCAGGTGTATTGGTTTTATCGGAGTTTGCCGGTGCAGCAGCTGAATTGCGAGGCCCCATATTGGCCAACCCCCATGACCGTACAGAGCTGGTTAAAACCTGTTATTTAGCCCTTACTTTGAAGCGTGATGAGGCGCGTAGTCGTATGCGCGAGGCTTATGAAGTGGTTCGTCACAATGATATAAAAGTGTGGAGTGACGAATTTATGAGTGCGGTTGAGGCCAGTCGAAGCGGCGCGGCTGATTTAAGTGAAGACATTCCTACTAAGGTGGCTTAGTGGGAAAGTAACACTTAGCGTGCCTGACTCGGTGGCTTGTGATTGACCTAGTAAGCTGAGGTTTTGCTCTGCAATAGTCCGCTCTAAATAGGCAATCATGGCTACCGCGGGCAGTGCTGCCGGTAAATGTATACGTTGGGTAACATCTGTTGAGCTTTTTTCTAGAACAGTATTACAAGTTACAGAATTATCTGGAGTAATCTTTAAGAAAGGCGATGCCGTGGCGTTGTTTTTTTTGAATAGGCCAATCAAGATGCGAGTGCAATCAGCGATTTAGGTATAAATTTAAAAGCTAGTCTATGTAAAAAATAGAAAGTAAGGTGCGGAGCAAAATTAATCTTGCTCTGCACTTTATAGTGGTTTGCTACTATTTAAGTAGCTTGTCTACTTTTTGCCAATTGATAATTTTGAAGTTTTGATTAGCTGCTGGACTCATATTGCGGCCATCTTGTACCACTAATATGCCGTTAGGGTAGCCTGCAATAGGATTAGCGGTAACGGCCAAACCATCAGTTTCTGATGCGCCGTCTAGTCCTAGGTCTGAGTTGGCACCAATGCGGAATTTACTTAACATTTTCCACGGTGCCAGTTGATATACCACATAGCTGTCATCGCCTTGGCTTGACGCAATCAAGTAGTTTTTCTCACCGTAGTAAATATCCAATCCTTCGACATCAGCGACAAGGTTCCCCGATGTCATTGATTCAATTAAGTCTCTTTCACCATTTTCTGGTGCTATTTTCCAAATACCGGTGTCCTCTTGGCCTACGTAAAGCTGTTGATCTGCGGTGTTATAAACACAGCCTTCGGTCTGGGAGTCGAAGTGGTATTCATTGAGCATTTCGCCGTTTTGATAATCACTACTCAATTGCCAATATTGCACTAGGCCTTCAGAGTCACCAGCAAACACGGCAACATTACCGTTAATTTCAGCCATGCAAAGACCATAGGGATCATCCATCGCTAAGGGAATGGCTGACAGAAATTTAATATGGTTTTTATCGGGTTCAGCAATGAAAGTATCAATGCTATGTGTGGTGCGATTGGTGGCAGTGAGCAAAAATCGATGGTTGTCAATTTCGAGGCTGTCGACATTGTTTAAACGGCCACGATTAAGAAAGTGGATTTGTTTGCCTTGGGCATTATATATCCGCAAGCCTTGTTGCTTATCTGTGCCGGCGATCCACAATGTTCCCTGCTTAGATAATAAAATGGCAGGGTCATCTGCTGCGTCTCCAGCGCGATCGACCGAGTCGGTCTCAATATCTGCGCTAATAGTTGGTATGACTGCTTCGATGAGAGAAAGCGTATTTGGTATGACGCTAGACTCAGACGCGGGTGACAGTTGTGCAATGAACTTGCCTTGTTTTGCTGTATCGGTAGGGCGTATAACAGGGTCGGTTTCTGGGTTGCGGTCAATACTCATCGTACCCAAATATGGATCTTGGTAGATCAATGCATCATTGCTAATTACACAGCGCTCTACGTCGGGGTTGGTGGCCAAGCGGCGTACCGAGTTTATGGTTTTTTGCTGTGGGTCTACCCAGTAGTGATGCATGCCACCATCACCATCACTGATAAACACATCTAGGGTTGTCTCGGACATTGGGGCAACACAAATGCCGTCTACGCCATGCTCTAGTGTGGCAAGGTGTGTTGCCGCTAAAGCTGTACTGTTAGCTGGCGCGATCCAAAGTTCTCGACGCGGGTCTTCTGCCCAGACAAGCCAGTCAGTTGTTGCCGCAACGGCTTCAATTTCTTCATGGCTACGATAGATTGACTTACCTTCTTGTAGGATATGCTGCTTATTAAAACTGATTGTGCTGCTATTGGCGTTTTGTGCTGTAGGTAATAGCGAGCAAGCGCTACTGCTTATCACGCAGGCAAGTAAAAGATATTTGCTAATATGTTTCATAAATAATCCAAATAATAATCACAGGTTGTGAGCTAAAGAACAGCTTGCGGTCATTGTTATAAACGTAAATTTAGAAACTGCCACGCAGTGTTAATAAAATTGCGGGGGACGTGTTTTCTACCTCCGTTTCTGTTGATTCGTATTGGCCGCTACTCAAGGCCGCGCTATCATCATATTGGCGAATTAGTTCGTTCTTCTCGGCGTCTAGCAAGTTCTGACCGGATAAGCGCAGGGCGTAGTTGTTATTGTCAAAACGTTTTTCTATGAAAATTTCTAAGTTACCATCGTAGCTAATGCGGTTGATTTCGTTACCTTCGAATTCCTCGCTGTCTCCCTGCTGTTGATAGCTAACACCGTAACTGGCTTGAAGGGCAGCCAATTCATGCTCAAAGCCTAGGTTGTATACATATTTAGCTTGGCCACTGAAACGTCTTTCTAGACCCTCAAAGTAGTCATCTTTCACTTCTGAATCGAGTAGTGTTAGGTTGAAAAATGCTTGCGCTGATGGGGCGTTGATTAAGGTCATTGGCGCGCTGAAATCAAACTCTACGCCCATTATTTTTCCGGTATTGCGATTATTGATGGCCTGACGAAGTTCAAAGTCAGTTCCTCCCACGGTAATGTCGCTTTGGGTGTACTCAATAAGATCCTCTACCTCACGGTAGAAAAAGTTGATTCCAATAACGCCGCTATCAGCAATAAAGTGATCATAACCAAGGTCTATACCTACAGCGCTTTCTGGATCAAGATCACTATTGCCGCGGAATTTCTCATCGTCGATGGTCAGTTCCACGGGGTTTAATTGATCAAATTGTGGCCGGCGTAGAGTACGGGCAATACTGGCGCGAAATTGGTCTTGCTCGTTCATATGCCAACGAATATGAGCAGAGGGATTATAGTCAATGCGATCGTCACTGCTGCGGGTGATGTTGCCGTTAAAGTCACGACCAGTAATTTCAATATCACGATATTCCGCCCGCAAACCGAGTTCAAGTTCAAGGTCATCTCGTAAAGCCCAGCTACCGCTGGCAAACAGGTTAAGACCTTGATCATCGACTTCAAAATCAGCAAATTCGTCGTTTTCGTCATCGAGATTGCCATCATCGTCTAGGACGGCGACATTAAAGTCCCGCGTTTTATTAACATACTCCATACCTATTTTAGATTCGACTGTGGAAAATTGGTGTTTCCAATTTACACCAAGACGGTTTTCGGTATCGTCAATGTCGGTAATTTCCCGTTCGTCCAACTCTAGCGGGTCACCAAAATCCGCTTCAAAATTGGTTTCGTTTTTATCTTGTTTAAACTGGTGGCTGCTAGCGTAAATGTTCAGCTCACCAGCGCTGGTTTTTAGCGCGTAATCCATTCCAAAACTGGTGTTGCTTTGATCGATATCTTCAAGCTGGCTTTCATTAACTACCTCGTCCACCGTGAAGGGGGAGTTGCTGTCGGCACGTTTTAACGCGGTAACGCGAGTATCTTCTTTTTCTTCTCGCTGAGTATCCATATGTAAAATATTGAAACGTAATTTTCCGTCTTTACTTAGTTGAAAAGCCATGTCTGCAGCTAGGGCTACGTCGCGGCTATCCCTAACATCACTCTCTTTAACCTCTTCGCGTTCATCGCCTTCTTGGGCGCCGGCAACCTTGCTTTTAGGGTTGTAGCGCTCTTGGACATTGATGGAGAATCCGTATTCGATTTTATCGCTCACACCCGACATGCCTATAAATCCGCTGCCGCGATTTTCTTTCATGTTCACTGCGCCTACTCGCCAAATACCACCTTCATGGCGAGCACCATCTTTTAAAATAATATTTAAAGAACCGCCAATGCCTTGGCTGCTGATGTCACTGCTTGGACTGCGTATGATTTCAATTTTTTCGACCATTTCAGCAGGGATTCTATCAACAGCAATAGCGCCACTATTTTCTTCACCAGGCATGCGGCGGCCATTAATTAAGACTTGGGTGTAGCGGGAGTCTAAGCCACGTAAACGGGGGAGATCGTATTCACCGACGTCACTGTTAAACGTGACACCCGGTACCCGCTTTAGCATGTCACCCACTGAAATTGGTTCAAAGCGTTGGAAAAAGTCTGCATCGTAGACCAGCTTGGGTGCAGGGGTGTTGACGTGGTTACGCTTAACCACTCGCTTTGCAATGACCTGCACATTTTCCATTTGGCTAGTTTGGGCTTGCTCTTGGGCTAGGGCACTGTGATTTCCAAGCGCCATGGCAACGGCTGACGCGATTAAACTTAATGTGAGTGTAGTTGAGCGATTACGGCTAGCCGGATTCATGGTGTATTCCTTTAAAGTGAAATGTTTACCGAGTAATGACACAGCACCTTAATATTGCTGTGTGACACTTTATTGACGTTGTTTGGTGGCTTTGGCTGTAGACGTGGTTATTTCGTCGTTTAGGGCTGGTTTTGAGCTGATATGACCTTTTGTTAACGGGGTTCCTGGCTACACTGGGTGGCAATAAGACGGCTTGCGGAGGCGTCAGATCTTAAAAGCGGTGTCATTGTTGAAGGTAAAAGTATGAAAAAAGAAAATTCGCTGAGCTTTTCTGACTGGCAGGGCTTGCATCACAAAGTACCAGCACTGAAGTCAGCTGGACGTTATCGCTATGGCCGCGTCTATGGCGCCATGGCATTGGGTTGCGTTTTATTCGCTTTAGCGGCATCAATTACCGGAGAGCTTAAAGCGTGGTCAGACATTGATTGGCTGGATGTTGCCGGAGAAGGCATGGTGGTGGTTGCTGTATTAAGTTGGCTGCATTTTTTATTGCAGTGGCGGCCACCAGGCCCAGTCACACAATGTTTGTTGGCGGGGTTTGGTAGCTTAGGTTTTGGTTTTTATCTTGATGTATTGGATGAGTTTATCCGCTTGGGTGGTTCGGGGTGGGGGGCTTCTTTAGAGTCTGTGGTTACGCCATTGGCGGTATTACTGATTACTTATGCTGTGATTGCGCTTAGTCAAGAGCAGCGGGTATTCGCGCGCCAACAGTTGCGCCGTGAAGCTGGGGTGCGTGATCATCGGGATATTGACCCTGTTACAGATTTATACAGTGGCAGCTATTGTCGCCATGCCTTGGCGGATGCCTTGAGTGAGACCAAAGCGGTCTCTCTTTGGTTGATTGATTTAGATAATTTTAGTGCGGTGAATCGCCTGCATGGATTTGCCTGTGGCGATGCAGTATTAAATCGTGTCGCGGCGACGTTGGTGGCCGCCGTACCAGAAGAAGCTTTGGTGTGTCGCTACGGTGGTGATCGCTTTGTGGTTATTGCTGGCCCCACCGAACGCCCCGGCTTGCAAGGGGCATTAGGGCGGCTTCTCAGTGAGGCAATTCAACTTGCCTTATATCATCGTACGGGAGACAGTTTTGAAATTGCTGTGCGTTTAGCGGTGGTGGAGTCGAGCCCTGGTGAAGATGCTGCTGGATTACTAGCTCGTGCTAATGCCGAAATATTGGCTACAAAGCGACGCGATAATGAACACTAATTCTTATATTGTCGCAACGGATAAGGTTATTCCTGCGTGGTTGCAACCGGTGGCAGTGCTGGACTTATGCGCGGCTCGAGGCATTAATCCCCATGCTTTATTACAAAATACGGCGCTGTTTGCCAGCGATTTACCGTTTACTGGTCGATACCTTAGTCTACGCCAATTCCAACAATTGTTATTAAATGCTAATAATTTGTGGCCGGGTTCAGACTTTCCTTTTCAGCTGGGGCATCAACTGTTGCAGCATGGCTTGGGTCCTGTTGTGACCTTAGTTGATAGTTATACCGCGTTAACGCCACTATTGTCCTTGCTATGTAACTATTCGGCCATCATTTCACCCGCGCTCACTATGCGGTTGGTGGAATCTACCGAAAATAAGCTGCTGTTAATGATTAGTCCCTCGGCGTTTGAGCGAGTAGATAATATTGCGCTGGTTGCGGCCATGACGTCATTAACTAGTATGATTACGCGTTTTTCCGGTGTTGGTGAGTTGCGTTACTTTTTTAGTGCGAGGGAGGGGGCGGGGCGCGAGAATTTTACTGCGCATTTACAAGGTATATGTTGTTTTAGTGCGCCCTTCGACGGCGTACGTATTGAAATAGTTAATAAAGAAAGCGCAGCTGAATGTCAAAGTTTGCGTGGTCGTGTAGCTATTGCCGAGTGCGATGCTTTGCTCTCTGCGCCACCTTACCTCTCTCAACGTCTACGAGAATTATTTGCTCGTCAACATGGTCTTCAATCCGACCTTGCTGGCTGTTCCGAGGCGCTGGGTGTTAGTCAAGCAACCTTAAAGCGTCGTTTACGTGAACATGGGCTCTCTTTTCAGCAACAATTAGATAGTTTTCATCTCGAATTAGCATTGATTGAACTGCTTTTAAAACAGGCGACGGTTGATGATGCTGCGGCACGTTTGCACTTCCATGATAGCAGTAATTTTCGGCGTGCATTCAAACGCTGGACAGGATTGAGTCCTAGCCTGATGAAAGCTAATTTTCATGATTTGATGCTACCTGTATTAAAGTAATAGGACAGATGAGTTAGCTAATTCTTCGCAAGCGCCCCTGTGTTTTGGTGGGAGCTCGATAGGAGTTTGGACAGTTTGCGTTATTTATCTGAGTGAAAGGCTAAAAAAACGGCTTTTATTGCCCTTGAGTGCACCAGTTATTTGCATGCTTGCAGCGCAGTGGTTATGGTTGAGTATCCCTCACAGACTGGAGCCGTCGTATGGCCTTGCGCAATGCTGTGCAGATGATTTGTTATCCTAATCGTCTTGGTAATGACCTCAAAGATTTACACACCGTGATTGAGCGGCATTTTTCAGATGCTATTGGTGGTGTGCACATTTTACCTTTTTTCCCTTCCAACGCGGATGCCGGTTTTTCGCCGCTAACCCATAAAGAGGTTGATCCTGAATACGGGACTTGGGAAGACATTGAGCGGATTTCTTCTAAGTACGATTTGTGCTGCGATGTGACGGTTAATCATATCTCCGACGAGTCTGAAGAGTTTAAAGATTTTATCGCCAAAGGCTACGACTCTGAATACGCGGATCTATTTGTTCACGTTGATAAGTTTGGCGAGATTACGCCAGATGATTTAGCCAAAATCCATATTCGTAAAGAGAAGGAGCCTTTTCGCCGAGTTGATTTTGCTGATGGCAGTACGGGGCGAGTGTGGTGTACCTTCACCGAACATCAGATCGACTTAAATTATGAGTCAGAGCTGACGTATCAATTGATGGAAAATTATATTGGCTTTTTGGCGCAGCGGGGGGTGAACCTCTTTCGGCTGGACGCTTTTGGTTACACCACCAAGCGTATAGGCACGAGTTGTTTTTTGGTTGAGCCCGATGTCTATCGCAATCTTGACTGGATAAACGGCGTTGCGCATTTACATGGCGCAGAAGTCCTGCCAGAGGTCCATGATCACAGCAGTTATCAATACGCCATAAGCCGCCGAAATATGCACCCTTACGGTTTTGCTTTGCCGCCGCTGTTGTTGTTTTCATTGCTTGACGCTAATAGCGTGTACCTTAAAAACTGGCTGCGTATGTGCCCGCGAAATATGGTTACCGTATTAGATACCCACGATGGTATTTGTATTCCGGATGTTGAAGGGGTGCTACCTGAGGAAAAAATACGCGCACTGATCGATAATATTTCTAGTCGTAGTGCTGACCCGATATTGCGACGTTCGGCTGCCAATATCCACAGCGTTGGGGCAATCTACCAATTAACCTGTACTTTTTATGACGCCATGATGCGCAACGACGATGCTTATCTGGCAGCTCGGGCGATTCAGTTCTTTTCGCCGGGAATACCTCAGGTTTATTACGTTGGGCTTTTGGCGGGCTGTAACGATAATGAGTTGATGGACGAAACTGGTGAGCTCAGAGATATCAATCGTCATTTTTATAGTATGGATGAAATTGATGAGGCAGTTGAGCAACCGGTAGTGCAGCGCTTACTGGCATTGATGCGATTCAGAAGTAATTATCCCGCATTTGATGGCCATTTTGAGTTGGGCTATTCCAACGACTCCAGTGTGTCTATGGGTTGGCGACATGGTGAATATTATTGCCATCTTTTTGTCGATCTTAATTTTAACACTGCCACTGTGACTTATTTAGATGAGGAGTCCTTGGCGGAATGTCGCCTGCAGTGTTAACGGTGTTCTCCTGAAGTGATGTTGCAACCGTTTGCAGGGCGCAACATCACTTGATGTGATTTTTGGGAGGGATAACCCCTCCATTCTGATTCACCTGCCCCTTTTCAAACTCTTTTTTGTTTGTCATTAAACTGTCTTTGAACCGTCAATTTCTAGCGACGATATTGTCATATCCGCTTGTTAGTTTGTTTCTCGTATTGTGGCTAGGACCCTAGCCAGAAACTAACTAAATTCGTCAGCGGAGTGTTTATGAAGCATCGTTTAAGTGCGATGGCTATTGCAGCTATAAGCCTGTATGGCCAGCAGGCCATGGCAGCCAGTGATTTACACCGAATTGCATGGACAGCGGATCCAGCTACTACAATCACGATTGCTTGGCGACAGCTTTCTGGTGATGACGCCCACGTTATGATCGGAACGTCGAGCGACGGTTCTGCGTGGGTCCGTGAGGAAATTGATCAAAGCACCTCATTACAGCATCCGGGTGATGCGATTGGCGATACCTTAGATAGTGAGCTTGCTCATATTGCTGGCCTGAACGCGGACACGGCCTACTATTATCAAATTTGCGACAGCGAAGGCTGTTCAGAGACCTCCTGGTTCAAAACCGCCCCTAATAACCCTGTGGACTTTACCTTTATAGCCGGTGGTGACTCGCGAACTAACCAAGAGCCAAGACAGATTGGTATGGCTCTGGTGGGTAAAATTAGACCCTTGTTTGTGTTGTTTAATGGCGACTTCACCGATGTTGGATCACGTGAACAGTGGGAGTCTTGGTTAGAAGATTGGCAGTCGGCGCGCAGTGCAGATGGTCGGGTGTATCCGGTTTTGGCGAGCCACGGCAACCATGAAAATGACGTAATCGATATGCTCAATTACGTGTTTGGCGTCCCCGAGAAAGCCTATTACGGTTTGAATGTGGGTGGCGATATGATGCGTATCTACACCTTGAACTCAGAAACTGAGCCCGGTGTTGGTTACGGTGAGTATTCACTGCAATCAGACACGGTGTGGAATGAACAAACCGCTTGGTTGAGTGCTGACGCGAACGCGTCAACGGCGACATGGAAAATGGCGAGTTACCACCGCCCAATGCGGCCACATACAAGTGGCAAAGCTGAGGGTGAGGGGCGAATTACTGCGTGGGCGCAAACGTTTGTAGACGGCAATTTCGACGTGCTAGTTGAATCAGACACCCATATGGCGAAATACACCTTTCCCGTTGTTTTCGACAGTGGCGAGGGTAGTTACCAAGATTTTAAACGCGATGATTTGAACGGTAGCTTGTTAATTGGTGAGGGCAGTTGGGGTGCACCCACGCGTCCTACGGATGACGACAAACCATGGACAATGGATAGTGCCTCTTTTTGGCAGTTTAAGTTAGTTCATGCCTCACCAAGCAAACTTGATATTCGCACTGTTCGTTTTGGCTCGGAAGTTGAAATGAATGCAGGTACTTTGCCCGACCCAGATGACGTGGTGGCATTGACTCAGGCCGAGCAAGATGCCGATGCCTTTGCTATACCAAGCGGTTTACCACTCTGGAAGCCGCTATCGGGTGAAGTTATCTCCTTGCCGGCGACGGGTTTTGTTGGAGCCGATATTGATAATGTACAGCTGGTGGGTAGTGGCGCGCTATGGCATTTCTTGGACGACGGCAGCAGCCCAGATAACTGGCAGGATAATGCGATTGATGACGCAGCATGGGCAACTGGCCACGCGGCTCTAGGCTACGGCGACGGTGATGAAACGACGGTTATTGGCTTTGGCGGTGACGATAATAATAAATTCACCACCTCGTATTTTCGTCGTCATTTCACCGTGGGCTCACCCGAAGACGTCATAAAACTTACCTTGCGCTTGCAGCGGGATGATGGCGCGGTTGTCTATATCAACGGCCAAGAAGCACTGCGCAATAATATGCCCAGCGGCGATATTAGCAGTTCAACTTTTGCGGTGAATGCTATTGGCGGAACGGCAGAAAGCACGTATTACGAATTTGCCTTGCAGCCTGATTTGTTAATGGCCGGTGATAACGTAATTGCGGTTGAAGTCCATCAGTCTGACGCGGGCAGCTCTGACGTCAGCTTTGATCTGGATTTAACAGCGGTGGTGTCGAATCTGGTGGCAGACGTTCCTGAGGTGACCACAACACTAACGGCAACGGCGCTGTCGACCAGTGAGATTGAAGTAAGCTGGGATGATGTTGCTGAGTTCGATGAACTGGGTTATCAGCTTGAGCGTAAAAACGTTCACGGCTACTGGGATATTTTAACGTGGCGTATTGATGCGGATACTACGACGTATTTAGACAGTCAGTTAGAAGAGGGTGCGAGCTATGAGTACCGTGTTCGTCCCTATAATGCGGCGGGCCTAGCGGCAGCGAGTGAGCCGGTGCTTATCGCCACGGAATCAGATGCGATCCCACGCTTATATGACGAGGGTTTTGACAGCGAAACGTTCGGTGACATGACCACCTATAGTCGTAGTAGCGACAAAGACTGGTCGATAGGCAGTTACGATGGTCAGTTCTACGCTCATGCCAACGGCTACGGTGGCGATACTGCCAGTGATGATTGGTTGATTACGCCGTCATTTGCGCTGGCGTATTATCGCGATGCGAGCTTGGCATTTGAAGCGGCTTACAACTACGGCGGACCATTGCTTAAGGTGATGTACTCTCTGGATTACCAGCCTGACGTCAATGCTGACCCAGCGTCAGCAACATGGTTGGAAATACCCGAATGCGCTGCCGCGGCGGATGACATGTGTTGGAACGAGCCATCAGCAGGTTCTTACACCTTTGAGCCATCCGCAATTGATGTTTCTGGTATCAATGGCGAGTCGGTGCATTTTGCTTTCCAGTACATCTCTGATAGTGGCGACAGTGGTGATGGCCGAATTTGGCAAATCGACAATATAGTACTCCGTGGTGTTTATCAAAATGCCGAAATCAGCGGTAGTGATTTCGCCAGCGGTATTCCAGGTGAGTGGACAAATTACGACGGCGGCAGTGATAAAAACTGGGAGGCAGGTTCAGAAGGCGGCATTGATGGCGCTTTCATTAATGGCTACGGTTCTGCTGGAAACGAGCAAAGTAATGACTGGCTCGTATTTCCACAAACAAGCTTGGCTGCCGGTAGTGACAATGCACTGGAGTTTGATTTCTACAAAAAGTATGACGGACCAGCGCTGAAAATCATGATCTCGACAGATTATGTCGACGGTGCTGATCCGGCTAGCGCAACTTGGACTGATCTCAATATTGAGTTACCTGACCTCTACGATGAGTGGGCGACGATAGGGCCTATTAGTCTAGCGGGCTATGAGGGTAATGTTCATGTTGCCTTTGTCTATACCTCAACCGGCGGCGCCCCTGGTGAAGCGGCGGCGATCGGCATTGGCAATGCGCGAATCGTTAAAGCGTTGGAAGGTGTGGAGCAGCAACGAGAGCTCGTGGTAGAAACCTTTGAGGATCCAACATCTTTGGGCAGCTTTATAGCCTACTCACGTAGCAGTAATGCGGATTGGGTTGTGGAGACGCGCCAAGAGCAGCAGGGAGCGGTCGCGAACGGTTTTGGTGCTGATGACGTAAGTGACGACTGGTTGATTTCACCGAAACTAAGTATTTTAAATTGGCAGAATGCGCTTGCTGAATTTGAAATCTACACCAACTACGGTGGTCCCGCTTTAGAAGTATTAATATCGACTAATTATTCAGGTACTGGCGACCCCTTGGCTGAAGGTGTTACTTGGGATGCCCTGGATATTGATCAAAGCGGCGAAGTAAGTGACGCCTGGAATAGTTACTCTGTGAGTATTGCTCAATACACGGGCGAGGCCTATATCGCCTTCCGCTATACCACCGTTGGAACCGGCGGCGGTGAAGGGCGTCGTCTTGGTGTAGACAATTTTAAAGTGCTGAGTAACTACGGTGAAGAAAGTTTGCGCAGTAGCTTCTCTCTGGCAAAAACTAGCTATACCACGATTGAGCCCGTCAGTTTCAGTGCCTCAGTATCGGGCGGTAAAGCGCCATTTACTTATGCTTGGGACTTTGGCGATGGCAACACGTCAGACCTTGCCGAGCCAAGCCATACTTATGACACCGCCGGAGTTTATAGCGTTAGTTTGAGTGTGGTAGACGCTGACGGTAAAACCTCAATGATTAGTCGAAATGATTTTGTGACTATTATTGAGTCGACAAATGAGGGGGTTGCTGAAAAACAAGGCGATATACGTGTAGCGACCTTTAATGCTTATTTAAATCGCAGCAGTGAGGGTCAAATCCTGACCGACGCGCAGAGTGGTGACGATGCGCAAATTGCGAACGTGGTTGAAATTATTCAACGTGTACGTCCTGAGATCTTGTTACTAAACGAGTTCGATTATGTTGCTGATGGTTCTGCAGTACAGGCATTGCAAGACGAGTACCTGAGCGTTAGCCAAAATGGGGCAGAGGTGATTGACTACCCCTATGTCTATTTGGCGGAGTCGAATACCGGCATTATGACGAGCTATGATTTTAATAATGACGGTGAGTCAGGCAGTGGTGGTGACGATGCCTACGGCTTTGGGGAATTCCCCGGTCAATATGGCATGGTGGTGTTATCGCAATATCCTATCGTGACCGAAGACGTGCGTACCTTCCAAACCTTCTTGTGGAAAGATATGCCCGATGCCTTATTACCTGTTGATCCTGATACGGGTGATAGCTGGTATACCACTGACGAGTTGGCAGTGTTCCGTTTGTCGTCAAAAAGCCATTGGGACGTGCCGGTGCAAGTGGGCGATCAAGTTGTGCATATACTTGCTAGCCACCCAACGCCACCGGTGTTTGATGGTGCTGAAGATAGAAACGGTAAGCGTAACCATGATGAAACTCGGTTCTGGGCTGACTACGTTAACCCAGCGGCGTCGTCATATATCTACGATGATGCGGGTACCACTGGCGGCCTAGCGGCGGACACTCGATTTGTGATTCTTGGTGACTTGAATGCATCCAGCGTAGAAGGTGACGCCACGGGCGACCCGATTGCTCTGTTAACCGATAGCAGCTTTATTGATGGCAGCCCCATGCCGAGCAGTACCGGCGGTGTTGAAAATGACCCTGATAATAGCTATTCGGCCATGCACACTGCAGATTGGATGATGCGTGCTGACTACGTATTGCCTTCGGTATACGGCTTAGAAGTAGAGCAGTCGGCGGTGTTCTGGCCTGGTCAAGCTGATGTGCTGTATCGTCTAGTGGGTCCCGGTGTTAAGAGTTCAGATCATCGTTTGGTGTTTGTTGATATGAGCATTACTGATGAGACCACTGACCCCGGCACAGATCCCGGCACAGATCCCGGTACAGATCCCGGTACTGATCCAGGGACAGACCCTGGAACGGATCCAGGTACTGATCCTGATTCGACCGATGATTCATCAAGTAAGAAAGACGATGATAAGTGGTATGGTAGCAGTGGTTATGAGTTCTTAATGTTTGCTGTGGCTTTGCTTGGACTGAGCCGTTTTCGTAAGCAGAAATAAACCCAAGCAATTCCGCGGAGATCAAGTCTCGCGGTAGCTGGAAACTAGGCCCCGCTAATATGCGGGGCTTTTTTTAAGCTCAATTTAAGCTAGATTACTGCGTATGCTACTGAGGTTTTGGTTTGGATCGAGTGCCGTATAGATCAACCTAGGCACTCAGTTATCGCTTAACAGTTAGGGTGAATATCGGCGGGGTTGGCAAGAGGAGCTTCATGACCAGAATAGCCACGTTGTTATGTTTACTCGTGAGGTTGGGGCTAGCCGAGGGGCGCTAGGGTGAATCTATAATGTGCTGCCAATACCTGCAGCTCGTGTCGTTCATTCATCGTGCGTTTAGTCCGCAATGGGGTGTTGCTTAGTTTTTATTACGGCCATCATCGTAGCGCTAACAGTGATGCCTGCGACTACACCATATAGGTGGGCAGCGGTGGCGACGTTTCCGCCAGTCATTGTGGTGCTGTAAGTCATAGGGCCAATGGTCTGTTCAATAGTGATTTTAACAATAAGGAACGCCGCAATGATGCAGGCAGTTGCTTGACGCCAGGCTACAATACTGCCTCCAGCGAGTAGCGCATAAAACACGCCAGAAAACCCCAAGTAGTATTCCATATTAGGGTTGAAGCATAGCAACGCGATGCTAATTCCAAGGCTGCTAAATACTATCAAGGCCATGAGTCTAGCTGGCTGGCGTAAAACTGGCAGCAAGAATAAAGCGCCGAGAAAAGACATTAGATTGAGTAGCGTATGCTCAGTATTTGCGTGCACCCAATGGCCGGTGAATAACCGCCACCACTGACTCTGAGTGAGAATGGCGGCGCGATCAAACTGCCAGTGCTCTGCATTATCCAATAGATTTAACGCTAGCATTATGACGACGAGCATCGTGATAAGTGCGATCGCTTTTTTGTTTATGCCTTCTTCGCTCACGGGTTAGTTGTTGTTATCTGCATCTTCTAGGACCAAACGGAGTGGGTGGAGATGATAAGAGTGGCGTATTTGCGAGTGATCGAAGACCGCCAGCCACAAATATACGTCGTCCATGACAGCTAAGTCGAATTTTGAACCGGTATTTAATTTGCGTTTTAGTTCCAGTGTCCAGCTGCCGTTTCGCCATTGTGCACCGCTGTCGATATCACCTCGGTCACCGCTAAATTTACCCAGCGATAATACCGATGGCATGATGCTGCCCACGGGGAGGGTGTCAGCACTTGTGCTATAGGGGTTGGTGTCTTGCCATCGCATCCACCAACGACCTTTATCGCTAGTGTCGGCGCTAAGACTGATAGTTTGTAAATGTTGAATTTGTTTTGGGTTGTTGGGCAGGCGGCGTGGTTGAATAATGCCTTCCTCATATAATTCCCAGTTCATTATGTAACCACCGCATTCGTCCTTGACTCGGTAATCGTGATTTTCCCAGCGCAGTAAGTGTTCGCAATCAGGATCTTTTTGATAACCTCCGGTATAGCGAGCAATCTCAGAGGTGGAGGGTAGCGGCGGCCCAAAGTAATTGTCATCGGCTTGGCCAATACTCAAGCCGGTACGTACTGCTTTCCAGTGCCAGACATCGGTGATGCTGCCATCTAGAGTGTAATGTAGGCCTCTTTGGGCGGCGGGGTTGGGTTGGTTTTTTAATGGTTGGGCACCCAAATGAACGGTGCCGGCCCCCGCAATTTCCGATGAGGCTGAAAGCATTAGGGCTAGTTTGTCTTCGTAAAAGGTGTTCTCGTCCGCGACGGTTGCTTGGGTCTGCATGATTTTCCAACCCTCAGCAGTTTTGATCAGTGGCAAGTGTTTTAGGCTTTGGGTGGCATCCGGCCAGCTAATCAGAAAATAAACATAGTGATTGTCGTGAATGGCGCGAATGTTGACCGCTAATGGTGGCAAAGACTGTTCGCCACTTTTGGTGGTATTGACTGTCGTGGGATTAATTTGATTCCAAATTGATTCTCTTGCTTCGCCGTCAAGGTCAATTTTTTGGGCGCTGTAATGTATTGTCAGGCTGTCTTTTTGAGCGCTTTCACCAAGTCCAACTATTGCAACACCAATAATGGCGGCGAGTCCGAGGCTGATGAGGCTGATGCGAGTTTGCATGAGCCTTGGTCGAAAAATACTCAGGAGTCGTTGCCAGCCGCCCTCTGCGATTAGGGCGGCAATGTGCAGTATTAAATAGCTTAGGTAGCTCCAAGCTGCAATGTAGTGAATGGTTCTGAGCAGGTGCTGCAGGTGGGGGGCGGCATTACTGTAGAGTGCGTAGCCAGTAAACAATGAACTGGCGAGTAATAACCATCCCAGCCATATAATCAGCTTGCTCAGGTTTTCTGCTGTATAGATAGGGTTGCGTGGACTAATAATGTATTTTCGCCAGCGCTGACTCATCGCCAAATAAGCAATATATCCAAAGGCTAGGAATATAAGGCTAATACCGACCCAGCTATGCCATTGGTAGACGCTGCCCAGGGGTAGCAAGAAATCAATGGCGGCAGCCCAGCTATCGGGAGAGCCGGCGGCCGCGATTCTCATACCACTAAAGAAGGCGGCTAATAGCCCAAATAATAACAGGAGATGCATTACGCAAATCGTTAGACTAATAGAGGGATATTTGGTTTTTAACATAAGTTGCGAATAATCTGTGTCATGTGTATTTCATGTCATAGTTTATCGCCTTGATGTGACATTCTTAGGTCCTTAAATAAGGCCAACTGCATGGCCGTTTTAATGACAGTGCCGTGACATAGTTAATGTTGACACTGTGTTTTCGTAAAAATGGGTTGGCGGGGTTATTTATAAGGCAACTACACCGGGAATAGGGGTATTAGGGGGTGGACAAGCACGGAAATGTCTATATACTCAGTCGCAGCTAGAAAGTTCGACCTATATTTATGTACACCATTTCGAAGTCCTGTCTGTAGTTTTCGTCCTGTACTTCATAAGTAATAGAATCACTTCCAGCCTAACCGACCTGATTTCAGGTCAAAATTACCTTTGAATATTTTTCAGGAATAAAATTATGTCTACTACTACTGGCACAGTAAAATGGTTCAACGAATCTAAAGGCTTTGGCTTCATCGAGCAAGAATCTGGCCCAGACGTTTTCGCTCACTTCAGCGCTATCTCTGGTTCAGGCTTCAAAACTTTGGTTGAAGGCCAGCGCGTTCAGTTCACTGTTACTCAAGGCCAAAAAGGTCCTCAAGCAGAGAACATCGTAGCACTGTAATTTGCTATAGGCTGGGCTCTCGGGCTCCAGCCAGCTTCAAGCCCTAGTGGATTGAATGCTAAAAGGGCAAGACCTAAGGGTCTTGCCCTTTTTTCTTTTCAGTAACATTATTTGTCTCTATACAGCGCGCTACCGCCGCGTTTTTTCTTTGCGGTATTACAGGATAAATACCGTGAGTCAGACTGCATTTTCGTCCCTTCCCCTTAACGCCGCATTACTCGATAACCTAACATCCTTGGGCTATCATGAAATGACCCCGATTCAAGCCCAAGCTTTGCCACATACCCTACACGGGAAGGATGTGATCGCACAGGGTAAAACCGGTTCAGGTAAAACAGCGGTGTTTGGTTTAACACAGTTGCAAAAGCTCAATGTAAAACGTTTTTGTGTTCAATCATTGGTGCTGTGCCCTACGCGTGAGTTAGCTGACCAAGTTGCTAAAGAGCTCCGTAAACTAGCGCGCACTATTCATAATATTAAAGTGTTGACCTTGTGTGGTGGTATGCCCTTTGGTCCACAAATTGGCTCTTTAGAGCACGGTGCTCATATTGTGGTGGGTACCCCAGGGCGTATCGAAGAGCATGTGCGTAAAGGCACACTAAAATTAGACAATGTGAATACCTTGGTGCTGGATGAAGCAGACCGGATGTTGGAGATGGGGTTTCAAGATTCGCTGGATACCATCATTGGCTATATCCCAAAAGAGCGTCAAAGCTTGCTATTCAGTGCGACGTACCCTGATGAAATTCAAGATGTCGCCATGCGAATTATGCAGCGTCCGCTATTGGTCAAGGTTGAGTCAACACATGATAACGACAGCATTGCCCAGCACTTTTTTAAAGTAGCGGATAATACTCAACGTATTGTCGCTGTTAAATTACTGCTACTGAGATACCGGCCTGATTCTACCGTTATCTTTTGTAATACCCGTCATGAAACCCAACAAGTATGCGACGATTTACGTGAGGCAGGCTTTAGCGTGCAAGCGCTCCATGGTGATTTAGATCAAAAAATGCGTGACCAAACTTTGGTGCGCTTTGCGAATAAAAGCGTATCGGTTTTGGTGGCAACAGACGTTGCTGCGAGAGGGCTAGATATTGATGCACTAGATGCGGTGATTAACTACCACATTGCCCGTGATGCAGAAGTGCATATCCACCGTATTGGTCGTACTGGTCGTGCTGGCGGTAAGGGCATTGCGTGCAGCCTTTACACGGCTAAGGAAAGCGCCAAGATTGCCCGTATTGAAGAGATGCGTGGCAATAAAGTTGTCCCCGAATCCCTACCTGATATTAACCATCTAGATAAACCAACGTTTAAACCGCCTATGGCGTGTTTACAGATAGATGGTGGTAAAAAGCAAAAGGTTCGCCCCGGTGATATTGTAGGGGCGCTCACAGGGCAAAATGGCATTGCTGGCACCGATGTTGGAAAAATCCACGTTTTTGATAATACGGCTTATGTTGCCGTGCGCAATGATGTGGCTGCTGACGCACTGCGTAAGCTGAGTGAAGGCAAATTGAAGGGGCGTAATTTCAGAGTGCGACGTATCCGCGGTTAAGTGTCAGGGCGTGAGGCGCTAGTTGGCGGAATACAGGGAGTAGTTTGTGTTGAGTAAACGGTTTCTTATATTCGGTAATTCGGGTTCTGGTAAGTCGACGTTGGCGAGCGCCTTGGCTGCTAGCAAGGGTATTGCTCATTTAGACCTTGATACCCTCGCATGGTTACCAACTACGCCGCCGCAACGAGCACCGCTTCAGGATGTTGAAGGTGAACTGCGCAACTTTGTACAAAGTCATTCTGCCGAGGAGAGCGGCTGGGTTGTTGAAGGCTGTTATAGCGATTTGTTGGCACTACTTAGTGCTGATGCGGATCATATTTTATTCTTAAATTTGCCCGTAGACGCCTGCATTGAAAATGCCAAAGCGAGGCCGTGGGAATCACATAAATACGCCTCCAAGACGGCACAGGATGCCAACTTGGCAATGTTACTAACGTGGATTGGCCAATATACTCATCGGGGTGATGAGTTTTCTTTTTCGGCTCACCAACAGTTTTACGATGCTTTTACGCGTCGTAAAACCATGATCAGTGAAAATATGCATTTTGACAGGGTGCTAGATGGGCTTATTAATGGTTGTGCCGGGTGAGTTTGTCTAGCATGCCCATAGCAAATGCCGAAAGTACAAACGTTAAGTGAATAATGACGTACCACATTAATTTATCATTTTCGATTTTATCGGCATTCATAAATATTTTGAGAAGGTGAATGGATGAAATCGCGACGATTGAGGCTGCAACCTTGTTTTTAAGGCTTCCGGTATCCAGCTTGCCCAGCCAGTCTAATTTTTGATCACCTTCCTTTAAATCGATTTGTGAGACAAAGTTTTCGTAGCCTGAAAACATCACCATCACAAGTAATCCGCCCACTAGCGATATATCGATGAGTGATAACACCAACAGAACCAAGTCCATTTCTGATGTCTCAAAAATATGTGGAAGGACGTGGAATAATTCTTGGAAAAACTTAATCGTTAGCGCCAATATGGCGAAGCTCAAACCTAAGTAAATGGGTGCGAGCACCCAGCGAGCAGAATATAAAATGCGTTCAAATACTTTTTCCAGCATGGGGGAATGCCTACGTTACTAGTGGGAAAATTGGCTGCTTATTTTAGTGCTGCGACTGCAAAACGGGAAGTCATTTACGGATAAAACAGATGTAACTGACAGTGGCAGCAAGCAGAGAGCGCGACACTGGGTTAGGAGTGTCGCGAGCTGATTAAGCTTTTGGTGCGCTGTGGGCTTGATTGCCTTTGTTGCGATTACCATTAGGTCTGCTATTTCTGCTACGGGGGCTGGCGGGGCGTTGGCCGTCGCGATGCTCGCTGCGGTTTTTTGGGCGAGGCTTGCGAGGTGGTCGCTGATTGAGTCGAGACTCGGGCAGAGGATGAGTGGGAATAAAACCTTCAACAACTTCCCTTGGCAATATTTCCTGTATCAGACGCTCAATATCCGTGAGAAGTTTGAAGTCATCAAGGCATACCAGTGATACCGCGTTACCCGTTGCACCAGCGCGGCCGGTTCGGCCAATACGGTGTACATAGTCTTCAGGCACGTTTGGTAAATCAAAGTTAACAACTTGGGGTAGCTGGTCAATATCCAAGCCCCGTGCGGCAATATCAGTTGCAACTAGTGCACGAACGGCGCCGCTTTTAAAGTTGGCTAGGGCCTTGGTGCGCGCTGCCTGACTTTTATTGCCATGAATGGCTGCCGCGGTAATCCCCACTTTGTCTAGCTGTGTGGCTAGGCGATTGGCGCCATGCTTGGTCTTAGAGAAAATGAGAACCTGTTGCCAATCATTGCTTTGAATAAGGTGAGTTAATAAGTTAGGTTTTTGACTCTTATCGACAGGGTAAATAAATTGGCTAACGCTTTTAGCAGTCGAGTTCTCAGGGCTTACGGAGACCTCTACTGGGTTGTTAACTAATCCTTTGGCGAGGGTGCGAATGTCGCCTGAGAATGTGGCCGAGAACATGAGATTTTGTCGCTGTTTGGGTAACACCGCCAAAATTTTGCGAATGTCATGAATAAAACCCATGTCGAGCATGCGATCTGCTTCGTCAAGCACCAAAATTTCTAACTGTTGAAATTTAACCGCATTCTGGTTGTAAAGATCGAGTAGGCGACCGGGGGTGGCAACGAGTACATCTACGCCACGGCGCAGTTTCATCATTTGTGGATTGATTTTAACGCCGCCAAAGACCACGGCTGAACGCAATGGCAAATGCTTGCCGTAGGTGGCCACGCTTTCGCCAACTTGCGCGGCTAATTCACGAGTGGGTGTTAATATCAAAACGCGTGCTTGGTTTGCTTGGGCACGTTCACCGCGAGACAAAAGCTCTAATATGGGCAAGGTGAAGCCAGCCGTTTTGCCTGTACCTGTCTGAGCTGCGGCCATTACATCCCGGCCCTCCAATACAGCGGGTATGGCCTGTGCTTGGATGGGGGAGGGTGTGTCGTAACCTTGCTCGGCTATAGCCGCCAAAATTGGGGCAGATAAGCCCAGAGAGGTAAAACTCATATAATCATTCACTCAAAATTGTCGCGTGTCGCGGCGTGATGGTCGTTGCCAGGGTGACAGCGGGCGTGCAGCTTACTGGAAATAGGGCATTTTCGCCAGACTTGAAAGGTGTGAATAGGGCCGCTATGGGTAAGCTGTGGTGCGTGGATAATGCCTGTTTGCGTGGTGAATATCACCTAAAACCAAGCAGTATTGCTGTTGTTTTTTGTTTGATTAGCTTATGGACGAGGCTAGTGAAACGGGTGGTTCGCTAATTATTTTTATTAAAATACTGCTTGGAAAGAGTGGCAGATTGATTGTATGGCGCGGATCTACAACTCATTAATCGTTTCTTCTGCACCCACGCTGATCCATATTGACCTCGCTTTGGCTAGTATCGTATACCAATGCTGAAATGTAATTGTTAAATCCAGTTCTCATCAATGGTTTGAAACGCCAAAGCGAAGTGGTGTTACATCGTTCTTTTAAAAATGAGTGATGTGTTTATACCGCCAAAAGCAAAATTATTGCTCATAATGTAATCTACATTTATGTTTCGTCCATCATTGACTAAATAGTCGAGCTCGCCGCATTCTGGGTCAATGTTATTTAGGTTTGCGGTGCCGTGAAACCAACCCCTGTTCATCATCTCAATTGCAGTCATGGCCTCTAATGAGCCGCAAGCGCCAAGGGTATGGCCTGTAAAACTTTTCAGTGCGCTGATTGGGGTCTTGTTGCCAAATAATTTTGCAGTTGCTTGCGACTCGGCAATATCGCCACGGTCTGTTGCTGTGCCATGGGCGCTTATATAGCCAATTGCAGATGCGGGTAGATTGGCAATTTTCAGTGCTCGCTGCATGGCGATAAACATTGTTTCAGTCTGTGGTTGTGTTACATGACTGCCATCGGAGTTTGTTCCAAAACCGACGATTTCAGCGAGTATATTTGCTCCACGTGCAATGGCATGTTCCCGCTCTTCAAGAATTAAACTGCAAGCACCTTCGCCAATGACTAGGCCGTCGCGGTCCCGGTCAAATGGGCGTGGCGATAAATGAGGTTCATCATTGCGAGTGCTGGTAGCGTAAAGAGTATCAAAAACGGCAGCTTCGGTTGCACAGAGCTCCTCACCACCGCCGGCAACCATGAGTTCTTGGTGACCATATTTGATTGCTTCGTAAGCATAGCCAATGCCTTGGCTAGCAGATGTACACGCGCTTGACGTTGGTATAACACGACCTTTTAATTCAAAAAATACGCCTATATTTACAGCGGCGGTATGGCTCATCATCTTAAGGTAAGAGTTGGCGTTGATACTGGCACTAGCATGGTTTATCAGCATATTGCCAAAGTCAGACACGGCGTCTGGGCTGCCGGTAGATGAACCATAGCTGACCCCCATGCGACCGTCTTGGATGCATGGGTCGTTAAGTAATCCTGCGTGTTCTAATGCGAGCTCAGTTGCGCGAGTACTCATTAGAGCCACACGACCCATACTACGAATTTTCTTACGTGCGTAGTGTGTAGGCCTTGAAAAATCGCTTACTGGTGCGCCAAGCCGGGTATTGAGATCAGGGTATTTATTCCATTCCTCCATCACTTTTATACCGTTTGTGCCTGAGCGTAGGTGGTCCTCTATGGTTGACCAGTCTGAGCCAATTGGGGATATGCCTGCCATACCGGTAACGACAACTCGACGCATTAGCACATACCTCCGTTAACAGAGATTACCTGACGGGTTATGTAAGCAGCCTCTGGTGAAAGTAAGTATTTTACTAACGAGGCTACTTCTGAAGCCTTGCCCGCTCTGCGGGCTGGAATCATATTCATCACTTCTTTACTCAATATGTCGTCTGTCATTTCTGTTTCAATTAGGCCAGGCGCAACACAGTTGACGGTTATTTCACGTTTGGCGAGCTCTAGAGCCAAGGATTTACTGGCGGCAATAATCCCAGCTTTTGAGGCGCTATAGTTTGTTTGGCCGCGATTACCCATTAGCCCTGATACCGATGCAAGCGTAACAATACGGCCTGGTTTGCGACGTCTTACCATAGGCATAATGAGTGGGTGTAAGACGTTATAAAATGCGTCTAAGTTTGTGTGTATAACGGAATCCCAGTCCTCACCGCTTAATGCAGGAAATGCACCATCGCGAATAATACCTGCGTTACAAACCACGCCATAATAAGCGCCATGAGTCTCTATGTCTGTCTCAAGTATTTGCTTGCATTGATCTCGGTCAGTAACATCGAATTGAAGGAGGCGAGCATTTCCACCAATGCTGGCTATGTGCTTTTGAAGCTCCTCCGCTTGGCTTCGTTCTTTGCGGTAATGGATAACAACTGAGTAGCCTGCTTGGGCAATTTCTAGCGCAATGGCGCGTCCGATACCTCGACTTGAACCAGTGACAAGTACGCTATTGTTCACGATAAATTCTCCAGCATAAATTGATCCACGTTGTCAGGCATAAATACATTGAGATTGGATTGCACGCTTATGTTGTGACCAGTGATCTGGCACTGAAATATTTGCAGGCCGGTATTACCATCTGTTACTGCTTCAACAGATACGTCTAATAGACTGCCAAGAGGAAAGTGGCTACACATTGGCTCATAACGTCGAGTGCTTACAAGGAAGCCAATTTTAACTGCACCACCGGAAGTTCGCGCTTTTAGACCTGCGTAGGCGGCTATGGCTTGTCCCATATATTCTATGCCTACCCAGCTTGGTACGCCCTCAGTTTCAGCAAATAAAGCGTCTTCATTAATACGAACTTGAGCGGTGATGCCGTTGGGTCGTTGCGAAATAATAGTATCCAAAAGTGACATGGCACCGTCATGAGGAATAAAAGGGGCAATTTTGATTGGTGCTATAGCGCTGTCAGTATTGTGATCACTCATGGCATTCTCTGGTCATAATTAAAGACAAATTATTGCCGCCAAAGGCAAAGGAGTTGCTCATTACGGCCTTTGCCGGTGCGAGCCCAGGGCATCCTAACCCCGTTAAGCCTGGTATTTTACTATCTTTAATGCCGTCCCATAAATGTGGCGGCAGTTGCTTGTCTTCTCGCTGGACAGTGAGCCAGCAAAAAGCGGCCTCGATTGCACCGGCGGCGGCTAATGTGTGGCCAGTTAAAGGTTTTGTCGAACTGCATGGAACGTCATTGTTGAACACGCGATGAATTGCAGTGCCTTCCATTAAGTCATTTTGTAATGTGGCGGTGCCGTGAAGATTGATGTAATCAATATCTGCGGCCTGTAAATTGGCATTGTGTAGCGCTTTTCTGATTGCGGCTTCGGCGCCTTTGCCCTCTGGATCTGGCGATGAAATATGGTGGGCATCTGATGTTTCGCCATAACCTGCTAGTCGCACCTTGGCATGTTCGCGGCTAACAATAAAGACTGCCGCGCCTTCGCCAAGATTTACACCGTCACGGTTGGCGCTAAATGGGTTGCAATGATTTTGTGTTGTTACTGCCAATGCGTCAAAACCGTTTACTGTCATGCGGCATAGGCTGTCTACACCACCGGCAATAACGGCGTCGCACATCCCAGTTTTAAGCAATCGCGCTGCACTGGCCAAGGCTTTTCCTCCAGATGTACAGGCTGAGGAAACACTCCAGCATGGACCATCTATGCCTAGCCAATGGGCTAAAAAACGACTGGATGCCGCTAGTTCCTGATTGCGATAGTGATAGTCGTCGCTTAAATAGAAGCCATTTTCATTCACCTGCATATCGTCTTCACACTCGGCGATACCCGATGTACTGGTGCCAATAATGATGCCGATACGATGGCTGCCTAGGCGTTTGATTAATGCCTCTATCTCCTGACGCATGGGTAGGACAGCTTGGGCTAAAATTCGATTGTTTCGTGTATTTTCGCCACCGATTGCAACATCAGGGATATCTTTTACTCGCCCTAAGGGAATGGGCTTGCCAGGAGAATAGTCATCGCTGGAGCGGAGTGGGCTAGTAATATTTTGAGAGAATAGCGCGTGGTCTACTTCCTTAATAGTATTACCTAACGCACAGCAAATACCGGCTTGATGTAGATAAATGGGCGTCGAGTTCACAGGACAGTCCTTGAAAGCGTTTTGATTTCTAGTGTTAATGGCTGGCCGTCAATATAAATGTGGCGTTGGCGGTTGTTTGAGTCATTTTGCACATATTTTATAGTTAATTTAACGCTGTCGTTATAACGTAAAGTTCGAGAATTTTCTTTAATAATTACAGTCCATTCTGGAGCAAGTGAGTGCCAATCTGATGCCTGTAATTGGTCAAGATAAATGGCGAGTAGTATGTGTTTGCTCAGACGTGTATCCCAGTCAGGAGGTGCATTTAAGGTGTGTAAGCCAGCTTGGTCCTGCCTAAATGTTGCTAGGTTATGACCTAAAGGATCTAAAATAACAACAGTGAGGTGGTCGTTTAGCAGCTCTAAAGCACTGAGAAGCTCAATTGATTGCTCGCTGCCAGAAATACGGATAGTTTCTAGTGACTGCCAACAACAATTAAGTGTGGTAAACGAAGGCGTATCCAGATGGTATAACGCCCTTTGATCCTGACTTGCGCAGGCTTGTAGCAACGCCAAGCATAATAGGATAACTAGCCTTGACATAGGGATACCACAGTTTGAAGCCGCTTTGGTTGGCTAACAAAGGGATTGCTTTGATCCCAAGCATACCCTGCTAAAATAGAACAAATCATACCGCGTACTTCCGGCTGGCGTCGGTATGAAAAAATGACATCCTGAAATGATCCGTCGTACCACGCGTTTACATAGGCGCGAAAAGTATCGATCCCAGACTGTAGGGGGTGAGCATATTCTTTTTGCCAGTCAACCTCTTGGCCTGATAATTGACGATTTACCAGAGGCGCGGCGAGGCTAGCCGATTTCATGGCGATAGTAACGCCGGATGAAAATACGGGATCCAAGAATTCGGCCGCATTTCCTAGTAACGCAAAGCGTTTTCCCCAAAGTGATTTTACTTTGCACGCATAGCCTCCCAAGACGGAGATGGGGGTGTCAAATTGTGCATTACTGAGTAAATGGCGTAGTTCTGGGCTTTCGTGTACTGCATTTTTTAATAATGCTTCAGCGGTATTATTGTCTAGATCAAAATATTCCTGTGCGGCGACAACACCAAGTGAGCAGCGACCATTACTAAAGGGAATCAACCAGTACCACACATCTTTATGTTCTGGGTGTACAACAATCAATATTTTATTACGGTCATAATTTTCGTCGCTAATATTGTCTTCGATATGCGTAAACAAGGATCGACGAACAGGAAAGTCTGATGGCATTTCTAAGTCTAATAAGCGTGGTAACACACGTCCAAAACCTGAGGCATCTAGTACAAAGTTACTGTGTAGAGTATGGGCCTCCCCATCCTCATCTTTATAGTTTAATACCGGCAGGTCGGCATCATCATAACCGAATCCGTCTATGCGTTTGCCAAATCGAATATCAGCACCGCTAGATATGGCTTGATTGGCTAGTAGGTGATCGAAATCTGCTCGCTGGACTTGGAATGTTGTACCAGGGCCTTCACTAAATTTTTGAGTAAAGTCAAATGCGCCGGGTAAATTGTTACGACTAAATGCAGCACCATTTTTAAATTGAAAGCCGGCATTATTTACTGCCTCAAGCATTCCTGCTTCTTCTAAAAAAACCATGCACTGTGGAAGTAAGCTTTCACCAATAGAAAAACGTGGGAAATGGCTTTGTTCTAGTACTACAACCTGGTGCCCAGCTTTACAAAGTAGCGCGGCAGCGACACTGCCTGCAGGTCCAGCGCCTATAATTGCAACATCACAGTGTTCTTTCATGACAACTTTTCCTTGTTACATAGGGAGGGGGAGTTCTTGGTATTGTGATCAATATTTACGTTGAAAAGGTAAAATATCAAGGGGCAAATTAACCAAGTGCAAATAAGACCTGTAAATACGACGCTACCAAATTGATGCAAAATGGGCACTTCACTCAGTGCGAGTAAGCCAAAGGCAAGTGTCGACGTTATTGTAGAAAGGCTAGCGGCTAACCAAGTTTCAGAGTTTAACCCTAGCTCTAAATAAAATACTGCGGTATCTACTGATAAACCAATAACAAGGAGTAGCGCAAGAATATGAAATAAGCTAATACCAGTACTAGCCCCTAATGCAATACTAGTTGTAATCGAAATGCCAAGTGTGATGAGTGGTGCAAAAGCGTTGGAACGGTAGATGGCTAACATTATTAGTGAAAATGTTATTAAGAATACACCGAGCGCAAGGCTAGTCTCATGGCGAAAAAGTTGTAGACTTCGTGATAAATTTTCGACGTTGTCAATATAGGCTATTTTAGCTGTGGAGCTAACGAACTCATTGAACTCTTGAGTAATGGGTATATTGCGAGGAAGCAATATACGGGTTTCACGTTCTTGGCTCATTAAAAATGCTGGTGCTAATGTCTTTACATCTTGTGGTAGATTTTTTAGTAATAAACTTGGATTGAACGTAATGTTATTTAACTGCCATGCACTACAGTCATTGGCAAGTAATTTACATAATTCATTTAGGGCGCCGTGAGGACCATAGATTTTTTCTTGGATTAAAGAAAAATCTGATTGCTGTTGCGAAATAGAGGGAAGCACTAAGCCAATGACATTGGCGTTGGGTGTGGGTACCCCTAAGTTGTTTAGTGTATGTCCTACAGTAGCACTAAGATTTAATAATTCCTGGCTGTTTTCTGCAGTGATTTTTAAATATCGTTGATTATCTGGGAAATTGAGGAGTGTTTGTACTTTCACTTCAGATTTTAATAGCGCTTGGCTCGATGAATTTAGGTTTCTAATGTCATCACTACCATTCTTATTAATGACAACCGTCATCAATATGATAAAAATAATGAGTAGTACAAGGCTTGTGACACGCTTAGCTTTAGCAAGTTTGAGATAATATGGCGCTATATACTTGGGGAAAATATTAAGTGATCTAGAAAAAGACCTTGAGTCGTGAAAATAGAAGCTTAATACAACTATATTTATAGCGGCTGCGGCAAGCCCTGAGCACATAAAGACAGCTATTTGTTGTAAACCTGACAGCGGGGATATTAGTTGGAAAATATAAGCTAGAATACTTGTTGCCGCACTAAATATTAGCCCCCTTAAAATTCGTTTTCCTGTCAATTTAGCGTCATTCAGTTGCCGGTATTTAATAAGAAAGTGGAAGCAGTAGTCTACAGCTAAGCCAAGAAGTGTTGAGCCAAAGGCAATGGTTATAAGGTGAACTTTCTCAAAAATTAAAAAACATGATGTAAGGCCGATAAGTACGCTAATACCCAGTGTAGTAATAATAGCGAATAATGCGGCTGATGAGCGAAAAACGACAATAACTAATATTATGATTGCGAGTATAGAGCCGGCGCCAACGGTAGATATTTCTTTTTTGGATAGGCTTGCTGCTTCAGCGGCATGAAATATCACCCCAGATTTTAGAATTTTGATATCTGGGTTTTGTAATGTAAATTCTTTAAGGGTGTCTGTAATCGCTTGTTGCTTGCTTGGCGAGAATGGGCTGGTATTGAGCTTGCCAGAGACGATATACCACAGCTGGTTTCCGTCTTTTAATGACGGGATTTCTGATGCACGGAATTGCTCTTGAGAGGGTAGTAATTTATTAAACCAATCACCAGCAAGATTAAATGGGTCAATTTGAATATTATGAGGGTGATAAGGCTGTGCTGGGCTAAATAGTTCGGTGTAGCGTTTTTTGGCAATATTTTGGGGAGATTCGATTGTTAGCCGATGACGCCAATCTGCAGTGAGTAATTGATTAACATAGGGCCTATAGAAATCCTTGAGTCGTTGCAATTCATTACCATTGTGACTGTCAATGTCAACGCTCTGTAGTTTTGTTAGTTTGCTTTGTAACTCAATGCTGGCATTTAAAGCTGTCGTCGGAGAGGTGTTGTTACTGGCAACGAGTATAATAAATTTACGCTCAACCCCTATTGCGGCAATTGTTGGTTGGTTAAAGTCAGCGGAGATTGAGCTGGGTAATAGACCTAGAATATTACTTTCAAATACTTGGTCCTTGCTAATATATTGTATACAAAATACGGCGGCACATAGCAGAATTGCAAACCAGGTTGCGATGAATACGCGTTGCTTAGGCATTAGGCTTGTAGCTGAGCTCATTCAGCAGACCGTTTTATTTTCTGATCTATTAGATATATTTCATTGCGATCGCCATTGGTTTCTTGTACTGAGATAAAATTAACACTGTGCTGACCTGTAATATCGATATAATTGATATGCTGCCGTAATACGTCGCTTTTCGGTGTTAAATGTAGCTGCCAACTTTTTTCAATTTCCCGCTCTTCAATATTAAAGGTGTCCAAGAGGGTGGTAAGGTTTCCAGAAAATATTCCGAGAAATAACTGGGTCAGCAATTCAGTCCCTGAAATTGGATTAGTGTTGCCTTTGTCATCAATCATGCGTAAGCCGTTGTTGTAAGATACCTCTAACGTACTCTCGACTGGCTGATTTACCTTCCATATTAGGCCGTTTTGACGCTGGTAATGAAACTCCCCTGATGATCTGATCGGAATGCTTAAGACAGCGATGTGTCGTGATTGAGTAAACTTACCGCTGATACTGTTAGTGTTCTTTGCGCTGTTGGCAAGTTGATCTAATGCATTGGCGGCATAGCTACTGTAGCTAATAATGCTGAGCATGAGAAATATGGCACATTTCATATTGTCTCATCCACACCTAGCTTACGAAGTAATACCGCGGGAGAGGCAAGTTGTAACTCGCGACTTTCCATGTCGACAGCTACCTGAATAGTGTAGCCCTTTGTTAGACGCTGAGACGATTCGGCATCAAATATTTTATAGTCTATTCGCAGGCGATTTTCCCATTCTGTAATTGTGGCGTTAACTCGAACTTTTTGACTAAAAAGTGCAGGGTTAATATAGCGGATCCTCATATCTACAACGGGCCAAAAGTAGCCAGACTCGCTCATTTGTAAATAGTTATAATTTATTGTTTCTAATAATGCACATCGAGCGACTTCAAAGTATTTGGCATAGTGTCCGTGCCACGCAATTTGCGCAGAATCGACGTCATGGAAGGGGATATCAATAATCACATCTATGCTGTGTTTTGTAGCCATGTTGTTAAAATTGCTCATTATTGATTGTCCATCTGAGTAGTGTCTTGAGCCCAAAATGGGTAAAAATTAAACCATTGCCAAGGTGCTAATTTGCAAAAATACTCTAGTCGATAAACATGCTTTTTCATTAGCGTGTCAAGCGCTAAACTGCGTTGTTTTCGATTAGTTATTTCGCCTTCAAACAAAGGTTCAAAATAGATGTGGTAGCGCCCTTTTAGTTTGATGCAATGTAGAGCCAATATTGGGCATTGCAAAGTCAATGCCATTGAAAAAGGCCCTGTAGGGAAAGCGGCGGGTTGACCCAAAAAATCAATTATTTTCACTGCTTTGGGATTGTTGATAGGGGTTCGATCACTTGCTACCGCTATAAATTCACCTTGGGTTATCTTTTCGCTTAGACGAATTGCGGTACCGATATTTAAATCGCCTACTTGCATCAGTTCTACTTGTGAATCACCGCTGTAGCGACTGAGTACTTCGTTAAATTTTGCCGTGTGTCGACTATGGTGAAGAACGGTAAGTTTCATACCGTTGTGCCCTTCCGAGAGGGCATGACATATTTCGAAATTACCTAGGTGAGAGGTGAATATCACTCCCCCTTGGCCTTGATTAATCATGTCTGAAATATAATTATCACCATGAATGGTGACATCTTCTCGTCGGATATTACCCATCCATACGCTAAATTTGTCTAGTAGGCTTAGCCCGAAACTCCAAAAATGATAGAAACTGTGATGAAGTTTAGGTTTGGGGAATGTATTGTCTACGCGATGCATTTTTTCCAAATATTGGATTGATGCATGACGGGCATCACGACGCAATACAAAATAAAAGAACATAACCGGAAATAAAATAATGATGAATAACCAGCGTCCACCAAATTTATAGCATGTTAGTAAAAATGAAATCCCATTTTTTGAACCGTGCTCTTTGATTGAGAACCAGTTTTTCGTGTTCCTCATGAATTCGCACCGCTGAATTTACGAGTTAGGAGTCTGGGTAGGCGCCATAACATGCCTAAGAACAATTTGGCATGCATTTTTGAAATTAGAATATTGTCTTTTATTAGTCGGAAATGTGAAATGCCATCTTGCGGATAGCGAACATTAGTTTCATGTTGAGTGATAGGGAGGGCTGACCAGTACCATTTAACAACAAATTCAGAGTCAAATTCCATTCGATCTCCAATAGTAGATGTGCTTAGCAGCGCCGTACTTTCGCTTACTGGATACACTCTAAAACCACACATGGTGTCTATAATACTTGTTGATAATGTGTTTATCCAAATCCAAATATGGGTTAGATATCGAGCGTAATAACGATGGCTTGGTACGCTCTCATCGTAAGACGGGTAGCCTAAAACTAAGGCTTGAGGTGCTTCCTTCGCTACATTGAGAAAGCGCTCAACATCATCAAGGTTGTGCTGCCCGTCGGCATCTATTTGTATAACGTGACTATATTGATGGTGTTTAGCTGCAATGATGCCACTTTTAATTGCTGCACCCTTGCCGCGGTTGTTGGGGTGCGTAACGAGTTTAATCGTTGAGTTGTTGGCAATAATGTTTTGCATTACATCTTTACATGCTTGATTACTACCATCATCAATCAGGATTATCGGCAGTCCTTTATCTAGTAAATTTTTACAGGTGTCGGCCAGTACTAGTGAATGATTGTAAACAGGTATTAACCCACAGGGCTTAAATACGTTGTGGGGAGTACTAATCATGGTGAGTAAACCCAATTCGGCCACTAGCGAGTGATTGTTCTAGGCTGTTTCTATAACTAAATAATAGTCGGCGTTTGTCTGTGTCCCACTTTAGTTCAAGATAGATTGTGTCACCAGGATGGATGATTTTTTGAAACTTGATAACTTCCAAACGTTGAAATTGACCTAGCTCAGAAAATTGTTGTTTGGCAAAATGCATCACCCAGCTGATTTGCACAACGCCGGGAAGTATTGGATTACCTGGAAAGTGACCGTTAAAGTAAAAGAGCTGGTGAGGCACAAAGAGTGTTAGCTTGGCGCAACTGTCAGTAATGCCAGAATCGTGTGCAATGAGCTCCGGTAAACGTGGTTGCCGCTCGCTGAAAAAGAGATTCTCTAACACCTCGGTTTGAATTTTACCCTGGCTATTCATGGGCATTGTAGATAAATACCGCCAGTATCGTGGTTTGGCAATTGACTCCACATGGCCGTCTATGTGTTGGAGTAATACGTCGTTTACACTCTTTCGGCCTTTGTCAGTTAAGTGGTAATTCCCCTCTGAATTTAAGCATATCACCGCCGCAATTCGAGATTTTCGGTCGTTTAGTAATATGGTGCGCGCTTCGCAGATCCATGGGTGTGCTAGTAATCTGTCATTGATGCTATTTAGTGATATTCGTTTTGCTCCAACTTTAACAATTTGATCGTCTCTGCCCTTTAAGTAAAAGCGTTGCTCGTCTAATTGTTCTCCAATATCGGATAGGGATAGCCAATCACCGTCACTACAGCCTGCTGCAGGAGAGGATATTTCTATATGCTGGTGATCATTAATCTGTAATTTAGTGTTAGGTAATAGCTGCCATGCTTTATTGACAGTTTGCTGACGTTGAGCGATAGCCCCAGTTTCAGTGCTACCATAAATTTCGATAACTGCTTTTCCGAAATGGTGTTGGCTTCGCTCTGCTGCAGCAGAGGGCAGCGGCGCGCCAGCACTAAAAACAGCCGCACAACGAGAGGGGGTTGATGTGTCCAAATTCACGGGAAGATTTGCCAGTTGAACTGGGCTGCTTATCAATGTGAAGGAGTCACCAGGTAAATTATCCAGGGATTCTAAGTAGGGCAGACGTGTGTCAATAAAGGGGTTGCCACGAAGAAACGGCCAAAGTAGCCCAAATGGAAGCCCGTACATGTGGTGCCTAGAAACGGAGCTAGCAAAGAGACTGGACAGGGGCGTTTCTTTCCAGCAGCTTTCCAGTGTTTCTATTTCGGCGTTAAGCTGACTGAATGTTTTGGGGCATGGTTGAGCTTGGCCGGTAGAGCCAGAAGTGTAGATAATTAAGGCTAAGTCTGGATTTAATGGATAGTTTTGCTTTGCAGCCAGAACAAAGTTTTCTGTGTCATCGAGAGAGGGTATCGCTTTGGGGCATATAATTGTATGTAGATGGTTTTGACGTGTGCTTGACGGGAACACGGCAACTTTCTTGAGTTGCCATATTGCCACTAGCACTGCGAGTAGCTCTGTACCACTATTTTGATGGACGGCAATAGCAGATTCAGGAATCGTATTAAGGTGCTCTTTCCAATGCTCTATTCGCTTGTCTATTTCAAGCCACAAAACCGGATCGACTCCGCGATAAGCAATAATTTTATTATTGCTGTAAATGGGGGCTGAGGTTTCGCAAAGACTTCTAAGCGCTTTAAGTACTGACATTGTTTGTTTTTACTCGTTGGCGTACCAGCCATTCGGCGGCCATTAGCAGAGCCATTAAAATATAGGAAATCATGCCATTGTATAGAGCCCAAAATTCTCTACTTTGAGTCAGAGAATAAAGGGAAAGCAAGCCATTAACGAGGAAAAATACACACCAAACTAATGTTACTTTGCGGGTATAGCGTACGCCACTTTCAGGTAAGTCGGGATCGGTTTTTCTGGCTATAGATTCGATAATGCTGGGCGGATTGATGTAGCTCCAGGCAAAGAGAGCAAGAAATACAGCATTCACGAGTATTGGGTAAGCGAGCAAGCCTACCTCCGAGGCATCGATGAAAGTAATGAAAATCGCTAACAGCGCTGCGCCGGACCAAAGCAAAAGCATTCGCCGTGGGAACTGGCCACCCAGGAAGCGAGCGCCAGCGGTAACGACTAATAGTGTGGTCAGCCATCTCGGGTCAAAGAAGGCTAGACCAACATAAACCATTACAGGGTAAAGAAGAAATAGCAGACCGAGGGCAATGCGAATGCCTAGGCTTTTAGTCATTTTTTAGCAATTCTTCTACTGCATTGACGATATCACCGATTGTCCTAACTGATTTGAAATCATCGGGTGCAATTTTTTTCCCGGTGAAATTTTTTAACTCAACGATCAGGTCGACTGCGTCTATGCTGTCAATATCGAGCTCATCGTAAAGCTCTGCGTCTTCAGTTAATTTCTCTGGGGGAATTTCAAAAAGGTTGCTCATTACGTCAACGATATGTTGGTAAATATCTGCTCTAGAATGCATGGTGCTTACCCTTCAACTGTTCGATTGTTCTCAACTAACTTGGCAAGTTGACTAACGCTTGAAAAATAGGTTTTTACATCGTCGGCATCTGGGTTTAATTTGATACCGTATTTTTTTTGCAGGGCAACGCCTATTTCAAGGGCATCGATAGAATCGAGACCTAGGCCCTCATTGAAAAGCGGTTCGGTGTCAGAGATGTCGTCAACTGATATATCTTCCAAGTCTAGGGCCTCGATCAACAGGGCTTTCAGTTCTTGAATTAATTGCGGGGTACTCATACTTTGGCTTCCTGTGAGAAATACTGTTCTAAGTGTTTTGTGAGGTGGCGGGCGGCAAGTGTAGCAGGTGTATCTAGGTATTCACTGATATTGATGTCGTCTTTTACCGTGATTGATACCGTGAAAGTTCGCTCTGGGATGTGATACCACTTGTGCTGTTTGCTTAATGTTGCAGGGTTACACTGTATTATGACTGGTGTAATGTTTGTTTTCTTGCGTATCGCAATGTTGGCAGCGCCTCTTTGCATTTTTAGTGGTTGCCCCGCGGTGCTGCGAGTTCCTTCTGGGAAGACGACTAAAAGTCCTCCAAAATCGCTTTCAGAATCTAATAAGCCAGTGCTGTCGTTGTTTGGTATATAGCCTGTTAGGGATATGAATCCGCGCATGGCGGGGTTTCTGAGCAAGCGTTCTTTGACCACGCAGTTAGCATTTGGGATTAAAGCTACAAGAAATACCACGTCAATGAGTGTTGGATGATTAGCCAAGACAAGCCCATTTTGACGCTTTAGTTTCTCTTCACCCTTGATGTCCCAACGTAAGACACCAAGCCCTCGCATGATATAAACGAAACTTTTGAATGAAAAGTGGACAAGTTTACGTGCGGCATTTTGTCTTTTGTCACGGGCAATTAGATACAGCACGGGCGTGGCGATAGCTGGAATCACCACGCCACCTATGCCAAAAAGCAAAAAAGAGATTGCGGTTGCGATTAGGCGCCAATAGTAATTGAGTCTAGATAACAGGGTCATAATATTAGTGTTTGGAGATCATCCATTGATTATTATTATGACTCAAATTCATGCTTCTATCGGTGAGAGAGCTTAGAAAGTTACCAAAACGCAGTGCGGGGTAGTTAGAAGAAGTGTCGAGATTGTCGGGCATACGTTTTGACGTTCTAGAAATTGTAGTAAGACTCAAGGTGCTGCCCTTAGTAACAACAAAGCAACATGCGTATGGTTGCTCCACAATCTCATCACTATCTCTATATATTTCGGGGAGGCTTGTATCACACAGAATACACAGGACTTTATCGTGTCCCTCGGAAAGTAAGCCGCAAGCTTCTAACAACACTGGAATAAGCCCTTCATTTGCTGCAATCGTAGAGATATTCCCTGTCAACTTTTGATGAATGGAGACCACGCCGCAGATGGCATTGTGCACAGCTAAGCTAAAACTCATGGGGGAGACGGCCTGCCCAACTGTTAGCTCCTGTAACACTGATAATGTGCGCTCTATATCGCCGTGACGGCTAGAGTAAACTAAAGGAGTGTCTTCACCTTGGCTGCAGTGACGCATAATGATACTGGCGCAGGCCCTTCCCAATAGATTTAATCGGCGTCGAAGCATCGGGGGGATGAGGTGTACGTCGGGACTGTCAGAAAGAGTCAGTTGAGTGCTGTCTTCTAATCCTTGAATCGGTACATTGGTCCAGCCTGACCATTCAGAAATTGCAAACGATATAGACATTCCTCGTCCATAAGTGCTAGGGCGATGTACTGCCGCGTGTACACGACAAGTGCTTTGTGATTTAGTTCTGGATTCTACCAGATATCGCTTCTTTAACAAGCAACGGTAGTGTCGTTGTAAGTGTGTAGGGTGGTTAGACATCCGGCAAGCAGTTGACTAAGATATGATGGATTTCAACGCCTTGTCTTTTCGAGGCCTTTAACTTTAAGGATCTATTAGCATGAAACGGATAATTCTTTTAGCTTTGATTATGTGTGCATCTGTGGTAAATGTCGCCTACGCTGCCGATAAAAAGCACGTATTGTCTATTGCGGAAGCGATGCAGACGGAAGATTTTAAGGCTAGTTTGAATGCGGGAGTTAAGTTTTATTTTGGTGGACAATCTTTCCCAACGCCTGTATCTCAAATGGGGGAGCGGGTTACCAATAAGAAAACGAATGCTTTTAATAAAAGTGACCGCCAAGCGTGTGAATGGGTATTGTTGTCAGCATTAATTGCACTTCAAGACAGTGCTGTAGCTGCAGGTGGCAATGCGGTTGTCAATATTGAAAGCTATTATAAGCGTAATGTGTTTTCTAGCGAAGTTGAATACGAGTGTCATACGGGGACATTTATCGCCGGTGTTGCATTAAAAGGTGATGTTGTTCGTTTGCCATAAGTAAACTGGTTTTGACAGATATACGCATGCGCTAGTCCACGCGTGCGTATATCTGATGCTTTAGATTGTTGGGCTTGCTGTTCCTTCCTGGTATGCAAATTATGCTGCCTGCAGTGAAAAAATTGTGTAAATAACGTAGAATTCTCCCCCCTTCGCGATAGCGTTTTTATCGTGCTCATTTTTCAGCCAGAAGACCTATATTGATGTCGAATTCGCCCTTTCAGCAGGAAATTGCTAAGCGCAGAACGTTTGCGATTATTTCTCACCCAGATGCTGGTAAAACCACGATTACCGAGAAGCTGATTTTGTTAGGTCAGTTGATACAGGTAGCAGGAACGGTCAAGGGCAAAAAAAATGATCGTGCGGCGACCTCGGACTGGATGAGTTTGGAAAAAGAGCGAGGAATTTCTGTTACTTCGTCCGTGATGCAGTTTCCGTATAAAGACCGAGTGGTGAATTTACTTGATACCCCAGGTCACGAAGATTTTTCTGAAGATACCTATCGAACGTTAACTGCAGTCGATTCTGCCTTGATGATTATTGATGGCGCCAAAGGTGTGGAAGACCGAACCATCAAATTAATGAATGTCTGTCGTTTACGTGATACTCCGATTCTGAGCTTTGTGAATAAGATGGATAGGGATATTCGAGACCCCATTGAATTATTGGATGAGGTTGAAAGTGTACTGGGTATTGCGGCGGCCCCTATAAATTGGCCTATTGGCATGGGGCGCGATTTTAAGGGGGTTTACAACCTTTACACAGATGTCATTCATGTGTTCCAAGCCGGCAAGGGCTCTGTTGTTGCAGAGGATATCCAGATTAAAGGCCTAGAGAGCGATGAAGCCAAGGCGCTGCTGGATGATGAGTATAATAATTACTTAGAAGAAATTGAATTGGTGCGCGGAGCGAGCCATGAATTTGACCTGAGTGCTTATTTGAGCGGACAACTGACGCCAGTGTATTTCGGTACTGCGCTGTCTAACTTTGGTGTTCGTGAAATGTTAGATGGTTTTGTGGATTGGGCACCGGCACCACTAAATCGGGCAACGGATCAGCGTGAGGTTGATGCTAAAGAGGATGCGTTTGCTGGCTTTATCTTTAAAATTCAAGCAAATATGGATCCTAAGCACAGGGATCGAATTGCTTTTATGAGGGTTTGCTCGGGCACTTATCGCAAAGGCATGAAGATGCGCCATGTACGAATTGGTAAAGATATAAAGATAGCTGATGCGGTGAGCTTTTTGGCTGGAGATCGAGAGTTATTGGAAGAGGCGGTGTCGGGCGACATTATCGGTCTTCATAATCACGGCACGATACAAATTGGCGATACTTTTACCGACGGCGAGGAGTTGAAGTTCACGGGTATTCCCCATTTTGCGCCAGAGCTATTCCGGCGAATACGGTTGCGTGATCCTTTAAAGTCTAAGCAGTTGCAAAAAGGTCTGCAGCAGTTGTCAGAAGAAGGGTCTACACAGGTATTTATGCCGCAGCGCAATACTGATCTTATTGTGGGGGCGGTGGGTACGCTGCAGTTTGATGTGGTAGCGTATCGCCTAAAGGATGAGTATAAGGTTGAGGCGCTTTATGAACCCATCAATGTTTATACAGCGCGCTGGGTAGATTGTGATGACCCTAAAAAATTCGAAGAATTTAAACGTAAATGCGCAGATAATCTTGCCATTGATGGTGGTGGTCATTTGACATACTTGGCGCCGACGCGGGTTAATTTGTCGCTGACGGAAGAGCGCCACCCTGAAGTACGGTTCAGGGCCACGCGTGAACACTAATAAAATTGCTGCTAGGAAAGCTGACTGTAAGCTGAATATCAGCGATTAGGGGTAAAATAATTCCGGTTAAAATTACGTGATTCTATGCTTGTTATAGGGGGATGCTTCCTTACAATGAGTAGCAGTTAAACGTTAAGACTAATGAAGCGAGGGATGTATCACCATGAACATGAAAGAAATAATTATTGCAGCAACTTTAGTGGGTTTAAGTGGCAGTGTTATGGCTGCTGAAGGCAGTTTTTTGAGTCGTATAGGCTTGGGTGGCGGTGACTCAAAAGCTGAAGCCGAAGCTAATGTAAGTGTTGATACTAATCTCGACGAGAAAGCGGCTAAAGCAAAAGCGAGCGCGGAAGCTGGTCATGACAAAATGAAGGCAAGTGCCGAAGAGAAAAAAACTGAAGCCAAAGCCAAGCGCGAAGAAATGAAAGCGAAGGCAGAAGCCGAAAAGGCAGAGCGTAAGGCAGCCAAAAAAGAACGCGAAGCTCAAGCAGAGATCGATGCCGAGGCAAGCGCTGAAGAGCGTGCAGCTGCAAAAGCAGAGGTTAAAGCTAAAATGGAAGAGAAAAAATCAGCATTACGTAGTTTGACTAACATTAAAATCGACGCAAATGTTGAGGCGGGTGCTGAAGCTCAATAATGTGAGTTTCAACTGCTGATAAAAGGGCCCTAAGGGTCCTTTTTTTTGTCTGTAGATAATTGAAAGATCAGCGAGCGGGTAGTGGTGTGGGTCGTTTTGTATGAAATATCCAAATTGTAAGCCTCCGCACAAGACTGCGGAGGCAGGTTTATATTAGTCAGAGGTTTTCGCAAGACAGACTTCTAGCGGAAATACAGGGTAGCCGTCTATGGATGCGCTGCGATCGGCGTAAATGGTCTTTTCGCCGAGTAATGTATCAATTTTGAGGGTGGTCACGCAGGAGCCTTCTCCGCTGCCTGATAGTGAGTAACCGAGGTCGCAGTCAGAAAATGATGGTGCTTCGGGTGTCATTTCTATACCGCCGGTGACGTCACAGCTCGTTGCTGCGCACACTGTAATCTTGCCCGTGCTGGGAAGATCGAGTCCGATTGGTCCTGTAAGTGGTGTGGCAATGCCCGCAAAGAAGGTATCTGAAGCAGGTAATTCAACGCATTTTTCTATTGTGACGGATCGGTCAACTGATGGATTGCTTAGTACGTCTGAGAGGGTGCTTAACAGTCCTGCGCTGGTTATTCCTGACATTAGTGTGATGCCTGTAATAACGACAGTTTTGAATATAGGAAGTGTCTTACTCATTTCTATTCTCCATAGTTTGTATTTAGTGTGCCAGTCCTTGAGTGTTTTAGTTGGCACCGGTAATTTGTACCTCAAAATTGCACCAAGAATCTATAAAAAAGTGACTTAGTATTTTATATATGTATATTANTAATTAAAAAATACATATAAAACAGTAGTTTATATATTTAAAACTATTAGTTAGTGTGTCGTAACTATTTATGATTGTGTAATTGATATTTGCCGATTACATTTCGACATTATAATGTTCTTTGTTTAGATGGCTTGAGCTAGCTTGATGCTTGCCCGACAATGGGCGTCTGACTGAAGAGTATTGGTGACTGTGAGTAAAGTAGTAAAAAAACCGCTACGTTTAGATCGTTATTTATCTAGTGTGACGGATTATTCCCGAAGTGATGCTAAAAAGCTGATTAAATCCGGCGATATAGCTGTGGGTGGCGTCGTTGTGACAGATGTTCGGTATATGGTGTCTTCAGATGTCCTAGTTAGCTTGAATGGGGCGGCATTGCGTCATGTGGGACCGCGATATTTGATGCTAAACAAGCCTATTGGCTATATTTGCGCTGCTCGTGATCGTCGACACTCAACCGTCTTGGATTTGCTGGATGAAGATAATCCTGAGCGCTTACATGTTGCCGGGCGATTAGATATAGATACAACAGGACTGGTGTTGTTAACAGACGACGGTAGTTGGTCGCACGCGATTACGTCTCCCCATCGTAAATGCTGGAAATCCTATTATATCGAAACTGCGGATGTTATCGATGATCGGACCATAGCGCATTTTGCTCGTGGTGTATTTTTGAAAGATGATAAAGTACGCACGCTTCCTGGTGAGTTGACTATTCTGGCGGACTGCAGCGCTAGGCTAAAAATTTGTGAGGGGCGCTATCATCAAGTAAAGCGGATGTTTGGTGCTGAAGGGAATGCGGTCGTTCGCTTACATAGAGAAGCCATTGGTGAAATACAATTAGATCCGCACCTAGCTGAAGGTGAGTATAGGTATTTAACCGAGACCGAAGTGGCGAGTGTTTATAATGTGAAAAATGTGGGCAGCGAATAATGTATTGTTTACTCGGCGGTGACGTCGATTTGGGGAAGGAAAGTATAAAATATGGCTAAACCTCGGCAGGGCACTTTAAAAAATGCTGACGGGCTTGGCTCTGATAGTGCATTAGCGGCGCTTTATAGCCAGTTTTCCTCCTTAGGGTCTCAAGTGTGGTGGTTTGCTGATGAGCATATTGCTGACATGTCTCTGCCTTTTGCAGATAACGCCTGGCAATGTTTTACCAATCGTTGTGATATTGCTAAACAGCTACAAGATACCGGTTACCAAGTTCTATTGGGTGATTTTGATATTCCGCTCGAAATGCCTTCACCGCAAACTATATGCTACCGGGTATCCAAAGAAAAAGCCGTGGTGCACCATATACTCAATCAAGCTTTAGCGCGCTTACCGTTAGGTGGCTGCTTATTGTTAAGTGGGCATAAGAATGATGGCTTGCATAGTTATGCAAAAAAAGCGGCGGCGTTAATTGGCACTCAGGCTGAGATAAAAAAACAAGATGGTGGTGCGTATTTGGCCAAAATTATAAAGCAGAGCTCACCGCAAGAGCGGTTAAATGATAGCGACTACCCGCGTATACGAGAGATAGCCCAAACGCCGCAATTATTTAGTAAGCCGGGCGTGTTTGGTTGGCAAAAGCTGGATCGTGGTAGTGAATTGCTGATTTCACAATTGCATAGCTACCTCGCTAAAGTTGAGCGCTTACCAACTCGGGTAGCAGATATTGGCTGTGGCTATGGGTATTTATCGGTGATGGCGGCACAAATACTACCGGATGCAGAATGGTTATTAACTGATAATAATGCGGCGGCGATATTGGCCGCTCAAAAAAACTGCAGTGTTCATCATCTAAAGGCTGAGATTGTACTGGCAGATTGCGCTGCAGGGCTGCAAGGGCCTGTTGATTTAGTGCTGTGCAACCCCCCGTTTCATCAAGGTTTTGCAGTGGCGGGTTCATTGACCGATCGTTTTTTGGCAGCAGCGCATCGCTTATTAACAAAGCAGGGGTGTGCCCTTTTCGTTGTAAATCAATTTATACCGCTTGAGCGCAAGGCGCTTGGTTTGTTTGGGGCTAGCCAAGTTTTGCTAGAGCAAGATGGTTTTAAGGTTGTTAGTTTACAAAAAGACTAATGTGTTGGAGCTTAAGTTGTGGGCTCAGGTGCTTCTTCATTTTTCAGAGTTGGTGTTCCTTGCTCTGTGGGTGCCGTTTCGGGGGTGGGGTTTAGAATATCGTCCGGCAGTTCTTCTACGGTCGGAATCTCATCAATGTCACCGTCACAAGCGCTACCTGAGTAGATCGCACGTTTTAGAAGGCCTTGGGCTAATAATGATAGCCCTCCGGTATAAAATGCTGCACCGGTAGACAGGCCAGAGGTGAACATTCCGCTAGGATCGGCGACTATTTTTGGCTTGTTAAAGGTGCCGCCAAGTCGAACTAAACCAGCAGCCGCGCCGATATTGATACCCACGCCAGTTCGGGCAATGGGAGAGACACCCAGTAAAAACTCTTCGTTACCAATATCGATATTACCTGTGCCAATAATTTTGGTTTGCTTGGTTTCTAGGGCAATAGCATCGTCACTGATAAATTTTCCTTTGCTCCCCTTAAAGTGGACGGCAACACATTCAATGGTTGTGCTGGTCTTCTTCTCGGAAAAGGGGTTAAGTTTGTCTATGGTTTCTGTGAGAACGTCAGACCCAATAAGGTTTAAGGCATTGCCTTGTGCGACCAGGTCGGTAATTTTTAAGTCCAATTTGGCAGTCATATTGGCTGCTAATTGATGTGGACTAAGTCCCTTGCTGTCAGCATCTAGGCGAATCCGGCCGCTGCCTTTATTGATCCCCGCCGCTTTATCTAGCCCCAACTTTCCGTAGTCGTCAGCGTCAATGCTGAAACGTATATCTAGCTCAGGTATTTCTTTGCTGGCGTCCAGCTTTAATGCTACTTTCGCCTCGCCGCCATCAAAGTTAATGACGGTATCTTTCAAGTTGAACAGGCCGTCTTGCAGGGTGGGGGCAAGTCTGGCTTTTTGGATAAGATTGTAACCGGTGTCGATGTCTTCAAGGCGCAGGGTAAGGGCGGTATTAATTGATTTGAGCGGGCTTAAGGCAAAAGGCTCCTTGCTGATAAGTTTCTTTTTTGAAGACTGACTGGGGCTAGTATTATCTACCTTGGCATCGGTCTCAGGGCTGAGAAAGGCGAGATCTATTTTCCGTAAGAAGATGTCGCCTTTTAATGTAGGCAGCGCGGCATCGGTTTTAGCCGGTGTGTACTGAATATCTAGCTCTGTGCTTTGCTCCCCTAGTTGACTATTACCTTTCACCGTGTACGAGTCTTGGGTGGTTTTGAGGTTTGCTTGTAGAGACAGTGAGCCGGCTTCTTGCCACGGGAGTTGGGCTAACTGCCAAACAGCTTGGCTACTTGGGGCATCAGCAACAACGTCGAGCTCGTTGCCGACAATCCCATTTACATTAAGTTTACCTGAGACTTCGCTAGTGATGCCTGCTTGTGTCATTGTTAACGACACCTTGGTGTCGGCGCCAGTGGTGGTTTTTGAAAGTGGCTCTAAATGAACGTTAGCTGAGAATTCATTGATGTCTCGTTTTTTTGCTATTTCCTGAATTTGTGAGGCGTTAATGGCAGCCTGAATAGATTTGTGAAGTGTAATATCTGATTTAAGATTACTGACTTGCCAGCCCAATATAGTGAGTTTTTCAATGTCGAGCTCAAGATTTACATTGGTTTCCTCTAGCCATGCCCAGTTAATCTCTGCCTCAGTTTCGTCTTTGGAATTTTGATTGGACGAATTCTGAGATGGCGCAGCAATCTTGTTTTGTGAACTTGTTGTGTCTTCTGTTGATTGCTGAGGGGGTAACAAGCTATCGATATCTAAGGCTGTGGAGCGTAAGTTTGCGGTTACGGCTGAGTTCTCAGCATTGATGCTGATATCACCGTTGATCGTGTTGTCGTTAAGTTTGAGAACGATATTATTGAGCTCGTAATTCGGTGAAATTTTGATATCACTTGAAAATTTGGTTTTGGGTAGTGGTGGAATATCAGTACCTGCTAACTTGGCGATCGCGTTTGCGCTGCGAAGGTCCAAACTTAAGGACAGGGTACTGCCTTCTAGTTTGGGGTTAAGGTATAGCTTTCCGTTACTGCTTATATCTAGGTCTTGATGGTGAAGGGATAATTCGTAGCCGAGTATGCCTTTTTGGGGATCAAAGAGTGTGATGGCGCTATTGAGTTCCACATGTTGCTCAAGGTAGTCAAGGCTAATATAAAAGTCACCATTGCCTTTTTCTATTCGTTTTGCACTAAGCTCTGGTAGCGAAATTTGGCGTTGGTCGTCATCTTTGCTGCGCCAGTTTAGGGTAACATCCTTAATCGAAATTTGATTGAAATTAAAATCGCCAGGAAGTAATGGCCCCTCGTTTGGCTCATTTGCGCTTGGAGTTTCTTGTGATCCTTTGAATTGACTACTTATCCAGTTGAGTTCGCTCGATTCATTTTGTTCTACATTGACCGTTAATTGATTTGCGTTTAGCTCCCAGAAGGCAGTGTGACTAAATGGGCTTTGGGTTAGTGAAATCGTAATGTCAGCAAGACTTAATAATTCTGGACGGGGCCACTCAGGATTTTTGATACTTAGCCCACTGATTTCAAATCGAAGTGGGTTAATGTGTGATTGAATGTCCGCAATGTCGACATTCAAACCGGCAAAACGATGGGCGCTGCTACCGATTAATCCTCGCAGTAAATGCGGCTGTATGAGTGCGATAGACACGACGCACAACAGCACGAGGATGAAAAGGCCTAGACCAAGTAGCAGTTTCTTAATCACAATAAAGTCTCTGTTGAGATATCTCTGTGTATGAGATACCAAAGTGTTACGTGTAATACCATGCAAAATTATTTACGAAATATAGCAGATAGTAGATGTTGTTATGTGCTCAGAAGTTGCGATCACATTAACATTGCCATGCTTTAGATGGTACCGTTGCGGCCTTTCTGTTTCGCGCTCTGCTTAGCCAATAAAAGGGTTGGTGGTGCCTAGGTGTTAATAAATGTAGAGGGGTACGGGGTGAAGTGGCCTGAAAAGTTGGTGCAAGCGAGGTTGCTTAAACGTTACAAACGCTTTTTAGCTGATGTGGTTTTAGACGACGGTAGCGAGCTAACTGTACATTGCCCAAATACGGGTGCGATGACAGGGTGTGCGACGCCAGGTGGTCGCGTTTTCTTACTGCATAGTCAAAACCCCAAACGAAAGTACGCTTATACCTGGGAGTTAATTGAAAGCAGAGCAGGGGGGATGATTTGTATTCATTCAGCGCGGGCCAATGACTTGGTTGCTGATGCGCTAGCTAGTTCTGGTATTGCTTCTTTAGCTATGTATCCTAATATAAAGCGTGAAAAGCGTCTCACCTCGGGGAGTCGTATCGATTTCCACCTTTCCTCTACTGATAAAACCGTGCCGGATTGTTATGTTGAAGTGAAGTCAGTAACGCTGGATTGTGGAGGCGGCGATGGCGCATTTCCCGATGCAGTCAGTGCTCGCGCAGTGCGTCATATTCAGGAATTGCTGTCTCTTAAGCAGGAGGGGGCAAGAGTCGTCTTGCTGTTTGCTGTACTCCATGAAGATATCAGTAGTGTTCGTCCAGCCGCTGAAATTGATCCACGATATGCGAATGCACTAAAAGCCGCTGTTGAAGAGGGGCTTGAGGTGATTGCCTATAAAGCAAGCATTAATGAGGATGAAATGGTTTTATCTGAGCCGCTACCAGTGAGTGTAGCTTAAGCGGTGACTTCGCTATTAAAGGATTCCAAAAGGACAACCCAGCCGTCTTGGAGTTTGCAGGGGATTTTCTCAAGTGATTTACCATTGCACGGCCCAGCGACACATTCCCCAGATTCAATAATGAATAAGGCACCGTGGGTTGCACACTGAATGAGGGAATTGTCATAGTCGAGAAATTGATCTTCTTGCCAGTTTAATTCTATGCCAAGGTGAGGGCAGCGATTGCGATAAACCACCACCTCCCCTCGCTGACGGACGACAAACAGAGAGTCATTACCTTGTTTAAACCCCTTGGAGCCAGGGTCTTTAATGTCATCTAAGCGGCAAAGTATGTGCATCAATCCAAGACCTTAATAGTGGGGTTCTATAAAACGATCGTCGCCTTCACTTTTAAAGGCATGTCTAATAGCGGGCAGCATCCGGTCTACCGCGTTGCGCCCTTCGATAATAGCCTCTGCCGCGCTGCTGAACTCCAATAAACCTATATGGCCAAGTCTGGGCCACAGCATAATATCGGCGGGCTCGCCAGCGAGACGGCTACGGGTTATGCGGTCCTGCATAATATTAATTGCGCTCATCATCACGCCGACAGTGCCGGGTGGTTCTGGTTGTTTTTGGGTTTCACTAGTATTGCGGAAGCTGTTAGCAGCTTCTTTTATTGACGACGTGAACCGGCTGAAAGCTGCGCTTAGTGAAGGGTCATCCTCTGAGTCCTCGTTGACGATTAACTCTTCGTCTTCAGACTCTTCCTCTTCAATAGACTCTTCATTAGTAGGGGCTTTGGCATCAGTAACGACCTTTTGGCGACCAACTAAATCGCTATTTAGGTCGACGCCAATGATGATATCTGCCCCCAATGCCCGACACACCGAAACAGGTACGGGGTTGACTAGGCCACCATCGACCAGCCAGGAGTTGCCAAAGGCAACGGGGGTTAAGATACCCGGAATTGCCATTGATGCCCTTACCGCATCCCACAGGGGGCCTCGTTGTAACCACACTTCACGGCCCCGCATTAAGTCTGTGGCAACGGCTGCAAATGGCGTTGTTAACGTTTCGATATCGGGGTTTCCGTATTCGTTTTCAAAAAACTCAATTAGGCGGGTGGCATGTGCCACACCACCTGTCACGGTTAGGCTAACACTCATATAGTGCAGCACTTGCGTTGTACTAAGGGACTGAATCCAATCGGTGAAGTGTTCAAGCTTTCCGGTTAGGTAGCAGCCGGCGATAACGGACCCAATAGACGTGCCGCAAATAATATCGGGCTGGATACCCAGCTCTTGCAGCCGTTGAATGACGCCAATATGAGCCATTCCTCTGGCAGAGCCGCTACCTAAAGCAAGGGCGATTTTCTTGTTACCCAGGGACAAATCTTCCACGTTGTACTACTCCGGAATTTCAACACAGATCAATTGTCGGTAGTATGATGCCAGTTCTAGTTTGAACTCAACTGAACGGATAATTTGTACCTAAAATATTATGTTAAACCGACACCATAAAGAAGTTAGCCAAGATTTGGTATTGGGCTTTGATGAGTCAGTTATGGCTACGCTAGACGGGGTGCTTGTTCATCGGGGCATTGTGGACTCATTCACCGCGCTTAAAGCGCAGGCGGCGGACGCTGGTTTTGATTTACGTCTTGTGAGTGGCTTTCGTAGTTTTGATCGCCAGCTCGCCATTTGGAATGCAAAAGCGTCGGGGCAGCGCGCCTTACTCGATGATCAGGGCGAGGTATTGGATTGGGCGGCGTTATCTGATCTAGAAGTGGTGATGGCGATTTTGCGCTGGTCTGCCTTACCAGGTGCTTCTCGACATCATTGGGGAACAGATATCGATGTCTATGACGCAGCAGCTGTGGCTCCAGATTACCAAGTGCAGCTTACCCCTGCAGAAGTGGCGGATGATGGTGTTTTCGGTCCCTTGCATCGTTGGCTGGACAGGGAGTTTGCTGAAGAGCGGGGGCATGGTTTTTTTAGGCCGTATAATGTTGATCGCGGCGGCATTGCACCGGAGCGCTGGCATTTAAGTTATGCGCCTTTATCGGCGCAGTGCGACTTGGCCATGCAGGCAGAGCTTCTTCAAGTCGCTTTGGAGCAACGAGAAGATGTTTATTTGAAAGAAGTCATTTTAAAAGAATTAGCTAATATTTATCAGCGCTTTGTGGTGGTGCCGACAAGCTGCTATCCATCACCTTATGCCGATATGTTAAGAGAGCGTGATCTGGTATGAGTATCACTGTAGACGAATTATGGTCAGCGATGACCGCTGAGGCCCGTGAATACGGGCGTAATGAGCCAGTATTGGCCAGTTTTTACCACGCCAGTATTTTAAATCACGCGAATTTTGCCGATGCACTGAGTTTTCATATTGCCGCTAAGCTGGATTGTGATTCAGTACCGGCAATGTTGATCAGAGATGTGTTTAATGAGGCCTTTGTAAACGATAGTGACATCGTTAGGGCTGCGGCTTTGGATATCTGCGCTCATTTTGAACGCGACCCCGCCTGTGATCACTACGGCATGCCATTTTTATACTTTAAGGGCTTTCAAGCTATACAGGCTTACCGGATTGCTAATTGGTTGTGGCGGCAAGGGCGGGAGTCATTGGCGCTGTTCTTGCAAAACCGGATAGCGAGTGTTTTTGATGTGGATATTCATCCTGCTGCGGTTATTGGCAGCGGAATTATGATTGACCATGCCACGGGCTTGGTTATCGGCGAGACGGCCATTGTTGGCAATAATGTGTCGATGTTGCACTCAGTTACGTTGGGTGGTTGTGGCCGAGGGCCAGGTCCACGTCACCCACGAATTTGCGATGGCGTATTGATTAGTGCTGGTGCAAAAGTATTAGGCAATATTGTTGTGGGTGATGGTGCAAAAATTGCAGCGGGTAGCGTGGTTCTAAGTAATGTTGCAGCTCACTCAACGGTGGCTGGGGTGCCGGCCAAGCAAGTGGGTGCGCTGTCGGCGGAACTTCCCGCGCTGAATATGGATCAATATATCAATGAAAATCAGTAGGCTGTGATCAGTTTTAGCTAGCAAGCTAAAGTACATAGATTTTAATTTGGGTTATAGTAACGGAATACATAAGAGCGAGGTTATTGTGAGCGTTAAACTACTGGATAACAAAGCATTCTATGGATATAGAGTGCGCCGTACCGTAGCGGGCAAGTTGTATCAGGAGTATTTCTCGCTAAAAAATGGTGGTGCTCGCCTTGAAGGTCGGCGTAAGAAAAGTGTTGAAAATGAGGCTCTTGCGCGTGACGCAGTATTAGAGGCTCAACAAAAACGCTATTTGGACGAGACCAAAGAAGAGCGTTGCTTTAAAAGTGACGGTACTGTTCGAGGTATTAGCTACCTCTTGAAAACCGAAAAAAGCGGTAACTTAACACCCATTTTTCAGGTTGGGGTTGCATCAAAAGTGGTCAATAAGACTGTATGCACCAGTTTTTCATTAAATGCGCACGGCAGTGGCGATGCTTGGCAGCGAGCGGTAGAGGCTTATGCCAAGCACAAGTCGATTCGCAAAAATACTAAGTTATATCAGCGTTTATTAAAGGCAATGCCAAAGGTTTCATAACTGCCTGGCTTGTTTAGGTTGTAAGGATGAATCATAAAGGGGCTATCGAGGTGTCGATGGCTCTTTTTTTTGCGATTAATTTATTCAAGGATAACGGGGAGGGGCGGTAATGCTGGGGGCTGACTCTAATACTGAGCGGTAGGGATAGCGAAGCCACGTGCTGCGGCTTCGCTATTGGTCTTAGCCTTTGTAGGCTGCAGCCGCTTTCATAATTTCGGCTTTGGCTTCTTCACTTCCAGCCCAGCCGTCAACTTTAACCCACTTGCCTTTTTCAAGATCTTTGTAGTTCTCAAAGAAATGCTCGATTTGCTTAATGAGTAGCTCAGGCAGGTCAGAGGGCTCTTTAACGTCTTGATAAAGTACTGAAAGCTTGTCGTGTGGAACGGCCAACAGTTTTGCGTCTTTGCCAGCTTCGTCGCTCATATTAAGTATGCCAACGGGACGGGCACGGATGACAGAACCTGGTACAACGGGGTATGGCGTAACAACCAATACGTCTAATGCATCGCCATCTTCTGATAGTGTGTTAGGAATATAGCCGTAGTTTGCAGGGTAAAACATCGGTGTTGCCATGAAACGGTCGACCATTAAAGCGTCGAATTCTTTTTCAATTTCATACTTGATAGGGCTGCTGTTGGCAGGGATTTCGATGGCAACGTAAATATCGTTAGGTAAATCTTTGCCAGCTGGGATTTGGTTATAGCTCATGGTCGGCTTCCGTTTCAGGTTACATTTAGATTGAAAAAACTGCGCAGATTATAAACTGTGCGTAGCAGGATTGCCAAAGTGTTCGGCCCTATGCTGTATTACTAGTGGCTAGTGCTAGGCAAGATTAAACGTTGGGGCAGGGTTTTTGCAGAAGGAGGGCACGTCATATGGGCAGACAGGGTCTGCCTTTCTATGACATGCCTTATGTCGCGTTAGTACTGAGACTCAGGCATTGCCACGACAATACCATCCATTTCATCAGTCACAAATACTTGGCAGCTTAAACGGCTGGTTTCCTGGGGCTCCAGAACGCAGTCAAGCATGTCGGTTTCGGTGCTGTCTGGCTCTTCAGTTTTGGCTACCCAAGCAGGGTCAATATAGCAATGGCAAGTTGCACAACTGCAGCAGCCGCCACACTCACCAAGAATGCCGTCAACACCATTGTCAACAGCGGCCTGCATAATACTAGTACCAACTTCCGCGTGTACTTCTTGGGTGTTTCCGTCGTGTGATTTGAAAATAATTAATGGCATATTTGTGTTCTCGTACTTTGAATTAATTGAAGACGTCTTTGATTTCAATAGACTCGTCAGCTAGCTTTACTGGGTCAGCTGTCTGCCCAGTGGTTAGCGCACGTTTACTCATCATAAATTCTTTCGGGCGGTTAACTGCATCAACAGCAATAAACCGGCCTTCACAGAAATAGAATGCCGCAAAACTACGCCCTTGCTCACTGTTACCGCGAATAATCACCTCATCAAAACCTTGTGATAATCCCGCAATTTGAAGTTTTAAATCGTATTGGTCTGACCAGAACCAAGGTAAGGCATTATACGCTACGGGTTTACCGCAGATGCTTTTTGCCGCGATTTTAGCTTGGTCAGTCGCATTTTGTACCGACTCAAGTCTGAGTTTGCGGTCGTAAATCGGGTTGTAATGATTACTACAATCACCGGCTGCAAATATATCAGGGTCGTTGGTTGTCGCAAATTCGTCAACCGCAACGCCATTGTCAATGGTAAGGCCAGCAGCTTCGGCTAGTTCAATATTTGGGATGACACCGACGCCAATGACAACAAGATCCGCCGCAACCGTCGTGCCGTCAGCTAAACGCACCCCTTCAACATGCTTGTCACCAACAATCGCATCAACGCCGGCTTCAGTGCGTATGTCGACGCCTTCTTCAGTGTGGATGCGGGTGTAAAAAGCGGATACCTCGGGTGCGGTAACTCGCTGTAGTACACGTGACATGGTTTCTATCACTGTCACGCTCATGCCAATCTTACGCAATGATGCTGCGGTTTCTAAGCCGATATAGCCGCCACCAATAATGACTGCCGATTTGCCTGGGCCAGTAAATTTGTGGGTTTGCTTAACATCATTTAGGTCACGCATATAGAACACACCGGCAAGCTCGCTGCCTGTGAACGGGATTTTACGAACGCGAGCGCCAGTGGTAAGGGCGAGTTTGGTGTAAGAAATTTCTGCGCCATCCTCTAGGGTCACTTTCTTTGCATCGCGATCAATGTTGGTAACCCGAGAGCCCAATAGCAGATCAACGTTATTTTTGACGTAAAAATCAGCGGCGCGAATCAGCAAGTCTTCTTCGGTTTTTTCACCCACAAAAAAGGCTTTTGACAACGGGGGGCGGTGATAAGGTAAATGTGGCTCGTCGCCAATTAGGGATATTTTACCTTCCCAGCCCTCTTGGCGGAGGCTGGATACTAATTGGGCTGCAGCGTGGCTGGCGCCGATAATAATGCAATGTTCACTCATAATTATGTTCCAGGAGGCTCTTGTTCAGATTCATGTTGCCTTACGGACAGCCGTAAAGTTCATGGATTTTGTGTTATTGGCACATAAGCTTGTGCTTGCCTTAGTCACCGCCTAGCTCAAAGCTGCATCAACAGTGTGATAACTAGTCCTTGCTCTTGGACGGGTGCATCCTTACATGACGTGTTTCCGTTGGCGTAACACCGCACTGGTCATTAATAAGGAGGTATTAAGTTCAGCGAACCTCGGCATAAATGAACAGGGCTGCAGAACAGGGGGCGTATTGTCGACGATTTTTAAGGTGATTGCATCGGTTCAGAGGGTAAATCTTACTTAGACCGTGATTTTCTTACTTAAAGCATGTTGTTGGGCACTAAAATGCCGGTTATAGCACTATTTTGGTGCTATCTTTTTCAAATGGTTGGTGGGTGATTTTGGGGCGATAGTGGTTTTTTTGTGACAATATGGTGCGATGATTGGAAGGCCCTCTGTGTCTCCAGAATATAATTCCATGCCTTCGAATGCTTTATTTTGAATACCATCGATAAGTGTATTAATGCGCTCTAGCATTTGTGTACGAATATTTAGCTATTCATTGTATATAAGGTTCATTTTACACTGGCTCCTGCAGCTCGCATAAACCAATAAATCAAATGTGATAGCGGAGTTAGGCATGCCAACCGTTGAAGATTATAAAAACTTAGAAACAGCCAAAAGATATAAGAAAACCTTTTCTGATGGCTTGAACCAAATTGATCCCGATGTTCTGCAAAAAACGCTGCAAACTTTGGATAAGAATGGGTATGTCATTATTCCAGATGTTCTCTCTGAGCAAACTCTAGCGGAAATCAAGGCAGCGGTGGAGCCGATGCTAAATGAAACCGGGCGCAACTATTTTGAAGGTGAGAATACCCAGCGGATATATTCAGTTATCGCAAAGACCTTTGCCTGTAACGATCTTGTGGATCATCCACTAATTATGGCGTTATTGGATAGTCTTTTTAATCCGGGCTATCTCTTATCTCAATTACAAGTCATCAATATTCTGCCTGGCGAAAAACAACAGCCAATCCACACAGATGATGCTTTTTATCTTATCCCTCGCCCTCGACAACCCTTAGGTGCGGCTACTGTGTGGGCTATTAATGATTTTACCGCAGATAATGGTGGGACCATTGTCATTCCGGGTTCACATCAATGGGGTGAAGAGCAGCCTACACAAGCCCAGCTGCAAGAGCAGATTAATTGTGAAATGAAGGCGGGTTCGGTGGTGTTTTTTCTAGGTACGCTATGGCACGGCGGCGGCGCTAATTGTTCTGATCAGCGCCGCCTTGCCGTTACCGCACAGTATTGTGAAGGTTTTTGCCGGTCTCAAGAAAATTTCAGTCTCTCTATTCCAAAGGATCGCGTCGCTAAATGCTCAGAAGATATAAAACGCCTTTTAGGTTACTCCATTTTCGGCCCGTTCATGGGCATGGTCGATGGTAAACACCCTAAGCGATTACTTGAATAATTCGGTATTTCGCTCGATGAAACTTGATGTCATATCTTGCCAAACGCACGACGGTGGCGGGCGTTTGGTTTTTAGTAGACATAGCTAGGCTAGGTGAGATGCGTTGCTTATTTATTGTCCAGAAAATGTTGCAGGCCGTTTTTCATTGAACGCGGCGACGCCTTCGTCAAAATCAGCGGTTTGTCCGGCCTGCTTTTGGAGTTCGCGTTCAGTTTGCAAGCTGCTTTCCCAGTTGGCATCTACCGCCGCCCAGACGGCCTTGCGAATGAGGCTTAACGCGACAGTGGGTCCGTTGGCTAGGGCTAGGGCGGTTTTAAATGCCTCCGCTTCTAATTGATCATCACTGACCACCTGATTGATTAGCCCCCAGTTTAACGCTTTGTCAGCGCTTAGGCGGTTACCGGTAAGCATAAGCTCCATTGTGCGAGCGCGGCCAATGGTACGGCTGAGTATGTGGGTCGCGCCACCATCGGGAATCAGCCCTATACGAGAGAAAATTTGGATAAAGGCGGCATTCTCGCTGGCAATGATCATATCCCCCGCCAGCGCTAAAGAGGCGCCAAAGCCGGCTGCACTACCCCGAACGGCGGTAATCCAAGGTATAGGCAGGTTTTTAAGCTTGATCATGATGGGGTTTAAAAAATTTTCTAAGATGAGGCCAATATCGCGTTGATCGCGATCAGCAGTCATGGGGGTTAGCGGGTTGCTAGGGTTTAGTGACGCACCCGAGCAAAAGCCGCGGCCTGCGCCAGATAAAATCATGGCGCGGGTATTTTGAGCAAAGTAGTCAATGGCCTCGTTGATTTCTTCAACCATACCGGGTGTTAAGGCGTTTAACGTTTCAGGTGCATTTAGGGTGAGAATACCTACCGATTCACGGACCTCAACAGTAATTTCTTTAAAGTTCATCTTTTATTGTCCTTTTCTAAGGTGAGTTGATGCGCCGTGCCTTAGGGGGTTGAGCTTGCAAAGGCGGTAGCTGTTTTATTTTGGGGGTATTTTGCATGTCTTGGCGCTTATGCGCCAGATTCCAGCTAGAAAAACTGCCTTCTAGGTAATCGGTGTTAAAGCTTGTTGAGTAATGGCTGCTTTCGGTATATTGGCCAACGCTAGCCATCAAGCTGCTTTTTGCTTTTGAAAAATGACATAAAGCTCATTGCCTCTCTTGATTTATTTCTTTCTAAACGGTTTACCAATCTCGCTATGATGTTTTTAAGACACACCCCATGCTGACGGAAGAGCAGTTAACGGTGACTCGCCACCTTCGTGGGCATGCCCGCGTGACAGCAGTGGCGGGCGCGGGTAAAACCACAACCATGGTTCGCTATGTCTTGGAGCGCGTTAAGTCGGGGATGGACCCAAGGCTAGTGCGCGTTGTGATGTTTAACAAAGCGGCGCAGGAGGACTTTAGTCGCCAATTGCGTCAAGCCGCAGGAACTTCTCAAAATCTACCTCCGGTGCGTACCTTTCATGCCATGGGGCGTAATTTGGCTATCGCCCTGGTGAAAGAGGGTTATTTACCGCAATTTGATCCTAACCCGCTGGGAGATGCCCAAGCCGGCATTGAGATGTTAAAAGCATTGCAGGCCTCTGCAGGAACGTCGGCGCAACGATCGGCTATACGTGATGAACAGCAGCAGTGGCTTGACGCATTTGCGGGGTTTGTCGATCTTGCTAAGTCGACCTTGAAGTCGCCTGAGTCGAGTTTTTTAACGGCGGGCTACCCCGAACAGTACCACTTGTTTATAGAGGCGTTTGAACGCTTTGAGCAGTGGCGTAAAAGCGCCGCCAAAGTGACGTTTTCAGACTTTCTGTATGACCCTTGTAAGGCCATTGCAGCAAATCCCAAGCTGGCGCAGTTTTTGGCAAATCGGGTGGAATTATTTGTTGTCGATGAATTTCAAGATATCAACGATATTCAGTTTTTTTTGTTGAAAACCCTCGCCGGAGAGCGTGCGCGCTTGCAAGTAGTTGGGGATGCAGACCAGTGTATTTATGAATTTCGTGGCGCTCGCCCAGAATATATGTTGACGCATTTTGGTGACAGCTACCCTCATAGTAGTTATAAAATGTCGCGGACTTTTCGCTACGGACATAGCCTTGCTTTAGCGGCGGCACAGCTGATTTCTCAAAATCAACGGCGAGATCCGGTGTTATGTATTAGCGGAGAAAATGCACCTAAAACGCGGCTTGAGCTTAAAGAACAAACAGCAGATGGTTATTCCTTGGCAGAGGTCTGTTTGGCGGAATATAAACAGGGCCGAGCTTATAGCGACATGGTGTTTTTATGCCGTACCTGGGCTCAGGCGGCACCGGTAGAATTGGTGCTCTTACAGCGCGGTATACCCAATCGCATTGCAGGAGGGAGTCGGGTTTTGGAGCGGCATGAAATAAGAGTGCTGCTTGTATTGTTAAAATTGATGGCAGGACAGTTTTATCAGCAAACCCGGCAGGATTGTGAGCAACAAGTTTTTGAGCTTTTGCGATTTTGTGAATTGAAAATAAAGCATGAAGTACTTCGCCGATATGCCACTAGAGTGATGGCAGAAGAGCGCGGATTTACCGCTTTAGGCTTGTCTGATGACAGCTTGTCCATTTATCAAGAACAGCGTTTACAGCGTGTCGCTAGCGCACTGACAAAGATGCTCGCTTCACCATCAGCCGGTGAAGGTATCACGCTTTTTTTGCAAGATTTAGATTTGCTTCAGGCCATTCGTGATAATGCCTTAAGTAGTGAAGAGGGTGAGAATAGGGCGGCCACGATTGTGGCCTTTGTGGGTTTTGTCGCCATGCAAACAGAGCAAAGCCCCGCCGCTATTCTGGCAATGATAGAGGGGCTGCGTATTGCTGATGGAGATCGTATATACGGTGCTTCGTTGCCGGATGCGGTCACCATTACTACCATGCATCGCAGCAAGGGGTTGGAGTGGCCGGTTGTTATTATACCGGGGTTGAGCGCCCATTATATGCCCTATCAAGCCGGTAAGCGTCGTCGTGCAAATGAGGAGCAGCAGGAGTCTGAACGGCGCCTTATGTATGTGGCGATGACGCGTGCGATTAATGTTTTATACCTTTTTGCTCCGGGGATAAATTGCCGCAATGGGTGGGACGGTGGCCTTAGGCCTGAACTAAATTTACTGCCAAGTCCTTTTGTAACGGAAATGAATGTTCCTTTGTCATCCGAGTTAGGTGCCTTATTAGACCAAGGGCTTGAGTATGTTAAAGATACACCTCTCGTATTGAGTCAGACAGCGGCACGCTATCTAGATGTGTTGGACGTTGAGTGCATGGGCAATGTTGTCGAGGTCAATAGCTTTGTATTCGCCGCTCTAGTTGAGCATAGCGTGCATGGCCGTGGTCGCATTATTACTGTTGATGATCATGGTCTGGAGGTACAGTTTTCAGCTAAGCGAGTATATTTTTCATCGCTCTTGGTCTGCGAGGTATTAACCCTTGTTGACGAGGTGGACGAAACTTCCTCACGGAATGAGCTTAGTGGTGTGGCGGCTAGTGAGATGACGCAAGGGGCTTTTGCTTTGGGAGAAACCTTGGCCCACAGCAAGTATGGTCGAGGTATTGTTGTGGATGTCGACAGCCGGTTTATCCATCTCCGTTTTCGCGACGGCGTTAAAACCTTTCGCAAGGATTTATTTCGTGCAACGCGTGTGGGTTAAATTTACTTGCTAGGAAGCATTTTCACTGTTGTAATTGAAGCAGTGAGGGCGCAACCCTGTAGTAGCGCGTGTGCCGCAGATGCTATCTGCGGCGAAGGGCAAGGCGCATTTCGCCGCGATAGTGACCAGACCGGTGATTAGCTCGGTAAAATAATGTCTGAAAAACTGCTAACACACTGATGGGGGGTGTGTTGCGCTATGGGGGGCTGCCGTTGAACCCAAGCTGTACTCATGCCAATTTCAGCTGCGGCATCGACTTCTTCCAAAGTGTCCGATAAAAATAAAATTTCATTGGCAGGAAGACCAATAGCTTGCTTTATCACTCGGTAAGAAGCGGCTTCGCGCTTTGGCCCGGTTGTGGTGTCGAAATAGTCAGTAAACAAAGTTTGTAAGTCGCCACCTTCATTAAAACCGAAGAAGAGCTTTTGGGCGTAGATTGAACCAGACGAATACACATATAAGTTTATGTTTTGCTGCTGCCAGGCTGTTAGCTTACTGAGTGCGTCTGGGTAGATATGGGCCTGATAGTCGCCATTGCGATAGCCGTGCTCCCATATTAAGCCTTGCAGGGTTTTTAATGGGGTCACTTTTTTGTCGTCGGCGATCCACTGTAGAAGCTGGGTAATTAATGCTTCGGTATTGTGAACATCAATACCACTTTGTTTTGCAGTGTCGGCAAGTGCGGCTGCTACGGCTTTGTGGTCATGGTTTTGGCGAATAAAATCAGGGAGCTTTTTACTGGCATAGGGGAATAGCACGCTATGAACAAACTCAATTGAGCTGGTGGTGCCTTCAATGTCGGTAACAATAGCGTTAATCATAAGGGTCTTCCTAGCACTGAGCGAGAGTATCCAGCCGTGAATAGCGATCTGCGATATCGTTACCGGTGTAATTTGCTACCCAACCGTCGGGGTTGTTGAAAAAGCGAATGGCAACCAAGTCTGGTTGCGGCCCAAGATCAAACCAATGTGATGTGTTGGCGGGAACGCTCAGCAAGTCACCTTTTTCACAGTGGATTTCGTAGACACAGTTATCGATATGCAATGCGAATAGGCCTTGGCCTTGCACAAAGAAACGAACCTCATCTTCACTATGAGTGTGTTCGTCTAAAAATTTTAAGCGCAGAGCGTCTTTTTGGGGATTGTCTGCAGCAATACTAATAACATCAACACTCTGGTAGCCCTGCTGGTCGATGAGTCGTTGTACATCACTTGCATAGGCATTTAAGACTGTGTCTTGGCTGTCGCCGGCGGCAATGTCACTGCGAGTTTGCCACTGTTCAAAGCGGACGCCCACGGCAGCTAAACGTTCGCTGATATCGGTAGCATTTTGGGTACTGAAGAGACATTGCGTTGCGCTGCTGTCGGTGTAAATAGTGAGTTGGCTCATTGCTGGTCTCCGTGAGAAAAGCGCATTAGTTCTAATTCACAGCGCAATAAAAAATCTACAGCTTCTAAGTTACGCATACAGCTATCTAAATCGTCACCCCAGCAGTACACACCGTGACCGCGAATCAAATAGGCAGGGCAGGAGGCATGCTTTGAAAAATAGTTATCGACTTGTTTTGCTAGGGCACTGATATCTTGGTTATTGTCGAATAGAGGAATATCGACTTGGCTGTTGTGGGTATCGATACCATCAAATGCTTTGAGTAATTCGTAATCACTTAAGGTGATGGCATCGCGGGGTTTTACTAATTTGGAAATGATGGTGACCACAGGGGAGTGGCAGTGCAATACCGCGCCGATGTTTGGAAAGCGTTGATACAGACGGGTATGCAACTCCGTTTCAGCTGAGGGCTTACCTTCGCTGATGGGCTGCGCATTGAGGTCAACAGCAATAAAATCGGTAGGGCTAAGACGGCCTTTATGTTTACCTGAGGCAGTGACAATGGCTGAGCTAGCATCAAGACGTGTTGAAAAGTTACCGCTTGTGGCAGGCACCCAGCCGCGCTGATAGAGCTCTTCTCCTGCGGCGGCAAGGGCAATGGCCTGCTGATAAAAGTATTTGCTGTCGATCATGTCGATACCTGTGTCTTTATTTGTTTTGCGCAAGGTGGGCTAGCACCCTTTCACGATTGGGTTGATGGATGATGCCGTGTTCGGTGACGATAGCATCTATCAATTGCGCGGGTGTGACATCAAAAGCTGGATTGCTTGTGGCTATGTTTGTCGGTGCAACTTGGTGACCAAAGCTGTGGCTTATTTCATTTCCGGGGCGTTGTTCAATGGGTATTTGTGGACCATCAATATGTGCATCAAAGGTGCTGGTGGGGGCGGCAACCATCACCTTGGTGCCATGATATTTGGCGATGATGGCCAAGTTGTAGGTACCAATTTTATTGGCGGCATCACCGTTGGCTGCAACACGGTCCGCGCCAACAATAATCCAGCTGGGTTTGTGTTCACGGATTAAGTGAGCCGCCGCGCCTTCGATGGCGAGGGTAACGGGAATGTCGTCTTGCATTAACTCCCAGCTTGTTAATCGAGCACCTTGTAACCAGGGCCTTGTTTCTCCAGCAAAGACCCCCTTAATTTTACCGTCGCGGTGTGCAGAACGGATAACGCCTAGGGCGGTGCCGTAGCCGCCTGTCGCCAGAGCACCGGCATTACAATGGGTATACACAATACTGTTATGGGGGATTAAACTGGCGCCAAAATCGCCAATCCGTTGATTAATGGTGACGTCTTCAGCGTGGATTTGAATGGCAAGTTCGCGAAGGGCTGCTAATACTTGGCCACCATTGCCTTGCTCCTCTATCACTTGGTCACAGCGGTTTAATGCCCAGAATAGATTGACCGCCGTTGGTCGGGAGTTGGCAATGGCTTCGCGTGCAGCACTGAGCGCAGCGCACCAAGCTGCAACACTGGCAGGTTGGGAGGCGAGTTGTTGGGCGGCTAATACCATACCGTAAGCGGCAGTTATGCCAATGGCTGGCGCGCCGCGTACCACCATATTGCGGATGGCTTCGGCCACCGCGAAGGGGTCGTCGTAGTGGAGATACTCACATCTGGCAGGCAAAATGCGCTGATCCAGCAATTGCAGTTGATTGTTTGACCAAATGATCGCGCTAGGGGTTGCCACGGATTATCTCCATATTTTTGGGGCGCCAATTATAAAGCAGTGTTGGCCCTGCTCCTAGACTTGTTGGCCGTGGAACTCTTGGGTCTTGCCATTGCGAGGTGCATTGGAATTACGCATGATGTACAACAGACTTTTATTTTGAATACAGAGGTATTAAATGTCAGCGTATTTGATCTGGCTTGTGCCAGCGGCGCTTATTGTTATTGTATTGGCGATTATCGCTGCGCGCTTACTTTGGCAATTACACCAGCAAAATCAAGCGCAGCGTTCTGCGCTGCAGCAAGCTGAACAGGAGTCAGTGGCAGAGCAGCTGGATGCCCAAAGCGGCATAGAAGTACTGGCGCGTTGTTATTTGTCTGGGCAAGTAGAAACTAGTGAGTTTGTATTGCGCACAGCGGTGCTGGCGGAAACCGCGATGTTAGATTCATCCTATGACAAGAATACTCAGGTGTTTACAGAAATGGCCGCGGCACTTTCACATATTCCAACCCATCAAGGGTGGAAGGCCTTGTCGGCAGAGCAGCGCGCAGAATATGGCGCAGAGATGGCTTTACTCGAAGGTAAATACAGTGAGCGGTTGCGCGCAGCGGCCAATGAATTAATCAATTAATGGCCGCTACTCTCTTTGTGGCTGCGGTGGACTAGGGTACTTAAACCGTCAACCATATTCTGTTGGAATTGTAATTGCGCCTCTAGTTGCTCTGGTTGTAGCGGGTCTACGCCGAAGATGGAGTGGTGGAGTGGGGCGAGGGTGACATAGCCTAAGATCATGCAATGGAAGGCCATGGCTGTCGGAACGTTAATCCATTCTTTTTCTGGGTTGCTAGCAGGGTCGCTAATGGTAGAGAAAAATTTGCGATACCAGCGGTCACTCAATAGGTCTAGAGTTTCGTCGCGTGCGAGGGTGGCGTGTTGAACTATTCGTGCGGTATTCGGCTTCGTGGCCAGGTGCGACATAACCTGATGGATTTGTTTGCGAGTTTCTGCAAAGTCAGCCTCGGCAGCCATACCACGGGTGGCATCGGCTAGCGGTGCAAATAAGCGCTGACAAACCTGTTCGTAAATGTCTAATTTATTACTGAAGTGCTTATAAATTCCAGGGCTACTGATACCGACTTGGCTGGCAATTTCACTGACGGAGGTTGCGCCAAATCCCTGTTGCGCAAAAAGATCTTCTGCAATATCGAGAATGAGTTCTTTGGTATTTCGGCGTGTCGCCATAGTGGTGTCCTTGTTGCTCTATATTATAGTTGAGACCTCGGTACGAAGGTTTGTTAGTCCTTTGGCGAAATATTTCCCTGCCGTGGCGGCCAAAATATCTTTGCTAGTTAATTTTTTTGCAAAGCTATTTTGGTGTTTTGAGTGCCGCGAGAAAACCTTCCCTTCGTATACCCGTCTCTCTTGCTTTACTATTATTGCATTACCATTGTCACTAGCGCTGTTGCACTTATAACACTGACAAGTAATAGCGCTATTGCTTGCCAGCGATAGCGTCTACTTAATGATTTTGGTTCAGTGCTAGCAATGATATAGGGTTGTCGCCGGTTGGGCGAATAATTGATGGTATGCACCGGTGTTGGCGCAGCTTCTTGTCGCTGCTGGCGCTCCGCTTTACGACGTGCTTCTGCTCGCACGAGTTCCCATTCTTGTAAATCGATTTCTCCGTCGTTATTGCGATCAAAACGCGCTATGAGATTGTCGTAGTCTTGCTTCCACTCGTTAAGGATCTTCGCCATATCACTATCTATGATGGTACCTGGACTGGGCGGGTGACGGGTTTCGAATAGGCCAATCACATAGAGTAAATCTTCAGGGCAGAGTAGCTCCTCGGTATAACGGTAGCGTTGGCCAAACAGATTTAGGCCAGAGGCCTGTTGTGGGTGGCGAGAGCGGCCACGCCAGCTTCGCTTGCGTATTGTGCTCACCTCCGCCTTGTTGGGCATTACATAACATTCACCACTGCCGTCAGAGAGAAGGAATGCTTGGCTGCTGGTTTTGCTCTCGATGCTGCGCCAGCTGCTGTTCTTTCCTGAGGACTCATAGCGTTCGATTTTGTAGCGATACCAGATGCAGGGAGTATGGGTGAGGTTGCTTAGTAGTAGTTGTTCGGGGCCGGCTTTTGCCATGCCAATAAGCTCTACATATCCTTGATGTGCAGAGCGTATCTTCGAGGTTGGTGTATCTTCAATTACCCTCGCTGCCATTAAACGATTGATGCTCATAATGGCTGTGACGATGGCGATTACGGCGCAAATGGCGAGCGCGAAATAGTCTGTTTCCATGTTAGCTAAACAGTGATTTCACATCGACATCAGTTAGCTCTTCTTTATTAAATTGAAGTAATTCAAAGGCCTTAAAATTGAACCAGCGAGCGATGATTACATCTGGGAATTGTTCGATGCGGACGTTGTTGTTATTCACCGCCTCGTTGTAGACTTCGCGTCGGTCGGCAATGGCATTTTCTAGTGCTGAAATACGGTGTTGTAAGGTAGTAAAGGTACTGTCAGCTTTTAATTCTGGATAGTTTTCTGCCAAGGCAAATAGTTGGCCCATTGAGGCGCGAAGGCCGGTTTCGGCCTGACCTAATGCTTTCATGTCGTGGCTAGATTGGGCCTCGGCAACATGTTGTCTGGCGGCAATGACCTTGGTGAGGGTTTCCTGCTCATGGCGCATATATTGTTTGCAGGTCTCAATGAGTTTTGGCAATTCGTCATGGCGCTGCTTGAGGACGACGTCGATATTGGCTAAATGCTTGGCGACATTGTGTTTAAGGTTAACAAGGCCGTTGTAGAGCATGATGATGTAGGCAATCGCAAAAACGAGCAGGCAGAGGATAACTATAAGACCGATTTCCATATCCATTCCTTTTGTAGGCTTGCTAAGGGTGCGCTAGTTGTAGCGCTTTGAGTATAAAATGAAATTACGTTGCTTAGGTATTTATGTCGAAACTAATCGGCATATTTTTGATGCCATTAACAAAATAAGAGCGGATATAGGATATTTCACCCTGCAAGCGTGGATTTCTTAATCGTGGGATGATTTCTTCAAACATGACTTGGAGTTCGAGTCTTGCCAAGTGTGAGCCAATGCAAAAATGTTGGCCAATACCAAATGAACGGATTTGCTGACTGAGCTTTGGCATTCTTTCGCTGCGTCTAACATCGAATGCCATGGCATCGTCACCGAATACGTCCTCGGAATGATTCACCGCATGATAATGGAGAATGACTTTGTCACCGGGACAAAGTTGTTGGCCACCCAGCTCGATATCTTCGGTGGCGGTTCTACGCATTTGAATAAATGCAGTGTTGTAGCGCAGGATTTCATCAATAGCGGGGGCAATTTTACTGGGGTTTTGAACCAAGTAGTCAAGCTGGTCTGGGTGCTCCATCAGTAGGCGCATGCCATGGGAAATGACGGTTCGTGTAGATTCATTCCCGCCGACCAGAATAAGGATAAACATCCATGCAAAATCTTCTTCTGATATTGCTTCACCGTCGACATCGCCGTCAAGCAGGGCGCCGGTGATGTTGTTCATTGGTGTTTTGCGATGTTGAGCTGCCAGCGTGAGGGCGTAATTAATACATTCGCCGGCGGCAATTTGGCCGTCTTCGATACTGGTGCTCATGTCGGGGTCGTCAGCGAACATCATGGTGTTGGTCCAATCGAAGAACTGCTTGCGATCGGCAAGGGGGACGCCGAGTAATTCTAAGATGGCAACCAGAGGTAATTCAGCGGCAACTTCTTCGACAAACTCACATTCACCGCGTTTAACAACTTTGTCGAGTATTTCTTTAGCATGGGCGCGAAAGGCTGGCTCGTAAGAGTTAACTCGTTTTGGGGTGAAGGCCTCACGAACAATCCGGCGGACTTTTTGGTGTCTAGGCGGATCCATATTGATAATGGTGTGGGAGTGAATAAAGTCGACTTCATCCTGGGGCATTTCCATGGGAAACGCGGTTCGTTTTGCCGAGGAGAATAACGCGGGATTTTTACTCACAAAGTCTAATTCTTGCTGGCCGACTACAGCCCAATAGGGAACGCCAGTGATGGGGTCATCCATTTTAACAACCGGCCCTTGTTGGCGCATATTCTTGAGTGCTTGGTAGGGCATCCCCTGGGCGTAGGTGTCGGGGTTTAATAAGTTGCTAAAAGGGCATTGGGACATAGCTAGATTAACTCAATGGCGGTGGCTTGTTATTTACGTCAACAAAACTGCGGTGGGCAGTTTTGTTGAAATACGGTTTGTTTAAAGCTTAATTCCGCATCCAATCCGGAGCGGGTAGACCCATGTTCTCTAAAAAGACGGGGTTAAATAATTTGCTTTTGTAGCGGTCGCCATAGTCACAGAGAATCGTCACAATGGTGTGGCCGGGGCCGAGTTTCTTAGCCAGTTGCACGGCGCCAGCAATATTAATTGCCGACGAGCCACCAAGGCATAACCCTTCGTTGCGTAACATGTCGAAAATATAGGGGAGGGCGTCCTTATCATTTATCGCAAAGGCCTCGTCTACAGCGGCAAGCCGAAGGTTGTCGGTCACTAAGCTGATGCCGATTCCCTCCGCAATAGAGCGACCTTCACCACGTAATTCACCGTTGGTAAAGTAATTGTAAAGTGATGATCCCATGGGGTCGGCAATGCCAATTGTGATGTCAGGTTTGTGGCTCTTTAGCGCACGACTGACACCAGCAAGGGTGCCGCCAGTACCGACAGCGCAAATAAAGCCGTCGATATTACCGCCGGTTTGCTCCCAGATTTCTTGTCCGGTGCTTGATTCGTGTATGGCGCAGTTTGCGGTATTATCAAATTGACGAGCCCATATTGCACCATGAGGCTCAGATTCATTTAACTCCTCAGCTAGACGCCTTGCGGTATGAATGTAATGGTTGGGATCATTGTAATTGGTGGCGTTAACCAACCTGAGGTCGGCGCCATAGAGGTCTAATAATTCAATCTTCTCACGGCTTTGACTATGAGGCATAACCACCACACTTTTATAGCCTAGCGCGTTGGCGATAAGAGTTAAGCCTATGCCGGTATTACCTGCGGTACCTTCAACAATGGTTCCCCCTGGTTTTAGCGTGCCTTTTTTCTCAGCGTCACGAATAATACCCAAGGCGGTACGGTCTTTGACAGAGCCACCGGGATTAAGAAACTCGGCCTTACCGAGAATGTTGCAGCCAGTGAGCTCAGATACTTGCTTGAGGTGAAGTAGTGGGGTGTTGCCAATAAGGTCGGGCATTGATTTGGTGCTAGGCAAAAGCATGTTTCTCTCCGTATTTTTCAGTCTTAATGGTATAGCTGAGAGGCGGCAGCGGCAATGCTAATTATTGTTCTTGGCTGTGCTAGTCTGTCTTATCGTTATGGTAGATGCTTATTGGTGTGTCTGGTCAAGTATAGAAGCTTGCCCGAATAAGGAGTGGTTTAAGGACTTATTTAGACCACAAATTTGTATTCAGCTGTGCTGGGTACGGTATTTTTAGTGGCGTGTACCGCGTATCTTATGCCTTTGGAGAATGTTCTGGTTTTTTATTGGGCTTATTGATTGTTGGTGGGGTATTTTGAGATTGCCTTGATTGTGGCAATGTCGTGGTCATAAAAGTGAAACTGGATGAGCTAAAATCTAAACGACTGGATTTAGCGTATAGGATTTGAATTAAGGGGTTTTTTAATGGCAGGAAATGCCGCTGAGCCTGAGCGCAATGGTGAATTTTGGGCTGATTGTGTGGCTCGTATTACAGAGAGTCGCGATAAAGACAGTTTTATGTTGTTATTCGATCACTTTTCCCCTCGCGTTAATGCGTATTTATTGGGGCAGGGTGCGGCTGCTTCCATGGCTGAAGACCTTACTCAGGAAGCGCTATTGGCGTTGTGGAACAAAGCACATCTTTATCATCGCGAGAAAGCGGCAGTCAGTACATGGTTATTTCGTGTGGCAAGAAATCTGTGGATCGACAAATTACGTAAGCAGCGTGGTATTGCTTATGAATCAGATGAAAATTTAGCTGAGACTGCTGATTCTGAGGTAAGGCTTAATGCTGACGGCGAACGACTCAAAGCCGTGTTAGACACCTTGCCGGTTAATCAAGCACAGGTTGTCTATAAATCCTATTACGAGGGCAAGAGTCACAGTGAGATTGCCGAAGAGTTAAGTATGCCATTGGGCAGTGTAAAATCGAGTTTGAGGCTGGCGATTAGAGCATTTCGCCAGCATTTTGGAGAAAATGACGTATGAGCGGCATAGAGCACCACCCCAATGAAGAAACGTTACTGAGCTATTCAGCCGGATCCTTACCTGCTGCTTTGGCATTAGTGGTGGGGAGCCATTTAGAGTTCTGCGCTGAATGCCGTGCAAAAGTGCGTGAAGGTGAAAGTTTGGGTGGCGAATTAATGTCGGCCATGGCTCCCCAGGCACTGTCAGAGCGGGCTCGTTTAAATGTTTTACAGCAGCTAGAAGTGCAGTCAGCGCCCATCGCAACGCAGGCTGTTGGTCGTGTTGAAGTGGTGGGCGACAACTCTCAAGGTCAAATGCCAAGCTTATTACGGAAAATGCTCAATGAGAGCGATTTTGATAAATTGCCTTGGAAAAAGACAATTGCACCGGGTTTAAAGCAGGTTGTTATAGATTGTGGTGAGGGAAATGCTCGCTTATTAAGGATAGCGGCGGGGCAGCGAATGCCGGTTCATAGCCATAGGCGCAGTGAGTTAACAATGATCCTTAGCGGCGGTTATAGCGATAAACTAGGGCAATTCAATGCAGGTGATGTGGCAGATTTGGACGGCAGCGTTGAGCACCAACCTATCGCAGATGATGATATGGACTGTATTTGTTTAGCTGGAATGGATGCCCCCTTAGTGTTTAAAGGATGGTTGGCAAAATTGGTACAGCCCTTTGTAGGGATGTAAGTTAGCTATTTTAATGGTAGATGTAAAAAAGGCAGCCTGGAGCTGCCTTTTTTACATTGATATGCAGTTAGTATTGGTAGATTACATCGAGACCATAACTAATTGGTGTACCCCAGATTACGCTTCGATCGCTGTGGGGAATATTATCAATAGCTGTAATTTCATACTCCTCATCAGTTAAGTTTTTACCCCATAGCCCAAGATAGAGCGTACCGTAGTTGCTTAACTGGATCTCGCTAAAGCTGATGCGACCATTAAATAGACCGTATTCTCCTATGTAGACGTTTTTGGCGTTTGCATCTCTAACGCCGCCCCGCCGCTTATCCATGTAGTTATAGCTGAGGTTGATGGCAAGTTGTCCCCAGTCGTATTGACCAACTGTGTAATCTGCCGATGCAGTATAGGATTGCTGAGGGGCAGAGTAGAAGCCAAAGGTATCGGTGAGATCATTGCCAAACTCATCAAATGCCTTGGTCACTTCGGTGTCCAGGTATGCGTAATTCAGCATAAACATCAGGTTTTCAGTGGCAAGGAAAGTGATATCGGTTTCAAAGCCTTGCATTTCTGCTTCACCGGCATTGGTGACCTTGGTGTCTGCGACTGTGCCGCCAAGAATAAAGTTGAGCTGGATGTCAGTGTATTCACTAAAGAACACATTCGCGTTTACACGCAGACGACGATCCATCAATTCGCTTTTAATACCGGCTTCTAATGAGGCAACGTGTTCTTCGTCAAAACCATCGGCAAAACCGAAGCCATATACATTCCCATCTGGCGCAGCCACAGCCGTGTCGTCACCCTTACCGGCGGTGCCTTCGGCGTATCCAGTACTACCACGCTGGGGATCGCGAGTATTAAAGCCGCCAGATTTGTAGGCTTGAACATATTTACCGTAAACATTGATGTCGTCGGTGATATCGAATTCAGCAATAAAGCTGAAGGAGAGGTCATCGAAATCCTTTTGGCCAAGTATATTGTCAAAGCTACGGTCACCGGGTAGTAAGAATCCAGCTTGAGCGAGTACTGGTGATAAGGCGCTTAGATCTTCTGTGTCGATAGCTAGGTTAAGTGTGCGTGATTCAATATAGGTTTTGTCTGTTTGGTTTTTGAGGGCTTCTCGTGAGTCATCTGAGTAACGGGCGCCAAAGGTTAAGTGCATGCGTTTGTCAAACAGGTTTGGGGTCCATGTGAATTGGCCAAACACTGCTTTTGCTTCGTTTTTAATGTCATAACGCTGTGACAACATGTTAACCATGTGCAAATCGCCTGCGCCGACGAGTACGCCGACAAGAATTTCCCCTAGTACAGGGATGGGAATAATGTCATTGCTGAGTTTGGCGCTGAACTGATGGTGTAACGGTGAATTATCTTCGGTTGCCTCTTCTTCGAAGTAATAGGCACCTAATATATAGTCTAAGCTGTCGTTAAACAGTGAACCACTTAGTTGGAACTCATGTGAGAATTGCTCTTGGCTGATGACAGGAATCACCAGAGGTAAGCAGTCTGAGCCGGTTTGTGCTGTTACGGCTGGGCCACAATATTCATGGGAATCGACCCGATAGTCTTCAGACCCCGCTCCGCCACCCAAATCTGCATACGAAGCATCTCGTAATTCTCTGTATGCACCAATGTATTTAAATTGCATATTGTCGAAGTCTTTTGTCAATATAAATGAATGACCTTCTATATCGGTGGTGGATTCTTCGAAGTTTCTTGATGTCGCCATACTGTCAAAGCGATCGGCGCTATGAATTGATTCGCTAACCGCAAATTCGCGTATTGGTTCAGCCTGTCCCTTATTTTGAATTGCAGGATTAATGGACTGATACATGGTGTTGTAATATTCAAAACCGGAATTGTCGTAGGCGTAATCCAGCGTCATGCTGTCACTTATATCCCAGCGTAAATCGATGCGATAACCGTTTACCTCTTTGTCACCAAAGTCTCCGCCTGGTCCCGTGTTATCAATAAAACCATCGGACTGGGTAGTGAGATAGGCGACCTTTGCAGCCAGAGTATCGCCCAGAGGAATATTTGCTGACGTTTTGGAGGTAAATAAACCACGATTACCGACTGTGAATTTTTGTTTTAACTCGAAGGCGTCAGTGGTGGGGCGTTTGGTTACGAGATTAATTGCGCCACCTGTTGTATTTCGGCCATATAACGTTCCCTGAGGACCGCGTAATACTTCTATTCTTTGTAGCTCTGCGACGTCGAGCGCGGTGCCTGTTGATCGGGCAATATAAACGCCATCAACATAAATACCTACAGGTGGATCCTGTGTGACTTGAACATCGGCAATACCGATACCCCTGATGAAAATCCGCAATGTAGCATTGTTGATGGGAAAAGGTTCTATTGTGAGACTAGGTACTTTAGAACCAATGTCGCCGAGGCTGCTTATACCATCTATCTCTAGACGCTCTTCACCGAAAGCGGTGAGTGAAATAGGGGTGTCTTGCAGTGATTCCGCTTTTTTCTGAGCCGTGACGATCACTTCTTCCAGTGCGTATCCAGATTTCTTTACTGTGTCCTGCGAGTAAACGGGGTTGCTCATACAGACGGTTAGTGCACATAGGCTAGATGCAATTGGCGTTATTTTTTTCACTAAAGCGCTCCGTGTCGGGTCGTTATTGTTATGTGTTCTTGTTATTAGTTAAAGCATATTAACCATTAAATAACAACGTAGGCATAATCCGCTTGAAGTATGTTTTATCGTATATCCGGCACTGGGAATACCTTCCTGACCCGCAGATTTATTAACTTTCGTTAATATTGATGTTTTGCGTTTATATTATTAGTTGAATTTGAGCATTATTGCTAATTATTAAAGGTGGGTTTTGTTTATTGTCAATATTCTGCTTTAATTTTCTTCGTGGTGGGTGAGGAGGTTAAGCAATATCACACTTATTTGCGCTGGTGATTTGGTCATGTTTTGTTGGAATTGCGGAGTAGGTTTTTGGTTAAAACTGGCCACCAAAATCATTGNCGTTTAATTCGCTAAAGCGATTTAAACCATTGTGCAGTGACATCATTCTAGGGAGCGGTATGAGGCGTTTTTTTAGCTGTGTGTACTTGCGTAAACACGTGATAGAGCAAATGCCTTACAAACCCTGAAGAAGCAACGCTGATACGTATAATTCTTTATTTTACTAATTGTCTGGGTTTTATGGTGCTAATGACAAACCGGCTCAAGGTTTGGGGTTTCACTCTGCACTTACGATGCGATTCCGGCCTGACTGTTTGGCGTTATAAAGCGCTTTGTCGGCACGCTCGAAAAAGGCGCTTTGATTAGCATCTTGCCGACGATCGAATTGAGCAAGGCCAATACTTACGGTTAAGTCGATTTTGACATCATCACTGATCCTAGTTGGCTGAAATTGGATGGCTGAGCGAATACGTTCGGCTACACCCCAGGCTTCATTTTGGTCAGTGGCGGGCAGTAATACGACGAACTCTTCTCCGCCATAGCGGCCTACTTGATCGTATTCGCGAAGGTTGGTGTTCAAGATATTAACAATATGCTTGAGTGCCATATCTCCACCAGCATGACCATAAGTGTCGTTGACCTTTTTAAAGTGGTCGATATCCAAAATCATGAGTGAAAATGTTGTTTGTTTTCGGGTGGATTCTGCGATTGAATTTGCAAACAGCTCATCAATCATCCGCCTATTCCAGCATTGAGTGAGTGCGTCGCGTGATGCAAGCTGGTTAAGCGTTTGTTCCAAGCGTACGATTCGGCTACCGGCAGCCGTACGCACTTTTAAAACGCGATGATCAAAGGGCTTGTTAAGAAAATCATCGGCACCAGCCTCCATAGCTTCTACGATGGCTTCGTTGCCTTCTTTTCCCGTAAGCATCAGGATATAAAAAAACTGGCCGTCATCTCGCTTGCGTATTGATTTGCACAGCTCCGGTCCACTCATGCCGGGCATGGACCAGTCTATTATAAGTAAATGAGGGGCGGTTTCTGCTTCTAACTTTTGCAGGGCCTGATCACCATTTTCCGCCACAATGGGTACAAAGCCCCATTCTTCAAGGGCCGTACAGAGTGCGAGGCGAGTAATCGCGTCATCATCAACAATTAGCACATCCATATAATATCTATATACCGGCCATTTCTTTTAGTTCAGCGCTCAAGATATCAAGCTTTGATTTTGTGTGGTCCCACTCGTCAAACCATTTATCTAGAGGCACGATGGGTGGCTTATTGTCTCTTGCTATCATCTCTATATAGGAGAACTCTTGATAATAGTCACTTGTTACAAAGTTGCCAAGCCCGCTTTTTAAGCGATGAACCGCATTCGCTAGTTCATCTCGGTTAGCTGCTTGGTAAGCATGTTCGATGTTAAGAATCATATCCGGAAGCTCATTTAAAAATAGTTGTGAGACAGTCGAAATGAGTTTCTGGTTGTTCTTTGTCATACTTCGCATACGATTGCGATCAATTATCATTATGTTCCTGTGCGTTGTGGTCAGTCACTCAATATTCACGATTGGTGTCGCTGATATTCTTCCTAGTAAAGGCCGTGACGCTGATACATAAAGTAGGTAGTTTAACCGCGTAAAGGAAGAAAAATGCGGTAGTGGTGTGTTGCTCAACTTTATGAGTGACTTCCAGAGGGTAAAATAGTTTGCAAAGCTACACAAGCTACTTATTCCCTCTGCGATAATTGTGTATTTCCAACCTCACTAGGCGCTTAAGGCGGTTGCACTTAGTAGTAATGCCACTACGAGCGCGATAGCAGGAAGAACCCCCATGCTAATTTGAGCTGCAGCGCCAGATGCGACAAATAAAACAATATTGGCTGCGACTGGTATACCGATGTTGATGGCTTTTGAATTTGTCATGGTGTTCCCCTTTTTTAAACAAAGAGACTGCATACAACGGTGTTAAGTAATTTGACTATGAGTAATAGTATAGTTCCGATCTGATTAGTTACGATTCGAAAATATACTTATTAATAAGTGTAAAATGCATATACAGGTTTATGGTTTTGCAAGGGCTTGAGATGGTTGCAAGCAAAGATGTTTTTAAACGGTTTATAGCGGTTGGAGCAAAGCGTAATGGACGTAAATGCAATATATTCAGTAAGTCCATGGTTTGCGGTACTGCTAATTGCGGTAGGAATCGTTGCCGGAGTGATTAATACACTGGCGGGTGGCGGCTCAAATCTAACGCTTCCGGCATTAATGTTGATGGGCTTGCCTGCAGATGTCGCAAATGCGACCAACCGAGTGGGTGTGTTAATGCAGTCTGTTGCGGCGGCAAAAGACTTTGACAAGCATGGTCAGTTAGCTCGGCATGATCTTTTAGGTATATTAAAGCCAACATTACTAGGGTCGCTGGTAGGGGCTGTAATAGCGGCTTTTGCACCTAGTGATTGGCTGAAACCCGCTTTATTAATAGCAATGGTATCTATGGCCTTGATCATATTGATTCGGCCAAACATAGTAGCGCCGCCACTGGGTACGAAAGCATTGTCCGTCTCAGAGAGTCCCAAGGCCTGGGGTATGCTTTTCGTGGCCGGTATTTATGGTGGTTTTGTGCAGGCTGGAGTGGGCTTTATTCTTATTGCGGCTTTAGCGGGTGGATTGCGTTACGACCTCGTCAAAACTAATGCTATTAAATTGGTATGTGCTGCGGCATTAACGTTGACGGCCTTGGCTGTGTTCGTGTGGCAGGGCTTGGTTGCTTGGCTTCCTGGATTAATACTGGCAGTGGGCACTGTTATTGGCGCTAAGATCGGGGTTAGGGTTGCTTTAAATATAAGCCCACAAGGTTTAAAGTGGTTTTTGTTTATAATGACTGTCGCCGCGAGTGCAGCGGCATTATTTAAAACTTAACACTATCGTCAGTACAATTACGAATACCTCCTTGTACATCAAATTAGTCTACTGTGATCATAATCTTTGTCTGTATTTTTCGTCATTTAAAGGTGACTGATGCAGGTGATTGCAACTTAAGCCCAGCTCAATAAGAGGGTGCGACTAATTTATGGCCAATATACTAGCCGTCGACGATTCTCCATCCATGCGCCAATTGGTCTCCATGACATTACGTAGGGCAGGACATGAAGTTCATTCACTGGAAGATGGAACGGATGCCTTGTCGTTCGCCAAAAACCAAGGGGTGGATGTTGTATTGACTGACGTTCATATGCCAAATATGGATGGCATTACTTTAACGTCAGAATTACGGAGGTTGCCCTCTTACCGCTTCACCCCGATTTTGATGTTAACAACAGAATCTTCATCCGATATGAAAATGCGCGGTAAAGAAGCTGGTGCAACGGGATGGATAGTAAAGCCATTTGATGCCGAGGCACTGTTGCGCATACTTGATCGCGTACTTGAGCCAAAAGGGATCTGATATGGCTATCGATCTCGATATGGCTGAAATTCATGCAATTTTCTTTGAAGAAAGTGCAGAGGGCGTTGATGTTATGGAGTCAGGTTTATTAAATCTGACGCCGGATAATATAGATGTTGAGACAATAAATAATATATTTCGCGCTGCTCACTCAATGAAAGGGGGCGCCGCGACATTTGGTTTCTTAGAAATTTCAAATTTTACCCACGGTGTAGAAACACTGTTAGATGAAATGCGCGGAGGTCAGCGAGAAGCGAGTGAAGACGTTATAGAGGTTTTACTTGCCTCCGTAGATTGTATTCGGGATATGTTAGATGCAAGTCAGCATCAGCGGGAAGCTAACAAAGAGATTATTGATTCAGTGCAAGTAAGAATCGATGCACTGCTGGATAAAAAAACCACAACAGGTAGTGGTGAAGTAAGCACTGAGCCGGACCAAACGGTTTCAGAGGCATCCGCTGAGTCGGGTTGGAAAATACGCTACGCACCAGAAACGACAATATTTAAAACCGGTAATGAACCTAAGCGATTGTTTCGAGAGCTGGCGGCGATGGGGGAGATCTCATTGGTATCGTCTTTAAGTCAGGATGCCAATTTTGAATTAATGGACCCCGAAGCATGTTATGCCAGCTGGGAGATTGAACTCCGGGGTAATATCGAAAAAGCGGCTGTGCTTGATGTGTTTGAGTGGGTGAGTAATCAAAGCGAGATTAGCATAGAGCCCTTGTTAGAACTGGCAACGGCAGAACAGCACGCTCCCAAAACGATTCCAGCTTCGTCACCTATAATTGCCGAATCAGCAGAAAAACCAGCAACATCCAAGCCGGCGGCGACCCATGCGCCTGCAAAAGATAGCGGATCGATTCGAGTTAGTATTGATAAAATCGATATGCTGCTAAACCTTGTTGGTGAGTTAGTTATTACTCAATCAATGCTCGCCAGATTTGGTGATAAGGAAAGTACAGATCCTGAAACACAGGGTTTACGTGATGGTTTGCTTGTTCTTGAACGGCATACTCGTGAGCTGCAAGAGAGCGCCATGCAAATTCGCATGCTACCCATCGGTGCCAGTTTTAGTCGTTTCAAGCGTTTAGTGCGAGATATGAGTACCAAACTCGGCAAAAAAGTTGAGTTAAAACTATCGGGTGAAAATACAGAATTAGATAAGACTGTATTAGAAAAAATGAGTGACCCCCTAGTGCATTTGGTTAGGAATTCGCTAGATCACGGTATTGAAATGCCGGCAGACCGTCTAAAGGCCGGTAAGCCAGAGGTGGGGGTTTTACATTTGAGCGCTTACCATGAGGGGGGCAATATTGTCATTAAGGTGAGTGACGATGGCGCTGGTTTGAATCGTGAAAAAATTCTAGCCAAAGCCATTGAGCGGGGCATTGTTGCCGCTTCAGACTCACTCAGCGATGAGCAAATTAATAATCTTATTTTTCAGCCCGGGTTTTCGACTGCAGACAAAGTCAGTGACTTATCTGGTCGCGGTGTGGGCATGGATGTGGTTAGGCGAAATATTATGGATTTGGGCGGGAGAATAGATCTTCAGTCTACGCTTGGAAAAGGTTCTACTTTAAAAATCAGGTTGCCGTTAACCCTCGCGATACTAGATGGTCAATTGGTGCGCGTGGGCAGTCATGTCTATATTTTCTCGCTACTTTCTATTGTTGAGACGGTTTTAGTCTCGAAAGGTCAGATTTCAACACTTGCTGGTAAAGGTAATGTTTATCGTTTACGGGATGATTACATCCCCGTGACAAGATTGAGTGATGCTTTCAATACAGCCTCAAATTCAATGCTGAATCATGCAGAAGGAAAGAATGGTGATTTATTGGTGGTAGTGGAAAGCGACGGCAAAAAATTAGGGCTATTTGTTGACGAACTATTGGAGCAGCAACAGGTGGTTGTAAAAAGCTTGGAAGAAAATTATTTACCTGTTAGCGGCCTTGCCGGAGCAACCATCTTGGGTGACGGTAATGTTGCCTTGATTATTGATGTTCCCGGACTAGTGCACAGTATTGATGTATCTCCGGTCGAAAAAACACTTGAGATCAGTGCAGCATAGATATCAGAGGATAAAGTATGAGTGTAGAGAGTTTAGAATTATCACCGTCGGATATGCTTCACGCGGATACCAATCAGTACTTGACGTTTATGTTGAATGGCGAGGAGTACGGTGTAGAAATATTGCGGGTACAGGGTATTCAGGGTTGGGATACAGTGACACCTATTCCAAGTTCGCCGAATTATGTTTTGGGGGTGATGAATTTAAGGGGGGCGATTGTCCCTATTATCGACCTACGTAAACGATTTGATATGGAGTCGATAGAGTTTGGTCCAACCACCGTCATTATTGTGGTTAGGGTTGAAAATGGCGATAAAGAAAGAACCATTGGCATGGTGGTTGACGCGGTTTCTGAAGTATATCGGGTAGATGAGCAAGCTGTACAAGCGATGCCTGATTTTGGTGGTGCGGTACGCGCTGATTTTATAAAGGGCCTCTCTACGGTTGACGACAAAATGTTAATACTGCTCGATATTGATAAGCTACTTTCGATTAAAGAAGTAATGTCCACCGCTGCTTAAGCATTATTGCATCAACGTGAGCGCGCGGGATAAAGGAGATACATGGCTGACTCTAGCGAATTTGTCATTTTACTGGGTGATGAACCCAGTGAAAAAGTGACTGAAAAGACAGAAGAATTTGTATACTTACTCGATGCTGAAGCAGGCCGCGATAATGCTGACGTAGCGGGTAAGGTCTATGTGCTTCCTGCTGATTCTTCTATCGTGACGGTTATGGCTATTTATCAAGATTTAGCTGAGATAGATTCGACACATGAGGCGTTTACTATTGACGCGTCTAAGGTAGAAAACTGCGATACCGCATCCTTGCAATTATTGTCATCCTATATGCTTCACGCCAAGCAAAAAGCCAAAAAAATTAACTGGCATAAGCCGTCAGATTATTTTTGTGAGCTGGCTGCAAGCCTAGATTTCTCTAAGTATTTGGGCTTAGATGAAGGTGGCAGTGCTTCGCTAGGCTGAACGCTATGAATAAAGTGAATAGTGAGCATAGCGAATCAATAGAGCGGACCTTGATAGATATTCTATCCAAGCAAGTGGCCGCTGTTATTAAGACCTCTTCCGATGAGGTAAACAATATACTGTCATGTTTTACTCACATAGATGACAAGTTACTTAAATTGGATGATGTTGATTTTGCAAAGCGTGAAACAATGCAAAGTGTGAGAAGTGAGATAGACAAAATTACTGTCCATATGCAAAATTTCGATATTTTTCATCAGCGATTAGAGCATATAGAGAATGTGCTCAACATGATGAATGCAGAAATACCTGCGAGTGTGCACCAAGTCTTGGTTGAGCGATTGGATGATAAAGTCAAAAAGATATACTCATCTTCAGAAGAGTTAAATGTTCATCGCGGATTTGATGATAACTCAAGCTCACCTTCTGAGCTTTTTTAAAGTATGGCTAATGGGCAAGCTAGACGCAGATCAAGCATAAATTATCCAGATATAAAACGACACTGGGACGGTGTGCATTCTGTGTATGCTGCCCGAGTTCTGCCTGGACAATATTACGTATCAGGCCGTGAAGATGAGATGATTACAACAGTACTCGGCTCATGTATATCGGCGTGTATCAGGGATAATGTGCTGAATATTGGTGGATTAAACCACTTTATGTTGCCGGAAGGGGATACAGACATGGATGGTATGGCTGCGCGATATGGGGCCTACGCTATGGAACATCTCATTAATGATATTTTAAAAGTCGGCGGACGTAGAGAAAACCTCGAGGTGAAGATATTTGGTGGCGGAAAAATGATGAGGGGGTTAAGCGATGTTGGTGGTAAAAATATCGCTTTTGTTCGTTCCTTTCTGGCTGTTGAAGGCTTGCAGGTTGTGGCTGAAGATGTAGGCTTGGAGTTTTCACGAAAAATCAATTATTTCCCAACTACCGGTCGAGTATTAGTTAAGCGACTGAGATCCCTGCATGCAAATATGGTGATTAATGAAGAGGCTGAATACGAGCGCAAACTCCATGATAAGCCTACGGCCAATGACATTGAATTGTTTGATTAGATGTTTAAGCCGAATAATAGCAATGATAATGATAAGTTGTGCTAGGCAATAAAGACATTAAGTAATTCTTCAACCTCACTCTTAACATCGGTCAGAATCTCTGCAGCCTTCTCTGGGTCAATGTTTAATTGAAGCCAAGCATTGGCATCGATTTCAGGGGCATCTTTTAAAGTATAACTTTGTATCTCTGCTAGAACAGCAAGACTATTTGCGATATGAACCACCATGACCAAGTCTGGGGTAGGTGATATTTTATCTGGTTCGTGGTGAGCATATAAGCATTCTTGTAGGGCGCGGGGTAAATCCCAGCGCATTGCTAGCTCAAGTCCTACATTGGTGTGGTCGTAACCAAGGACTTCTTTTTCGCAGAGGTAGGTGCTTAGGCCATCGAAATCGAGAATTGACTTAGATAAAAATTCCTCGGACTCATCGGCGAGATTGGAAAATATAATCAACTGCCCTATATCGTGTAGCAACCCTGCGGTAAAAGCCGTTCCCGGATCTATTCCACGACATAACTTTGCTATCTTTTTTGAGATAACCGCACAATATAGGCTGTGCTGCCAAAAGTCTTTAATAGTAATAAGGTCGTTAGTTAGTCCGTTAAAGGATTTTGCTACCTCGACGCCTAAAACAATCTCATTAATTTGTCGGTAGCCAAGGCGAGATATAGCCCGAGTAACAGTCGTTACCTCGATACCTGTGTTCATAGATGCGCTATTTGAAATGCGTAGTAATGCCGCAGTGAGCGCAGGGTCGCGTTCAATGATGTTAGCGACTTCTTGCACGGAATTGTCACCCTTACTCAGGGCGGTGTTGAGTGCAATGGCAACATCAGGGAATGAGATGAGTGAAGTGGTGTGACTCACCAAATCGTGTGCGTTGGACATGGATTAATAACTCTTTTTTGAGTTTACCGGTGTTCCATCATGTTAAAGCTAACTCTTATGATAGCTATTCTGATGTTTCTTCCATATAGGCTCAATAAGTATCATCACTAATAGGGTGTTTGGTTTTGCTGTGATGAACTACGCATTATTGAAATTTCAGTCTAACAGGAAGATTAAGTATGAATATTATGGTTGTTGATGACAGCGCCGCTATGCGTAATATGATTATACGCACTTTGCGTCAAGCTGGGTTTGGCGGCAATGATATTACTCAGGCTGAAGATGGTTGTGTTGCGTTTGAATCGATCAAGAATCAAGTTCCTGATCTTGTGCTTGCTGATTGGAATATGCCAAATATGACGGGTATTGAATTGTTGGAAGCAATGAATGAAGAAGGTATAAAAACCAAATTCGGATTTATTACCACTGAGGCCACGTCAGAAATGAGAGCAAAAGCAACGGCAGGTGGTGCAAAATTTTTAATCTCTAAGCCTTTCTCGGTAGAGTCATTCGAAAAAGTATTGGCTGCAATAATGTAAGCGGGAAAACCAAGATGTCCAATAAAATAATTGTTCCCAGTCAGTCAAGCGTTTCTGAGATGCTATCTATGCTCTACGGTGTAGAGGTTGATGTTGACGAAGTTTCCAGTGTAAATTTTTCAGGTGTTTTTATTGCCACCTTCATTAATGACGATGGTGGTACGGTTGCCTTTTGCGCCGCAGATCCATCTTTTGTCGCTTATTCTGGTGCCGCACTATCAATGATGCCTGCTGGTGGCGCTGAGGACATGATTGAAAGCGGAGAATTTAGCAAGACCTCTATTGATAATTTCTATGAGGTTATCAATGTTTGCTCAAGACTGCTCATGTCTGATTCATCTATGCACTTAAAATTAGATAAGGTTTTAAGCCCAGCAGAGGGTGAAGTTGTTGTTAATGATTTCACCGCATCTACAACTGTTGGGTTTAGTTTGAAAATACCTAGGTACGGTGTTGGAAAAATGGCATTTTGTATTAGCTAAATCAGTCAGTCACTAGATGGTGTTGGAATGAAAATATTTACATTGCTAGGTTTTCTTTCAATAGGTGTTGGAGCCTTGGGGGCTGTTTTACCCTTGCTCCCAACAACGCCATTTATGATTTTGGCTGCTATGTGTTTTTCAAAGTCATCTGAGCGTTGGCATAACTGGTTGTTGAACAATAAAATTTTTGGATCATGTATTCAAAAATGGGAAAGCCAGCGCTGTGTAAATTGTAAGACCAAAATTATTTCATTGCTTTCTATGGCTGTTATGGGCGGGGCTTCCGTCGGTTTTGCTAGTCATGGTGTGTACTTTAAGGTGATTGCTGGATTGCTTATGTGTGTTGGTGCCTACAGTGTTATCAGGCTTACCAGCTGTGAATCTGTCGCGGTTCAAGCATCTGATAAAGCGGTTACACAGGGGTGAAGGGGCTAATCCGCTATCTCTCTATTACAGTACTCCTTTTTAAAGGGAGGGCTGAATGAGAACTGAACTGGTCAGTCAAAAGTTTGAGTTCAGCTTTAACGAGTCACATTTCGACAAAATTAGAGAGCTTGTCTTTAGTCACACGGGGATAAGCCTTGGTGATGAGAAAAGACAACTTGCTTACAGCCGATATTCAAAGCGTTTAAGGGCTTTGGGAATCGATGATTTTGACGATTATATTGATATTGTTCGCTCAGGGAATGAGTCAGAAATTCCTTTATTTGTTAGTGCAATTACAACTAATTTCACCAGTTTCTTCAGGGAAAATCACCATTTTGACTTCTTGGTTAATGAAGTTAGGCGCTTATTGCTTACTCAAAATTCAATTCGAATTTGGTCAGCTGGATGCTCAAGTGGCGAAGAACCTTATTCGATCGCTATGGCCTTACTCTCCGGTGTTCCAGGTGTCGAAAGTGCAGATGTAAAAATACTTGCCACCGACCTTGATTCAGAAATATTAGATAGGGCGTTTCGTGGTGTTTATCCAAAGGAAAAAATAGAGGGTGTTGACCAGAATATGGTCAAGTCATGGATTAAACATGGCAGCAATGACAATAAGGGTTACGTAATGGTACATCCCAAGGTTCGCGGGATGGTTAGCTTTAAACAGCTAAATTTATTGGAAAGTTGGCCCATTAAAAACTCATTCGACATTATTTTTTGCCGCAATGTGGTGATTTACTTTTGCAAGGAAGTTCAAAAAACACTGTTCAGTAAATTTGCGAATAACCAAAAGAAAGGCTCCCAATTAATGATTGGGCACTCTGAAAATCTTGCTGGTGTGTGTGATTCATATAGATTAATTGGTAGAACTATCTACGAAAAAATATAGCTTTTTTGGCTTTTGCTTGGGTGCCTGCCGCATTGGTTGCTGCTCCCTGTTGAGGAGATAAGACATGGTTACAAAAACTAAAGTTGGCACGAAACCAACCGCCAGAACAGCGACTAAGGCGGCCGTTAAGGCAACACCTAAAGCTCGCCCTAAAGCTGGCGTTGCCAGAAAAGCGCCCGCCAAACCAAGGACCGCGGCAACACGCGTTTCTGCTAAAGCTGAACTCGACGCTTTACGAAAGGAGCGAGATCAGTGGAAAAGTGCAATATCTCATGCTGTAACTCCACTGATGATTGTCGACGATCAACGTTTAATTACTTACGTTAATGCCGCTGCTATCTCATTAATGCAGGAGCACAGCGCAATCTTTTCTGCCCTAGCCGGAGATATAGATGAAGAAGTCCTGAAAGGTAGCTGTATTGATGCCATTTTTGCACAAGACGCTTTGTATCAGTCTAGTGATATAGGGGGTTTATTAGATTCGCCTAGATCTTTAGATATCACCGTAAACGATGTTGTTTTTAATCTTAGAGTTGCATTGTCCAAAGATGAAGCGGGCAGTAGCAATGGAACAATTATTGAGTGGCGAGAGGTAACGGAACAGCGCATTAACGATGAGCGTGTAGTGCGTCTGCAAACGGCCGTTGACAGGGCGATGACGGCAATTATGATGATTGACCGTGATTTAACCGTAACCTATGTTAATGATGCTACCCGAAAATTATTGGCCGGTTATAGCGAAGAGTTGCGCACCGTTTATCCTGGCTTTGATGTTGAAAATATTGTTGGCACATGTATCGATATTTTTCACAAGAATCCAGCTCACCAGCGAGGCATGCTGAGTGACCCTGCAAACCTTCCCCATTCTGCCGATATTACAGTTGGTTCATTGATTTTTAATATCAATGTGACATCACAAATTGGCGTAGATGGTTCTTATATTGGCAATACCCTTGAGTGGCTTGATGTTACAGAAATTCGTGCAAAAGAAACCGAGGTAGCTAGGCTGCAAACCGCCGTAGGCAGTGCAATGACGGCGATTATGATGGTTGATCGGGATCTGGTGGTCACTTATGTGAATGATGCAACTGCATCATTGCTAGGTAGTCACCGCGATGCTATGGCAGCGGTATACCCCGGATTCGATGTCGACAATATTGTTGGCACATGTATCGATATTTTTCATAAGAACCCAGCACACCAGCGGGGTATGCTCAGCGACCCTTCTAATTTGCCACATTCGGTGGATATCAATGTTGGTAACTTAATATTCAATATAAACGTAACGGCACAAATTGGCGCAGATGGTTCGTATATAGGTAACACCTTAGAGTGGTTGGATGTTACTGAGACCCGTGCTAAAGAAACTGAAGTCGCAAGGTTACAGACTGCGGTTGGCAGCGCCATGACCGCAATTATGATGGTCGACCGTGATCTTGTTGTGACCTATGTTAACGAATCTACGCAAACCTTGCTTGGGCGTCACCGCAATGCGATGGCGGCGGTATATCCCGGATTTGATGTCGACAATATTGTTGGCACGTGCATTGATATTTTCCATAAAAACCCTGCACACCAAAGGGGGATGTTGAGCAATCCAGCTAACCTTCCTCATTCTGTGGATATCAATGTTGGCAGTTTGATATTTAATATCAATGTCACGGCGCAAGTGGACGCGGATGGGGCGTATATTGGTAACACCCTTGAATGGCTTGAAGTCACCGAGCTTCGGGCTAAAGAAATTGAAATAGCGGGTTTGCAGTCTGCGGTAAATGGGGCAGAAGCTAACCTCATGATGTGTGATGCCGATTTAAATATTACCTACGCTAACCCAGCGGTTTTGGATATGTTACGCAAGCGTGAGGACATCTTAAAAGCACGGTTCCCCGGTTTCTCTGTCGATAATTTGGTGGGTCAATCCATAGACCAATTCCATAAACACCCAGCTCATCAGCGTGGTTTATTATCTAATGTTAAAGATTTACCTGCCCGCGCAGAGATAAAAATTGCTGACCTAGAGTTTGAGGTAAACGCGACGGCCATTCTGGGCGCAAATGGCGAATACATGGGCAATATGGTCGAGTGGAAGGATATTACGGAACAAAAAGATGCCGAGCGTCAGATAGCCTCGTTAATTGAATCTGCATCTCAAGGTGAATTGGATCAGCGGCTACCTGCAGAGCGTTATGAAGGATTTATGAGCCGCTTGGGTATTTCTGTGAATGGCTTGATGGATGCCATCGTAAGCGAGCAACGCAATGCTGAAGAGCAGATCAACGAACTATTAGACGGGGCGATTTCGGGTAAGCTAGATAGCCGAATTGATGACGAAGAGACGGTTGGATTTTTACGTCGCTTAGCCACTGGGCTTAACCGTTTAATGGACGCGATCGTGGCGCCCTTGGATGAGAGTTCTCGGGTGATGGCGGCGCTGTCTGAAGGTGATCTTGTTCAAGTCATGAATGGCGAGTACCACGGCCAGTTTGCCGGTATGCAAGATGCGCTTAATCTGTCGGTCACCAATCTTCGCGATATGGTCATTCAGATTAGAGAGGCGTCTACTGGTATCCAAAGTTCAGCTTCTGAAATAGCTCAGGGCAACTTAGACCTCTCTAACAGAACTGAAGCGCAGGCGGCCTCTCTAGAGGAGACGGCATCGAGTGTGGAGGAATTCACCGCAACGGTTAAACAAAACGCCGAGAATGCCTCACAAGCTAATAATCTAGCCTCTAGTGCCAGAAGTCAGGCTGAGAAGGGGGGAGAAGTTGTCGGCAGAGCTGTAGGAGCGATGCGCGAGATTAACTCTTCCTCTAAGCGTATATCTGACATTATTGGTGTTATTGATGAAATTGCTTTCCAGACTAATTTACTCGCCTTGAACGCGGCAGTAGAGGCGGCGCGTGCCGGTGAGCAAGGTCGCGGATTTGCGGTAGTTGCATCAGAAGTTCGCAATCTAGCCCAACGCAGTGCCCAAGCCGCTAAGGAAATAAAAACACTTATAAAAGACAGTGTTGAAAAAGTGGATGAGGGCACCAAGTTAATTGACGAGTCAGGCTCGACCCTTGGTGAAATTGTTAGCAGCGTGAAGAAGGTGTCTGACATTATTGCTGAGATTGCCCTCGCTAGTCAGGAGCAGTCGTCCGGCATTGAGCAGGTCAATAAAGCCATTGCTGAAATGGATAAAGTCACCCAAGAAAATGCAGCCCTTGTTGAACAGGCGGCAGCGGCGAGCCAGTCAATGGATACCCTTTCTCGTGGCTTAAGTGATCAAATGACCTACTTCAAAACCACTGAACAGGATTTTGACATACCTGCGCCTCGGCAGATGAATACAGGAAGCCCAGCGGGCGCTCAACGACATCTCCGCGGTGTTGCTCCCCGGCCTAAGCCTGCTGCTGTAAAACCGCCGGTTAGAAAGATGGCAGGGCGCGATCATAGTGATGATTGGGAGGAATTCTAAGAGCGCTGTTATCGATTTGAGGTAAGTATAGGCCCCCTATCGATAAACTTTAGGCCTAGTTCGAGGTAGGTGGTGAGGTATTGGGGGCCGAACTTTAGTTCGGTCTCGACTTGGGGGTGGTATGTTTAGGGCTACAACGTTAGGGAGCACGGAAAAACGCATTAAAGTCCTAGTGATTGATGACTCGGCACTTATGCGGCATGTTTTGTCGGAAATTCTTAGTTCCGATTCGGGCATAGACGTGATCGGCGTCGCCTCTGACCCCTATGATGCGCGTGAGAAAATAAAGCGCCTAAACCCTGATGTGCTTACCTTAGATGTTGAAATGCCTAAGATGGATGGTCTCCAGTTTCTCAAGAACTTAATGAGATTGCGGCCGATGCCGGTGGTAATGGTGTCGTCATTAACACAAAGAAATGCGGCGGTTACACTAGAAGCATTAGCCCTTGGGGCTGTTGATTTTGTGAGTAAACCTGAAATCGATATTGCCAGTAAGTTAAAAGAATACGCGAGTGAGATTATCGAAAAGGTGAAAGTCGCTCGCTTAGCCACTGTAACCCAGTTAGTCGATGATGGAGCAATACTGGGCAGAAAACACAGCACGTCGATTTTATCGGTGGCGAAGACAAGTAATCTACATTTCAAAACAACAGATCAAATTATCGCTATTGGTGCCTCTACCGGAGGTACTGAAGCAATACGCGAAGTATTGGAACGCTTACCGATTGATACCCCGGGCACTGTCATTGTTCAGCATATTCCCGGCATGTTTAGCGGACCTTTTGCCGAAAGGATGAACAAGTGCAGCGCTATGACGGTTTGTGAGGCGCAAGATGGTCAGCGTGTTTTACATGGTCACGCGTATATTGCGCCTGGTGATTCTCATTTGAGCTTGCGACGCGATGGCGCGAGATACTATTGTGTGTTGAGCGACCACGATCCGGTAAATCGTCACCGGCCCTCTGTCGATGTGTTGTTTAATTCAGTGGCGCAATATGTCGGTAAAAATGCGGTTGGTGTCATTTTAACGGGCATGGGAAAAGATGGTGCTGCGGGCTTAAAAGCGATGCGTGAGGCAGGAGCCAATACCGTTGTGCAGGACGAGGCGTCATCGGTAGTCTGGGGTATGCCCGGCGCTGCTGTCGCGTTGAATGCCGCAGATGAGGTGTTGTCGTTGACGAAAATTCCGAACAAAATAATGGCCCTATATCAAGAGAAGCGGCCGTAAAAGTGGCCTGTTTTTACATTTAGTTATTGCGCACAGTGCCGCGACGATTAGCGTGTAATATCTCATGACCCATATTCATTGCAGTGGTTATTTTTTGTGCAAGTTCACCGCGGTGTTCCGGTGTAAGGTTAATTCTTACATCTATTGTGCTGCGCACATAATGGGGAGGTAGCTGGTTTAGGGTAATACAAAATAAGTCTTGAACATATTCGGTATCGTGCTTGTCAGCAATTCCCTGAGCGTCAAATTCTTCTTCGACTAATATCTCAATAAAGTTAGTAATATCTTCATTTAAAAGCATGGTAAAGCCTTGTTGGAAAGGTTGTTATGCCGTTATTTTGGGATGGATATTGGGGTTCGGCTATACGATAAAACCGAGGGGTGATATTGAGGTTCAGGGTTTTGCCAGGTTCCTTAGTCGTCTACTCTGCCTCTGAGGGCTTTGATTTTTCCGCGTTGAGACTTGCTGTCCATGCGTCGGCGTTGAGAGCCCTTGGTTGGCTTTGTTGGCCGTCTTGGTGGAAGAACTTTACTCGCTTGTAGAATCAGTTCTTGTAGTCGCAGCAAGGCATCGTCGCGGTTTTTCTCTTGGGTGCGAAACTGCTGGGCTTTAATAATAATAACGCCCTCTTTATTTATTCGTTGGTCGCGTCGTTCTAGCAATCTTTGTTTATAAAAGTCGGGGAGCGATGAGGCCTTTATATCAAACCGCAAATGTATTGCAGATGATACTTTGTTAACGTTTTGGCCGCCGGAACCTTGCGCACGGATAGCGCTTAGTTCAATTTCGTCGTCTGGAATGGTAATTGACGGCGATATGGTAACCATACTTGTTGCTCCTCAGTGTTGTGTAGCTTTTGTCTGGTGCATGACCGGCTGACATTGCTAATAATCGTTCGATAAATCAACTTCACAGGTGTTATTGTAACAGACGGATTTTCGTGGGTGGCGATTCATTGAGAACAATAAGGTAGTGATTAATAGGGATATATAAAATGAAACAGAGCATTCGCAGTAGGTTGTTTAATTTGTTGCTTAGGTTAATACGGCGGCCGATTTCGAATATGCGTCAATTGACGGCACTACGCCTACGTTTCGCTAAAATAGATAAGCGCGCTGAGGGTAAGGCAGAGCGTTTATGTCGAATTAAGCAGATAGCACAAACCCATTGCCAGGTGGATGTTCTGCAACCGTTGGACTTTGCAGAAGAAGAGTGTTCGGCCAAGCATGTATTGTTCTTTCATGGTGGCGCGTATTGCTTACGATCTCCCAATAGTCATAGAGAAATGCTGTCAGCGGTCTGCACTAACCTTAGTGCGATAGGTGTCTTGCCGGACTACCGCTTGGCCCCAGAAGATCCGCATCCTGCCGCGATTGATGATTGCTTTGAAAGCTACCAGGCGCTTCTTGATCGCGGCGTATCGGCTGATCGCATCGCCCTGCTGGGAGATTCTGCCGGTGGCGGTTTATTACTGTCAATTTTGGTCAAAATTCGTCTTGCAGGCCTAGCCATGCCGTCGTCCGCTAGCTTGCTGTCGCCGGCTGGTGATTGGACGCTTTCAGTCCCTTCGCTTTATGAGAATGAAGGTCGAGACCCCATGTTTCGACTCAGCTCATTTCTATTTTTCCGTAGTCTGTATCTGGCGGGCTATGATGCAAATGACCCTGTGGTTTCCCCATTGTTAGCCTCTTTTGATGGCTATCCGCCAATGTATTTCTCCGCGAGTAGTACAGAATTACTCCGCGATGTAGCCGTGTTAGGTGCACAGAAGGCCCGCGAAGCGGGTGTGCCTGTCGAGATAGATTTATGGCCTGGGCATTGCCATGACATACAGTTAATGGCAATGCTGCCAGACAGTAAGATTGCGCGTAATAAACTTTGTGAGTTTATTGCCAAACATTGGTAAGGTTTCTGTGCCAGATTAAGGCCACTATTTCACTTGGTGTATTGAGTTGGTGCTTCATGCTCTTTAATGAAAAGTTACGTGCGACGGGGGCTGTAGGGTTGTTTGAGGATTCATGCTAATACTCTACGTAACATGAGGTGTGATTGTGTTGTTTTCCTTCAACTTGGTGAATTTTTAAAGTGTGAACTAGAGCACATTTTTGGGTAGGTATAAACCCTTACTATCGCAGCACAGAACAAGCGTCAGTCATTTATACTGTGCAGGACGCAACACGATAAAAATTTAATATGAGCGCGCGAATCATGAAAAAAACTCAGTTATTCAAGAAAACATTAATGGCAGGTTTAATCGGTACAGCTAGCGCAGTGCAAGCTGGTCCATTGGCTGTTGTCATTACGCCAATCTCTGATGCTACCGCTGGTACACCTATAGATGCATTGGTAATCCAGCTGGTTGAGATCGATAACCAGCTTGGTGCTTTATCCGATGGTGGCTTGCCAGGCTTAGACTCGCTACCAGGTTTGGATGCATTACCCGGCCTTGACGCCTTACCAATTCCGAGCGGCGACGACAGTGGCGATGCAGGATTACCTGGTTTAGATGCTTTGCCAATCCCAGGGCTTGATGCTTTAGCGGGTGGCGGCCTTCCAGGTTTAGATGCGTTGCCAATTCCAGGGTTGGATGCGTTGCCGATTCCAGGTGCTGATGGTGGTGGCTCTGATGGCGGTGTACCCGGATTAGATGCCTTGCCTTTTGATCTTGCTGCCGGTACAGAAAAATTATTGCAACTGACATCAACGCTAGACATTGCACTTAATGATGTTGCGGGTATTGATGGTATTACCGACAATGTGACTGACCTTATCGACTCATTGCCGACGGGTGATGTAGAGCTGCTTCAAACCGACTTTTATGAAATCGGCGTGCAAACTAGAGCAACCGTAGATCACTTAACGTCAAATCTTATGGAATTAGGTGGTGGCGATGCGATTCCTGGTCTAGATGCCTTGCCTGGTTTAGATATTCTTACTGGATTAGGTTTACCTATTCCTGGTTTGGATGGCGGCGGTGCTGAAATGCCTGGTTTAGATTCACTACCCATTCCAGGGCTTGATGCGCTTCCTTTAGACTCATTAGCTGTTGCCGGTGATGCAGATGCGGCTGCCGTACCTGGTTTAGATGCATTACCTATTCCAGGGCTTGATAGTCTGGCAGATGGTGGTGTGCCAAGTTTAGACGCGTTGCCAATTCCAGGCTTGGATGCTTTGCCTATTCCTGGTTTAGGCGGTGATTCAGGCGGAGTTCCGGGTTTGGATGCGCTACCATTTGACCTGGCTGCTGGTACTGAGAAGCTACTGCAACTTACCTTCACTTTAGATACTACACTAAATGATGTTGCTGGCTTCGATGGTGTTACTGACATGTTGACTGATGTTGTTGACGCATTGCCAGGTGCAGATCCAGCAGTGATTCAAGCTAATATCTTTTTGGTTGGTGATCAGCTTCAACTAACGGTAGATCACTTGACCACTAACTTGATGGCGTTAGGTGGCGGTGCTGATATCCCAGGTTTGGACTCACTACCTGGTTTAGATTCACTACCTATTCCTGGCTTAGATGCACTACCTCTACCGATCTAAGCCTGAACGTGGGGGTATCTTAGCCCACGTAATAGCTTAGTCATTAAAAAGGCCAGACCGGTAACGGTCTGGCCTTTTTGATTTTAGCTATCATCACATAGTTTAATACTTATAGCCTTCAGAGCGGTGCTAAGGTGAATAGAGTATAGGTAGCTTATGAAACGTGGATTGGCTTTTTTAAAGTATCTCGCTGTATGTATTGCAGTCATTACCCTGTTTGCTTGCGAACACTCATCACCAGAGAACCAATTTAGTGGCTATATTGAGGCTGAATATGTATACGTTAGCGCCTTGGAATCAGGTTGGATTACCACGAACGCGGTACGTGAGGGAGATATGGTTGAAGAGGGTCAAGTCTTATTGACACTTGATGAAACTCGCCAATTTATTGAATTAAAAGCAGCTAAAGAGCAAGTCGAAAAAGCGCAGGCACAATATCAAGACTTGGTAACCGGCGCGCGTCCTGATGAGATTAATCGCCTGAATGCTCAGCGCAAAGAAGCGATTGCTGCAAGGGCGCTGGCAGGGGTAGAGCGGCGTCGATTAGCAGCATTGCGAACCAAAGGAGCGACAGCTCAGTCTAGTGTTGATCAGGCCATCGCAGAGTTTAATGCCGCAGATGCGCGGGTTGATAGTATTGATGCAGAGATTCGCTTAGCCAAGTCAGCTTCCCGTGAAAATACAATAGTCGCCGCAAAAGCGGCTTTAAATATTACTAAAACAGCGGTTGATAGCGCGCAATGGCGTTTAGATCAGCGGACTGTTTACGCAAGACGCGCAGGTAGAGTAGAGCAAGTTTACTTTCGACAAGGTGAGCAAGTCGCAGCCGGAGCGCCAATACTGGCACTGCTCCCCGACGATGCCTTAAAAGTAAGATTTTTTGTGCCGCAATCTAAGTTAGCCAATTTTCCCATTGGTATGACAGTATCTGTAAAACAAGATGGCGTGACTGAGCCTGTAACAGCGCAGGTAGCCTATATCGCTAACGGCCCAGAATACACGCCCCCCGTTATTTACAGCGTGGCCTCGCGACAAAAACTGGTATTTTTAATTGAAGCGGCTTTAAAGCCTGGCAGTGCTTTACGGCCAGGGCAGCCAGTTGATGTGCTGTTAACGGGCATGAGCAATGACTGAGCTTGTCATTGATGTTCAGGGCTTGAGTAAGCATTTTGGCAACAAAGTAGCCGTTAATGATGTGAGCTTAAAATTGCCTAAAGGGCAGGTTTGGGGCTTTCTAGGGCCAAATGGATCCGGCAAAACTACGACAATAAGAATGCTGTGTGGGTTGCTAAAGGCAAGTTCGGGGGAAGGGCGTTGTCTTGGCTATGACCTCCGTCGAGATGCCGAGTTAATTCGACGTCACACTGGGTATATGACCCAGAAGTTTTCATTTTGGAATGAACTAACGGTGAGGGAAAACCTAGAGTTTGTCGCCCGTATTTACGAGTTAAAACATCGCCGCCGCTGTGTAAATAACACCTTAGAAGTTCTAGGTTTAGAGCACCGTCAGCATCAATTAACAGAGGCTTTATCTGGGGGCTGGAAGCAACGCTTGGCATTGGCTGCGGTTACCATGCATGAACCCGAATTGTTATTACTTGATGAGCCTACTGCAGGTGTTGACCCTCAGGCGCGTAGAGATTTCTGGGACCAGATACATAGGCTGTCAAATCAAGGTATGACCGTGCTGGTGTCCACTCATTATATGGATGAAGCGGAGCGCTGTGACCATATCGCTTATCTCGCACATGGCAACTTGATCACAGAGGGTACGGTTCCGGATATTGTTGATCAATCAGGCTTAATTAGTTTTCGCGCAGAAGGACCACAGGTTCGGAGCTTGGAACCATTGCTGGCTAGCCGAGAAGGAGTTGAATACGCTGCTTATTTTGGGGCAGGTCTACACATCAGTGGCCATGACCGAGTTTTATTAGAACAGGCTATGCAGTCTGTTGCCGATAAAGGTTATCACTGGCAGGAAATTCGCCCTAGTTTAGAAGATGTGTTTATTGCTTTGATGAGTGAGTCTGGAGCGGATCAGCGGAGTCACGTATGAGTCGCCAGCACGTTCGTAAGCGGGGATTAAATTTTACGCGAATCAATGCGGTGTTTGTTAAAGAGCTAATTCAAATGCGCAGAGACAGATTAACCTTTGCGGTGATGTTAGCTATCCCTATTTTAGAGTTGGTATTGTTTGGTTACGCCATCAACACCGACCCAAAACATTTACCAACGGCGGTACATATAGAGGAATACACCCCGCAAGTTCGGAGTATTGTTACCGGTTTAGTGCATTCTGAATATTTTGATATAAATACAGAAATTGCAGATTCACGTAGTGCCGAGCATTTGCTTGCCAGCGGTGACGCGGTATTTGTTATTGAAATTCCTAGCGGATTTACCAAGCGTTTAATCAGAGGGGAGCGGCCCTCGTTATTGGTGGCGGCGGATGCCACTGATCCGGTGGCAGCCTCGAACGCTATAGGCAGAATTAATACCATTGTCAGCCAAGCTTTGAGTAAAGATTTAACAGGTGCTTTATCGCATTTACAGGGCGATGCCGGTCCCGTGGAGGTGGTAGTTCATCCACGTTATAACCCTGAAGGTATCACTCAATACAATATTGTTCCTGGCCTGCTTGGCGTCATATTAACAATGACCTTAGTGATGATTACGGGGGTCGCCATGACGCGGGAAACCGAGCGCGGCACAATGGAAAATCTATTGGCTATGCCAGGCACTCCCTTAGAGGTGATGATCGGTAAAATCCTACCCTTTCTGGGTGTCGGGGCCGTACAGACAGTGATTGTTTTATGTGTTGCGCACTGGATGTTCTCCGTACCTTTCGTTGGCAGCATTGGCTTATTGTTGATCAGCGTTGCCCTTTTTATTATTGCTAATTTGGCGCTGGGATTTACCTTTTCGACGATTGCTAAAACACAAATTCAAGCCATGCAATTGACGGTGTTTTTCTTTTTGCCCTCAATGTTGTTGTCTGGTTTTATGTTCCCGTTTCGAGGAATGCCTTTGTGGGCACAAATCATTGGCGAGGGTTTGCCCTTAACCCACTTCCTTAGAGTTGTACGTGGGATTATGTTGAAGGGTGCTGGTTTTAATGACTTACGAGGCGAGTTAGTCGCGATTGTTGTTTTTATGGTGGTCGTCGTTTTAATCGCAATGCTTCGTTATAAGCGAACTTTAGATTGATCCTTCTCTGAGGTTGCTATTGCTGCCCCTCAATCTGTAGAGTGGTGCAAGACAATGTGGCAGTCATTTAAATTAATGCCTGCGAGCTATAAATAGCCCTGGGAGGATTTTGATGAGCGATGCGCTGAGAGTTTTACAAGGCGCAGCACCGGTGATGGCCGTTGCTAACTTTAGTTCAATGGGTCATGCACAAGCTTGTGCTGAGTTGTTTGCCGAGGCCAAAATACCCGCGATACAAATAACACTTAGCGATCGTCAAGCTTGGCAGATGGTAAAACTGTGTAAAGACATGATGCCCTTTGCCAAGGTCGGCGTTGGGTCAGTGCTAAGTCGCAGGCAGATGTTGCGGGTAGCAGATGAAGCTGATTTCGCCGTTAGCCCGGGTTTTTCTCAAGAGTTGTCGATACTCGCTAGAAAGACCTTAACGCCCTATATTCCCGGCGTAGCCACTGCCAGCGAGATAATGGCTGCGATGAATGAAGAGCATCGTGTACTTAGTTGTTTCCCTGCTGCAAATGTGGGGGGCGCTAGCTTATTAGAGTCACTTTCTGCTGCGTTTCCCGATGTCACTTTTTATCCTGCAGGTGGTATATCCGCCACTGATTACCTCGATTATTTGGTGCTTGAAAAAGTGGCCTGTGTAGGGGGGAGTTGGATGGTCCCTAGTGAGCAGGCAATTACGAGTAACCGTGATGATATTTTAGCTATGCTCAGGCAGATATATGGCTAAACCTCTGCCAAGTTTAAATGGCCACCATGACACAGCGTCTTTGTAATAGGGGTTATTCGTGCCAGCTCCTCCCACTTTTTTCGGGTAAAGCGAGAGACGCATTGGGCCCCATAGAGCCAGCCGAATAAGGCTTGGCTTTAGTGCCCGCATTTTGCCAAGCGTCAATAATACTATCCACCCATGCCCAACAGGCTTCAACTTCATCACGGCGCATAAAGAGGGTCTGATCGCCCTCTAATACATCCAGCAACAGCCGTTCATAAGCTTCATGTGCTTGCAGCTCGTCGTGTATGTCGGCGTCTAGGTTGAGCTCAACCTGTTCAAGTTTCAATTGTCGGCCCAGCCCCGGTTTTTTATTCACTTTATATAGGGTGATATTTTCTTCAGGCTGTAAGCGAATCACCAATTTATTTGGCAGGTCATTGGGGTCGCCTTCAAATAAGCTGAAAGGGTGCTTTTTTAACTCAACAATAATCTCAGAATAGCGTCGCGTTAAACGCTTGCCCGTGCGCAGGTAAAATGGCGTGCCTTCCCAGCGCCAATTGTGTACATCGGCTTGCAGCGCGACAAAGGTTTCTGTGTTGCTGCTGTCTTCAAATCCGGCTTCATCCAAGAAGGCGGACACCGCCGTTGTTTTTACCACGCCGGCTGTATATTGCCCACGTACGGTTTTGGCTTTGACATTGTCAACGGTGATTGGACGAAGCGCCTGCAATACTTTGACTTTTTCATCGCGAATCGTGTCTGCGCGAAGGTTGGCGGGAGGCTCCATGGCGACTAAACACAGCAGTTGCAAAATATGGTTTTGTACCATGTCCCGCAATGCACCGGTTTTCGCATAAAAATTACCGCGGCCTTCTACCCCAATATCTTCTGCTACTGTGATTTGAATGTTGTCTATATATTGACTATTCCACAAAGGGCCAAAAAGCGCATTGCCGAATCGCAAAACTAATAAGTTCTGTACGGTCTCTTTGCCAAGGTAATGATCGATACGGAAAATATTACTCTCGGGGAATACCTGTAATACCTCGTGGTTTATTTCAGTACAGCTAGCTAAGTCATGCCCTAAGGGTTTTTCTAGTACAACACTGGAGCGGGGATCTACTACGCCGATACTGTGTAAATTGCGGCATATGCTGGTATACAGTGTTGATAAGGTAGCAAGGTAAAATACCGTGCGGCTATTAGGGTATTGATGTATGGCGTCGGCTAATACGTGATAGTCCTTCAAGGTATTAACGTCCAAGCTGATATAGCGTAATTTTGCGGCGAAGGCTTGCCAGTGCTGTTCGCTCCAGAAGTGCTTAGGTAAAAACTCCTGCATCTTAGTTTTCACTTGCGAGCGGTAGTTGTCGTTGCTATTGGCACTGCGACCTAAGGCAATAATCGTGGTGACATCATCAAGTAGGCCTTCGCGTTGGAGTTTGTAAAGTGCGGGTTGGAGTTTGCGTAGCGCTAGATCGCCGGTGCCACCAAAAATAACCAGTTGGGATGCAGAGGAGTTATTCATCACGATGTGCTTCCGTTTTAACAGGGTTAATCGTAGTACTGAGAGTTTGTTGCAAGCGGAAAATGACTGTCATTTTATTTCAGCATAGAATGTTTTTAGGTTTATTAACACTATCAATAAGCGTTTTTGGCCCTCAAACTAGACATACCATCTACAGGGCTTGGACCCTAAAGAGACGCTATGATGATACGAAAAGCTGTAAGCAGTGATAAGGAACAGGCTTGTGGTCTAGTTTATTCTTCTGGACCTGCCGCGTTTGAGCATATTTTTAATCGTCGTCACGGACCAAGCGTGATTGATTTTTTGAGTGCAGAATTCGCTAAGACAAAAACGATGTTTAGTCACCGTCATCATTATGTGTATGAACTTGATGGTGAAGTTGTTGGCACAATTGGGTGTTTTGATGCCGCGAGCCACGGCGGAACCTTCTTGGCTAACGCCAAGGCCGTTTTTAGCAATTATGGTTTGCGCGGTATTTTGAAGGGGCTATTATTTGAGTTGCGTTTAATGAAAGCGCCTCGGAAGCATTGTTTATATCTTTGTCATGTTGCTGTCGATCCAGCTTATCAAGGGAAGGGTATAGCGGCTAAGATGATTAATTTCATGAGAGCCAAGGCAGAGGAGAAGGGAGCGACTTACCTTAGCTTGGACGTTGCTGAACAAAACACCAACGCACTTCGTTTGTATCAGCAAATGGGGTTTAAGCTTGTTAATAGAAATAAAAGCTACAGTGCGAAATTAGATAATCATTTATATATGGAGTTAAGCCTTTAACGCAAACTAGCGTTAGGCTTTACCTAGTGCCTGTCCAGCGCTGACAGTGCGAGTGGCGCCACTGGCACTATACAGCGGGGTTTCTGTTCGCGCATTACTGAGAATATCCAAGGCACGTTGTTTATAGCGTGACTGTACCGCAATGTCGGCCCCAGCTTGATTGTTCAAAATTTGGCAGCGAGCCAATATGGCTAGGGTGCTTTGCCAATCAGTGTCCTGATTTTGTAAGTCGAGATTAGCGGGTACTTGTATTAACTGTTTGCGGCGGACCGCTAATTGATCCAGGGTTTGTACCAAGTCCATTTTTTGAGTCGCCAAAGTTTCAATTTTCTCAACTGAAGTTGGCTCTTTTAGGTGACCTGCCTCTTCAATTAACACTGCTTCTAGTGCATTGGCGTGTTTATGAATTAATTGAAGTACATCGCTGAGTTCAGTCATAGTGATTAAGCGCCTGTCAGTGTTTCCATGTTAACCATTGCTTCTGCTACTTTAGACGCATCGATATTAAACTCACCGTTGCGGATAGCGGTTTTAATGGCGTCAACTTTCTGGCGGTCTACACCGTCGCTATTGTTTACTTGCACGCGGGTACGCTCCATGAGTGGGGTTTCCGTGATTGATGACGGGTTGCCACTGCTTGCTGATATGGAATCAGTGCTTACGCTGTCCGATTTTTCGCCATTGCCTCTTCCACCCTCGATTTTGCGGAGCTGGCTTAGCGATGAGCCATCTATTCGGTCAACCATGTCAGAATCCTCTTTTAATTTAGCCTATGCACGTAATATCGGCAGCACAGCAGTAAACTTTAGTTAAGTAGTACAATATTTTCAGATTTCACCACGCCCTCTAGTTGTTTACCAGAGTTTAGATTTTTGACCAGTATTCGCGAACCCAAAGAGCCACTTTGCATCGCAACACCCATCATACTGACGCTGACTGGGCCGGTACTACTATTGAGCTGCACACGTTGGCCCTTGCTAACGATGTCGCTTGCTCGAACCATATTGGGTGTTAATACCGCGCCCTGTGAAATGCTACGTCGGCTGCGGTAACCACCGTGTTCTCCTAAAGACTGCAGATAGCCATACCCAAGTGCTGATATATCACGTTGCGACCAGCTAATATCGCGGGCGGTAATGTCAGTGTTCGGTGGAATAGGATGACGAGCAACCATGACCTTGGCGAAGGCCTCAACTGTTACGGGTAAGTAAATTTTCCATGGTTTACTTCCTTTGCAGCGCACACCCACCGTAGTACGACGTTTGATTCTTGCTCCCGTCGATAAGAATGCCTCTAGTTTGGTAGAGCATTTAGCAAGCTTGGTCCTAGGGTCTAATTCTTGAACATTAATAGTATGTTGCATGTGCTGCCAAGGGTGACGGGCGGCAATATAAGCACGCGCTGTGCTGGCTATCCGCGCATGACTTTCAGTGGCCCCCGCAGTTAGTGGGGGGCTCATGGCCACGAGGAATCCAATAACTAAAGTGGCTGCAATATATTGTTGATGTTTTGTCATAGCAATAATAGACGTCAAAGTTTTGTCGTTTGCGTGTGTGTTGCAATGCCTATGCCAGCGTTATGTTGAAACGGGCTTAAAAAGTAAGGGTTTATACGGAGGATGGGGGCTGCCGGAATTTTGCCATTGTTGGAAAAATGGCGCCGTATTTTTGGCGTGAACTACATAATAATAATATAACTATTTGAATAATAAAGATTATTTTTTATGGCACGAGCCTTGCCTTAGGTGTTAGTAGACGGCGAGTATTGCCGATATGAGTCACCGTTACACTATATAGCGGCAGTGACCATAAAAACTTTAGAAAGAATGGGTTAAAAAATGTCTATTAATTTTGACAAGGCACTGGGGATACATGAACAGGCGCTGAAGGTACGGCAGCAGCGACATGATGTGCTGGCGACGAATATAGCAAATGCGGATACCCCTGGATACAAAGCGCAAGACATAGATTTTAAAGCTGTGTTATCTCAGTCGGCAGCGAGTAGTCAATCTCAGTTGGCACTGAAGACCACCAACAGCGGCCATATGCAAGTGGGGCAGGCAAATGCGGATGGTTTGCCGATAGATTTAAAGTATCGCGTTCCCACCCAGCCATCCGTAGATGGTAACACCGTCGATACGCATTTAGAGCAAGCTGAATTTGCTGATAACTCTGTGCGTTACCAGGCGACTTTACAATTTCTAGGTAGCCGTTTTAGTGGCATGAAATCTGTTCTTCAAGGGGGTAATTAATTCATGGCGAATTCATTGAACGTTGCCGCATCAGCGATGAATGCACAAATGCTAAGGCTAAACACAGTTGCCAGTAATATGGCTAACGCAGATACCGTGGCGGGCTCTGAGGCCGAGGCCTATCGATCTCGACAGCCTGTCTTTTCAACCGTATTGGATCAGCAGCGAGATGTCGTTGGCGTGGCCGTTACCGGTGTTGTAGAAAGTGATGCACCTGTTACCAAGCGTTATGAGCCCGGCCACCCGCAGGCCGATGGTGACGGTTATATTTATAGCTCTAACGTAAACACGATGGAAGAAATGGCTAACATGATGTCTGCCTCTCGTTCTTATCAAAATAATGCGGAAGTTTTCTCCACTACTAAAACTCTTATGCTGCGAGCCCTGCAGCTTGGTCAGCAATAGGATATAAGCAATGGAAATTCGCACTTATGAAGAGTTGCAATTACAGACAGCAGCAAGTACCGCTAAAAAAGATGCCTCTTCGCTAGATCAAGATGACTTCATGACGCTAATGCTCCAGCAGCTCAAGAGTCAAGACCCGTTAAATCCTACTGATAATACCGAGTTTATTAGTCAAATGGCCCAGCTAACGTCAGTTAGTGGCATTAGTGAAATGAATGAAAATTTGGCGGGCTTAGCGGATTCTTTGTATTCCGCTCAGTTACTTGATGCGTCATCACTCATTGGAAAAGATGTTTTGTTAGAAACCGATGTGGCCGCGCTACCTTCTGATGGCAAGGTGCAAGGGCAGGTGAATTTACCAACGAGTACCGCTGCTTTAGACATTGAAATTCTCGCCCCCACAGGTGAAGTCATCGGCAAGGTGCCACTCGGTCCACAAAACGCGGGCACGGTTGCTTTTGAGTGGGATGGGGTGGGCGTGAATGGTGAGCAGATGCCGCCAGGAACTTACCAAATTAGGGCAAATTATTTAAATGGCAACACGGTTGAAGCCATTACCACTGAAGTTCGCAGCGAAGTATTAAGTGTCAGTGTACCCGCCGGCGGTGGTTCGCCTTTGGTACAAGTACAAGGACTAGGCACCGTCAGTATGGCGAACATTATCGAAATTAGCTAAATGGTAAGACCACTATTTAGCCATAAATATTAGTTTTTTGACCAGGAGTAGGCCTTATGAGCTTTCGTATTGCACTGAGTGGATTAAATGCCGCATCGGCACAACTAGATGTTACTGCAAACAACATTGCCAACGTTAATACGACCGGCTTTAAGGGGTCGAGGGCAGCGTTTGCTGACGTTTATGCAACGTCGAATAACGACGTAACAAAAACTACACCGGGTGCGGGTGTGCGTCTGAACACGATTACCCAAGAATTCTCTCAGGGTAATATCGATTTTACCGACAACAATTTAGATCTCGCCATTTCTGGCGAAGGTTTTTTTACCATGAAAGGGTCTAGCGGCGTGACATATAGCCGAGCTGGGGCTTTCAGTGTTGATCGTGATGGTTATGTAGTGAATAACAGCTTAGAGCGTTTACAGGTCTTTCCGCCGTCAGGAGATGGTAGCTTTTCCACAGGTTCTTTAAGTGATTTACAGCTAGAGGTATCTGAAAACGCACCACAAAGTACAGAGCGAGCAGAGATTGGTGTAAATTTACCGGCAGATGCGCCGGAGCCTGCGGTATCACCTTTTGATCCCTCTCTGCCCACCAGTTACAACCATTCAACCTCGATGACAATTTACGATTCTTTGGGGACGCAACACACCGCTACTATGTATTTTGTGAAAGACTCCGCAGCCAATAGCTGGAATCAGCAATTGTATGTTGATGACGCAGCAGTTGGCGGGTTTAACTCCATGAGCTTTAGTAATTCGGGCGAATTACAAGTACCAACTTCTGGCTTAATTACCTATCCCTCGTTTGACCCAGGTACGGGTTCTGAAAATTTAGATCTTAGTTTTGACTTCACCTCGACTACGCAATATGGCCAAGAATTTGGCGTTAATAATTTGCAGCAAGATGGTTATACCACAGGCCGTTTAACCGGTATTGAAGTTGACACATCTGGGGTGGTTTCTGCTCGGTTTACCAATGGCCAATCCAAGGAGTTAGGCAAGGTGGCGATGGCTAATTTTTCTAATCCCAATGGATTGCAGCAGCAGGGTGATACCTCTTGGGCAGAGACTTATGCCTCTGGTAGCCCTCGTGTTGGTGAAGCCGGATCATCAGATTTTGGTTTGCTGCAGTCAGGCGCGTTGGAAAGTTCGAATGTCGACCTGACATCGCAGTTGGTTGAGATGATTACCGCTCAGCGAAACTTTCAAGCCAACACCCAAATGATTTCGACGGCAGATGCCGTAACCCAAGCCATTATCAATATCCGATAGTCATCTTTATTTAGCAGACTAACCGGGAGGGTTTATGGATAAGTTACTTTATGTAGGCATGATGGGGGCTAAAAATACCCAGCAAGCGCAGGCTACAAACGCGAATAATCTCGCGAATGTGAGCACGGCGGGCTTTCGTGGTGACTTTCAAAATTTACTTTCTCTGCAAGTTGACGGGCCGGGTTTGGAAACGCGTTTTAACCCTGTTCTAGAAGGGCAGGTAAGCGATTTTTCAACGGGTGTGGTAACCACTACGGGTCGTGATTTAGATGTTGCGATTCGCGGCGAACAAGGTTGGTTTGCGGTACAGGCTAGTGATGGTAGTGAAGCCTATAGCCGTCGTGGTGATTTTCGGATCAGCGCTGACGGCATGTTATTGAATGGGGCTGGTCAGCCTGTGATGGGCGATGGTGGGCCGGTGGCGATACCTGAGCATCAAAGTTTAATGATTGGCGAAGACGGAACGGTTTCTATTGTGCCATTGGGCCAGGGACCGGAATCCGTGGCAACGGTGGATAGAATTCGTTTAGTGGATGCCGCGCCTGCTGATTTAGAAAAAGGCGAAGATGGTTTGATGCGTATGCGTAATGGCGGCGTAGCAGAAACCTCTTCAGAGATCAGAATCAGTGCCGGCAGCTTAGAGTCGTCAAATGTTAATACGGTCGACGCCATGGTGACAATGATTGCTTTGGCACGACAATTTGAAATGCAAGTTAAGGTCATGAGCGCAGCGGAATCTGTGGCTGAAACCGGCAGCCGTTTGCTGCGTTTGGAATAAGAGGAAGTAAATTATGAATTCATCACTTTGGGTTGCAAAAACCGGACTCGACGCACAACAAACGCGTATGCAGGTTGTGAGTAACAACTTGGCCAACGCTAACACAACGGGGTTTAAGCGTGACCGCGCTTCTTTCGAAGACCTGCTTTATCAGAATATGCGTCAGGTAGGTGGTCAGACCTCACAGCAAACACGGTCACCCAGCGGGATGCACGTAGGCACCGGGGTGAGGGTTGTTTCTACTGAAAAAATCTTCCAACAAGGCACCATGACGCAAACGAATAACTCCTTAGATTTAGCTATTGATGGCAATGGTTTCTTCCAAGTACAAATGCCCGATGGCACCCAAGCCTACACCCGCGATGGATCGTTTCAATTAGATGATCAAGGTCAGATTGTTACTAACACAGGTAATGTAGTTGATCCCGGTATCACCGTTCCTGAAGGCGTGTTGAGTGTCACGGTAGGTTCTGACGGGGTTGTCAGTGCGGTGTTATCTGGCAGTGCTACGCCGGTGCAGTTGGGCAGTTTTCAGATTGCTAACTTTGTAAATGCGTCTGGCTTACAAGCTCGCGGTGAAAATTTGTATATGGAGTCTGCCTCCAGTGGCGCGCCGCAAACGGGAACCCCAGGCTTGAGTGGTTTAGGGACTATTCAGCAGGGTTCATTAGAAGGGTCTAATGTGAATGTCGTTGAAGAGCTGGTGAATATGATCGAAACCCAGCGGGCTTATGAAATGAATTCCAAAGCCATTTCAACTAGCGATCAGATGATGCAATACGTCAATAACAACTTGTAATTTATAAGCGCTTAGAAACTATAAAGCAAAGACAATATGAGTGAAGTTTTACACATCATGCAGGCGGTATAAGGAATGAACATAACAGGATTAAATCTAAATTATATAAAAGCGTTCATTGCGATTGTTATCGTCAGTGTCGTATCCGCCTGTTCTTCTGCGCCAACACGGGATGACTCTGAGGCATACACCTCGGCAGCGCCAGCGGCAGTTAACGATGATGTTAATAATATGGGCTCAATATACCGCTCTGGTTACGGTATGAGTTTGTTTCTTGATCGCCGCGCGCGACAAGTTGGTGACATTATTACGATCACCCTAGAAGAGAAAACCGACGCCTCTAAATCATCAAGTACCGCAACGGGCAAAGAAAGTAATATTTCGGTACCAACAGTGACCTTGTTGGGGCGCGGTGCTACTTATGATGGTGTACCTATTTTATCGACAGGGGTGTCAACAGACCAGGACTTTTCAGGGCAGGGCACCAGCAGCCAAAGCAATAGTTTAACGGGCAGTATCACCGTCACAGTATCGGAAGTTTTGCGCAATGGCAGCTTACGAGTGCGCGGTGAAAAATGGGTGACCATTAACCAAGGCGAAGAATTTATTCGTATTAACGGTATTGTGCGTCCAGAAGATATTGGCGCTGACAACGCGGTGCCATCTTACAAAGTAGCTGATGCCAGAATTACCTATAGCGGTAAAGGTGCATTGGCTGACGCTAATTCAATGGGCTGGTTGGGACGTCTGTTCCAGTCTGTATTGTCGCCCTTTTGAGGATCAATCTGATGTCGATATTTAATTTTACATCCCACACACACCGGATTGCCCTTGCAGTGCTCATTATGTTGAGTGGGTATTTACCATCGGCACAGGCCGAGCGGGTTAAAGATTTAGTTAATGTGGCAGGGGTTCGTGAGAACCAGCTAGTTGGGTATGGTTTGGTGGTGGGTTTGAGTGGCACTGGTGATCAAACCAGCCAAGCACCTTTTACCATTCAAAGTATTCGCAATATGTTGACGGGATTTGGTGTACGCGTGCCTGACAACGTAAATCCACAGTTAAAAAATGTGGCGGCTGTGACCGTACACGCCAGTTTACCGGCTTTTGCAAAACCTGGTCAGACCATTGATGTGACAGTGTCTTCCATTGGTAATGCAGCTAGTTTGCGTGGCGGCAGTTTATTAATGGCGCCAATGATGGGGGCAGATGGTCAAGTATATGCCGTCGCCCAGGGTAGTTTGTTGGTTGGTGGCTTAGGGGTTTCTGGCGCTGATGGTTCACGGGTAACAGTCAATATCCCCAGTGCAGGTCGCATTCCAAATGGTGCCATTGTTGAACGTGCAGCACCTAGCATGATGTCATCTAACGGTGAGATTATGCTTAATTTAAAGAAGTCAGATTTCACCACGGCCCGTCGTTTAGCTGAAGAGATAAATTCCAAATTTGGTGCGGGTACAGCCAGTGCGATGGACTCTGCAACGGTAAAAGTTCAAGGGCCAAGTAACCCTGATCGCAGCGTGACCTTTATTTCTATGCTCGAAAGCTTAGAAATAACCCCGGCAGAGGCGGGTGCGCGAGTCGTCGTTAATTCGCGTACTGGCACCATTGTTATTGGTGGCAATGTCCGAGTCCTTCCTGCGGCGGTTAGTCACGGTTCATTAACTGTCTCGATCTCTGAAGACGTTGAAATTTCACAACCGGGGGCGTTTTCTCGCGGTGGTCAAACAGTGGCGGCTCAACAGTCAGAAATAGAAGTACAGGAAAGCGGTTCACGTATGTTTCTGTTAGATGCGGGTGTGACCTTAGAAGATATCGTGAAAGCCATTAACAATGTGGGCGCTTCGCCAAGTGATTTGGTGGCAATACTAGAGGCTTTAGATCAGGCGGGTGCATTACGTGCTGAGCTGTTGGTCATTTAGGTTCTGGTCATTAAAAGGTGATACGTAATGGACGTTAAGGCATCTTCAAATTATCACGATTTCTCAGGCTTGGCATCGCTGCGTCAAGAGGCCGACAGTACGCCTAGTGAAGCGATAGAACCTGTTGCTAAACAATTTGAAGCCTTGTTTTTACAGATGATGCTCAAGAGCATGCGTGCCGGAGTGCCGGACGGCGGCTTATTTTCAGAGAGTAGTGTAGACATGTACGAAGAGATGTTAGATAGCCAGTTGTCGGTAACACTCTCTGATCAAGGTGGAATTGGTATGGCCGAGTCAATTGTTGATCAGCTTGAAGGTTCTTCAGGGGCGTCGACACAGGACCTCAGCGGTGAAGGGCTGGCGCTGCGTAGCCGTTTGCAGCAGCTGGGTGGCGTTGAGCGTAGTCTTCAAGAATATAGTCTGTCAGCCGATAGTTTGACGGGCAAATAAGGGGTAGTTTATGGGTGATATGTTAGGTAATGCTTTGTCCGGCTTGGTGTCTTACCAGCGCGCATTAGCAACGACCAGTCATAATATTGCCAATGCGGATACCGAAGGTTATAGCCGCCAGACAGTGGACTTTTCTACACGCGTTCCTCAGCAAAGTGGCGACCTTACCATTGGATCTGGTGTTAAAGTTTCTTCTATCAGTCGGGTATACAACAGCTTTACGGTTGATCAGTTACGTAATGCACAGGCGTCGTCGGCGCAGGCAGACAGTTATTATCAGTTAACGGGGCAAATTGATAACAGCTTGGCAGACACCGAGTTAGGTCTCAGCGCATCGCTGTCACGTTTTTACGATAGCTTGCAAGATGTAGCAGATAGCCCATCGTCTATTTCTGCACGACAGTTAATGTTAGCGGAAGCGCAGGCCTTGGGTGAGCGTTTTTCAGATATGTCCTCACAATTGGATACCCTGAATAGTGAGGTCAACACGCGTATATCCGCTTCGGTGAGTGATATAAACGATCTCAGTGCACAAATTGCTGATATTAATAGCATGATTAGTAAAACACAGGGGCAATTTAGCACTGGGGCTAACGATTTACTTGATCAACGCGATCAGGCGCTACTGTCATTGAATGAGCTTATAGGGACCACTTCAGTAGAGCAAAGTGATGGCACTGTGAGTGTGTTTGTGGGAAGCGGTCAAGCACTCGTTTTGGGTGAACGCGCGATGTCCATGAAGACAGTAAGCAATGAATTTGAGCCTGGCCGTGTTGAAATTGCTATGGATTTGGGGGGGAGCGACGCGGTTATCAGTGACAGCTTAAGTGGCGGCAGTCTTGGTGGAACTCTCAGTTTCAGAGATGGCGTGCTTAATGATACCCGCAATGAATTGGGCAGAATCACTGTTGCAATTGCAGACACCTTGAATGAGCTTAATCGCTCAGGAATGGATTTAAATGGCGAGCAGGGTGGCGACATTTTTTCTATCCCTGCGCCGGAAGTGTATCGTAGTAAAAATAATACTAGTGGCGCTGAATTCACTGCTCAAATAACTGACGTATCGTCATTAACAGGGGACAACACGGTTATTCGTTTAGACAGTGCTGGCTGGCGGTTTTTTGATGAGGCCAGTGGCGCCGAGTTGACGAATGTAACGGGCAGTGGCAGCACAGCGGATCCGTTTGTTATTGATGGTGTGTCGGTGAGCTTAAGCTCGCCTGCGGCTCAGGGAGATCAGTTTTTACTTCGCTCTACCCAAGAAGCCGCGGGTAGTTTAACGGTAGTGATGACGGATCCAGCGGGTATTGCAGCCGCCGCCGCAACACGAAGTTCTGCCGACTTAAATAATATTGGCTCGGCAGAAATATCTGAGACCGATGTGGTTGATAGCAGCAATCCCAATGTCCTAGATAGTGTCGATATACAATTTTTATCGGCCAATAGTTATCAAGTAAATGGTACAGGTACTTATAGTTATACCTCAGGTTCACAAATTACCATTAATGGTAATGCTGTGACGATAACCGGTGTTCCAGAAGCGGGAGATAGCTTTAGTATCGGCGCAAATACCAACGCCTCGGGAGATAACCGCAACCTCTTGAAAATGGCAGAGGCTGAGAGTGAAAAAGTCCTTAATGGTGGCAGTGCAAGTATTCAAGACACAGTAAATGGCCTCGTTGGCGATGTTGCTGTGGCCACCCGCAGTGCCCAAATCAATCAGCAATCACAGCAAAACCTACTTGCTCAAACCCAGGCAGATCAACAATCTGTATCGGGCGTCAATTTGGACGAAGAAGCTGCCAATTTATTAAGATTTCAGCAGGCGTACCAAGCTGCCGCGCAGGCGGCAAGTATTGCAAATAGTATGTTTCAGTCCTTAATTGGGGCGTTTAATTAATTATCGAGTCAATGGGTTATGTTTGCTGCTGCATTGTTATGGCAGTTAAATTAGCTGTAAGACATAGAGAATAGTGAAATGAGAATTTCGAGTAGTCAAATGTACAGTGTTACAAGCATGCTCAATCAGCAGGCTAAGTTGGCAGAAACGCAGCTGCAATTGTCTACTGGTAGCCGTATTCTTAGCCCCTCAGACGACCCCGTTGGTGCAGTGCGCAGTCTTGAGTTAAATCGTGCTCAAGATCAAACCGAGCAGTATTTGCGCAATGCCGATTTGTTGGATAGCCGCCTTCGGCTTGAAGAGAGCGTTGTTGATAGTAGTATCGATGTTGTTCAGCGCATCCATGAACTTACCATCCAAGCTAATAATGACTCCCAAAGTAATGAAACGCGACAGAGTATTGCCACAGAATTACGTCAACAGTTAGATAACTTATTGAGCCTTGCTAATACCAACGACAGTGATGGGCGCTTTATTTTTTCCGGATATCAAGAAGAGACTACACCCTTTACCAAAACAGAAAATGGCTATGTGTATAACGGTGATGATGGTCAGCGTGAACTGCAGATTGGCCCTTCTCGTCGCATGGCAGATGGTGATTCTGGTTCCGAAGTTTTCATGAATATTAAAAATGGCAATGGTCAATTTTTGGCAAGTGCATCTTCAGCTAACACTGGATCAGGTGTTATCGACGCCGGCAACGTCACTGACATACAAGCCTATGATCGAGATTCAGTGACGATCCGTTTTAGTACAGGCAGTCAGTACGACATCCTCGATGAAAGTGGCGCGGTGATTGATAGCGGTGCTTACCTGAGTGGCGGTGATATTACTGTTGGCGGCATGACGGTAAGCATAGATGGGGATCCAGCAAGTGGTGATGAGTTTTCTCTCGCCCCTTCACAGCGGCAAGATTTGTTCTCGATGGTAGAAAATTTAGCGACATCCCTAGAAACTCCAAGAACCAACACTGGTGAGCGTTCAGCACTGCATAATGAAATCAATACGGCGCTCTCTGGTTTCGATCAGGCATTAGATCACCTCATAGAAACCCAGTCAGATATTGGCGCGAGAATGTCGTCCCTAGAGCGTCAAATTGATATTAATGAAGGTGCAAGTTTACAGATTTCAGAAAACCTCAGCGTAGTGAACGACCTTGATTACGCCGAAGCAATTTCAAGGTTTAGCCAACAACAAACTGCGTTACAAGCTGCACAACAAGCCTTCGCAAAGACTCAGGGATTGTCTTTGTTTAATTATTTGTAGAGGTTTTCAAGATTACTGATTATTAGAGGGAATGTATGAGAATTTCGACTTAAGTACACTATGTCATTTGTTGATTTTTGGTCATGTGTTCGCAATATCTTCTAACTCTCCGATGGCATCTTGCAGCCTTTTTCTCAGATTCAAGAACGTTCCTTCCTCAATAGTGGCTATATCCAGATTAGTTTGATCTAGCCTCGCCCTGATGGTGCGCATATTGATTTTGTAGTGATGAAAAAAAGTAACAGTTTTCTCGATTTGCTGGGCATCGGAGAATAAATGAATATTGCTAGTAAATAGGTCGTACAGGAAATTCCCAACATTTAATTCACAATAATTAGTTTCATTGAATATTGCAGAGTTTCCCTTTTTCTCTACCTGGTTCTCTAAGTCCTTTAGAATCATCTTCAAGTGATTGGCACAAAGTTTCGCTAAGTTTTTTCGGTGCGTCGATTGTTTCTTTATCGTAGAAGACTCTTGGAGCCGCGCACCGACAGTGACGCCTAATAAAGACCCTAGGATTCCGACTATGGCTATAAGTATTTCTGAACCCACAGTTGTCACCTATATTATGTGCATAGTAGTTAATTAAAAGGATTCAAACCTGATATTAATTTCGTTTCTGTTTAAAGAAGGGGAATCAATAGAAAATTCAAAATTATTAGGAGTTTCAATACGGGAGTCGCAATTTAAGCGCCACGGTTATATGACGAATATTCCTTAATTCTGCCCCAAAATCCATTTCATTGATCATATACCGACGCCGATATAAATCAATCACTTAGCAAGTCACCAGCTTAATTAAGTATCTGCACGCTGTTGTTTATTGCTTAGTTTGGTGGATTTACTCGCCAAGAGTTCTCATATAAAGCCTGTGGAGGAGGCTTAGTCGAAATAGGCTTCAGCGTGATGTTGTAACTAAGGTCTGTTTTTATGTCTTTGCAGCTTGTTTGTCATCGCTTTGTGTAATTAAATTACATTTGGTGTAGAGTTCGCTCCGGTGTTGAGGCTTATTATTACAAAAATAGTGTTCAGTCACCGTAATGGATTAGGCTGTATAGCAATAATGTAGGTGGTGATATCCCTCATTAGGAGTGATGGCCTGAATCACATGATCATTATGTTGATGATCTCTTTGAATGTGCCGATTAACTACTTTGCCGTGACATTAAATCGATTAAATACCCTGAGGCACTAAAAATTCAGCACATTTTGATATAGCTTGGTCCGATGGTTGCTTTTAATGCTTACTTTAAGTTGGTGTATCTGTGTTATATCGTGAGGGTTAAGGTGTTTGGTATTGTGTTGAAACCGTGGGAACCGCGTTTTAGCAAGGAGACGTTGCCATGAGTGGTGCTATAACACTCTGCAGTGGTAGTGTTGTTGCAGATATTGGCGGTACAAATGCCCGCTTTGCCTATGTAGGGCATGGGGGTGATGTTCTGCAGGGAATTCAATGCTTTTCATGCCGTGACTTTGGTTTTCTTGTGGACGCTATTCAGGCGTATTTGGCTTATGGTTATTTACAGGAAGTAACGCAGATTTGTTTGGCGGTAGCGGGCCCTGTTGATCGTGATCCCATTGATTTGCCCAATAGTCATTGGCAGGTTAGTCGCCAAGTACTAGAGGCTGAGCTGGGCATTTCGGTAAAAATCATCAACGATTTTAGTGCTCAAGTACTCAGCATTGGCAGTATGTCTAGTACAGAGTTGGACTGGATTGGCGATGTTCGCCCTGATCCTAGCTCATCTGGTGTTATTGCCGTATTGGGGCCGGGGACGGGCTTGGGGGTGTCGGCAATGCTGGCGAGCGGTGAGATTGTTCCGTCTGAGGCCGGCCATGTCAGTTTTGCGCCACAAAACCAGCATGAACTTGCACTACTGGAGCAGCTTTGGCAACGTTATGAAAGGGTGTCTGTAGAGCGGCTGTTATCAGGTATGGGATTGGCTAATTTATATTGGGCTAATTGCCGGCTGGTGGGGCAGGACAATGAATTGTCGCCACAGGGCGTGAGCGAAGGTGCTATTGCCGGTGATGAGGTGTGTTTAAAGGCGATCAGGGATTTTTCCGCAATTTTGGGTGCGGTGGCCGGCGATGTTGCATTGATGATGGGCGCGAATAGCGGCGTTTATTTATCAGGGGGTATTTTACCGTTGATAAAAGACCTCATTGATGGTGACTTACTTCGCCAGTGTTTTAATTACAAAGGGCGTTTTACAGAGGTATGTCGCCGTATCCCTGTGGCTATTGTTATGGGAGAACATCCGGGGCTGAGGGGCTGTGTACAAGCGCTGCGACTGCCACGGGATGTGAATTAGTTTTATTTTTAAAGGAAGAAAATATCGTTATGTCAGATTCTTTATCAAACATGTCTTTTCTGCCTCTGCTCAAACAAGATTATGAGCGTTTGCAGTTTACCCACATGCGCGATTTGTTTTCGCAGGATGCTGAGCGCGTAGAGCGCTATTCGCTATCGGTGGCGGATCTATTTCTTGATTATTCTAAAAACCGAATTGATGACGACGCCTTGGCGCATCTTTTTGATTTAGCGCAGACTTCAGGGTTGGAGCAGGCCAGAGAGGCTATGTTTACCGGAAGCGCTATTAACAATACGGAAGGGCGGCCTGTTTTACATACGGCTTTGCGATACACCGGGCCAGATGCGGTAATGGTTGATGGCGTTGATGTGATGCCGGCAATCAGAGAACAGCGTCAGCGGGTTGCTGATTGCGCAGAGGCTATTCGCAGTGGCGAATGGCGAGGCATGACCGGCGAAAAGATTTGCGACGTTGTAAATATTGGCATTGGTGGTTCTGACCTAGGGCCGGCGATGGTGACGCAATCGCTGGCACCCTATGGGCGTACGGGACCAAAGCTGCATTTTGTTTCTAATGTCGATCCTGTGCTAATTGGCGATATTCTTGCCGATTTAAATCCCGCGACCACCTTATTTATTATTGCCTCTAAAACCTTTACAACCCAAGAAACCTTAGCAAACGCGGCGATGGCAAAAACCTGGCTGATGTCGGGACTGGGTTTATCCGAACAGGATGATGGCTGGCAGCAGCACATGCTTGCGGCCACGGCGCGCCCAGAGACGGCGAAGGCCAGCGGCTATCGCGACGAACAGATATTCAGCTTTTGGGACTGGGTTGGCGGACGCTATTCCCTGTGGTCTGCGGTGGGGCTGCCGATTGCTATATCAATTGGCTCAGAAGCGTTTTCTGAACTGTTGGCGGGTGCAGAAGAAATGGACGATCATTTCCGTTCTGCGCCGCTAAAAGACAATATGCCGGTGATACTTGCGGTGCTTGGAATTTGGTATCGCCAGTTTTTTGCCTCACAAAGTCATGCGGTACTACCATATAGTCAGCGTTTGGCGCGCTTACCTGCCTATTTACAGCAGCTAGATATGGAGAGTAACGGTAAGACGGTGCAAAAAGATGGCTCGCCTTCGGCGTGGCTGACGGGCCCGGTTATTTGGGGTGAGCCGGGAACCAACGGCCAGCATGCCTTCTACCAGTTAATACATCAGGGGAACGATATTATTCCCTGTGATTTTATTGTCTCTACGACGCATGAGGCGCCGGAGCATGCGCAGCAACATCAAATTCTGATGGCCAATGCCGTCGCTCAGGCCGAGGCTCTAATGTGTGGTAAGTCTGAGCAAGAGCTTAAAGTGGAGTTGGCTGATTCGTCGCTGTCACCGGAGCAGCTCGAATTATTGATTGCCCACAAGACCATGCCAGGTAATCGGCCGAGTAATTGTTTATTGGTTCCTGAGTTAAGCCCGAAGGTGCTCGGCAGTATCATTGCGCTTTATGAGCATAAGGTGTTTTGTCAGGGGGTTATTTGGGGGCTTAATTCTTTTGATCAATGGGGGGTTGAGCTTGGCAAACAGTTGGCGTCGCGGATATTGAATGAAATCAACGCGGAAACCCCGTTGGATGCGGCATGTCACGATCCCTCAACCCAAGCTTTATTAGCACGCTTACTACAGCTGCGCGGCAATGGTTGAGGTGCGGCTTTTAGAAGAGAAGGGAGGCCCTCGTGATTGAGGGCGTCTACTTAATGCATCTATGTAATTAAATTACTTTATTTTTGTTTTTGTGTGTTGGTGTCTGCTATTATGTAATTAAGTTAAAATAAAGCGTCATAATGATGTGCCAATGAGATTCTGGTCCAGTGAGGGTAAACAACGTGCTTAATGAAGTTATTAGTAAGGTTACTCAGGCTGTAATCGAGCGCAGTACCGTTAGCCGGCAAGCTTATTTAGATAAGATTCGTCGTGCGCATCGACCTGGCGTGTCTCGGGGACACTTATCATGCGGTAATTTAGCGCATGGTTTTGCAGCATCTGATGCGCATGATAAGTCGGCACTGGCTATTGATCGCGCAGCAAATTTTGCCATTGTGTCGTCTTATAACGACATGCTGTCAGCCCATCAGCCTTTTCAAGATTACCCTACGCAAATAAAAGAAGCTGCGCGGGAGCTTGGTGCCGTAGCCCAATTTGCTGGCGGTGTACCGGCAATGTGTGACGGTGTCACACAGGGTCGCGAGGGCATGGAGTTGTCGCTTTTTAGTCGAGATAACATTGCGATGGCAACAGGTGTTGCGTTATCCCACGATATGTTTGACGGCGTTTTCTGTCTTGGTGTTTGCGACAAAATTGTACCGGGCTTGGCGATAGGCGCCTTGGCTTTTGGGCATTTACCTTGCGTATTTGTGCCTGCAGGGCCGATGGAGTCGGGTCTACCAAACGCCGAGAAAAGTCGGATTAGGCAGCTCTATGCTGAGGGCAAAGTGGGGCGTAAAGAGTTGCTCAAAGCAGAGAGCGAGTCATACCACAGTGCTGGAACCTGTACATTTTATGGCACTGCTAACAGCAACCAAATGCTGATGGAAATAATGGGTATGCAGCTACCGGGAAGCTCCTTTGTCAATCCCGGCACCGCAATGCGTAAAGCCATGACGCGGGCGGCAGTCGCAAAGCTTAATCAATTATCACCCCTTTCCCCAGACTATATGCCATTGGGTGAAATGATCGATGAAAAAAGTATTGTGAACGGCATTATTGGCTTGTTAGCCACTGGCGGTTCGACTAATCACACCATCCATTTGGTCGCTATCGCAAGAGCTGCTGGAGTAATTATTAATTGGCAGGACATGGCTGAACTGTCTGAGGTGGTGCCCTTACTTAGTCGCATCTACCCCAATGGCCTTGCTGATGTGAATCATTTTCAAGCTGCTGGCGGCATGCCCTTATTAATTAAAGAGCTGTTGGATAATGGCTTGCTTCACAACGATGTTGCCACGATTGCAGGCGAAGGTGGTATGCGCCGTTACTGTGATGAGCCTTTTATTACTGAGAGTGGCGAGCTGGAATGGTTAGCAGGGCCAAGCACGAGCTTGGATGAAAATATTATTGCTAGCTGCCAAAAACCATTCAGCAAAGAAGGTGGTTTACGGTTGTTGCAGGGTAATCTGGGTCGCTCTGTGATTAAGGTGTCTGCTGTTAAAGAAGAATACCGTGTGCTGCAGGCACCGGCAGTGATATTTAACGATCAAGACGAAATTAAAGTACGTTTTGATGCCGGTGATCTTGATCGTGATTTTATCGCCGTGGTTCGTTTTCAGGGGCCGAAAGCAAATGGAATGCCTGAGTTACATAAATTAACGCCGATACTTGGTGTGTTACAAGACCGTGGATACAAGGTTGCTTTAGTCACTGATGGCCGTATGTCTGGCGCATCGGGCAAAGTCCCTGCGGCAATCCATTTGACGCCGGAGGCCTTGGACGGTGGTCCCATCGCGCGTTTGCGAGATGGAGATATGATTGAATTTGATGCTGAGCGCAGTGTATTACGCTTCTTAGATGATTCGGTATTAGAGCGTGACGCGGCGCAATACGCGGGTGGTCACGCTGAAGGTATGGGACGAGAATTGTTTTCTTGTTTCAGGGCTTCAGTCAGTAATGCGGAAAGTGGTGCCTCGGTAATCGACATGTAATGGCCTTGGGCATGCTCCTGGCGTCAGTTGCTGCTAAGTTCAGCGGCGGAGGGAGATGAGTATTGAACGTAATTAGGAATCGGTATGAGTGAGCCCTTTGATATAGTTATTTTTGGTGGTGCAGGAGACCTTGCTTATCGCAAGATTATTCCCGCGCTATATCGCAGCTATTGCGAGGATAAATTACCTGCCAGCTCTAGAGTCATAGCTTGCTGTCGAAATGAAGATGAGCAGTTATCGTATCTCAGCCATGTTGATGAAGCGTTGCAGGAACATCTTGCAGAGGGTGAGTATCATTCTGATCACGCGATGATTTTTGCCGAGCACGTTCACCCCGTTGTTCTGGATATTGCCGAATCGGGCGAGCGTTGGCAGTCAATGGCGGATTTATTAAATACCTACAGTCAGCGTGTTCGGGTGTATTACCTCGCCATTCCTCCCGCTATTTTTGGTGTCTGTTGTCAGCATTTATCTCAGTACAATTTGGTGGATGAGCACAGCCGTGTAGTTGTTGAAAAACCCCTCGGTTATAACGCCGCCACTGCGAATGCAATTAACGAAGAAATTGCCCGCTATTTTGATGAGTCTGCCATTTATCGAATTGACCATTATCTTGGCAAAGAGACGGTTCAAAATTTAATGGCATTGCGTTTTACCAATGTTATTTTTGAACAGCTGTGGGATGCAAAATCTATTGATCATGTGCAGATTAGTATTTCTGAAACCGTTGGTTTAGAAGGTCGAGCAGGGTTTTACAATGAAGCCGGTGCCTTGCGTGACATGGTCCAAAATCACTTGCTGCAGTTATTATGTTTGGTGGCGATGGAGTCACCTCATAAAATGAATGCCAGCAGTATTCGGGCAGAGAAAGTCAAAGTATTAGAGTCCTTGCGGCCAATGAGTGGCGAAGAGGTAAAGCGTCATACCGTCAGAGGTCAATACGTTGCTGGTAATCACAAAGGTAAGCTTGTTCCCGGCTATTTAGAAGAGTTGGATCAAGCCCATAGCAGCACCGAAACCTTTGTTGCTTTACGGGCTTATATTGATAATTGGCGCTGGGCGAGAGTGCCGTTTTATTTGCGTACAGGCAAGCGCATGAAGCACCGATGCGCTGAAATTGTTATCCAATACAAAGAGGTTTCTCACCGTGTGTATGGCGGTGATACGGGCGCGTTGGCACCTAATCGTTTGGTCATTCGTCTGCAGCCCGAAGAAAGTATTCAGCTTACATTGATGGCAAAAGACCTTGATACTTTGGATATGCGCCTACAGCCAGCCAACCTTAATTTGAACTTCTCTGATACGTATAAGCACTTTAAAAGTGATGCTTATAAACGCTTAATTTTGGATGCCGTGTCAGCAAATTCTAGCTTGTTTATTCACCGCGACGAAGTGGCTCATGCATGGGCATGGATAGACCCGATTATTGATGCTTGGCAAAACGCTGCTCAGGAACCTCACCTCTATCGAGCGGGGACTTGGGGGCCGGTAGAGTCAGATGAACTGCTTGCCGAGGATGGTTTTACCTGGTTTAACGCGGGAGAACAGCGTTAATGGCGGCGACTGAATTTTTTTATACCAACCGGCCGGAGATGGTGGCGGCCTTAGTGGAAGAGATTGCAGGGCTTCTCAATGAGGCGATTGCGGCGAGAGGTCAGGCTAGTTTCCTCGTTTCTGGCGGCAGTAGTCCGCAAGCAGTTTACGACGCCTTAGCCGAACGGCAGCTTGATTGGTCTAAAGTTATTGTGGCCCTTGTTGATGAGCGGTGGGTGCCTTCAGATCACTCTGCTAGTAATGAGGACTTTATTAGCCGACATCTCCTGCGTGGTCCTGCGGCAGACGCGACGTTTTTAACCATGAAAACGGACGCGTTAAATGCGGCCGAGGGACTGACTGAATGTGAAGCACGTTATGCGGCTTTACCTAGTCATGCCGATGTGTGTTTGTTAGGTATGGGAGGAGATGGTCATACCGCCTCACTATTCCCTCACGCCGAAGGTTTAGCGGCAGCCATGGCGCAGGACAGCGAGATGCGCTGCGCCGTGATTGAGGCAAAGCCTAGTGAGGTGACAGGCTCACACACTGAGCGGATGACGTTGACTCGCCGTTATATAGCTGCTGCTCGTAAACGTCTGCTATTAATTGCGGGGACTGAAAAACAAGAGGTCTATCACCTCGCTAAAGCGTGTGAGGACAGCAACGCCATGCCTGTTAGTGCGGTGTTAGCAACAGAGATTGATGTGTATTGGGCGCCGTGATTTTAGTATTAAGTTAGTTGCTGGCCTCTTATAAATGGACGAATTAGTAACTCTGTGGAGTGTTGTCATTGCTGGCTGCTCCTAATATCAACATAAAAATTTGGAAAAGTAGAATGAAAAACTTAGATGAAATAATGACAATGTGTCCCGTTATTCCGGTAATTGTAATTGACCATGCGGAAGACGCTGTGCCTTTGGCGACTGCGCTTTATAACGGCGGTCTTAAAGTCTTGGAGGTAACGCTGCGTACCGAGTTTGGTTTGGGGGCAATCAGCGCAATTAGTAAAGCCTTGCCTGATGCGGTTGTTGGTGCTGGCACTGTTATTACGCCTGAAGATGTGCGCAAAGCAAAGGCGGCGGGTGCTGAGTTTTTAGTTAGTCCTGGTTGTACCTTGTCTTTGCTTAAGGCTGCCCAAGAAGAGCAAATTCCTTTGCTGCCAGGTGTTAATAGCCCTAGCGAGGCGATGTTATTGCTTGAGCACGGCCAGCGTCACTTAAAATTCTTCCCCGCTGAGGCGGCTGGTGGTGTGCCGATGTTGAAATCGATACTTGGTCCTTTACCGCAGTTGCTTTTTTGCCCTACAGGCGGTGTTAACCCCGGTAATGCAGCAGAGTATTTAAGTTTGCCCAGTGTTGCCTGCGTGGGCGGTACTTGGATGTTGGATAAGGCTGCTATTGCCGCAGGCGATTGGGCCGAAATTGAGCGCTTGTCTCGCTTGGCTGCGGGTTTGGCGACCAGCTAAGCCAGCTTAATTGTGTTGTGAGGGAGGCTGATCTGTTTCGGCCTCTATGTCAGTGTTTAGCTCAAGTTTGGTACCGTCAAGACTGTGTTTCACTTTCTTTAATTGCGCTTCAATTTCCGGTCCTTGAGCTAGGGCTAGGGCGGTTGAGATGATATCAATGATGGTTAGAATGATAATTCGCGTCGTCATTGGCACATAAATCGTCGTGTCTTCGAGTTCGTTACCTGATGTAATAGTGATGTCAGATAATGCCGCAAGTGGCGATTCGGGGGTGGTGATTGCTATTAGCGTTGCGCCACTTTGTTTTGCCAGTTCCGCGATCTCTATCATCGCCGTGGTGCGGCCAGTAACGGAAAACGCTAAAAAACAGTCTTGTGTGCTAGCTCCTGCTGCTGCCATGCGCATCATTAAATGGTCGTCATAAGCAACTGTTGGAATTCCCAAACGAAACAGTTTGTGCTGCGCGTCTTGCGCTATGGCGGCGGCGCCACCCATGCCGGCAATGATAATCTGCCTTGCTTGTCCCATTGCTTGTACAGCGGCATCCACGGCGCTAGCGTCTAGGTGACTGCGAAGATACTCAAGTGCTGCTTGATTTGCGTTGATGCGTTTTTCAATGACGGTATGCGCTGGGTCCCCTTTAAAGACTGACTCACTGATAAAACTGGCACGGTGGGCCAGGGCCTTAGCAAGCTGTACTTTAAATTCAGGAAAGCTATTACAGCCTAAGCTGCGGCAAAATCGAGACACCATTGGGTCACTTACACCGGCTCGGCGAGCGAGTTCAGCAGTTGGCATATTGATCATGTCATCAGGTGCGGCCAGTATTTCATCTGCAACTTTAGCCTCAGCTTTACTGAGTTGATCACGTTGTATTTTGACGAGATGCAGAATATTCATGAATTGTGTTCCGATCTTGGCGGAGTGTAACCGCAAATTAGAATAAGTTAAGCAGCGCACATTACCCGAATTCTTAATGTTTTCAATAAGCTGGTGCTTGATAGGGTAAATATAAACAACACTAGCACTATACTTTGTGTAATTTAATTACATTACGGTGTTTTAACCTGCTTTTCAAAGTGTTATCTTGTAATTAAATAACGCTATCGAAAGTGACAGGGGGTAATGGCTATGAAAATTCGTGCTGCAATCAATGGGTATGGCCGTATCGGTCGTAATATTCTCCGAGCGTTGTATGAGTCATCTTATAACGACACCATCGAGCTGGTGGCGATTAACGATCTGGCTGACAACGCCATGAACGCGCATTTAACACGCTATGATTCAGTTCATGGCCGTTTTAATGGGACGGTTGAAACAGAAGACGATGCGCTTATCGTAAACGGCGATAAAATTCGTACCTTCGCGGAAAGAAACCCAGCTGACTTACCTTGGAAAGCATTAGCTGTGGATGTTGTTTTTGAGTGCACAGGCTTGTTTACCTCCCGCGAAAAAGCGGCGGCTCATTTAGCCGCAGGTGCAACTAAAGTTATTGTATCGGCACCAGGTAGTGGAGTAGATGCGACGGTTGTATTTGGTGTTAATGAAAATGTTTTAAATGCAGATAGTAAAATTATTTCGAATGCCTCATGTACAACCAATTGTTTAGCACCGCTGGCAAAAGTGTTAAATGATGGTATTGGCATCGAGCAGGGTTCGATGACGACTATTCATGCCTTTACCAATGATCAAAACTTACACGACGTTTATCACAGTGATGTCTATCGTGCGCGAGCAGCTGGGCAATCTATGATTCCGTCAAAAACCGGTGCGGCTTCGGCTGTGGGACTTGTGCTACCAGAATTGGCCGGTAAACTAGATGGCATGGCAGTTCGGGTTCCCACTATTAATGTGTCACTGGTTGATTTTAACTTTATAGCAAGCCGAGAAACCTCAATAGAAGAGGTGAACAACCTTATTCAGACTGCTGCAAATGGCGCAATGTCTGGCATTTTGGTCTATAACGAAGAGCCTTTGGTATCCATTGATTTTAATCATCAGTCTGCGTCGTCAATTTTTGATGCTGCGCAAACTAAGGTTAATGGCCGGATGGTAAAAGTTATGGCTTGGTACGATAATGAATGGGGTTTTTCAAACCGGATGTTAGATAATTGTAAAGCGCTTATGGCTGTCGCTAAACCAGCTAAAAACGACCAAGGAAGTCACGCAGCATGATTCGACGCACAAAAATAGTTGCAACCTTAGGGCCTGCTACAGATGGCGAAGGTGTACTAGAAAAGCTTGTTCTTGCGGGTGCTAATGTTGTGCGCTTAAATTTTTCGCATGGGTGTGCAGACGATCATCGCCGTCGCGCCGAAGAGGTGCGGGCAATTGCTAAAAAGCACCGCCGGAGTGTCGCTGTACTCGGTGATTTACAGGGACCAAAAGTTAGAATATCGCGGTTTTCTAATGGCCCAGTTGAATTAGAAAATGGCCAAATATTCGCATTGGATGCCAGCCTACCGAGTGATGGCGGTGATGCTGAGGCGGTTGGCTTGGATTACACCAGCTTGCCGGAAGAAGTCTCGGTCGGTGATAGGTTATTACTTGATGATGGTCGGCTTGTTCTTGAAGTAGAAAACAAGATTGGGACGAGAATTGTGACGCGCGTTATTGTTGGCGGTAAGCTGTCTAACAATAAGGGGATTAATCTTGAAGGTGGTGGCTTGGCTGCAAGTGCCTTAACTGAAAAGGATTTTAGTGATATCCGCCTCGCTGCTGATATTGATGTGGACTATCTTGCTGTTTCCTTTGTTCGCAGCCCTGACGACCTTAATCGTGCGCGTAAGGCATTGACAGATGCGGGTGGCAATGCCGGCATAGTGAGTAAAATTGAACGCGCGGAAGCGGTTCAGGACCATGATTTGCTCGACGATATTATTCGTGCCTCAGACGTAGTGATGGTTGCACGAGGTGATCTTGGCGTAGAGATTGGTGATGCGGCATTAATTGGTGTTCAAAAGCATCTGATCAACCGAAGCCGAGCTTTACAAAAAGTGGTTATCACTGCCACTCAAATGATGGAGAGTATGGTTGATAGTCCCTTGCCAACTCGTGCTGAAGTTTTTGATGTAGCCAATGCGGTGCTCGATGGAACAGATGCGGTCATGTTATCTGGCGAGACAGCGGCGGGGCGTTTTCCCGTTGAAGCGGTTGCGGCAATGGATCGTGTGATTTTGGGTGCAGAAAAACATCCAGATGCAAGAATGTCATCGCATAGGCTTAATGAAAACTTTGTTGCTGCCGATGAGTCAATTGCCATGGCGGCAATGTATGTAGCAAATCATATGCAGGGTGTGTCGGCTATTATTAGTTTGACTGAAACCGGTAATACACCACTATTAATGAGCCGTATTTGTTCCGATACGCCAGTGTTTGCCTTTACACCAAATGAAAAAACAGAAAGCCGTGTTGCCCTGTATCGAAATGTGATGCCGGTGAGTTATCAGGTGGCAGAGGTGCCAGCAGATAAGATGAATGAAAATGTCGTTGCTGAACTTCAGCGTCGCGGCTTAGTTAACGAGGGTGATTGGGTGATTCTTTCAAAGGGCGATTACAATAACGTCCACGGTGGAACCAACACGCTTAAAATAGTTACTGTCGGTGGCTGCCTAGGCTAAAAGCTGAGGTTTAGCTCAATCCCTTTATCGCGCTTTATGCGCGATTTTTTTTGCCTGTAAACTGGCTTCCTTTCCCGAATCTATTCATATATTAGGGATGTCGCGTTTGTATGTACCTTCAAAGAATAAGGGCGAGGTGATTAGCATGTCGGCCGTTGCGGTATTGCACGCAACAGGAAGATTCCAGACTGAACAAAGTCGAAGAAGTGCTTTTACATCAGGGTCGTGGGGGGCTGGATTAAGTGGGTCCCAAAAGAAAACTAAACAATCCAATCTACCTTCTGCAATGAGGGCGCCAATTTGTTGGTCGCCACCAAGTGGGCCACTTTTGAAGCAGGTGATGGGGAGGTTTAATGCTTTATGTAGCAAACCGCCAGTAGTTCCAGTTGCAACAAGTGCATGTTTTTCTAGCTCAAGTTTGTGCTCAGTTGCCCAGTGAATCAGCTCAGGCTTTTTGTGGTCGTGAGCAACTAATGCGAGAGTCTTTTTCATGTATGGCCTCATTAGTTTTTATGTTTAAAGAGAAAATAATATTCATAATATCATTAGTTTTTGTAATTTATGATAATAAAAATGAGTTAATAACATTGTTAATAGAAAAAATTAAGATGATTGTCTGAATACCTTAGCCACGATTAATAATGCACTATTGCTAGTAGTATTAACTGCGGTGACTTATGTGTAAATTACTAAAGTGAACTTCAAAATTTCCGCCGCTGTATTTATCAGCTTGGACATAATTTCCGGCTTTGAAATAAAACACATGATTTCGCCAGTCTCCGCTCATACCCTGAGAGCCAAAGGTAACGGATTTGCTAACTGTTGCTTCATCGCCAGTGACAGAAATTGTTAAGGTGTTGTTCTCAAGGGTAATGAGATAACGCCATTCTTTACTTCCTGGTATCAGGCCCATGTCGATACTGAAAGGATTTCCATGTGATGGGTCGGTATTAATGATTGCTCTGAGAGCGGCGCTGGGGCCATCCCATTGTAATTTAAGTAAGGCTTTTTCGGAATTTTTGGCGTGAATTTGTCCAACGACCGTTTGTGGATCTTCAGCGTAATAGTCTACGACTTTTAGTGTGGCTGAAAGTGAATGGCTACCGTTTGATGACCAGTTTGCGGTGCTATCATCTCCGCAAGGCTGCCAATTGTAGAGTTCTCGTAACTCACTACGAACATATTTTGACGATATCGTAGAGGCCCCACCAATAAGCGGAACTTTGAATATCATTGCTCCCTTAGACGAGGAGTAAAAGTAGTTTTTATCTTGGTAACCACTATCCAGAGGCTGACCTAAATAGTGTGAGGTGTTGCAATTTTCTCCTGGTAAAATTTCCGCGGCGGACTGGTCATCGCTACCGAAGTAATAATTTTTACTCACGGGTAGCGTAATTTTCCATTGTTTTAGATCAAAATTTTCAGATGGAGGGGTTGAGGCCTCTTTACTCGTGGGCGTGTTTTTTTGCATTTGTGCTATATCTTGGGGCTGTGTCCAGGCCTTGCATGGAATTAGTGCGTATGTTGCTAGGGCCATTTGTATCACTATTAACTTGCGCATGATTCTCCAAATATTTGTGTTGTTTTTCAGAGTATAAAATATCAATCAATGACTTTTTTATTACGTATTACGGGCTTTCTCGTTAAATGGTGATGCTGATCGTTTATTACTTAAAGGATGCTAACGAGAGCGTGATACCTAATTTGGTGAGATTTAATCATGCTCATCGCCTTTATTTTTCTAACGTGTAGCTTAATTGCATATTTCCTTCGGTGAGCTGGGTGTGCCTGATCTGATGCTATTAGCTTATATTGTTAGTGAAGGGGGTGAAGTCTGTAAATATATAAATAACTCGCTTCGATTGTGGTTTTACGTTTTTGAACTACATTGATAGTAGTGACGTTTAAGATGCTGGAATGCTTGCTTAATGTTCTTAGTGCTTAATGTTTTTAATGTTTTGGTCTGATCAATTTTTATTGTGCACGGAATTGGGGCTTTTTTGTAATCTTTAGTTACTCAGGTTTAAATATGAAACTTAGAAAGATTTTAATGGGGTTTCTGTGAGTTTGAGTTCTGGAGTGCGTTTCTAATTTTCCTAAGTCTATGTAATTTCAGTATTTTTTATAAAAACATAAAACAATAAATAAATGATAATTCCTGGTTCTAATTTCGGTCAGATGGATTGGTTGACCTTAATATCTGACTTGAGTATAGTTCGGGCCAAAGAAAATCATAAAAGTGGAGCTTCACTCATGATAACTAGATCGATTGATCAAACATCTTCGTCGGCCGTTAATCAGCAAACCTTTTTTAAGCCTCGGCCTCTGGCGTTTTGGGTTAAAACCATTTTATATGCGGGAGTATCCAGCTCTTTAATGTCGGGCGTGACCCTTGCGCAAGAGTCGTCTTCGGCTCAGGCAATAGAAGAAGTGGTTGTGCTCGGTACCCGAAAAATCATTCAGGATCAGATTGGTATCAAGCGTGATGCTACGTCTATTGTTGAAGGTTTGTCAGCGTCAGAAATTGGCGCTTTGCCGGCCTTATCGATCGGTGAAGCCTTAGAATCTATAACCGGTGCAGCTTCACATCGTGAGAACGGTGGCGCAACCGAGATTTCAATTCGAGGCCTTGGGCCCTTTTTGAGCGCCACTACGTTTAATGGCCGTGGCGCAACCAATGGTTCAGGCGATCGCTCGGTGAATTTTTCGCAATTTCCGTCAGAGTTAATGAGTAAAATTGCAATACACAAAACCCAGGATGCCAGCATTATAGAAGGTGGTGTGGCTGGTGTTATTGCACTTGAAACGCTGCGCCCGCTAAACGCGAGTGACCGAGCATTTCAAATTGATGCCAAAATGAATTACAACCCCGATGAGGCAAATGTCGATAATTCACTTCAAGATGATTTCGGCTTTCGTGGTACCGCTAGTTATGTTGATCAATTCGAGTTTTCTAATGGCTCTGCCTTTGGTGTGTCGCTGGGTGTGCAGAGTAGTTCAATGTCACAATCAGAAGCTGAGTATCGCAGCTCAAGCCCTTCAGGTAGTTCACTGTGGGCGTGCTTAAACGACCCAAGTAATACCAATGAAGGTTTTTACCGTGAATCAGCGGGTGATTGTGAAGATCAAGTTGCTGGCTCTAGTAATCAGGGCTACAACACGGAAATCGATCCAAATACTGGCGAAGCCTACAGTAGCGGTACTCCTTATGCTTGGACTGGCAGTAGCCGCGGTTTTAGACAAAATGAAACCTCGGATGAGCGCGATTCATATTTCGCAGCCTTCCAGTTTCAGCCTAATGATGACTGGGATATCAATCTTGATATGCAGTTTTCTGAGCGTGTTCAGGCTGAAGAACGTCACGACTTAATCTTTGAGCAGAAGCGTGTAACACCGGGTGTTACTGGTTCTACCTTGGTCACCACCGAAAGTGGTGTTATTAAGCATTGGGAAGGGACTGTTCGACCTGATATACAGGGTGAAAGCTATAGCCGTGAAGAAGATTACAAGGGTGGGGGATTGAATATATCTCACCGTGTAACAGATCGTTTACGGGTTGATTTCGATGCGTCTTACTCTAAAACCAACCGTATTGAAGAGCAGATATCTGTTCGCAGTCAGGGTAGTCGAGTCCCTGTAACGTGGACGATGGGTTCAGAAATCCCCACTTTCACAGTGCAAGATTTTGACGTAACCGATCCGAATAACTTTATGGATGGCTATCGAGCACGTGTTGATCGTGAGAATGTTGCGGAAAATATTATTACTGCATTTCGATTGGATTTAGATTACGACCTTCAGAATGAATTCATTCCTACTATTCGTGGTGGTATTCGTTCGTCCAAGATGACCTATTTACGCTTGGGTGGCAATCAAGGTAATGGCTCTAGAACAGAGTATGGTGGCAGTGTTACGGGTGATACCCTAGTTGATGGCGAATCTATTATAGATGCTTGCGCTATCTCATTTCCTGAATCAGATTTCTTAAGTTCAGTTAGTGACGGCAACTTGATTACCAATGTCGATGCAAATGGCGATACCATTTCACAGGGTACTGGCAGTAGTTATGCGGCATTTGATAATAAGTGTATAGCGAATGCACTTGCCTCATTAGAGGGTGAAGCATTTGCGTACCCTGATGTCATTGAGCAAAGCGCAGGGACGATAGATGTTACTGAAGAAACCTTAGCGGCGTATATCATGGCAGATTACGAAGCCAGCTTTTTAGGGCGCCCCATACACGGTAACTTTGGTATAAGAATTGTTCAAACAGACGTGACATCTGTGGGTTATCGTGTTGCCTATGAAGTTGTTTCTGCTGATCCCAATACCAATGGTTTATTGCTACAAGAAATTGATGGCGATGTTGAGCGTATAAGTAGTGGTGGTAGCTATACCAAATATTTACCTAGTGTAAACTTTGTTTGGGAATACGATGAGACAGTTATTATGCGTGGCGGCCTGTTCCGTGGTATGTCTAGGGCAGATCCGGTTAACTTAGGATATAGCCGCTCATTTGATTCGGATGAAACTGGTACAGCTACGTCGGTATCGGACTTGGTTCAAGGTGCTAATGGGTCTGGTAACCCAGATACTCAACCACTAATGTCCTGGAATGCTGACTTTTCTCTTGAGTGGTACCCTAACGACGATACAATTTTGTCGGCAGGTATTTACTATAAGAAATTTGTGGGTGGCTATGAGCAGCAAACAGTGATCGAAAACTTTGTTGTTGGTGGCGAAACTGTTGCACTTCCAATCACAAATACCGTAACAACTGAAGATACCAGCGATATCTATGGCTTAGAGTTAACTGGTTCGTACCGTTGGAATACGGGTATTGGTGTGAAGGCAGGCTACAACTATTCCGATAGTAACTTTAAGTTTGAAGATAGCTTGTACGGTGACACATATACCACTGATGAGAATGGTGTGAAAACGCAGTTAACAGAGGGTATTATCGCGCCGGCAAATATTCCAGGCTTCTCGAAACATGTATTTTCTGGTCAGGTTTATTACCAGATTGGTGAATTTGACGTAGCAGCAATTTATAAGTATCGCAGCCAATATTTCCAGCCTTACACAAGTAATGGTACCCGTATTCGTTATGTAGATGATGCCGGTGTCTGGGAAGCTAGAGCGTCTTATAACGTGTCTGAAAACGTTAAAATTAAAATTGAAGCGATAAACCTGTTCAGCGAGCCTAAGACACAGTACTTCTTTACCGAAGATAACTTGGGCGAGGTTAATGATTACGGTCCACGTCTGTTCGCTGGTGTGACAGTGAAGTTTTAATGAGAAGAATACGGTGGCGGACAGAAAGTCCGCCATTTTTTTAATTTCTTTTTATTAAGTTAACTTTCATTGGGTGAGATATCGGTAATATGAGAAAAATAAAATTAGCGCTCTTGTTAATGTTTGTCCTTTCTTTTGTCACTGCTTGTTCAAAGAGTAATGGCGATATATTTGTTTCTGATGAAGCCGAGTTGGTTGATGCAATTGCGACGGTTAAAGCAGGCGAAACAATTATTCTGCGCAATGGTGTTTGGTCTGATGTGGAAATTCAGTTTGAAGCAAATGGAAGTGAAGGGAGGCCCGTAACATTACGAGCAGAAACGGCAGGTGAAGTAATTATAAGTGGACGCTCTAACCTCACTTTGTCCGGTGAGTATTTGTTAGTGAGCGATTTGGTGTTTAAAGATGGGCATTCGCCAACAGATGCCGTGATCAGCTTCCGGAAGGATTCTAAGCATTTAGCAAATCATTCCCGCGTTACTAATGTGGTGATTGATCGTTTTAACAAGCCCGACAGGTTTGACTCTGATAGTTGGGTTCTGATGTATGGTAGGGATAACCGTTTTGATCACAATCACCTAGTCGGTAAGATGAATAAAGGGGTGACGCTTGCTGTACGCTTAAATGATGAAGCGAGCCAGCAGAACCATCATCGTATTGACCATAATTATTTTGGGCCTAGGCCAGTTCTAGGATCGAATGGTGGTGAGACCCTGCGTATAGGAACTAGCCATTATTCATTAACAAACTCACATACCGTTGTTGAAAATAACCTGTTTGATCGTTGCAACGGAGAAGTAGAGATTATTTCCATAAAGTCAGGCAGTAATATCATCCGCGATAATCTTTTTTGGGAGTCAGCGGGGACACTTACTTTAAGACATGGCAATGGAAATCTAGTTGAAGGTAATGCCTTCATCGGTAATGGTAAGGCGCATACCGGGGGTATCCGAGTTATTAACGCTGACCATAAAGTGCGTAATAACTATCTAGAAAATTTGACTGGAACACGGTTTGGCGGTGGCTTTGTTATTATGAATGGTGTGCCAGACTCACCGATTAATCGCTACCACCCTGTCAAAAATGTTCTTATTGAGAATAACACGCTGGTGAATGTTGATCATATTCTACTGGCAGCTGGAGCGGATGAAGAACGTAGTCAACCGCCAGAAAACACGGCGATTAGTAATAACCTCTTTGTTGCAACACGTACAGGAACATTAGGCGTTACTGCCTTTGATGATATATCTGGTATTACATTTAACGATAATGGTTTAAGTGGGGCGGATGTTGAGTTTGACTTTAATGCGAGTCCTGTGGAAACAGTAAAAAGAAATAATCTATATTTTGATAAGAATGCAAAACTCGGAAGCTCAATAAAAGGGCTGCTTAATACTGACGAGGTGGGCGTTACCTGGTATGCCAAGGGCGATTTGCGAGCTAAGTTAGGGCAGGGCAAAGAAATACGTGTATCTCCAGGGAAGAATAGTATCGCTTTAGCTTTGGAGACCGCAGCCGGTGGCGATACCTTAGTGCTATCAGAGGGTGAATTTTCGGTTAATAGTGTACTGGAAATTGCCTCACCGATTAGCTTTGTAGGCGCGGGAAAAGGAAAAACTACCCTAAAGTATACTCGGAATGCACTTTTTGAACTTAAGGACGGCGCTAGCTTAGGTTTAAAGGGGATCGCAATTGATGGTTCTGAGAGTGACAATGTAGCGGGGGATACCCTTATTCGTACCAGCCGTTTGGGTATGCTGAATAATTATCGTTTGTTGCTTGATGATGTTCATGTCATGAATTTAGATGTAAATCATTCGTATAGTTTTTTAAAAGCTGAAAAATCGACTATGGCGGATGAAATACATATTAATAATAGTGAATTCAGTAATGTCAGTGGGGACTTATTAAAGCTAGACGCTGAAATTGATGATAAAGGTATTTTTAATGTGGATTATCTTCGTATTGAAAATTCATCATTTAAAAATGTTGCTGGACGAGTGGCCTCCATATATCGCGGTGGCACCGATGAAAGTACATTCGGCCCCCATGTGTCTTTACAAGCTAACCATTTTGACGATGTTGGTCGTAGTGAACTTAATGAGAGTAAGCTCGCCTTTGATCTTCATGGAGTACAGCTATTAACTGTTAAAGAGAACCATTTTGTGTCTAGTGGTGGCGTCAATGTAAGTGCCAGTGTTGGTGAGCCAGTTTATCAATTCTTTAATAATGCAATGGGTGGAAGTGAGTTGGCGGTTAGCTATAAGGACCGTGTAATTGATCCAAAGGAGTACTTGGCGGGTGAGTAAATTAGTTGGATTGATTTTTATAAGTTTTGTTGTTTTGTTGTCGGCGTGTTCTTCATCTGAGGCGACGGTGAGCATGTCATTATCGATAGAAGACGCAATGAACATTCGTAAAAAGTCGAATGAGCTTCCTTTGTTAGAAAAAAGTATTAATACAATGGAGGCTGAAGTTAATGCGTTAATGGCTCAAGAGATTGACGTGCCTGTACCGCGTGACGCTGGTGGTGGTTATACCCATGAGCGTCATAAAAAGAATGGCGCAGCAATATATCAAGCCGCTACGCTCTACCAAGTTACAGGTGATGAAAAGTACGCTGATTTTGCAACTGACCTGTTGTTAAAATATGCGCAGCTTTACCCGCAGCTGGGACCCCATCCACAACATAAGCATCAGGCAGCTGGAAAGTTGTTTTGGCAAATACTCAATGATGCCGTTTGGTTGGTCTATGTTATCCAAGGTTATGACCAGCTCCAGGCGGTTTTAACAGAAGATCAAAAATCGATTATAGAAACAAATCTGCTGCACCCCTACGTTAAATATTTATCAGTGGATTCAAGTGAGACCTTCAATAAAGTTCACAATCACGGTACTTGGGCTGCTGCAGCGGTAGGTATGACAGGTTTGGTGCTCGGCAATCAAGATTATGTGGACATTGCGTTAAAGGGTAGTGATAAAAGTGGTAATAGCGGATTTTTAAAACAGATTGATAGTTTGTTCTCTCCAGATGGTTATTACACCGAGGGTCCATATTATCAACGCTATGCGCTAATGCCCTTTGTGGTATTTGCAAGAGCGCTAGATCGCGTCCAGCCTCAATGGGAAATATTTAAGTACCGTGATGGCGTATTGCTTAAAGCGATTTATGCGTGCATTAATCTTAGCTACAACAACCGTTTCTTTCCGCTCAATGATGCCATTAAAGATAAAGGGCTAGATACTATTGAGCTAGTTCATGGTGTAGATATCGCCTATGCGCTAACCAAAGACCCGGGCTTACTCGCGATTGCTGAAAATCAAAATCAGGTGATCGTCAATGGTGACGGCCTGTTGGTTGCTCAAGGTATAGCGGCTAAGCAGAAAAAAGACTTTATTTTCAAAAGCATTTTATACCGTGATGGTGCTGCTGGTGATGAGGGTGGTGTTGCTGTACTGCGAAGCAATAATGCTGAGTCTGCACTCGTTGTGAAAGCAGCGGGGCAGGGCATGGGCCATGGCCATTTTGATCGGCTTGGTTTCCTTTATTACGATCATGGCACTGAAGTCATTTCAGATTACGGTGCAGCTAGGTATTTGAATGTCGTAACTAAGCGAGGTGGGATTTACCTTCCGGAAAATAAAACTTGGGCCAAGCAATCCATTGCTCACAATACCCTGGTGGTGGATGAACGTAGTCATTTTAACGGTAAATTGGCAAAGGCATCAGAGACAAGTGGGCAGGTTACTTTCTTTTCGGGTAAGTTAAATGCACTTACTGCAAGTGAAAAAAATGCTTATCCGGGTGTGACCTTTGAGAGAACAATGGGGCTTATACACACCACTCTGCTAGATAGCCCTTTGCTGATAGATATTATGAAGATTAATTCTTCTGAGAAGCATCAATACGATTTACCTTTTTACTATAACGGCCAATTAACCTTTATTTCAGGTAAGCCTGAAATAGCGATGAATCGCATGGAAACACTTGGTGAAGACAATGGCTATCAGCATTTATGGAACAAAGGGCAGCTTTCTGTAGACAACAGTACTACGCAGTTAACTTGGCTCAATGGCAATCGTTTTTATAGTTTAAATACTTTGCTGCCTAGTGATGGTGAAGTGATATTTGCTGAGCTTGGGGCCAATGATCCGGAGTTTAACTTGCGTCGTGAGAATGCACTAGTGCTTCGGCAGGCTGATCGTAGCGATGCGTACTTTGTGTCAGTGATAGAAAGTCATGGGGAATATAACGGCGTCAAGGAATACACCCTTCAACCTACAAGTAATGTAGCAAGTCTTTCTCATCAAATGGAACAGGACGCCTCACTATTGTTTGTTAACTTGGTTGGTGGTGGTCGTATCGTGATTGCCAAGGCTGATGAGGTAGATGCTTCGCTACAGCATACGCTTTCTGTCTCTGGAAAAACTTACGAGTGGCAAGGCCATTTAGCTGTATTTGAGGAAGCCACTAATGAGTCTGAATGAGAAACATAGTGGCTTTAGTCATGGCCTGTTGAAAAATTTGGGTGTTGATTGCGCTTATATTGCCAAGCTTGAAGTAAGCCATGACGGATATTTATCTTGTACCGATTTACTAAGCAATGGTTTCAGCCCGCTGGTTGATAACTATTTATCTAGCGATTATTGAGGGTCGTAATATGAAAGCAGTCAAAGGATTACGTTGGGCAATAGTCAGTATGGTGGCACTGGCAACAGTGGTTAACTATATCGACCGAAATGCACTTGCTGTCATGTGGCCCGGCATGTCGGAAGAAATGGGGCTTGGGAAGGAAGATTATGCGCTTGTCCTTAGCTTCTTTATGGTTTCATACGCGTTTGGTCAATCTTTGTTTGGAAAATTATTCGATGTGCTTGGCACTCGTTTTGGTTTTCTGTTGTCGATTGGTGTTTGGTCGATTTCGATTGCATTGCACTCTCTAGTTAATGGGGTTGCATCATTAGCTATTGTGCGATTTTTTCTTGGTTTAGGTGAAGCCGGAAACTGGCCAGGTGCTACTAAGGCAAACGCAGAGTGGTTCCCTGTAAATGAGCGAGCTTTAGCGCAGGGAATATTTAATTCTGGCGCATCAATTGGTGCCATTGTATCAGCCCCGCTTGTTGCAATTTTTTATGTATGGATTGGTTGGAAGGCTACATTTATTCTGATTGGTTTACTTGGCGTTGTCTGGATGGTGCCGTGGTACATCATTTATAAAGCCGGCCCCGATGCTCACCCTTGGATAACGCCAGAAGAGCGCGAGTACATATTGTCTGGCCAGCGCAAAGATATTGTCGATGTGGAAGTCGAAGTTGATAATGATTTCGCCCCCGGTTGGCTAGAAATGCTGCGTTATAAAGAAACCTGGTCTGTTATTCTTTCTCGCTTTTTTCTCGACCCTGTTTGGTGGTTATTTGTTTCTTGGTTGCCCATTTACCTTGCGGATCAGTTCGGCTTTGACGTAAAGCAAATTGGTATGTTCGCTTGGGTTCCCTATGTAGGCGCGGCGATAGGCAGTGTTTTTGGTGGCTGGTTGTCAGGTCGATTAATACGCCGTGGTTGGAGCGTCAACGCAGCGCGTAAAACTGCCATTGTGTTGGGAGCGGTAGTGATGCTGCCCTCATTGTTATTTACCGCTGTAGCCAGTACGCCATTAAGCGCCGTGCTCCTAATTGCGCTAATTCTGTTTGGTTTCCAAGTTGCCATTGGCAATATTCAAACGCTACCTAGTGATTTCTACTCTGGTAAATCGGTGGGTTCACTTGCCGGTTTGGGTGGCACTGCGGCTGTGCTAGGGGTGCTGATTACTATTTGGTTGGTCCCAGTGATGACGAAAGAATCGTATATCCCATTCTTTGTCATGGGGGCTGCATTGGTGCCAATGGCGATTATACCAGTGCTCTTTTTAGCTCGGAAAATAGGGCCTGTTCAGCAAAAGAAATAGAAATTTGCATTTGGTCAGACTAATTGGTTGACCATAATATCAGATGCAAGTATATTGAGTTATGGGTTGCTATCGTCGAGTGAATCGATAGCTGGATTGTTATCTTTATAAGAAAAGGTTAAGGATATGTCAGACAAATTAAATGGAAAGGTTGTTTTAGTTACCGGTGGTGGTCGTGATATCGGTGCTGCATGTGCCTTGGAAAGTGCTGCTGCTGGCGCAAAAGTTGTATTGACTTATATGTCGAGCGCAACCGGCGCTGAAGCTGTTTGTAGCGAAATTGAAGCTGCTGGTGGAGAGGCCTTGGCCCTGAAAGCAGATTTAACGAAAGCTGCTGATGTTGATGCGGTAATTGCTGCTGTGTCTGACCGTTTTGGTGCTTTAGATGTTGTGATGCATGTTTCTGGCGGTTTAGTAGCTCGCAAGACAATGGCTGAAATGGATGTTTCTTTTTGGCAGGAAGTAATGGACCTAAATGTCACTTCGCTCTTTATGGTGTGTAAAGCTGCACTCCCTATTATGCGTGACGGTGGAGCGATAGTGACCTTTGCTTCACAAGCAGGACGTGATGGCGGCGGCCCAGGTGCAGCGGCTTATGCAGCCTCTAAAGGTGCGGTAATGACTTTTACCCGTGGTTTGGCTAAAGAGCTGGGTCCACGTATTAGAGTTAATGCGATTTGCCCAGGTATGATCGATACTGGTTTTCATGACACTTTCACCAAGCCAGAAGTGCGTGAGAAAGTGGCAGGTGGTTCAGCGCTTAAGCGTGAAGGCGTTTCTGCTGAAGTGGGTAAATTAGCGGTTTATTTAGCATCAGACGATGCCTCTTATGTCACGGGTGCTAATGTTGATGTTAATGGCGGCACTTATTTCTCATAGGGTGTAGCTATATGGTAACGGCGTCAGTTGCGGTAATCGGTGAGTGTATGCTGGAGATGTCTTTGGCATCTGGTGGGCGAGCTTTAAGCTCGTCTACCTTACCCGCTAGCTTATCTTTTGGTGGGGATGTGCTTAACACGGCGGTATATTTGTCGCGTTTGGGTGTAGGTGTAGACTTTGTTACAGCTGTTGGTGACGATAAGTTAAGTGATTGGCTTATCGATCAATGGCAGCTAGAAGGTGTTGGCTGCCAATATGTATCGCAGTTTAGCAATAGCTCTCCAGGTTTATATTTAATTTCTACTGATGATAGTGGCGAACGCAGTTTTAGCTACTGGCGTGAATCCTCGCCTGCGCGAAAATTGTTTGATGATCCGCAGCGAGCCAGTGAGCTTTATCAGGCCTTAAGTCAATATCCGTGGCTTTACCTTACCGGTATCTCCTTGGCTATTATGTCCCCTGAGGCGCGAGAAAGTCTGTTTGGTTTTATCGATACTTATCGCGCAGCAGGTGGAAAGGTTGGCTTTGATAGCAATTACAGGCCTCGGCTTTGGTCTGACGTAACGCAAACTCGTGCTATTTTTTCGCAGATGTACAAGCGTTGTGATCTTGCATTATTAACCTTAGATGATGAAGAAGATCTATTTGGTGAGTGCACGGCAGATCAGCACATATCACGATTGTTGGCTGAAGGTATTGTTGAGCTAGTATTAAAGCAAGGGCCAGAGGGTTGTCTTGTCATTGTTGATGGAGAGGAGCTGGCTGTTCCTGCACAAAGTGTTAAACCAGTTGATACAACATCGGCGGGTGACTCCTTTAATGCAGGTTATCTTGGGCAGAGAATTAATGGCGGTAGCCCAGAGCAGGCGGCGAAATTTGCTCACAACTTAGCGGGCATTGTTATTCAACATCCAGGAGCGATAGTGGCCAAAGAGTTTACTGCGGGTCTTAACTGCTAGTAATTAAAATGTTTTTGGCGGTGATGACTTTACGCCGCTTTATGTAGGTAATGAATTTCCAGGGTTGGCCGCAATTTGCGGCCTTTTTTTGGTTTAAAACTTACTGCCTATTTAAAAAGCCTTTGAGGTTTTATTTATTTAGCAGGTGATTTAATGAAAATTGTTGCCGGCTTTTTAGCGCTTCTTTACGCGCTTCTTCTATGGCTTGCGCCTCGGTGACGTGGAGTAAAGCATCAATCAGCCTAACAAAATGTGCATGCATTGCTTTACGTGCGGCGGCAGCATCCCCAGCTTTTAGGGCGTCGTAAATAGCCTTGTGTTCTTGTAACCTGTCTTTGCCATCTAAATTACATACGCCTTCATAAGCGTTTTTAACGCGCGCTGAACTCTCGCGAATTTCCCACAAGTGCTTAATCGTCATCAGCAGGGCGGCGTTGTTTGTTGCCTGGGAAATAATCAAATGAAACTGACGGTCTGCTTCTTTAGACGCTAGGTCACCTTCGGCGTTTTCTTGCGCCATTAGGTCTAGGGACTTTTTAAGCTCTTTGAGTTGTTCGGTGGTGATCATGCTTGCTGCTATCGCCGCGGCTTCACCCTCGATGACTGCTCTCGCCTGAGTTAACTCAAAGGGGCCTATTGCTGATAGGTGAGAAGCAGAATTTTGTTCTGGGTCTTTAACATAGACACCAGATCCGGTTTTCACTTTTACTTTGCCCAGCACTTCAAGGGCGATGATGGCTTCGCGTATGGTTAAGCGGCTTACCTCAAAGCGGTCAGCTAGGTCTCGTTCAGGAGGGAGGCGGCTACCGGGAGGGTAGTCACCTGATCCAATAAGTATTTCAATTTCATCAACAACGTTTTGATAAAGGCGTCGTGCGCTCATCGGTGCTTCCTATCATTTTATTGCTTGGGCTTAAAGCCGCTGATCGCATTATCTGTCTGATCAATTCTACTGTACAAACAATACTTTGCCTATATATATGACTTATACAATGACGATAAATAGGCATATTTAGTTGCCTAAAATATAAAGTCACTTATTGAACGCAGCATTAGTAATAAAAGCATGAGCATTTGTCATAGTGATTGTAGAAGTGAGTCGCGTTTTAATGTTCAGGTGGCGCTTTAGTTATTANCTTTTGGGTCGATAAATACTGTAGCGAAGCAAGTGCTAATTAAAGGGAGCTCTTAGCTAGCTGGTGATTACGGAGAAAGATGCGTACATCTACTTAGTAAATAAATTTAAAGAATTTCATTGATGAACCGTTATATGGGGTGAAAGCAAATTACAGCCAATCAGGCTGGTGCTTAATCAAAGACATTTAGTCTTTATACCGCATAGAGTGGAAAGGAGATTTACCATGGCACTAAGCATCAATACCAATGTTGCATCATTAAATGCACAGCGGAATCTGCAAAAGTCGCAAGAAACTTTGAACACCTCACTGCAGCGCCTTTCTACTGGTCTGCGTATTAATAGCGCGAAAGATGATGCTGCAGGTTTGGCCATCTCCACCCGCTTCACCACCCAAATCAATGGTTTGAACCAAGCAGTACGAAATGCGAATGACGGTATTTCATTGGCGCAAACGGGTGAGTCTGCTCTAGATGAGATGACCAACAACCTTCAGCGTATTCGTGAGTTAGCGGTACAGTCAGCTAACGCGACTAACTCTGACTCTGACCGCAACGCACTTGACGCGGAAGTACAGCAACGTTTGTCTGAGATTGATCGTATTTCTTCACAAACTTCATTTAACGGCAGTAAGATCTTAGATGGTTCGACTGGTAATGCCCAGTTCCAGATTGGTGCCAATGTTGGTGAGACAATTACTCTAGACCTGTCTTCTAGCACGCGTCTTGATTCAGTGGGCGCTACGGCAACAGCGACCTCAGTAAGTTTGGCTGGCAGCGATGAAGTTCCAGCTACTTCAGGCTCAGGTGTGTTTGATGCCACCTCGCTACTGGCAGACTTTAGTTCAGAAACTGTTAGCTTTGATGTAAGTGATGGTACAACTACAACGGCTGTTACTTTAGCTGCAGATTACTCCGGTGCAGGTGGTATCGACGACCTTGTGACTGATTTAGGCACCGCACTTGGCGCTGACTTCGCAGTTACTAATGATGGTGACGACATTACTATCACCAGTGCATTGACTGGAGCTGGCACAGAAGTTTCGGTTGCCAGCTTTGATGCCGATGCAGATGGTAATACGACTGACTCTGCTGTGACAGCATTTCCAGCGGTTACAGGCACTGATGGTGAAGACCTAGTCGCTGCTGTAGCAGGTGGTTTGACTGTTGATGGAGACTTTAGCATTGCAGTTGGTGATGCTGACGCGGTGGCGGTTGCCGATGGTACCTATGCATCTACTGAAGAGTTGGTAGTGGCGATTAACACTGCGCTTGGAAGCAATGGAACCGCCGAAGCAAACGATGACGGTACATTTACCATCACTTCAAATGAGGCTGTCACCTTCACAGGTACTGCGGCTACAACAACAGCGGGACTGACTGACGCGGCTCTGACAGGTAGCTTGTCTGGTAGTAGCGTACTGACGGTAGCTGATTCAAACGACATGATTCGTCGAATCGATGCCGCACTGACCACAGTAAGTGATCGTCGCAGTGACTTTGGTGCGGTTCAAAACCGCTTCGAGTCTACTATTACTAACTTACAAACCATCTCTGAAAACTTGTCTGCATCACGCGGTCGTATTCTTGACGCTGATTTTGCATCAGAAACGGCAAACCTGACTAAAGCGCAGATCTTGCAGCAAGCTGGTACCGCCATCCTTGCTCAGGCTAATTCGCTTCCTCAGGCCGCCTTAAGTCTACTGCAGTAAGCGTAAACCCAAAATATCCCGCGCCTATTGGCGTGGGATATTTTGGCCCAGAATGGGAGTGAAAGGGAAAGATTTAAGGGGCTATTGGGCTCTGTTTGTGTTTTCTGAATAGCTGTTTGAAAGGGTGAAAGGTTAAGATTATGGACACCAATTTAAGTATACAAACTAGCGCAACAGGCTCTGTTTCGTCGTTGGCAAGTGTAGGGAAGATCTCTCAAGGTGTGGGCGTAGCTAGCGCTATTGTTTCGGGTTCCTCGAAGGGCAATCTTCTGCCTCAAAGTACCGAATCAGGCAACAATTTACCGCTTACAGCCAAGCAAGATGGGTCGGCTGTTAGTTTATCCAGTGATTCCCCTGGTGGTGAATTGAGTCGTATGGCGATGGCGTTGGTAACCGAGTTAGGCTCTTCAGAGAATATCGAACGTACTGAGCAAGCTGTAGCAAAACTTAATGAAATTTTGAAAGACCGCGAACGCGACCTAGAGTTTTCGGTAGATCAAGATACCGGCCGCACCATACTCAAGGTTATCCATGCTGAATCTGGTGAGGTGATAAGGCAGCTTCCACCAGAGGAACTGCTTAATATTGCAAAAGCATTTATTGAGGGAACGGGTAGTCTGATCGATGACCAGGCATGATTGGCTTAATACCTGCATTGTATATTTGAGAAAGTGATAGTGTTGTGAGTTTCACTTCAATTTAGCGACACTTTAGTAGTGTTAGTAAGTATATATTGGTATGGCCATACAGAAATATCAATTCATAATGTACTGTTGAACGTAGCGGCTGGGAGATTAATATGGCATCTGTTACCGTGTCGGGTATCGGTTCTGGGCTTGATATTAGTAGTATCGTCTCGCAGCTTGTCGAGGCGGAGCGCAGTCCCACTGAGACACGTTTAAACTCTAAAGAATCGCTCATTCAAGCAAGGCTATCTGCCTATGGCTCACTTAAATCTGCGTTAACTAACTTTCAGAGCAGTCTTAGTACCCTTAAAGATGCTGAAACGTTTACAAAAAATAATGCCGTTGTCTCTGACTCTAGTGTTTTTACTGCGAGCGTCACTGATGAGGCATCTGTAGGTAGCTATTCGGTGCAAGTAGAGCAGTTAGCGACCAACCACAAGATTGCCTCACAAGCCTACACAGACAGCGATACTAGCGTGGGAAGTGGTGAATTAGATATCAGTGTAAACGGTGAATCCTTCTCAATAACGGTTGCTGAAGGTGAAGATTCACTGACACAAATTCGAGATGCGATTAATTCTGCAGAAGATAATACTGGTGTTAGCGCTTCAATTGTCAATGATCAAGATGGCGCTCACCTCGTTTTTTCTGCTACCAAATCAGGTGTAGATAATGCCATTAACATCAGTGCTGTAAATGGCGGTAGCGGTGATTTAAGTCAATTAAATTTTGATGCATCACTAGAAACACAGCTTAGTAGCATGGTTGAAAAGACTACCGCGGTGGACACTATTGTTATTATTGATGGTTTCACCCAGACCAGTTCCGACAACACAATTAGCGATATGATTGAGGGTGTGACATTTAATGTACTTGAAGCCTCACCTGGTGATGAATTTAGTTTAAATGTTAGCCAAGATAAGGATGTTGTCGAATCAGCGGTTGAAAATTTTGTCACAAACTACAATACATTGATGACAACGATCAATGACCTCACAGCCTATGATGCAGAAACAAACACTGCAGGTTTATTGCAAGGCGACTCTACGGTGCGTAGTGTCGCCAATCAATTACGGCAAGAGATGGGAACCATTGTGGGTGATCTGGATAGCGAGTTAGATTCGCTGTCAGAGATTGGTATTACAACGGGAGATGCAGGCAAACTTGAGCTTGATGAAAGCACGCTTAGCGACATTATTAGTTCAGACTTTAGCAGCTTAAGTGGGATATTTTCTAGCGATAATGGTTATGCTACTCGATTAGATAGCCTGATCGAAGATATTACCGCGAGTGATGGTATTTTAGAAAATCGTACCACTGGTCTGTCATCACAGGTCGATACTATCACCTCTCAGCGCGAAGCATTAGATTTGCGAATAGAGGTGATAGAGGCGAGATATCAAGCTCAATTTAGCGCGTTAGATAGTTTGTTAAGCCAGCTAACCACCACGGGTGATTTTCTTACTGAACAATTGGCTAATCTACCTGGATCGGTTTACTCAAGCTCGTAAGTGAAAGTATTAAATACGTATAAATACGGCAATAAAACGCTAAAGAAAACCACTGAAAAGTCGTCAATTAGGATAAGCAACGGGGCTTATCAAGAGGAAAGAATATGAGCTATTCAGCAGGTAGAGCGACTCAGGCGTATGCATCGGTAGGCGCTCAATCTCAAGTGTCGGCAGCGAGTCCGCATCGCTTGATTCAACTTTTAATGGATGGAGCACTTGCTCGCTTAGCCATAGCAAAGGGGCATATGCAACGCCGTGAAGTTCCTCAGAAAGTAACAGCAGTTAATCGTACTATGTCGATTATAGATGGTTTGCGGATGAGCTTGGACCATAGTATTGATTCTAGCATGAGTGACAATCTTGAGAATTTGTACGACTACATGAATCGTCGTCTTTTACTCGCCAATATTAACAATGATATAGGCGGTTTAGATGAAGTATCGTCCCTGTTGCGAGAATTAAAGGAAGCATGGGATGCTATACCAAGTGGGCTTCAGGGCGCTGATTCAAATAGTGAGAGCTTAACCGCCGTCACGATGTAGTAACACTCTTTTTATGTTGTTTGTTGTCCCGCTTGTGACACGCAGGTCATATGCGGGGCAATTTTAAAGGTGAATAATGAACAAGATTGAAAATATAGCTACAGAACTTAGTGAAAGACAGCAGAGTCTGCAGGCATTGATGTCGCTAACTGTACATATTAGAGAGCTTGCAGAGAGTAATGATTGGGTGGCAGCCCTTGAAGAACAGCGTCGGCGCAGGATCATGATGGATGATTTCTTTGCTATGCCGTGTACACCTATGGAGAGTGGTAACGTAGCTAGTGTTATTGAAGGTATTCTTGCTATTGATCAAGAAGTTAGCGATATGCTTTACCGGCAACGGGGCACGATGAGGCAAGAAGCAAACCAATCACGCAAGAACATTCGCAATGTAGATCGTTATTTAAGCAATAGCCCAGCTTAATCCGTTTTTCTTTTTGGATTAAATTGGGACCTTGGTCCTAACCTAGGACATTCACGTATTCACCCCCTCCGTAAAGTCTTGCATTATAGGTCAACAGGCAGTGCAATTAGTCAATTGCATGTGATGGGACTTATCTTGCGACAGGCAATCAATTTCGCATGATAGGTGCTACTTACATAGAGTGAGAGACCTTTCAATGCAACAGAATAAAAAAATGATCCAACAGGGTTACAATACAGTTGCTAAAAAGACAATGGAGTCACCCGTAATGCGCGAACTTGATGAATTGATTTCTCAGGTATCCACATTCGACACCTTGGTCCTTATTCGCGGTGAGTCTGGTAGCGGTAAAGAAGTGGTCGCAAGACGTATTCATGAAGCTTCACCCCGTGCAGGTAAGGCATTTGTTCCCGTTAATTGTGGAGCGATCCCCGCAGACTTATTAGAAAGTGAGTTATTTGGACATGAAAAAGGCGCGTTCACTGGCGCTGTAGCCACTCGTCAAGGACGGTTTGAGCTTGCTGAAGGCGGAACCCTATTTCTTGATGAAATTGGTGATATGAGCCTGCCAATGCAGGTGAAACTACTCAGAGTATTGCAAGAACGTTGTTTTGAGCGTGTGGGTAGCAATGAAACCAAGCACTGTAATGTCAGAATTTTGGCTGCAACTCATCGAAATTTAGAAGATATGGTCGCAGAAGGGACTTTTCGACAAGACTTATTTTACCGCTTAGATGTTTTCCCTATCGAAGTGCCTGCGCTTAGAGAGCACACCGAAGATGTTGCCGCGTTAATGTCGATTTTTATGGAAAAGCTTGAGGCGAAAGGAATGCGCACACCAAGATTTTCTACAAGTGCAATGAGAGCGCTTAAAGTCTATGGTTGGCCTGGAAATATTCGCGAATTAGAAAATTTAATGGAACGGTTGTCGATCACCCACCCGGGTAAATTGATTGGCATGAATGACCTACCTAAGCAGTTTCGTACTTTGGGTATGGTTGAATTAAAGGTTAATGACGAACGAGCAGATCAAGATGCTTTGATGACATCGTTATTGGCTCGCCCGAGTGAAGATGATTTCGATGTTGCTTTAGAGGTCTCACCCGCCAATGTCAAGCCACCATTGCCGGTAGAGGGAATTGACCTGAAGTCTTACTTACAAGATATTGAACAGTGGTTTATTTCTGAAGCGCTACGTAAGGAAGATGGTGTTGTCACTCGTGCTGCTCAATTACTTGGCTTACAACGCACTACTTTAGCCGAAAAAATGAAAAAATTAGGTGTGCTATAACTTCATAAGGAAATGACTGTTTTTCAACACTGAAACTCTTGTATAGTCACTAACTTCTAGTTAGTTTCTCTTTCAAAACCTCTCTCCAAAATTATCTTATCTGTTCTTTTTAGCTTCTACCTAGTGACGGTATAGCAACGACTTATCCGTTGTTTATAGGTGCCAAAAAACCTTCGCCAAAAAACCGTCTATCTACCCTTATTTTTTATTAACTCATTGAAATACAATGTATTTTTGTGATGGCACAAGGATTGCTTTACAGTCTGTATACAACTGAAGTGAGCCTATAGCGATGGTTAGCGTAAACAGCAAAAATAATGTGGATAGCAAAAAAAGCAATGTAATAGAAATGCATTGCTTTGAGCTTTTTCATAAAGAGATAGCATACGCTAGTCAGCGTTTACATAAGGAGCTATCTATCGCAAAAGGCCTTGCTTCAGTTAATGGAGGCCGAGCCAATGTCTAATCTAATTGTGGCAGACAGAGCATCGAAAGCAGTAAAAGATTTGGCTGATCGTGTTGCTAAAACCGATGCAACAGTATTGATCAGCGGGCAAAGTGGTGCAGGTAAAGAAGTCTATGCTCGATATATCCACTGTCAATCTCGACGTGCGGAAGCGCCATTTATTGCTTTAAATTGTGCCGCGATTCCAGAAAATATGTTGGAAGCGATGCTATTTGGTTATGAAAAAGGCGCATTCACCGGCGCGATAAATAGCCACACAGGGAAGTTTGAACAAGCTCAGGGCGGAACCTTGTTATTGGATGAAATTTCCGAGATGGATCTTGGCCTGCAAAGTAAATTACTGCGTGTGTTGCAAGAGCGGGAACTGGAGCGTTTGGGGAGCCGAAATACCCTTCAGTTAGATGTCCGGGTAATTGCAACAAGCAACCGTGATGTGCGGGCTGCGGTTAGAGAGGGTGATTTCCGGGAAGATTTATTCTATCGACTTAATGTTTTTCCTTTGCTCGTACCTAGCTTGGCTGAACGACGCGGTGATATTTTGCCGTTAGCTCACTATTTTTTGAGTCAGGACAGCAGCGTAACGGATCCTAGCATCATGTTAAGTGATGAAGCGCTACAAAAGCTCAAGAGTTATTCATGGCCGGGCAATGTACGGGAGTTGGATAACGTCATTCAGCGAGCGTTGATACTTCGCCAGCAAGAGATCATTACCGAGTGGGATATCCAGTTTGAAACAGGCCTTAGCTTTATCAGCGATATTAACCCACGTAATGAAATTGTCACGCCAGCACTTAATGAGCTTGAGCAACAAGCCGATGACAACGGGATTTTGGGTGGCTTTATGAGGGATCAAGAGCGTCGCGTGATAAGTGACGCATTAAGGATGGGGCGATCGAAGAAAGAGGCTGCTGAAATATTAGGTATTAGCCCTCGCACTTTACGTTACAAGCTTGCGCGTCTGCGTGAACAAAGCTACATCGCCAACTGAGGGTTAGCACTATGTCTGATATGAAAGTAGACCAGATTCTCACACAGATACGCTCTCTACGTGATCAAACGGGAATAAATCGCACGGAAGCAGACCCCAGTCAACTGGGAGCCATTAATGTTGGTGCTACGCCAAAAGTCGATTTTGGTTCTATGCTTAAGCAATCTATTGATGCGGTTAATGAGACGCAAAAGAACGCTAGCGCGCTAACGGCTTCGTTTGAGCGGGGCGACCAGGATGTCAGCTTGACGCAAGTCATGGTTAACATGCAAAAGTCAGAAGTGAGTTTTAAGGCCATGGTTGAGGTGCGCAATAAGTTTGTAGATGCTTATCAAGAAGTGATGAGGATGTCGATGTAATGGCAACAATTAGCAGCGTAGTAGCGGCAGTGGAGATTCATCATGGCTGAGACCAATGTAAGCCCTTCTGCCAATTTATTGGCGCAGCTGGCGGGTAATGATGTTCTTCGTCAGTTATTAATTTTAGTCGGCATTGCTGCCAGTGTCGCAGTCGGTGTGGCTGCGGTGATGTGGACTCAAGGCAGTGATTACCGAACCCTCTATGCCAATGTGGAGCCTCAGCGGGCAGCTGGTGTGGTTGATGCCCTTAACGCTGCGGGAATTCCTTATAAGATTCAGGACAGTACTGGCTCTATTATGGTACCTACCAAGCAGCTTCACGACGCCAGAATTAAGCTTGCTGGTCAGGGGGTAATGCGTGATGGCTCTGGTATGGCAATGCTAGAACAGGAGCAAGGATTTGGTGTTAGTGAATTTATGCAGTCCAAAAAGTTTCACTACGCCTTGGAGCAAGAGTTAGGTAGCACCATAGAGAGTATGCATCAGGTTAGAAAGGCCCGTGTGCATTTGGCCATTCCAAAACAATCTGTGTTTGTGCGTGATCGTAAACCAGCGAGCGCATCCATAATGTTGGATGTTTTTCCAGGCAGCATTATTGATAAGCAAAATGTGGGTGCCATAGTGAATTTGGTGGCCTCTAGTATTAGCGGTTTATCGCCTGAACAGGTCACCGTCGTGGATCAGCAGGGTCAACAGTTGTCCTACCAAGGCGATCAGGATGATTTAGGTCTAAGCTCTAGACAGTTCACTTATCGCCAACGTATAGAAGATGCCTACCAAGAGAGTATTGAGGAATTATTGGGACCACTTGCTGACGCGGGGCAGGTACGGGTTAAAGTCGCTGCAGATATTGATTTCTCAAGTGCTGAAGAAAGTCGAGAAAGCTGGACGCCGACGAGTAAGGTGATTCGCAGTGAGCAAATTAACGAGCAAATTCGTGGTGATGTGAATGCCAATGCCACAGGTATTCCTGGTGCGCTAAGTAACCAGCCACCCGGCAATGGCGGGGTTAGAGAAGAGACAACGGCCGATGCTGGAAACCGCTCTATTGTAAGAAATTATGAGATTGAGCGGATATTAAATCATTCCTCTACACCAACCGGCATGGTTAGACGCCTTTCTGTGGCGGTTGTGGTGGCAAATCATCAACGGGCTGATGATGAGGGCAATGTGAGTAGCGTCGAGGTGTCGCCTGCTGAACTTGAAAAGCTAAATTTACTGGTGCGTGATGCGATTGGCTTTGATGCCAATCGCGGTGACCGCGTAACGGTGGTATCAGCAGACTTTAGACCAGTAGAAAGTGCGGAATTTGACACCGCCGAACCGGGATTTTGGGAACTTCCCTGGTTTGCTAATTTGGTTAAGCAGTCACTGGTGGGTATTGGTGTGTTGTTTATTGTCTTTGCCATTCTACGGCCAGGAATGCGAACCTTGATGCAGGCGCAAATAACTAACGCTAGCCATGCGGGGCAGCAGGCTATCGCTGATGGCAGCGAAGATGGTGTGAGTGGTGAAGTACTACATCCTGCAATTGCTGCGCTAGGTGCGCCGCCCATTGCAGGGCGTATGGGTTTTGAGGACAAAATGACCGAGGTGCGCTCTGTTGTTGATGAAAATCCGCAGCGGGTTGCTCAAGTAATGAAAAAATGGGTGGCAGAAGAAAATGGCAAATCCTGAGGCGGCAATGAGTTCTGGTGGCAACGGCAGTGAAAAGGCAGCGTTGTTCTTATTGATGTTAGGTGAGGAGCAGGCGTCTAAAGTACTTAAATTTGTTGAGCCTTATGAGGTTGAACGTATTGGTACGGCAATGGCTTCAATTCGCAGTGTAGATAACAGTTTGGCAGAGGCGGTTGTTGATGACTTTAGGTCTGCCTTACACCAAGAAACCTCATTAGGTGTGGGGGTTCAGGGCTATGTAAGAAAGTTATTTACATCAACTTTGGGTGATCAAAAGGGCAGTACTTTAGCTGATCGAGTTTTAGGTGATGAAGAATCACAGGAAATGAGCTCTTTGCGCTGGTTGGAGCCCGAGGCGTTGCTGCATATGCTTCAGGATGAGCATCCGCAGATAATTGCCATTACGATGGCCCATATGGATCAAGCACAGGCCGTGGCAGTGCTTAAGCAAATGCCAGCCAATTTACAAGACGATATTGTCATGCGCATTGCGAATATGAAAACGATCCCGCAGTCGGCCATGAGGCAATTACAGTCTGTATTAAAGAAAAAGCTCTCGGTTACCGCTACGTTTAAGAATAGAAAAATTGATGGTGCAATGACCGTAGCCGGCATTATGAATGGCCTAGACCCAGATGCCGAAGAGCGCATTTTGGAGGCGGTGGCAAAAGAAAACCAAACGTTATCAGAGCGTATTCAAGACTTAATGTTCGTCTTTGGAAATCTTATTAGCATTCCCGATAAAGGCATTCAGTTACTGCTGAGAGAGGTGAGTTCTGACGTACTACCGGTGGCGTTAAAAGGGGCTGATGAGGCAGTGCGTGAAAAGCTTCTAGGCAATATGTCTAAGCGCGCTAGAGAAATGTTGGTAGAAGATATGGAATCACGTGGACCAATGAAGCTCAGTGACGTTGAAGCAGCCCAAAAAGATATTCTCGCCATTGCAAGGAAATTGGCAGATGCAGGTCAGATAGATTTGGGCCGCGGTGGCGACGACTACGTTTAATCGGTGGTCAATAAAATCAGCTTGCTTTCATCTTAAGGAGTCGTCATGGCGGATATATTCCAAGTCTTTAGTCCTCGTATCATTGGCGAAGATGTGGCTGTGGATGAGCCTGATCTGAATGAACCAATAACGCCCAATAGCCAATATCAAAATTGGGTTCCTCCAAAAATGACAGGGCCGGTCGTTGAACCCTCAGTGGCTAAGAATGATGGGCCTTCAGCAAACGATATCGCCAAAGAATTGGATGCACTTCGTGAAGAAGCCAAGAAGCAGGGGTTCCAGCAAGGATTGGCAGAGGGGCAGGCGGAGGCGAAAGGTATTCTCGCCGAGCAAAGTCAGCAGCTTCAACTGGCAATTGCTGCGTTGCGAGAATCACAAAAATATGTAGATGCAGAGCTAGAGCGTGAACTTCTAAAAATGACGATGGTGTTGGCGAGCCAATTACTGCGGCATGAAATCAGTGTTAAGCCGGAAATAATTGAGAATCTTGTCCATCAGGCGATAGAGGCCCTGCCGGTTAGTAATGGTGATCTAAGCATTTGGCTTAATCCAGCAGATGCCGATGTTCTTCGGCAAGTCGCTGAAGATCGTGGCGAAGCAATTGATTCATCATGGATTCTGCAGGAAGACGCCACAATCAGCCGAGGCGGTTGCCGTATTAGCAATGAGTATTCACGCATCGATGAAGAGCTCGAAACCCGCTTACAACGTATTACCGCAGACATAGTCGGGGCGCAGGAGTTTCCGCCAATAGATGGCTGATGAGCTTGTTAGCCAACGGTTTTAATATAAAAAGGAGTATTCATGTCCACGTCACATGAATCTATGGCTGCAAAATTTGCGCAGTACCGCCAGCGCCTAAGTACGAATGATCAGCCCGTTGTAGAAGGGCAGCTAAAACGTGTTGTTGGCACCATGCTAGAGGCGGTGGGGTGTAAAGCTCCCGTTGGGGGCTACTGTTTAGTCGAGACCGCTGACGGAGAATGGTTAGAAACCGAGGTTGTTGGTTTTGCCACGGACAAAATCTTATTAATGCCAACGGGTGAATTGCGTGGAGTGATGCCTAACGCCCGTGTTATTCCCATTGCCAAGGGCTCAGATTTTCCCGTTGGTGATGGCTTGTTAGGGCGAGTGTTGGATGGCGCGGCTAAACCACTAGATGGTCGAGGCCCGCTGCAGTGTAGTCAAACTCGATCTATTTCTGGGGTTCCGATTAATCCTTTATTACGTCAGCCAATACGTGAACCTCTAGATGTTGGAGTGCGTTCTATTAACGCTTTGCTCACTGTGGGGCGTGGTCAGCGCTTAGGATTATTTGCGGGTAGCGGTGTTGGTAAAAGTGTACTACTGGGCATGATGACGCGATTTACTGAAGCCGATGTGGTGGTGGTGGCGCTGATTGGTGAGCGTGGTCGAGAAGTAAAAGAGTTTATTGACAGTATTCTCGGGACTGAAGACATGAAGCGAGCTGTGGTCATTGCAACACCGGCAGACCATCCGCCTTTGATGCGTATGCGTGGCGCTTGGCTGGCAACTTCTATCGCCGAGCACTTTCGCGATCAAGGCAAGCAAGTGTTACTACTTATGGATTCTTTAACTCGTTTCGCTCAAGCTCAACGTGAAGTTGCTCTAGCTACTGGAGAGCCTCCAGCGACCAAGGGCTATCCGCCGTCAGTGTTTGCGCGTTTACCAGCATTGGTTGAGCGAGCTGGAAATGGTGCAGCAGGTGGCGGTTCGATAACCGCATTTTATACCGTGCTCGCCGAGGGTGATGATCAAAATGATCCAATTGTGGATTCGGCAAGAGCGATTTTAGATGGCCATGTGGTGCTGTCTAGGGCGCTAGCGGATGCAGGACATTTCCCTGCGATAGACATTGAACGCTCTGTTAGTCGGGCAATGAATGATGTGACTGACAAGAGCCATCAGGATCAGGTTCGTCATTTTAGACAGATGTATTCGCTGTATCAGCAAAACAAGGATTTGATCACTATCGGCGCTTATCAGCGTGGTAGCGATGCACGTTTGGACCATGCCGTTACCGTTTGGCCAAGAATGGTGAGCTTTTTACAGCAGGCATACGATGAGTCAGAGCGATTTGACAGTGCCTTAGACCAGTTGAATATTCTGTTAGATGGGTAAGCTTTTAAGGTACCTAAGATGAGATTTTTGAGAAGCTAAAGAGGCCTGAATGTTGAAGAAATCTAAGCGTATGGAATCTGTGAATAGTATTGCAGAACGAAATGAGCGTGAAAAGGCCGATATATTTGCTAATAGCCAGCGTGTGTACGAGGACCAACAGAAAAAGTTAAATGAATTAAAACAATATTATCAAGAGTATATAGATTCAAGCAGAAAGCCTGTTGATGAATTTTTAGATTTACATCGCTTGCAGGAATCTCGAGCTTTCATGGCCAAATTGGCGGCAGCTATCAACCAGCAAAACGATATTCTACGAGCTGCGGAAGCCACCATGAATGCAGATCGTAAACATTGGATGGACAGTCGCCGGCGTGCAATGAGCATGCAAAAATTGACGGATCGCTATCGAGATCAAGAGCGTCGCGAGGCTGATGTGGTAGAGCAGCGCACTGCAGACGATTTAAGTAGTCAACGATTTGTATGGGCAATGCGTCAAGACAATGTGATGGCATAAGCATTGCAGTATAACCACTAAAATATATTGTTAGTTGAATGAGAATTTATCTTTTACCATTTTATTCATAATTTTTTTTACAAGATGACGTGTAAAAAGCAAGGTTGAAAACTATGCAAACTAGTGTTGGTTCACCGCTGTTAAACAATGATGTGAAGCCAAAAAACAATGTCTCTAATAGCCTAGGCAGTGATGCGGCGGAGTCAGGGGCATCGTTTAATAAGTTATTGGGTGATGCCCAGGCCGGTGGGTCTGCAGCGTCACATAACGAAAGCGGTGATCAGTTAAGTGGCGATGTAGATATTTTCTCAGACTCCTTGTCAGAATTTGGTGTAGAGGGCGGTTTGTTGCCGGACAGCGGTGAAGATATGCCGTTTTTTGCGGCGACTGCGGATGAGCTAAGTCAGCAGGAAGTAGGCGATGAGCGCAGTGACTTGTTTGCCTTGCAGCAATCACAATTAGATTGGTCTAAGCGGCCCAGCGCGCTTACAGGAAGCCAGATAGGTATTAATTCGGCTGATATAGCAGATGGCATGACGGATAGTGGTGATATTGCCGCGGCTGCTTTTGCTAAGCAAACTGAAAATATGTCTGATTTAAAGACAAGCGCTAGTCTTCTTGGTGGCTCGGCAGCAGAATTAAGCAAGCCAACGACAGGTTTTGCGACTGCTATGCAGTTAAGTTCGGCAGCAAACTTAATGCCGGCTAAAATGACGAACCCCACTCTTGATGTGAGTGCGGACTCTGGCTTGAGTATTGAATTGCCTACCGCGCTTGTTTCAAAATCATCAGATGCCAGCACCCTGCGCGCGCCAGTGAATCTTGCCGTCACACAAAATGCTCTCACTGATCCCGCATGGTCACAGGCCATGTCCGCGAAGATTTCTTGGATGGCGGGCAACGGTGTTCACACTGCAACAATGCAATTGCATCCGGCTGAGCTAGGGAGTATCCACGTGCAGTTGTCGGTTCAAGGCGAGGCTACTACTGTGCAAATTCAAGCACAGAGTAAGGATACGTCTGAGCTAATGGAAAAAATGATGCCGCGGCTTCACAGCGGTCTAGAAAATCAAGGCCTACGCTTAGAAGAAGCGAAGGTGAGTCATAATCCAAACTTAAATGACAATGCCTCTGCAAATGGCGGTCAACAACAAGCTGCTGGACAAACCGCCGATGAAGGATCAGAAACTGCCAAAAATAATAATATTAATCAGTCAGGGCTTGTAGATAATGGCGCTGACGAAGAAGGTAGTTTAGTAGGCGCAATGAATGTCGATGTCGTATTGCAAAATAGTGGTGTTGATTATTATGCCTAGCTTCACAAAGCCTCGTTTATATGGTCATCCCTTGACTAGGTGCAATTATTAGAGCTATAGATTGGTCACTAGTTGATGTTTATGGCCGTGGTGAGTGTTGCTACTCCTACCCTATAAAGTGATGGTGAGCTTTAGTTTTATTCCCTCTGTTTTTTCTTCTTGTTGATATCTGTGCCTACCCTCGCTGTGGTTATTACTAATAGCTGCATTTTCCTGTGTTGTTAGAGTGGCTTCGGGCTCAAGCTTTTCGCCAAAAAATTGTCAATTCAGTGATTAAATTTCCTAAGTTATTGATATTTAAAGATATAGTTATTTGGCATAAGGCTTGCTCTACTCTATTAAGAACGCAGATTATTGACGATTAAGGTAATGGGAGCGGTATGAATAAAAAAATTATTATGATTGCTATACAGGTGGTAGTTCTTATTGCCGCCATAGGTGCAACTTGGTTTTTTACTCGTCCTCCCGCACCAGAGCCCACTACCGTAGGTGAAGACGGCCAGCCTGTTGAAGAAAAGGCAGTGGGAAAGAAAGCGCCAGAGTATTACAGCCTATCACCTTCTTTAGTTGTTAATTTGCAGAACGAGAGAGGAATTCGATTCCTAATGGTGGAAATAGAGCTGATGTCTCGGCGAGATGATGCCTTCTCACGTGTTGAACAGTATGAGCCGCGTATTCGAAATGATTTACTCATGTTATTTAGTAAATTAGACCGGGCAGCCATTACCACTCCAGAGCAGCGCCAAACTCTGCAAGACGAAGCATTGCTAACTATTAACGCGGTGTTAACGGAAGAGTCAGGAAAGGCGGGTGTGGATGCCGTTTACTTTACAAAATTCGTGATTCAGTGAGGATAGCGACGTGAGCGATATTCTTGATCCCGAAGAATTAGAAGCCTTAATGGCAGGCGAAGATCAAAATGATCCCAGCCGCGAGAAATACAATTTGGCAAGGCAAGATTATGCCATACAAAGACTAATTCCTGCGCTGTCTCTTATCCAAGCCCAATTTGCAACGGCAACGCGAGATCGCATGCGTGAGTTTGTATCTACGGTTGAAGCGGTTCGTGTTGATAAAATTACCATCATGAAATTTGATGAAATGTTAAATACCTTGCCTGCACCATGCAGTATTTCAGTGATTCGTGGTTTGCCAATGAGCGCCAATATGCTGTTGGCCTTTGAGTCAGACCTAGTTTTTCAAATGGTAGATCGGTATTTCGGTGGTACAGGAAGTATCCAAAAAGGTCAGAGGGAGCAGCTATCAGTTTCTGAATTTAGCTTTATGGAAATGCTAAATTCGGCTCTGTTAGGTGAAATAGGTAGTGCTTGGAAGTCAGTCATGAAAACTGAGCCGGCTATTGCCGCCCAGGTAAGTGATCCTCGTATGTTAGACACCATTGCTGAGGCCGACTCCTTGGTTGCAACCCGATTTATTGTCAATGTTGGTGAGTTTTCCGGTGGTCTTTGGTCTATCGTGCCGTGGAGCGCCATAGATGCGGTGCGTGACAGTTTAAGTGATCCAGCAAAGCCTACTAGCAAGGCGTCGAGCGCCGATTGGCGAGAGCGTTTGCGTGAGGGCTTAGAAATGGCACCCATTGAATTGGTTGCGGTTTTGGCGCAAACCCGTATGAGCTTGAAGCGGGTGTCATTGCTAAAAGTCGGCGATGTTATTGATATTCCATCTGCAGAAGATGTTGTGCTAATGATTGATGATAGCCCATTTATGTACGGTAAATTCGGTAGTAACGATGAAAAATTAGCGGTTTGTTTGAGTGGCAGATCTGAAAATAATCGACACCAGCATTGAGGATGTGTGATGACTGATCAAATGAATAATGAGCAGGATATGAGCGCCGAGGGCATAACAGCGGGTGACACAAATGCAGCACAAACTAAAGCAAAACCAACAGGAAACAGGCGCATGAGTAATGATATGAGTCTAGATATGATCATGGACGTCAATGTCAATGTTGCCGTCGAAGTAGGGCGGACCAAGATGAGTATTCGTGATCTTAGAGATTTAAATCAAGGTGCAATCATAGAATTAGATCGCGCAGCAGGAACACCGTTAGATGTCCTTGTTAATGGAACGCTTGTCGCTCGTGGCGAAATCGTAGTCGTAAAAGAAAAATACGGAATCATGTTAACCGAAGTTGTTGGTCAAGATGAACGTGAGCGTCACTAATGACTGTTCTAGCACAGCATATTTACTGCCTTGCACGCCGCCTATCTTTATGGGGCTTGGTATTACTGATACTTCCTCTGTCGGTGTTAGGGCAGGATGTTGCAAAGGTTGTTGCAACGGACGGTACAGCGGCGGCTAATTTACCGGCGGGACCAAATTTTGATGTCACCGGTATGGTGAGCAGTTTGGTATTTGTAATTCTGTGTATTGTCGGTTTAATGTGGATGCTAAGGCGGAGCCGATTAGTGGCAGGCACAGGGCAGGCTGGTGTGAAGCTGGTGTCGCAGATCCCGCTCAGCATGAAAGAAAAATTATTGGTTGTGCAAGTGGGCGACGAGAAACTACTTCTGGGATGCACCACAACTGCCATCAATACATTGCATAGCTGGGCCTCGGCGCCGGATGATGAAAATACCAAACCGCCGGAATCGGCGTTCGCAAAATTATTGGCGAAACATCAAATAGTCACTCCTAAGAAGGCAGAAGATCGGCGCAGCTCTGCAAATAAGGGTGACCAATCATGAGGCTATTACGGTTATTGCCACTATTAGGGCTTTGCCTACCTGTATTTGCCAGTGCTGCACCTCTCGCTTTACCGGCTGTAACCTCGGTGCCTACCGCTGCCGGTGGCCAAGAATACACCGTGTCACTACAGCTGCTTGCAATCATGACTGCACTGACGCTGTTGCCTGCGTTGCTGTTAGGTATGACGGCGTTTACTCGGATTATGATTGTATTATCCATACTGCGTCAGGCCTTAGGCACAGGACAAACCCCTTCTAATCAGATTTTGCTCAGCCTCGCATTATTTCTTACGTTATTTATTATGCATCCCATAGCTGAGGTTGCATATAACGATGCGATTAAACCCTATATTGCTGAGGAAATAACTTTCGATCAGGCTTTAGAAACGGGATTTTCACCTTTCCGTGAATTTATGCTGCGCCAAACTAGAGAAGAAGATATAGGTCGCTTTGCGGAAATTGCTGGGATGCAACAGTTTGATAAGCCAGAGGATGTTCCATTTTCAATTCTCATGGCATCGTTTTTGACTAGCGAATTAAAAACAGCTTTCCAAATTGGTTTCTTATTATTCATTCCTTTTGTTGTCATTGATCTGGTTGTGGCAAGTGTATTGATGTCGATGGGTATGATGATGTTGTCACCAATGATGATTTCTTTACCGTTTAAAATTATGTTGTTTGTATTGGTGGATGGCTGGGGCCTAGTCATGGGATCACTGGCAGCGAGCTTTTATCAATGACGACAATAGATGCGACAAGACAAATTAACGGGACCTCGCCATGAATGCAGATACCGTAATTGAGCTGGGCCGCCAAGCAATGAATGTCACGGTGCTGTTGGCGGCACCCTTATTGTTATCCGCATTAGCAGCAGGCCTAGCGATAGGTATGTTTCAGGCGGCGACGCAAATCCAGGATATGACGCTTAGTTTTATTCCTAAGCTCGTCGTATTAATTGTGGTTATGGGTATTACGGGGCCATGGATGTTGGGTCAGTTGATTGATTATACCCGACAGCTATTTGCCATGATTCCAGGTTTGGTCGGTTAAGCCGATTATGATCGCGCCAACGGCAGACCAACTCAGTGTCTTACTCGCTTCTGCGTGGCTGCCCTTTTTACGCATTGGCGGTGCAATGATTACAGCGCCGTTATTTAGCGCAGCTTATATTCCCCCACGGGCGCGCATATTATTGTCGGTGTTTATCACGGCAGTTATCTTGCCGATGCTTCCTGAGCCGCCGGTGAAGAATTTAATAGGCTATCAAGCCCTATTAATGGCGGCAAATGAATTGCTGATTGGCATCTGTATTGGCTTTATTATTCAGCTGGTTTTTGATGCCATTATCCTTGCTGGGCAAATTATTGCGATGGGAATGGGTTTAGGGTTTGCCATGATGGTGGACCCGCAGCGTGGCGCACAGGTGCCGGTGTTATCCCAATTCCTATTAATTTTTACCATGCTTATTTTTGTTGCGATGAATGGCCATATCGACTTTTTGGCCTTATTAGCTCGGAGTTTTGAATATTGGCCGGTTGGTGGCAGCGGAGTATCGGGTGATCAGCTCAGTATTGTGTGGATGCGCGGCGCCGAATTATTTACAGGTGCAATTCGAGTAGCGATTCCCGCCGTGGTTGCCCTGCTAGTGGTTCAACTTGCAGTGGGGATTGTGAGTCGTGCTGCGCCAACATTAAACTTATTTGCGGTGGGTTTCCCCATCGCTATGTTAATTGGATTCTTGGTCGTAGACCGTCTACTGCCAAATCTATTACCGCTATTAACGTCTATGTTGGGTGATGCATTTATTGCTACCGAACAGTTTCTTGGAGCCTAAATAATGGCAGAGAACGAAGACGGTCAGGAACGCACAGAAGAGGCATCGGCCAAGAAGCTGGCCGATGCCAAAAAGAAAGGACAAGTAGCTAGGTCCAAAGAACTTACCACCATGATGGTGACGGTTGGTGGCGCCGCGATGTTGGTGTTTACCGGTGGTGAGCTTGCTTTGGCGTTAAAAGAATTACTTGCCAGCAGTTTATCCAGTGATTTTTTGTTGATTGAAAGTGAATCTCAAATTGTTTCTGCTCTCTACAAAACCTTGGTAACAGGCCTACTAACTATATGGCCTATTCTTGCCATTGCCTTGCTCGCAGTGATGGTGTCATCGACTATTTTAGGTGGGTGGACGTTCAGTTTAAGTGTTAAACCTGAGAGAATGGATCCCATCAAAGGGGTGGGGAAAATATTCTCATTGCGAAGCTTAGGTGAGCTAGCCAAAGCCATTATGAAAATGATATTCATCGGTGCGGCGGCAGTTTTGTTATTGTCTGGTATGGCTGACGATATATTGGCACTTGGCCTGCAAGCCCCAAAACAAGCTATTGTTAACAGTGCGTCTTTATTGGTGTGGTTTTTCTTTGTTGTGAGCTTACCCTTAGTCGCTATAGCTGCGATTGATGTGCCTTGGCAGCTGTGGAATTTCAATAAAGAATTAAAAATGACTCGTCAAGAAGTGCGAGACGAACATAAAGAATCTGATGGCCGGCCAGAGGTAAAGGCAAAGTTACGTGAAATGCAGCAAGCGGCTGCCAATAACAGAATGATGGAAAAAGTGCCTACTGCGGATGTCATCATTACCAATCCGACGCATTTTGCGGTTGCTTTAAAATACGATGAAGCGCGTATGACGGCGCCTATGCTATTGGCAAAGGGGGCTGATAACACGGCGGGTAAAATACGGGAACTGGCGACCGAGCATGACATTCCTATTGTCGAATCCCCCCGTCTGGCGCGAGCTGTGTTTGCCAGTACCGATCTCGATTCAGAAATACCTGGTGGCTTATACCTTGCGGTCGCACAAATCTTGACGTATGTATATCAGTTGCGGAGCTGGGAAACCATGGGCGGTGATTACCCAGAAGCGCCGCAGCCAGATATTGCAGACGAATACCTTGGAAACCTTTTGTAAACGCCACTTGTTTGTATCAGTAATAACCGCTATCTAAATTGGCCTTATTGTTGCAACTCTGGTCTATAACGACGAAATTTTGGCGCAGTTTAGCTGTGTTATTAGTTATAGATTAGAGATTTCACTATGGCAACACAAACAATGGCAATGCCCGCATGGATGCAAAAGACTGCAGATAGTGGCATTGGTGTATTGCTCTTGTTAGTAGCGTGTTTGGGTATGTTAGTTATACCCATGCCTCCCTTCTTATTAGATTTGCTTTTTACCTTTAATATTACTCTCTCGCTAGTCATCATTTTGGCGGTGATTTACGTGGATCGCCCCATCGATTTCTCGGTATTCCCTACCGTATTGTTACTGGCAACCTTACTTCGTCTAGCCTTGAATGTGGCATCTACCCGCGTGGTCTTACTTGAAGGGCACAGTGGGCCTGGCGCTGCGGGCAAGGTCATTGAATCATTTGGCGAATTTGTTATTGGTGGTAATTACGTTGTAGGTATTGTCGTATTTATCATTTTGGTCGTGATTAACTTTGTCGTTGTCACCAAGGGGGCTGGGCGAGTGTCTGAAGTGACGGCTCGTTTTACCCTTGACGCAATGCCCGGCAAACAAATGGCAATCGATTCGGATTTGAATGCCGGTTTACTCAATCAGGAAGAGGCAAGTCGTCGCCGAGAAGAGGTCCGTACCGAAGCTGATTTCTACGGGTCTATGGACGGTGCGAGTAAATTTGTTCGAGGTGATGCGGTCGCCGGTATCATGATTTTGTTCATCAATGTTATCGGTGGTCTGGGCGTTGGTATGGCCCAGCATGGTTTGACATTTGCGCAAGCAATGCATAATTACACTTTGCTAACCATTGGTGATGGTTTGGTGGCGCAATTGCCCTCGTTACTGCTGTCTACGGCGGTGGCGATTATTGTTACTCGTATTTCGCGCTCACAAAATATGGGCAAGCAAATTGTTGGGCAAATGTTTGCCAATCCTAATGTGCTGTATATGGCGGCGACATTACTTGGCTTAATTGGCATCATTCCTGGTATGCCCAATCTTGTTTTCCTAATGTTGGCGGCAGCGTGTGGCGGCAGCGGTTGGTGGATGCAAAATCAAAAGAAGAACATGCCAGAACTACTTGATGAAGACGAGAAGCTTGAAGAGTTGCCAGCGGCTCGTGAACCAAGTGAATTAAACTGGGACGAAGTGACACCCATGGATGTGGTGAGTTTAGAAGTGGGCTATCGGCTTATTCCCTTGGTTGACCGAAATCAAGGTGGCGAACTGATCGCAAGAATCACCGGCGTTCGCAAAAAACTTTCTAAGGATTTGGGCTTTCTGGTTCAACCCGTCCATATTCGCGATAACTTAGAATTGTCGCCAAGTAGCTACCGTATACAGTTGCTGGGTGACACCATCGCCCAGGGCGAAATTCAAGCGGGTAAAGAATTAGCGATTAACCCCGGTGGTGCTCAAGGTGCATTACGTGGCGCGGTAACCAAAGATCCGGCGTTTGGTATGGAGGCGGTGTGGATTGATTCTAGCCAACGAGATCAGGCGCAAACTATGGGTTATACCGTGGTTGATCCTTGTACCGTTATTGCGACACACCTAAGTCAAATTATTAAACAACACGCCCATGAACTATTAGGTCATGAAGAGGTTCAGCAGTTATTAGACCGATTAGCTAAAACCGATCCACGTTTGGTAGAAAATGTTGTTCCCAAACAATTACCTCTTAGCGTTGTCGTTAGGGTGTTGCAAAGCCTGCTCAAAGAAGGGGTATCAATTCGCAGTATTCGTATGATCGCCGAAAGTTTGGCGGAGCAAGCGCCGCGTAGTAAAAATCCTGACGAATTATTGGAGGGGGTTCGCGTTGCGCTAGGACGGATGATTGTCCAAGAAATCAATGGCTTAGAAGAAGATTTACCTGTCTCAGCGCTAGATCCTGATTTGGAACAGTTGTTGCAAGACATGCTCAGAGGCAATGCTGGCGCGGCGGGTTTGGAGCCGGGCATAGCAGAACGGCTGCAAAATGATTTGGCAGAATACAGCCAAAGTCAGGAGTTAGCAGGCCAGCCGGCAGTGGTGTTGGTGTCACCGTCGATACGGTCATGGGTGTCGCGGTTTACACGCCGCAGTGTACCGGGGTTAGCGGTACTGTCGTACAACGAAGTACCCGATAGTAAGCAGGTTAGATTGCTTACTACCATAGGTCAGCAAGGGCGCCTAAATTAAACTGTTTTAGCGTGTTAACAGTAGAAAGCCGGAAATATTAAATTAGCGTTTCTTCACAATATGAAATGCACTGGGAGTTGGTAATGCAAGTGAAAAAATATCAAGCAGCGGATACACAGCAAGCCATGAGATTGGTGCGTGCTGCTCACGGCCCAGATGCGGTGATTTTGGACTGCCGCAGTATTGCAGGCGGTGTAGAGGTTGTGGTGAGCCTTGAGAGTATGCCGGAATCCTCTTTTGCTAGTTTACAACATAACCGAGCGGCTAGTGATGGTGCTGAGCGGGAACCAACGGCTTTAGACGCCTTATTAAAGCGTGGCAAAACTGATGAAGATGAGCGCTATCAACAAGAGCGCAAATCAACAGCACCTGCTCAGGCAAGTGAACCTGCTCCGCAAATGGTGTGGTCGCAGAATGAAGAACTGCTCACTATGAAGCAGGAAATGGCATCAATGAAGTCTATGCTGATGGAACAACTCAAAGGCCATAATTGGCAGGAAGCCAATCAGCAAGCGCCTGAGCAGCAGGAACTTAATGCTTATTTGTCGGCAATGGATATTGATCCGGCTTTAGGCAAGCGCCTCTGCGCAGAAATACCCGCAGACGAGAGCGACACGGTTCAGCGCGAAATGCTAAAAATGCTGCTGGTCAAAAAATTGGCGGTTCAATCGCCGCCCAGCTCGGGAGCGATTTGTTTGGTCGGACCGCAAGGCGCAGGTAAAACTACCACAATCGCAAAAATAGCTGCGCAGTACGTGCTTACCCATGGCCGTTCAGGCATTGCCATTTTAACAACTGATACAGCACGAGTTGGTGCGCAAGAACAACTACGGGCCTACGGTCGCATTCTACAAGTACCTGTACATGTTGCTGGAAGTGAAGAAGAGGCCGTAAAAACCTACCGGTTATTACGTAAAAAGAATTTAGTACTTATTGATACGGCTGGTATTTCATTCCGTGATAAACAGGGCATTAATGAGCTGTATAAGCTGGTGTCAGCGATGCAAGATGTGCCGGTGTATTTAACCTTGCCCGCAGATGTTGAAACCTATGTGCAAAGCGAGATTATCGACGCTTATAGCTCTTTGAATGCACAGGGTGCGGTATTGACAAGGATAGATGAGGCAATGCGCTTGGGTGGTTCATTATCCAACTTAATTCAACATCGTTTGCCCTTGGTGTGGTGTGCTAACGGTCCGCGAGTTCCCCAGAATTTATCGGCGGCTGATGCAGGTAAGCTCGTGAATATGGCGGTTCGTATGACCAAGGCTTTTGAAATTCGTCGTCAGGGCCCGCAAACAACGGCCATTGAGACTAAACTTGAAACACCAGCAGTTGCTGACACTCCAGCTGTGCCGATGCGTGCACATCGTGGAAGTTCTCTAAACGTAAGGGTTTAGGCGAGATTAGAGCTAAAAAATGAGTGATATTGCGTAGATCAATTATTGAGTGACAGACATACCATAGAGTAATAATTGTACAGAAATCCGAGGCCATTGGTATTTAGATGGTTAAAATGTGTCGGGAGAGTGATAAAAACAATGAGTGCAGTCAAAGTTATAGCAGTCAGCAGTGGTAAAGGTGGGGTTGGTAAAACCAATGTTTCGGTTAATTTGGCCTGCCAACTAGCTAGACGTGGTAACCGCGTTTTACTAATGGATGCCGACCTAGGTCTTGCCAATGTCGATATCATGCTAGGGCTTAAACCAAAATGGAATTTATCGCACGTGCTAGACGGCAAGTGTTCAATAGAAGATGTTCTGATACCTGGTCCAGATGGGATTACGATTATCCCCGCGGCGTCGGGTATAAAGAAAATGGCTGAACTTGCCAGTGAGCAGCACGCGGCGATTGTGCGCTCACTCAGTGCCTTAAGCGGTGATTACGATGTCATGATCGTTGATACCGCGGCGGGCATCTCTGACAGCGTCATTACCTTTAGCCGAGCTAGCCAATATGTATTAGTGGTAGTGACGGACGAACTGACGTCAATGGCCGATGCCTATGCCCTAATTAAGGTTATGAATCGTGATGCCGGCATAAAGCGCTTTAAAGTGCTGCGAAATATGGTGAATAGCCATGACCAAGCTCGGGATGGTTTCGAACGTTTGAATGAAGTGGCGCAGCGCTTCTTAGATGTCACGCTGGAGTATGCAGGATTTATCCCTCGCGACCCTTATTTAATCAAGGCCGATACTCGTCAAAAAGCCGTCAGTGATTTATACCCCGGAGCCGAGTCTTCGATGGCGTTTCGCCGCTTGGCTGAAACTGTCGATAAGTGGGACATGCCCTCTGGGCCAAATGGTGGCATTGAATTTTTTGTCGACCGTATGTTCGCTAAAGATGCTGTAGCAGGAGCCGCAATGTGAATGGTCGTTCCGCTTATTTAAATGTGCAGTATGGTAGCCGCGAAGAGCTGGTTAGTCGTCATGCGCCTTTGGTTAAGCGAATTGCCTATCATTTGGTAAGTCGCTTACCGGCCAGTGTGGAGGTAGATGATCTCATTCAGGCCGGCATGATTGGCCTGCTAGAAGCGGGTAGTAACTACGAGATGGACAAGGGGGCGAGCTTTGAAACCTTTGCCAGTATTCGTGTTCGTGGTGCGATGATTGATCAAATGCGTCAAGCCGGTTGGGCTCCAAGATCAGTGACGCGTCAGTTGCGGGAAATGAGTGAAGCGGTACGGAGCGTCGAGGGACGCCTTGGTCGAGAAGCGAATGGCCAAGACATTGCTGACGAAATGAATATTTCCTTGGACGAGTATCACGAGCTATTGCGAGATACGAGTTCAGTGCGGTTGTTTAGCCTAGATCAAATGAGTGAAGGTGAAAATGACACTGTGGTCGAAGTAGGGGGTGGTGATGATCGTTATGCACCATTGGAAAATGTGCTTGAGCATGATTTTCAGCATGCCTTAGCATCCCAAATTAATTCTCTCCCCGAGCGGGAAAAACTCGTCATGGCGCTGTACTACGAAAACGGACTTAATCTTAAGGAAATTGGCGAGGTCATGGAAGTCAGTGAATCGAGAGTTTGTCAGATACACAGTCAGGCAATTGTTCGGCTTAAAGGACGATTAAGCGATTGGACGGCGGCGTAATGAAGCACAGCGATAAGTTGCAGGCTTGCAGCGATAGATTATTGAAAACGACAGGGTGAAGTGGCAATGACTAAATATGAATATCTGCAATTTCCAATGGCGTTTATTGAATGGTTTCAAGGGCTGTCTGAAGCGTCAATGCTGGGCTTGGTGTTGAGCTTAGTGGGTGTAGGGGTGTTAATGTTTGCCCTTAAATCACGTCGCAGCGCAACGATAAAAGCCGCTGCGACGCTTGAAACTAACTCCGACGCCTTGGTTTTGGCTTTAGAACATAAAATTGAACATCAAAATTCAGCGCTGGCGATATTGGGTGAACGCGTTTTGGCCTTGGAAGAATACTTGGAAATGCTGGGCGAGCGTCAGCAACGCAGTGATGCCGATAAAAAAGACATGCGGTTTTATCAGCAAGTAAGTGTTATGGCCGGGCAGGGACTTGCTGCAACTGAGTTGGCCCAACGTTGCGGAATATCTGCCAGTGAAGCAGATTTGATTAAGGCCATGTCAAAAACCGCACATTGATTAATCTCTACTAGCTCAAGCTAAGCCCGCTGTAAGGCGTAAATTTTTACAGCTCCACAAAGACATGTCGTAGTAGCGTCATGTGTTACATCTATTTATATCCTTCACATTGCCAATTCCTTGGCTGCCAACAAACGACATTCCCGCTAAGTACTATATCTGCTATAGTCTGGCCCGAAATCCTAAGGGGTGGCTGTGGCCTGAGATGCGGTGAATGATAATCACACTGCAAACCCTTGAACCTGATCCGGTTAATACCGGCGTAGGAATAGGTGTGTTCACAATCCTTTTCTAGCGCGCACCGGGTCTCTCTTCGGGAGCCTTTGATTAAGTGTTTTTATTGCATCTGTCGGCGTCGCTACCGCGCTCTAACTCTCATTTACATATTGTGAATGTCGGTTATCTGCAGCTACTTTCTTGCCACAGATTTAATGACCTACTTATACATTGGCCCCTTCGTTCTATTGTTTTGAGAGAACCATGAAACCTTTTTTTACCCCCAAAGCCATCGTTTGTTCTATCAGTCTAGCTTGCCTCTTTGCTGCGAGTGCCAGTCATGCCGCCAATGCCAAAGGGCTTGCCCCTGAAGAAGTGGTGGTTACGAGCCAGTTTAGAGACCATCGTTTACTGGATCTTGCGGCCACGGTCAGTGTATTTGACGCCGCCACGATAGAGATGCGCGGCGCAAATAATATCGAGCAGCTTTTGAACCTTGCACCAAACGTCAATTTCTCTTCTGGTGCATCACGAGGTCGCTATTTTCAAATTCGCGGTATTGGCGAGCGCAGTCAGTTTATCGATCCAGTGAGCCCCTCGGTGGGCTTGATTATTGATGGTATCGATTTTAGCGGCTTGGGCTTGGCAGCAAGTACTCTAGATATCGGACAGGTAGAAGTTTTACGTGGCCCGCAGGGCACAGCATACGGGGCGAATGCCTTGGCAGGCTTAATTAGCATGACAAGCAATGCGCCGACTGAAGAATCCATGGTAAAAGTATCGGCCGAGGTGGCAGAGTATAATAGTCAGACCTTGGGTGTCGTCAGTAGTGGGCCCTTAAGTGAACGTCTGGGCTACCGGGTGGCTTTACAAAAGCAGCAGTCTGATGGCTATATTGAAAACACTTTTTTAGGTCGTGATGATGTCAACAATATAGATGAGTCGGTAGTGCGGGCCAAGCTGAGTTTTGCGGCCAGTGACACTCTAGAGATGGATTTTAATCTGCTGTACCTCGATGCAGATAACGGCTATGACGCTTTTTCTTTATTCCAAAACCGTCAAACCCAATCAGATCAGCCGGGTACTGACGCCCAAGAAACGGTGGCAGCGTCAATTATTACCCATTGGTCGGGTAATGCCTTATTTAGTCTTGAATCGGTATTAAGCTTTGCTAACTCCGAGTCTGAATATAGCTACGATGAGGACTGGAGTTACGTCGGTTTTGATCCCATTGAGTACAGCTCAGTAGATAGTTACTTGCGTGATAAAGATAATATCAGTGTCGATGTGCGTTTTATCTCCAGTGACGAATCTGCGCTTTTTAATGCCAGTACTAGCTGGGTTGCCGGTGTTTATTTACGTCAAGAAAGCGAAGATTTAGAGCGCAATGCCAGCTTTAATAGTGAGTTTGAAACCGAGAATTACGCCCTTTATGGTCAGCTAAGAAGCCATCTTAATGATAAATTTGATTTGGTATCTGGCCTGCGCTTTGAAAAGCGAAACGCCGATTACAGTGATTCTTTACTGGTCCGCTCTGATAAAGACGAAGACTTGTGGGGTGGTAACCTCACTTTGGAATTTCGCTTCACAGACAATGCATTGCTATACGGCACACTTTCTCGTGGCTATAAAGCCGGTGGGGTGAATGGCCGCATTATCTCAGCAGCGGCGACTAACACTGACATTAGCTCGAATATGTATGAGTTTGATACCGAGAGCATGATCAATTACGAGCTGGGTCTAAAAGGGAATTGGCTAGATAATCGCTTGCAAACACAATTGGCGGTGTTTTATCAGGACCGTAGTGATGTTCAGGCCAAGCAATCAATATTCGACCCTAATAACTTCTCCTTTGATGATTTCCTCGCTAACGCCGCTGGTGGAAAAACCGCAGGGATAGAAGTAGAGTTTAATTATTTGGCCAGTGAGTCGCTGCGTTTTTTTGCCACAGCCGGCTTGTTGAAGGCCGAGTTTGATGATTTTGTAAGCCAGTCCCACGTCGACGCCAAAGACGACAATAATGGTGTGGCATTAGCGCCGGTTAATTTAGATGGTCGCGAAGTGGCTCATGCTCCGAAATACCAATTCTTTGTGGGCAGTGAGTTATCTTTGATGGCGAATCTGGTATTGCGGGTAGAGCTTGAAGGCAAGGATGAGTTTTATTTTTCAAATAGCCACAACGAGAAATCCAGTGCATATGAGCTAGTTAATGCACGATTAACTTACTATGCCAGCAATTGGGATGTGTCGTTATGGGGGCGGAATTTGACGGATAAAGACTATCAAACACGTGGTTTTTACTTCAGTAATGCCTTTGGTAACAACCCAGCTAATGGCTACGCCCCAGAAACGTATTATCAGTTTGGCGAGCCCAGGGTAATGGGTGTCTCAGCTAATTATACTTTTTAAGGAAGGCGTAAATGAAACTCTCTGTTGAAATCAGTATGTACCCATTAAAGGAAGAATTTATTCCTGCGATTCAAGGTTTCATTGACCGTTTGAATAGCCATCCTGCCTTGCAGGTATTCACCAATACCATGAGCACACAGGTGTTTGGTGATTATGATGTGGTGATGGATATCCTAAAAATGGAAATGCGGGCTTCGTATGAACAATTTGGCCGTGCAATTTTTGTCTGCAAATTTATTGGCGATTTAAGCCCTGTGGCTGAAAATGACTAGAGATAAAATTGTCGCTGCGATAGGTGATGCCGTTGCGGCTATGTCCTGGTGGGAAGTGGCTGCGGTTGTTCTCGCCCTAGGGTATCTAATACTGGCTATGCGGGAAAATAGTCTGTGTTGGTATACCGCGTTTATCAGTACATCAATTTATATATTTCTGTTTTGGGATGTGAGTTTATTGATGGAATCTGCCTTGCAAATTTTTTATTTAGTCATGGCGGTATATGGTTGGTGGCAGTGGCGAAGTGGGGGTAATGAACAAACCCTGCGCATACATCGCTGGTCATTTTTAAGGCATATTGTTGTTATTGCTGCGGTAGGCATCTTAACCCTAGGTTTTGGTTATATATTACAAACATCTACCCATGCCGCCTTACCGTATCTTGATTCGTTTACCACCTGGGGTGCTGTCGTCACCACCTATATGGTGACGCGTAAAGTTTTGGAAAATTGGATTTATTGGATTGTGATTGATGGCGTCTCGGTTTATTTATATATAGATAGAGAGCTGTATCTCACCGCATTATTGTTTGTGCTGTATGTAGTGTTGGTAGTGATAGGATTCTTTCAGTGGCGGCTTATTTACAATCGTGAAAACGCGGTTACTTCTACACCATGATGTCACGCCAGTCTGCAATTATTCCCGCCGACTGGCATTTATGGAGTCGCGAAAAGCCTTCGCTTATTAGGCCTTTACTAGGGGGCTTAACCAACAAAAGTTATTTAATATCGGCTGATGGTGTCGATATGGTCTTGCGTGAAAATTCAGCATTAAGCGCGGCCTTGAATTTAGATCGAAAAGTGGAATCGCAGGTAATGCGGTCTGCTGACAGCGCCGAGCTATGTGCACCACTCGTGCATTATGATGCGCAAAACCAGTATATGGTAAGCCGATATGTGCAGGGGGGTGACTGGCAAGCCGACAATGCAGGTTTACAGTCTTTAGCGCAGTTATTACAGCGTATTCATTCCCTGCCAGCAGTTGAGGGATATTTAGATATTAATGTAAAAGCGGAGCACTATTGGTCAGAGATAAATATCGGTGAAGAATTTTATGATGATTTAAAAAAACTATCGTCACAGGTTATCCCTCATATAAAACAAGCGGAAAAATTAAATACCGCTTGCTGTGTTTGCCACAATGATTTGTTGTTAGAGAATTTAATCGTCAGTGATGATGGATGTCTTTACGCGATTGATTGGGAGTACGCGGCGATGGGGGATGCATTTTATGAACTTGCCGTCATTGTTGAGGGGCACAGTTTAGACGAGGGGAAACAGCAGTTATTGCTGTCTAAATACTTACAGCGATCTTTGCTAAGCAAAGATTGGCAGCGCTTATATCACTGGCGGATTATCTATTGTTATTTAACCGTGCTCTGGTATGCCGTGCAGTTCTCTGTTGACCCAATGGGGGCAAAGACAGGCAGCGACAATATTGTTGAGCAAATACAGGCCCTGCAGAAATTAATAAAAAATGGCGCTGTATAAACTGAATAAAATAGGGATAAACAAAGGGTAATCTTGCTGGCGATTAATGACGGCTATGACGGCGTTTCTTCCACCAAATAAGCACACCGCTAACACTGATCACCACTAAGGCAATGCCCAGTGCACTCACCGCAATTTGATACCACAGTCCCCAAATACGCGCGCGATGCAATACATGTAGCCAAGAGCTGACGGTATTGCCCAAGAACTGTCCCGTTGGCAGATACGTAAATAGAGTTTCTCCACTAACAGCATCAATATACACTTCGGTGCGAACGTGCTGGTCACTTAAATCACTACTGGTCTGGGCGCGATAGCGGTAAGCGCCATACGCCGCCGTATATGCCAGCGCATTGGGGCGGATAATGTCCAGACCTTCCTGTTCGGCTAATGTCGCCATTGATTCCGTCGCGTGGCGCTGTGCGCTAGACCACGATAGGGTCGGCTCGCGATCACTGCGCTGGCGATCGGCAAGATAATGCCACGGCGGATGATATTCCATCACTTGTCGGGTAGCGTGCAGGTATACGCTGGCCCACAAATTCATATAGACCGAGCTCCAAGCAAAGACCAAAAGAATCAGCCAAAGCCACAAGCTAGCGGCGCGGTGAATATCAAAGTTAAGACGCGCTGCGGAACTCTTGGTTTTAATTTTCCAAGCTTTTCCCCACTGTGCTGCCCAGCTTCGGTGTTTGTTGGTTTTTTTACTGCGGCGCGGGAAGGTAATCAGCAAGCCGGTAAAGCAGTCTATTGTCCAGATTAGGGCGACAATGCCCATTAACCACCAGCCGGGCGTGCCTAGTAGTAAGCTGTAATGGAGGTCGTATATGAAGGGCATTATATTTTGCCAGCCCTCTGAAATCTCGCTCGGCGTGCGTACGCCGAGCAGCGACCCCGAGGCGGGGTCGAGCAGCATCTGACTAAAAGGAACGGTAAATAACTGTCCGTTACTAGGGTTGGTCTTAGCAATAACGCCGACAATCACCCGACCTTGTTCGGCAAACGATACCGACTTCGCCACAATACGCGGCTCTATTGCTTCAGCGGCAAGCGCGTAGTCGGCAAAGCTCAATTGCGGGGCGGCATTGCTGCTGCTAAACAAATTGGGCGCCGTGAGTTTTTCAAGCTCGGGCATAAACGCGAGCAAACTGCCGGTAAAGGCGGCAAGGATAATAAACAACGCAATGGCAAGGCCAACATAGCGGTGCAGCCAGCGAAGTAAACCCGATATGCTCAAGCTGCGTTGCGTCTGCATTAAAAACTAAGGCTAACAGACGCTACCGCATTAAAGGGCTCGCTAGGCATATTCGACCAGCGTGAACGCAGGGTGTAATACCTTTCGTCGGTAATGTTGTTTAGCACCAGGCGAGCGGTGGCAGGAACATTGCCCAGCTCAAAGTCATAGGCCGCAAATAGATCCCAGCGGGTGTAGGCATCATCTTCATAGCTATTATCTGCCGTGCCGAATCGCTCAGATACAAACACAGGGCCACCGCCTAATGCCACAGAGCCCAAGGTGTATCGCAGCCATAAGCTGGCTTGGGTTGCAGGCGCATTAGGCAACTCATTGCCTTCATTGCCACTAAAGTCCTTGGTGATCTCTGTTTTGGTCAAAGCCAAATTGCCCATAACAGATAGATTGTCATTAAATTCACCGATAACATCGAGTTCAAGGCCTCGGCTTTGCGCCTCGCCAATGGCAATAGTGCGGTTGGGAATATTGGGGTCAGCAGTGGGTATATTGGTTTTTGTTAGTTCAAAAATACTCAGATTAAGCTGTGCTTTATTGTTAAACAGCGTGGCTTTAAAGCCCGCTTCAATTTGTTCGGCCTCCTCGGGGTCGTAGAGCGCGCTGGGTAAATAATTAAAACCTGGGCCAAAGGAAGTAGCGTAACTAATATACGGCGAAAAGCCGTTGTCGAATTTATAAATAAGGCCAGCGCGGCCGGTGGTCTTATCGTCATCTCGTTGAGAGTGCTCAACGGGAGAAAAATACGAGGTGTCTAACTCTCGGCTTGCCGAGTCATAACGGAGGCCAAGCAGCGCGATTAATCTTTCACTCAGGTACATTTGATCTTGAATGAACACACCCTGAGTCTGATCATCTTGCTGAGTAATGGCATCGACTTGGGGGTAGCCGTTGTACTCGCTCACATTGATACTTGAGTCGCCTGAGCGGTAAGTAAGGATGTCGATCTCTTCAATAAACGTAATAGATGCCTTGCCGTCGAAATCGTAGGCAAAGGCTTGTAAACCAAGCGTGATATTGTGCTGTATCGACGCGGTATTAAAGCGGCCGTTTAGTTGAGTCCAAAAACTTTGGCTATCGACTGATTCGGGACCAAACCACGCTGAGCGGCGCACAACAGTATTGCCCGGTGAGGGGTTTCCTGTGGCGTAAATAGAGCGGAAGTAGGTTTCTGAATTAGAAAACGAGGCCCCGGCTTGCAAAGACCAATCTTCGCTAAAAACGTGATCAATAACCAATTCCAATGCTTGATTATCAAAATCTTGAAATGCATCGTCTTGGCCGTAGCTGCGCTCGCGGGGTAGATCGATAATCCCATCTTCCCAGGCGTGCAAGCCTTGGTCGTAAATGTATTCGCCCTGCGCTAGTTCCATATTGATACGCAACTGGGTTGAATCAGATAGTTTGAACAGCAGCGAAGGCGCAATCATATACTCTTCTGTATCCGTTATGTCTCGAAAGCCGCCGTAGTGTCGCCACGAGGCATCAACATGAAACAACACGTCCTTGGAGCCCAGTGGCGTGTTCGCATTCACGGTGGTGCTGTATTCATCCAATGAGCCCACACTTTGGCTGAGACTAAGATAAGGTGTTTCTGTTGGCTTATGGGTGACCACATTGATTGCGCCACCGGGGTCACTCATGCCCAGCTCCAATGCCGCTGGTCCCTTTAACACTTCAACTCGTTCGGTATTTGCCCGGTAAAAATGCAATACAGGCTGGATTACCCCATTTTTATAGCTAGCGAGATTGTTAGTAAAGCCCCGAATTGTGAGGCGCTCATAGGCCCCGCCCATGGTAAACGCCGGTTGCACACCGCTGACATTGCGCAGGGCGTCTTGTAGCGAGTTCGCATCTTGGTCTTCAAGTACCGCTTTAGGAACTGTTTGAATAGAAATAGGGGTATCGGATAGCGCGATACCATTATTACTTAAGTTAGAAACTGAGGCCGAAGTGTAATTGCCTTGCTCCTGCCCGAATACTGTCAGCTCTTCAACGCGAGGCTTGCTATCGCTTTGTGATTGTTCTGTGGCCGACACCGTTAAACTAAAAAATAGGCACGGTGTAATAAGAATGGGCTTTAAGGAAATCGTCATAAAATACTCTGATGAAAGGTGCTGAAGCGCGGCGGCAAGATTATCAAAGCGAATATGGGCGAACAATGTGGCAAGTTGTCGCAGTATGCGGGGGAGGGGGGTGAGTTTAGGGGTGAGTTTAGGCGTAAGCAAAAGTTATTTGAGGGATGTAACGGGGAGCTGCTTCCTAGTTGAAGGGGGGGGGGTAACCTAAGGGGATATGATTATTTCTATATTCGTTCATCGTAAATTAAAAAATGGCTGTTTGAAAATAAAAAAGCCGCGCTGAATATATCAGCACGGCGTTGGTTTTAAGGAAACTCAATTAAGCCGCTTCAGTTTGGCTTTCTGCGGCTTGCACCGAGGCGTTAAGCACCGCTTGTAGTGATGCCGAGATAACATCTCGGTGTTTTGCTACGCCAATATAACGCTGGCTATTGATGGACAGGTGCACGTAAGCGATTGCCTGCGAATCAGTACCCGTACCCAGAGCGTGTTCGCGGTAGTCCAAGATTTCAATCTTGTCGCCAAACTTTTGCTGCCAGGCATCAACTAGTGCGCTAATTGCGCCGTCGCCGTGACCTTGCAATGAAGCGCTGCCATCTTGATCCGTGTAGCTCAGGCTCAACATGTCTTGGCCGCCATTTTCGACGTTGTTTTGACTGATTGAAAAGTTCTGAATGCTAATGTTTTTACTCGCTTGTAAATAATGGGTGTCAAATAAATCCCATATTTGCGCTGACGTTACCTCACCAGAAATTTCCTCTGCCCGCGCTTGCACCATACGGCTTGAGTCTATCTGTAACCAGCGGGGTAGCTGCAGGCCGTAGTCATTTTCTAATACCCAGCTTACACCGCCCTTACCGGATTGACTGTTAATACGAATAACGGCTTCGTAGCTGCGGCCCAGATCGGCAGGATCAATGGGCAGATAAGCAACCTGCCAGTGTTCGTCTGCTTGCTGCTTGCTAAGGCATTTACGAATGGCATCTTGGTGGCTACCAGAGAAGGCAGTAAACACCAATTCACCCGCATAAGGGTGGCGCGGATGCAGCGGAATGGCAGTGCAATATTCCACCACGGCAATGATTTCATCCATGTCAGAAAGATTTAGCCCAGGGTCTACGCCTTGGCTGTAAAGATTCATGGCCATGGTAACAATATCCATATTACCGGTGCGCTCACCATTGCCAAGCAGGGTGCCTTCAACCCGATCTGCACCGGCCATTACCGCCAGTTCACCGGCGGCAACACCGCAGCCACGGTCATTGTGGGTGTGTACGCAAACGGTAATGGCGTCACGGTATTGGGTATTGCGGCAAAACCATTCGACTTGGTCGGCAAATACATTGGGGCTAGCGCATTCAACGGTGGCTGGCAGGTTGATAATGATGGGGTTGCCTACGTCGATCCATTCCGCAATGACGGCATCACTGACTTCAACCGAAAATTCAATTTCGGTGCTGCTAAAGCTTTCAGGCGAATACTGGAATGACCAGTTAGTTTCCGTTTGCTTGGCAGCGTACTCCTTGACCCATTTTGCGCCTTGCACCGCAATATCGATAATGCCTTGTTTGTCTAAGCCAAATACCCGTTCCCGCTGTACTGGGCTGGTGGAGTTATAAACGTGAATAATGGCATTTTTTGCGCCTTTTAGCGCTTCATAACTGCGGGCGATTAATTCTTGGCGAGCCTGTGTCAGCACCTGAATAGTGACGTTGTCGGGAATGCGGCCGCCATCAATCAGTGCGCGGACAAAGTCAAAGTCAGGCTGCGATGCAGCGGGAAAACCCACTTCTATTTGGGTGAAGCCGAGTTTAACCAGCAAATCCCACATCCGCAGTTTTTGTTGTACGTTCATGGGCTCAACCAAGGCTTGATTGCCGTCACGTAAATCGACGGAGCACCACTGCGGTGTTTGGCTGATGGTGTTATTGGGCCACTGGCGGTCAGGCATCGTGATGACCGGTGTGGGCTTATATTTGCGATGGTTGAACGTGCCCATGATGTATAAATTCCTTTGTCTTTACGGTGTATAAGTGATGGCAGGGCCCGGTGTGCCGGGCGGTTTACCATGTGCGTTGTAGTCACTTTTTGTAAAAGTTGTTGTTTCCGTGCGGGCTGAGCGCGGGGTGGTGAGCTCAGAGCGACGTAGTTTGTAGAGCGGTAACTCCACGGTTCCCAGTATAGAGAGATTGCAGTGGCAGGTGATTGCTAATTACTGCTTAAAACGGCTTTAATTGGCGTTAAGTTGCTTAAATTCTGAAAATAATAGAATATTATGCTTGTGGGTTGTGAATGGTTGAAATTAAATGAATTTAGATAGCTATGATAAGCGAATTTTAGAGGCTCTGCAGGAAGATGGTCGCCTGAGTAATCAAGACTTGGCTGACCGAATAGGCCTGTCACCGTCGCCGTGCTTACGTCGTGTACGCCGCCTTGAAGAAGTGGGGCTTATCTCGGCTTATCGAGCGCTACTCAATGCGCGGGCCTTAGGTTTAAATCTGATGGCGTTTATTCAGATCAGCATGGATAGGCATACTCCGGAGCGGTTTGATAATTTTGAGCGTCATGTTGGCGCATGTCCTGAGGTGCTAGAGTGCCATTTGATAACTGGGCAAGCCGCGGATTATTTGTTGAAAGTGATAGTTGTAGATATGGATGGCTTCCAAGCATTATTACTTAACAAGATTACTCGAATCGAAGGGGTGACAGGCGTACACTCAAGCTTTGTGATGAAGTCGCCAGTGAATAAAACGTCACTCCCCTTGTTGTCATCACAGCAATATTGATCTTAATAACTATTATTTTGGTTTTGATTATATAGAGGCGATCATGGATAAGATATTTGCAGCAAATTTAGACGAGATTCAAAGTGATGCATTATTAAGTAAAACGATTAATGGCAATAAAGTGCTATTTGCAAAAGTGAATGGGCAAATCTGCGCGGTTGAAAACCGCTGCCCTCATTTAGGCTTGCCCCTCGCCAAGGGGAAAATCTGTGACGGCGCGGTAGTTTGCCCGTTTCATGGTTCAAGCTTCGATCTTCTTGATGGCCGCAATATCGATTGGACCAATGCCTTTATTGGGATGCCCATGCCGGGGTGGACACATAAATTAATTGCCTTGGGTAAATCACCCCAGAGCCTAAAAACGTTCAAAGTAGAGTGTGAAGATGAAAAGGTCTTTTTGATCTTGTAAGGTGTAAATAGCGCGGGGTAGCGCAGTAAGGAAAATGATGGCAGTAGATATCGACGTCGTAAATATTACTCATGCAATTCAGCAAGCAGTAGCTCCGGTATTTTTGTTGGCAGGTATTGGCGGTATATTGAATGTACTTACAAATCGTTTAGCGCGAATTATTGATCGCACAAGGTTGCTTCATAACCGGCTGGAAACAGTGAGTGAAGAGCGAAGTGCAGTAATACGCGAGGAATTGGCAACACTGACGCGTCGGGCGCGGGTTGTTCATCGTGCTATTGGATTCAGCACAACAAGCGCCTTACTGGTGTGCGTGGTGATTGCCATGTTATTTGTCAGCGCCGTGATGGGCTGGAATGGTAGTATTGTTGTGGCCTCATTATTTGTGTTTGCAATGTGTTTTTTAATCGCTGCCTTAACGGGCTTTTTATACGAAATTCAGCTGGCAACCAGCATCATGCTTAATGGGCCATAGCTTCGGCTGTGTCTCTGCTTGCTAGGCATTATTAGCAAACGGGTTAACATTCAATTTTCTGTAATTTACAGATCGGCACTCCTCAGCGTTAGTGGTTAGTATGGTTCTCAGTAATCGACTTTCGTCCATTTAAAATCACCATGAAATGCCGATATTGACGTATTAATCATTGTTTTAGTGTTAACCGTCCCTAACAGCTTACGCCAAGGAACAAGCTGATTGGTATTCTTGCTGCACATGCCAGCACAAAGCGTAGAGCAACAATTGCGCAGTGAGTCCGGTGTTACTTTTTCCTTATTATCAATAACGCCGATGTTTTAGGGCTTTTCTGGGCAGTATTTGATCCAGGAAAGTTAGCTTGGCATACCGAGACAAGCGCTTGACCATTGTTGTAATAAATGATGATGGAAGGCATTGAGGCGATGGCGCGCCAAGCAAAAAGAATCTTTAACTATGCAATGAGGTATTTATGAATATTGTGATTGTTGGCGGAGGTGCAGGAGGCTTACCACTAGTAACAATGTTGGGAAAACGCCTAGGGCGTAAGGGGATTGCAAATATCACGCTAGTTGATGCTAGCGCTAGCCATATTTGGAAACCTCGTTTTCACGAGGTGGCAACCGGTGCCATTGACTCAGATCTTGATGCGGTAGATTACCGCGCTCACGCTCACCAAAATCATTATCATTTCCATAAAGGCCGGATGAGTGATTTAGATCGAGACAACAAAGAAATTATTTTGGAGGCCGCAGTAAGTCCAGATGGTCTTGAAATCCTACCTGAGCGCAGAATTCCATATGACTATTTAGTTATAACTGTGGGTAGTCTTGGAAATGATTTCAATACGGCAGGTGTTAGAGATCACTGCCTGTTTTTAGATACCCGTGAACAGGCGGATCGCTTCCATGAGCGTTTTCTTAATCACTGCGTCAGTGCCAATTATTATAGTAAGCCAGTGTCGGTGGCGATTGTCGGGGGTGGCGCAACAGGGGTTGAGTTGGCAGCAGAAATTCATCACGCCATCGCACTTTTAAAACTGTACGGGCATAAGTCATTAGATAGAAGTCGCTTGCAGGTACACATTATTGAAGCGGGGCCCCGCCTGTTACCTGCCTTGAGTGAGCAAATAGCTGCTGCCGCTCAGGTGGAGCTAGAAAGTATGGGGGTGCAGGTTCATACCGGTACCATGGTGAAACAAGCCGATGAGCAGGGCTTTATCACCGCTGATGGTGAGCGAATTGACGCGGCTTTATTGGTATGGGCGGCGGGAATTAAAGCACCTGAGGTAGTTGCTAAATGGGGGCTAGAAGTTAATAGGATAAATCAATTGATGGTTACTCCTTTTTTGCAAACTGCCGATGAAGCTATTTTTGCCATTGGCGACTGCTGCGCTTGTGAGCTGGTTGCGGGTAAAAATGTGCCACCGCGAGCGCAGTCGGCTCAGCAAATGGCAAAGCATACGGCAGTGAATCTGCAGCGCCTTATCAAAAACATGCCGCTAAAACCGTTTAAATACCGTGATCATGGTTCTTTGGTGTCATTGTCTGGCTATTCGGCTTTAGGGAATTTAATGGGCAGCATGCGTAGCGGTAGTTTCTTTATAGAAGGGTGGATGGCAAGAATGATGTATGTGAGTTTGTATCGGCTACATCAAGCGGCCATTTATGGATGGTTGCGCACGATCATGTTGCTAATGGCTGGTCGATTCAATCGATTGCTACGGCCTCGCTTAAAGCTACATTGAAAGATAAAATCGGCTTATATGGCCGTTTTGAGTAAATATTGCAGTGGCAACACAGGCTTGTCATGAGCTGAGCTACTGCAAATTGGGGTGGTGGCGTTATCAAATTTACGTCGCTATCGTTGGTGAGAATAACACTGTCACTTAGGTGAAAATACGTGCTGTAGTGTTGAGTACAAGCTGCTAAAGTTGTTCCGATATTATTTCAAATAATAGCGTCGATTTTCTAGCTGGATTGGCAATTTTGTCTATACTGAAAATCATCGGAGACTTTTGACAGGGATTGCCGGTTTGCCAGTTTGCCAATTTATAATATGCCTACGACAAAGAGCAATACATACATTATTGCTCTTATTAGCCAGTATTAATGCCTTTGGAAATGCTGGGGATAATGCTGAGCCATCTTTTGTTGTGGTTGTTAATAAAACTGTTCCCGAGGCCCGCTTGACGCCTGTTGACCTGCGTGCGATTTTCTCCATAAGAAAACGGAGTTGGAGTGATGGCTCGCCGATTAGAGTTTTCGTATTACAAGAGAGTGACTCCCTTCATCATCAATTTTGTCAGTCAGCGCTGCACAGCTACCCCTATGTGCTAAGAGATCACTGGGACCGCATGACGTTCAGCGGTACGGGGGTTGCCCCCACAGTGGTAAAAAATCAGCAAGAAATGGTGCATATGGTCGTTAAAACACCTGGTGCGATTGGTTATGTCCATACAAGCAGTATCCTCGATGAAAACCATAACTTAACCGTTACGTACTCTTACCCCGAGCGATCGTATTCGTATTCGGAGGAGCAATAAATGTTACATAAATTGATGACTCTTGCTGTTGCAATGGTGCCGTTAACGACTTCTGCACTGAATTATAAAGACTTGAATATTCACGGCTTTGTGTCGCAGGCTTTTATCCACAGTGATGGCAATAATATTTACGGCGATAGTACAAGCGGCTCTACCGACTTTTTTGAAGCAGGTGTCAATGCTAATTACCAGTTTGATAATGGGGTAAGCTTGGCCGGGCAGTTGTTCAGCCGTGATGCAGGAAATGCCGACAACGGTGATATAAAAATTGATTACTTGTTTGCCGATTTTAAGGCTGCGGAAAGCGAACGCTCGGGAATGGGAGTACGCGTTGGACGCGTTCGAAATAGCATTGGTTTTTATAATGAAACCCGAGATGTTATTTTTACACGGCCAACCATAATCCACCCCCAGGCAGTCTATTATGAAGGCAATGGATTACGAGAGCTGATGTTCTCCTCTGAGGGGGCGCAACTTTATAGCTATTGGGATGATGATAATCACAGTACCTCTTTCAATTTGACTTATGGCCGAGACAAAAGTATTTCTCGAGATGTGTTGAGAAACATCACCGGTGGAAGTTCGAACTTGATAAAAGGTGAGATTGAAAGCCCCCTTTTTGCTCAAATACTGCATAGCCGCAATGGCGGCCGCAGCCGGTATGCCCTCTCTATCTTAGACGTGGCTTTACAGGCAACCAAAGCCATGCCGATGGTGCCGCTTTCAAGTGTTGATGCTGTGGGGTTTATCTTATCTGCAGAACGAAACTGGCCTCGTTTTTCACTTACCAGTGAGTATAGCCGTTTAAATTTAAAAAATGCTGTCGGCGCGGTTGTGGTTGAAGAGTCCTATGCAGAGTCTGCGTATCTTCAGGGACGATATAGGGTATTGCCTTCGCTTCTTGCGACATTGAGGTATGAATTCTCTCGCACTGTGGAGGATGGTGATAGCCGGAGTCACAACAGGCATTGGGTTGCCGGTGTACAGTGGTTACCGACTTCGTCATGGATTTTGGCTTTAGATATTTATGAAATGGACGGTACTGCGGGCATACCGGGTGTAGATAATATGAATAGACCACTATCGCAGCGCACACAAGTTGTTGCCGCTGTGGTCGGATACCGTTTCTAATTTTTTCTAAGCTGGGTATATTTTATGGTGGAGATGTCTTCCGGCCGATTCATTAGCTTGCAGCGTAAATTCACAACCGCGATTTTTTTAGCGCTTACCATTGTCCTTTTGGCTTTGCACTATTTTAGTTTTCAGCACATGATGGCGGTTCAGGAAACAGCTATACTTAAAAATATGGCTAGGGCAAAAGAGGTTTTTCACGAGTTATTGGCCCAGTCGGCCACTGAGCTTTTCCGTTTAGCAAACCAGTACGAAATTTCCCGTGGTGATGCACCGGCGCTATTACATTTAACCGAACCATCACTCTTGTCAGGTATAGAGTCTGTGGTGTTTTTTGATGATTCTGGTGCTTTGCTGGCAGGAAATCAGCGTAGTCAGTTACCATCCCAAGAACAGTTGCAATATCACGCTAGTATCATTCGTCAAGTAGCGGAACAACGCGAGCCAAAATCTCATGTTCATTGCCTTGATGTCTGTGAACAAAGTGTTTTTGTTCCGTTAATAGCAAAAAATGGTGATGAAATTATCGCCAATATAACGAGAAGCCTAGGTATTGTTATTCAAGATTTTTATAGTTTAACCAGCGCAGATATCGCGTTAGTCGATATGAATAATCTAGATAATAAAAATCACATTGTATTGGCTAGCCACGCTGCGCTTAGAAAAGAGTTTATACCTAATATATTGCAAAGTTTGGAGCAAGATAGGTTTTCAGAGCAAGCTCATTTATTTTCTTTAGCCAATGATTATTACAGCAGTCAGCTATTTAAACTGAATGCGAATACCAGTAGTGATATTTCGGTACTTATTTATCGCCAGCAATCCGAGATACGGGAGTTTATTTTGCATGAACTTCGGTTAACGGCGATTACAATTCTTTTTGCATTATTGTTTAGCATGACCTTGATCTCGATAATATTGAGACCCTCTCTGAAAAAAGTGTTACATATATCCAAGATTATTAGGCAGCTATCTGATTCAAATTTTGATAATGCACGCCGTGATCTAGCCGTTATTCCCCTGAGCCCAAGCTGGCACGACGAAACTGACGTCTTACGCGAGAGCTTGAATGATGTAGTCAACGACCTCGATACACTGAATAAACGCAATACGGAGCACCGAAAAAACTTAAGTTTAAAAATTTCAGAGTTAACCGAAGCCCAGCGATTTAACGCTATGTTACTCGATACAAGTCCCCTGATTATTATGATCCATAATCTGGATGGGGTGATATCTAGCATAAATGATTTTGGTCGTAAATTACTGGGTAAGGATGTTAAAGGGAAAAAGGTAAGAGACATAATACATCGGAGCTATGAGGGGGGCTCTATTTCAGATGCGTTGCGTTCACTGAGTGTGGATGAAGAGCGACATCTACAAGGTGAAATACCTATATTCACACAGGACAAAAGAAAAGCCGATATTCTTTGGATGCATAGAGCAATATCCAATCAGGGAGAAAAATGTATATTATCCATTGGTATTGATGTTACCGAACAACATGAATCAGAGCGTAATTTACGGTGGTTGGGTGAACATGATCGAGTAACGGGACTATTAAATAGACTTAGCTTTATTGATGAAGTTGGTGAGCTAGAGTTGTCTAGTAAAGAAAATGAATCATGGGATTTACTATTACTCGATATTGATGATTTTGCCAAATTTAATGATCGTTTTGGTTTTGCCTTAGGTGACCAGCTTTTATTAGAACTGGGTAAGCATATTACTTTGCTTTTACCTGATTCTAGTATTATCGCTCGCATTGGCTCAGGTGAGTTTTCAGTATTGCTAAGACCCTCTGATATTACTGAAGGTACTGATTATCGGAGTTTACTAGATCGCTTAACACGTTATGTTATAGCGACAAATATTGGTGACGAGACGGTGCATATCTCGGTTGTTATCAACACCATATCGATGGATGAGGATTTTGAGATTGATGAAACACTCTCTGATTGCACCGCGATCATGGAAAATGTAAAACAGCGAGCAAGAGGGCAGTTATTCTTTATTAATAATGACCAGAAAGATCGTTTGTCCCGTAATGAAAAATACCTTGTAAAAGACTTGTTGCGAAAGGCCCTAGACGAGAAACGATTGTTGTTATTCTATCAACCTATTGTTGATATGCGTCATAAACGGATTAGCCATTATGAGTGTCTTGTTCGCATGCTTGATGAAGAAGGTCAAATAGTTGCTCCGTTTGTGTTTTTGGGGGTGGCGGCAGATCTGGGCTTGTTACCGGAGATTGACTTTGCAGTGATGGAGATGGCAATGCATCAGCAGCGACGTTGGGCGGTAAAGGGCATCGATTTAGGTTTAAGTATTAATATCACGGCTCAAACAATGGAAAGTGACGGTTTTGAAGATAGTCTTAACCGTTTGCTGGCAGACACTGGTGCGGACCCCACTAAGCTGATTTTTGAAGTGGTAGAAACGGATAGTCTTGAGTCGATAAATTCAGCGAATATCCTGTTGCAAAAGTTTCGTACCATTGGTGCTAAAATTGCGTTAGATGATTTTGGTGTTGGATTTACCTCCTTTGAGTATGTGCGAGAACTTCCGGTAGATTACATAAAAATTGACCAGTCTTTTGTACGTTTTATTCACGAGCGACCAAAGGACCAGCTGTTGGTGCAATCGATGGTAGAAATGAGTCGCAACCTGAATAAGAAAGTGATTGTAGAAGGGGTTGAAAATCTAGAGGCTTTGAACATTGTTAGGGCAATGGGTGTGGACTATGTTCAGGGGTATTATTTTTCTCGCCCGGTATCTTTAGATGCGCTTGATTTGAATATGAATATCGAACGGTTTTTATAAAAACAGCGATACAGATGTAAATGTGGTTTTGAGGGTGCTAATGGTTCATGCCGTGATGATGCATAGGCGTATTGGCATGTGCCGTATTTGTATGTGATGGCGTCTCAGAATGTTGCAGAAAAAGAGTATACATAGGGTATAAGGCCAGTAATAAAAGCAGTGCCGCAAAGCCATAGCGTGTCAGTGGCTTGTTCAAGGCACTGCGAAGACCACCACTTAGGCTGCCAATGCTTAATACGGCTGGTGCAGTCCCCAAACCGAAACATGCCATAAGCAGTGCTGATTGGCTTGAGCTGCCGCTGAGTGATGTCCATGCTAGGGCGCTGTAGATGAGTCCACAGGGCAGAAATCCCCACAGAGCACCCACTGCAATGGCTTTGCTAGCGGTGTCTATGGGTATGAATCGTTTGCTTAAGGGCTGTATTAGGTGCCATAAACGTCCCCCCAATTTTTCTAAGGCCATTGCAACGTGACTCCAACCGGCGATGGATAGCGCCATAACGACGAGCATGATACTGGCAAGAATTCGCATGATTTTGCTTACTGACATCAGTTGTGGGTCAGCGATTGCGCCTACCAAGGCCACCGAGCCACCGAGTATCGCACCGAGAAAGGCATAACTAGCGATGCGTCCCAGTTGGAAAAGCAGGCCATAGTAAATACTCTGGGCGCTATTGGCGGCGAAACTCCGAGCTATGATATTTTGTGTTTTTGCAGTTATTGGCGATGTAGTTGATGCACCCAAAAGTCCTGCTATACCACCACACATTCCGACACAGTGGGGACTGCCTACCAAGCCTAATAAAAACGCTGCTGAGTAGCTTAGTGCCTCGGGTATCATTGTTCCTCGCTATGCTCGTCGTCAGAGTGATAAGGTTTTTGAAGGTGGTCTGTTTCGTCAAATAATAAGCGTTGTCCCTCTCGGTCTAAGTCTTCAAATTGATCGTTATCAACGGACCACCAAAATAGATAGATGGTTAAGCCGAAGAAGACCAGTGCGATGGGAATGAGGATAACTAAGCTAGCCATGTTGGCCTCCATGACGGGGCAGTAACTCGCTGGGCGTGGCTTGGACTTGGTCTAGAGCGGAAGGCTGCGGTGCTTGTGTTGCACTTATACGCAGAGCATTAAAAACAACCAATAATGAACTTAGCGACATACCTAATGCTGCCAGCCACGGAGGTACTAAGCCCATCGCGGCGAGCGGCAGGCTGATAAGATTGTAGAGCAGCGCCCAGGTCAAGTTTTGCAATAGTATCCGTCGGCTTTGTTTTGCCTTGTTGAATAATTCGATAATAGCACTAAGTCTGTTCTCTAGCAGAATGACATCGGATTGCGCGCGGGTTAACTCACTTGCGCTGGTCATGGCCACTGAGATGTCTGCCGCTGCAATGACAGGGGCATCGTTTATGCCATCGCCGACCATCATAACCACGGCGCCTTGCTTTTGAAGTTGTTTAACATGGTCGAGTTTTTGTGCTGCACTGTACCCTGAGTGATAATTTTTTATGTTGAGAATTTTGCTAACAGTGGCAACTTGATCGGAATGGTCACCGCTAAGTACCTCGACGTTAAGACCAGAATTATCTAAGGTTTGTATTAGTGCTGAAGCGTCAGGACGAATTTCATCAGTAAGTTCAAAGTGAGCCAGCAGGCCGTCTTGACCAGAGAGGTAAACATTAAGATGAGGGCTTATCGGGGGAGCTTCAACTCGACAAAATTTGGCACTGCCAATACGGTATTCTCGGCCATTGATTGTAGCGCTTACCCCCGCGCCACTGCTTACCTGACCGTTTTTTAGTTCTAGTGCATGTTCTTGCTTAAGCGCAAAGGCATGAGCGATAGGGTGTTGTGAAAGCTGCTCTAAGCTGGCTGCAATACGCAATATTTCTTGCTTATTGCTATTGCCAAATAAGTGGCAAGCTAGGATGTGCGGTCGACCTTCAGTTAGAGTGCCGGTTTTATCAAAAATAATATGGCTAATATTTTTTAATTGTTCTAGTGCACGGCCATTACTTAATAATATGCCGTTTTGTCTTAAGGCTTTAATCGCGGCGGTATAGCTGGCAGGGGTAGCCAGGGATAGGGCGCAGGGACAGCTAACCACTAAGACGGAAAGGGCAATGAGAAACGCTGATCCGCCGTCGTGGTTATGCCAATAGGCAAAACTTAAACCACTAACAAGAAGTACAAGCATAACAAACTGGCTAGATAAGCGATCGGCTAATTGCGCTGCCAAGGGTTTGTTAGATTGGGCCTGTTCTAGCAGTTGGTCTATTTTTGTCCATGCCGAGTTAGCGGCAGTTGCAGTTACTTCTAAGTCGATATTACCGTCGATATTTCCGCATCCAGCCATGACGGCAGTGCCGGGCTGACCTTGCTCTGGGATGAACTCGCCACTGAAGGCGCTGTTTTCAATATCGCTTTGACCTCGTCGGATAATGCCATCAATGGGAATGGTTTCGCCTGGGTGTATGCTGATAAGGTCGCCAACCTCTAATGATTGTACCGGCGTCCATGCAAACTCATTGCTACCAAGCAGGGTGATTTGTCTGGCTGATATTGGTAGACAAGGTTGGCTATGTTGATGCTGGCTGACACGAAGCTGCAGGTAGCGGCTGAGTAGCAAGAAAAAAGTAAACATGCTGATCGTGTCGAAATACACGTGTTCGCCTTGGCGCACTGTTGCCAGTAAGCTCGCAAGGTACGCAGCAGCTAGCGCAATGGAGACTGGAACATCCATGCCGGGGTGCCAGTGTCGCAGGGAGCGCCACGCATTTTTGAAAAAGGGTTGTGCAGAGTAGAGCAGTACCGGTGTGGTAACAATCAGGCTGAACACTCGCAGTAAGGTTGAGGTGCTTTGTTCAATGCCTTGAAAATCACCGGCATATAAACCAATGGCAACCATGCCCGCTTGCATCATACCAATACCGGCTATACCCAGCCGTCGCAGCAGGCCATCCATTTCGTCGTGTATCTGTTTATCACGGTTAGCAGCTGACCAAGGTAAGGCCTGATAGCCTAAGGTATTGAAATGCCTAAACAGCTGGCTAACGGGTATACAATCTGGATTCCATTTTACAGTGGCTACCGCATTTTGCAGGTGTACGGTAACGGATGCAACACCATCAATACCCTGTAAATGGTGTTCAATTAACCAAGCACAGGCTGCACATCTTAGCCCGCCAATATTGAATCGGCTGACCCAGTATTGCTCTTCGCGGTGCGAAAACGTTTCAATAAGTACGGGGTCATCATAGCGACTAAAGTCCTCATTGCTATCACTTGGTGTGTCCGCGACGGAGGATCGCAATCGATAATAATCATCTAGACCTGCAGACAAAATACATTCTGCAACAGCTTGGCAACCACGACAGCAAACTTGTTTGGGCTGTCCGTTAACAACAACATGAAAGTTAACTCCGCTTGGTAGTGGTTCTCCGCAGTGATAGCAGTCTAGACTCATTGAGTTTCTCGGTTGCTGCTTTGGCTATGCATTATGAAATTGGCGCTATTTTTTGCGTCAAACTCGACTTTTAAGCGCCATTGGTGTTGCTCACCGTCATCATAAGGACTGAGGGCGAGATACCAGCGACTGTCGATATCGTGCTTAACTTGCGCACTGTAATGATGGCTCCCGTCTCTAAGCAATACGGTTTGAAAATCCAAATTTTCGTCAGTGGGGTGTTGCCAGTTTAAAAGTAGATGTTGATGTAATGGAATACTATTCCCGCGCAAAGAAATTTGTATAAACCCTTGCTTGCTTAACTGACCCTCTGCGACAAGTTTCATCGCTAGCGCGGCTTCATCTTGGGCCAAGTAACGGTTAATCGCCAAGCCCTCTTTGTAATAATCATCCCGAACTAGATTGTCGCTATGCGTTAGCGCTATAACCACAGTTACAATACTCGCAATAACAACGATGCCAGGAAGCACAATAAGAAACCAAGGCCAAAATTGTTGATACCATTTGGCGGCGGCAGGCTCTGACTGTGTCACATTGTTTGCGGACATGTGGGTTTACTCTGTGGGTGCAAAAAAGCGACTTTCTTGGCTGACAATGTCGTTGTCGGCGTCTAGCCGTTGCGCTTCAAAGGTTATTGCAAAGCTGGCCTGTAATGCTTGCTGAGCATTGGCGCGCAGGGTGATGGGGATATCAACCACTTCACCACTGAGCACTTGAAATTTTATGGAGCCCAATAACGAGAGTGGGTGCGGTGATGATACTGATAACTGATATTGGTGTGCTTGTTGAGTTTTGTTGGCCACTTTTAGGGTGTAGCGATTATCAATATCGCCTTGTTCGTTTTGATAATAAAGTGCTTGGCGGTCGCGGAGGACGCTCAACTCAATAGTTTCTCTAGCGGTAATCCGGTAGGTCAGTAAAGAACACATGACAAGCAATGCGATCACATAGCCTATTAAGCGCGGCCGCAGAATTTTAGACGGCTTGCCGTTTAAGGTGTTTTCTGTGGTGTAGCGAATCAGGCCTTTGGGGTAATGCATTTTATCCATAACCGAGTCGCAGGCGTCAACACACAGTGCACAACCGATGCACTGGTATTGCAAGCCATCGCGGATATCAATGCCTGTTGGACAGACTTGCACGCAAAGTTGGCAATCAATACAGTCGCCAAGGCCGACGTCTGCAGACTGCTCATTGCGTTTACGGGAACCGCGTTTTTCACCACGCTGTTTGTCATAGGAAATGATCAGTGTGTCGGGGTCAAACATCGCTGACTGAAAACGTGCATAAGGGCACATATACATACAGACTTGTTCCCGAAGCCAGCCCGCATTGCCATAAGTTGCAATAGTAAAGAACGCAATCCAAAACAAGGCCCAAGGGTGGATGGAGAGCGCGAAAAACCCGTAGCTTAAATCGATAATGGGCGTGAAATAACCCACAAACGTAAAGCCGGTGTAAAATGCCACTGCTAACCACATGCTGTGTTTAAGCAGTTTTTTACCAAATTTTTGGCCGCTCCAGGGCGCTGAATCTAATTTAATACGTTGATTTCGACTCCCTTCGACTTTTTGTTCTATCCACATAAAGATACTGGTCCAAACCGTTTGTGGGCAGCTAAATCCACACCACACACGGCCGGCAAAATTGGTTACGGTAAACAGTAAAAATGCGGAGATGATCAGGACCCAGGCCAACATTGTGAGGTCTTGGGGCCAAAAGGTGAGACCGAGAATATTAAATTGTCGGGCAGGTAGATCAAAAAGCACTGACTGACGGCCGTCCCATTGCAGCCAGGGAACAAGAAAATACCCCATCAACAGTGGCCAGCCCGTCAGTGTGCGAATACGCTGAAAAAAACCTTCAATCTTTCGAGTGTAAATTTTTTCACGCTTCTGATACAGGTCGATTTCTGAGACTTCTGCCGGTACAAATTCCTCGACAGGTATGCGGTTCGGGTCATTATCCATGCTATGCCTGTCGGACGGGTTCGTCGGTGTGTTGGTGTTCATATTTGCCGTGCCTCGGCGGAACCGATCATTAAGGCTATTGCTGTTGACTTAATTGATAGACATAGGCGGTTAATAAATGAATTTTTTCCGCACTGAGCTTGTCATGATGGGCTGGCATTTGACCTCCACGTCCACTGGCAATGCTATGTTTAATTTGACCTGCGTCGCCGCCATAAAGCCAAATATTATCAGCTAAATTGGGAGCTCCCATCGCTTGATTGCCTTGTCCTTCTGCGCCATGGCAGGACGCACATAACATGGCGAATTTTTTTCCTGCTGGACTGTCTGTGTCTAAGTCGGTTGACGCTAGGTTTTTAACGTATTGGGCCATCGCTTCTAGGCCGTCGTTGTCGAACATGGCATTCCATGCCGGCATAGCGCCGTTGCGGCCCTGAGATATAGACGTTTGGATTAGCTCAGGTGTACCGCCGTAAAGCCAATCTTGGTCGGTGAGGTTTGGAAAGCCATAACTACCTTCGCCATTCACGCCGTGGCAAATAGCACAGTTGTTGGCAAAAATACGTTTGCCAATTCGCATGGCTTTTTTGTTGGCGGCTAGGGTTTGGGTATCGGTTGTCATAAAGCCAGCGTACAAGGCGTCGTTGGCTTGCTCTGCACGGGCCACTTCTTTTTCCCATTTACCTACCGAGGTCCAGTTGAGTAGTCCTGGGAAATTACCCAAGCCTGGGAAGGCAATAAGGTAGCCAATTGCAAAGACAATACTGATTACGAACATTTTGAACCACCACGATGGCAGTGGGTTGTCGTACTCCTCTATACCATCGTATATGTGACCGGTAGTTTGGTTTTCTTTGCTCGCCGTTATTTTACGATTACTAAATAATAGCCACACAATTAGGGCAATAGAGATCACCGTTAGAACGATGATCCACATACTCCAAAAACTACTCATTGTGGTTCTCCACGTCTTTGCCGTTTCGTTCTTGCTGACGGTTGCTGTCATCTTCAGCAAAAGGCAGTAGGGCGGCATCTTCAAAATAGGCTTTTCGGTTCTTGCGAAATACACTAATGCTTAAAGCGATAAAAGCGATAAATGTTAATAGGGTTGCTAATGCTCTTAGATTATCTTGATCCATTTGATGCCCCCTAGCCTTAGCGTTTGTATTTGATCAGCGTGCCAAGCTGTTGTAAGTAGGCAACCATGGCGTCGATCTCTTTTTTACCCTGTACGCTTTCTGCCGCGTTGGCGATATCAGCGTCGGTGTAGGGAACGCCAACCTTGCGCAACGCCGCCATTTTTTTACCGACCATAGACGCGTCAATCTCGTTGTTAAAGAGCCAAGGGTAGGCGGGCATAATGGACTCGGGAACAACGGCTCGAGGGTCGTAAAGATGGGCGCGGTGCCATTCATCGCTGTAGCGCTCACCTACACGGGCTAGGTCGGGGCCGGTACGCTTAGAACCCCAGAGAAATGGATGTTCGTAAACGCTCTCGCCGGCGACGGAGTAGTGGCCATAGCGTTCAGTTTCAGAACGCATTGGACGAATCATCTGCGAATGACAGACGTGGCAACCTTCGCGAATGTATATGTCGCGGCCTGTTAGCTGCATTGCATTAAGGGGTTTTAGGCCTTTGATGGGTTCAGTGGTTTCCTTCTGAAAGGCAAGGGGAACCAGCTCAACCAGTGCACCAAAGCTAATGGCGATAATGATGAAAATAATCATTAGGCCGATGTTCTTTTCAACTAGATCGTGATTCATGCCGCCACCTCCGCTGCACCTTTAGACACGGGGAGTGCGTCCTCATTGCGAATGGTTTGCCATACATTCCAAGCCATAATTAGCATGCCGCTTAAGAAGATGCAGCCCCCTAAAAAGCGAACAATGTAGCCAGGGTGACTCGCCAGCACCGATTCTGCAAAGCTGTAAGTAAGGCTGCCATCGCTGTTATAGGCGCGCCACATTAAGCCTTGAACAATACCGTTTACCCACATAGAGGCAATGTATAGCACCGTACCAATAGTCGATAACCAAAAGTGCACATTGATGGCGGGCACGCTATGCATTTTGGGCTTGTTGAAAAGAACGGGGATTAAGTGATAAATCGTACCGATGGAAATCATTGCCACCCAACCTAGGGCGCCAGAGTGGACGTGGCCTATGGTCCAGTCGGTGTAGTGAGACAGTGAGTTGACCGTTTTAATGGCCATCATTGGGCCTTCAAATGTCGACATGCCGTAAAAGGACAGGGATACCACCAAGAATCGCAAAATGGGGTCGGTGCGTAATTTATGCCATGCCCCTGATAGGGTCATCATGCCGTTGATCATGCCTCCCCAAGATGGCGCTAATAAGATCAGTGACATAACCATGCCCAAGCTTTGCGCCCAGTCTGGTAGCGCTGTGTAATGGAGGTGGTGGGGGCCAGCCCATATATATACGGAAACCAGCGCCCAAAAATGCACAATGGATAAACGGTAAGAGTAAACCGGACGCTCGGCTTGCTTAGGAACAAAGTAATACATCATGCCCAGAAAGCCGGCAGTTAGGTAAAAGCCAACTGCATTGTGGCCGTACCACCATTGGATCATGGCATCTACTGCACCGGAATACACCGAGTAGGATTTAGTTAAGCTGACCGGAACCGCCATGCTGTTGACGATATGCAGAACGGCGACAGTGATGATAAACGCACCGTAAAACCAGTTGGCCACATAAATGTGTTTCATGCGCCGTTTCATGATGGTGCCAAAAAATACAATGGCGTAGGCAACCCACACTAAGGTGATTAATATATCAATTGGCCATTCTAACTCTGCGTATTCTTTGGTGCTGGTGTAGCCCATTGGCAAGGTGATTGCTGCTAAAACAATAACCAATTGCCAGCCCCAAAATACAAAGGGGATTAAGGGGCCGCCCACCAAGCGAGCTTGGCAGGTGCGCTGTACAACAAAAAATGAGGAGCCCATAAGAACACAGCCACCAAATGCAAAAATCACTGCATTGGTGTGTAGGGGGCGCAAGCGTCCAAAGCTAAGCCATGGTATATCAAAGTTAAGCACCGGCCATACTAACTGCGCGGCAATGAGAACGCCTACCGCCATACCAACAATGCCCCAGACGACGGCCATGACAGTAAACATTTTTACTGCCTTGTAATCGTACCGTGGGAGAGGGAGTTGAGAGTCCATATGGATTCCTTTCATCTTTTTACAGAAATCGGTTAATACATGTATTTTCGCAAGTTGTCCTTGTGTTTGTTCTGATCTAAATCAAGGACGGGTGTGGCACAGGAAAATTTGCGTTAAATTAAGGGCTTATCCGTCGACAAAAACCGGCGCGAGGCCCATTTCCCAGAGAATGACAACGCCGCCCATAAGCGCCATAAAAATGACCATGCAGACACCGACGACGGCGGATGCATAGAGAAATCCCCGCTCACTGGGGATATTCATAACTGCAGGAATACCGACGTATAGCAAATAGACAGCCCAGCTAAGGCTGGCAATACCCAATAACATATCTAACCAAAAGACGGGGTAAAAGCCACAGAGCCCGGCAATAAATAAGGGGGTGGCGGTATAGCTGGCGACAACGATCCCTTTTGTCATGGACGACTCACTGCCGTAGGTATCAGCCATCCAGTGGATAAAGTAGCCAATAACACATAGCGAGCCGAGCATGGCCGCGTAAAAGGCAATGACGATACGAAGTGCGCTGGCTTCAGTTAATAAAACAATCTCGCCATCTCCGATACTCCAACCCACCTTGGTGGCACCGTAATACCATGCGATGCAGGGCCCTATGGCAAGGATAATGGCGTAGAGTAATTTACTGGGGAGCGCAGTATTGGGCAAGGCACCTACGGCTTGCCATTGCTGCCGAGGGCTAAATAGAAATCCTAGTGGGTTACTAACCAAGCTAATCATTTGCAATACCTAGCCTCATTCAAAACGTAGCGGCACAATAACAAAGTACTTTTACTGACTTATTGACCTAGATCAATTGTCTTGCAGTGAATGAAAAATGTCAGAGCTACATACTCCCCATATGCTTCATGGGACCTGCAATCTTGATGTAATTATCAGTTTTTAACGTTGCAAGTGAATGAATATCCCCGTTATTTTTCTATCAAGGCAATGCGCTTTAATGCGTCGATGTCTATTACATAGACCTCTTTTTTATTGATGTCAATGAGGTCTTGTTTGGCAAAGCGGCTGAAAACTCGGCTGACAGTTTCTATGGTAAGGCCTAGAAAGTTACCTATGTCAGTGCGTGACATTGGCAAGTGAAAACTAGACGCAGACAAGTTTCGGCGCGCATTGCGAGCTGAAATGCTGACCAGTAAAGAAGCGAGGCGCTCTTCGGCGGTGTGCTTACTCAGCAGGGTCATATGACGCTGATCTTCAACAATTTCTTGGCTAAGCAGTTTAAAAAAGTGCTTTTGCATATTGGGCAGGCGACCGCTGAGCTCCTCTATTTTGATAAAAGGGATTTCACAAACTGCGGAGACTTCCATGGCCTGTGCTGAGCTAGCGTAGCGGTTCTGACCTATGCCATCCATACCGAGAATTTCACCAGGTAAATAGAAACCTGTGACCTGTTCTTCGCCATTGTCTGAAATACTATAGGCTTTTACTGCACCAGAGCGGACAGCAAAAATGGAGTTAAAGGCGTCACCTTCTCGATAGAGGTGCTGGTTTCTTTGTAAGGGACGGCCTTGTTGAACAATTTCGTCCAGCTGAACGATCTCACTTTGTTCTAAGGCCAGAGGCAAGCAGATGGCATTGAGTCGGCACTTGGAGCAATTTAGAGCCGCGTTATGCGGGCAGTTATTTTCTGCTGGCATGCTGTTCGTGCTTACAATACTCAAAGTAGATGGCCCCGCAAAATATTTCTGATCGTGCAATATACCACTAGTTTTACGTAAAGCCGGAAGCGAATTCAAGTATTTAGCATGATTAGACGCATAAGCTTCAGCGGCTGGTAATTGGGGCGTGGCTATTCATAGGGTCTTAGAATAACTCGTATTGTTCTTGCTTGAATATTGATCAAATACCATACAAATATTCCGTAACATCATGCGGCCTGCGGGAGTAACATGAATGGCATCGGGGCTAAGGGTCAGTAAACCGTCCTTTTGCATATCTTCTAATTGTGGCAGCAGATCTGCAAACTTTTCCCAGAACGATATATGGAATTGGCGAGTAAAGTGAAGGGTAGACACGCAGAGGTTACAGGCTAAGGCCATGATAATGTAAGCGCGTAAACGGTCTTCAGGCGTTTTGACTAGGCCGCGTTGTAGCGGAAGTTCGCCAGAGGCCAATTTTTGATAGTAGCTAGCTAAGTCTTTACTGTTTTGGGCGTAGCAATCTCCAATGGAGCTGATTGCAGATACCCCAATACCGAGCACATCCGAGGCGAGCCGTGTTGAGTAGCCTTGAAAATTACGTTGTAACTGCCCCGCTTTTTGGCTCTGTGCTAACTCGTCTTCTGGACGTACAAAATGATCCATGCCTATATAAATGTAGCCAGCGTCGATTAATTTCTCAGTGGCTAAAAGTAGCATGGTGAGTTTTTCCGCAGCGCTGGGAAGGGTGTGACGTCCAATCGCGCGCTGGGGGGGGAATTGCTTGGGTAAATGAGCGTAGTTGTATAAAGAGATTCGGTCGGGTAGTAGTGTGATCACGTCATCCAGCGTGCGCGCCAAGGTCTCACTATTTTGTTGAGGTAGCCCGTAGATCAAATCAAAGCTTATTGAGCTAAAACGATAGAGCCGGGCTGATGACACCAGTTCGGCAATTTTTTCTGTGCGTTGAAGTCGATTAATAGCTCGCTGTACCTCTGGATCCGTATCTTGAATACCAAAACTGAGGCGATTGAAGCCGAGTCCACGTAAGAGTGCTAAGCGGTCTGAATTGACGGTACGCGGATCAATTTCAATGGAGAATTCACGTTGCTTGCTGTCATCAAAGTTAAAATGACGGGCGAGCAGATGAATTAATTCTGTCAGCTCGCCATCGTCAAGGTAGGTGGGTGTTCCACCGCCAAAGTGCAATTGTGAAACTTTCCTTGTTTTACCAACCCGTTTAGCGAGAAGCTCTATTTCTTTGGCAAGATGAGTTAAGTACTCGCGAGCTACTCCCGGTTTTTTAGTGACTATTTTATTGCATCCACAGTAGTAACAAAGCCAGCGGCAAAAAGGCAGGTGAACATATAGCGACAATGGGCTTGGCGTATTTCGAGCTTGGTTTAAATAATAATCGTAGTTGGCAATCGTAAAATCGTCATTGAATTTTAGTGCCGTAGGGTAGGACGTATACCGAGGTCCTTGGGTGTTGTATTTTGCGACTAAATTGGGGGCGAAATGGGTGTTCTTATGAGCCGGCTGAGTAGTAATCGTGTTTGACATAGTGTTACCCCATCAGGGAAAAGTGCAAAGTGTTAATGATTAGCGATGTGGTTTTGCTGTGGAATTTCTATTGCAGGTGTTTCATGGGCAGAGCTGGGACGAGGAACTATTTGAGTGGCGATATCTTGCCAGTCCTGTGGCGTGAAGCGCTGACGAATTGCGTCAAAGATGTTTCGTTCAGCATGGATATGGGCAATTTGCTTGCGACAAAAATATCGACTTAGTTCTAAAGTTTGCTGCGACGGCCAGCTATGTAAGGTTTGATGTTTTCTGTACATCTGCGAGAGCTGGGTGCTTTGTGCTTCTAAGTGGGGGTGCTCATCTATTAGTGAGAGGATGGCGATGTCATTGATGTGCTGTTTACTTAATAAGTAACTGAATAAAGTATCTTCTGTTGGGTGATGCCATTTTTCTGGATAACCTTGTATATCATCAAGAATTGCTAATGCGCGATCTACAATGTCTAGCGAGCAGTTAGCAAGACTTAGCTGATTAATGATTTGAGCAAACAAATACATCATCTTTAACATGTGATGATGATCTTGCTCTAACTGTTCAATAAGCTGATGCATGATAAAACTCTTGGCTTACTCGTCGTCATTCGCTGTTCAATGATTAAAAATATGAAGTGTGGAATTTACCGATATTTATGGCGAGCTTTCTTGATGTAGGTCAAAAGGCCTGTTAATAGTAGTGTTTGATTTTTGTGCGACGGAGCATCCATGCGCAACGAGCATACTGATTTTGATCTAGTTGATATTGAAGATTGTGTAGATAGAATAATTCGCCGTGTGGGAAAAGATTTGCGCGTGGCAATGCCTTTGGGGCTTGGGAAGCCTGTAGAGTTGATTGACGCCATTTATCGTCGTGCTAGTGCTGACCCAAGTATAACGCTAACTATTTTAACGGCGCTTAGTTTGGAGCGTCCAAGTGAGAAAGATGGGATTCGAGCCCGTCTACTCAACCCTGTTTTTGACCGCTTATACAGCCAGTATTCCGAGCCACTTTATTTGCAGGACGAGCGTAAAGGACAAGTGCCGGCGAATATTAAACTCTGTGAATTTTATTTTAAAGCGGGAAGTCGAATAGGGCATGCTACAGCGCAGCGAAACTATATCAGTTCAAATTATACGCATGCAGCCAGAGATGTTGTTGCTCAAGGCTGTAATGTAGTTATTCAGCTTCTTGCCTGTGAAAACGCTAAGCTGAGTATGAGCTGCAACCCTGACACCTCAGCAGAATTGGTAAGCCGTTTAAAAGACACTGGGAGAGATTTTGTTGCGGTAGGGGTTATTCATCCAGACCTTCCGTTTATGTATGGTGATGCGGAAGTCGCTGTCGATCAATTTGATTTCTTAGCAAAAACTAAATCTAGCCAATACGGTTTATTTCCTGTGCCGCGTTTGCCACCAATACCCAATACCGATTATGTCATCGGCCTGCGCGCCAGTGCATTGATTGCAGATGGAGGGACCTTGCAGTTGGGCATTGGTGCAATGGGTGATGCGATTGTGCAATCAATTTTACTGAGGCAGCAACATAATGCGGATTACCGTGAGTTATTAAGCAAATTTGGTGTCGATCAGCACAATGCACAACTTGTTGATGAGATAGGCGGCCGAGAGAGTTTTGATCAGGGTTTATATGGCGCCACTGAGATGTTTGTCGAAGGCTTTTTGCATTTATTTAAGGCCGGTATTTTATGCCGTCAAGTATATGATTTTTGGGCGCTTCAGCAGTTAATTAATCTTGGCCGTTGTAAACCGTCAGCGCTAGATGAAACGTGTTTAGAGGCCTTGGCAGATGTAGGTGTAAGGGAGTTACGTGGTAAAGATTTTGATAGTTTGCAGTACCACGGATTTTTCCGAGAAGATTGTCATTATAAAGAAGGACGTTTGTTTTCGGCGAGTGGTGAATCTTGCCCAGCAAATATGGCTAACCCTGATAGCCAACAATTTATGGCGCGACACTGCTTAGGTTCACAGTTGCGAAATGGCAAGGTATTACATGGCGGCTTCTTTCTAGGTAGTACAGATTTTTATAGCAGTCTCCGGGATATGAGCAAGCATGAACGCAGTATGCTTGCCATGTGTGGGGTAGAAAAAATTAATCAGCTTGATCAGAATCCGCGCCTGTTCAAAGCGCAGCGACAGGCCGCACGATTTATCAATACAGGTTTGAATGTCAGTCTTAATGGCGCAGTGGCGTCTGATACCTTGGAAAATGGACAGGTACTTTCCGGTGTCGGTGGTCAGTATAATTTTGTGGCGATGGCCCATCAGTTAGATGGTGGCCGTTCCATTTTAATGATTCGTGCGAGCCGAATTCAAAATGGCAAAGCGGTATCCAATATTCTCAGTCACTATGGCGCGTGCACCATACCTCGCCATTTGCGAGATATCATTATCACTGAATATGGGATTGCCGATTTGCGCTCTAAAACCGATGAAGAGGTTTGTATCGCACTTATTAATATTGCTGATTCACGATTTCAAGCTGAGTTAGTTGCTGCGGGCAAAGCGGCTGGAAAGCTGGATAAAAATTATGAGATTGCGCCAGCATTTAGGCAAAACTTCCCTGATGTTATTAATGCAAATATGAGTTGGGCACAATCAAAGGATTTAATGCCAGCCTTTCCTTTTGGTTGTGATTTTAGCGATGATGAATTAGCCGCTGCTGCGACGTTGAAAAAAATATCCGAATTGTCATTGTTGCAAAAGGGGCGTGCACTTATAAGCGGTGGTCAAGATTCAAAAACCAGTCAGCGTATTATCTCGGTGCTGGGCTTGAGGGAGAATAATCTGCAAGCGCGTTTATTGTCGCGTCTCATTCGCGGTATTAAACCTTAATATTGCGAATGCGGGGTCTAACATAAAACATTATTTGCGAAGGGTGTCACAATTCCAAGCTTTGAATATAAACGGGTTTACATATATTTCTCACTTAAGTGTTTGTTTTATAAAGTGATGAAAGACAATCACTGATATATTTAAGCATTAATACGCACTGCCAATAGCCTGAAAGATTAACTATTGTACAGCTAAGGATCACTGTTATTGCCGCTTAGGGTTATCTCATAAGAGATAATGACAGCAGGTTTGGGTGATAACGCCGTTTAGCAAAGTAGGTGTGCCGTGAACAATATTTTAGCAGCTCGTGTCTTGTGTGCGTTTGTTAGCGTGTCAGCGTTATCGGTATCTGCAGAGCCGGAAAGTTGTTTGGACTGGAAAGTGGAAACATTTTCTGCAAGCTCAGCGCAGTCTAGTTGTTCCTATTTTAATAGCAATAAGGTTTCAACCCGCTTTAGAGTTAGAAATGTCTGTGACACTAAGGTGAGTGGCGTATTAAGCTATTACAAGGAAGACCTAAATAATAAATCAGTAATGAATGTGCAATCGTTTGTGGTGAGCCCTGGAGCTAGTCGAGACATTGCCAATCCCTGTGGTATGCAAAATAGCGCCGCTTATCAGGTTTCTCAAGTCACGTTTTAGGCTGATTTTGTGTGATGTTTGTGAGTCGAGCAGAATTGACTTGTGTTCAGAAATCGAACTCTTCCAGACAGATGAAAAAAAATCCCCGATATTTCTATCGAGGATTTTTACGAAGACTTCGCCACTAGTAAATAGCTGACGATGAAATGACTTCTCTAGCGAGTAGTGAAACGATCTAATGGCATTGCCATTACGCTGTCGGTGCTGCTGTTCATGCAAGCAGCGTGACCTTTGGCGCGAGGCAATAGACGTGAGAAGTAAAATTCTGCTGTTTCTAATTTTGCTTCGTAGAACGCTTTATCTTCAGTACCTTCTGCGAGTTTTGCCGCAGCAACTTCTGCCATCATTGCCCAGTAATAAGCCATAGACAGGTAACCACTGTACATTAAGAAGTCGTAAGAGGCTGCACCGACGGCGTCGCGATTTTTAGAGGCGCGAGCAACCATTTTTACGGTGTGCCAATTCCATGACAAGGTATAGCCAATTAACTTGGCAGAATAGCCGCGGCGCTTGCCCCCCACTAAATTTTTGAAGCCAAATTTATATAATTTTTTGCAGAAACCACCGTACAGTTTAAAGCCATCGAGAACGACTTTACGGCCGATCAGGTCCATGGCCTGAATACCGGTGGTGCCTTCGTACATGGTGGCAATACGTGCGTCACGGTAAATTTGCTCCATACCGTGTTCTTTAATAAAGCCGTGGCCGCCAAATACCTGCATTGCATTACTTGCAGATTCAAGGCCGGTTTCCGTCAAGAAGGCTTTTAATATGGGGGTCAAAAAGCCAAGTTCGTTTTCTGCTGCATCGCGTTCTTCTTGGGTTTCTGCTTGCACCATGCGATCTGAGTATTTAGCCGCGTCATAAATCATTGCGCGACCACCTTCAGCAAATGCTTTTGCCGTGAGTAGCATACGGCGTACATCTGGATGATGAATGATAGCATCACCCGCTTTGTCTGGATTTTTAACACCAGACAATGAACGCATAGAATAACGATCTAATGCATATGGCAGCGCATTTTGGTAAGCCAGTTCAGATGCGGCTAAGCCTTGAATTGCGGTACCGATACGAGCGGTATTCATAAAGGTAAACATGGCGTTTAGGCCAGCGTTTTCTTCGCCGAGCATATAGCCAGTTGCGGAATCGAAGTTAATTACGCAGGTAGCGTTACCGTGAATCCCCATTTTATGTTCAATACTGCCGCACTTCACGCCATTGCGATCGGTGATGGTGCCGTCTTCAGTGGTATTAAATTTAGGCACGATGAAAAGTGAAATACCTTTGGTGCCTTCCGGTGCGCCTGGTGTGCGGGCAAGTACGATGTGAATAATGTTTTCAGCAAGATCATGTTCGCCGGCAGAGATAAAGATTTTTGTGCCGGTGATGTTGTAACTGCCATCAGCTTGGGGTTCTGCCTTGCTGCGCATTTGGCCTAGATCTGAACCACAGTGTGCTTCTGTTAAGCACATGGTGCCCGTCCAAGTTCCCTCGCATAGTTTTGTGAGGTAAGTTTGTTTTTGCGCTTCGGTGCCGTGAACATAGAGTGTGTTCATGGCGCCTAGGCTAAGCCCTGGGTACATTCCCCAAGACCAGTTAGCCGTACCAACGAGCTCTGACTTGATGAGGCCCATTGACATTGGAAGACCTTGACCACCGTATTCAACAGGGTGCGACAAACCTTGCCAGCCGCCTTCAACCCATAGGTTATACGCTTCTTTAAAGCCTTCTGGGGTGGTAACTTCGCTGTCGTTCCACTGGCAACCTTGCTCGTCGCCAATTTGGTTAAGTGGTGCCAACACTTCTTCTGCAAATTTTGCGGCTTCTAGAGTAATTGCCTCTACCATGTCTGGAGTAGCTTCAGCGCCGGAAGGAATGGTTTGATAGTGGGCGTTGAAGTCCAGTAATTCATTGATAACAAAATTGATATCGCGTACTGGCGCTGTATATATAGTCATGATTTGCCTCTTCTGTTCCCGTGGATGGGGGATCAATAACGAAACGGAGCATAGCGGATGCAGGTAAGCGGGAAATTGGCCGCTTTTCTGTAGTTGGGTGACGGTTCGGTCAATGCCTGTAAAAAACTATATTACGTTAAAGGTAGGGAGGGAATATAAGTTTGTTTCGATGAAATTTGAACAGGACTAAACTTGGCTTCTTAAGTCTCTTTATGGGGCTGGAGTGTCATAGTAAGTCGTTTAAGAATTTATCTAACTTGGGGTGCTTCCGCTGTATGTGGCTTACACCGTTAGCAAGAATGTTGTCGGCGTGGCTTGGTCCGATGTTTTCACACAATAATATATAATATTGATTTAATAACTTTTGAAGTAATACGGGCGATACAGTGCCAAGTTCCAATCGTTGGCGATTACCAAGCCAGCCCTGTAATGCATCCAGTGTGTGTATGGGAAGGCGGCGTTGGCGAAGTGTCGCCAAGAGGTCAATGCGCAGCTTATGCTGTAATTCGTCATCTAACTGAGACATCATTGCGAGCATCAATTCTGCAAAAGCCTGATTCGCAGATATTGGATTTTCCGATATTGTCTCAGGCGTATTTCCTCTCGGGTCGGCTAATAGATCTGTACTTTCCAAGCTCATTGCCTTGATGAGGCTTCTTAATATTGCCGAACGTTTTGGTTTGAGCTCGGGTGCTTGGCAGATATCGGCAACAAAGCGTTGTAAGGCCAGACTTGGCTGGTCAATATAACGATTCTCCCAGTGGGTGATGGCCTTTAGTACCGTAACCTCATCCATAAAACCTTGTAGACCGGTAAAGATGGCGCGGCGACGCTCGCTAACACTGCGCCTGCTCATCGCTGTAAGTCCATTTGGTTGGCGCGTTCAGCTGTGTAGGCAATGTTTCCGGTATTGAACTCTGGGTAGCCAATTTCAGCGTGTTCACTAAGGTCTAAGCCACGTTGCTCGTGTTGGGCTGGTGCTCTAAGACCCATTAATACATCGATAATGAAGTACATAATTAATGCACAGCAGAACGTCCAAATAAAGCAGGCGGCAATGCCGATGAGCTGCACGGTAATTAATTTGCTATCGAACATATTTCCAGTAAAGAAAATACCGGCTGCTAATGTACCCCACGCCCCAGCAAAGCCGTGGACGGATACCGCACCAACAACATCATCAAGATGCATCTTCAGCATTAATTTACCGCCAAGCGTACAAATGACACCGCCAATGGCACCCGTTAGCACGGCGTAGGCCGGCAGCATGGAGGCGCAGCCAGCGGTAATGGCAACTAAACCCGCAAGGCTGCCATTTATGGTGTCAGTGAGTAATATGGGTTTACGCATGATGACTGACAGTATCATCGTTGCACAGGCACCTGCGGCGGCGGCGAGTTGGGTATTTAAATTAATAAGGCCGATGTCCGCTGAGGCACTTAATGTTGAGCCACCGTTAAAACCAAACCAGCCAAACCACAGAATAAAACCACCTAGCGCCACAAATGTGAGGTTGTGTCCACGAAGTTCGCGGGGTTTGCCTTGTCTGTCAAAACGACCGAGTCGAGGGCCCAGTATGATCACGCCGGCAAGCGCACACCAAGCGCCAACGGAATGAACGACGGTAGAGCCGGCAAAGTCGATAAAGCCCATCTTTGCCAGCCAGCCATCGGCATTCCATACCCAGCTGCCAAAGATGGGGTAGATTATGGCGGTAATGATAATTGCGCCAATTAAATAGGCGTCGAATCGCGTCCGTTCAGCCATGGCACCGCTGGCAATCGTCACGGCGGTTGCCGCAAACATGGTTTGAAATAAAAGAGTGCCGTAGCTTGTTGGGTCACTTTCATTAAGCAGAAATAAATCAGTTCCAATGAGGCCACTGGGGTTGCTGCCAAACATAAAGCCGTAGCCGAGAGCCCAGAATATTAAAGTTCCTATGCACACATCCATGTAGTTTTTCATAACCACATTTAGGGAGTTTTTGGTTCTCGACATACCTGACTCAAGCAAGGCGAAGCCAGCCTGCATAAGAAACACCAAGGCACTGGCTGTGACAAGCCAGACCATATCGGTAGCGCCTGTTAATTCAGAGAGGTCGTCGGCATATAGTTGAGAGGAAAAGGCCAGCGTTACGAGCGAGAGAGGGAGGCGCGCTTTTTTCATTAGAACCCTTCGTTTCTAGTGGTGGCGCACTGTATCGGCGCGCTTCTGAAAGATAGTGTGCAACTGTTGTGCCAAAGGGTGAGTGAGCTTGTGGCGACGTCCGAATGCTTAGGCTTGTATTAAAGGCTTGTGGCACATATCGATGAAAGTGAGCTCTAGTTTGGGTCGCGGCGGCAAATATACGACCAATGGTGGTGCGAGATTATTTTATCAGTGACCGTTTAATTGATAGGTTTCAACGATGGTTATTATTATACCATCCAATTTTAATAATTTATTGATAATCATTATCATTCTTTCTGTCGGCAGCTACAGCTATGAGCATCGACTAGATACATTTTAATTAACAAGACAATGACCGAGGAGGCCATTATGAAAAAGACAATCAGTTTCGCCATGATGCATTTCACTGTGGCGTTCTCAGTTGCCTACATTCTCACAGGTAGTGCGGTAGTTGGTGGCATGCTGGCATTAATCGAGCCCGCGGTGAACACGGTTGTGTTTTACTTCCATGAGAAGGCATGGCTGCGTCTAGATCGTGGACCCAGGCCATTACGTCAAGATGCGGCGATGGCCGTGGTCAGGGCTTAGGAACACTCTCGCTGTTGAATGTGCTCTTTGCTTTTGGTGATGCCATTAGATAGAGCACAACAGCAGTGATAACGAGGCTGACATTAATACTCAGAGGAACTGTCTGCAGAGCGTGATCGCCATGCCGCAGGGTATAAGTGATAACGAGGCCAATGAGCACAGCGGCATTTAGCTTCAATAATAAGGCTTTAGATAGCACATCATTATTGAGGGTTTGAGCTGTTGCTGAACAGGCAACGATGCACAGCCAAAATAAGCCAATGGAGCTATATTGAAAAATTAACTGGCATACGGCCGTGATGCTAAATGCTAGCGGTACACCCCAAACCAAGCCTAACCACAGTTTATTAAGGGCGTCGCGGTGTTTGCGGCGGGCAAACCAGACATTAATCCCGCTGACAGAAACAACCGTGAGTGCCAAGCCGAAAATGCCGTACAAGACTTTGACAAAAAAACCGCCATAGTGGCCAAAGTGTAGTCGGTATAATGAAATAATTGCTTGGCGACCGGCTTCACCGTCAGAAAAACCGACTTTATCAAGGTAGTTACCCATACCGTCAAATTGATATTGCTCAGCATAAATCAGCCTATCGTGGTGTTGGACTGCCACGGTAATGAATTGCTGGGCGGTGTTGGCGTTTTCAACTTTGAGATACAAAGGCGTGGTGCCTGGTGCAATGCTTGGTAATTGCGCGAGGACGTGACTAATATTGGCGAGGTGTAATTCTTGCTCTAATACCGGATCAAAGCCAAAAAGGGTGGGGACAATTATCGCCATTTCACCTTCAAAAAATGCTGGGGCAACAATCAGGCTGAGCACCAATGCAAGGCCAAAGTAAGCACCTGTTATGGCGATCATTAAGTGGAAAGGAGCGCCCCAGACACTTAAACGGTTGTGAATGTCTGCTTGCTCTAAATGTTTAGAGCCTTTTAAACGCAGAGTGAAGGCGTCTCGAAATATCCGCGGGTGCGCGAAAAAGCCAGAAATAATCAATCCGCACAATAATGCGCCCAATATACTGACAATTAATACGCCGATATTTTCTGGCAGGTGCAGAAAAATATGGAGATCAGTGAGTAAGTGAGTCCACGGATGATTAACGGCCTCTCCCAGAGAGCCATCTTGGTTTAAAAACCAGCCCTCTTTGTCATTAGAGATAGAGGCCCTTGGCATGTCGTCACGGGGTAGTGCGATCATTATGTCTTTGGTGTCGTCACTTTGCGCCAGCACCTTGGTGTAACTTTCTTGTAGAGCATCGCCGCTAATTGTTAAAAACTCTTCAGCGGCGGGTTGCTCCCAGCGTTCAAATTCTTGAAAGAAAACAGCCAAAGTTCCTGATATACAAACCAGGTACATCAGTGCGCCAACCATCAGCCCCAACCAAGAGTGGCTGGACAGTGAGTTTTTGACAAGTGATGGTGAGAGTAGCTGTTTCATCTATCGCTCTTTTAAGGTGGTAGTTAACGGGTCGCTTGGTGATGAACTTGGCAATTTAGCTATAAACCAATGCCGCACCAAGTAGGCCGACAGTGCTTATCCAAATGATTGGTCTGAACCGCTTGGGATCTGCACAGGCCCACCATGCGGCTACGCCCCAGCTTATTGGCGCAATGAGCACCACAAGGACAACTGCGTTGACCACGGATAATGGCAGTAACATGACGAACGCAACACTGGCATAAGCTGTGGCGATACCACTTAAAGGTACGGTAATAAAAAACAGTGCGATATGACGTAAAACAGTTCTGGTTGCAGGAACGACAATAGCAACTGATTCATTAATGCGTTGGTGTTTACGCTTTATTTCCAAATTTAAAAGTACGGCAAACCATGCAAATAAGGGAATGAATAAACAGGCGTAGGCAATGCCGAATTCAGCACCATTGGCGCTGATTAAGAAAAGGGTGCTGACCAGTGCCGCGAGCCAGCCTGTAGGCATAAGCCAGGTGTGGCGCGGGAAGCGGTTTTGCCATGATAGATAAAGGCAAGTGATACTGGCTGCAGCGGTAATGACGCCTAAAAGCCCATTTATCATGCGGAGGTGTCCAAAAGTTAGTTAGCGTGGTGATGCAGTAAAATAAACTCACCATCACTGCGCTTTGGCGATGTTCTAGATGCCGTAAATCGGTGATAGCTGACTGCCAAGCTTGCCCTGTGTGAATGAGAAGATGCGGCAGCATGATAATCAGTGGCTAATATAGTGAGCATTAAGCAATTTTCAAAGATGCAAATAGTAGTAAGAGTGATTCTTAAATACAAGAAAAGTTGTGTTAATAACGGAGTTGTTGAGGGAATGTTGCTGGTTAAGGTAGCCTCTAGTGTGTTTTTTATGAGAGGAATTAACTTGCTGCTTCGTGCCAAAAGCGGTCATCATTTCTGAAGATGCAGCCGAACTGCCAGTCACCAAAGCGGACATTCACGGCGACCGATTCTCCGGCGGAGCTAAATCTCATTCACGCTTACTAATAGTGTGTTCAGTAGAAGCGGGCTCACTAATTCCGTAGATCGTAGTCTAAGTTGTTGATTCTTTAAGATATGGGTTTATGATCAGGAGAAGGGATTTCAGAAAAAATAGAGGGAGCGAGTATTGCTAACATCGATAGCTAATTCAACTAAATACAATCAAGTGAATGATATTGCTATGGTTTTTGACGCCATTCAGAATCCGGCTCCGGAGATAGGGAGCCAAAGTGATATAAGGCCCCAGTCTTCATAATAAAACGGTTAAGCATTCAAAATACGGATATATAAATGAGAAAAATAATAGCTATCTACCTTCTTTGCTTTGTCAGCATGTCTTCTTTTGCTGTTACAGATACAGATAACCCTCAAGTCGTTAAATTTCCAAGTGGTAAACTAACCTTGGGCGGGGAGTTATTTCTCCCAGAAGGAAAAGGCCCATTTCCTGTCGTACTCTACAACCATGGCAGTGCACCCAAAATGAAAAATAGCATTGCCAGTGCTGCTATAGGCCCAGAGTTTGCCAAAAATGGCTGGGGCTTTTTTATGCCATACCGTAGGGGCCAAGGTCTTAGTGAGGATCAAGGCCCATATATAATCGATGAAATTAACTCTGCACGATGGACCGGGTGGGGCAAAGCGGCCAAGAAATTAGTAGAGCTTCATCAAACAGATCACTTATCCGATCAAATGGCTGCTCTTGAGTGGTTAAAAAAGCAGAGTTTTGTAGATGCAGGCCGAATCGCCACAGCAGGGAATTCCTTTGGAGGTATTCAGGTTGTTCTGGGGGTTGAGAAAGCAACTTACTGTGCAGGTGTCAATGCAACAGGTGCCGCCCAAAGCTGGGAGGATTCTGAAGGTCTACAGAATGTAATGAAACAGGCAGTAGCTAATGCTAATAGTCCTATATTTTTCTTTCAGGCCGAGAATGACTACAACCTAGCACCTACTAAGGTGCTTTCGGCACAAATGAAGAAACATGGAAAAATAGCTGAGGTGAAAATTTATCCTCCGTTTGGCTCTTCTGCTAAAGAAGGTCACAGCTTGCCATGGGCCGGAGTACACATATGGTTTGATGATACATTAGCATTTATAAACAAGCATTGTGCCAATCCCAATGCTTAACAAAACGCTCAAATGGACCACAAAAGCCTGTGGCTTTTGGTCCATTTAGCTTGGTGTTATATTTTCAGAGCGTGATGACTAATAGAAATATCAAAATAGCATTGTTCGTCCTGGTAGCCGCTGTAGCGGGGGTTGTTTGTTTCTATTCGTATACTAAGGCTGAAGTCTCATCGAATGACTGGACTTACACTTGTTTTCACAATGGGTGCTCGTATGAGCTCGAAGTTACAAATTGGAGTAGGAAACCAACATTGGCGTATGTGAGGATTAACGCCTTTGGCATTCCAGGAGCAGCCAAGATGAGTTCTCAGAGAGTGATTGCTACGGAACGTCGAGAATTCGATTTGAAACCCGACCAGAAAATGAAGGTTAGTGGGTTTATTGAGTCTGCCACCAAACCTCAACAACTAAGTTATGGTGTCGGCGTTGTCGATAAAAAAATATAACAAGGCGCAGCACTACGCACGCTTCGCGTTCAGGACTCGCCACTGCGTGGCTTACCTGTGTGCGCGGCGTTAGGCGAAGAAAGGAGATCGAATAAATGTCTGAGTTAGTTGCAAATTGCCCAAGGTGTAAGTCACAACAGATGACATTTGATTTGGTGCAAGCATTACCGACTGTTGCGTATCATGGTTGGCAACAAAATTGGGAGACATTCTGCATTTGCAGAAATTGTTTCAAATCAACTATTTTCGTTTTGCAGCAAAAAAGTTACGACGATAGAGAATACTTGCGTAAAAAATCTTTGCCGGAAATGGATTTTTCTGTAAATCAGGTGGCAATAGTTAAAGGACATATTTCACTTAAGGATGAGATTGCAGAACAACCACCTGAACATTTACCGGAAGACATTAACTCTATCTATGTCGAAGGTGCAGCTTGTATGGCTATTGGTTGTCATAATGCCGGTGCAACTATGTTTAGACTCTGCATAGACCTAGCAACAAACTCAATGTTACCTGAAGAAAATGAGAATGGCTTAAATAACAGAATTCGACGTAGCTTGGGCTTAAGGCTTGAGTGGTTGTTTGAAAAAAATATTTTACCTACAGCTCTGCAAGAATTATCTACATGTATAAAAGAGGATGGTAATGATGGGGCTCACGCTGGCAATCTTTCCGAAGAAGATGCAGCAGATATTCTTGATTTTACCTACATGCTATTAGAAAGGCTTTATACAGAACCTCGCCGTTTAGAGATGGCAAAATTAAGAAGACAAGCAAGGAGAGAGCCTGGTGACAGCGCCTAACAAAGTGCTGCTAGGGACAAACCTACGCTGTGCTCCGGTTTGCCCCAGAGCACGGCGTTATCGAATGGCTGCTTTCCTGAAATAGTCCTTTCAAATTGACAGGCTTCGTATGACCGCTAAAGTGTGAATTGAGCCTTTGGCATCAGTCCGGTACTGTCTGAAGTTAGGACATAAACGATTTAAACAGGGCGATAATGAGGGATATCCCTACTAAGGGTAAAATCCAGCGGCTAATTTTTGCTTGTTGTTCAGGCGATGGCCGAGGCCCAAAGCGTTCAATAATTGGAACCAATACGATTAGAGCAATAAATAGAACGGCGAGAATGGTGAGTAGTTGTGCCATATGTTACGGGCTCCAATATAGAGAGTAGAGCCACCTAAACCACAGGTCGGTAATATAGGGTGGCAAGCGATTATCCCCCTATACTACCGACAAAAATCATTAATTACTTCTTCAGAATGACTGACGAGCCGTGGCCAAACAAGCCTTGGTTGGCGGTAATGCCTACTTTCGGATTGTCTATTTGACGTTCGCCAGCTTGCCCCCGCAGTTGCCATGTCAATTCGCACACTTGTGCAAGCGCTTGCGCAGGTACTGCTTCACCAAAGCAAGCTAGGCCCCCTGATGTATTTACCGGCAGCCGACCGTCAAGATTGGTTGCCCCTTCCCGAACTAACTGGGCTGCTTCTCCGCGAGGGCATAGCATGAGATCTTCATACCAATCTAATTCTAAGGCAGAGGATAAATCGTAGACTTCAGCCAAGCTGACATCTTCTGGCCCTATGCCAGCTTGCTCGTATGCTTTTTTAGGCAGCGCAGCGCGAAAGCTCTGGGCTTCTATACCTGCCGCGGCAGCCGAGTCTGTGGCGATGTCGGGCATTTCAACTACCGCACTGGCAAAGGTTGGCGTTACAGTGGACACAGCTGACACTTTTACCGCATTTGCTTTGCCAATACGTTTGGCGTACTCCATGCTCGATACAATCACAGCGGCACCACCATCGGAGGTTGCGCAAATTTGGAGTAGGCGCAGTGGGTCGGCGACCATGGCGGAGTTCTTGATATCCTCCATGGTGAATTTCTTTTTATAGCGTGCATTAGGATTGGTAAAACCGTTCGCGCTATTCTTAATTTTTACGAGACCAAAATCCTCTTCGGTGTCGCCGTATAAATCCATGCGACGTCGGGCGTAAAGTGCAAAATAAGTCGGGTTGGTAATACCCAAATAAAAACGCAGCCAGTCTGGATCTTCTGGACGAAAGCCTTTTGCTGGCGCCAGAAACCCTTTCGGGGTGGTGTCTGCGCCAACCACTAAGGCGACTTCACATTCACCTGCCAATATCTTGGCTCTGGCTGCCGCTAAGGCTTGAGATCCCGATGCACAGGCGGCATACGACGTATTTACCTCTGCACCTTGCCAGCCTAGCGCTTGGGCGATCGTAGCCCCAGCGACGTAGCCGGGGTAACCGCAACGCATTGTCGCAGCCCCAGAAATAAAGCCAACATCCTGCCAGGGTATGCCCGCGTCTTTTAAGGCTTCTCTGGCCGCGTGTACACCGTATTCACTAAAGTTACGGCCCCATTTTCCCCAGGGGTGCATGCCTACGCCCAGTACCGCTATGTCTTGACTCATTGTTTTTCTCCTTGGGCGTTGATTAAGCGCATGGCTGCCATTTCCAGGTAACGTTAATGGCGTGATCGTCTTCGTGCAGCGTTTCTAAGACAAGTTCTGCGTCTTGCCCCACTTGTAGTTGTTCAACGCCGACACCTTTCACCACCTGGCCAAGGATAATCATTTTTTCTTTTTCTAATTCCACCGCCGCAATGGCATAAGGTTGAAAAGGTTCTTCAGCAACAAAGGGCTCTGGTGGCTTGTAGCAGGCATTGGTGTACGACCATATTTTGCCATGCCGGCTTAGGGCTACTTCTTTGAACTCTGTGCTGTCACAGCCGGGATTCTTGCAGTAGCTCAATGTTTTAGGAAAATAATAGGTTCCGCACTCAACGCAACATGCGCCTATAAGATGAGGTGCGGCCTTGTCCAATGTAAACCACCCTTCGATGGCGGCTTGCACGGGCTTATTGCTCATTGAAAATCTCCAGCAGATGGATGCGGCGACACGGTTTGATAGTGCTGAATTTGTCGTCACAAAGGCTAAATCATCGCAAGATCAGTGGGTTGAAGATATCGTCTGAATGGCTGAGCACTTGGTTTTACTGGCTTTGATTGTAAATGTCACTGGGTTGAGAGAATTTGTAATTGTTGTCAATTGCTTAGCACCTATTATTGTCTCCATCATCTCTTTAGTAGAGATATCGTTTTGGATTTTCATAATAGGGGGCATTAATGAAAGTAGAGTTTACGGCGGCGCAAGATAGCCTGCGTAAAGAATTGCGATCCTATTTTGAAGCGCTTATGACCCCTGCATTAAAGGCCGAGTGCGATGAGGCGATGGGCGAGGGGGGCGGCCCGTTATGGCGTGAAGCACTAAAAAAAATGGGCCGCGATGGCTGGATTGGTGTGGGTTGGCCAAAAGAGTTGGGTGGCCGAGGTATGAGCCCTATTGAGCAGTTTATATTTGTTGAAGAGGTCATGCGGGCGGGGTACCCATTTCCATTCTTAACAACAGAGTCTGTTGGCCCCCAGTTGGCCGAATATGGTAATGAGCGGCAAAAACGCGAGATCGTACCTAAAATATTGGCAGGTGAGTGCCTGATCGCAATAGGGTATTCGGAGCCGGGTGCGGGAACGGATTTGGCGAGTTTAAAAACCAGTGCGGTAAAAGACGGTGATGAGTGGTTGATTAATGGACAAAAGATGTGGACGAGTCTTGCGCATTTTTGTGACTACGTTTGGCTTGCATGTCGTACTGATTCTAACGCGGCGAAACCGCATAAGGGTATTTCGATGTTTTTGGTGCCAACCAGTGATCCGGGGTGGAGTTGCAGCCCTGTGATGACGTTGGGTGAAGTCCGTACTAATGCCACTTTTTACGACAATATACGGGTCGCTGACGATGCAATGGTCGGCGATCTACATGGCGGCTGGAAATTGATAACGAGTCAGTTAAATCGTGAACGTTTGAGTCTCGTAAATTTTGGTCCAACGGCAGAAATGTTTAATAACGTCGTGCGCTGGGCACAAGCATTGGACTTACCTCAAGGTGGAAAGTTGATTGATGAGCCTTGGGTGCAAATTAATTTAGCCAAAGTACGTGCTGGTGTCGAAGCGCTAAAGCTAGTTTGCTACAAGCAGGCGTGGGCAATGAGTGAAGGCAAGCTTGAAATGGCGGATGCCTCAGCGGCAAAAGTTTATGGTTCGGAATTTTTTATCGAAGTGTACCGGCTTCTGGGTGAGGTCATAGGCGAGGCGTCCCTAGTCAGTCGGAAGTCGGAGGGCGCAAACCCTATTGCGGCGAAAATAGAGCGCTTGTATCGCACCGCCTCAATTATCACTTTCGGTGGCGGTACCAACGAAATTCAACGGGATATTATTGCGGCGGCAGGTTTGTGGATGCCAAGGGCATCTCGGTAATTTGCGCTTTAGCTATTGAGGGTTAAATTATGGATTTCGGGTTTTCTGAACAGCAGCGAGACGTGCAAAATTTAGCGCGAAAGATATTTGATGACAATGTGAATGCTGAGTCACTTAGTCAATATGATGATTATAAATCTGATCGATTTGATAGGGAGTTGTGGCAAAAACTCGCCGAGGCGGGCTTGCTGGGCGTGGCCATAGACGAACAGTTTGGCGGTATGGGTTTTGGCTTTTTTGAACTCGCTTTATTGATAGAGGAGGCCGGTCGTGCCATCGCGCCATTACCGCTGTTTTCACATTTGATTGCTGCGGCGATGCCGCTTCAGAAATATGCTAGCCCAGCACAAAAACAGCAGTGGCTGCCAGGGGTGGTGAGTGGTGAGGTCTTATTATCTGCCGCCTTGGTAGAGGCCTACAATGATGACCCCAGCCAGCCTTGGAATACTGTCGCGAGTAAAGAGGGTGATGGTTTTTTAATTAGCGGCGAAAAGACACACGTCCCTTTTGCTCACCTTGCTGACCGAATATTGTTGACGGCAAAAACCGAGGATGGACTTGTATTGGCCTTGATCGATCCCAAGGCGAAGGGCGTGAGTCTGCAAGAGCAGCGTGTCACCACGTATGAGCCGCAAAGTGTGCTGAGTTTGGACAATGTGCGAGTAAGTGCCAGTGATGTGCTGGTCAGTGGTGCTGAAGGAGTGGCTGCTGCTCAATGGCTTGCGGAACACTGTACTGTGGCCCTGTGCGCTCATCAGTTAGGTGCCAGCGATAAAGCCATGAGAATGACGGCGTCTTATACCGCTGAGCGCAAGCAGTTTGGCGTATTAATTTCGACGTTTCAGGCGGTGGGTCATCGCGCGGCGAGTTGTTTTATTGACGTAGAATGCCTGCGTTTAAACACGTATCAAGCGATTAGTCGCTTAGACAGTGGTTTGGATGCCGCCAATGAGACGCAGATTGCAAAAATCTGGGCGGGTGATGTCGGTCACCGGGTTAGCTATGCTGCCCAACATTTACATGGCGGTACGGGTATCGATAGAGATTACCCGCTGTGGCGTTATTGCACATGGATGCGGCACAACGAAATGGCATTAGGTGGTTCTGCAAAGAATTTAGCCAAATTAGGTCAGCGAATTGCAGCCGGACAGGCCTTTTGCCAATAAATTAGAGGGGGAAGGGCAAGGTCGCAATGATCGTCTGCCCCTTTTGATTCATTGATTTTTCGCTGTGTTAGCCGGTATTCATTCCTCACGCCTCTTGTTTGGTGCGGCAAATCCTCGTGTATACCCGCTTTTGCTCTTACACTTCTCACTAAAGATACTGCGACGCGACTTAACAGATATGGATAAGCGGTGTTAGCATGAGTTTAGCTGGGTAGGCTGAGCACAGGACACTCTGCAATGCTAATAAAGCCGGCAATGCTAATAAAAGAGGCGAACGAATCATGTTTATGCAAAAAGTCGCACTATTTCTATCGACCAGTATCTTGATTACGGTTGCTAATGCAGCTGAAACAGGAAATATACGGGGTGAGGTGGGTTATGTTGATGAAAAAACAGGTGTAACGGTTGAGTCTATTGAGCGTGGTGAAAAAACGGGTGAGTACCGAGTATTAATTTCATTGCCGCGAAAAGGTGATTCGCCAGCCATGGAAATTGAGGAAATATTAGTTACCGCGCCAGAAATGAAGCCAGAGGATGCCGGTGAGCTAAATCCGCGCTATGAATTTGTCAAAGACTATAGCAAGGATCGGTATGGGTTTTATGTTTACATTGGTAAACGTAAAGACTGGCCATTTAGAATTTATTTTAAAGACCATGATGATGAGCTAATCCACAACCGCTGAGTCGTGGTTTGGTTTAAATGGCGTTAGCATAGAGAAGTGGTGCTTCGCTATTTTCTATTCTAAACAAGTCTACTGAATATGAGGTGGTCATCGTATGGAGTGGACCCGAGATCGAATTGCCGTTGCCGACGGCATTGAACTAGCCTACGAAGATATTGGCGCTCCCGATGCGCCTGTCATTTTATTGATCATGGGCTATGCGAGTCAGCTTATTGTGTGGCCTGATGAGTTTTGCCATAAACTCGCCAACGGTGGCTTTCGGGTAATTAGATTTGATAATCGAGACGTTGGCCTATCGAGTAAAGTAGAGAGTGGCCCACTACCAGGTATTATCGGGATGCGCTTGCGGCAGGGCCTTAAATTACCGTTAAAAGTTGCCTATACCCTCGATGATATGACTGCAGACACGGTGGCGCTTTTAGATGCCCTGAATATTGAGCAGGCTCATATTGTTGGCGCGTCTATGGGGGGCATGATTGCGCAGTTGATGGCAGTTAACTACCCCGAGCGGGTGAGTTCTTTAGTGTCGTTAATGTCGAGTTCGACGTTTGGTGGCACCAAACCCAAAGTACTTTGGCATGTGCTCAATAAGGCGGCACCTGACCGTGAATCGCAAATAGCGCATTCCTTAAAAACCTGGCAATTAATATCTAGCCCAGAAAAAGGAGACCCTATTCAAGCGCTGCGCTCTCGGGTAGAGGCAGCCTATGATCGGGGGCACTACCCTCCAGGTCGAGCTCGACAAATGGCGGCAATACTGGCGGGCGGCAGTCGTCAAAAAGTCCTTCCAAAGATAAATGCTCCAACACTGGTAATTCATGGCGATAAAGACCCTATGCTTCCGCTTAAAGGTGCAATTGATACGGCGAAACTCATTCCCAATGCGCGCTTAGAGGTTGTTGCCGGTATGGGGCATGATTTACCTGAGGCATTGCTTGATGAGTTAGTCGGTTTAATTTTAAGTCATGTACGTGGTGAATCTGCTTCCGAATAAAGGAGGCGTTATTACTATAAAAATGTGACTTCCAACGTGAAAAATCAGCTTGGGATAATTGGGCTAGTCTTAGCAATGTTTAATTAACTACTCTTTAATTTATTTCATCAAAATAATAATTTCTTGGTTTTCAGTATAAGTTTAGCTTGTGGCTTTAGGTGATATAGATTCTTTGTTTAAACGTTGATCCAAGCTTGTCCTGCGACAATATGCCTCATTCCAATTGAGTACAATCCTGATAAATTCCCCCTGATTTTTTTACATAACAAGGAGAAGGGAATGCAAAATAGTCGTGCTGTAAAATATGGATTACCGCTTGCGCTTTCATTAGCGACAGGCGTAGCTCAGGGGCATGTTTCTGTTATTTCAGATACTGCCTATGCAGAGAGTTATTATGAAGTCACCTTGGCAATTCCGCATGGTTGTGATGGTGCTGATACTGAAAGTGTGGAAGTTGTTATTCCTGACGCTATGACATCAGTAACACCGTTTCTCGATTTTACAGAAGCAAATATCCCTGTCGTTATAGAAAAAGACGAAGCGAGTGGCGCAGTAACAAAATTGACATTTGAGCGCAGTGAAACCGCTGATTCTGATAGCACGACGTATACCGTGAGTTTTCGCGGTAAGTTGGGCGACGTTCCTTTTACCACCCAATTTTTTCCTACCACTCAGTACTGTGTAGGTGGTGGTGTTTCAGCCTGGGTTGGCGCGAGTACCAGTCATGATCACGGCAGCACAACGGAAAGTACTGAATTACCTGCACCATCACTTTTTGTTTACCCAGCCCGTCACAATGGTTGGAATCAATACACCGCGCCAGACCATCTTCATGATATGAGTATTTTTGATGACGCGGAAATCGTTTGGAAAGGCACAGCGGGCTATAGTGCAAATCCGGTGGCGATGGAGTTAATAGAAGGTGATGAAGATAGCTCAGTATTAAGTGAAATTCATACCGACGAAAGTTTTTGGGTTAAATACTGATGCGCCTGTTACTGACTACGCTTTTTGCGACTGTGTTACTGACGGCCTGCGGTGGTGGCAGCTCATCGAAAGGTGGTGAGGATGTAGAAACCCCATTGGATAAAGCAGCGTTATCGTTAAGTAGCATGGCTCTTGCGAAACCTGATGACGGACTGGCAGGGCTAATGCCACCTGCGGGTTAAGTGTCAACGCTAGGCATTACTTCGGTAGTGCTTAGCGTTTATTTACATTTCATATTATTGTTTTAATCTTTTCTTCATGGGCTGTAGTCACACGAGTTGCCGTAGATTGCGGACAGCTTTTGCAGCTACCACAAGCGCCTGCGCCACAGTTTCCTGAGCTATGTTTAGTCGATTCAACCCGCCGCCCTAGCCATTTTGACAGACGGCTTCGCTGCGGAGCTAACATGATATTTGCTAAATAATGTACACAGCGGGAATATTGATGGGGGAGGGCGTGTTGTATTACCCGCAGGGTGCTGAACAACACAACGGTGCTGATAATGGCTATGTGGAAGATATGGGACAGCATATATCACTCCTTAATTTAGCAGCAAGGTACTGACTTGAAAGACAATGAGTGAGGCAAGGTAGGCGAGTGCGAATAAATAAAATGCCGCAAACCCCATTGTTCTCCATGAGTTGGTTTCTCGTCGAATAACCGCCAAGGTTGATAGGCATTGCGGTGCAAACACAAACCACGCTAATAGCGACAGGGCGGTGGGGACTGACCATTGTTGAGATATCAACTCACCCAATTTGTGACTGACTAGTTCATCACTGCCGGACATTGCATACACCGTTGCCAAGGCTGATACGGCAACTTCGCGTGCGGCCATACCGGGAATAAGCGCAATACAAATTTGCCAGTTGAAGCCGATGGGAGCAAAAATAATGGCCAAGCCGTGACCCAAGCGACCAGCAATGCTGTAGTCAATGGCGGCGCCGGTGTAGTCAGCTGGGGCCGAGGGGAAGGTACAAAATACCCAGAGAAGTATGGTTAAGGAAAAAATGATTCCACCCACACGACGCAAAAAAATTGACGCTCTTTGCATTAAGCCCATCGCGAGATCCCGTATATTGGGAATGCGATAGGCTGGCAATTCCATCAATAAGGCGTGTTCGCTTTTGTCTTTTTGCAGCCATTTCATTACGTAAGCAACCAGCAGTGCGCTTAATATTCCGGCAAAGTAGAGTGCAAATAAAACCACGCCCTGCAAATTAAAAAGTCCTGCAACTTGTTGGCGAGGAATAAACGCCGCGATTAATAGCGTGTAAACCGGTAATCTGGCAGAGCAGGTCATTAGCGGCGCGACCAAAATAGTGATGAGTCTATCGCGTGGATCTTGGATGCTGCGGGTGGCCATAATGCCGGGAATAGCACAGGCAAAACTCGATAAAAGGGGGATGAATGCTCGCCCAGTTAAGCCTGCACGGAACATTAATTTGTCCAGTAAGTAGGCTGCTCGCGGTAGGTAACCAGACTCTTCTAACACTAAAATAAAAAAGAATAAGATTAATATTTGCGGTAAAAAAATCAGGACATTACCGAGTCCGGCAATGATGCCATCGTTAACCATGCTGAATAAGGCGGAATCTTTTGCCAGGGGTGCGGTGACAACACTACCGAGAATATCGATGGCTGCGGTAATCCCCTCCATCAGTGGTGCGGCCCATGAAAATACCGCCTGAAAGATAAAAAACAATATGGTGGCAAGTATGCTCATTCCTGTTAAGGGGTTTAATAGCAATGCGTCTAGCTGATCGTCAAAACCACGACTACGATGTTGATCGCTGTGCGTAACATGGTTGTTTAAAAGTTGTTTAACATGGTGATAGCGGGATTCAAGATCCCGGTCGTGGGTTTGAGTCGGAATTGACCAATTATTGTGCTGCAGTTGCTTTAGTAAGTCGCTGGCGCCATGGCGATGAACGGCGACGGTTTCTACCACCGGTATGCCCAAGGCCGCCGATAAACCTTCAATGTCCACAGTGATACCTTGGCGCTGCGCACTGTCCATCATGTTCATGGCAATGATCATAGGGCGGCCAAGTTCTGTTAGCTCAAGAGCAAAACGAAGGTGCAGATCAAGGTTGGTGGCATCCATGACGCAGATGATTAATTCTGGCTGGGCTTCGCCTTGGTATTGTCCGTGTAAAACATCACGGGTGACCGCTTCATCTGGGCTTGTTGCGTCTAGGCTGTAAGCGCCGGGCAGGTCTAAAATTTGAACGCTTAGCTGCTCGCTCACTTTGCAGCGGCCTTCTTTGCGTTCTACCGTCACGCCAGCATAGTTGGCGACTTTTTGCTTGCTACCGGTTAGCAGGTTGAATAGGGCAGTTTTACCGCAGTTGGGGTTGCCGACTAAGGCAATACGACGTGTTTCTAGTGGCGAATCTACGGCCGTGTGGGAAAGGGTGTTACTCATGCTGGGTCTGCTACCTGTATTCGTTGCGCTTCCTTTTTGCGCAGGGCAAATCGAGTTGAGCCGACTCTTACGACCAGTGGATTACCGCCAAAAAAACCTTTTGCTAGTATTTCTACTGAGGCGCCGTTCACAAAGCCCAGTTCGCGGATGCGATGGGATATTGGGTCCTGATCAACGTTGTTGGTAACGGCAATGACAATGGCGTGGCCACCTTTGGGTAGCTCAGATAAATTCATGATTGGCTGACTACATGATAACAATAATGAGTCTCATTATACTCTTTAAGACGGAGTATCTCTATTGGAGATTGTTATCATTAAGAAGGTTTATCGCTTTTAAGTATCAATGACTTAATTTATGGCTATTCAAAAAAGCCACGGAGTACAAATCCTGCTATCCAGCGGTCTTGTTGAAGATCGCCCAAGGTTTCATCGACCCATTCTAGGCGTATGCTTAGATTGTCATTGTGATGATAGCGGTAGCTAAGTGTGCTTCGCTCGGGGTCTACACTGTTGGGGTTATCTAGGCTGGTATTGCGGCCAACCAAGGTTGCTGCGCTGCCTGATAGGGTGTTGTCTAGGTTGATGTATTCGTAGCGCGCAGCTAGTTCATGCTGTAAGCGTCGCCAGCTTATTCCTGCCTGTGTCGATAAATAGTTACTGTCTAGCTGAGCGCTGCGCTGCGATTCAATAACATCACCGTCTTGCTCAAGTTGGGCAAGGTTAATATTAAAAAGTAATTGAGAGGCCGTACTGGTGGCAATGCTTATCTCGGCGTCTACGCCATAAGCTTGAATATCACCACTAAAATTTGCATCGCTACTGGTTACCACGACATCGCCGTGCGTGTGGCCGCCAAAATAGCGAGTATCGCGTCGTGTGTCGGCCTCTGCTGCTAGTAACCAAGCGTTGATGGTGTAATTAACGGAATTGAAGTTGCCTTGATATTTGGCAAATACGTCACCGGCATTGCCGTTATCGGCAAGCCAGCTATGGCCTTGCCATAAGCCAAGGCCAAGAGTCCACGGACCAGAAAAATAGCTGCCGCGTATGCCAGTATCAACGAGGCTACGGCCCCAGAAGATGTCACTGGTTAAACTGGCTTCGCTATATTCATCTTGGCTTGCATGCCAGTTCGCTCCGCGGGTGAATATACCCGCCATACGGCCCGCTTCTATACGTAGTTTTTTAGTGTCGTCGAGCTGCCATTGGTGCAAATACCAATAATGGGCAAATTTAAATTCGGTTTCGCCGTGGCCGCCGTGCGCTTCGGCACTTAGCTGAATGCCATTGTTGGGGCTAAAGGCATATTGGTAATCTGCGGTGGCGTCGTCTAAAGCGGCATCATCTTCTACGGGTAATGCTTCGCCACCCATGAGGGCACCGGGAATTTGCCACTCGCCATCGGTTTCTAGGTAGCTTTTATCTCTATAGCTATAGGAAAGATAGACCGATAAGCCCGTGGTCACCAAGGGCTTGGCGGCTGACTCGGCTTCGTGGCTGAGGCCGGTTTGGCTGGTAAGTAATCCAATAATAAGAGCGGGTATAGATCGGCGCATGGATTATTCTTCCCAGGGGTTGGCAAAGCGTGGGTTGTTGATGAGCTCAAAGTCACTAAGGCTGTTGAGATAGGCGATAACATTTTGGATATCGTCTTCGTCAATGTCGAAACCAGAAATAAAGCCGTCACGAAACGGATTTTCTCGGCCATCACCTGCGTTGGGACCATTTTCAATATTACGGCCGCCAGCGGCGTAAGTTCTAATCACTTCTTCTAATGTGCTTATGGAACCGTCGTGCATATAGGGAGCGGTGAAGGCAACATTGCGCAGCGTGGGCGCTCTAAAGCGGCCCATATCAGTCGCTTTGCCTGTGATTTCGATAATGCCTTGGCTAATTTCAGGGTAGGCCCCTTGGCCGTCAATATTGTAAAGCGCGGTATTATGGAAAGGTGTATCAACAAATAGTTGGCTGCTATCAGCGACCGAGTCGGTAAAGTTATAACCGCCGTGGCAGTGGAAGCATTCAAGTTCTTCGCTAAAGAATAATTCTCTGCCTCGTAATGCTGCGTCACTTAGGGTGTTGGTTGCACCATTTTCATATTTGTCACTGTCGCTATTAAACGAGTTGATGCCGCGAACAAAAGTGGCAAGAGCTTTGACGATAACTTCAAAGTTGATACTTTCGTCTGCATTGCCACTTGCTTCAGTAAAAAGTGTTTGATATTCGGGTTTCTGGCTAATTCGCGCGAGTACTTCAGTCTTGTTGTCTTCAGTAATCCCTTGTTCAACAGGGAATTCACCAAAAAGCGGTACCAGAATTTGTTGCTCTAGGGTGAGTAAAGATGGGTTTGCCCAGGTTAAGGTGGAATTAAAGGCGACGTTGACCAAGCTTTGCGCATTGCGGGGGTGAAGTTCGCCGGTGGAGCCAATTGAGCGCTCTATTGATTCGGCAAAGGCCATGCTCTGATGATGGCAAGAGGCGCAGGCTTGGGTGGCGTTGCCCGATAAATCCTCGTCATAAAATAAATGGCGGCCGAGCTGAAACATGGCTTCGCTAACGGGGTTGTCTTCTGGAACGATGGGAAGAGGGATGTAATCTGGAACACCCCAGGAAAATTGCCGTAATTCGGTGTCATCGCCGGTTTGGTAGTTCGTGCCACTCCCACCACCACAGGCGGTCAGGGTAAACGAAAAAATGGCCGCAAAGGCGACCATTAAATAGGCGTGGTTTGCCATAGAGTTCTCTAGAAGGTTTCTACACTGAAAACGGTTTGTCCAGCGGTGGGGTCGGCGTCTTCGCCCAGCCCCATGCCTAGGGCGTCAAACACATCTGGACACTCAGGATCTGTTGCACCAGACATACAGCCTGGAGCGCCGCCATTATCAGTGTATAAACTACTATTTTCCACTAACTTGCCATAATCAATGACGATGTGTTGGCTGTTCAAGTCAATATTATCTAATTCGATGGTTGGGCGGTTGTTTGCACTGCAGCTCACAATCTCACCGCTTTGAGCGTCACCGGTACAGCCTGTACTGCCGAGGTGAACATTCCAATTGCTAACAGTGGTATTGTCTGGTTTCATTACGCCGCCAGCGGGTGCAATGTCCATGCGTGCGTGTTTGTAGCCTGACTGCCAGCTCCAGAATAAATCAGTGCGATTAAGCGGTAACTCGGCTGCAGAAGCGTCGTCGTGATTTAAGTCTTCAGGAACGCCAATTGTAAAGCGTATGCCGGTAACATTTTCTATGCCGCCATCAACTGAGCCGCTGATGCTGGTGTTGGTTGGCTTGCTCGTGTCGCTGGCGCAATTATCTATTTTGTCTTGATAATCAAGTAGGGCAACACCGCTGCTCTGCCAGTCGTTGTCGGCAAGTGTTAATGGGAGCTCGCTGCCGTCGCTATTGAGTAATACCACGTCGTGAATATAAAGAGCAAAAGCGGTAATGTTGCCAGAGGCTGCATCTGTGCCTAGCCCGACCAAATCTGCATCACAGCTGATGTCCGTGCTGTTAGCGCGGGCAACAAAGGGGATGGTGATGTCTGTGACTATGCCACCACCGGAAGAGCCGCCTCCACACGCGCTGAGTAATACAATCGTACTGGCAAGTGTGGCTAGGCTGAACTGAGTTCTCATTGACGGCTGCTCCCATTAAAGAAGTGGGTATTTTACATGTGCTCGTCAGTGATGAGGCGTGACATATTGTCGCAGCTTACCCTGTGCTAATGACTGATTGGTGATCATGGCGCCAATACCTCATTTCCGCTGGTAACTCGGGTAATGTTGCCTGTGATGGTTAGGGTTAACGTGGTTTAAACTGCTCTTCGCCAAATGAGTAGGACCAGGTTTTTTCGTCTAACTCCATTTTAAAGTTCGGTGGCAGCTGGTAAACCCAGCCGTGAATAAGATTTTTGCCGCGCTCTACGGCGGGGCGCTGTTCGATACGGGTAAACCAATCGAATAATCGCGGAAAGGTATTTTCTAAGTGGATGTCAATTAAGGGCAGGCAGCGTATCCATGGCCAACAGGCTATGTCTGCAATGGAATAATCACCGGCCAGATAGTTGCGATCTTGCAGTTGACCTTCAAGAACGCGGCATTGCCGCAAACTCTCATTTAAATAGCGCTCACGGGCATAGTCTTGCTGAACCCGCGCGTAGCGCACAAAGTGGTGGGCCTGGCCCTGCAGCGGGCCTATGCCTGCCACTTGAAACATAAGCCATTGCAGTTGCTGAAACCTAATATCTGGTTTGTCAGATAATAACTTGCCGGTTTTTTCCGCCAAATAGATCAAAATTGCGCCTGTTTCGAAGATAACCATTGGCGTGCCGTCATCAGACAGGGAGGCGTGGTCCACAATGACGGGTAATTTGTTATTTGGATTTAGTGCTAGTAACTCTGGCTTAAACTGGTCTCCGGCGCTTATATCATAGGGTATGACTTGGTAATCCAAGCCCAGCTCTTCTAGCGCAATAGAAATTTTATGGCCGTTGGGAGTGGGTACGGTGTGTAGATCAATCACTGTGTAAGCCTCTTTATTATTTTATCAATTATATTTACATTTTTGTGATGCAAAAGTCTATCGAGTGTTTTTATTTATAATCTTTGCAGTGGCAAGAGTTAGTCACTTGACGGGGACATGAAAGAGAGACTATAAGGTAAATAAAATTGACGTTTTTCGGGTGATTCCGTTGACGGAAAATAATAATAAAGTAGGTGGCAATGATGAATAGGCAGAAAATACCCGATTGGACTATGGTTTTATTCGGCATGGCTGCGCAGTGTTGCGTGGCGGCTGAAGGCGTGTCTGTTGGTAAAGAGGACGCCGGCAAACGCCGTGTATTGGAAGAGGTGGTGGTTAGTGCGCAAAAGGTAGAGCAGTCGTCACAGGACGTGCCAATATCTTTAACGGCGGTGAGTGGTGATTTCATGCGAGAAGTGGGCGCAACAGGGTTGCAAGACATTGCGCCGTATATTCCCAATGTTCGATTCTCGTCCGACACCGACCCGGCATTGGCGCAAATAAACATTCGCGGTTTTGGCTCAAACCCGCTTAATTCGGCCTTCGATAGCTCTGTTGGCTTTGTTCAAGATGATATTTTCTTTAATCGCCCCTCGTATTATAACGAAGGCATGTTTGATATTGCGCGGGTTGAGGTGCTGCGCGGACCGCAGGGAACATTGTTTGGCAAAAACACCATTGCGGGTGTATTCAATGTAGCCACTAAGGGGCCTAGCGAGGTGTTGTCGGCAGATTTACGGCTAAACAAATCCGACCCTGAAGAATTGAGCTTGGATGGTGGTGTCGGTGGTATGGTCACTGATTGGTTTGGGGTGCGTATTGCCGCTCAGGAGATTCGTCGTGAAGGCCAGCTCCATAACCAGTTTTTACACCGCCAAGATGACGAGCATGAGCAGAGCGGGCAACGCTTAAAATTATTATTTCTACCTAGTGACAATCTATCTATTGAGCTTTTAGGTTTGACCTCAGACACCTCGGCAAATTACTGGGGCCTGCAGTTAATGAATCTTGATGAGGGAACCACGGCTTTTTTACAGAATTACGATGCTGATATTGAGGGTGACCCATATAATTTTACAAGCTCCTATGATCAACCTGGGTTCTTAGATAAGACTTCTGATACGGTCGGCTTAAAAACGCAGTGGGAAATAGGTTCACTTGGTGCGCTGAATGACGTGAGCGCAGTATTGGTGTTAGCTGATACAAGCTTAACGATTGATAGTTTGGTTGACTTAGATACTTCGCCTGCCGACCTTGCTGGTTTAGCGGTCGTTTCAGATTACGAACAACAATCAGCCGAGTTGCGGTTTAATGGCACCGCCGACAGCCTATTTGGTATTGGCCAGGGTATTGAGTTTGTCGTGGGATTATACGTTTTTGAATCTCGCTTTTGGCAGCAAACCCAGATTAATGCCGGAAATGATTTTGGCGCTTACCTGACAACAGATGATGCTTTGCAGTTGATTTCTGGCCAAACTGCGGTTTCCAGTGGTGGTTTACTTAGCGGTTTGAATTTAGCAGGTCTTGGGCTGCTTAGTGATTTGACTGGCGCAGTGATTGGCGAAGATTATTTACAGCTTGATTACCTTTTAAATGTGGATGCGCAGGCAGTTTTTGCCCAGATGAGCTGGGCACTAACTGAGCAAATAGTGATTACGCCGGGGGTGCGTTTTAGTCGCGAAAGCAAGCAGGCAGATGCCTCTGGTCAAGGGGTTTGTCAAACGGCCGCGCTGGGAACACCGTGTATCATGGAATTGGCGCTTAGTGCGGAAGACTATGATGAGCGGGGTCTGAGTCGCAATGAGACTGATGTCTCCCCGAAATTGTCTTTTCAATACTATTTGAATAGTGACACCAATGTGTTTTTGACCTATGCCCGTGGTTACAAAAGCGGTGGTTTTAATGCGTCTTCGTTTGGTGGCGAAGATTTGTCATTTGAGCCTGAAGAAGCAGCAACAATAGAGGCGGGGTTCAAAGGTGAATTCTTTGAGAATACTCTACGAATAAATGCGGCCATCTACCAAACACAATTCGATAACCTTCAGGTGCTGGCTTTTAATGGCGCATTTTTTGATGTGACGAATGCTGCTTCTGCGCTGTCCCAGGGGATGGAAATGGATTTCATGTGGTTAACGCCATTTGAACCGCTAAGTGTGTCGGGGTCTTTGGGGCTTTTAGATGCAAAATACGATAGTTATCCAAATGCACCTGCGCCTGTTACGAGTGGCTTAAATTCCAATCAAGATCTCAGTGGTAAACGAATTGCCTTTGCACCCGAGCAAAGTGCGAGTATCACCCCCACGTTAACCTTGCCCTTATTTGGTTTGGCGTTGCGGGCCAGCATGGATTACCTGTATCAAGGAGATCAATACACCGATGGTGATTTAGACCCCAATAGCTATTTAAAAGCCTACTCACAAGTGTCCGCACGGATAAGTGTTGGGGCGTGGGATCAGGGCTGGGCTCTGACGTTAGGTGGCACTAATTTAACGGATGAGAGGGTCTTAAATCAGGTATTGGATACGGTGTTTTTCCCTGGTTCTTATAATGCGAGGCAGAAATCAGGACGCAAAGTGTTTGCCTCATTAGCTTTTGTCTGGTGAATCGATAAAGGCATTGATTAATGACTAGTGGCTATGGAAATACCTAAGTGGATTATTTTTATCAAAGCATGAGTAATTACGCCGTGATATTCTAGCTGAAATTTTTTATCTATCTAGGAGCTAAGCTTTGCTTAATTGCGAAATAATAGAGCCAAAAGGTGTGGCAGATGCTGCCGTTATTTGGTTGCACGGTCTGGGTGCCAGCGGTCACGATTTTGTTCCTGTGGTGCCTCATTTAGGCTTGCCGGAAGCACATGGAGTACGTTTTATATTTCCTCACGCGCCGGAAATTCCAGTGACCATCAATGGTGGCATGGTGATGCCAGCGTGGTATGACATTCTGGCGATGTCGATAGAGCGTGAAATAGACCATGTACAAATTGAGTCATCAGCCGCAGCAGTGCGAGATTTAATTCAGCGTGAATTGGATGCTAGTATTCGCAGTGATCGTATTGTATTAGCTGGGTTTAGTCAGGGCGGAGCGGTGGTCTATCACGCGGCGCTGTCTTACTCCAAGCCCTTGGCGGGCTTACTTACAATGTCTACGTATTTTGCTACGGCCAAGGAAGTCAGCTTGGCAGAAGAGAATAAAACCTTACCTATTCATATTTTTCATGGCAGCCAAGATCCTATGGTGCCCGAGAGTATGGGGCATAGTGCTAATCAAATACTGCAAAGCATGGGTTTTTCACCGGTTTATCGCAGTTACCCCATGCAACATGAAGTCTGTGCAGAAGAAATTGCTGATATCGGACAAAGCCTGAAAGATTGGTTGCGGTTAGCGTAATAATAGAGGCTGAGTGTGCCTATAAGTATGGGATATCGTCTCCGCAATATTTTATCGCGAGCACAATTAAAAATGGATGATTTAGGGCTGCAGGTGAATGATGAGAGAAAGTTTAAGAAATAAAATTATTGCCGTTTGCGACGCGAAAATAGCGAGTAAAGGCAGTGGTGTTGGGCTTTCTTTTTATGCCTTTTTTTCAAATAAAAATACTGACCCTGCACTGCTCATGGAAGCGGCGGAGTGGTGGATTATGACCAATAAATTTGATCACTTTGAAAAAGCGATAAAGATAAAGAATATTGTGGAAGCCATGTAAAGATTGTCGGCATTAAATAACGAGAACTGGGGTGCCACGATGTTCGTAACACCCAAATTCTCCGCCTTAGCGCAGCGCTTTACCAATACGTTGATAGGCTTCTTTTAGTTCATTGCCTAATTCCTGGGCGGCGATAGACAGGCTTTTTGCGCTCTCTTCAGATGCATCCTGTAGATGTTCACCTTTTAGTTTTAGCTGGTCCCAATATTTCTCAAGTGCCTGCCATTCATCCCGTACTTCCGCGCCTGCGAGATGCATGCGAACATTCAGCTCATCACGTTCAGTTTTTAGTTTTTCAAGCAAAGTATTAACTTCATTTTTTACGTTCATCGTTATTCCCCTTTTTGCCAAACTAAATTGTGACAAAATATATAAATTGATCTCGAATGCTGCGTGTTTAAATTTATTATAGGAGGATCATGCTCAGGGAATATGATCTGGATCAAATAAGCGGCGGATTGGTTTTGTTGGGGGAATAAAGGTGAAATTAGTGTTTGTGCGTTTTTTAGCTGTTAGGCCCTAAAGGGGGCGTGCCCAGACATGCCGTGGTGTCTGGGCCATAGCCAGTAAAATTATTATACTTTTTTGATTAGCCGAATAAGGTAAATTAATATTACCGATCCCGCTGTTGCGGTAATGATTGAACCTATAAGTCCTCCCGCTGAAATTCCAGCTAAGCTAAAAACATAGCCACCGATGACGGCGCCTACGATGCCAATAATAATATTGCCAACCAAGCCAAAACCACCGCCTTTCATTATTTTGCCACCTAACCAGCCGGCTAATGCGCCAATGGCTAAAAATATGATTAATCCAGAAATATCCATCGTGTGAGTCCTTGTTGTTTTTCATCGTCGTTGTGTTGAGCGCTGCTAGTTACTTTATTAAGCAGGTTTTTCTACAGTGTTGATTACATCAGAGTGTTTAATTCATTCGAGTTAGCTAATTCGTCGGTGCTGCAATGGCTACATGCGTTCCACTGTTGTTTCACCACATGTTCTAACAAATTACGCAACCAAATTAGTCCCGGGTCTTGATCAAGCCGAGTATGCCATATTAGGTAGACGGGGCTTGGCTCTATGATTAGCGGGGGATCGCTCACCCATAATTCGGATCGAAAGCGCGTGCCACCAGCAACCATTTGTGGAATAACGGCAATGAGATCGCTATGGGTTAATAATTTTGGCACAGCGGAAAAATGATTGACCGTCATGGCGACTCGCCGTCGTTTTTCTACCCGTTGCAAGGCTTGGTCTACATCGCCTCTAGGCTCCCCTGACTGAGAGACGAGTAAATGCTTGGCGGCAATAAAATCATCCATTGAAACTGGCTTGCCTGCCAGGGGGTGATCTTTGCGCATCACGAGCTTGTAATTGGATTGATATAAGGGAATGGAGCGTAAGCTTCGGTCGTGTTGATTGACGGGCCCTAAACCGATATCGATGCTAGCTGCCCGCAATTGCTCAATGACGCCTAAGCGGGTATAGGGTTGGGCGTATAGATCGACATGGGGTGCATATTCCGTCACCTGTTGGGTGAAGGGTAGCCAGAATAGGTCTACTGACAGGTCGGCAATGGCGATGCGAAATTGGCGATGTGATTGCGCGGGATTAAATTCTCGCAGCTCTAATGCCGCTGCAAGTTGTTGCATGGGGGTACGCACTTGCGCCCAAAGGCTTTGGGCAAAAGCTGTTGGCTCAATTTGACGACCTTTTTTAACAAAGACCGGGTCTTTCCAAACGTCTCTCATTCGAGCAATGGCGTTGGAAACGGCGGGTTGCGACATGGCCAAACGGTTGCCTGCGCGGGTTACTGAACCCTCGGTCATAATGGCGTCAAAGACTTGCAGCAGTGTTAGTTCCTGGCTTTTCATTGCGCTAACTCAAGCGGACTCTCACTCATGGATTGGTTATCTCATCATAATTTATGATGAATACTATATCCACGAACAATTTTTAATCCTGTTGGCTGACGCGCATAGTGAAGTTCGACAATACACAACAGGAGAAAAGACCATGTCATTAATTCAACAACTGAAAGATCAGGACTTTAACGATACTATCAGCAATGCTAAAGGCCCCGTGTTGGTGGACTTTTGGGCCGAGTGGTGCGGGCCATGTAAAATGATGAACCCCGTGCTTGAGAGCTTGGCGGGTGAGTTAGACGGCAGTGTGGCAATTGCCAAGTTGAATGTGGATGAGAGTCCAGATATCGCTCAGCGTTATAGTGTACGGGGTATTCCCACCCTAATGTTGTTTAACAATGGTGAACTTGTTGCACAGCGCACGGGTGCGGGATCACAACAACAAGTAAAGGCGTTTATCGAACAGTCTTTATAGTAGTGGGTATTATTCGGTCGCTGTATATTGCGACCGAATAATAGTTTGTGATTTTATTCCCCGATAAGAATGAGCTTCCCTGTTTCTGGATCGCGGTAGACTTGGCCTAGCGATTCATAGCCGCTGCCACTACTGATTTTATCTTTCATTGTTTGCGGCACGGTGGGTAGCTCTTTGCCCAAGCTAATATCTTTCTGCATTTGTGCTGTGTTGAAATGTTGCTGTAAATCGGGACTGAGTGAAACCAATGCGGCGATGAGTCCGCAGGCAAACACCAGTATGATATCGATCAAATTGGCCATGGGGCCAAGCGGGTCTTCGTCCGATTCTAAAAAATCACTGTGGCGCCACTTATCCATGATGTTGCTCCTTGTTTAGCTGGAGTATGGCTTGGTCGTACCAGCGTCGTCGTAGGCGTCCCAATACAAAGCCAATCATACCGGCTAGCAGGCCGATCACCGTGGTATCAAAGGCCACGGTCATTGCGGTGGTGAGTACGCGTAGATCGCCATCGCCTAACGCGGCTAGGCCGGGCCCAAGAGGAATTAAGGTTCCCATTAACCCCAGCATTGGGGCTAAGCGGGTGAGAAAGTCGGCACGCTCAATGCGGCGTTTTCCCGTCTGTAATAATACATCGCGGTTGCCGGCGTCGCGTATTTGACGGATTCCGCCAAAACGCTCGCCAATGCTGATGCCAATTTCATATATGGCGAGGCCAACAAAAAACAATAGCGCCCAAATCACAGGGGTTAACAGTAGCGAAGTAATCTGGTGCATTAAGCCCAGCGATATTCCTGAAAACATAATGTATTCTCCGTATGAGCCGTTAGCGATTGCTGCGGCGACCGCGCCATAAACCGCCCAGCATGAGTATGACGCCAATGCCGACAAGCCAAGCTAAGTAATCTGATGCTTGTGACTGTGTTGAATCCGATGCGTTGTCGGTGGCCTTGGCTTGCGATGCACTTGCTGACGCCGCTGCCGTTTGCGCAGCAAATTCAGCCTTATCGATTTCAATTTCTTGTATATGACTTGGTGCCTTTGCGCTGTTGTTAGTGGCGTTTATATCGGCGTCATCCATACGGCTACTTTGCAATTTGGCCTCCAACTGTTCGGCCTTTTTGGCGGACAATTGCGATTTTACTAAATCGTACATGGGGTGACGGGCATGGGTATGGCCGCTGCCGGGGTTACCGTGTTCAATGATGTTGTTGGCAAATTGCTCAGCCAATTGCTGGGTGGTGTCGGCATCCGCCGCCCAAAACCCTTTGTCGATGGCAACGAGCATCACGGCTAAAATATTGGTCTGCACATAGCGATTATTATCGTCGGCCAAAAACGCTTTTAAGCCGAGATTTTGAGCATCGTCGATATAAACAGACTTTACTTCTTCCCAGACTTTGTCATTGATAATGTCTGGGCTAGTGACCTGCCAGCCCCATAAATATTCTATGAACTCGCTGCCCATTGTTCGTGCGCCGGAATAGCCTTCTTCCATTAAGGGTTTGATCCATTGCGGGTTAAAAAAACGACCGCGCAGTTCTGAGAGCAAGGCGTCGTGGAGGGCGTCAATTTGTAAATTACGGTTGTCGGCATGGTTAATAACTGCGCTGGCTGGCACTTTGCCGCTGACGGTTTCCACCGCTAAATTAAAGCCGCCCAAGTAATCGAAGGCGTCGTTATTATCAATCAAACCATAGAGGTTGCTAGCGCGACCTAAGAACGTTTGCGATACGCTTTGTAGTTGACGCTTGAACTGGTCTTGGGCAGATTGACCGTGCATGCCGGCACCATAGGCGTGGCCCATGCGCTTAATAAAAACATCAGCCAATTCGCTGCGGTCTTGCCATGCGCCACTGCGTTCAACCAAGCGATTAATGCCTGCGCCATAGCCGCCGGGGGCAATACCAAAAACCCGCAAACTGGTTTGGCGACCTAGCTCATCGGGTTTGATGCTGGGGTTGGCCGCGAGCAATTCACGCGCCTCATTTACCCAGTTATTGGCGAATTGGTTTTGTTCAAAGGTTTCATTGCCGCCGCGTTCAGCCTCTCCCAGCGGAGCAAGGGCCTTGTTTAAGGCGAGGGTGAGCGCGGGGTAGTCGCGACGAATGCGGTCGCTACTGGCGTCCAGCGCCATGAGTCCCGCTTTATCGAGTAGCAATAAATGTTTGCCGTATAGGTCGCGGAATAAGCCAGAGGTGGTAAAGACCACGTCCAATCTTTGTGGTTGATCGGGGCCTAGGGGTAATCGCGCTAAGCCTTTAATAATGCCGCGGCTATTCCAAACCGGTTGTACGCCGAGCAGTTTCATGCCAAAGGCGATCATGGCACCTTCGTCACGTACTGCGTCAGAGGCCCACAAAATAATTCCCTGTTTATTATTGTGGGTGTCGGTGTTTGCAATGGCGACGCCAGACTCACCGCTAAGCACTTTGGCGGCCAGTGCGGTGCCAACCTCAAAGCCAACGCGGGTGGGTAGTAGGCTGCCATCTAAAGCATAAAAATTGCGGCCAGTAGGCAGCGACTCCGGCGTCCGAATGGGATCGTTACCTTTACCCGGTTCGACAAAATGACCGTTTAAACCGTTGAGTAAGGCTGACATTTCGGCGGCGGGGGAGGCGATTAATTTGTTGCGCCAATCGTCTTTGCTGCTTTTGTCGTTGCCGCTATTGTCGCCCTGTAACATTGAGCTGATCATGGTATCGACGGCGTCAGGCTGCCAGTTGCGACCAAATACATGTAGGCCCAGTGGCATAAAGCTTTCTTGCAGCTTTGTGAGGTAGTGGCCTACTTCGTGGAGCAAGAAAGAATCGTCGGTTTCTTCAAAGCCAATGCCACGTACTTTTAATTCTTCGTCCATGCTGGCGATAAGTTCGTCGCGCAAATTGGTTTCATCAATTTTGTCGCGCAGGGCTTTTACCGCTCTGGCGCGGGTGTCTGCGTCATTGGCAGCTTCGGCACTTTCTATCAGCTGACGAATTTCTAAAAGCGAATCGTAGAGCTCGGTGGCGGCGAGGGGAGGAGTGAGGTGATCGATCATCACCGCTAAACCACGGCGTTTTGCTTGAATGCCTTCGCCAACGCCATCAACGATATAGGGGTAGACACTGGGTAGATCGCCGACCGCAATACTGGGGTAGTCGTTTTCGCTTAGACCTACGCTGCGTTTAGGTAGGAATTCATAGGTGGAGTGACGGCCAACGTGGACTAACGCATCGGCTTTGAACACATCGTTTATATAATGATAAAAACCTAAATACTGATGCGGCGGTGGAAAGGACATATTGGCGTGGAGTAGTTCTTCGTTAATTTCCCAGCCCCGCGGTGGTTGCGGTCCTAAAAAGACATTGCCGAATTGCACGCCGGGAATCAGTATTTTGTTTTTCCATACCATCACTCGGCCTGGCGCCGTGCCCCAGCCGCGAATCCCTTCAATGCCCATGTCGATTATGGCTTTTACAAGTTTCTCACTACTTTGCCAATTTGGTGTGCCGCCATCGGCGCTGCGTTGAATAACGGCTTGGTACTCGGCTTCCGTTTGAGCTAATAAGTCTAGTGCGCGAGCGCGGCCGGCATCACGCACACCATCAAGGGCGTGCTGTAAATCGCTGATGGTATTACTCATGCGGGCGCTGATAAGTGCCAAGCGGCTTTGGCGCTCAGTGACAGACTCTAAGGCGACCGCATTGTCCACTTGTTCTTGCAGCCATACTTGCAGCTCGCCTAGTGGGCCGTTGACCATTTCTGCCTGCACCACCTTTGGCAGGGTGGCAAACCAGGCTTGGTAATCATCGCCGCTAATGGTGTTTACCTGTGTTGACATGGCGGATAAAGCGGCGCGGTCATCGGGCAGGTTAACGCCGGTGGCCTGTAATTTATCTAATAGTGCATTGGCGTCTTTTGGCAGCGGCCCTGTTTTATAGCCTGCGGCTTTCATCGCTTGCAGCATTTCCAGCAAGCTTTCGGGTACGTTGAGGTTATCTGCGCCGATATTGTGGCGGCCGGGTGGGTGGTTGTAATAGACCACGCCAATACGTTTGTCGGCATTGGCTTTTTCTTGCAGTGTCATCCAACGCGTTAGGCGTTGGGCTTGGCGTTTTACTTCATTGTCTATCGGCTTGCTGCGATAAAGACTGCCGCCGGTGAGCGGGTCTATGCCGCTTGGCTCCGCCAGAGCTAAAACCTGCGGTTGCGAGATGCCTTGTAATTCAGGCATGGCCACGCGGTAGTGAACAGAATCTCTGGGTATCCCCTCTGGTGATAAGGCCCACTCGGCCTCAGACCATTCACTCAAACGAACTGCCTTTAGGATTGGTAAATTTATTTTAGTGAGTAATTGAGTGACCTTTTCGCGGCCTTCGCCACCGCCAATTACAAAATCTTGTACGGTCACAATGGCGGCAGGTGTGCCTGCCAAGGAGCCGCGCATTATGTCGTGTATTTGTGAAATGGCGGCTACGCTGGGTTCACCCCAACCGGCCAGAATAGATACACACTGCCATTGTGTGGCTTGGCATAGTTGTTGGTGTAGTGCCCAGTCGCCAGAAATGTCGCCACCGTCATGGTCGATAATCCAAAGTGTGCGGCGCATGGGTTTTAAGGCCTGCGTTAATTTGTCGGGTGTTAGCCAATTGGCTTGGTCGTTTTGGTAAACGGCAAAACGTAGCGGCGCTACGGCTTGCGCTGGCGTAATTTGTTTGCCGTTGCTAAGTATAAAATTAAACAAGCTAACGCCGTTATCCACTGAACGATTCACCCAGTAAGCCCGCGCTTGCAGCCAATCGGCGTAGGGGGGGGCTGCGGCTTGTTTAGCCGTTAGTGAGGGCTCATCAATAACCGCATCACGATCACCGACCACATCTTCGGGAATGCTGGAGGCAAAAATATCGCCGTGTCTATCTCGCTGTAACGCCATTAAGCGGCGGTCGCTATGCAATACCGTACGTTTTTGGCTGGCAGGAAAGCGCTGGTTAAGCAGACGTTCTACTGGCTCGCCAAAAACGGCAATGAACAATAGGCTTTGACTGTTGCTGATAAGCGTTTGCAGTTGGCGATCATCCATCGCAATAATCTGGCTAACGGTGCGGATACGGATTTGCACTTCTGTTTTTTCTTGCAGTAATTGGTGTGCACTGGCAATCAATGTCGGTGCTGAGCGGTCAGAGACAATGGCTGTGAGGGTATTAGTGGCAGCAAGGCTTAAGTTGGTGCCAAATAGGCTAAAAAGGGTAATGAACAAAAAGGCAGAAAAAGACATTCTCTGTCGACGTTTAGATGTGAGTAAATCAGCAATCGGCAAAAGTGTAGACATAGCAAAGGCATCCCACCGCAGCTCTCCCGCATACGGTAAATAAGCATAAGGAAATAATAAAAGCGTGGAAGTTTTTGCAGGCGACAGCGGTGGCTGAAGCAGGCGTCGACACCCCGTCGCGTTTATCCTGTTATTTCAGGCCGGTCTCCGGACTCACAAAGGGCTGACAACATCAGCGTGATCAATTCGCCTTCCCACGTAACACGCAGTGGCTGCCAACTAGATGATAGCTGGCTGAATAATCATCTCTGTTTACCGTTGCGGGGGCAGTACAGGTATTGCAGCTGGATAGGCGTGCGCACCTGTTTCCCGTTTCACCGTTGCATATAGAAATACACTCAGGCACCTGAAACATCGGCGCAAAGGATACTCGCTAGGAGAGGGGAGTCAAGGTGTGTGACGATTCTCGGATGAGTTGGTTAGTGAATTGCGCTTGTAAGCTCAGTTCACTTTTCGCTGGGCTGGCTATGAATTCCTATTATGCTTGGGGGCTATTCACACCAGTTAAAAAGGGAGGGTTACCAGACTGTGTAGCAATTGTAACTATTTACGCCTAGTTCGTAGTATTTTGACATAATAATACAAGTTTGTTAGTAGATTCAGTTATGTAGATTAAATAGAATATAGTAAGACTATTAATAGGGAATTTTGATGAAAGAAATGGAAATTAAAAGAATGTCGAAGGTGACTAGCTCTTCGGATTTTTCTTCTTGGCCGCTTCTCGCTCAAGCTGCGAAACAGACGAATGCGCCATATATCTCGACTGATAAAGCGCAAGATGGCATCGAAATTGATGCCCCACTTCCCTCACTAAATACTTTCGATACTGAAAACACTGAATCTCCTGTTAATCCGGTGAGGTTTGGAAATATTTTGTCAAAACCAAACTCGATTGCTGAGGAAGTGTCATCTGAGCTAGATGTTCCTAGCGGCAATACGCCTTTGAAACCTTTGCTGCAGCGTATTGCAGCACATAGTCGTAAACTGGCGTCCCGCTAGTGGCAGTTATCTGTATTAGCTCCCCAAAGGGTGGCGTTGGGAAAACCACATGCACTGCTAACTTGGCTTATGGGCTAAGGCGGCGAGGGTTTCGTGTTATTGCTGTGGATTTTGACCCTCAGAATGCTCTGCGACTTCATTTTGGTGTGCGCCTAGATGATGGTCGTGGCTTTGTCGAAAACGCAGTAGCGAGTGAGGACTGGTCTTCTTTAACGGTAGAGATTGCAGATAATTTATTTGTTCTGCCTTATGGCTACCCCAGTCAAGCAATGAGCAATGCTTTTGAACAATATTTGCGGCAGCCTGCTTTTCTACGCTCCCGATTTGCTTCACTTAGTCAGTCAAGGGGAACCGTGATCATAGCCGACTTGCCGCCGGGTCAATCTCGAGCATTGTCGGCAGTAGCTGGTTTGGCGGATTTACGATTGACTGTTCTGCTGTCTGATTCAGCCTCAATCTCTTTGCTTCCGGCGGTAGAAAATGGCAGTTATTACCCTTCGGATGTTCCGGCTGAGAGTCGGCATGGTTTGGTACTCAATCAAGTTGATCCGCGCAGTCGTTTGAATAGTGAAATTTGTACTTTTATGGAAAACCGATTCGGTGAAGAAATAATGGGCTTAATTCATCGCGACGAGGCTGTTTTAGAAGCAAACGCAAAACAACGGATTGTATTTGAAAGTGCACCTGGCAGTTTGGCTGCGCAGGATTTAGACGCACTGGTAAATAGGGTCATGAAAGAACTGATTCATTTGGAGAAGCTGGGTGGATAAGCCGTTTGAAGAAGAGGATTCAAAGGCTAAGTCAGAGCAATTAAACAATACTTCTGGTAAGTGGTTTGTATTGTGGTTGTTGCTAATTTGTTCTGTTATTCCCTTGTTTCTATTTATTACTACGCCAATGGATGTGGCTTATCAAACCCTGTTGGGCGTGTTCAGTGTTGCCATTATGGTGGTAATGAGTCGCGTAAAACCTCAATCAAGGTTAGTGTCGCTGTTTTTAATGGCAATGAGTTTGCTGGTTTCGACAAGGTATATGTATTGGCGTGCTTCGGAAACTTTAGTTTTTGAAAGCGGCTTAGAGTACGTCCTTGGCTATGGTTTATTTGCTGCTGAACTTTATGCATGGCTTATTTTGTTTTTGGGGTATTTACAGACGGCAATGCCTTTGGAGCGTCGAATTACTCCACTGCCGAAGAATACAGCTGAGTGGCCCACGGTTGATGTATACATCCCAAGTTATAATGAAAGTTTAAGTGTTGTTGCAGATACTGTTCTTGCTGCGCAATGTCTTGAATACCCTGCGGATAAATTAAGAGTCTACTTACTTGACGATGGTCGGCGTGACGCTTTTGCAGCTTTTGCCGCAAGGGCTGGGGTTGGTTACATTACCCGGAATGATAATCAACATGCCAAGGCGGGGAACCTAAATAATGCGCTAGCGCAGACTGACGGGGACTTGGTTGCAGTTTTTGATTGCGATCATGTTCCAACCTGCGGCTTTTTACAATACACCGTAGGCGGGTTTTTGAAAGACGAAAATCTGTCTTTGTTACAAACCCCTCATTATTTTTATTCGCCAGATCCCTTTGAAAGAAACCTTGCGGTTGGTGATGATGTCCCGCGAGAAAGTGCTTTATTTTATGGTCCAGTGCAGCAGGGAAACGATTTTTGGAATGCGACCTTTTTTTGCGGTTCGTGCGCAGTTATTCGTCGAACTGCCTTACAAGATGTTGAAGGCTTTGCTGTAGAAACCGTAACAGAAGATGCTCACACAGCTTTAAAAATGCAGCGCAAAGGGTGGGGGACCGCATATTTGGGTCTGCCGCTTGCGGCGGGCTTGGCCACGGAACGACTTTCTGTTCATATTGGTCAACGGGCTCGTTGGGCTCGAGGTATGATGCAGATACTTCGAACAGATAACCCGTTGTTTGGGCGAGGCTTAAGTTTTGCGCAGCGTTTGTGTTACTTGTCCGCTATGTTGCATTTTCAATTTCCTTTGCCACGCGTTGTGTTTATTACCGCCCCGCTGGCGTATCTGTTAATCGGTCAAAATATTATTGCCTCATCGGCAGAAATTATTATTGCTTATGCATTGCCACATTTAGTTCATGCGGTATATACAAACTCACGAACTAATGGACGGTTTCGGCATATTTTCTGGGGGGAGATTTACGAGTCTGTATTGGCTTTTCAATTAGTAAGGCCAACAATGACAACCCTTTTAAATCCGAATAAAGGCAAATTCAATGTTACCGATAAAGGTGCTCTCGTAGAGCAAACATTTTTTGATATTGATGCGGTTAAGCCGCAACTTATTGTCGCATTCTTATTGTTAGCTAGTGTTGGCTGGGGCTTGGTGAGGCTTTATTGGCACGATTATTACGATGTCGAACCTAATGTAATGTTGCTCAACGTTTTTTGGGCTGGGTTTAGTTTATTTACATTGTTGGCTGCTATAGCTGTAGCACGTGAACGGCAACAATCTCGAGTTAATGTACGTATTGATTTACAGTTGCCGGTGTCCATTTTTCTTGAGGGCGGACATGCTCTTGGGAGTGAGTTAATTGATATCTCTATGGGTGGAGTTCGCTTGCGTAATCGGCAAAAGCAAGTGCTGCCTACTGCAATTGAGTGTATTGAGCTTATTTATCACAAGCGCAGAGTTGTCCTGCCTGTAACACTTGTAAGTAGCGATGAGGAAAGTTTTCGTCTTCGGTTTGGCGAGTTGGATACGGATCAACGTCGCCAGCTAGTCAGTATTGTGATGGGAAGAGAGAATGCGTGGTTTGCTGAGCAGGAGCATCCGTCTGATCACCCTCTGAGATCCTTCGTGGGAATGTTACGTTGTATTTTGGGCTTATTCGCTCCGCGATTATTTTCAAATAGCGAAGATGAGCGACAGGCAAATAGCCAAGTTCAAGAGCAGTTATTTACGCGTTGGGTTGTGCCTTTAGCGATGTTGGTTTTGTTTTCAGTATTGTTGCTTTTAGCCAGTTTGCCGGCGATGGCGGATACTGTGGATGCAGACGGGTATCGTGCAAGAGAGCTTGCGCTGGGTGAGCTGGGCGGCAGTAAGGGTTTGTATATAAGGGGGAGTGGAGGGCGAGCAGGTACCCAGTTTTCATTGCCAAGAGATGAGGTTGTTAGAGGGGCAAGATTTGATTTATTAATAGATTATTTCTCACCAAATGATTATGGCGATACCTTAATCTTGTCAGTTAATGGCGTCGAAGTTGGGCGGGCCGCTTTGGAATTGCAAGATCCAATGCCCTTAAAGTATTCCGTAGAGGTAAACCCAGCTTATCTGGTGTCGAATAATAATATTGATCTTGCTCTTGTTGGTAGTCGTAGCGACGATTGTGATGTGGCCGAGGGCATGGTAACCAGTGTTAATATTCTACCTACATCACGGTTTTTATTGACGACAGATACGCTGCCAACGGCTAAAGATCTATCATTACTACCGAGGCCGTTTTTTGATCCTAACGCCTCGGGAGATTCATTAATATCAATGGTTTTACCCGCGAGGCCTTCTCGAGAGCAAGTGCGTTCTGCTGCAATACTCGCGTCATGGATTGGGGCTGAAAGTCATTTTCGAACCCTGTCCTTTTCAGTGGGGGATAGCCTACCTGCTGGTCACGCTATTGTGTTTGCCACTAATGAGCATCCGGTACCAGGTATCAGTAAGACTGATATAGAGGTACCCGCTATTCGTTTAACAGATAACCCTAATTCAACCTATGGTAGTTTATTAGTTATCGAGGCGCCTGATGATCGGGGATTAATTCAAGCTGCTCGTTATTTGGCGTCGCAAAGTCATCAGTTGATGGGGCGAAGTGTAAAAGTTTCTGATACTTCCGCTTCAGACGATACAGTTGAAAGTGCAAGTCGTTGGGTTGATACCTCTGATGTTATTGAACTCGGTGAGCTTGTTGAACCAAATTCATTACGTGTTAGCGGGCTTACGCCACCATTAATTACTATGCCGTTTAGGCTCTCTCCGTCTATGAACCTTTGGCCGGGACGCACGGTTCCACTTCGCGTTAAATATCAGTTTCCTGAAGGTGAGTGGCTGGACGTTGGCAAATCTCATCTTGATATAACTTTAAATGGTGGTTTTTTACGGTCCCTACCGGTGAATAGGAAAGGATTGTTGGAGCAATTATGGGGTGCGCTTGGAGGACAAGTTCGCCAAGAAGAAAAGGTTATTCATCTCTCACCTGAGCGTTTGCATGGTAAAAATGAGTTAACCTTTTATTTTAATTTGCAGGCTAAGCTTTCTAGCGATTGTCGCTCTAATGTTCCTGATGATGTTGTCAGTCATTTAATGCCAGAAACGAATATTGACCTTTCTGAACTTCGTTCAATGGTATCAGTGCCTGATTTGTCATTGTTTACTGACTCGGGCTATCCGTTTACGTCTAAGGCAGATATGTCCAATAGTGCTTTGGTGCTCCCTGCTCAACCGGACAAACAGGTTTTAGCCGCTGCTTTTGAATTAATAGCTAGCTTTTCTGAGTTTACAGGTAAGCCTGCGCTTAATTTGGCGGTGGCCTTGGGAGGGGATCAACTCTCTAGTGTTGCGGGCCGTCATTGGCTTGCCTTAGCGGGTACCTCGGCTCCAATAACCAAAGAGGTTCTTAAGGGTAGTAGGTTATTTGTTAATAAAGGCCGCTTAAGGGTGGCAGAGCTAAAACGTAAAGATTGGATTGTATCTTTATTTTTAGATGGTAACCGCCTGAGTCAGGACGAGGCAGATAGAACATTAAATAGTCGTGAATATCTACAGGCTCTTGTCAGTACAGCGTCACGCTCTAAACAAGAGCCAGATAGCGCTGAAACAGATGTGTTGCTAACTGTTTTACTAACTGCGACGGATAGCTTTGGTTTGGTGGATATGGTTAAACAATTTGATACCCCTAATGTTTTTACAACGGTGTCTGGTGATTTGTCAGTTTTAGATAGTGGCGAAGGAGCAAATTCGTACCGTCTGGAATCTACTCGTTTACAGGGGGATGAAAATCGATATAACCGTCTTCGTTGGTGGTTTGCCCAACGTCCTTTTTTATTGTTAATTTTGCCTTTGCTTATTGTTTCGTTATTGGTTGCTCAGGCTTACACCCTACTTGTTTTACGAGCTAAGCGGCGTAGGGATGGAGAGAGATGAAATTGTCAGTAAGTCAGTGTTTCGATATTAAACGGATTTACATGCTCTTAGTGATAGCAGTAGGTCTGCCTGTTTCACTTGAGGCTCAAGACGCCTCGTATATTCGTTTACTTGAGCAAGCGCGATTCTGGATGCAGTCGGGAAGAGCTGATTTGGCTGAAGACTCGCTGAAGCGGGTTTTGGCTTCTGATGATGATAATAGCGAAGCGCTTTACCAAATGGCCTTGTTAGAGCTAAATCGTGGCGATACAGCGGCGGCTCATAACTGGGCTGAGAAATTGCAGCGCACTGCGCCTGATAGTGAACAATGGCGTGGGTTAAGTGATCGTTTACGAAGAACGTCGCTTGACGCGTCGGTTCTTGCAAAAGCAAGAACATTTGCAGCGCGTGGAGAGTCGGGGAAGGCCGCGAATGTATATCGTGAATTGTTTGCCGGTGATCCGCCACCTGACGATCTTGCTCTGGAGTATTATCAGACGTTGGCTGGTACCGATAGCGGCTGGGAAGAAGCAATAAAAGGGCTGAAATCACTTACTGTCGAAAAGCCCCAAGACTACAACGTTGCAGTTGCCTACGCTGAGGCGCTGACTTACCGGAGCGCGAGCCGTCCCGAAGGTGCTGACCGCTTAGCGTTACTTTGGAGTGAGAAAAAGGATGATCGAGTTCGTAAGGCTTGGCGTCAAAGTTTGTTGTGGTTGCCATCAACAGCAAAATATATTGAAGGACTTAACACTTATCTTAAAGCGTTTCCTGCTGATCAAGAGGTGATTGCACACCTTAATACATCTAAACAAGATACAGGCCAGGCGCAGGCGAAGGCGTACACTGATTTAAGACGGGGTCGCCTTAATGAGGCTAAAGAGGGCTTTAATACTGCAATTAAAGCGCACCCTGACGATGCTAATGCAATTGCCGGCATGGGTTTGGTGCAACTGCGTAATGGGCAATTTTCAGCCGCTGATACGAGTTTAAGTAAAGCGATGACTATGGCTCCCAAGACCGCTGGCAAGTGGCGAGATGCTCGTGATTCTGCCCGATTTTATGCGCGTTTAGAGCAAACTCGTAATCTTTTGAATTCTGGGGAGCTTGAAAAAGCTTATGCCTCTGTCTTGCCCTTAACTGAGTATCAGGGAGTGCCGGGTCAAGATGCCAGATTATTGCAAGCTGAAATTCTTATGGCTCAGGGGCGGTCAGCTGAGGCAGAAGGAGTGTATCGACGATATTTATTGATTGTGCCCGACTCTGTCCCCGCTCGTTCGGGTTTGGTTAGGTCGTTAATCGCAAGAAGAGAGTACGGCGAAGCAGAGATAGAATTTGCTAAATTACCTGAGGCAGATCGTAAGCGCTTGTCGTATTTGCAAGCGGAGCGTGTAAATCAATTGCGTGAACGAGCTGTTGGCCTTATTGCTAGAGGTGAACCTGCAGCTGGTGAAATTATCTTACGTGAAGCCTTGCTGATTGCTCCAGATGACCCTTGGTTACGTTTGGAATTGGCGCGGTTATATGATGACCAGGATCAGCCAGTAAGAGCGCGTACTTTGTTAAGGCCTCTTGTTCAGCAGGGAAGTCATGAAGGGCTTACTGTTGCAGCTATGCTTGCTGAGAAGCAGCAGCGCTGGGCAGAAGTTGAGCATTTGATAGGGCAGGTACCTGAAAATCAACGTAGTGAGTCTCAACTGGCTCTGTTGGTTCGCGCTAGTATGGGGCGTCGTCTACAAAGCTTACAGACCATCCTCAAAACGGGAGATCCTATCAGTGTTGAAATGGCGCTCGATGATCTTTATCGCAATCCGCCAGCTTCTGCGCTTGAGTTAGGGCAAGTAGCCCTTGTTCTGGTAGAAGAAGGTGAGCGAAGTTTGGCGTTGGCATTAGTTCGAAGAGATTTAAGCGCGGGTTTTAGCGCCACCCCTACAGATTATTTAAATCATTTATCGGTGCTAGTTAAAACCGAAAATGACCGCGAAGCACAACGATTATTAGGGTTCTTAAATAGGGAAGCGCAGGATGACCAAAAGACCCTAGATACTTTGTCTAGCGCTAATACAACTCTTTTGCTTGCTCAAGTTGCCAAGCTTCAGTCTGCAAAGAAGCATGCAGATGCCTATGATTTATTGATGACAGGTTTAGAGTCTAACCCTGAAGATGAGCAGTTGTTGTTGGCTTTGGCTGGTCTATATCAACAGGGTGATTATTATGATTACGCTGGGCAAGTGTATGAATATGTTTATGAACGTAGTACAGGTTCACGTAATGTTGCGCTGTTAGGTATGACGGAGACGGCACTAATTGCCAATAATTTAGACCAAGCGGAGGCTTTTTTACAACAGGCAGCGCCTTTGGAATCACCGCAATGGTTAATACTTGCAGCGCGCATTGCTGAGGCGCAGGGTGACAAGAGGCAGGCATTGAGTTTTGTCGAGCAGGCGCGAATGGCTGCTGTTGGTGAGTCAATTCATCTAGGCGAGTATCAGATTGCCGACAATCCATTTCGAAACGGTTTGTCGGGATTGAAAAAACAAGATGGTGATAATCGCTGGCAGCGTTTGGTGAAAAAATCTAATACTGCTGATTTTGCCGATGTGGGTGCTTGGTTGCCGGGGCACTCTGTTGCTGCTGGGCGCTGGCGGCCAGAACGTGAGAGTCGGAAGTATGTTAATCGTGATTTTGACTCTCAACCAACATCCCAAGGCGTCATGAGTAGCCCGTACGACGACAAAATGCCATTACAGTGGTCGGAGAGATATTGGCAAGATCAAGGACGAGAGCATTTGCTAGCCGCTACTTCTATAGCGAGTACGCAATCTAATACCGCCGTTACGGACAGTCAATACCGAGAAATTGAGGGTATAGATACCTATCGCCATAAGCTTAAAAAGGATCTTTCTCCCCGTATACGTAGTGATATTGGTATGCGTTTCCGACAGGGGGAGGACGGTTTAAGTCAATTGGCTGAAGTCAGCGGCGAGTTAGGTTTTTCTGGTGTTCCATTGGGAAATGGTCGTTTTGAATTAGTTGTAAGTCCCGTTTACTTGAACGCAGGCACATTAAGCGAAGATAGCGCTAGCCAGATTTATCGCTCTGCTGTGTCGAGTTCGGTTGCGAGTAATTTGGCGGAAAAATTGAACGGTGTTGGTTCAATCATTGATGAAGTCGATATTAGCGCGCAGGAGTTAGCGTTGGCCAATGCTGCGCTAGAAGCGGCGCAAGATTCAGGCACAGCACAGGAGATAACGGCTCTAGAAGCGCGAGTTCAAACTGCGGAGCGTAACTTTGGTCTTGCTGTTAATAGAAATCCCTTATATGAAGTTGGAATAGATCTAGATACCCTCACGACTGATCAGCGCCAATTTGTTGATGACTATTTGTTACAGGAGTTTGGTGGTAACGACTTTTCGTTATTGGCGGACGATGTGGCCTCTTATCAAGTTAGAAGCAGCGCAGTTAGTGATTTAGTTTCACAATTGATTACGCGCGTTGGTTCATATAACCGAGCAGTGCCACTAAATAGCAATGAAGAAGCGGGTCTGGGAGTGGCAATTAATTATAAGCGAAATGCGTTTACGGCAGATATTGGCAGTACACCTCTAGGTTTTGAAATTACAAATATAGTGGGTGGAATTTTTTATGGCCCTAAAATTACCAGTAACACTCAACTGCGTTTACAAGCTCAGCGTAGAGCTGTGGAAGACAGTTTATTGTCATATGCTGGAGTTGAAGACCCTGTCACTGGAGATCGCTGGGGTGCCGTTACCCGCAGTGGTGTGAATGCAGGGCTTGCTTTTGATAATCAAGATGTTGGCATTTATGGTGATATTGGCTTTTACTATTACGGTGGTGAAAATGTTCAAGGTAATCAAATGTTACAGGCAAATTTTGGCGCCTATTTACGCCCGGTAAATGAAGAGCAGAGCACTTTACAGGCTGGTGTGAATATGGGGTACTCAAGTTTTGATCAAAACTTGAGTAAATTCACCTATGGCCACGGCGGTTATTTTAGCCCACAAAGCTATGTAAGTTTAGCCTTTCCAATTCACTATTCGGAAAAATATAAAAAGCTCTCTTGGAATGCGAGCGCATCATTAGGTTTTCAAAGTTATAGCGTTGACGGTGCCGCTTACTTCCCTACATTGAATTATCAGCAGCGCTGGTTGGATGTTTTAGCGGACAGTGGCGCAGTGACGGAGTCCCGATATAGCTCAGAGAGTGAGAGTGGGTTTGGGATGAACCTTGGTGCAGGTATGCGTTATGAACTGTCGCCAGCTTTCAGCGTCGGCTCGCGGATTTCTTATGACACTTTTGGTGATTACTCTGAAACATCAGCGGTGATTAATTTCTTGTATAACACGGACCCTTGAAAATGGATATTTTGCTTCCGCATCAATCTCGAAATTTGGAATATTACCGTGGTCGACAATGTAACAAACAATGGCGGGATTTTTTATCGGTTCTCTTGGATGAACTTGATAGCAATGTTGGCGCTAACGAGGTTCAAGCGTTTTTTAGCGTTTTGGGTACGAAGTTGGCTAGTCGCTGGCCTCTGAGTGAACAAAGTACATTAGAGGGTTTAGAGCTAGAAGCAAATACTATTTGGAATGAATTGGATTGGGGGTGGTGTCAGTTTAAAGTGGAATCCGCAGCGATTACGATTATTCACGATGATTGGCCAAACCCTGACTATGGGAAAGAGACTCTATGGTCTCTGGCATTCTCTGCCTTGCTGCAAGGAATTTATACCTCGTGGTTACGGGAACAGGGTGGTGATACTGTAGTTGATGTTCGAATCACGGAAAATACTAAGGGAAAGCCCCTTAAGTTGATGTATGGCGGTTAGTATTCGCATTGTTTTCTTGTTAATTAGCTTATCGTCAGTGGCCTGTCATGCAGCTGCTCCAAAGTATATGGATGAAGGTTGGAATACCTATGTGGCTCGTTTTATTACCAATGGCCGGGTAGTCGATACGGGTAATAATAATGTCAGTCACACCGAAGGGCAGGGGTGGGCTATGCTCATGGCTGTGGCTTATGATGATAAGGCTCAATTTGATCAGCTTTGGCAATGGACAAATAAGCATTTACGCCGGAGTAGTGATCGCTTGTTTTCTTGGCGTTACGACCCGACGGCGCAGGTAGCTGTTACCGATTTGAATAATGCCAGCGATGGTGACCTGATGATCGCATGGGCGCTTAGTGTTGCTGGGCAGCGGTGGAATAATTATGAGTATAGCTACCAATCGCTAATTCTAAGGCGTCAAATAAAAGAACATTTATTAAAGACTGTAGCGGGTTATACAGTGTTATTGCCGGCTAAAGAAGGCTTTACACATGATGGTTTCACAATTGTTAATTTGTCTTATTTTGTGGTGCCGGCTATTCAACATTTCGCTAAGCTTGAGCCAAATGGACCTTGGTCATCATTGCTTCGAGACAGTATTCGTCTATTTGAAGCAGCGAGATTTGGTCCTAAAAAATTGCCTGCTGACTGGATGGCGATTGCTGATGGAGGAGAGATTTATCCTGCTGAGGGATGGCCGGTTCGCTTTGGATATGAGGCGGTTCGTATTCCCTTATATTTCTTTTGGGGAAGAATAACTGAAACCCCTGGGATGCGGGCAATTAATGCCTATTGGCGTGAACAGCGCTATCCCCCTGCATGGGTAGATCTTTCTAGTGGCGAGTTTGCACACTATCCCTTGTCAGCTGGAGGGATGGCTGTTCGTCAATTACTCGGAGAGTTTGGTGTGGCGATGCCTACTACTCCCTCGTCAAGTGATGATTACTATAGTGCATCGTTACTGATGTTGTCTCGCTTGGCGGCAAAGAACACCTTTGTTCGCTGATCTATTTTGAGTTTTTTCGAGCTTGTTATTCCAGTTTTAGCAGGACGTTAGCATCATAACTCTATAACTCTTTCGTGGCCTTGTTAGCCAGAGCTAATCCGGTGCTTGTAATTTCAAGCCGACGGATGAAATACGATCACCTTCTATTTGTTTAACAATGAGTTTGATTGGTCCTAGTTTAACGCGGTCGCCAACAACGGGTTTGCCGTGGAATTGGTTGATAATATATTCCGCCACCGAGCTATTTCCCCATGCGGGGTCTGCTGTGAAGCCGTAGGCCTGGGCTACGTCAATAAGTCGGGCGTCGGGGTTAAGTGCAAATTCGCCAAAAAAATACGTCGACGCTACGCTTGGGCTTTGATCTTTTTCTGCGAATACGCGACCCAAGGCTGGCTTTGCACTGCTAGACGATAGAATAACCACTTGATCGTTATCCGCGAGGGTTTGGTCTTTATTTTTTTCGAGTAGCATCCCCTGTCGAATAATACCAAGGAATTGGCTGCCTTCTTTCATTGGCAGGTCTTTTGACTTCATACCCGCGGCGCGGCTTTCTGATACAACGTTATAGACCAATAGCTCTTGTTCCTGATCTTGATCTAGGGGTAGGTGTAAGTGTTTCGGTTGTTTTTTACTTGGAGGGAGCTCTATTTGCAGCCATCTTGCTATTGGGGCAATTGTCCAACCCTGAAGCACCAATGAGATAAGTACGACAAAGAAGACTAATTCAAAATAGGTTTGGGTATGTTCTAGTCCAGCTAGTGATGGGAATAGGGCCAAAATAATAGGGACTGCCCCACGTAAACCACACCAGCCAATGAAAACCTGTTCTCGCCATGGGAAGTGGAATGGGAGTAGGGCAAGCCAAACAGCGATGGGGCGAGCAATAAATATGAGAACAAATGCGATCGCTAAAGCTGGAAGAATGAGCGGTACGAGGTGACTGGGGGTGATCAGTAAGCCAAGCATTAAAAACATACCGATCTGGCTGAGCCACGCCATGCCGTCATGGAAGCGGTGAACGTCACTGCTAAACGGAAGCGCGGTGTTGCCGATGATGGCGCCAGCAATAAAGATGGCGAGAAAGCCGCTACCGTCGACTAGGGTGGTAATACCAAATATGCTGAGCCCGCCGGCGAGTGTTAATAAGGGGTAGAGCGAGGCCGTAATTTGCAGTTTCTTTAGTAATTGGGTCAGAAGATAACCGCCGATAAGCCCAAAAATAACCCCAAGGCCGAGTTGGCTAATTAACTCCTGTGCAACCGTCCAGCCTAGGCTTGTTTCGCTATCACTGATCTGTAGTATTTGTACCAGTGTGATGGTGAGAAATATGGCCATGGGGTCATTAGAACCCGACTCTATTTCAAGAGTAGCCCCTGTTCGTTCCTTTAGCTCTAAACCCGCTGTTCGCAGTAGGCCAAACACTGCTGCTGCGTCGGTTGAGCCAACGATGGCGCCAATTAATAAGCCCTCTTGCCAAGACAGACCGAGAATCCAGTGTGCCGCTAGTCCTGTAATAATTGCGGTGGCGAGAACACCCACCGTTGCAAGGGACAAGGCCGGCTTTAAACTAACCCGAAATGACTCCTTTCTCGTGCCAAGGCCACCGTCGAAAATAATAATAGCCAGTGCCAAGTTGCCGAATAAAAAGGCGACACTAAAGTTGTCAAAGGTAACCCCGCCAAGACCTTCTTCACCTGCAAGCATGCCTAGTAACAAAAATACCAATAACAGTGGTGCGCCAATGCGTCGTGATAGTACGCTTGCAATTACGCATAAAAAGGCGAGAACAGCTCCGCCGAAAATGTACTGGTATATAAGCTCTATTGTCACTCATTAGTCCTAGTTAGGTTGCGCAGTATCTTAGATAGCAAAAACGTATCTGGTTCATATTGTGCGGCAAAAAAGGTAAAGCTTGCTGTGAAATGGGGTTGCCGTTATCAGGTGGTAGTGTGGTTATGATTGCTAGGGTGTATCGATGTTGATGTGTTCGAGAAAGCTTTACCAATAGGGTGTTAGTTTAGATATAGCCCTATGCATTATAGCGTAAAGTTAATCTGTATAAGTGATTGACGCTACTTTTTATTGCTGCGTTAGTTTGATCAGTTGTGGTAATAAACTAGCAGGAGTTGTTTTATCGGCTTGTAGCTGCTGGCAGTTGTTGAAGCGCATAAAATCAGGAAGGGTATTGCCGAGGGCCTCGAAGAAGCCGTCATGGTTTTTGAGTGATGATTCTATCGCAAGATGACGTATATATAAGGTTGATGTTTTTCTGTCAGCCTTACAGTCCATTCGTGCAACTAAGTTTCCATTCCATAATATTGGCAGTGAGAAGTACCCATACTGCCGTTTATGCTCAGGGAGATAACATTCAATTAAGTAATCGAAGTCGAATAGCATTTGCATCCGTTTACGTTGAATCAGTAAATTATCAAAAGGCGATAGGATCGCAAGTTTGCTTCGGGCGAGCGGCTTGCGGAGCAAGTCGAGGGATTTCGGAAAAGCGTAGTATTGCTTGTCATTGATATCAATTTTCAGCAGCTCTTGATTTTCCACCATATTCCGAAGGTGAGTGTTTATCAGTGGTTTGGTGTTTTTACGTAAATAGGCTATTTCATCGGCGTTTCCAGCTCCGTTTGCCTGTAGATAAGCGCGGATTAGATAACGAGCGTATTCTTCTTGGGAGGGGGTGCTCGTGTTGATATGGCTAGGTAAAACGCGCTCAGATAGATCGTAGACTTTATGGAAGTTTTCACGTCCTGAAATCATTAGGTCTCCCTGCATAAATAGGCTTTCCAGTGCTTTTTTTGCGGGTTTACTCCGCCATTCACCTAATTTTTCACCCTTGTATTCAAAGTCCTTTGCCATTAATGGGCCTTCCTCTGTAATACGGCGTAACACCGATTTCATTAGTGATTTATCTGGTGCATACCAGTGCCGTTGCTCTCCGCTGGCAATAGCGTGTTTGCGTATTAAGGTGTAGCGATAGTCCTTCATCGGCAAATAGGCTGCAGCGTGTGACCAGTATTCAAAAACGTCACCAGTGGCCACCAACTCATTGAGCTGTGATTGTTGATAGCGAGGGTTGCGATTCCATAAAGTGTGGTGGTGGGCACGCTGAATGGCAGATATGGTATCGATTTGAATATAACCAAGATGCTCAATGGCGGACAAAGTCGCAGCCAACGATTTACCAGCTGGCTTGGCCGCCGGTAATAGCTGGGCATGTAGTATGAGTTTTCTTGCCTCTGCGGCGGATAGCGAATAAGTCATTTTAGTATTGAGCTTAGTGGGTTTGTGTTGAGATGTCCGGTAAACGTATTGTCTAGCCCTTTATGAATGGTACTATGCCTTCAAATAATGTGTTGTGTCGGTGTTGTGGAATGCCGCCGTTGATTTTGAGAACAAAAATTTTATGCGTTTGCCCGCTTTTATACTACGTCACCTACAGGCGAAAGCTGAAAAAATTACCCGCCGAGCGCCCAATAAAGTGATAGGCACGGACTACCTAACTCGTTGGTACATTATTCCGCGTAATCGCTTGTTTAATGTTTATCTCCACCAAGTGTGTGGGGATGATCCTGATATTAATTTACACGATCACCCATGGATATTTAATTCTTCTGTGGTTCTGCGTGGGCGTATTCTAGAGGAAATGCCCGATAGTGAGCGAATATTAGAAACAGGCAGCTTTACAACCCGTGCCGGACGGGCACCTCACCGTTTATTGTTAAAAACCCCAGATAGCCTAACCTTATTCCTTACCGGACCTAAAATTCGTAAGTGGGGGTTTTATACCCCAACGGGTTGGGTGAACAGCAAGGTGTATTTACCCGCCAATGGTAATGGTCGCAAGGTGACGGCATTACATGCAGTGCCAAGGAATACTAACGTTCCGGTAGCTGATGACAAGAAGCGAACTGCGTAAATAACAAGTCGGTACTGACGGCTTCAAAACATTATTCTCAATAATAAGAATGGCGTATGAATACTAAATTTAAAGCAACGGTTATACGTAAGGCAATAAAAGTGTCGTGCAGAATGCATTGGCTGGGCAAAACAGCCAAGCATATTGATGTACGTCACTCACACATTGACACCGCACATGGGTCTATTCCATTGCGGATTTACCAGCCACCAGGAGAAGGGCCTTTTCCTGTGGTGGTGTATTACCATGGCGGTGGCTGGGTTATTGGTGATTTGGGTGTTTATGACCCTATGTGTCGTGATTTATGCAACCGCAGTGATTGTATTGTTGTTGCTGTAGATTATCGCCTAGCGCCAGAGCATCCGTTTCCCGCTGCCCCTGAAGATTGCTTAGCCGCGTTAAAGTGGACTTATGAGCATATTGAATTATATGGCGGCTTGCCAAACGCGATAGTGGTAGCGGGTGATAGTGCTGGGGGTAATCTTGCCGCGGTGACAGCACTGCAAGCCAGAGAGTGTTTGCCTAATGTGGTGAAAGGCCAGGTGCTAATTTATCCGGTAACAGACCACTACGAGCCGGGAACCCCGTCCTATTTGGAAAATGCAAATGGGCCAGTATTGACTCGCAAATTAATGATTTGGTTTTGGGATACCTATTTAAAAAATAGCTCTGTGTTGGAGTTTGGTCAAACCCGGCACCCCCGTGCAACCCCGTTAGCTCGTAATGATTTAGATAATTTACCCCCCACATTGTTAATAACAGCGGGAAGGGACCCTTTGCGCGACGATGGTGCCAATTACGCTATGAGGTTGGAGCAGTTTGATAATACTGTTCAGTACAGTCTATACGCGGATTCTTGTCATGGTTTTGTTGGATTGCAGGGGCCAAAGGCAGACCATATTGAGGCCACAGAGGAAATTAGCACGTGGCTAGGGGTCTTGTTTAGCGCTTAGTGTGGTGGTGTCATATTTATGTTTATTGCTACCTAAGCCCGGTTTGCAAGGCTGTTAGTTTATCTAACGCGTGGTAGTTTGTGCTTTTGAGTAGTTCAGATTAGTTTCCCCAATAATTTCCAGCTACCTTTTTCAGCGTATAGATAAAATTTAATATTGATGGCGTATTTCCATTTGGGATTCAACGTATTGTGATTTGCCAGCGGTCGCTATGATGGGTGTGGCTGGTGGAATTACTTGTTATGCTTTCTCTCAAGCATTGTTAAATATAACAGCGGTACATCCATATAACGTTTTTTTGCACTCTTTTTAAGTAATTGTAAATGAGGTGGGTTTGTGCGAACACCAACAGTGTGCTCTGAGTATTTGGTTGATTTACTTCAATACATAGAAAACCACGGCGTTGATGCAAAGTCGCTGATTACGGCGATAGGGTTTACACCTGAGCAACATTTAACCGCGGAGGGGCGTTTTCCTCTTCGTTTATTTGAAGTGCTTATGGACGTGGCGAGTGTGATGCTCGATGACTCTTTTCTTGGTGCCCACGCGGGCGCAGATTCTTCGCCGACTGCCTGGGGAATGGTAAGTTACATTGGCATGAGTGCACCAAACTCGCGTGCGGCCTTTGATTCTGTAGCTCAATTTTCGAGATTGTTGATAGATCATGGCGACGTTATGTTCAGTGAGCTGGGCAGCGATTTAACTCAGTTAGTTTGGGTGGTGCCAGAGCGTAAACCGGTGTCTAGACATCTAGCGGAATTCTTTTTTACGAGTTTGTATAGGGCAAATAAGGCGATTTTGAATCGCTGGTGTAATCAACGCGAAGTGTGCTTTAGTCATGCTGGACCTGAAGATATAAGTGAAATTGAGCGTATTCTTGAAGCGCCAGTAAAGTACAATTGCAGTGCGAATTATGTGGAGTTTGATAGTCATTTTTTAGATCGTCCCACCAGATTTCCCCACACTGGAATTTATAACTCCTTAGTGCAAACTGCGCGTGCTGAACTTGCTAAGTTGCAGATGGAAGACCGCATTGTGAAAGATGTCATTGCGAGTGTCTTGCGCCACTTACCCTCAGGTGTTCCTAAGCTCGATAACGTGGCTGCGGAGTTGGGGCTAGCACCACGCACCTTGCAGCGGCGCCTGAATAATACCGATGTGAATTTTAAAAGCTTAGTTGATGATGCTCGTAAACAACGCTCTAGGCAGCTAGTCGGTGAAAGTGATATGGCCTTACTCGATATTTCTGCCGAGCTTGGATTTAGTGATCAAAGCTCGTTCCAAAAGGCGTTTAAGCGCTGGTTTGGTTTAGCGCCTGGTCGTTATAGGATGAGCCAGCAGCTGTTGAATAACTCGCCTGGCTAACTTTGCCGTGCTACTTCCATTGTCAGTTCCCGCAACCACAATATGGCAGGGTCGTGCTCGACACTTTTGTGCCAAAAAACTTGCAGTTCTAATTTCGGGGTGGCGAAGGGCAGGGCTTGTTTGTGCAGCGGCCATTGATGGGTAACGCCGGCCGGTACTGCGGCAATATAGTTTGATTGAGCGAGCAGCGGGGGGAGTGCAGTAAAGTGCTGTAAACGCAATACGATCTTGCGGGTGTAACCGATAGACCTGAGAGCTAGATCTACATGTCCCGCCCCCTTTGTGCGGCTTGAAACGTGAATGTGTTCTTGCTGTAGGAAATCGTCAATCCCTAGGCAAGTCCTGGCTAGAGGATGGTCAGGTCGCATCACACAGATATGGTCGTCGGTTTGGAGCGGCAGACTAATGAGCTCGGGATGGCTTAATAATGGAGCGTCAACGGCAAGATGCACGTGTCCACTGGCCATTTCATAGGCAACTTTGCGTCGGTCGCTAAATATGACTTCCAATGTTATTTCGGGCGCGCGTTGTTTAAGTTGTTTTAACAGTGCGGGAAGTAATATCAACTCGGCATTTTCGGTGGCGTGTATTCGGAATGTTCGTTTTGCGGTTGCGGGATTGAAGGGGATGCGACTTGCAACGCAGTCGTTCAGGTTTTTCAATGAGTCACGAACCGTTGTCACTAGCTGTCTAGCGAGTGGCGTGGGCGTCATGCCTGCACTGGTACGTACAAATAAGGGGTCATCAAAGATACTCCGCAATTTTGCCAGTGAACTGCTTACCGCAGGTTGGCTAACGTGTAAAACCCCTGCCGCGCGGGTTAGGCTCTGCTGGGAGTAGATGGCGTCAAAGACGGTGAACAGATTAAGGTCTATTTTTGTGTTGGCCATAATGCCTGTTCTCTATATGATTATAATCTATGCTTATTATGCTCGATAAAAACAATAAATTTCAATAATGAATGTGCTCCGGCTATAGTATCCCCTATGTTTCGATGATCCGCTTTTGCTGATATTAAATTGTAGGAGAGTTTAGTGGCAGAGATTGTTGTAGTTCGGCATGGGCAGGCCGCCTTTGCTAGCGATGATTATGACCGCCTTACCGAGGTGGGGTGGGAACAAGCGCGGTTATTGGGCGAGTATTTTTTTGGTGCTGAGCAACAGTTTGACGCGGTATTTAGTGGGACTATGCGCCGCCACCGAGAAACCCTGAGCGGTATTCATGATGCCTTTTCACTGTCCACTATTACGCTGCCAGCAGCACAAGAGACTTCTGCCTTAAACGAGTATGACTTTCATCGTCTGGTAGACAGCTATATTGAGATGTATGGCAATAAGCTAGATGGAGTATCGGTAGACCTCGCTAACGCATCAAGTTTTTATCGGTTTCTGCGCCTCGCATTACTGGCTTGGAGTCGCGATGAACTCTCAAATGTCGCGGAACCTTGGTCGGCATTCGAGCAGCGAGTGAAAGGAATATTGGCGACGTTGTCTGCCGTGAAGGGCAGAGTGCTGGTGGTGACATCTGGCGGCCCAGTGAGCGCTATGCTTCGCGAGGCGCTAAACCTGAGTGTTGCCGCAATGATCGCGAGTAATTTACAGACAAAGAATACCGGTGTGACACGTTATTTCACTCGTGGAGAGCAATTTAGCTTAAACATGTTCAATGCTGTGCCGCATTTAGAGATGGCGCCACACCGTCATTTAATTAGCTATACCTAGTTAATTTTTCACTTATCTTGACGCCATGTCGTCAAGGATTGTTTTGAGGTTGTTATTATGGATCTTACCCCCAGTTTGAAAGCGCAAGAGCTTCACAAAAAGCTTGCTGCATTTATGGATCAAAGTATTTATCCCAACGAAAAAGCCTACGCTGAACAGCTTCACATGGCTAAAGATCGCTTTGCAATTTTACCGTTGATGGATGAACTAAAGGCCAAAGCGAAAGACGCCGGTCTGTGGAATTTATTTTGTCCAGAAGAATTCCCTCAGTATTGCGCGCACGGCGGTTTGAGCTTTGTTGATTATGCACCGCTTGCGGAGTTAATGGGACGAGTTGTGTGGGCGCCAGAGGTCTTTAATTGTAATGCGCCTGACACAGGCAATATGGAGGTGTTCATGAAATACGCCTCAGATGCGCAGCGAGAAAAATGGCTAACACCGCTTTTGAATGGTTATATCCGCTCTTCTTATGCGATGACTGAGCCGCAGGTTGCGTCCAGTGATGCAACTAATATTGAGTTGAGCATTGTGAAAGACGGCGGTGAATGGGTTTTAAATGGCCGTAAGTGGTTTATTACTGGCGCTATGAATGAACGCACTAAGATCTTTATTGTGATGGGCAAGACTGATCCCGAAAACGCCAATCGTCACAAGCAACAAACCCAAGTGTTAGTTCCTAAGGATACCTTGGGGATGTCAATTGTAAGACCGTTAACAACATTGGGCTATGATGATGCGCCTATCGGGCACGCCGAAATTGTGTTTGATAATGTACGGGTGCCATTAGAAAACGTGTTGCTAGGTGAGGGCCGCGGCTTTGAAATAGCACAGGGTCGTTTGGCACCAGGTCGTATGCATCATTGCATGCGTTTAGTGGGGGCGGCTCAGCGGTCACTGGAATTGGCGTGTAAACGTGCGGTATCACGCTCTACATTTGGTCGGCCACTCAGTAAGCATCAGTCGGTTCGAGAGGAGATTTCTCGCAGTTTTTCAGAAATTGAAATGGCACGGTTATTGGTTATGAAAACCTGTAAGCAAATCGATGAGCAGGGACCAATGCAAACCACTGATATGATTGCCGCGACTAAAACCACCGTACCTTTGTTGGTGCAAAATGTGATTGATCGCTGTATGCAGCTGCATGGCGCGGGTGGCTTGACTGAAGATTATTTTATGGCCGAAGCGTTTAATTATGCCCGCTGGTGTCGTCAAGCAGATGGTCCAGATCAAGTGCATCAAATGGCACTTGGCAAACAAATCATTGATCGTTTTGCAGAGTGAGAGCTTTTTATGGCAGATGCATTTGATTTAGACGTTGTTAGTTTGACCGCCTATCTTGAAGCAAACATTGCTGGCTTCAAGGGGCCGTTAAGTGCTGAAAAATTTGCTGGCGGGCAGTCTAATCCTACTTATTTAATTGATGCCGCGAGTGGAAAATACGTGCTTAGGCGCAAGCCGCCGGGTGAGCTTTTAAAATCTGCCCATGCGGTAGATCGCGAGTTTCGGGTAATGCAGGCGCTAGCATCGAGTGATGTGCCTGTGCCTGCAATGAGAGTCTTGTGTGACGATGACAGTGTTATCGGTTCCATGTTCTATGTGATGGATTTTCTTGATGGTCGCATAATGTGGGATGCGGCGTTACCTGAACAGTCGCCCTCTGAACGCGCTGCCATATATGACGCCATGAACAAGGTGTTAGCAGATTTACACAACGTTGATGTTGAGAAAGTGGGGTTGAGCGACTACGGCAAGCCGGGTAATTATTTTGAGCGTCAGCTTAGTCGTTGGACAAAACAGTACCGAGCGAGTGAGACGGCAGTGATGCCGGCGATGGAAAAGCTCATTGAATGGTTAAATACAAACCTCCCTACAGACGACGGTTTGGTCTGCATCAACCACGGTGATTTTCGGCTTGATAATATGATGTTTGCCCATGACCGTAGTGAAGTATTAGCACTGTTAGATTGGGAATTGTCCACGCTCGGACACCCTTACGCAGATTTAGCTTACCAATGTATGCAGTTGCGTATTCCCAGTGATGCGGTTATTCCGGGCTTGGGCGGGGTAGATCGTGAGTTGCTGGGCATTCCCTCTGAACAGACCTATGTGAAACAGTACTGTGAACGTCGAGGGATAGCGAAAATTGATCATTGGGTGTTCTATTTAGCCTTCTCATTTTTCCGTCTCAGCGCCATCTTGCAAGGGGTTTATAAACGGGCTTTAGACGGTAATGCCTCTAGCCAGAAAGCGATGGATTATGGCGCGTTAGCTGAGCCTTTAGCCGAGCTCGGTGTGGCTTTAATTGAGCATGGCGAATAATTTTAAAGAGTTATGAAATATGAATAAGTCAGTTTTAAATACCTTGGATTTATCAGGCCAAATTGCATTAGTAACAGGTGCTTCAAGTGGTCTGGGCGCGCACTTTGCTACCGTGTTAGCTCAATTTGGCGCGACGGTAGTCGCGGCGGCGAGACGGACGGAAAGACTTGAGGCATTGGTTAACAATATTACGCAAGCGGGTGGTAAAGCCATTGCGGTGGCAATGGATGTTAATGATAGCGAATCTGTTAAAGCGGCATTTAACACTGCACAAGCGCAGGTGGGGAGTGTGTCTATTTTAATTAACAATGCCGGTGTTGCCGAGCCCAGTCGCTTTGTCGATAGTACTGAAGACAATTGGGACTTTACCGTTGATACTAATTTAAAGGCGGTGTGGCGGGTATCGCGTGAGGCATCTGAGCGCATGATTAGATCTCAGGTGGCGGGCAGTATTATCAATATTGCGTCCATCCTCGGTTTGCAACCCAGTGCCAATAATGCTTTGTACGCGACAGCGAAGGCTGGGGTGGTTCAGCTAACAAAAAATAGTGCACAGGAGTTGTGGCGGCACAACATTAGAGTAAATGCCTTATGTCCAGGATATTTTGAAACTGAGATTAACGCGGACTTCTTTAAGTCGGATAAAGGTGCTCAGTATCTTAATAAAATTCCGCCGCGTCGTTTAGGACAAATGGATGAGTTGACCATGCCCTTGCTGATGCTAGCGAGTAGCGCGGGCTCATTTGTGACTGGGGTGGCCCTGCCCGTAGACGGCGGGCATCTATTGCAGTCTCTTTAGTAGTCTGCTTTGTGATGTTGATATTAGTAGCCTAGTAGTTTTTCTAGGCTTATTGGTAGCCAGTCACATTCATAATGTTGGCGGGCATGGCTACAATTTGGCGCCCTAGCGTTTTTGTTGCTAATCAGAGTCGTTCATAATTACCTTATTACCGTGGTCAGCTTGCCGCTTGTTTCTGGGTTGTTGATGAGTAAATGCTAAATCAGCATCGCTACTTGATAAGCCTACTACCATAAGCTTTGGCGAGGGGTGGCTGGCTTATTAGTGCTGGAATCCGTTTAGAGTTGACTAAGATACCGTGGTGTTAATTTTCTGGTGTCAATTTCATTGCGCAAATTTAGCGTTACACTGCTGTGAATAACAATAGATGAGGAAGTTTTGTGGCTAATTTGACCCCAATTTTGGTTGCGTCTGGGCAATATGTATTTCGAGATGCGGTGACAGTAGATTCAGCAATGTCACCGGTAGATATTGCGGCTAAGGCCGCTGAGGTGGCGTTAACTACTGCCAATGCCGGCGATGATCTGGTGTCGCACATTGATACAATCGCCTTTATCAGAGGCTTTGTTGACTCTGTACCTGGTGGTGCTGGGCCATTCGGCATGAGTAATAATGTCCCGCGTTCACTCGCTAAGCGTATTGGCGCGAGGCCTGAACGGGCGATCTACGGGCGTGAAGGGGGGCATTCTCCACAGCGTTTTGTTAATGAGTTTGCGGAGAAAATCGCGGCCGGTGAGATGTCAATGGGATTGATTGCTGGAGCTGAAGCAACCGGCATTATGAAACAGGCATTACGTGCTGGGCTTGCACTAGATTGGAGTGAAGAAGTTGAGGGCAGCCTAGACGACCGTGGGTGTCATTGGCTATTTACCGAACATGAAATTGCACACGGTATTACCTTTCCAACACAAGTTTATCCTCTGTTTGAAAATGCATGGCGTGCACGTCACGGTTTAAGTGTTACTGAGCATCGCGCCTTGGCATCTCGTTTGTTTGCAAAATTCTCAGAAGTGGCTGCCAATAATCCCTATTCTCAATTTCCAGTGGCACGTAGTGCAGAGTTTTTAAATACCGTGTCTGAAGAGAATTACTGGGTTGCACACCCACATACCAAATGGATGGTGGCGCAAGATGCGGTCAATCAGGGCGCTGCATTATTAATGTGCTCTGTTGATAAGGCTGTGGAGTTGGGTATTCCTGAATCACAGTGGATTTATTTACACAGCTACGCGGATGTTGATGATCGCTTTGTGTCGGCGCGACCTGATTTAAGCGTGTCCGAATCGATGAAATTGACATTAAACGGAGTGCTTGATGCTGTTGGGAAATCAATTACAGATGTTGAGGTAATTGATATTTATAGTTGTTTCCCGATTGCGGTATTGGCGGCATGTGAGTCTATGGGCTTAGATTGGAATACAGACAAGACGTTAACAGTGACTGGTGGCCTCCCGTTTTTTGGTGGTGCGGGTAATAGTTACAGTACCCATGCTATTGCAAGCTTGACCGATAAACTGCGCGAACAACCTGCGGAGTTTGGTTTGATTACCGCGAATGGTGGCTTTTTGTCTAAGCAATCTGTGGGTTTGTATTCTGCGCAAGCACCAGACGTAGCCTGCCAAAATGCCGATGCAGAGATGCAATCCACATTTGATCGTACGCCTGAGGTGGACGTGGTAATAGAGGCGAATGGTATTGCTACGATTGAGACCTATACGTTGGTCTATAAACGTGGTGTGCCTAACCTGGGTATAGTGGTTGGCCGCTTAGAAGATGGTCGGAGATTTTTGGCTAATACGGCTGCAGATGACCATGATGCATTTGCGATATTGGCTGGAGACGACGAGGTTGTTGGTCGTCAAGTGACGGTCAGCCATCATGCGCCACAGAATATAGTACGTTTCTCATAGAGAGTGGTTTTACATGCGGCGCCGGTAGTGCTGCGGCGTCATACCTGTCCAGTTTTTGAAGGCGCGGATAAACGCACTGGGTTCTGAAAAACCCGTGCGTTGCGCAATGCTTTCAATAGAAATATTAGAGCGGCCAAGGTGGTAAAGCGCGGTGTCGTAGCGGCACTGGGTTTTTACTTCATTGAAAGTGGTTCCCTCTTGAGCAAGGCGCCGGCGTAATGTCTGTGGGTGAAGATGCAGTTGTTGGGCTATGGTCTCTATGCCCGGTGTATCAATCAAGTGTTTGTTTACGATCATTCTTATCTGTGCTGTCCAACTTTTTTCCTTATATTGCTGAACCAGCATGACCAAACTGGGGTGTTGTAAAAACCGTTGCAGGGACTGCGCAGTTTGCTCGACGGGTAAGTCGGTCAGGCTGCGATGAAAAACGATCTCGGTGCGGGGTTGGTTAAAGAAAACCGCTTGGCCTAAAAAGAGGTGGCGGTATTCTTGGGCGTGCTCAGGAGGAGGGTAGGATAAATTGACGGCAATAAGGGGTAAGTGTTGCCTCACCATCCAGCTTAAAAAGCGATGAACATTAAACATAATGAGTTCATAGCCATAGAGATCAATTGGCTTATCGGTATTGCCTGGGCTAATAACGACTCTGGCGCAGTCACCGCTCATTTCAAAGTGGGGTTGTAGCCCCCACTCAAACATCTGATAAAAGCGGCAATACCTTGCTGCCACATGGCCCAGCGTGGCGCAGTGAATAACGGAGTGGCACATATTTGTCCATGTCCCAATGACATAGCGGGACGGCCCGTAACCCAAGAATTCATCGCCGAGCTCACGCATAACAAGTGATTGTAAACGACCGAAATTAACCGCAGAAACGCGCGCATTGCTTTGGCTTAATAGCTCGGGAGATACGCCGGCAGTGGAGAGCATTTTCTCAGTATTTAGCCCGCGGGCTTGTGCTTTGCACAGTACGGCATCAAGGAAATAATTGGCAACCGAGATATTGCGCATTGATGAAATGCTGCTCATTCACTTATCTGCTCATTTGAATGCTGGCGATGTGTTATTGGCTGTATTTTGGGGCTTTGCCAATAATAGCAGTTACAAGGCCTTGAGCGTAGGATTGCTCTGTAGGAGCTTGATGGTAAGCCTAAATCCAAAATATCCCCTATACCGTTATTCTTTTGGTTCTTATGATTGGCTAGGCGTGTGGGTTCAGAGCGGATGGAATGATTAACTGGGTCTGATGAGTATCGTTTTCCATTAATGTTGTAGAGCTGAAAAAAGCACTGATGCTATTTTGGTGAATCATGGTGTCCCCGATGCGATTCGAACGCATGACCTTTCACTTCATACCACTATAACTTTCGTTACCAACACATGTTGTTTGTGGTCTGGACTTTCTCTTCACCATAGACAATATTTAGATTGTCGGTAGGTGCTACCCGTCAAGTCTCTGCACGTTCCACCTGTTAGGATGGCTTCGCTCAGGATTGCCAGCGTGTCAACGAGTGACTCGCTAAGGTTTCCCTGAGTTTGAGTAGATTCACACCCAATGTTTCCAATGAGGTGCCCAATTTTTATACAACTAGGAGGCGAATGCTCTATCCAGCTGAGCTACGAGGACATAATTCCGAATAATACCACGTGATTAGATAAAATTGAATAAAGTCAGTTAGTTGGCGAAGCTTGTTTGATGGCTTCTTGGCGCAACAGTTTAGGGGTTATGTGCTATTCAGCCTTGCAGGCTGAGCTTCAACTGCTTGAGCCGATAATCTAATGTTTATTTTAATTTTCTACCGAAGTCTGGGAGATCGCGATGGGCAAAAGCAGTTATTGACTCTCGGTGCAAAACCACGCTCGGAAGGTCTGTTTGGTTTTAAAAAGTCCTGAGAGTATTGGCCATTTTCCAGCTGCTCTATGGGGTATCTGTTTCCAAAGCTATGTTACGTCGTACATCATGTGGGAGAAACTGGCAGCATTGCATCAATGCTCAATAATGGAAAAGAGTCCAGAAAGCATGTCTTGGCAAGACATTGGTGTGATGTAGCTTACCTATTGAAAATGAGCATTGTCGATTGGCTTTTGAATGAGTAGTTATGGGGCGGTGTAATTGAGATGAAAATGCAACATTTTATTAAACTCAAGAGACCCAAAAACCTAGGCTCTCTATCAGGTTGTTTTGAGTGATATATGTAGGTAAGTTTTGTTTAGGCGTGTCTGTCCAAGATGACTATCACTATATTCAAAACTTGGAGGAATGGTGTTAACTACTTTTACGGGGAAGGTTTTTTTGCTGCACTTACATGGTACCAGTGGGCGGACTCGAACCGCCACTCCCGAGGGAACCAGATTTTGAATCTAGCGTGTCTACCAATTTCACCACACTGGCATGTAAGTGGGGCGCGATTATAACAAGCTTTTCTGTGGGGTCAATCGACAGCGGTATTTTATTTGATAAAGTGCTGAAAGCTGGTTAAAGATTAACCTGCTCTGGTGGAGTCTGCTGGGATTTTCCGCTAATCTTGCGCCCTTCCGGTTGAAATCAGAGATTATGCGGCGCAGCGATTTTAATTTTGAGCTTCCTGATAGCTTAATAGCATACCACCCTATGCCTGAACGCGACGGTAGTCGCCTGTTAGTGCTTGATGAAAATCAGCGCTGCGAACATCGACAGTTTAAGGATTTACCTTCTTACCTGCGGGCAGGGGATTTATTGGTTTTTAATAACACGCGAGTTATCCCTGCGCGTTTATTTGGCCTTAAAGCGACGGGTGGTCGTATAGAAATATTGGTTGAGCGCTTGGTGGATGAGCACAATGTATTGGCTCATGTACGCTCAAGTAAATCGCCGCGAGCCGGTGCTGAGTTACATTTATGTGCCAGTGCGGAGGTTGATGCCGGTAACGATGTTGTGACGGTAGGTGGGCGACAGGGGGCTTTGTTTGAATTGCAGTTTGCATCGCCGGTATTAGAGGTCTTGGATCGGATTGGCCATATGCCTTTGCCGCCGTATATTGAGCGAGAGGATGCGGCAGATGATCGAGAGCGTTATCAGACTGTTTATGCGACTCGATCGGGTGCCGTTGCTGCGCCAACAGCAGGTTTGCATTTTACTGATTCTTTAATACAGGCATGTCGTGACAAAGGGGTGGAAATTGCTTTTGTAACGCTTCATGTTGGCGCTGGAACGTTTCAACCGGTTCGTGCAGACGATATTCGTGATCACCAAATGCATGCCGAATATATTGAGGTGAGTGAAGCGGTATGTGAGCAGGTGCGCGCGACACGGGCACGAGGTGGTCGTGTTGTTGCAGTGGGTACAACCAGTGTCAGAAGCTTAGAGTCTGCTTCTCAGTCTGGAGATATAGCCGCCTTTTCGGGGGATAGTCGAATATTTATCTATCCTGGTTATCAGTTTCGTAGTGTTGATGCCATTGTGACTAATTTCCATTTACCCGAGTCCACGCTAATTATGTTAATTAGTGCCTTTTCAAGTCGCGATGCGGTGTTGGCAGCATATCGGCAAGCGGTTGTTGAGCAATATAGATTTTTTAGTTACGGCGATGCCATGTTGGTGTTCCCGTCTAGTGATGTTTAGAGATAGGAATTTAAGGTATGGCCGAGTGCCGGATGAATTTTGAAGTAAAAGCTAGTGATGGTTTGGCTCGTCGGGGAACATTAGATTTTCCTCGTGGAAAAGTAGAAACACCTGCATTTATGCCCGTTGGTACTTATGGCACCGTAAAGGGGATGTTGCCGCGCGATATTAAGAGGATCGGTGCTCAAATAATTTTGGGTAATACGTTTCATCTTAGTTTGCGGCCGGGCACAGAGGTAGTTAAAGCTCACGGTGATCTGCATGACTTTATTGGTTGGCAGGGGCCGATATTGACGGATTCAGGTGGTTTTCAGGTTTGGAGCTTGGGTAAGCTGCGAAAAATCAGTGAGGCTGGGGTGTCCTTTAAATCGCCGGTTAATGGTAGTGATGTGTATCTGGACCCTGAAACATCTATGCAGATTCAGCGCGATTTGGGCGCTGATATTGTGATGATTTTTGATGAGTGCACACCGTATCCCGCCACAGAAGCTGAAGCGAGAACGTCTATGGAGTTATCCCTGCGTTGGGCGGCTCGTAGTAAGGCGGCTCATCAAGGTAATGACGCTGCGTTATTTGGAATTGTGCAGGGTGGTATGTATCCGGAATTGCGTCAGCAGTCTTTGCAGGGTTTGAAAGATATTGATTTTGATGGCTTTGCTATTGGCGGACTTTCTGTTGGTGAGCCAAAAGATGAAATGTTAAAAGTCTTAGATTGTCTTGCCGAGGATATGCCGACAGAAAAGCCCAGATATTTGATGGGGGTGGGTAAGCCTTCGGATATCTTAGAAGCAGTTATGCGTGGTGTTGATATGTTTGACTGTGTAATGCCAACGCGCAATGCACGTAATGGTCATTTATTTACATCTACAGGGGTAATCAAAATTCGCAATGCCATTCATCGTTATAGTGATGCGCCACTTGATGAAAAATGTGATTGCTATACCTGTCAAAATTTCTCGCGGGCTTATTTGCATCATCTAGACAAATGTAAGGAAATTCTTGGGGCGCAGCTTAATACCATTCATAATCTTCGTTATTATCAAAATCACATGGCGGCAATTCGCCTAGCGATTGAAGAGGGGCGCCTAGCTGAATTTGCTGAGGAGTTTTATCGCGAGCAAGATGGTAGGGCTGATGTATAAGCTGGTGTTCTTTGTGCCCGTGTCTCATTGTGAGGCGGTGAAGCGGGCAGTGTTTGATGCCGGTGCTGGTGGACAGGGTGAGTATGAGAGTTGCAGTTGGCAGGTGCTTGGCCAGGGGCAATTCCTACCTTTAAAGGGCAGTCAGCCGTTTGTTGGCAGCCATGGGAAGCTAGAGATCGTTGATGAATTTAGAGTAGAAACATTGTGTGAGAAAGATTTTATTCATGGGGTAGTGGCTGCATTGAAAAAAGCACACCCTTATGAGGAGCCAGCTTATGAAATTTACAAGCTTGAAGTGATTTAAGCGAGGCCTATTGAGGGCTCTTAAGGGGGAATGCATGTTATATCAGCTTGGTGAGCGCCGTGTGCAGCTTGAAGGTAGTGGCCATTTTATTGCAGATAATGCCACTTTGATTGGCTCTGTGGTGTTAAAAGAAAACGCGAGTGTTTGGTTCAATGTGGTTATTCGTGGTGATGTCGACGATATCGTTGTTGGGGCACGTAGTAATATTCAGGATGGTTCGGTATTGCATACGGACGCGGGTTACCCAATGCACATTGGTGAAGACGTCACTATTGGTCACAAGGTGATGCTTCATGGCTGTACGATTGGCCAAGGAAGTTTGATCGGGATTAACGCGGTCGTGCTTAATGGCGCTAAAATTGGCAAAGGCTGTTTGATTGGTGCAAATGCATTGGTCACAGAGGGTATGGTGATACCAGATGGTTCGATGGTGCTTGGCGCACCGGCAAAAATCCGCCGCAACTTGAGTGCGGAAGAGCAAGAGGCGTTGATGTTGTCGGCCGCACATTATGTTGAGAATGGTCATCGCTTTGCTGCAGAGTTAAAGCCACAGGATAGCCTGTGAATAAGGTCAATGATAAGCCTGTAGCCTCACCTTGTGTATCCGTTTGTGCTTTGGATGAGGATGATGTGTGTACCGGCTGTTATCGTACAGTTAACGAAATTGGTGACTGGTCCGAGATGGATAACGCTCGTAAACGTGAAGTGATCATACTGGCTAACCAGCGATGTCGTAGCCGGTATGGCGATTTCGGGTAGTTGTGGGCTTGGTGCAAAAAAGCCGGAATTAGCGCCGGCTTTTTGCTTTGCTGTAGGCACGTACGGACTGAATTAGATTCCCTTTCATCTCTAAAATTTCAAAGTTATATTGATTGATGGTAAGGCCTACCGACCCTTCGGGGAATGATTCAAGCTTTTCTAATAGCAGGCCGTTCAGTGTTTTGGGGCCATCGGTTGGCAGGTCCCATTTCATGCTTTTATTAATATCGCGAATCGTTGTGGTGCCATCGACAAGGTAGCTACCATCAGATTGATGGATGATGTCTTCAGGGTTTGTGCTGAGATTAGAGGTAAATTCACCGACAATTTCTTCAAGTAAATCTTCTAGGGTAACGATGCCCTGCATAACGCCGTATTCATCTACAACAATACCAAGCCGGCGTTTTTGCTTTTGAAAATTAAAAAGCTGGGTATTGAGTGGTGTGCCTTCCGGTATAAAATAAGGAGTCCTAACCGCCTGCATTAATGCATCGCGTTGAACGCGGCCCTGAGCGTCAACACTGCTAATGATATCGCGTTGATGCAAAATGCCGACGATGTTGTCGATATCATTTTGGTATACCGGAATTCGTGTGAATTCGGCATCTCGTAATTTGCGAATAATAGTGTCGGTATCGGCGTCGGCGTCAATGCCGAAAACCTCATTACGGGGAATCATAATGTCATCCACGGTAACTTGTTCGAGGTCGAGGATGTTCATTAACATCCCCTTATGATGCTTGGGAATTAAGTGCCCAGCTTCGCCAACAATGGTACGAAGCTCATCTAGGCCAATATGCTCCGATCCATCATTTTTTTCTATTCGCGTAAGCTTAAGTACAAACTGTGTGACGTGGCTGACTAGCCAAATAACGGGAAACATAATTGACTTTAACGGCAGTAACACGTGGCTAACAGTGTAGGCCACAGCTTCTGATTTATAGGCCGCGATGGTTTTGGGGATGATTTCAGCAAAGATGAGGAAGACTAGGGTAAGGAGTATCGACGCTGGTACTACCGCATTATCACCATACAGTCTAATGGCGAGAATCGTCGCAATCGCGGCAGCTAAATTGTTAACTAAATTATTACCAATGAGAATGGTGCTGATTAGACTGTCTGGTTGCTCCAGCAGTTTAGAGGCGCGCTTTGCCCCGCGATGGCCAGACTTTGCGCGGTGACGAAGGCGATATCGATTAAGGGACATCATGCCAGTTTCTGACCCAGAGAAAAAACCGGACAGGACAATTAATGTAGCTAAAATACCAAAAAGAAGACCCAGCGGTGCCTCGTTCAAAAAGCCCAAAACCCATAGTTGCTAAAATAAGCGCTAATCTTGACTAAAAAACGAGGCTGCGACAAGCGTAATATTGACTACTGGTATATTACACAATAATTGATAGTGCGATTTTAGTACCGAGATAACCCAGTAATAAGCAGGCAAACGCCCAAAGCGTCCAGCGGATTGCTACTTTTCCACGCCACCCCAGCGCTACACGACCGCAAAGTAGAATGGCCAGTAACACCCAAGATAGTACTGAAAAAACGGTCTTGTGGATTAAGTGCTGGGCAAGTAGGTCATCAACGTAAATTCCCCCGGTTACAATTGCTAAGGTTAGCAATAGAAAGCCAGCCCAAATTAATTCGAACAACATGGCTTCCATGGTTTGTAAGGGCGGTAAAATACTGGGGAGGCCCTTTAAGTGGTGTTCGCGCAGCATTCTGTCTTGAAGTGCAAGCACTATTGCCTGAGTGGCGGCGATGGTTAGCACGCTGTAAGCCAAAATAGAGAGTAGAATATGGCAAAGCACGCCTAATGGCTGATGTTGCAGTAATTGCTGGCGCTCAGGGATAAATATTTCTGCTATTAGACTGATGGCAGCTAGAGGGAATAAAGGAATAAGCAGGCTGTGAAGCGGTCTGTGCATGCTAGCGAAAAGTATAATAAGGCAGATTAACCAAGTGATAAGCGATAGTACTTGGATAACACCTAAATCCATGCCGTTTTCGGTGTTAATCGCGGTAAAGGCGGCCATTGCGTGGCAGAGTGAGGCAGCGAGCCCCGTCATGAGGCTGGCTTTACTTAAGTGGCGATTCAGCGCTCGGTATTGCATGCTGGTTGCAATGGCGTAGAAAATAATGGCTGCGATGCTAGTGTATAAATTCATTGGTTAGTGTGGCCGTTATATCCGTTTGTGTGTACTGAGCGTTGGGTATGGATGATGACTCAGTTATACTGCTGCATTGTTTTGAGCATACCTTGATTTGTTGTGCTCAGCGTCCAGATTGTAAGCGGGTTCGTAATAGTATGTCGACACGAACCGTATTTTCATCTTAATCACTTATAGATTTCAGAGAGTTTGCGCATGTTTGAGAATTTAACCGAACGTCTATCCCAGACCTTACGCCATGTTACCGGACAGGCGCGGTTGAGTGAGGATAATATCGCCGATGCGATGCGTGATGTGCGTATGGCCTTGCTAGAGGCGGATGTGGCGCTGCCGGTTGTTAAAGATTTTGTTGATGCGGTAAAGGCTAGGGCTGTCGGGCAAGAGGTCAGCAAGAGTTTAAGTCCGGGGCAAATGTTTATTAAAATCGTCCAGCAGGAGCTGGAGCGAATTATGGGTACTCAAAATGAGACCTTAAATTTGGCGACGCAGCCGCCTGCTGTGATGTTAATGGCTGGTTTGCAAGGTGCAGGTAAAACCACCTCTGTTGCTAAATTGGCGAAATTTCTCCAAGAAAAGCAAAAAAAGAAAGTGTTGGTTGTTAGTGCCGATATTTATCGCCCTGCCGCTATCAAGCAGCTTGAGACATTGGCGGCAGATATAGGTGCGGGCTTTTTCCCCAGTAATATAGAGCAGAAGCCTGTTGATATTGCGAATGCCGCCATCGCTGAGGCGAAATTACGCTTTTATGATGTGGTTATTGTCGATACTGCGGGTCGTTTGCATATTGATGCTGACATGATGACCGAGATAAAGGATCTACATGCGGCGATTAAACCTATAGAAACCTTATTTGTTGTTGATGCAATGACAGGGCAGGACGCGGCTAATACCGCAAAGGCTTTTGGTGAAGCGCTGCCGCTAACCGGTGTTATATTAACCAAGGCAGATGCGGATAGCCGAGGCGGTGCAGCATTGTCTGTTCGTCATATTACTGGTAAGCCAATTAAATTTATTGGCGTTGGTGAAAAAACGGATGCGCTTGATCCGTTTTATCCTGACCGTATTGCGTCGCGTATTTTGGGTATGGGTGACGTGCTGTCACTTATTGACGAGGCTGAATCTAAGCTTGATAAAGATAAAGCTGAAAAACTGGCTAAAAAGCTCAAGAAGGGCAAAAAGTTTGATTTAGAAGATCTGCGCGATCAGTTGCAGCAAATGCAAAATATGGGTGGCATGAAGGGGTTGCTAGACAAATTGCCGGGAGTGGGCAATATGGCGCAAATGGCTCAGAGCCAAATGGATAACAAGATGTTTACTCGTATGGAGGCTATTATTAATTCCATGACGCCTGCTGAACGACGTAATCCTGATTTGCTAAATGGCTCACGTAAGCGTCGCATCACAAATGGTTCAGGTACTGAAATTCAAGATTTAAACCGCTTGCTAAAGCAACATAAGCAAATGGCTAAGATGATGAAAAAGATGGGCCAAAAAGGTGGGATGGCAAATATGATGCGAGGTATGGGTGGGATGATGCCACCTGGTGGTGGGCGTTTCCCTGGAATGTAATGAGTGCTTTTGCATTGCAGGGGTGGGTATCAGTACCGCCTCTGTAATGTGGAGGTACATTAGCTTTTCCAATTAACTGGATGATATTAAAGGCTATCCTTGGTGCTTGGTTTTGTAGAGATTGAGCATTTTCTTGGAGGTCTGTGAAATCGGCGCGATTCGCTAAGAAAAAGTGCGCTAAGTGTTTCATATATCATCTATTTCCCTTATAATTCCGCGCCTTTATGGCCTTGGTCATATAATCGCTTCGAATTTTTCGATAAGCAGGTTTGAAAACCTGCCCAATGTTAGGAAATGAAACAAGAATGGTCACTATTCGTTTGGCACGCGGCGGCTCTAAAAAGCGCCCATTTTATCATTTGACAGTTACTGACAGCCGCACTTCACGTGACGGACGCTTTATTGAGCGTGTTGGTTTCTTTAACCCAATTGCTCGTGGTAATGAAGAGCGTTTGCGCGTTGATAACGCGCGGGTTGATCACTGGGTTGCTCAAGGCGCTCAATTATCTGATCGCGTTGCAAAGTTACTTAAAGACTCAGCGGTAGCTGCGGCATAAGTGGCTGTGTTTACCCCGGAGAATCGGGTCGTAATTGCTAAGATTTCGGCAGTATACGGGGTGAAAGGGTGGGTAAAGGTGCACTCCTTTACTGACCCCATGAGTAATTTTTTTAATTATCGTGATGTCTATTTTTGCAAGTCTGGAAAATGGCAGCGAGCAGAGTTTGATGAATGCAAGGCCCATGGTAAGGGGATTGTCGGTCATTTGAAGGGCGTCGATGATCGTGACGTTGCTGCGACCTACTGTGGCCTAGAGCTGTCTGTAGCGGAAGCTCAATTACCTGCCTTAACGGGTGGTGAGTTTTATTGGCACCAGCTTGTGGGATTAAAGGTGGCGACAGTCTACGCGGTATCTGAGCCTGTATTGTTAGGTGAAGTGAAGCAGCTTCTTGAGACCGGCTCGAATGATGTTCTCGTGGTGGGTAAGTGTCCGGAAAGTTTGGATGATAAGGAACGGTTGATTCCTTATGTGCCAGAGCAATTTATTAAAGATATCAACCTTGAAAGTGGTTTGATATTGGTGGACTGGGATCCTGAGTTCTAGTTAAACAGGGCTAAGGAGGCGGTGTTTTTGGACATATCGGTGGTTAGTTTATTTCCCGAGATGTTTGCCGCAGTGAGCGATTACGGTGTAACGGGTCGCGCAGTTCAAAAAGGTTTGTTGAATGTTTCGTGCTGTAATCCTCGAGATTTCACCACGGATCGACACCAAACGGTAGATGACCGACCTTATGGTGGTGGTCCCGGCATGGTAATGATGACGGCGCCGTTGGAGCAGGCTATTCATGCTGCAAAAGCGTCGGTGGCACCAGGGGCAACGGTTATTTATTTGTCGCCACAAGGGCGCCAACTAGATCAGCAGGGCTTGTTAGGCTTAGCCCAGCGATCATCGCTCGTATTGTTGGCGGGCCGCTATGAAGGTGTAGACGAGCGTTTGGTAGAGGCCGAGGTTGACGAAGAGTGGTCTATCGGCGATTACGTATTAAGTGGTGGTGAGCTTGCTGCCATGGTAATGATTGATGGGATAAGTCGATTATTGCCTGGTGTGTTAGGGCATCATTTGTCGGCGGAGCAAGACTCATTTGCCGACGGTTTGTTAGATTGTCCGCATTACACGCGGCCAGAATATTACCGTGATAAAGCGGTGCCTGGTGTGTTGTTGAGCGGGAATCATGAGGCAATACGGCGCTGGCGCCTTAAGCAGTCGCTAGGTCGAACGTGGTTGCGTCGCAGAGATTTACTGCAACATGTAGAGTTGAGCGACGAACAAAATACACTGCTTGCGGAATTTATCCGCGAGCTTGACGATTAACTGACATCTAGCTGTGAAGCTATAAACTTTAGAATTTAGGAGCATGCCATGAGCACCAACAAAATTATTGCCGAACTGGAAGCAGAGCAGGCCACCAAAGAACTGCCGGACTTCAGCCCCGGTGACACTGTTGTCGTTCAGGTGAAGGTGAAAGAGGGCACTCGCGAGCGTCTTCAGGCTTTCGAAGGTGTTGTTATCGGTATTCGTAATCGCGCCCTTAACTCTGCTTTTACCGTGCGTAAAATCTCTCACGGTGTGGGTGTTGAGCGTACTTTTCAAACTTACAGCCCATTGATTGACAGTATTCAAGTAAAACGTCGTGGTGATGTTCGTCAAGCTAAACTGTACTACTTGCGTGAACTTAGCGGTCGTGCAGCGCGTATTAAAGAAAAGCTGGGCGCAAAAGCGTAAGTTTTTCTTGGTTTCAAAAAAGGCAGCCTCTGGCTGCCTTTTTTGTTTTTAGGGTACAAAGGCGAGAGACTCTTTAAGTTGTAGCTTTGTGAGTGGGCTTTGTTTAATTTAGCTAAAGCGCTTTGTCACTTGTTTCTTTCCAAACAAGATTCTTGCTGAAATAATGGTCGTGTAGATTTGTGATAGGTCGTGTTTTTTTGCCTAAATTTTAGGGTAGACGAAACTTGTCGTAATATAATCGTTCATAATTGAATGATTAGTATTGGTTGAATTTGGAGAAGTTATTTGAACAGTCATATAAAGGGTATTTTGAATCGTCTGCTTATGGTGATGGCCTTAGGGAGTGTGTTGCTGCCAATATCTGCTCAGGTGGCTGCCTCAGTAATTNTTGATAAGGCGGCAGACGAGGCGATTCGGGCTTCTTTTAAGGCAACAAGACCGGATATTGTAATTACAAATATAGAAGCGAGTGGTATACCCAGTCTTTATGTAGTGACAATGGATAATGGTCCAACCGTGTATTCAAGTGCTGACGGTAAATACTTTATTGCTGGTGATATGTTTGAAATTAGTGCCGCAGGTATTGAGAGTGTTGCTGAGAAAAAACTAAAGCCGGTAAGAAAGGAGCTACTTACACAGGTTAAGCGTGAAGACATGATTATCTTTAGCCCAGAAGGTGAAAGCAAAGGTGCTATATATGTCTTTACTGATGTTGATTGTGGCTACTGTCGTAAATTACATCAAGAGGTCCCCCAGTTAAATGCCATGGGTATAGAGGTGCGCTATCTCGGCTATCCTAGAGCCGGTTTGTCAGGGCCAACTTACGATAAAATGGTGTCGGCTTGGTGTGCTGATGATCCGAAATTAGCGATGAATGCTCTGAAAGAGGGGGGCTTGGTAGATCCAAAGACCTGTACAAATCCTATTGCGGCTGAGTATCAACTTGGCGCCCAAATGGGAGTGACCGGTACACCAGCTATAGTGTTAGAAGATGGAAGTATGATCCCTGGGTATAAAACGGCGGTTCAGTTAAAGGCTGCTGTGCTTAACTAGGCTTATTATCACCGATTGTTTGGGTAGCCCCTGAAAATTGATCTCTTGTCATTATGTGAGGTTTATAGTGGCGGTGGAGGTTTAAGCAGTTAGTTATTTTGTTTTTTAAAACCCCGATATTAAATCAATATTGGGGTTTTTTTTGGAATGCTAAAATTAGCGGATGTTTTCTAGGTGGGGCCGTATAGCTTGTAAAATACCTTTTAGGCATTTTGGGTTGGCGGCTACAATGTTGCCACTTTCATAGTAATCACCACCACCTTTGAAGTCGCTGACTAAACCGCCAGCCTCGCGGACCAATAAGATTCCTGCAGCGATATCCCACTTGCTTAGTCCCATTTCCCAGAAGCCATCTAAGCGTCCTGCGGCAACGTAGGCTAAGTCTAGCGATGCAGCGCCAGCGCGGCGGATACCAGCTGTTTCACTAGCAATAGCTTCTAGCCCCTTCATATAAGCAGAAATATGCTCTTCGCAGTGTGCTTTAAAGGGGATACCTGTGCCGATCAGTGCGCCTTCAAGGCTTGCGTTCATTGTTACCCGTACGCGGCGACCATTAACTTGGGCTCCACGCCCACGGCTTGCTGTAAATTCTTCACGGCGTATTGGGTCAAGGATCACAGCATGTTCTATTTGGCCTTGATGTACACAGGCGATAGAGATGGCGAAATGGGGGATGCCATGAATGAAGTTGGTCGTGCCATCAATGGGGTCGATTACCCACTGGTAAGGGCTGTCGGCGTTACCTGTTTGGCCTGATTCTTCACCTAGAAAGCCGTGGTCAGGGTACGCTTTTTGTAAATGGTAAATGATTTCTTGTTCGGCCTTGCGGTCTATTTCGGTGACAAAATCATTTTCGCCTTTGGTTTCAACCTGGACTCGGTCGATTTGTTCTGAGGCGCGCGCAATTAGGTCGCCGGCTTTGCGGGCGGCGCGCAATGCGATATTCAGCATGGGTTGCATAGTACTAAGGCCTTGATGTGCAAGCAATTGGACGCGCATTATAACAGAGACTAGCCGAGCTACGGAGGCCTAATTTAATTGTTTCGTTATGGCCTTCCTGTTAGACTGACGTCCCATCTCGTGGGGGCGGATAAACACAGTATTTGTCAGGCCCCTATATCTCTTAGCACTATCTAAAAAGGCATTACATGGCGCGTTTTATATTCGTCACCGGCGGTGTTGTTTCGTCCTTGGGTAAGGGCATTGCGTCAGCATCATTAGGTGCCATTCTTGAGGCGCGTGGTCTCAAAGTAACAATGCTCAAGCTGGATCCTTACATTAATGTAGACCCAGGCACGATGAGCCCTTTTCAGCATGGGGAAGTTTTTGTTACCGAAGACGGTGCAGAAACTGACTTAGATTTAGGGCACTACGAACGATTTATTCGTGCCAAAATGGCCAAAGGTAATAATTTCACTGCAGGTAGAGTGTATGAAACCGTATTGCGCAAAGAACGTCGCGGTGACTATCTGGGTGGTACGGTGCAAGTTATCCCCCATATCACCGATGAAATTAAGCGGCGTGTAATGGCGGGTGCGGGTGACGCTGATATTGCTATTGTTGAAATTGGCGGCACGGTTGGTGATATTGAAGGATTACCTTTCTTTGAGGCTGCGCGACAGTTAAAAGTTGAGTTAGGTGCTAAGCGCGCAATGCTTATGCATTTAACTTTAGTTCCTTATATTGCCACGGCGGGTGAAACCAAAACTAAACCTACCCAGCATTCTGTAAAAGAGCTTCGGTCTATAGGTCTACAGCCAGATATTTTACTTTGTCGCTCAGATCATGAAATTGACCAAAGTAGTCGACATAAAATCGCTTTGTTTACCAATGTTGAATCTCGTGCGGTTATTCCGTTGCGGGATGTGGACTCAATTTATCGAATTCCCTCGCTCTTAGCGGCGGAAGGCTTGGATGAGCTTGTAGTTGAGCGTTTTGGTTTGGAGTGCCCTGCTGCAGATTTGACCGAATGGGACCGAGTAATTGAAGGTGATTTACACCAAGATCAAACGGTTACTATCGCCATGGTTGGTAAATACATGGAGCTTCTCGATGCCTATAAATCACTTAATGAGGCATTAAAGCACGCAGGCATCCACAGCCGAACCAAAGTCGAAGTACGTTATATTGATTCGGAAGTTATTGAAAAAGAGGGCGTTGAATTACTGGAAGGTGTCGATGGTATTCTTGTTCCCGGTGGTTTTGGCAGTAGGGGTGTAGAGGGTAAAATTCGCACGGTCCAGTACGCCCGTGAAAATAAAATCCCTTATTTAGGGATTTGCCTTGGCATGCAAGTGGCCGTTATTGAATTTGCGCGCAACGTTTTAGGCTTAAGTGATGCTAATAGTAGTGAATTTAATGATGACGGCAAAAATCCAGTCATTGGTTTGATTACCGAATGGGTAACGGCTGATGGCGAAGTAGAGCAGCGGGCCCACGACGATGATCTGGGTGGCACCATGCGGTTGGGTGCACAGGTCTGTCATTTAGTTGAAGGTTCTGTCGTTGCCTCAGTGTATGGCGAAGAATCAATTACAGAGCGTCATCGTCATCGCTATGAAGTAAATAACACCTATGTTGATAGATTACAGGCCGGTGGCTTGAAGGTGGGTGGTTGGTCAGCAGATAAGAGCCTTGTTGAGGTCGTTGAAATCGCCGATCATCCTTGGTTTATCGCTTGTCAGTTCCATCCAGAATTTACGTCTACTCCGCGGGATGGACATCCCTTATTCTCAGGTTTTGTTAACGCAGTTATCGCGCATAGCAGTGAATAGGTATTGTCTGAGCGGTTGCGTAAAAAGGACGAGATATGAAAGATAAAGTCGTAAGTGTATCGGGTATTGAAGTGGCAAATGATCTGCCATTTGTACTGTTTGGCGGTATGAATGTACTGGAATCGCGGGATCTTGCCATGCAGGTTGCGGAGCATTATGTTGAAGTTTGTGGAAAGATGGGTATCCCCTATGTTTTCAAGGCATCATTTGATAAGGCTAATCGCTCCTCAGTTCACTCCTACCGAGGCCCAGGCATGGAGGAGGGCTTAAAGATATTTCAGGAGATTAAGCAAACGTTTAAGGTTCCTGTTATTACTGATATTCACGAAGTGCATCAAGCCGGCCCGGTTGCGGAAGTCTGTGATGTTATTCAGTTGCCGGCTTTTTTAGCGCGTCAAACAGACTTGGTTGCGGCGATGGCGGCGACAGATGCGGTTATCAATATTAAGAAACCGCAGTTTCTTAGCCCAGGTCAAATGAAGAATATCGTTGAAAAATTTGCCGAGTGCGGCAATGAAAAAATTATGCTGTGCGAACGCGGCAGTAATTTTGGTTACGATAATTTAGTTGTCGATATGCTAGGGTTTCGAGTTATGCGCGAAGCGAGCGGCGGGGCGCCCTTAATTTTTGATGTCACCCATGCCTTACAATGCCGAGACCCAATGGGGGCGGCATCTGGTGGTCGTCGAAATCAAGTTGTGGAATTAGGCCGGGCAGGAATGGCTTTGGGCATAGGCGGTTTATTTTTAGAAGCTCACCCTGATCCAGACAACGCCAAATGTGACGGCCCTAGCGCACTACCTTTGTCAGCATTAACCCCATTTTTAGAGCACATGAAAGCGGTGGACGAGACAGTGAAGTCCTTACCCGCATTGGATATTAAGTAATTTTTTAACTTACAACGGAGAAAGTTAATATGTCAGAGATTGTCGATATTAAAGCGTTTGAAGTCTTGGATTCACGGGGTAACCCCACTGTTGAAGCTGATGTCGTATTGGCGTCAGGTGCAGTAGGTAGTGCCTGTGCACCCTCAGGCGCATCGACAGGTTCACGAGAAGCATTAGAGTTGAGAGATGGCGATAAATCGCGTTATTTGGGTAAAGGCGTATTAAAGGCTGTAGCTAATATCAATACGACGATTCGCGATTTGTTGATCGGATTGGATGCGGACGATCAACGCGCCCTTGATGAAGCCATGATTGCTGCTGATGGAACTGAAAGTAAGTCAAATTTGGGCGCCAATGCAATTCTGGCAGTATCTTTGGCTGCGGCGAAAGCGGTCGCTATTGAAAAGGGTATTCCTCTCTATCAGCGTATTGCGCAAATTAACGGCACTGAGGGGCAGTACACCATGCCTGTGCCAATGATGAATATTATCAATGGTGGTGAGCACGCTGATAACAATGTTGATATTCAAGAGTTCATGATTCAGCCTGTTGGCGCTGAGACTTTTGCTGAAGCATTGCGTCAAGGTGCTGAAATTTTTCATGCCTTGAAAAAAGTGTTGGTTGGTCGTGGTTTGAATACAGCAGTTGGTGATGAAGGTGGCTTTGCACCAAACTTACCATCAAATGAAGCAGCCTTAGAAGCGATTGCAGAAGCCGTGGCCAATGCCGGCTATGAGTTGGGTAAAGATGTTACCTTGGCCTTAGACTGTGCATCATCTGAATTTTATAAAGACGGTAAATACTCTCTGAGTGGGGAAGGCAAAGAATTTGATGCTGATGGCTTTGCCGCATACCTTGATGAGCTAAGCCAGAAATACCCGATTATTTCTATTGAAGACGGTATGGATGAAAGTGACTGGGACGGTTGGGCTACGTTAACTCGTCGTGTTGGAGATCGGGTTCAGTTGGTGGGTGACGATTTATTTGTCACAAACACCAAAATCCTTAAGCGTGGTATTGATAACAGTATCGCTAATTCAATTTTGATTAAATTTAATCAAATTGGTTCGTTAACTGAAACGCTGGATGCCATTAAGATGGCTAAAGATGCAGGTTATACTGCGGTTATCTCTCATCGCTCAGGTGAAACAGAAGATACCACGATAGCAGATTTGGCAGTGGCAACATCGGCTGGTCAAATTAAGACGGGCTCTTTGTGTCGCTCTGATCGTGTTGCTAAATATAATCGCTTATTGCGAATTGAGGCCGAGCTGGGTGCAGCGTACCGAGGTCGAGAAGAGTTCCGAGCGTAATATAAAGGGGCGGCCACGGCCGCCTTTTTTGTTTTAAAAGTTTGAGACTTTCTAGGATTTTGTTCTGGAACAAAAATGAACATAACTATCGCGCGAAAGAGTGAGCTATGACTCGCCGCCGGCTGCTTTTATTATTGCTGGTGATTCTGGCCCTGCTGCAAGTGCGGTTGTGGACGGGTACGGGAAGCTGGGAGCAAATTGCCAGTTTACGTCGTGATATTGCCGTTCAAAATGAGACCAACAATGAGTTACGTCTACGAAATGAACGTTTATATGGTGAGGTTCGTAGTTTAAAGCACGATTTAGATAGTATTGAAGAGCGAGCTCGCAACGATATGGGGCTGATTAAATCTGGTGAGACCTTTTATCTTATAGTTGATGAATAGAACCTTAGCTAAGAACAAGAACGACTTAAATTTAAAAGGGCAAAATCGCCGTGACCGATAAAAGTCGTTTATGGGCGATTGTTCCTGCAGCTGGACGCGGCGCGCGTTTTGGTAGCGAACTCCCTAAGCAATATCTTCAACTCGCAGATAAAACCGTGATCGAGCACAGTATCGCTAAGTTATTGGCTATCAGCGATATCGTCACCGTCGTAGTGGCTTTACATCCCGAAGATACTTTTTTTGATTCCTTAGCGTGTGCAAATGATCCGCGGGTATCACGTGTGGATGGCGGTCTGGAGCGATCTGACTCAGTAGCGTGCGCACTGCAGTCATTGAATGCAGAAGATACCGATTGGGTGTTGGTTCACGATGCAGCACGCCCCTGTGTTTCACACCATGATATTACGCAATTAATAGAACGTGGCTGTGCTCATCAGGTGGGAGCGATTTTGGCTGTTCCCGTGGTAGATACCATAAAGCGAAGCACTGAGGATGGTGAAATCCAGAAAACCGTAGACCGTGAGCGGATGTGGCGGGCTTTAACACCGCAGTTGTTTCGTTATGGAGCGTTAACAAAGGCACTTACTTATTGTCGAGAGCATCAATTGAAGATAACTGATGAAGCCTCTGCCATGGAGCATTGTGGCGATAAACCGGCGCTAATAGCTGGAAGTCATCGGAATATTAAAATCACATACCCTGACGATCTTGCGATTGCAGAGGTGTTTTTATCTAGGGGTGGGCAATGAGTGCTATCAGAATTGGTCATGGCTATGATGTTCACCGAATCGAAAATGGCGATGGCATTCAATTGGGTGGCGTCCATATACCTTGCCCGTGGCGTTTAATTGCGCACTCCGATGGTGATGTCGCTTTACACGCCCTGTGTGATGCGATGCTTGGTGCTTTGGCGCTGGGGGATATCGGTAAGCACTTTCCAGATACTGATCCGCAATATTCCGGCGCCGATAGCAGGGATTTATTGCGTTACTGCAATAAATTGGTAGCTGAGCATGGATATCACCTCGGTAATGTGGATATTACGATTGCGGCTCAACAACCAAAATTAGCACCTTATATATTGGCTATGCGTGAATCTATCGCAACTGTTTTGGACGTTGCCGTTTCAGAAATAAGTGTAAAGGCAACAACAACTGAAAAGTTGGGTTTTGTAGGCCGCAGCGAAGGGATTGCTGTAGACGCTGTGTTGTTATTGGAGCGTAGTGATGCTGCCTGACTGGCCTAAAGCGCAAGGTGTTACGAATGTTTCTGGTGTCATAAAAGCACAGCCGCAAGATTTTATTGTAGAAGAAGTATTCCACGTCGAATTTAGTGATGACGGTGAATTCGACTGGTTGTGGATTGAAAAGGTTGGTGATACCACCGAGCACGTTGCGCGACAATTGGCCCGTCTAGCAGGCGTACAGCCACGGGCAGTGACCTATTCGGGGCAAAAAGATCGACACGCGGTGACGCGGCAGTGGTTCTGTGTTCACCTGCCAGGTAAGAACAAGCCGGATTGGTCTGTGCCGGAGGGGCAAACATGGCGGATTTTACGTCAAGGGCGTCATCGTCAAAAACTGCGTTTAGGTAGTCATCGCTACAACCGTTTTATGTTGAATTTAACAGATTTGAGCGGTGACCTTTCCCTTATAGAGCCGCGTCTACATAATATTAAGCTAGGCTTCCCAAATTATTTTGGCGAGCAGCGCTTTGGTTATGGTGGTGGCAATATAGCGGCTTGCCGCCAATGGTTTGCCGGCCAACTTACGCCAGGACGTTTTGAGCGTGGAATGTATTTGTCAGCAGCAAGAAGTCTTATTTTTAACACCGTGTTAGCTCAGCGAGTGACGACTGGACATTGGAATAAGGGTTTGCCCGGCGATATATTTGCACTGCGTGATAGTGGGAGTGTATTTTCTGAGGTGCTGGATGATCACGTTATCGAACGGCTTGAAAGAGGCGATATTCATCCAACGGGGCCAATGTTTGGCAAGCTAGGAAAGTTGTCATCTAATGCCGAGGTGGCACAGTTAGAAGAAAGTGTATTTGCTGAATTTTCAGACTTGTGTAGTGGCTTAATGAAAAACAATCTGACGATGGAGCGTCGAGCACTTCGAGTAATTCCAAAAGAGCTTCAGTGGCAGAGTCTGGATAAAAGAACCCTATCGCTTGCTTTTTCACTGCCTAGGGGCTGTTTCGCTACAGCGCTTGTGCGAGAATTGATCAATTACTAAGGGCGTTCACTGCTCTGATGTTTACTGAGAAGACACGGTGACAATTTTAAATTTGCAAGGTATTGGGATGACATCCCAGCGAACTCGAGATCGTTTGATTGAGCGTTTGCTTGAACAAGGCATAACTGACAAAGCGGTGTTAAATGTGATTAGAGGGACTCCTCGTCATATTTTCCTTGATGAAGCTTTATCCCATCGTGCTTATGAAGATAGCTCGCTGCCCATCGGCTTTCAGCAGACCTTATCACAACCCTATATTGTTGCTCGTATGACGGAGCTGCTTTTAGCTAATGGCCCCAAAGAGCGAGTATTGGAAGTGGGTACCGGATCGGGCTATCAAACAGCAATTTTGGCGCAGATGGTAGAGCGTGTATTCAGTGTCGAGCGTATTCGCCCACTTCAAGAAAAAGCTCGCCAAAGGCTTCGTCAATTAGGCTTGCATAATGTGCATTTACGGCACGCTGATGGTGGTATGGGCTGGAAAGAGCGTGGCCCCTTTGACGCTATTCTTTCAGCGGCTGCACCAGAAGAGGTTCCTGCTGAACTGTTAGAGCAACTTGCAGTGGGGGGGCGCCTTGTTATTCCTGTTGGCCCTGTGGGTAAGCAGCAGTCTTTATATGTTTACGATAAAACGGAAGATGGCGTGGAAGAGATGCTGATTGAACCGGTGTTATTTGTGCCGATGGTTACCGGTGTTGTGGTCGCTTAGCGATATTATTGAAATACCCTACGGGTGATAAGGAATTTTATGCAGGGATTTTCATTAGGGACATTCATTCGCGGTATGGCGATGGGAGCTGCTGATGTTGTACCAGGGGTTTCTGGTGGCACTATTGCTTTTATTACTGGTATATACGACGAGTTAATTGAAAGCCTTAAATCTTGCAATATACATGCTCTGAAAACCTTGTTTAAATCTGGCCCCCTCGCTTTTTGGCAGTCCGTTAACGGAAATTTTTTAATTAGCTTGCTACTTGGTGTCGTAGCTAGCGTTGTGTCTTTGGCGCGGTTGATATCATATGGTCTGCAGGAATACCCTGTGCCATTGGCTGCTTTATTTTTTGGTTTGATCTTAGCTTCCGCTATTATTGTTTATCGACAAATACCCCAGGGAGGGCGTCAGCTTGGCTGGTTGGTATTTGGGGTTGTTTTTGCCGTTGCGATTGGTGAACTGCGTCCTGCCGAACTTGCGGCGACGCCGCTGACGCTTTTTTTGTCTGGTGCGTTGGCGATTTGCGCAATGATACTGCCAGGAATTTCCGGCAGTTTTATTTTGTTGTTGCTTGGTATGTATGAGCCAGTAATTAATGCGGTAAAACAGCTAGAAGTCGTTTCTTTATTCAGTTTTGTTACTGGCTGTGCCGTGGGGTTATTGTTGTTTGTGCGCTTGCTGTCTTGGTTGTTGCTTCATTATAGAGCGCGTTTGCTTGCTACTCTAACTGGTATTTTACTGGGGTCACTTACGATAATTTGGCCTTGGAAGCTGGATGCTAGTGGCCAGCTTTTGAGCGAGTCATTGGCGCCTGGTTGGCATAACGTATTACCTTGGGAATATGCCGCTCAAGGTGCTCCACAGTTAATGGTGTCGACGCTCTTAGCAATTTTTGGAGTGATTTTCGTGTTGCTAATAGAGAAAATCGCGAAAAACAGCTGATTTTTTAGAATATTTTTTTCTATAACGCTGTTTTTAAATGATGGTAAGTAATTAATAGGGTGTTGGTGCAATGCTGCCTATCAACGAATTGCGGTTTAGATGAGTAGGGTTAGTATTATTTCGTTAACAAAATAGGTTTTTTTTGTGCTTATAAGGATGTGTACATGATGGCTTTGCTGAGAGTGATTTTCAGCATAATCGTCCTAATTTTAAGCGTTTCTGCGTGTAGCAGCAATGGCGGTTCTGCGCCTATTTCTGATCGTTATAATCCTTCCGAGCGTCCTCCGCCTTATTATATTGTCAGTGTTGGCGATACCTTGTTTTCGATAGCATGGCGTTATGGCTTCGATGTTCAAGGGTTAGCGAACGCTAACGGATTGGCTTCGCCGTACACAATTTATCCTGGGCAGGCATTAATGTTACAGGAAAGTACGAAGGCTTCCGTTGCAAGCAATAAACCCAAATCGAGCCCAGCTAAAGCAATGCCAAACCCTCCCGTTGCAAAGGTGAGTAAGCCGGCCAAAAAGTCTAAGGTTGTTGCAGCCCCTCCTGTTGTTAAGCCTGCGGTCACTACTAATGCTCCAAGGGATTCTTGGCAATGGCCGATAACAGGCCCATTACTGCGTTTATTCGTTGCCACTGGTCAGGCTCATAAGGGTATTGATATTAAAGGCAAGATGGGGGAGCCTGTACGTGCGTCTAAGGCAGGCGTAGTAGTGTATGCAGGTAGCGGTTTGGTTGGCTATGGGAACCTATTAATTCTTAAGCATTCTGATCGCTATTTAAGTGCTTACGGACATAATCGACGTTTATTAGTTAAAGAGGGGGATAGTGTAAAGGCGGGTGCTGTTATCGCAGAGTTGGGCGATAGTGGTACGGATTCGCCAAAAGTACATTTTGAAGTTCGTGTAGATGGTAAACCGGTAGATCCTTTGAAATTACTTCCTAGGCGCTGAACGCTGATTTTTTAAGGAGTATTTTTAAAGTATCACTTAAGTCGAGCAATATAACGAAAAGAAGGATTCGACGATGCGGATACACAAAGATAATAAGACATATCGTACAGGCTTAATTGAAATTAACACCGATGCCGCCGAAACAAGGCAAAAGCAAGGTGCTGAACGTCCTATCACAATCAATAAAGTTTCAAAAACAACGCGGTCTCGACGGCAGNATTCTGATCTTGATGCCACCCAGATGTACCTCAGTGAAATTGGTTTCTCACCATTATTAAGTGCCGAAGAGGAAGTTCATTTCGCTCGTTTAGCACGGCAAGGTGATGAGGCTGGCCGAAAACGTATGATCGAAAGTAATCTTAGGCTGGTGGTAAAAATATCTCGGCGATATTTAAACCGCGGCTTGAGTCTTCTCGATTTGGTTGAAGAGGGTAATCTTGGCTTAATTCGAGCTGTAGAGAAGTTTGATCCAGAGCGTGGTTTTCGTTTTTCTACTTATGCAACTTGGTGGATACGGCAAACAATCGAACGAGCTATTATGAATCAGACTCGGACGATTCGATTACCCATTCACGTAGTAAAAGAGCTTAATGGTTATTTGCGTGCTGAGCGTGAAATGACCCAAAAATTAGATCATATGCCGTCACCAGAGGAGATGGCTGAGGCACTTGATAAACCGGTGTCTGAAGCGAAGCGCTTGTGCGGGCTGAAAGATCGCGTCGGCTCTGTCGATGTGCCGCTAGCACAAGATTCTGATCAGGTTTTGCTTGATACAATTGCCGATTCTAATGCTTTAAATCCGAGCGATATTCTTCAGGGTGAGGATTTATCCAGCAATATTGATGAGTGGCTTGATGAATTAAGTGCCAAGCAGAGAGAGGTCGTTGTCCGTCGATTTGGCCTTCGTGGACATGAGTCCGCTACATTGGAGGAGGTGGGGCGTGAAATTGGTTTGACACGGGAACGTGTTAGGCAAATTCAGGTTGAGGCATTAAAAAGTATGCGTGTTTTATTTGAAGAGAATGGCTTGAGCGCAACCTCATTGTTTGCAGATAGTTTTAGTTAGTGTGTCTATTCCTTCAGACCTAAAAAAGCCCGCAATAGCGGGCTTTTTTAGGTCTGAACAATACGTGTCGTGTATCAGCGCTCTAAGTATTGTAGTTTGTTCGGTTTTCCAGCCCACTCTTCTGCATCAGCGGGGCCATCTTTCATTTCGGTGATGTTTGGCCACACTTCTGAGAGCTCTGCATTTAATTCTAAGAAAACTTGCTGATCATCTGGTAGCTCGTCTTCTGAAAATATTGCATTAACAGGGCATTCTGGTTCACACAATGCGCAATCAATACACTCGTCAGGGTGTATTACAAGGAAGTTTGGCCCCTCATAAAAACAGTCTACCGGACAAACCTCAACACAATCTGTGTGTTTGCACTTGATGCAATCTTCGCCTACAACAAAAGTCATTTCTGGTCAGCCCCTTTTATCCTGACTTGGGTGGTAATTCTTTAAAGGCGCGTATTGTAACACCAGTGAAAAAAATCGGTATAGCCTTAGTCTTAACAATAATTTAGTTGTGGGTTATCGTTTTTACTCGTTAGCCATTATTTTAATGGCATTAAGTGAGCTTTGCCTTAAGTGTATACAGCAATTCATGTGCTTGCCGCGGACTTAAGTTGTCGGGATCAATATCGCCAAGGGCGTCAATAACAGGGTGGTCGTCTACGGGCAACGAAAATAAATCCGTTTGTGGTCCTGCCGTTGTTAATTGATTGTGGGTAATGGCTTGGCTTTCAAGTTCTTGTAGTTTGGTTTTGGCCGCATTGACAACATTTGCTGGGATTCCAGCAAGTTTGGCAACTTGTAAGCCATAACTCCGGTTGGCCGGCCCTTCCTGAACTCTATGTAAAAACACGATATGGTCATTGTGCTCGGTAACACCAAGATGCACATTGGCTGCTTTAGGATAGCTTTCGGGTAGAACGGTTAGTTCAAAGTAGTGCGTAGCAAACAAGGTAAAGCCTTGTACACGATCCGCGAGATCAATAGCGCAAGCCCAAGCAAGTGAGAGGCCGTCAAAGGTACTAGTTCCTCGTCCTATTTCATCCATGAGGATAAGGCTTTTGTCGGTGGCATTATGCAAAATGTTGGCGGTTTCAGTCATTTCAACCATAAAGGTGGAGCGCCCGCCTGCAAGGTCGTCCGATGACCCAATTCGGGTGAAAATCTGATCCACTAAACTGAGCTTCACCGATTTAGCTGGGACAAAGCTACCAATGTGTGCCAGCAATACAATAAGCGCAGTTTGGCGCATATAGGTCGATTTACCACCCATGTTGGGCCCGGTAATGATGAGAGTGCGGCGGTCGTCGGCAAGTTTTACATCATTGGCGATAAAGGGTTCATCTAAAACACTTTCTACAACTGGGTGTCGGCCCTGTTCGATATCGAGTATTGCTTGATGGTGAAATTCGGGTTGGCAGAGCTCCAGCTGTACGGCTCGCTCCGCTAGATTCGCAATGACGTCAAGTTCGCACAGAGCCTGTGAGGATAACTGCAGCGCGATGAGTTCTTTATTTAAGGTGTCCAGCAGTTGTTCATAAAGAAATTTCTCACGAGCCAACGCTCGGCTTTTACTGCTTAAGGCCTTGTCTTCGAAGGTCTTTAGTTCTGGAGTGATGAAACGTTCAGCGTTTTTCAAGGTTTGCCGGCGAATATACTCTACCGGCGCTTGTGATGCTTGCAGTTTACTTATTTCAATATAATAGCCGTGCACACGGTTGTAACCGACTTTTAGGGTGCTTAGGCCTGTTTTCTCGCGTTCACGTAATTCCATTGCCAATAGAAATTCGCCCGCATCAGTGCTCAGGCTGCGCAGCTCATCAAGCTCGCTGTCGTAGCCTTCAGCGATAACGCCACCTTCTCGAAGCACCATTGGCGGGTTTTCGGACACCGCTTTGGCAAGAAGGGCGTCTAGGGAAGGGAATTCGCTAAGTTCAGTGCGCAGAGCTTGGAGATACGGTATATCTAGTGGCTTCAGCTGGCTTTGTAATAATGGCAGCGCGGCTAGTGAGCGTTGTAAACGTGATAGGTCTCTTGGCCGAGCAGAGCGCAAAGCGACTCTTGATAATATCCGTTCTAAATCACCGATTTGTTTCAGTGTGTCTCTAACTGTTTCAAAGTGATAGTTTTCAATTAGCTCGGCTACGCCACTCTGGCGTGCGGTGAGCGTCGCTTGATTTCGAAGCGGCCTATGAAGCCAGCGGCGAAGTAAGCGGCTCCCCATGGCGGTTTGGCAGCGATCAAATACTGATGCTAGTGTGTTTTCAACACCTCCACTAAGGTTAATATCTAACTCTAGGTTGCGGCGAGTGGCGGCATCCATTGCCACGGCGTCATCTCTAGACTCATGTTTTAATTGACGGATATGGGGCAGGGCGCTGCGCTGGGTGTCCTTTACGTACTGCAGTAAACAGCCAGCTGCGCCAATACCTTGACTTAGTGTATCGCAGCCAAAGCCGGCAAGGTCTTGTACGCCAAAGTGTTGGCAAAGGCTTCGCGTAGCTGCGTCAATATCAAACTCCCAGGGGGGTAGCTGTCGCATTCCTACGATTGCTGGCATTTCTTCAATAATAAGGTCTTCAGAAATAAGCAGTTCAGCGGGGCGGAGACGCTGTAATTCACTTAGAAAAGCGGTGTGGCTGGGCACCTCTAAGACTTGAAACCGGCCACTACTCATGTCCAATACGGCAAGACCTATGTGCTGCCCTTGACCGCACGCGGCTAATAAAAGCGTGTCTTTGCGTTCGTCTAATAAGGCTTCATCGCTGATAGTACCTGGGGTGACGATTCGTGCTACAGCGCGCTTAACGGGGCCTTTGCTGGTGGCGGGATCGCCAATTTGTTCACATATAGCAACAGACCATCCGCCTTTAACCAGCTTTGCCAAATAGCCTTCTGCTGCATGGTGAGGCACCCCGCACATGGGGATAGGTTGACCGCCAGATTTCCCTCTCGCGGTCAGGGTGATGTCTAATAGTTCGGCGGCGCGTTTGGCATCGTCGAAAAAAAGTTCGTAAAAATCCCCCATTCGATAAAAGACAATTTCATTGGGGTGTTCAGCTTTAATTTTTAGGTACTGCTGCATCATGGGTGTGTGGTTGGCACTAGCCTCGATGCTAGTGTTGGCGTCGATAGTCATAATCCAGAAATAGGCCTTAGTGTTGATGTAGGGGGCAGCGGTAGCATAGTGGTGCTTTTTGATTGACCGCTAGGCACCATTATTCTAATAAAGATGTTGTCCTGAGATAATGGAGCAAGAATACCAAATCAATAATAAAACCACTATGAACGTTAAATTCGCTGTTGCGGACTTTGCCACCTTTTTTGGGCAAGGAAAATGGTATGTCGGCTACCTTTGCCGGGGCGTGCGCGAACGGTGTGGATAGTGACATTAAATTGGGCTTTTTTTAAGCGAATGGCAAACATGCTGTCAGGACCTGCCGACCAAATTGCCAATACCCCCTCTGGACGAAGGGTTTGCGAAATGGCCTCCAAACCTTGTTGGGAATACAGCCAGTTGTTGTCGGCTTGAGTGAGCCCTTCAGGGCCGTTGTCGACATCGAGTAATATTGCATCATAGCGTTCTTGTGCCGTGTTTAGGAGCTCGGCAACGTCGCCATAGTGGACAGTGGTGCGTGCATCGCGCAAGGGGTTGTTGGCGCAGTTACCCAGTGGACCTTTGTTCCACTCTACAACTTCTGGGATTAGTTCGGCCACCGTCACTTGTGCCGATGAAGCGATATTTGCCAAGCTTGCCGAGAGTGTATAGCCCATCCCTAGGCCGCCTACCAAGACATGTGCATCTGCTTTGTTTTGTATTGCTTTGCAGCCAAGTTCAGCAAGTACTTGTTCTGAGTTGTAAACTCGGCTGTTCATCAGCTCACCTCGAACACCGGAAAGGCGAATCGAAAACTCCTCGCCGCGCTGTGATAGCTGAAGTTCTCCGCCACTATTTGGTATTTTTGCGGTACCGAGTTTTTTCCAAGGTGTCATGGCGGCTCTATCAGCTGGAGGTGATTAAGGCTGCGAACTTTACCATAGTTCGCCACCATGCTTATATCTCAGTGTTAACAGCAAGGTAGAAGGCGTTTGGCGGGCAAATTATCGGTATAGAAAGAATTTTCATTAGAGCATTGACAAGCGTTTCGATAATACTGATCATATATACAGTTGTGTGGCCGGCAGTGCGCTTGAGCCATCGTCATTAAAATCAATCTCCACAAGGGGTAGCGAGCACATGGATCCTAATAAGCAAAAAGCACTCGAGTCGGCGCTAGGTCAAATAGAGCGTCAGTTCGGCAAGGGTTCTATCATGAAAATGGGCGACAGCTCTCGTGAAGTGATGCCCTCTGTTTCTACAGGATCACTCGGCCTTGATATTGCGCTTGGCATTGGTGGCTTACCCTATGGACGTATTGTTGAGATCTATGGTCCTGAGTCGTCAGGTAAAACCACGCTTTGTTTGCAAGTGATGGCTGAAGCTCAAAAAGCAGGAAAGACTGTTGCCATCGTAGATGCCGAGCATGCACTTGATCCTCAGTATGCTGAGAAGCTGGGTGTTAACTTAGATGATTTATTAGTGTCGCAACCGGATACCGGAGAGCAGGCCCTAGAAATTACCGATATGTTGGTTCGTTCTGGTTCAGTTGACGTAATTGTTATTGACTCGGTAGCAGCCCTAGTTCCTAAAGCTGAAATCGAAGGCGATATGGGTGATTCACACGTTGGGTTGCAGGCGCGCTTAATGTCTCAGGCTTTGCGTAAATTAACCGGCAGTATTAAACAAACCAATACGCTGGTTATCTTTATCAACCAAATCCGTATGAAAATTGGCGTGATGTTTGGGAATCCTGAAACAACGTCAGGTGGTAATGCACTTAAATTTTATGCCTCTGTTCGTTTGGACATTCGTCGAATTGGTGCGGTAAAAGACGGCGATGAAGTTACCGGTAACGAAACTCGCGTTAAAGTGGTGAAAAACAAAGTATCGCCACCATTTAAACAGGCTGAATTCCAAATCTTATATGGACGCGGTATTTATCATCTAGGTGAGGTAATCGACCTTGGCGTTAAATTGGGTCTGGTTGATAAATCTGGCGCCTGGTATGCCTATAAAGGCGATAAAATTGGTCAGGGTAAAGCGAATGCTGCAAAATATCTCGCGGAGAACCCTGAGTCTGCTGCCGAAATTGAGGCCAATATCAGAGAGCAATTACTTCCAAAGCCAAGTGCTAAAAAAGCTGTAGAGGAGGCCGCTGAAGACTAATTTATCAGCAATAATTAGTCTGTGGTTCACCCTTTTACGTTCACAGCTTAAAACTATATATGGCAGGCACAGAGCAAGGTTGCTTGTGTCTAGTCAACTATAAGCGCTGTGAGGGTTAATTTACTCTGATATCTGCTCTGAAGCTGCTATTAACAAGCCCCAGTGTTTTCTGGGGTTTGTCATTTCTGTATTTAATTATATCTATTAATTATGTGTCGTCCTCTTTTTGCATCACTTCTGTCAGCTAACGTCATAAAGTGAATGTAGCTAAAACACACTGATTAGCTGCTGAATTAGCTTCTGACTGTTTATTACAGCAGTCTCCTTATTTTTCTTTGTTCATTCAAATCGTTCATGTTGTGCTAAAACTGTAAGGAAATGTCAATTTTTTTGTCCTCTAACGACATGGCCTTACAAGCATCTTTTGTTTCAGAATAAGCACCATCATTATTGGCGTAGTGTCGTACGATGAAAACAGTGCTTTTGTGTGTTTGTTTTGTTGGCTTGTTGCCACAGCTCGAGTTCACAAATGAAAACTAAATCGTATGTAATCGCTTATTGAAAAATGATAATTCTAATTATTGATCATCACTAATACGGGAGAACATAGATGGATATCAAAGATAAGGTCGCGATTGTTACCGGTGGGGCATCTGGTTTAGGCGAAGGAACTGTGCGTGCGTATGTTGCTAAAGGTGGAAAGGTAGCCATCTTTGATATGAATGCCGAGCGCGGTGCTGTCATTGTTGAAGAGCTTGGTGCGGATAATGTGAGCTTTCATAATGTAAATGTTGCTGATGAAGACTCTGTTGCAACTGCGATTGCCGAAGTAGTTGCCAAGTTCGGCGCTATCCATATTTGTAATAATTACGCAGGTATTGGTAATGCGGCAAAGACCTTAAGCAAAAATGGGCCGTTTCCTTTAGATGCTTATAAAAATGTTATCAATGTGAATTTGGTGGGTACATTCAACGTTGCCCGTCTTGTTGCTGAGCAAATGGCTAAGAATGCACCTTATGATGGCGCGAATGCCCGTGGTGTTATTATTAATACTGCATCGGTTGCTGCATACGAAGGCCAGGTAGGGCAGGTTGCTTACAGTGCGTCTAAAGGCGGTGTGGTTGGTATGACCTTGCCAATGGCTCGCGACCTTGCTTCCTATGGTATTCGTGTTAATACCATTGTTCCTGGTCTTATCCATACCCCACTTTTTGAATCGATTCCTGAGGCAGCATATAAGTCTTTGGAAAACAGTGTGGTAAATCCTCAGCGTCTTGGGCGCCCTGACGAAATTGCTCATCTATCCGTAATGATCGCTGAAAACGAATATATGAATGGCGAGTCAATTCGTTTGGATGGTGCTATTCGTATGCAACCTCGTTAAGACGTAGCTACTAGCTACTTCTCGAAAATAGCGGCTGCGGACACGCGGCTGCTATTGGGTTTTATACCCAGCTAATAAAGATAAATTTGTTCCAATAGTTGTGTTAGGGCTTGCGGACGTGAGTTTACCCAGTCACTTAGGCGAAGATTAAATTAAAAGCCTATTCTAAATTTCTTGGTTCTGTGAAAAACGTGATTACTGCATTATTAGGAGTCACTCTTGGTGTGGATGCGGTTATAGCAATGAATTGAAAGCAGTCTTACAAAATGACTGTCAGTATTTTTCGGGGAATCACCTCTGGCCTGATTATTTTAATAACGATGTGTATGTTGAACGTGGAGAGCATTATGAGTGATGAAGTGTTGGTAAGTGTCGTAGATGGCGTAATGATTGTGACCATCAACCGGCCTAAAGCGAAAAACTCAGTAAATCTTGCGGTGGCAAAAGGTATCGCTGCGGCAATGGAAGAATTAGATAGTAATGATGATATCCGCGCAGCTATTTTGACGGGTGCAGATAATACCTTCTGTGCTGGGATGGACTTGAAAGCGTTTGTCACTGGCGAAATGCCCGTCGTTGAAGGGCGAGGCTTCGCTGGTTTGTGTGAAGCGCCGCCGAAAAAACCGTTGATAGCTGCAGTAGAAGGTTTTGCTTTGGCGGGTGGCTTTGAATTGGCAATTAGTTGCGACTTAATTGTTGTTGCTGAAAATGCAAAATTTGGTATTCCAGAGGCCAAAAGAGGTTTGGCAGCGGCGGCTGGTGGATTGATGCGCTTGCCTCGTCAGATTCCATCACGAATTGCGATGGAAATGGCGCTAACAGGTGATTTTATTACGGCACAGCGTGCTTATGAATTAGGTCTGGTAAATAAAATTGTTGAAGCGGAAGGTGCACTAGAAGGTGCAAAAGCATATGCCCGTAGTATTGCTGCAAATGGACCGATGGCGGTTATAGCCAGCAAGAAAGTCGTTATAGATTCTCAAGATTGGCAGCAAGACGAGATGTTCTCGGAGCAAGCCAAAATAGTGGATGGGGTATTTACAAGTCAGGATGCGATTGAAGGTGCTACCGCCTTTGCAGAAAAGCGCGTGCCTAACTGGAAGGGCTGCTGAGCCTTTGATTTAATTATGAGGAATTTGAAATGAAAGAAGCTTGGATTATTGATGCTTGCCGTACACCACGTGGTATTGGCAAGGCGGGCAAAGGCTCACTGGCAGGTATTCATCCACAACAGCTTGGTGCAACAGTCTTAAAAGCATTGGCAGAGCGGACGCAATTAAATACCGCAGATGTCGACGATATTATTTGGGGAACCAGCTCCCAGCGCGGTGAGCAAGGTGGCGATCTTGGTCGGATGGCCGCATTAACAGCGGGTTACGATGTGCGAAGCAGCGCTGTTACTTTAGACCGCTTTTGCGGTTCGGGTATTACGGTAGTAAACCTTGCTGCGGCTTCAATTATGTCGGGTTTAGAAGATGTAGTGATTGCCGGTGGTACAGAGATGATGTCCAATTATGGACAGAACGGCAATGATCCAGCGATGTTTCTAGATAATGGCAATATGGTGTTGCGTGAAGCTCACCCGCAGCCTCATCAGGGTGTATGTGGTGACGCAATTGCCACGCTTGAAGGAATTAGCCGAGAAGACTTAGATAAGCTTGCATTAACCAGCCAGCAGCGTGCGGCGCACGCGATTGAGAATGGTTATTTTGATAAGAGTCTTGTCCCTGTTTATCGCGAAGATGGAACTTTGGCATTAGACAAAGAAGAATTTCCTCGCCCCAGTACCACCCTAGAAGGTTTGGCTGCACTAAAGCCGGCTTTTGCTGAGTTGGCTTATTACCCATTAGATGAAGCGGGTACCACCTATGCAGGTCTAGTTAATAATGTTTATCCAGACTTGAAAATTAGCCATGTACATCACGGTGGTAATTCTTCAGGGGTTGTTGATGGCGCTGCGGCTATTTTGCTGACCTCCCCAGAATACGCTAAAGAACACAACTTGAAGCCTCGGGCGAAAATTGTGGCGATGGCTAATATGGGCGATTCCCCAACCTTAATGCTGAATGCCCCCGTTCCTGCGGCGTTAAAGGCACTAAAAAATGCGGGTTTAACCGTTGACGATATTGATTTGTTTGAAATAAACGAAGCCTTTGCGGTTGTTGCTGAAAAGTTTATTCGTGATCTCAAGCTAGACCGTGACAAGGTAAATGTTAACGGTGGCGCGATGGCTTTAGGGCATCCGATAGGGGCGACCGGATCTATACTGATTGGTACATTACTTGACGAGCTTGAGCGCCGTGATTTAAAACGTGGCCTTGTGACAATGTGTGCGGCTGGTGGTATGGCTCCAGCAATTATCATCGAGCGTATCTAGTGGCTTGGTGATTAAAGGCGGCTTCTATGAAGACGCGCATTACCGAAATGTTGGGGATTAACTATCCCATCATAAAGGGCGGTATGCAGTGGGTTGGGCGCGCCGAGCTAGCCTCGGCGGTGTCCAATGCTGGTGGTCTCGGTATTTGACTGCCTTAACTCAGCCCACTCCTGATGATTTATATAAAGAAATACGCCGCTGTAAAGAAATGACAGATTCCGTAGCCTCAACAATACGGCGGGTGTCTTTCGGAACGCCATTGCCGAGCAAGATATAAAATTAGAAAAACGAGAAGGCAAAACGGACTTCTTTGATATTCAGCCTCTGGTTGCTGGTTGCTGGTTGCCGGGGACGGCAAAAGGTATTGGAAGGTGGTGATATAGACGACGGTATTTGGACTGCAGGCATGGTTATTGGGTTAATTAATGATATCCCTAGCTGCCAAGCGTTACTAGATCGAATGATGAGTGAGGCGCAGGCCATTATCCAACGTCGATTAACGGGTTTTTACCGTTAAACAAGAGCAAAGCGCATTCTGACGGTGAAAACTTAGTCAGAATATTTTATGCCTCGCGGTTTTGGTGAAATCAAGCGCGAGGCTTTTTTATGAGCTCTAAAACTAAACTTTGTGCGAAAAAGAGGGCGCTTGCTAGCTTCTTCAAATGACATTCAATAGCTTTAGCGGCGAATTAAATAATTTCAATCCTCCTAGGCCATAGCCTTAGGGCTTCAGCTTGACTAAAATGCACAGCTTTCGGGTATATTACTCTGGTTTCTCCTCGATCTAATAAATGCGAGGAAACATGAGCGGCACGCCCTATGTATTACCTGACGTTTAAGGAGCAGCGGTGGATTCGGTCAAAGTAGGAATATGTGGTTTAGGAACCGTAGGCAGCGGTACATTTGCAGTGTTGAAGCGAAATGCGGCAGAAATCTCTGCCCGTGTTGGTGCAGACATTGTGGTGGCGCAAATAGGTGCTCGTCGAGACAACCCTAAGTGCGATACCGGTGACGTTGCCATTAATCGCGATGTTTTTGCCATTGCTGAAAATCCCGAAATAGATATTCTGGTGGAATTAATCGGTGGCACTACGGTTGCAAAAGAACTCGTGCTAAAAGCCATTGCCAATGGTAAGCACGTGGTCACGGCAAATAAGGCCTTGATTGCTGAGCACGGCAATGAAATTTTTGCTGCAGCCGCTGAGCAAGGTGTGACGGTTGCGTTTGAAGCCGCTGTTGCCGGTGGTATTCCCATTATCAAGGCGCTTCGCGAAGGGCTGGCGGGCAATAAAATCCAGTGGTTGGCCGGAATTATCAACGGCACGGGCAATTTTATTCTTTCCGAAATGCGTGAAAAAGGCCGCGACTTCGCCGATGTCCTTGCTGAAGCGCAGGAATTAGGTTATGCCGAAGCAGACCCAACCTTTGATGTCGAAGGAATTGATGCTGCACACAAACTGGTGATATTGGCTTCTTTGGCATTTGGTATTCCGCTGCAATTCGATAAAGTCTTTACCGAAGGCATAAGTAAAATTGCTCAAGAAGATGTGACTTATGCGGAAGAGCTTGGCTATCGTATCAAGCATTTGGGTATTGCTAGGGGAACCAGTGAGGGTATTGAGCTGCGAGTACACCCCACACTGATTCCTGAGAAACGCCTAATTGCCAATGTAAATGGCGTTATGAATGCGGTGCTGGTGCAGTCTGATGCTGTTGGCCCCAGTCTATACTACGGCGCAGGTGCCGGCAGTGAGCCAACGGCGTCGGCCGTCGTGGCGGATGTTATCGACGTCGCCCGGTCATTGAGCTCGTCTCAGAGCAGCCGAGTGCCTTATCTGTCTTTTAAAACGGAATCGCTCAGTGCGCATCCTGTATTGCCTATCGATGCAGTAGAAACCGCTTATTATTTACGTATGACGGCGGTAGATAAGCCGGGTGTACTGTCTAAAGTTGCCCAAATTCTAAGTGATGGTGGCATTAGTATTGAGGCTCTGATTCAAAAAGAAGCGGCAGACAATGCAAATTTGGTTCCCATGATTATTCTGACTAATCGCACTATAGAAGCGAAGCTGTCTGCTGCGGTAAGTCAAATTGAAGGCTTAGAAAGTATTGTTGGCGAAGTGACGCGGATCCGGGTTGAGTCATTGGCCGGTTAATATCGCATTGTAGTTTGGGCACGGATGTCTATGGCGTCTGTCTCCAGCTTACGGTGAGTAATTTTGCGAGTGCGCTGTCATAGATAGTGCACGGAAATAAAATTAAGTAATGAGTACACACAAGTGAAATACATCAGTACCCGCGGCAAGGCGCCCGCCCTGAATTTTGAAGACGTTCTGCTTACCGGTTTGGCGCCAGACGGTGGTCTTTACGTCCCTGAGTCCCTGCCTAAATACAGCAAGGAGCAGATCGCTTCTTGGTCGTCATTGTCGTATACCGATTTGGCTTTTCAGATTATTCAGCCGTTTATCGGTGGGTGTATTCCTGATGATGATTTAAAAGCGATTATCGATGATACCTATGTTGATTTTCGTCACCCTGCAATCGCACCACTAGTGCAATTAGATCGCAATGAATGGGTGTTAGAGCTGTTTCAAGGTCCAACCTTGGCGTTTAAAGATTTTGCACTACAAATGCTGGGACGTTTACTCGATTACGTGCTTGAACGCCGCCATCAGAAAGTCGTCATTATGGGGGCTACGTCCGGAGATACAGGTTCTGCTGCCATTCAAGGTTGTAAGCGCTGCAGCAATATCGATATCTTTATTTTGCATCCCTATAAGCGCGTGTCTGAAGTCCAGCGTCGTCAAATGACCACGGTGGTTGGCGACAATATCCACAATATTGCTGTGAAAGGTCATTTTGACCACTGCCAAGCCATGGTGAAAGCCAGTTTTGCGGATCAAAGCTTTTTACCAGAAGATCGACAGCTGGTAGCGGTGAACTCTATCAACTGGGCACGTATCATGGCCCAGATCGTTTACTATTTTTACGCTGCTTATGCTGTTGGCGCACCAGATCGCTCAGTGAGCTTTTCGGTTCCTACCGGCAATTTCGGCGATATCTATGCCGGCTATTTAGCTAAGTGTATGGGGTTGCCAATAGAGCAATTGGTGGTCGCGACCAACCAGAATGATATTTTGCATCGCTTTATTAGCGGCAATACATTTGAAAAGCACGAATTGCAGCACACCTTGTCACCCAGTATGGATATTGTGGTGTCTAGCAACTTTGAGCGCATGTTATTCGATTGCTACGATCGTGATGGTGCTGCCATTGCAGATTTAATGAAGCGCATGGATACCGAAACTGTGTCTATTCCTAGCACTGCTTTTGCCAAAGTTAGGGAGTTATTTGACAGCCATGGTGTGGATGACGAAGCTACGGTTGAAACGATTGCGTCAGTCTATGATGCAAGTGAATACTTGCTAGATCCCCACTCAGCAATTGGTGTTAAAGCTGCGCGCGAATGCCGCCGCGATACCGCGACCCCGATGATTACCTTGGCCACGGCTCATCCGGCTAAATTCCCCGAAGCGGTGATGAAGGCGGGCTATCCAAGTGCGCCGGCCTTGCCGCACCACATGAGTGATCTCTTCGAATTAGACGAGCGTTATGAAGTGGTAGAGAATAAGTTGGGAGACGTGCACGCCTTTATTGCTGCAAATATTCGCGCTTAATCGGTGACTGATTTCCCCAAAATAATTGTGCGTAGTTCTACTGCCCCTGCATTTGCAGGGGCGGTTCCTCCCTTGCTTCAGCGTCTTTACGCCGCACGTGGTGCGCTTTGTGATAGTGATATTGAAACAGGTTTGGAGACCCTGCCTAAGCCTGAAATGAAAGGTTTGGCCGCGGCCTGCACCATGCTGGCAGATGCGATTGAAGATCAAAAACGCATATTGATTGTAGGTGATTTTGATTGTGATGGCGCGACGAGCACGAGTGTGGCTATGCTTGGTTTGCGTGCGCTGGGGGCAGGGCATGTCGATTATTTGGTGCCAAACCGATTTGAATATGGCTATGGTTTAACACCAGAAATTGTTGAGGTAGCCGCCGAGCGCCAACCCGACTTAATTGTGACTGTCGATAATGGTATTTCCAGCATTGACGGTGTTGCGGCAGCCCATAAGCTAGGTATTCCAGTCTTGGTAACGGATCACCATTTGCCGGGTGATAACTTACCTGACGCAGCCGCGATCGTGAACCCCAATCAATATGGCTGTCCATTTCCAGCTAAGTCTTTGGCCGGTGTTGGCGTGATGTTCTATGTCTTGCTGGCATTACGCAGTGAACTAAGAAGTAGAAAGTGGTTTTCTGAGTGTCGCGCTGAGCCTAACCTCGCTGAATTGCTCGATCTAGTTGCACTAGGAACAGTGGCAGATGTGGTGCCCTTAGAGCATGCTAATCGCGTTTTAGTCAGCCAGGGTTTAAGGCGCATTCGAGCAGGACGCTGCCGCCCCGGAATTACGGCTTTGTTGCGGGTTGCCGGTAAAGAGGCGAATCGTATCGTGGCCGCAGATATGGGCTTTGCTATTGGTCCGCGTTTAAATGCGGCTGGTCGCTTAGATGATATTAGCCTTGGCATCCGCTGCTTGCTGACTGAGAATGATGAGCTGGCGTTGAATTTAGCTGCCGAGCTGGATGACCTAAATAAAGAACGCCGTGCTATTGAGCAGAGCATGAAAGACGATGCGGTGCGAGCCTTGGCTCACCTGCAGCTAGATGCTAGCAATATTCCAAGTGGCATTTGTCTATACGATCCTACCTGGCACCAAGGGGTTGTTGGTATTCTTGCTTCGCGGATTAAGGAGCGCTATCACCGTCCTGTTATTGCCTTTGCCGATGCCGATGATGAAGAAATTAAAGGCTCAGCGCGCTCGATTCCCGGTTTGCATTTGCGTGACGCTTTAGATTTGCTTGCTAAACGGAATCCTGGCCTGCTAAGCAAATTTGGTGGTCACGCGATGGCGGCTGGATTGAGTCTGGCTAAAGCTGATTATTCTCGTTTTGAAAAAGCCTTTGATAACATAGTGACGGAGCTGACCACGCAAGATCAGTTGACAGCTGTAGTGCTGAGTGACGGGGAATTACAGCCTGAGCATTTCTCAATTGAGTTGGCAGAATTGTTGCGAAATGCAGGTCCTTGGGGGCAGAATTTTCCAGAACCCAAGTTTCACGGTAGGTTTAATCTCGTTCAACAGCGAATCGTCGGAGCGCGTCATTTAAAAATGGTATTGTCGCCTGTTGACGCAAGTCAGCAAGTTATTGATGCCATCGCATTCAATATTGATACTGAGCTGTGGCCTAATTTACACGTTAAATGGGTAGATGTGGTCTATAAACTAGACAGTAACTTGTTTAGAGAGCGCTTATCTGTGCAGCTCTTGGTTGATCATGTGCAAGCAGTCGCTGATTCTTCTTAAAAGCATTGAGTAACTCCGTCATTCGCCACTTGTTTTTGGATTACCCGTGGTCAATGTCTGGCTGAGCTTTGCTCAGTGCTGCGCTTCAGGTAAAATGCCCGCCTTTTCCACGTCTTACCGGATACTGTTCCATGTTAGAAGTTAACGCCATTCGCCAATCCCTAAAGAGCATGAGTGAAAGAACTGATGTGCTCCGGGGGTATCTTTGACTATGCCAACAAGAAAGAGCGTTTAACGGAAGTTGAACTTGAATTGGGCGATTCCGCTGTTTGGGATGATCCTAAGCGAGCGCAAGAGCTAGGTCGTGAGCGGGCCTCATTAGAGGCAGTAGTGGCGACGATAGAAGAGTTGGATGGTGGCGTTGCCGATTGCAGTGAGCTGCTTGATATGGCGGTTGAAGAGGGCGACGACGAAACAATAAGCGGTATGCAGGGTGACGTAGATCGTTTAGAAGCCTCTCTTGCGACCCTAGAATTTCGGCGCATGTTCTCCGGTGAGATGGACCCCAATAATTGTTATCTTGATATTCAATCTGGCTCCGGCGGCACAGAGGCTCAAGACTGGGCCAATATGGTGTTGCGTATGTACTTGCGCTGGTGCGAAAGCAAGGGTTTTAAAGCCGATTTGGTTGAATTATCTGACGGTGAAGTTGCCGGTATTAAAAGCGCGACCATTCATGTACAGGGAGAGTATGCGTTTGGCTGGCTGCGTACTGAAACAGGGGTGCATCGCTTAGTTCGTAAATCACCGTTTGATTCTGGCAACCGTCGTCACACCTCATTTTGTTCAGTATTTATTTCTCCTGAAATAGATGATGATATCGAAATAGATATCAACCCCTCTGATGTACGTACCGATACATATCGGGCCAGTGGTGCGGGTGGTCAGCATATTAACAAAACTGATTCGGCAGTGCGCTTAACGCATATACCCACCAATATTGTGGTTCAGTGTCAAAATCAGCGCTCTCAGCATCAGAACCGTGACAGTGCATGGAAAATGCTTAAAGCAAAACTGTATGAGCTGGAAATACAGAAACGCAGCAGTGCGGCACAAGAACTTGAAGACAACAAATCTGATATAGGTTGGGGTAGCCAGATTAGATCCTATGTCTTAGATGACCAGCGTATAAAAGATTTGCGTACCAATGTACAAACCAGCAACTGCGGTATGGTTCTGGATGGTGATCTGGACCAGTTTATTGAAGCGAGTTTAAAAAGCGGTCTGTAATAGCAAAATAGAGCAAACCTATTCTTATTGTTTAACCCCAAACGCTATTTTAAAGCGTTTGAGTCAAGGAAATTATCATGTCAGAGCAACACAACGAAACTGAGCAAACTCAGGAAGAAAACCGCTTAATCGCTGAACGTCGCGCTAAATTGTCGGCAATTCGCGAAAAGCGGAACGCATTCCCCAATCATTTTCGTCGTGAAGATTATGCCGACAAACTGCAATTAGAGTTAGGTGAAAAAGAAAAAGAAGCCTTAGAAATCTTGGATCGGCAAGCCAGTGTTGCGGGCCGCATCATGGCCAAACGCGGTCCCTTTATGGTGCTGCAAGATATGACGGGCCGGATTCAAGTTTATGTTGATAAAAAACAGTTGCCAGCTGAATTAACAGAAGAAATTAAAACCTGGGATATTGGCGATATTATTTCTGCGTCTGGTCCAGTTCATAAGTCGGGCAAAGGCGATCTTTATATTTACATGAAAGAGACTTCCTTACTGACGAAATCTTTGCGCCCATTACCTGATAAATTCCACGGTTTGCAAGATCAAGAAATTCGTTATCGTCAGCGTTATGTTGATCTGATTATGAATGAATCATCTCGACGTACCTTTGCAATTCGCTCAAAGATGATCAGCTCTATTCGCAACTTCTTGCAGCAGCGTGATTTTGTCGAAGTAGAAACACCGATGATGCAAGTGATTCCCGGAGGTGCCAGTGCGCGGCCGTTTGTCACTCACCACAATGCGCTTAGCATGGATATGTACTTACGTATTGCGCCTGAGCTTTATTTAAAGCGTTTGGTGGTGGGCGGTATAGAGCGCGTATTTGAAATTAACCGCAACTTCCGTAATGAAGGTCTGTCGACGCGTCATAACCCAGAATTCACCATGATTGAATTTTATCAAGCCTATGCTGATTACAAGGACTTGATGGATTTAACAGAAGCCATGTTGCGCAATACTGCGCAAGAGGTTTTAGGCACCACCACCATTAGCTATCAGGGTAGTGAATACGATTTCGCCAAGCCCTTCACACGTTTGTCGGTATTTGATTCTGTATTGCACTACAACCCAAATATTAGTGCTGAGCAATTAGCTGATATAACCCAGGCCACCGCCATTGCCAAATCACTTGGTGTGGACGTTAAAGATAGCTGGGGCTTGGGCAAAATACAGATAGAAATATTTGAAGAAACGGTAGAGCACAAATTAGATCAGCCTACCTTTATCACTGAATACCCCACCGAGGTTTCACCGCTAGCCCGTCGCAGTGATAACAACCCCTTTGTGACAGATCGTTTTGAATTTTTTGTTGGTGGTCGAGAGCTGGCAAACGGTTTCTCGGAGCTTAATGACCCAGAAGATCAGGCAGAGCGTTTTATGGCGCAGGTTGCTGAAAAAGAAGGTGGTGATGATGAGGCCATGCATTACGATGCTGACTACATTGCCGCCCTTGAATACGGCTTACCGCCAACCGCCGGTGAGGGGATTGGTATTGACCGTTTGGTAATGTTATTTACCGATGCACCATCGATTCGCGACGTATTATTATTTCCCCATATGCGTCCAGAATAAGCCCATGCTTAGGCCCAGACACATTCCTTGTCTGGGCCTTGTTAATCTAGCTGCCATAATCTCTTCATAGTTTCCTATAAATCCTGTCTAGACAGTCGCTTGGGCAACTATGCTATAGTGTTTGTCACGCGTTTTTAGCACTGGGGAATAACAAGATGAGTATCGAAAACGTCGATTTATTTGACGGTCTGATGCCGGAAGAAATTCAAATTTTACGTGACACCAGTGTGGTGCGGGAATTTGCCAAGAATACAGTATTAATTCACGAGGGTGACGTGGCAGACTCGCTCTACGTGGTGGAGTCTGGTCGCGTGAAAGTCTATTGCAGCGATAAGGGCGGTAAAGACTTTGTGTTGAATATTCTTGAGTATGGCGATTATTTTGGTGAGCTAGCTTTACTGGATGATGATAAGCGTTCTGCATCAGTTCGTGCGATGGAAGCCAGTAAAGTCCGTATTATTTATAAAGAAGATTTTAAAGCGATTTTGGATTTGCACCCCAATATCACTCGTATTCTTAATAAAAACCTAACCCGTCGTATACGTAAATTAACAAATGATGTGAAAAGTCTTGCCTTGCAAGATGTGTATGGCCGCGTAGTGAAGGTGCTAACCAGTTTAGCCCAGCCTGCGGCTGAAGATGGCAGTATGCGGATTGATGAAAAACTCACTCAGCAAGAGATAGCAGACCGAGTGGGCTCCTCCCGTGAAATGGTGGCGCGGATACTCAAAGACCTAACCATTGGTGAATATATCGATGTTGATGGTCGTCATATCGTCATAAGACGTAAGCTTCCAGAAAGTTATTAATAGTTTGTAGCCAACGATGCAGGGTGAGATTTTTTCGCCTTGCATTCTCGTAGTTTTACCACTGGCAGGAAATGCCAAACGCTATTGAATAACCGCCAAAGGTTTCCTCGGCATCGTCGCCGATTGGAAATTGCGTATTGGTATATTTTCGAGACATGATCGGAATATATACATAGGCCAAGGAAGCTTTCCACTTTTCGGATAGTTGGTGGTTTGCACCCGCAGAGATATGCCATTTAGCTAGTAAGTTGTTAAGTGTGGACTCGTTGCCATGTTTTATAACATTGCCTGCATGGTTAATGCCGGCAGTAATCTGGGTGCGCTCATTAAGCTGGAATTGTGCTCCTATTGAGCTGGCAAATTGGTCTTGCCCGCCAAAATCTGTGCTAACTATTATCTCATTAGGTGCATTTGCTGTTTCGGTATTAGACAGCTGTGTTGTTACGTTGCCAAGTGCCTCACTCCAGCTATACCAGTTAAGGTCGCCACCAATGCTGAGTTGCGGTGTAGCTTGCCAAGCGAAACCAATGCCTAACTCTTTGGGTAATTTAAGACCGTCAATTTCTGCAGAGTTATATTTTACTCGTCCCAGTCCCATCGCTTCAAAGTTAACGACTGCACTGCCATTTTGGAGTGCGAGTTTGGTGTCTGAGCCATATGCGAGACCAAGTGTGAGGGCGTTGCTTACGTCGTACTGAATACCGGCGCGCCAAGCGTAGCTGATACCGCTAAGGTCCTTAATATGAAGGCCAGCAAATCCGGTTTCTGCATCTGAGGTGTTTGGGAAGACTTGCTGTTCTGCTTGAGAATAATTAACCGAAGCGCTAAACCCAATTCTCAGCTTATCATTAACGCGCCATGCAATTGCAGGTGCCATTCTAAACACACCTATCAGTGCGCTTAATTCATCTTGATTTCCAAAAGTTGTGTTTAGATTCTTGTACTCATAACCAATGCCGCCTTGGGCAAAAACACCAAGCCCTATAGTTATATCTGGTGCTTTCTCAAGAGGGGTGGTCCAACCAATAGAAAGAAATGCGGTTAAGTCGTTGCTTGAGGCTTGCATGCTGTTCAGCGAGTCAGCATGACGGATGTGGGTCATAAAATAGGGCTCAATAACGGTGGAGAGCTGTGATGTGGTGGATTTTGCTATACCTGCGGTATTGTTATTAATGCTTAGCGGGTCGTGTGAATACCCAATATCGGTGCCGGCCATCGCTATAGAGTCGGAACCAAAGCCCAATGGAATGACACCGATACTCGCTTTACTTGGGCTTGATATTGACGCTAAAAGTGCAGCGGCAAGGATACTAAATCGTACTGTTGGTTGTTTATTCGTATTTTTTGCCACGGTAGCTTTCCTGATGAATATAAAATATACCGATTGGTATTTTTTAAAATATACCAATCGGTATATTCTTGCAAGGATTTACCTGTGCAAGTAGCTTGCGTATAAAGGCGGTGTGATGTGATAAGTGAGAACGGATTAATGTCTGTGGGTGAGGTAGGCGGTAAGCGTGAGCGAACACGGGCTTTGCTATTACTGAGTAGTGCGCAACAGTTTGCTAAACATGGCTATAACGGCGTCAGCATAGACTTGCTGGCAAAAGCGGCGAAATTATCGAAGGGCGCTTTATATGATCATTTTAAAAGTAAAGAAGATATATACATTCAAAGCACATCGCATTATTTAGTTAGTGTGCTTAAAACCATTAAACCGAGTGATGTAGAGAAGGGTTTGAATGCGGAACAAGCGTTGTTTCTCTACTTGGGTAAGTTTTTAGAACTGCTGCATAATGATTGGGTTGCCAGACGTTTAGTGTTGCGTGTAATCACTGAATCTACTGGCGAAAATGTTCAAGCAATTGCCCGTAAAGTGCTTACTGAGCCTTTTGAGTATACAGCCAGTTTGTTGTCAGCTTTTCGCCCTGAACTTGATGCAGAAGAACACCTGTTTTCGTTTTATTGTAATGCGATATTGCGAGAAGACTTTAAGGGTGTGATAGGTGCATTGAGCCCAAATGTAGGCGCGCTTACTGATTCGGATGCATTGTTAGATCATTTCCGAAAAGTATGGGCCTAATGTGTTTGCTCATATCGCTATTTGTCAACGACTAGGGCTGCGCTACCCTTGCTAAATCGTGCCTCTAGCAAGTCTCCTTTTTCGAGTGAGGTGGCGTCCCGCACAATCTTGCCTTCTGCGGTTGTGACAATAGCATAGCCACGATGCAAGGTTTGATTTGGACCAAGGGTGTTCAATTGCTGCCCCAGGTTTTTTACGGTGATCCGCGATTGTTTAAGCTGCAGCGCGATGGCATTTTTTAATCGTCGGCGCAGTTCCTCAATGTCACGATGCTTGTTCTTTAAATGGCGCTCCGGATTAAGAAGAGCCAGTTGTTGAGTTGCCGAAGCAAGCGATTGCCTCCGCCGTTGCTGGCTCTGCAGCCACTGTCTGTTTAAGCGAATTTCTAAACTGTCTAACCGCTGGCTTTGTTCCTGAAGTTGGCTGCGTGGATCGCGCAAGCGTAAACGAAGTGAGTGAAGCTTTTCGCTAGCCCGTGTGAGCTTGCGCCTTTGGCTATTAATAAGGCGCCCTTGCAGTAGATTGATGCGTGACACTATTTCAGCTTGATTGGGGCTGAGCAGCTCCGCCGCCGCAGAAGGCGTGGCAGCCCGAATGTCGGCAACAAAGTCACTGATGCTGAAATCCACTTCGTGTCCAACAGCGCTAACAACAGGCAGGGCAGAGTTATGGATAGCTTCTGCCACTTTTCGTTCGTTAAATGGCCACAGGTCTTCTAATGAACCACCGCCTCGTGTCACCAAAATAACGTCGAAGTTTTTGCGACCTTGGCTCGCCCAGATATTGGCTTGTAGCACAGCGTCTGCAATTTGTTGAGCGGCTAAATCGCCCTGTACTAATACCGGCAGTAAGCTAATTTGCATGCTGGGCCATCGCCGCTGAAGCACAGATAATATATCGTGTATGGCTGCGCCAGTGGGGGAGCTAATAACAGCGATATGGCGAATAACCTCAGGCAGCGCTTTCTTGGTGTCAGCGTCGAACCAGCCGGCTGTTTTTAGTTCCTGCTTAAGTAGCTCAAAGGCTTGTGCTAAAGCGCCTGCTCCAGCAGGCTGCATGCTGTCGACAATTAATTGATAATCGCCACGACCTTCATACAGGCTAACTTTTCCACGAACATTCACTTGTTGGCCAGGTTGGGGAGAAAAGCTGACCCGTGAATTACGTCCTTTAAAAAAAGCGCAGCGGATTTGTGCTCGGTTGTCTTTAAGGGTGAAGTACCAATGGCCTGAACTTGGTCGAGAGAGCGTGGATAGCTCGCCGCTGACCGTTACTTGTGCAAAGCAGTCTTCGAGTAATTGTTTGGCCAAGCCGTTTAATTGGCTGACACTCAGAGTTTGTGGCGGTTCTTGTATTGTCATGCGCACATTATACCAATATATAGGGTTTGGTCGTGAAGTATCGGTTTACTCTAGCGCGTCCATCAATTAAAATTGCGAGGATTCTAGCCACAGGCACCGGAATCAAAATATGCTACGTATTGCCCAAGAAGCCCTCACATTTGATGATGTTCTTCTGCTTCCTGGTTACTCCGACGTAACCGCCAAAGATGTTACTCTTAAGACCCAGCTTACCCGTAATATTTCTTTAAATATTCCACTGGTTTCAGCCGCTATGGATACGGTTACTGAAAGCCGGCTTGCGATTGCTATTGCCCAAGAGGGTGGCATCGGGATCATTCATAAAAGCATGACCATTAAGCAGCAGGCTCAAGAAGTTCGCGCTGTTAAGAAGCATGAAAGCGGCATTGTAAAAGATCCGATTACCATTGAAGCAAGCGCTCCTTTAAGTGAGTTGTTTGAGCTTCGTCGTCGCCACAAAATATCTGGCGTTCCCGTTTTAGATAAGGGTAATTTGGTCGGTATTGTCACCAGCCGTGATGTGCGTTTTCAGGAAGAGTTAGACGTTCCTGTATCCAGTATGATGACGCCCAAAGAAAAGTTAGTCACCGTGAAAGAAGGTGTTGATATGAGTGTGGCGCGCGAGCTGCTGCACCGTCATCGCATTGAAAAAGTACTGGTCGTTAATGATGACTTTGAACTTACGGGAATGATTACCGTAAAAGACATGAACAATGCACAAACCTACCCCTTAGCCTGTAAGGATAGTTCGGGTCAGCTACGGGTAGGTGCCTCGGTTGGTACTAGTGCTGATACCGATGACCGTGTTGCCGCCTTGGTTGCAGCTGGCGTTGACGTGTTGGTTGTAGATACCGCGCATGGCCATTCATTAAATGTATTAAATCGGGTGCGTTGGATAAAAGAAACATACCCTCAAGTCGATGTGATTGGTGGCAATATCGCGACAGGCGCAGCCGCTCTTGCGTTGGTTGAAGCTGGGGCAGATGCGGTTAAAGTGGGTATTGGCCCAGGCTCTATCTGTACTACACGTATTGTTACTGGGGTGGGTGTGCCGCAGATCAGTGCTATTGCCAATGTGGCCGAAGCACTTAAAGCGACTAATGTTCCTCTTATTGCGGATGGCGGTATTCGTTATTCTGGTGACTTATCTAAAGCCGTCGTGGCTGGCGCTAGCGCTGTGATGATGGGGTCGATGTTTGCCGGAACGGAAGAAGCGCCTGGCGAAGTGGAATTATTCCAAGGCCGTACTTATAAGTCGTATCGCGGCATGGGGTCTCTTGGTGCGATGACTAAAACCCAGGGGTCAAGTGATCGCTATTTTCAAAATGCCGAAGATGGAGCTGAGAAATTAGTCCCCGAAGGTATTGAGGGCCGCGTTGCTTATAAAGGCTCACTTTCTGCCATTGTGCATCAATTAATGGGTGGCTTGCGTTCGGCAATGGGGTATACCGGAAGTATCGATATGAAGACGATGCGCACGATGCCTGAATTTGTTCGCGTTACCTCTGCGGGTATGAATGAAAGTCACGTTCACGACGTAAGTATCACAAAAGAAGCGCCAAATTACCCAACCTAGTAAGGTGCTATTTAAGCGCTGTTGCATACTAAGAAAACTCGCTGCTGAATAATGCAGCGAGTTTTTGTTTGTTTGAACTACTTGTAAATCCTACTGAAAAATAGTGAGAGAACTGCTGTGTCAATGCCTGATATACATGCCCACCGAATTTTGATTCTTGATTTTGGTTCACAATACACGCAGCTAATTGCACGCCGTATTCGTGAAATTGGAGTCTATTGTGAAATTCGTGCCTTCGATATCAGCGATGAGGATATTAATGAATTTAATCCTTCTGGGTTTATTCTCGCGGGTGGTCCTGAATCAGTAACCGAAGCTGGATCACCGCGAGCGTCACAATTGGTGTTTGAACTCGGTGTGCCAGTGTTGGGAATTTGCTACGGCATGCAGACCATGGCCGAGCAAATGGGCGGCAAAGTAGAGGGCTCACCGGTTCACGAGTTTGGCTACGCGCAAATTAAATTAGAAGCGGCTGGTAGCCTTACCGCAGACATTGCTGATCACATTGATAGCAGTGACGGTAAGGCGCTACTCGACGTCTGGATGAGCCACGGCGACAAGGTTATTCGTCTTCCTGAAGGCTTCGAAGTATTGGCCTCGACACCTTCTTGCCCGATTGCTGCCATGCAATGTGAGGCCAAGAAATTCTACGGCGTGCAATTTCACCCCGAGGTGACTCACACCCTGCAAGGTCAGCGCATTTTTGAACATTTTGTCTTGAAACTCTGCGGCTGCGAGGCCCTGTGGACGCCGGCTAATATAGTTGAAGACGCTATCGTTAAAGTGCGCGCCCAAGTGGGTAAGCAAAAAGTATTGCTGGGGCTTTCTGGTGGTGTAGACAGCTCGGTCGTTGCTGCATTGCTACACAAGGCCATTGGCGATCAGCTGACCTGCGTGTTTGTCGACAACGGTCTACTTCGTAAAAACGAAGGCGATCAGGTCATGGAAATGTTTGCCAAGAATATGGGGGTTAAAGTCATTCGCGCGGACGCGGAAGAGGCCTTTTTAAGTAAATTACTTGGCGAGTCAGATCCAGAGAAAAAACGCAAAATTATCGGTAATACCTTTATCGAAGTATTTGACCAAGAGGCGACCAAGCTTAAAGACGTTAACTTTTTGGCGCAGGGGACTATTTACCCTGATGTCATTGAGTCGGCGGCGGCAAAAACCGGTAAGGCCCATGTGATTAAATCCCACCATAACGTCGGCGGTTTACCGGATGATATGGCCATGGATTTGGTAGAGCCTTTGCGCGAGTTGTTTAAAGACGAAGTGCGCCGCATTGGTCTTGAGTTAGGACTGCCCTACGATATGGTTTACCGCCACCCGTTTCCAGGCCCCGGTTTGGGTGTGCGAATTTTGGGCGAGGTGAAAAAAGAATACGCCGATGTACTCAGAGAAGCCGACGCTATCTTTTTGGAAGAGTTGCACAAAGCTGGCTGGTATCACAAAACCAGCCAGGCTTTCGCCGTATTCCTTCCTGTTAAATCAGTTGGCGTCGTTGGTGATGCCCGCCGTTACGAATACGTCATTGCATTGCGCGCGGTAGAGACCATCGACTTTATGACCGCACGCTGGGCGCATTTGCCTTACGAACTGTTAGAAACGGTTTCAAATCGTATTATCAATGAAATCAAGCAAGTTTCCCGCGTGGCCTATGATGTTAGCAGCAAGCCGCCTGCCACCATTGAGTGGGAATAATAGATATTTGCTTAAGACCGATGTAGTAGACCTCTTTAGATAATAAGTCTTGACCCTTATAGTGTTACTCATGGTATGTCCTTCGGCTAGCTAGGGCGTGAATAACGATGCCATGAGTTTCACGTTAAAGCTGGCCGATTCTTTATTGCTCCTTATATTGTGGTCAGCCAATAAGTTTGGATTGTTGATCATAGTCGCTGAGTTTGCGGACTATCTGGCACTCAGATACGGTCTCGTTACGGCAGCTTTGTGCCAGTTCATTTAAGCTTTCTTCTAGTTTTTCCAATTCTTGAATTGTACTGCGAATTTTTTCTAGTTGATTTTGGATGGTCTGATTTATTTCAGCACAGGGGGCTTGCTTATCCATCTGTAGGCGGACGAGGAGTTTGAGTTCACTCAGTGGAATCTGTAATTCGCGGCATCGACGAATAAACACGATTCGCTCTATATCTGCCTCGCTGTAATCGCGGTAGCCGTTGGCACTCCGGCGGGCTTCGGGCAATAGGCCGATGTCTTCGTAGTAGCGTATAGTTTTGCTGGCCAGCCCAGTGTGTTCTGCTAGTTCATTTATTTTCATGGCGCTTGACCTTCCAGTTACTTGAAGGTTTAGTATAGCGATATCATTCTGAAAAGCGAATTCTACTATGTCTGATTGTTGTGGTACTGAAGCACGAAACCGCCAGGAACGGATTTTACTGTGGATAGTGTTGGTCTTGAATGGCGTGATGTTTTTTGTCGAGTTCATCGCCGCTTGGCTAGCGCATTCCAGTGGTCTCATGGCGGATTCTTTAGATATGTTGGCTGATACCCTTGTGTATGCTGTCAGCCTGTATGCGGTGGGGAAAGGTCTGTCACTAAAGGCTAAGGCCGCCTTTCTCAACGGCAGCTTACAAATGATTCTAGGGATTGGCGTTTTTATTCATATTGCTTGGCGAATCTGGGAGGGAAGTACTCCGAGCACGCATATTATGGGATGGATTGCCGGTTTGGCTCTGCTGGTTAATGTCAGCTGCTTTGCGCTGTTGTATCGTTTCCGTAGCGGCGACGTTAATATGCGGGCAAGCTGGATATGTTCACGCAATGACATGCTTGCCAATGCGGGAGTTATTCTCGCGGCAGGGCTGGTGCAGTATTGGTCTTCGCCTTGGCCGGATTATGTGATCGCTGTGATTATTGCCGGTATTGTGGTGCGTTCGTCTTATGGTGTACTGGTACAGGCGAGGGCTAGTTTAAAGCAGGCAATTGAAGAAAAAGCTGGCACTGCGAGTTTTAATCAAAGTTAATTAAATTGTACACCACTGCGTCGACGCAGTTAGCTATTAAGCTAACTGCTCATGTAAAGCGCGGCGATAAGCGATGACACCCGGAATAAGGCCGGTCACTAAAGCGGCGGTGAGAACAGCGAGTAGGTAGCTTGCTGATTGCATAGTGAAGAGATTTAGATCGATAAATACACTAAATCGCTCAGCAAGAAAATTCCCCGATACCACAGTGGCAAAGCTTAACAACATGATGGCCAAGAGCATCGCGCCAAAGGTTATTAAAGCCGCCTCGGCTTCAATCAACGCTAGAATGAACCATGGTGATGCGCCAATGGCTCGCATTACGGCAATTTCTTCTTTGCGTTCGCGTATTGAGGCCAGCAACATAGCCGCCAAGCCCAGCAGTGAGGCTAAGAGTATAAGCGCCGAAATCAGTCGTAAGGTGTGTTCTACTGTTGCCATTAGCTGCCAAAGTTGGCTTAGCGTCACCCCTGGCAGAATGGCGCGTAGTGGCTCATATTTGTAAGTGTTTATTTGGCGTTGGAGTTGAAAGGTCGCCATTCTGGACTTTAGTCCCACCATAAACGCCGAAATCGCCTCAGGGTTGCTGTGCGCGGCATTGATGTCTTGACTTGTACCGTTCGAACTTGCTGTCGTTACACGGCTTTGGCCTTTGCTATGGATTGCGTCAATACCTGCTAGGTGAACATGCAGGGTTTGATCGACCGGTGTGCCGGTGGGCTCAAGAATTCCTACCACTTTAAACGGATTGTCAGTGTGTTGGTTAAAGCTGGTACGGCCTAAACCGTGGGCGAGTATTAATGTATCCCCTAATTGATAGTTCAGTTCGCGCGCTACATCACTGCCCAGTACCACATCAAAAACACCAGTGAATATCTCGCCTTGTTTGATTGCCAGTGGCTTGTCTTGTCCATAACGGAAATAGCTGAAATAGTCGCCTGTGGTCCCCATGACAGAGTAGCCTTGGTGAGAGTCCCCCAGTGAAATGGGAATTGTCCACGCAATACTCGGATTTGAGGCAATGTTTTGATAGCTTTGCCAAGAAATGGTATTGCTGGCACTGCCGATACGGAACACTGAATAAAGTAGTAAATTTATATCGCCGGTACGGGCGCCGACGATAAGATCAATACCAGAGACCGTGTTGTTGAAACTACTTTTGGCTTGTTGGCGAATTTGCTCAACACCTAGTAAAACAAAAATACTCACTGTGATCGCTAATAGGGTAAGCAGGGCAGAGCCCTTGCGGTTTTTGAGGCTGGAGATTGCGAGGCGTAAAAACATTAAACTTGCTCCCCGACTTTATTGATGTCTGATATGGCTTCGACCCTAGAAAACATCTTTGCCAAAGCTAGGTCATGACTGACAAAAATAAGCGCGGTGCGGTGCTGATTCACTTGTTCTAAGAGTAATGACATAAATACATCACGGTTATACTCGTCTAATGCCGACGTTGGCTCGTCAACAATAAGCAGTTCTGGTTGGTTGATTAGAGCACGCGCTATGGCGACTCGCTGTTGTTGGCCAATACTGAGGCGCGCGGTTGCTTGTTGATGTAGTTGCTTATCAATTTTAAGCGAGATCAGTAGTTCAGTGGCGCGCTGGGTGGTGTTGCGGCTTCCGCCAAAATAGGCGGCGAGTTTTATATTCTCAATGGCGCTAAGATAGGGAATTAAGTTAAATTGTTGAAATACCACGCCGATATGCTGGGCTCGCCATTTATCGCGCTTCCGACCACTGAGCTTATTAATTGGCTTGTCCAAGATCGTAATAGTGCCAGAGTTTGGTAGCAAAATACCCGCAAGCATATTTAAAAGTGTGGACTTTCCTGCGCCAGAGGGGCCATGAATGAAAACCCGTTCGCCGGCTTGCAGAGACCACTGGGGGATTTCCAGTACTGGGCTTGTGGCATCGCCGTAAACCACACTTAGATCTTGAATTGATACAAGCAAGGCGTGAGTTCCTATTGTTTAATGATGAGTAAATTATTTATATGATATAACGTTTCATTTCTGTGGGCCACGTTTCTGGGTGACACACGTTGGAGGTTATTTTGGCACATCGTTGTTGGTATTGTTTAAAGCGATATATTGTTCCCTTTGCTTTAATTTTAATGAGTGTTTACTCCGTGCAGGGTCAGGCAGAAGGCGTTCAAAAGTCCGAATCCTATCTTGATATTGAGTGGACAGATTTGATGCCCAAAGACGACCTTGACGCTATTCTAAATCCACCAGAGTATCTAGATGATATTGTCGATGGCTCCGTTGAAGATCAGCTCAGTGAGCTGGGCCAACTGTCGCTACCGGAGGCCGATGATAGCCGTTATCAGCAGGCCTTGGTGTCGAGCCGAGTTGTAGAGGAGTTTGATGGAAAAGCCATACGGCTTCCTGGTTTTATTGTGCCACTGGCGTTTGGTAGTAGCCAGCAAGAGGTTACTCGTTTTTTTCTAGTGCCGTATTTCGGTGCCTGTATTCATGTGCCACCACCGCCACCTAACCAAATCATCTACGCTGAATTTGATAAAGGCTTTAAATTAGAGTCTTTGTACGACCCATTTTTCCTCTCGGGTGTGCTGAGTACTACCATGGTCGAACACGAGACAGCGACAGCAGCGTATGTCATTAAAGTTGAAAAAATAGAGCCCTATTCAGAATAAAAGCTAAGGTGAAACAACGCAGTCAAAGAGGTCTTTTTCGAGTTGATCAAGTGCGCTTTTTTCAATGCTGATGCATTCGATACGGCTATCCAAGCTATCATCGAGTTCGGCTTCGCTTAGAACACCATCGGCTTTATTGTACGTAACTATGCCTTGATCAGTGATAAAGACGCCTTTGATGCGCTCCGCATCAATGCCTAGAAATAGTTTGTAGAGGCTAGCAGCGCTAAATACCCATTGGGGGTTAAAGATCCAGCCGCGGCTGTAAAACCCCTCACCAGTATTGTCGATGCTAAGGTAACCTTCTTCCGTCATTTGCGGCGTTTCTAATACCGAGGCTCCAGTGTCATGCTCGTGGTGATGGCGGGGGTGGGTATGTTGTTCGGCTGACGTTAGTAGCCAGTCAATATCCATTTGCCCCTGGCTCACCTGGTAGACGGATTTATTGTCGAGGTTCATTATTTTATCGAGATAGTCTAATAATGCAGGAAAATCTTCGACTTGATATTGCTCGGCTTTGTTGGCAACAATAATATCGGCAATAGCCAATTGTTGTTTGAAGGTTGAATGCTCAGTGTAACGCGGGTCATGGACCTTTCTGGCGTCAACCAAGGTGATGGTGGCTCGCAGATCAAGGACTTCTTTGTAGTGTTCCGCTGCCAATACAGCAAGTACCTCTTTCGGGTGCCCAAGTCCGGTGGGCTCAATCAGTAATCGGTGTGGCTTGGCACGGCTGAGCAACATATTTAACGCAATTTGCATTGGCAAACCGGCCGCACAACACATGCATCCGCCGGGTACTTCACGGATAAATACGCCTTGCCCCTCAGTTTCTTGTCCACTGAAAACACTGCCGTCGATGCCAACTTCGCCAAACTCATTCACCAAAACTGCCCAGCGTTCATTGTCGGGTTTTTGCTTTAGTAAATGTAGGATGGCGGTCGTTTTTCCGACGCCAAGAAAACCAGTGATGACATTGGTTGGAATGGCTATTAATTTAGACATATTGTGCGTTTCCAAGATTCTGCGCGCGTTTTTATAAAGCGTATGGCACGGTCAGCCGATCTCATCATTTCTATGACGGACAGCCGTGTTTTAAATTATCCCATTTGTTGTATTGGGTCGGTATGTGTTTGGAATTCAATACTATGCGGGATGTTTTTCTGCATACCAAGCGTGGAGTAATCCAGCCTGAAAAAATTGTATGGGGATTTTAAAATTGCCGGCGGCAATGATATTAGCAACGTCCTCTGCTGGTAGCAGTGCAATGTCATCACGATAGTGTGCTCGAAGTTGTTCTATGTTTTCTTCGCTAATGACGTCACCGGTTTTAAGCATGTGTAACCAGGTTTCTAGCAGAGATTGGCCATGTTCAGAGCTTAAATCGGTAGCAAGGTCTGCACTTACCAAAAGACCAGCTGGGTTGAGGCGGTTGGCAATCTCCGAAAAAAACTGAATTCGTGTGTCCTTATTAAGAATAAAATGTGAGACTAATATTGAGCACGCTGCATCAAATTTTGTCGTTGTTTCTAAGCTGTCAAGATAGCCGTTATGGAAGGAACAGCGGTTCTCTAGTCCGAGTTTTGTGAGCCGCTGGCGACAGATAGTTAGCATGGCTGATGACGGCTCAACTGCGGTAAATGTCCAACTGGGATTGGTTTGCGCTAAGTTGATTATTTCTGAGCCAGTGCCTGGGCCAACACACAGAACATTGGCATTGTTGCTTAACTTGCTAAGGCTTGCGTTAATGAATACATGGAGGGCGTGGTGAAGCGGCGCCATTTTTTTCCATTGCTCATCATAGTTTGGCGCCACGTTTTCAAAATGCGCAGTTACTTTATCTTGTTGTGTATTCATTTTGCACTGTGTTGGCTGTTGCAGTGACAGCGAAGGCTGTTGCATAAGTTATGGTTGCGAATATGTCCGATGGTAATGAGCAGCGCACCGAATAATGACGCGATTTTTTCACCCGTCTCACCAAACAAGTCGTGCCCCCAAAAAGCAGTGAAGCTGAGTATGGTGAGCCCTAATATTCCGATAACCATAACGCTCATTTTTAGATGCTGGCGGCAACCCATTGTTAAGGCAATTAAACTTGTAGGCAGTACGGCCAATAAAAGCCACTGATGGAAGTGTTGGTCGGCAACAATATTGGTGGTTAGTACCGGTAGAATGACAAGCGCGACGGGTAGGATTAGGCAGTGTATGCCGCAAAGGACAGACAGGCTAATCGCGGCTTTGTCTATGTGGGAAGATAGGCTGTTCACATGTTCTCCAATTATAATTGTTGCAAGCGTGTTATTCGCTAGGCTGCGATTGTGGCGCAATCCTTACATAAGCAATGCAATTCGATTTGTGGGCTTTTGAGGAAATAATCCGCTTCTTCCACATTGTTTTTTAAGGTGTTAATGAATGTTTTTTTAATACCAATTTCTTTCACATTGTTACAATTATCACAGATGAGAAACTGAGGGATTTCGTGAGTATGGCCGCAGCTAATGTGAGAGCAGGCAACATATTTGTTTGCAATATGAAGCTTATGCGCCAAGTTTTCACTGGCGAGAAAATTCAGTATTCGATACATGGTTGTTGGCGGCAGCGTTTCGCCAAACTCTTCACGCATGTAATCAACAAGTTCATAAGCAGACTGAGCTTTCTGAGAGGTGAGTAAACCGGTCAAGACACGTCTGCGCTTTTGGGTGAACTTTACGCCATTTTTGCGGCAACTGGCTTCAGCGTGATCGAGGATTTGCTTAATATCACTCATAAACTGTTTACCTAAAGAAAACCTGATGCTGACTATTGTCTAGTGTGATCGCTCCTTGTCGGCCTTTTACTATCCACTGAACCTGCAGTGAATGGATGGCTGGGAAACGGTTGGTAAGCTGGGTAGTCAGTGAATATAACTTATCAGTTTGCTCACAATGGAAGAGGTAGTGAGACTCTATATCACTGTGTTCACTGTGTTCTTCGTGATCATTTTTTTTGGTCACTGAAGTAAAGTCAGCCGAATGGTTTTTCAGCTGACATAAATCATTTTCAAATTGAAATAGTGTCTTTGTATTTGCAAGAGATTGGCGTACATCATTTAGTAATGATTGCTGTTCCGTGGTTTCAGCGTGCCCCTCAAACCCCAGCAGATTTACCGCTGGGGAGTGAAGCTGAATACTAAGTTGATTACCTTCTAACACTACAAATAATTCGGCAGTACCATGCACATGAGCTTGACCAGATTCATGGTGTTCATGATGCTCTGAATGTTCATCATTTGCGGTGACGGTAGGGCTGCTTAGTAGCAGCACCCACAAAGTATTAAAGACGAAAAACCAGTATGACATTGTTACCTTAATCCCTTGTATGACGATATTTATAAAGACTTACCGTTAAAACTGTCCTCTTAGCCCGATGCTAAGTCCTCGTCCTGGTAAAGGTGCGAGATTTTTCAAAAAGGAGGAATGCACTCGGGCTTCTTCGTCGGTCAGATTGCTGGCATTAAAGTACACGGTGAGATCATTATTGCTGACTTCAAATGTGTATGCCATTTCAGCGTCAACTAGTGTGTAGCCGTCTGTTTCGGTCTCTAGGTCAGATGCCATATTTTGTTCAAAATAGTGCGATACGCTCAGAGCCGCATCCCAGCCTTGGTGTTGATAGCGTAATTGGCTACCTAGGCGTAATGGTGGGATTCTGGGTAGGTTGCCACCGTCGTCGAGTGTGCCACGTACTGAATCACCCCAGATATTTAGAGAGAAGGGCGTCGAAAACTGCCATGCGAGCTGGGCCTCAAGGCCGTATAAGGTTACGTCTGCTTGCTCAAATACATAGACAGGTAGGGCGCCGTGGTCATGCTCTTCTTCGTGCTCCTCTTCACCTTCGCCTTCTTCGTGATCGTGATCCTCTATGTCTTCACTGGTGTAGCCGGTGTTGCGCTCGTAGTAGTAATTTTCCACTTGGTTATAGAAAACGTTCACGACCCAGCCAATATTGCCGGAATGCTTACGTAGGCTTAAATCAATATTATTGGATACTTCTTCTTCAACATTATTGCCCTCATGAAAGTGGGGGTCTTCGCCGTCATGCAGCCAGAATAACGCACCTACCTCGAAACTGCCGGTGCCGATATGAGCGCCATACGAAAACAGTTCTGACGCGCTTGGCGCCCGCTGAGCGTGAGTCAATGAGACCGTTGCGTTGTAGTCTTCAGTGAAATCCCAGACTACGCCCACGGAGAGGCTGTAGGGATTGAAATCCAATTCGTCAAAATGTAGCAGCTCGTCTTCGTCATGGCCAAAAGCGATGGGGTCGGCATCAAGAGTGACTTTCTCGACGCGAGCACCTAATTGCCATAAGAAGTCGCCGAAGTGCTTTTCCTGCATCATCGCTATGGCGTAGCTTTCTGTGCGGCTTGGCGGCGTGAAGGCTTCTTCTCCAATAGCCTCAAAATCTGAGGTCTTGACCTCTAGGGAGAGGGCGCCACGCCAGCCGTCCATTTCTTGCAGAAGTAGGTCGACTCTAGCCTGTAAGGTTTCGTTGCTGAAAATGGTGCCAATGCCGCCATCTTCGATCTCGGCATGTTCGTAGTCGGTATAGCCAATTCGGGTGTTTACACCGCTTAACCAAGGGGTGTCTAAGGATAGCTCACTGATCAGTTGCCAGCGTTCTTGTTTGAGGTCGGAGAGGACGTTAGCTTCCTCTTCTTCATGCTCGTGCTCTTCACCTTCTTCCTCTTCTTCGTGTTCCTCTTCATGCTCATGGCCTGGAATACCGTTGACTCTCTCTAAGTGTCCGTAGGCTAAACCGATATAGCCATTGTCCAGAAGCAGACTGCCACCAATGTTGAAGCCTTTGCTTTCCGATGCACTATTTTCTAGTACGCCATCGGCATGTTCCTCGTGGCCTTCTTCCTCATGTTCTTCCTCGGTTTCAAGTACCGCGATGCCGGGTATTTCGTAGTCGCTACCATCGCGCCAGAAGGCATCCACATGGACGGCGATTTTATCGTTACCGCCGGTGTAGGCTGCAGAGATTTCGTCTTCATCAGATACGGTATTGTGTCCAACTGAGTACGCACCCTTAGCTTCGCTAGAAGAGGGGACGCGGTCATCGACGATATTAACTACGCCGCCAATAGCACCGGAGCCATAGAATAAGGTGGCGGGGCCGCGGAGTATCTCGATTTGTTCCGCTGTACTTGCTTCTGTAGCGACCACGTGGTCTGGGCCAACGCGGGAGGCATCACTGACATCTAAGCCGTTCTGAGTAATTAATACCCGAGGCCCATTTAAGCCCCGAATGATTGGGCTACTTGATACCGGTCCGAAATAGCTTGAGTGTACGCCAACTTCGTTCTTTAAGGTCTCTCCCAAGGTTGCAGCTTGTTTACGGCGAAGTTCGTCGCCGGCAACAACAGTAACGGGTTGAGCTGATTCCATAATGGATGCGTGGAAAGGGGTGGCGGTTACATCAATTTGCTCAATAGCAGAACGCTTAAGGGTAATCTGCTGAGAATCAGTTTGTCCGGGATTAAATAAAATATTTTTATGGCTATAGCCAGGTGCGGTGATGTGTATTTCACGGGCGGATGCTGGGTCTGCGTCTAAATTGAAGCGACCGTTGGCATCGCTACTCGCTTCTACCTTGCTGCCGACAATGCTAATTGAGGCGTTGTCGATAGGATCACCCGAGGCATCAATAATCTGGCCGGTAAGAGCGTGGCTTAAGCCTGAAAGGCCCAGTCCAGATACGGTTAATAGGGCGAGCATACTCGCGGAATGCTTCATTACAGACTCCTAATCACATATATATACTCAACTGTGCTTTGTTAAGCCTCTGTTGAAAAGTAAGACGAACTTCGTTTTTACGCTTGCAAAGGGCGCCCAAGCTGGGGCTATATTTTCTTTGGTGAGCGAATAATAATGAAATGATATAACGTATCTTAATATGGCTTGGCATGGGTGAGCAAGTGTCGATAGTAATTAATCTCAGTATTGAGGGCTTATAATGACGTAGTTGGAGTTTGTTGCCGTGTAGCGAGGGGGCGAATAGTGGCGCAGGGTTTGAAGTACTTTGACGATTGTTAACTACATGTTTGAAGACGTTTGTTATTGCTTAACTATGTTCGTTCAGGGTTTCTCTGTGTGGTTGAGTTGGTGTTTGAGCGATAGCTACTCTTTATGACCGCGTTGAGCAAAGCTAGAATGGCTTTTATCTACAGCGGAATTTTTAAAATCTTAGAAGGGTTCGCATGATATTAATTATGAAATCAGAGTTTGAAAACCTTCAGCATAATGATGACTTTTCCTACGATGTAGACAGCAACTCAAACAAGCAAGTGCTGAAAATCTATTGCGACGACGCTTTGATAGCAAAGAAAATAAAGTTAAAAAAATCGATACGCTATTTTGGTGTGCGTAATTACCAAGATTTTTTGACACAAGATTAAGTTGGCGTAAACCGTGTTGATTGATCCTTGGCATTGTATTTACTTAAGTGCGTCGCGCGTAATGAATCCTTCGTTAATGAGTTGTTTTAAAATAGTCCTGCACTTGTCTTGAAGCATATCTCTTAACAAGCGAATAGCAGGTGTAATCGATTGCCGGCTAGGACAGATCAACCAAAGTTCACTTGCTTTGGGGGTGTAATCAGGGATAAGCGTAATCACTCTTCCGGCGAGAATGTCTGATGACATGTCTAGGCATGACTTTATGGCGATACCTTTTCCTGCCACACACCAGCGTCTCACTAGGTCACCATCGTTAGAGGCACGATTGCCGTTCATTTTAATTTTGAAATCACTGCCAGCGCGTGAGAACGTCCATGTGTTGTGCAAAATATCGTGGAGTTGATAGAACAAGCCGTTATGTGGCGGAAGCTCGTGGGGATGCTTTGGTGTGCCGTATTTCTGGAGATACTCGGGTGTTGCACACAGTAGTGAAGGAACATTACATATTTTAAAACCGTAGAGGTTGGCATCTGCCGGTGAGCCATAGCGCAGTGCGACATCAACGGCGTCTCTGTAAAAATCGATGGTACTGTCACTAATATTAAGTTTGAGGCGAATTTTTGGGTGATTAGACATGAACTCATCCAACCATGGGCTGACCATATTACGACCCAAGTCTGATGACAGGGTAAGCCGTAATTCGCCCTCGACAGTATCGGGATCTTCTTGAATGTTCTGCTTGGCTAAGTCAAGCATTGAAACAGCTTGCTGGCACTGCGGAATATAGCGTTCACCGGCGTTCGACAGCCGAAGCTGCCTCGTTGTTCGGACAAATAACTCCGTCCCTAACGTTTTTTCGACTCGCTTCAATGCGGCACTTGCGGTGGCAACGCGCATGTCTAAATGGGCCGCAGCGGCGGTAATGCTGCGAAATTCAGCGACTTTGAGTATGACTTGGAGGTCTTCTAACAGCATATATTCAATTTATTTTTGATAAAGTTTCTATTATTATGCTGTTTATGAGGAGGTAATCAAGCGCTATTCTTTCATCAACTTAAATGATCCCTTGGAGAAAACGATGAAAGCTATTGGCTACCGACATTCATTAGCGATTGAAGACGCTGAGTCACTTGTTGATATTGAACTGGATACGCCCAAGGCGGTGGGGCATGACTTGCTTATTAAAGTGAGTGCCATCGCAGTGAACCCAGTAGATTATAAGATTCGCCAGAATGTCGCACCAGAAGACAATGCTTATAAGGTAATAGGCTGGGATGCGGTTGGTGAAGTCGTCGCTACCGGTGAGGCGGTTACGCAGTTTGAACCGGGCGACCAAGTTTATTATGCAGGGGATCTTACGCGCCCAGGCAGTAACGCTGAGTATCAATTAGTAGACGAGCGCATCGTTGGCCGTAAACCCAAAAGTTTATCTGACGCAGATGCAGCAGCCTTACCGTTAACGACAATTACCGCTTGGGAATTATTGTTTGAGCATTTAAAGATACCCCAGCAAACCCCCGGTTCTGCTGAAAGCTCAAATGACGTTATTTTAGTGGTCGGGGCTGCCGGTGGCGTGGGCTCCATCTTTATTCAGCTGGCGAAAGCACTGACTGGCGCAACGATTATTGCCACTGCGTCGCGAGAAAGCTCCGCCGCATGGGTGAAAAAACTAGGTGCCCATCATGTCGTTGACCATACCCAAGATCTCAAGCCACAGATTGACCAGCTTATTGCGGAGAAAGGTGTTGGGCCGGTCACGCATGTTGCTAGTCTTAATAGCACGGAAACCTATTTCGACAGCTATATAGATTTGCTTGTTCCCTTCGGAAAAATAGCGCTTATCGATGACCCAGAATCCTTTGATGTCGCTAAGATAAAACCCAAAAGCTTATCTTTACACTGGGAATTTATGTTTGCTCGCTCAATGTTTGATGCCGCAGATAAACACGAGCAAGGCCTATTACTGAACCGCGTCTCTGACTTGGTAGATCAAGGCTATATTCAAACCACGGCGGGTAAAAACCTAGGGACGATTAACGCGCAAAATTTAAAAACTGCCCATGCTGAACTGGAATCTGGCAGATCAATAGGCAAGATCGTATTGGCAGGTTTTTAGGCCTATTCAGTGATGATCATCGGCCTAAATGTCGCCATGTTAAGGCGCTATGTAGGCTGAGATTAATGGAATGCAATATCGAGTGGTGATGTTATGGGAAAAACTATTTTAATTACAGGAGCTACAGATGGCATTGGCTTGGAAACAGCCAAAGCACTGGTAACGCAAGGCCATCGAATTCTATTGCATGGCCGCAGTGAGCAAAAGCTGAACGAGGTTCAGTCAATGCTAAGCCAGTATGACAAGGGCGTGGTAGTCGAGTCTTACCTTGCTGATCTCTCCGATTTGGCGGCGGTCGAGGCATTTGCGAAGAAGATCATTGAAGGTCACAGTAAGCTCGACGTTCTAATTAATAATGCTGGGGTGTTTAAATTAGCGAAGCCGATGACATCAGATAAATTAGATACTCGATTTGCTGTTAATACTATTGCCCCTTATCTACTTGCCCAGCGTTTACTGCCACTTTTTTCTGCGGACGGGCGGATCATTAATTTGTCCTCTGCGGCGCAGGCGAGTGTTGATTTACGCGCAATGACGGGAGAGCGCGAACTGGACGATGACTTCACTGCTTATGCCCAAAGTAAATTGGCTATTACCATGTGGTCTTTCTATTTGGCCGGCGTATTGAAAGCGAGTGGGCCAGCGGTTATCGCGGTAAACCCTGGTTCAATGTTAGCGAGTAAAATGGTCAAAGAAGGCTTTGGTGTGTCGGGCAAGGACTTGTCGATTGGAGTTGAGGTACTTTGCCGCGCCGCGTTAGCAGAAGAATTCGCTGCGGCGTCTGGAAAATACTTTGATAATGATGCGGGCCAGTTTTCATTGCCTCATAGTGATGCCTTAGATTCCAACAAGGTTGAGGGCTTGGTGAGTTGTATTGAAGCGGTTTTACTTCGCGTATTAGGGTAAGAAGCCGCTAGATTAAGAGCGGTTATTTACAGCATTATGAATATTCAATGTTAACCCGCCCGTTTATCTGGTTTGCTGTTGTAGTGGCTTAATTGGATTACTGTTCTGAGGTACGCATAGATAGTTGGGTTGGCCTTCTGGTAGAATTCGAGTAATTTTTGTAATTAAATTACAATATTCGTTCGGTTGTTTCTATTTGGGAGTTGGGTTATATGGCGAAGTATATCGTTGGTGCATACGCGACGGTGCCGCAATCAGATAAATGGGATGCACAGTTACAAGCTGAGTACCTAGACGGTATTAAAGATTTAGATAATATTGGGGGCGTTGAGCATGCCTTTGCTGGCAGTTTACATCCCGAAGACGATGATTGGTTCTTGGCAAATATTAATCCTGAGTGGGATTTTGTCTTTACCGGTGTGCCCGGCATTATGGGGAATATTGCGGCGAATCCCAAATTTGGAATCGCTTCTGATGATGCTTCTGGTCGTGAAGCAGCGTTGGCATTTTATGAGAAAATGCGACTTGCCGTACATAAATTAAATACCTTTGTAAATCGTCAAGCCGTTACACATGTCCAATTGCAAACAAGCCCTAATCAGGCTGTTGCCGCGTCTTCAGCAGCGTCTCTCACAATGTCGTTGACCGAAATGCAGTCATGGGATTGGGGTGGCGCAACGCTAGTCATTGAGCATTGCGATACTTTTGTAGCAGGCCAAAAGCCGTCAAAGGGGTTTTTGTCTATTGAGGATGAGCTTGCTGTTATCGCTTCGCTTAATAAGGAGTTTGCTTGCAATATAGGCATTGCAATCAACTGGGGGCGTTCAGCGCTGGAAACACGGAGCATTGATGGCCCGTTGGAGCATATCAAACTGGCTGTTGAATCAGACTTGCTGCGCGGTTTGATGTTTTCTGGTGTGAGTGATGAAGCGTCGCCTTATGGTGTGTGGGAAGATACTCATATGCCGCCCGTGTTGCCATATGTTGATGGTCGGGATGTTTACTCAGCGGAAAAATCGCTACTCACAGAAGATCAAATTTCTCGCTGCCTTCAGGTGGTTGATTGGTCGCAGCTCCAATATTTGGGATTAAAAATAGGCGTGTGTCCCAAGACACTATCAGCCGCTGAGCGGGTGAGGTGTAATCAAGAAACTCTAGCTATGATTGTTAGACTGTCGGCGAGCTTTAACCCTTCATCAAGTCTGTAACAGAGTATTATTAACTAGATCTTTGATGACATAATACGCTAGAGAACGGGCGCTATCGTAGCGTGCGGTCGAAAAATACTTACGGGATTGCAGGGTAAAAGGTATATAGAACAGTAGTGGATGAATTTAGCGATGAATATTGGATGCACAAAGCACAGGCTTTGGCATTGCGTGCAGATGCCTTAAATGAAGTGCCTGTTGGGGCATTAATTGTTCGTGATAATGTGGTAATTGGTGAGGGTTTTAATCAACCAATTACTCAGCATGACCCAACTGCCCACGCGGAAATTATTGCTCTGCGAAATGCTGGGCAATCGGAAGCCAATTACCGACTTCCTAATGCCACTATGTATGTCACCGTTGAACCTTGTGCCATGTGCGCCGGGGCTATTATTCATAGTCGGGTATCGCGGCTCGTATTTGGTGCAACAGAACCAAAGGCGGGGGCAGTGTGCAGTCATTTGCAGTTGTTTGAGCAACCACAGATGAATCATCGAGTTACATGGCGAGGTGGTGTTCTGGCAGTTGAGGCGACAGCAATATTGAAGGCATTTTTTGCGAGGCGGCGTGAAGAAAAGCGCGTTTTAAAGAGTCAGACGCTTTAATTGCAAAATACTTACCAGAATGGTCGGACTGAGCTTTGACTGTTTGATTTTAGCTTGGTATGTCGGGGGCGTTTTGATTAATATCACTAAGATATTGCTACGTTAATAGTTTGAATAATATAACTGAAAAAAAATGTTTAGTAGACTTAAAATTTAGTGCCAGAAATCGCAATTGTAACGCTGGGGCATGAAACGTGCTTGTCACCGGTATTAGCAATTATTGTATCTGTTAAACCAGCAAGGATAAATAATTAGCTTCGGTGGTAAGCAAGCTTAGCGGCTGGCCATGGGGTTTCAGTAAATGAGTACGATTAAATTATTGCTGTATATGTACCCATTAGTTAATTTTACTCTTGCTACAAGTTTGCGCAGGATTTGTGCGTAAGGTTTACTAAATAGGCATAAACCGGTGAGTTTGCTTAGACTAATAATTGTACTTTTATAACCAATAATCACGAAAATAATTTGATTGAAGAGGCTTAGGTGAATCTCCTACATAACAAAACTGGTTCAGTCGCATTATGGTGTCTGTTAATTACTTTTTTTGTACCGGCTACAACGGCCGCTACCATTTCAGTACATAAAAAGTTCCACAAAGTAAAAGCCCTTGAAAAAAAAGCACTGCTTGCTAAAGAAAGTAAACAAATGCTCTTGTCAAAAACGGTTTCTATCGATGCGACTCGCGATGATATTAATCTAATTGAGCCGGTGAATAATTCAGATTTTAGTAATAAGTACCTTCCAATTTTCGGCGTAAATGGTGATTCTGAAATTCGGACAAGCTCACTCAGCACTCGCGGGCTCGGTAATTTCACTAATGCCATTGGCTTGCGATCGTCTAACCTAATCGTTTTTGATAGGGAGGTTTTACCCCGTCGGTCTATGTTAAATACCGCGATCGCAGATGTTGCTAAGGTAGAAGCTTTGCGGGGGCCGCAGGGCACACTTTTTGGTCAAAATGCCTCAACAGGTGTCATTCAGTATGAAACAAGGCGACCAAAATTAGACACGTTTATAGGACGGATCTCTGTACAGGCAACGGAATATGAGGGCTTGGAGACCAAGGCGGCAGTTAACCTGCCTGTAGGAGAACAGTGGGCTGTTCGTATGAACGCCCAACGCAGTGAAGTTGGTGGCTGGATTCGTAATGAATATCCTGGTGGCGAGGATATTGGTGCCGGATTATCTGAGGGACTTCGCGGACAATTATTATTTGCGGGTGATCCTCATTTCAATGTTCTGCTGCGGATGGAATATTCAGAAAGTATGAGCAATTGCTGTGCATCAGTGATTGACGAACTTGTTCCTGATTTTGGGCCGACACCGATTGTTCGCATTGATAATGGCGTGGTGTCGGCGTCCTCCTACAATATGATTGATCCTGAACCGAGCTTTAAGGAGTTTGGTATCCCGGTTGCCTCGAAAAATACCGCGGTTAGTTTCCAGAAAATTGAAAATTTCGGCGTATCGGCCGAGCTCAATTACACCTTAGCTAATGGAATACCCCTCAGTTATATCGCTAGTTTTCGCGATTTTGAGATTCACGGTAATTCTGGATCATCGTCATTTAAATTTCCTTTGGAGCGTGAAATCCGTGCCGGAACTGAGGGCGTGGGTGTCGTTCAGCAAGAGCTCAACCTAAGCTCGATTGGTGAAAATTTGTGGAGCTGGGTAGTTGGTGTGTTCTTTCATGATACCGTTGGCAGTCGTTCTGAAGTGACCGATGGCTGTATTGGTGGCGCCGGCGCGTCATCTCGAGGCGTAATAGAAGATGGGGTGCTAGTGGCTTGTGTGTCAAAGGATTCTGCACTTGCGTTTATTGATGATTATCAGCAGAAGGGCAGGCAAGATCGCACATTACTTCAGGCCGATCGTAATCTTTCGTCAGCTCAGTACACCTCTAATTTCACCAATACCGCAGTTTATGGACAGGTCGGGTATCAAATTTCACCTCAAATCGATGCCACTCTGGGCTTTAGGGCGCTGTACGAGAAAGGCTCCGCTGGTTTTACCTCACTATGGTTGCGCCCCCCAGAAGAGGGTTCTGGCCTAGAAAACTACGCGGAAGTAAAAGCCATGGCAAATGATGATATGTCATTGGTCCGCAGAGATTCCATCAGTGCGAACTTTGCAGATACAAATTTTGACCTTACCTACAAGTCGGTATTGGGCTACCAATTTAGTGACGCTATCCGTGGTTATGTGAATTATTCTACGGGTTATAAGGGGCCTTCTTTTCATGTAACGAGTAATTCAAATTTGCAGCAGCCTGAATACTTTCCTACGCGACCGGAAAAATCGACTAATTTTGAAGTCGGTTTGAAAACCACCTTATTCTCGAATCGCATGTTTTTTGATGTTACTTATTTTGATATGGCGATAAAAGATTATCAGGTTCAAACACAGCTACTAGCTGACGAATCTAGTGCCACCTATGGCGGCTTTATTAATGCTGACAAAGTCCGGTCTAGCGGTGTTGAGGCTGATATGGTGTATAAGTTTGCAGATAATTTAAAGTTGATCGGTAGTTATGCACTATATGATGCGGTGTACGATACTTTTTCAAGTACGAAGGTAAATTGCCCCGGTGGAAACTTACAGTATCGCTGTAGTGTTGTAGACGGTAAGCAAGTATTTGATCAAAGTGGGCTGGCCCTTCCGAATAATGCGGAGGAACAGTTGCGGATGACAATTAATTATCGGCGTAAACTAGGCCGCACTGACTGGAGTGCCGACATCCGTAGCGTATGGCGTTACGAAAGCGAGAAAACGCCAAACACTTCTTTACTCGTAGAGAACGCGGCACCTAATCCTGCTTTCGATGTATTGGATCTCTACCTAGGATTAGGTAACGCTAAGCTGCGGTTTAATTTTTTCTTAAAAAATCTGCTAAATCACCGCTACACAACGAATAAGTCAGTGAGTTCTGGCGGGGATCGTGTCGCTTACGCTTATCCGCGAGACTATCAACGGTATCTCGGAGGCAGTGCCAGTTACAATTTTTAATCCTTACTTTACTGCGTTGCTAAACAAGTGATGAGTTTGAGCGCATGAATTGGACTGTAGTCGACACACGTTAATGAAATGTGTGGCCAATAAGGAAAAATATCTAGTATTTATAGACACAAAAAAGCCGCCCGAGGGCGGCTTTTCAAGTACTTAGATCAGCTACTTACATTGTCACTTCAGTAATTTCTACAGAAGCAATGCGTTTACCTTCTTCAGCACCTTCCTGGAATGATGCGATTTGATCGAAGTTCATGTAGCGATAAATCTCGCCAGACATGGCATCCAAATCTTTGCAGTATTCCATGTATTCCGCTGGTGTTGGCAGGCGGCCTAATAATGCACCAACCGATGCCAGTTCAGCAGAGGTCAGATAAACATTAGCGCCATTACCTAGGCGGTTAGGGAAGTTACGAGTTGAGGTCGACAACACAGTAGCGCCATCGGCTACACGCGCTTGGTTACCCATACACAATGAACAACCTGGCATTTCCATGCGTGCACCAGATGCACCGAAAATGTTGTAGTAACCTTCTTCCATTAAGGTGTGCTGGTCCATTTTGGTAGGAGGCGACAACCATAGACGGGTAGATAGGGCGCCTTTGTTGGCGTCCAGTAATTTACCTGCCGCGCGGAAGTGACCGATATTGGTCATGCAGCTACCAATGAAGACTTCGTCGACTTTGTCACCAGCGACTTCAGATAGCAGTTTTGCATCATCTGGGTCGTTCGGGCAGCAAACCACAGGCTCTTTTAGCTGATCCAAATCGATTTCGATAACGGCTGCGTATTCTGCATCCGCGTCACCTTCGAGAAGGCTTGGGTTAGCCAGCCATGCTTCCATGTTTGCGGCGCGACGCTCAAGGGTACGCTTGTCACCGTAGCCTTCGCTAACCATCCAGCGAAGCAAAGTGATGTTTGAGCGCAGGTATTCAGAAATTTCTGGAATACCTTGCTTAATAGTACAGCCAGCAGCAGAGCGCTCTGCCGAGGCGTCAGATAATTCAAATGCCTGCTCAACGGTTAAGCCAGCCAAGCCTTCGATCTCAAGAATGCGGCCAGAGAAGATATTCTTCTTGCCTTTTTTCTCAACGGTCAAGTGACCTTCTTTGATCGCTTGGTAAGGTATGGCATGAACCAAGTCACGTAGAGTAATGCCAGGCTGCATTTTGCCTTTAAAGCGAACCAATACTGATTCAGGCATATCTAGTGGCATAACGCCGGTGGCCGCAGCGAAAGCAACCAAACCAGAACCAGCTGGGAAGGAGATCCCCATTGGGAAGCGTGTGTGTGAGTCGCCGCCAGTACCGACAGTGTCTGGCAATAACATCCGGTTTAGCCAGCTGTGAATGATACCGTCGCCTGGGCGCAGTGAAACACCGCCACGGGTCATGATGAAGTCAGGCAGATTGTGCTGCGTGTCGATATCGATTGGCTTGGGGTAAGCCGCCGTATGACAGAAAGACTGCATGGTTAAGTCGGCAGAAAAACCAAGACAAGCTAGGTCTTTTAGCTCATCGCGAGTCATGGGGCCAGTGGTATCCTGAGAGCCCACGGTGGTCATTTTAGGCTCGCAGTAAGTGCCTGGGCGAATACCCGTGCCTTCAGGTAAACCACAAGCGCGGCCAACCATTTTTTGCGCCAAGGTGTAGCCTTTACCGGTATCTTCAGGCTGCTCTGGCAGACGGAAAAGAGTAGATGCCGGTAAACCTAATGATTCACGTGCTTTGGTTGTTAGGCCGCGACCGATAATCAGATTGATACGGCCACCAGCGCGGACTTCGTCGAGAAGGACGGGTGATTTGAGTTCGAAGGTGCTCAGTGTAGCGCCAGTGTCTACGTTTTTGATAATGCCGTCGTAGGGACGGATTTCAATAACGTCTCCCATGTTGAGGTCGTCGACAGGAGCTTCAAATACCAATGCACCCGCGTCTTCCATAGTGTTGTAGAAGATCGGTGCAACTTTACTACCGATACAGACGCCGCCAGAACGTTTGTTGGGTACGCCGGGCATATCGTCGCCGAAGAACCACAGTACCGAGTTAGTCGCAGATTTACGTGAGGAGCCAGTACCCACAACATCACCTACGAAGGAGATAGGGTGGCCTTTTTTCTCTAACTCTTTAATCAGTGTCAGTGGACCAACACTGCCTTGGACGTCAGGCTTGATACCGTCGCGTTCCATTTTGAACATCGCGAGTGCGTGTAATGGAATGTCTGGGCGTGACCATGCATCAGGTGCTGGCGACAAGTCGTCGGTATTGGTTTCGCCGGTGACTTTAAATACGGTGTTAACAATACTTTCTGGTACTTCTGGGCGGTTAGTGAACCATTCGCCATCAGCCCAGCTTTGAATAACTTCTTTAGCCAACGCATTGCCTGCTTTTGCTTTTTCTTCTACGTCGTGGAAGGCATCGAACATCAACAAAGTGTGTTTAAGTTCTTTAGCGGCTGCTTCGGCAAGCTCACTGTCGTCGAGGAGTTCAACTAAAGTGACAATGTTGTAGCCGCCATGCATATTACCGAGTAGGGTTACTGCTTCTAGCTTGGTAATTAATGGGCTGCTGGCTTCACCTTTGACAAGTGCTGATAAAAAGCCTGCTTTAACGTAAGCAGCTTCATCAACACCGGGTGGTACTCGGTTGGTGATCAGGTCGACGAGCGTGGTTTCTTCGCCTGCAGGTGGGTTTTTGAGTAACTCAATAAGTCCCGCAACTTGTTCTGCATTCAGGGGCTGGGGAACAATCCCTTGCGCGGCGCGTTCGTCAACGTGTTTCCGGTATGCTTCGAGCACAGTGTAACTCCTCTTTTCAGTTTCGGTACCCGCATCCGCCGGGATCGCCGGGGCCGGGGCTATCGATGCCCATCATCGATGCGAAATAGGGGGCTGCAAGTATACTTAAAAACCCTACTCAGGTTAAGTGAATTACTGCACTTGCCAGCGCTTGGGGCCTTAGCTTACCCTTAATCCTTTAGTTTTGATTTTATTTGGAGTTTAGTTTGTCGGTGGTGATCCCGCGAGTAGTTACCCCTTGTATTGGTGTTTGTTCTACAGCGCTAGGGGATGACGTATGCCGAGGCTGTAAACGTTACAGCCATGAAGTGATAGCTTGGAATGGGTATACAGACAAGCAAAAACAAATTATTGATGAGCGTCTCGACGGTTTTCTCATCCAGGTAATGTCAAATAAATTAACAATTCGAGACCCGCAAGTTTTAGCGTGGCAGTGCCAAACCCAGCGGGTACGTTACCCCGCTCATAAAAGCCCGTATATTTGGTTGTTTCAGTTGCTGAGGGCTGGTGCAGGTCAGATTGTTGAACCCATTCAATTCGGTTTTATCGTTGATGTGCAATATCAGGATGTTTCTTTGTCTGAGCTTCGCGATATGGTAGATCGAGAGTTCTATTTACTTTCGGAAGCGCATTACCAACGGTATATTGGGATGTATTTGCAATCGGACAAATAAATTTTGGGGCTGCAGTTATGAATGGTTTCGGTATTTAGCTGCAACACTTACGCACGCGATGCGTACCGAGTTTGTTATACTTGACAGGTTTTTTGTCATTCGGATACCTGTTCATGTCAGTCGATATTAGCGAAATTCTAGCTTTTTTACCCTGTGAAACGCCCCAATCATGGGTGGATGCGGCGTTAATGCACCCTGAAGAAATGCTGATTGATCACGCTAATTGCGAAAAAAAGGCAGCTGGGACGGCGCTGAATTTAATGTTCCGTTATGTCGATAAGCCTGATTTGTTAACGAAAATGTCAAAATTGGCTAGAGAAGAGTTACGCCATTTTGAACAAGTCATGGCTATTATGAAAAAGCGCGGTGTGGCGTATCGGCATTTATCATCGGCTCGTTATGCAAATGGTTTACGCACTGAAGCACGGACAAGTGAACCCCATAAGTTAACCGATATCCTTATAATTGGTGCTTTGATTGAGGCGCGTTCTTGCGAGAGGTTTGCCCGCATAGCGCCCTTGCTAGATAGTGAGTTGAGTGCGTTTTATACGTCTTTATTAAAGTCTGAGTCACGTCACTTTAAAGATTATCTAAGCCTGGCAAAGCAATATGCCAATGAGGATATTGCACCTCGAATTGATGTTTTTAAACAGCAGGAACAGCTTTTAATTGAAAGCGAAGACGAGGTGTTTCGCTTTCATAGTGGGCCACTGGCTGCCTAATTTTAAACTTGCTGCATTAGATGAATGACCCAGTTTCTACAAGTTGTCGGGCGACTTCAGCTATAGGGCGGCCTTGTCGGTCAGCATTTTTGCTGAGTAAATCTTTGGCCTGTTCATCGGTAAGTCCATAGGTTTCGGTGATGAACTTCTTGGCGTTATTCAGGGTTTGGCGAGCGTCAATTTCAGGTTTAAGGGCTTGTACTTCAGTTTTTAAGCGGTCAATACTATAAAAATAACTCAAAGTAATGTCGATTAATGATTGCAATAGTACCGGCGGTATATCGTCAATGGCGTAGAGGCTGATACCCGCCTCAGCAGCTAGTCGGTTAATACTTTCTGACTGCTTTTTCCCAAGTTTAATAACAGTTCGTGGGCTTGATTGATCTAATTGCACCAAGTGTTCTAATGTGTCCCTGTTTGGGGAGTTGGTGTCTACTAGGATTATTTCTGGATGCATTGCCCCCACAAGTTGGTATATGTCTGTGTTGTGATCGTTGATATTGACTAATTCGATGCCCGCCCAGTCTAAAATGGGATCGATTTTATTTACACGGGTATCGTCGATGTCGATCAGCAATACTTTCATTTGAGCAGTTAAACCTCTTTTTGAATGTTGATAAGTCGTAATGCAGGGATATCTGCTTTAGAAAGGCTTTGTTGTTCTAGGTATTTAATAATACCGCCGACACTGATTACCTTACCGTCTAAAAACTGATTTGGGCCGATGTGTTGGGATTTCATCAGCATGTTTTTTTCATGTAAATTACCTTCGGTTTTCCGGTCAATGCTTGGGCTTTCAATACCTAGTGCCTCGGAAGCCATGCGGAATAGACCTGGCTTGTAAACAGCTGCGACGGTTTCCTCAATGTTGATTGGTGTTGTGAGCTGCCCCCAGCGATACATCTGCGATATGAACCATTCGGCATGATTCAGCCAAGGGAAATTTGCGGAGTAACGATGAAATACATGAAAGTCTTCAACTTTCTCCGGTGCTTGACCAAAATGCTTTAGCGACGATCCTGTCAGTGACATGGCTACCGTTTCTTCTGGCAGTGCAATATACGGCGCTTGACTGATTACCTTTGCTGTTGATTTACGGTTTTCTTTTTTATCAAGCCATACGCAGGCTTTAATCAAAGCTCTTAATATCGCTTGGTGAGTAGCAGGGTGCTCTTTTGCCCAGATTTCACTCACCGCGAAAACTTTTTCTGGGCTGTTGTTCCAAAGTTGGTATTTTGTGGCGACAACGTGACCAAGGTTTTGCTGCACAGCCAAGGTATTCCAAGGCTCACCCACACAAAATCCATGTATGTCACCATCGGTCATCGCTGTAACCATTCTTGGCGGTGGAATCACTACAATTTCAATATCGCGATCAGGATCAATTCCCGCACTTGCTAGCCAGTAGCGAAGCTCATAGCTCTGGGTGGAGCAGGGGTAGACAATGCCAAAACGCAATTTAGGCCGTTTATTGCGTTTGTTTTCTTCAACAACACATTGGAGTGCTTGGGCGGCAATAAGCGGACTGAATTCGCTTCGTGGGTCGATGGAAAACAAGTGATCGTAGAGGTCGTTATTAACAGTGATGGCGTTACCGTTTAAGTCGAGAACCATCGCACTAATCATGTCTATTTTTGGGCCACCCACGCCGAGCCGAGAGGCAACAGGAATGGATGCTAGCATTTGTGCTCCATCGAGAATGCCTAGCCCGACTTTATCGCGAATTCCAGCCCAAGATGTTTCTCTAGATAGGGAAACGTTTAATCCTTCGCTGCGGAAGTAGCCTTTTTCGTTTGCTATCACCAAGGGGGCGCAGTCGGTTAGGGGTATAAAGCCCAGAGTGATATCGGTTTTTTCTAGTTTCAAAGCAGTTTTTGAACTTGTAGGACTCATTTTAAGCTCCTTTTTTACTTGCAGCGGGTTTCATGTTGCTGATTGTTATATCGCTCTGGCTAGAAATGGGCGTTTTTTGCCCCTCGGGGTAAGCGTTAGTGCGTATTCTTGGTGCAAAAAATGAAAGGAGTGATGCGGCAAAATTTTTTTTGTTACTGGCATTATGACTTACATAAGTGCATTTTTGGAGGTGAGGGGGCATAAGTTGTGAGGGTGAATAACTTTTTCTCGTGTCCAAAGTGCAATGCGTATTTAGAAATCTTGTTTGTTTTGTTTTAAGTTTGAATGTTGTCATTGCGTTAGCGCTAAAGGCCATTGTGCCTTGGTGTATCAGTAACGCTTTTGCTTGAGTTTCTGATTCAGAGCCTAGATTTGAGTAATCCGTATGAGTGCCGGGTTGTGTGCCGGGCAGCATGTTGCTGGCTTGTAAATTATGTAGCAAGTTTTTACTGCGCTCCGCCTATGTAGTCCATTTTATAAATAGCTGGCCCACTAATGTATTTATATGATCGCTTTATACTCGTCATTAAGTGCCTTAAGGCGTTAGCACAATCTGGGCCATGTTGGCGTGTTTTTTCGTATAGGCTCTTTGCTTTTGAAAAAGCGCGGATACCCTTTTAATTTAGTTAAGTGGAGTGGTTTATTTGAGGAGGGGTTGCGCCTTTTTTGTATTTTTCTGTTACATAGTTACAGCGAGGTTGCCGTGACGTCATGGCCTTATGCCATATATTCTGACCTAGTAAGACGATGTGGTGGGTTGATGTTGCTTGGCGTATCTGGGCTTGCTAGTGAGTGGAGCTTAATACGATGATTTACCTGCTAGGTAATACGTGGAATTGCTTTGATTTTTTATAGCGGCTTGGACTGCAGTATTAATGAGTTGTCACTGGCTTCGAGGTACCAAAGTTTGCTATCCCAGTCACCAAGCACAATACGTTCAGCTTTTTGATGGCTAATGGTGAGTTGGTGCCGATATGGTCGATGAGTGTGTCCGTGAATGAGCCTAGTGCAGTGGTGTTGCTGCATAATGTTGCTTACCGCATCCGCATTGACATCCATAATGTCTTCGGCTTTGTTGCTGTTTGCTTCATTGCTAGCCATGCGCATGTGCTGGGCTATGGCGCGGCGCTCTTCTAGAGATTTGCTGAGTGCTTCGTGTTGCCACACAGGGTCACGAGTCATGGTTCTAAATTGCATGTAGGCATGATCATCTGTGCATAGGCTATCACCGTGCATAAGCAGTGTTGGCTCACCGCAGAGTGAAATAACACTGGGGTCTGGTAGGAGTGTGGCGCCTACTTCGGAGCAGAAGCTGCTACCTATCAAAAAATCTCGGTTGCCATGCATAATAAAAATTGCCACTCCGCGCTTTTTAAGAGTCGCTAAGGCTGACTTTACGGATTGTATTAGGTCAGAAGTATCGTCATCGCCAATCCAGCCTTCAAAAAAATCACCGAGGATATATAGAGATTTAGCCTTAAGGGCGGTGGTTTGAAGGAAATGGAAAAACGCCCGGGTTATATCCGGGCGCGTTTCATCCAGATGTAGGTCTGAGATAAATAGAGTGGTCATGCAGCTATCAGTCTACCCATACCGCTTTTTCTATAACCACATCTTCAGCGGGAACATCCTGATGGCCGGCGGCGCTAGTTGTCTTGACTGCTTTGATCGCATTAATGACGTCAAGCCCATCAACAACTTTTGCAAAAACCGCATAGCCCCAGCCTTGCATAGTTTTACTGCTGTGATTTAGGAAGTCATTGTTCTTTACGTTAATGAAAAACTGAGCGCTGGCAGAATGAGGGTCGCTAGTGCGTGCCATTGCTAGTGTGCCAAGTTCGTTTTTAAGGCCATTATCGGCTTCATTTTCGATTTGGCTGCGAGTTTCTTTTTGCTTCATACCGGGCTCAAATCCACCACCTTGAATCATGAAGCCATCGATAACACGGTGGAATATGGTGCCATCATAATAACCATCAACAACATATTGTTTGAAGTTTTCAGATGTTTTTGGTGCGTTTTCGAAGTCGAGCTCAATTTTAATGTCGCCGAAATTTGTAGTGAAGATAATCATTTACGCGGATCTCGCTTATAACCGGAAATTAAAGTCGCTATAATAAGGGTTTTGGCTTCGGGGCGAAACCGGCGGTAGTCGACAAGTAGTTATCTCGTGATAAATACTTTGCCTCAGCTGTTCCCTCTAAATGGCCGATATTGAACATCTGGAACCTTTCAATGACTGATAATGTAGTATCTGGTAATAATTTTCTTCGTACTATCGTAACGGAAGACATTGCTTCTGGCCGTTTAAGTGGTGAGCTTGTTACCCGCTTTCCCCCTGAGCCTAATGGCTTTTTACATATTGGTCATGCTAAATCGATTTGTTTGAATTTTGGTCTTGCAGAGCAATTTGGTGGCCGTTGTCATTTACGTTTTGATGACACCAACCCTGCAAAAGAAGAGCAGGCTTATATTGATGCTATTCAGGAAGATATACGCTGGTTGGGTTTTGAATGGTCGGGACCGATTCGGTACGCCTCTGATTACTTCGATACTCTTTTTGAATACGCGGTGCATTTGATTCGAAATGGAAACGCTTATGTCTGTGATCTCAGTGCCGATGAGGCAAGGGAATATCGTGGCACGTTAACGGAACCGGGTAAAAATAGCCCGTATCGTGAGCGCAGTGTTGAAGAAAACCTTGCATTGTTTTCGGATATGAAAGAGGGCGTCTTTGATGAAGGGCACTGCGTATTGCGGGCGAAAATTGATATGGCTGCCCCCAATATTAATCTTCGTGACCCCATCATTTATCGTATTCGCAAAGTTAGCCACCATCAGACTGCCGATAAGTGGTGTATCTACCCAACCTATGATTTTACTCATGGTCAATCCGATGCGCTTGAGGGAATAACCCACTCGATCTGTACCTTGGAGTTTGAAGACCATCGTCCTTTATATGAGTGGTTCATTGCTAATTTGCCGGTGCCAGCACAACCTAAGCAATATGAATTTGCTAGGCTTAATGTGAATTATACGGTGACCAGCAAGCGTAAATTGAAAATGCTGGTGGATGAAAAGGTAGTTGATGGTTGGGATGATCCGCGCATGCCGACAATTGCAGGAATGCGTCGCCGAGGGTTTACCCCAGCTTCATTGAAGCGCTTTTGTGAAATGGTGGGGGTTGCTCGCAGTGAAGGAGTGGTCGATGTGGCAATGCTTGAGCACGCTATCCGTGACGACCTTGATAAAAATGCGCCACGGGCAATGTGTGTTATGGAACCGCTGAAAATTGTCATCACTAATTACCCTAGTGAAAAAGTGGAGTGGTTGACTGCGCCAGGACATCCAAATCGCGATGACCTAGCTGAGCGCAGCTTGCCCTTTAGCCGTGAAGTGTTTATCGAGCGTGATGATTTTCGCGAAGAGGCAAATAAAAAGTTTAAGCGTCTAGTACTAGGTAAAAAAGTGCGTTTACGTAATGCTTATGTCTTACTAGCAGAGTCTGTGGTTAAGGACGCTGATGGAAATGTTGTCGAAGTGCATTGCACTTATGATGATGCAAGTCATGGTGCTGATCCGGCAGATGGTGTTAAACCGAAGGGTGTTATTCACTGGGTTTCAGCTAGTCATGGCAAGCGTGCGACAGTTAGACTTTATGATCGTCTGTTTAGTCATGAGTCACCGGATAGAGGCGGTGAAGAATTCCTTGACCATGTTAACCCTGACTCTTTGCGTGTATTGGAGGGTTGCTGGATAGAGCCAAGTTTGGCAGATGCTCTCCCCGAGGCGAGCTTTCAGTTTGAGCGTACGGGTTATTTTGTAGCAGATCGAGTTGAGCATCGCAGTGATGCGCCGGTATTTAACCGCTCTATTGCTTTGCGAGATACTTGGAATGGCGGCCAGTAAAACGCCTCACAGAAATGGGTAGCAAGGTCTGAGCTATTAAGGGCTCAGACACAAATTTTAACTAGGTTGTTAGCTGAGAGTTAATGGCCTTCTAAGGTTACAAACGATTTTTATGACGATTCAAATTTATAACACCTTAAGCCGGAGTAAACAGCCCTTAGTGCCATTATTGGATGGCAAAATTAATATGTATGTCTGTGGTATGACGGTGTATGACTATTGTCATCTTGGTCACGCACGGGTGTTGGTCGCCTTTGATGTGATTACCCGTTATTTGAGAGCCAAAGGCTTTGATGTCAATTATGTGCGTAATATCACTGATATCGACGATAAAATTTTACGTCGCGCTGAGGAAAATGACGAGCCCTATGAGGTGTTAACTGAGCGCTTTATTCAGGCTATGCATGAAGACGCTGCTCGCTTGGATATTATGCCCCCAGACCAAGAGCCTCGGGCCACGGCGCATATTGGCGATATATTGGCGATGATTGGACAGTTACTTGAAAAGGGATTTGCGTATAAGGCGTCAAATGGTGATGTGTATTATCGAGTAACCGCTTTTGCTGATTACGGTAAGTTGTCCGGTAAAAAACCGGATGAGTTATTGTCTGGTGCCCGTATCGCGGTAGATGAGGCTAAAGAAGACCCTCGTGATTTTGCGCTATGGAAGGCGGTAGCTGACGGTGGGGTAAGTTGGCCCTCTCCTTGGGGAGATGGTCGACCTGGTTGGCATATTGAGTGTTCAGCGATGTCGACGTGCTGCCTAGGGGATACTTTTGATATTCATGGCGGTGGCCCAGATTTGGTTTTTCCTCACCATGAAAATGAGATTGCGCAATCAGAGGCGGCGACGGGTAAGCAATACGCGCAGACTTGGATGCATGCTGGTGCGGTGCGTGTCGATAATGAAAAAATGTCCAAATCCTTGGGTAATTTTTTTACGATCAGAGAAATATTAGATAAGTACCACCCGGAAGTGGTTCGGTATTTTCTTATATCCAGTCATTACCGCAGTGCCATCAATTATTCAGAAGATAATCTTCAAATTGCTAAGCAAAATTTAGAGCGTTTTTACCACGCTTTTAAAGGTTTGGATGTAGGGGAGGTGATACCGTATCAATCTCTTGATAGAAGCGATGATTATGTTCAACGCTTTGATGCTGCCATGGCAGATGATTTCAATGCGCCGGTAGCGCTCGCGGTGCTTTATGACATGGTGCGGGAGTTGAATAGTGCAAGGGAGGCTGGAGGCGATAAGCTGGCATCTTTAGCGATTACGCTAAAGTCTTTGGCGGCCACCTTGGGTATATTGCAATTATCTGCAGATGCATTTTTGCAAGCCGGTAGTGATGACCATCTAGCTGCGGCAGATATTGAGGCGCTTATCTTAGAACGAGTGCAGGCTAAGAAAGATCGCTTATTTTCCCGTGCTGATGAAATTCGTGATTCCCTCAAGGATCAGGGTGTAATTTTGGAAGATAGCCGTGAGGGAACAACCTGGCGTCGGGCGTAGTGTGCGACGGTGCATGGAAGTCGTAGGGGGTATTAATCTTTTGGCTGCTTATACCGATGGTAGGTAGTCAAAATAAGTAGCATCAAGGTGTAGCCACTTAAAACCCCCAGCGTGTTGGCAAGCCCATCTTGTATTGACGTATCTCGCCCTGGCGAAAATTGTTGGCCATATTCTAGTAGCAAACCATAGATGACGATGCCCGCAGCGTATTTTATTCGTTGCTTATGTGTATTCGCCAGCGGAAAGACGAGCGCCATGAAGAGGGCGTAGGCACCAAAGTGCTGTGCTTTGTCCCAGATATTGATGTCTATTGTGTTTGTCGTTGGTAGCAGTGAAAGAGCGGTAATTAATACCGCGTAAAGCAGTATTACGACGAGATAAGCTTTATGTAGCAGGCTGGTCATTTGGAGGGGGCTTTATAGTCGTCAATTTGTAGTCCGCTGAGTTGTTTCTGCGCTGCTAACACAGCGACATTGATATCTGCTTCGTCAGCATAATCTTCCATGTCAAATTTTTTGTAGTTAAAGCTTACCGATGCAAAGGGTTTTGGGAATTTTGATTTATCCCAAGATTTTTCAATGCGCCAGCCATCGTATTCGGCTCTAATTAAATAAAGCGGGAGCTTGGTTTTTTTTGCCAGCATCATGGCGCCTTGTTTCATTTCGTGTCGTGGGCCGCGCGAACCATCTACGGTAAAGGCGATAGATTTGCCTTTGCGCGCAGCCCGCAATAACTGGAAAAAAGCGTCTTTGCCTCCACGGCTGGGTGAGCCTAATGCTACTTCGTAGTCGTAACGCTCCATGACCTTAGCAATGGCATAGCCAAAATGATTTTGGGACGCGATGGAGGCAACACCCTGATTGCGGAAATAATATACCAGTGGCATAAGCTCATCGTGATATACGGCCATGACGCAAGGGTGCTCTATATCTAACTGGGATTTGAATTTTATCGTTTTCATTACCCAAAAAAATATTTGCAGAACACCGGTAAGCAGGGCTCGCACAATTTTTTTCACTGGTCCAATTTTTTTTGGTGGCTTGTTTGCCCTGGCCATTTATAAATTACCTATTAAGCGATAGCTTTTTCGCCGGAGTCAACGCTTTGGAAAATAAGGGTGTTAATCGTCATCGGGCCTACGCCGCCAGGAACTGGCGTGTACGCGCTAACGCGGTCTTTGAGCGGGGCTAGTTCAATGTCGCCAACACCGCCGGGGTGATAGCCAGCGTCAATGACCACGGCGCCATCTTTAACCCAAGAGGCCTTGATGAATTCAGGCTTGCCAACGGCGCCCACTAAAATGTCAGCTTGTTTTATCAAGCCCTCTAAATTCTGAGTGCGGGAATGGCAAATAGTAACAGTGGCATTGGCTTCGAGCAGCATCATTGCCATAGGTTTACCAAGAATCGCGCTGCGACCCACTACAACGGCGTGCTTGCCCTCAATGTCAATTTTGTAATGCTCTAGTATCCGCATAATACCTTTGGGTGTGGCGCAGCCATAGGCATCTTCTCCCATAGCCATGCGGCCAAAGCCGAGGCAGGTAACGCCGTCGACATCTTTGTGCAATGAGATGGCGTCAAAGCAAGCGCGTTCGTCAATTTGCTCCGGAACAGGATGCTGTAACAAGATACCGTGAACATTGGGGTCGTTATTTAGTTCATCAATTTTTGTGAGGAGTTGTTCAGTTGTTGTTGATCCTGGCATCTCGACGGCAAGTGAATCCATGCCAACACGTCGACATGCGTTGCCTTTCATCTTAACGTATGTGGCAGAGGCGGGGTCGTCACCGACAAGTATGGTGGCCAAAATTGGAGTGCGGCCGTTAGAGCGGTCTTTTAGGGCTGCAACTCGTGTATTTAATTGTTCTTCCCAGCTTGCCGCTAGGGTTTTCCCGTCTAGAATCAATGCCGTCATTCAGAATGGTCTCGTAATAAAAAGATGATTCAAATTAGAGTGTTATTGTCTCACGGCGTTAAAGTGCAGGCCAATAAATCAAGTGAATAATTTTTCCCTAAACCGTTGACGAGAATAAAAGGTCTGCGTATCATGCGCAGCTCCTGTAGCGGGGCTTACGGGAAACGAGAAATCGGGGTATAGCGCAGTCTGGTAGCGCGCCTGCTTTGGGAGCAGGATGTCGGGAGTTCGAATCTCTCTACCCCGACCATTTTTCGTATCTCAGTTCGGACGGTATTGCGCCCGTAGCTCAGCTGGATAGAGCAACGGCCTTCTAAGCCGTCGGTCACAGGTTCGAATCCTGTCGGGCGCGCCATTTACAGGACAGTTTTATTCCCAATGGTGGCCGTAGCTCAGTTGGTAGAGTCCAGGATTGTGATTCCTGTTGTCGCGGGTTCAAGCCCCGTCGGCCACCCCATTATATTTTCACTTCGTTAGTTCCAAATACGCGTTTAAGCAACATGCTGCGCGCCTTTCTTTCAGATCATTTTCCTTTTAGATCATTTTTATGAATTATTTTTTTAAGCCTCTATTCAAATATCGGCGATCGTTATACATTACGTGTGTTTCCGAACTCGAACCCTGACACTTTAGAGTAAGTATAGTGGCTAAAAGTATAGGTTCAGTGCGTGCTGGGGCCTTTTTGGTTTCGATGCACCTGTATGTCAGGTATGGATAGAGGAAATGATTCGGCTTGGCATTCCTTGGCAAGGCCTTGTTCCTTTTTTCTACTTCGTGACGGCTTTAAGTAATCCTTACCGAGCTTTTGTTATCTGAGTAGATGGGTAATTGTAAAATTAATTACCCATCAGGGATGATTTGATTCGGTTGACTCAAAAATATGTGTGAGCTAAGTCTCATAAAGCAATTTTTGTAAAAGAGATGCGTGATAAAGCTTGGCAGTTTAATGAAAACGGAGTACTACGTTGGTAACGGGTGCGTATTCTGCTGCGGCTTAGTTTGCCATTGTTTAGGGGCTCAGAATACCGCCTTAACACTTGCTTAGTTAATTGCAGTGAGCATTGATGCCACCTAGACCATAGCGTGTGTTTTGATTCATTTTGCTTATTTTAGCGATAAATAGTGTCTTAACTAACGGATGAAATGGGTGTCCATTTATTGCTGTGGTTCACTAGCAATACAGCCACATTTCTTTATGTATCTAAGGGTGGCGTTAGTGCAGGGAAAAAGCTGTTTTTTTTGATCTCTTTAGTTTTTCTTTTCAAACGGAGTTGTCTAATGAAGTTCTCTCGCAGACTAATGTCTGTCTCGTTTTTCGTTTCGTTTTTGATGACTTCGTCAATTGCGTCGGCGGATGCTTTGACGGATCTTCTTAATACCTTGGGCTTGCCCCAGTTGCTATCCGAAGTAGGCTCAACAGTCGGTACTGTGGGGGCTTCAGTGCTCGATCCAGTGGGCACCGGAGATAATGATTTTCTCGGAGTGGATGTGTTAAACCCTGAGGATGATCTGGGGGCAACCGTTGGTGGTTCAGGCGAATTGACTGGTTTTGGGAATAAAACCGATTCTGAAACGGCGATACCGCTAGATGCTCTTGGTTTAAGCGAATTGTTAAATACCTTAGGTTTAACTTACGAGGCTGGGTTTGCTACGCAGCTACGTGGGCTCCTTGGTCCTGAGGGCGTGATTACAGAGGGTTTGGTGGATGCGTTGCAGACCATACCGGCTGCGTTGGAACTGCCCGGGCTTGCTATGGGGGATGGGCTAGTTATCGATGGGGCTGAAAACGGTCTGATCGGTTTGTCGGTACTTGATTCTGGGTCTGGCGGTAATGGCGGTGCTATTGGTGTAGCGATTTTGTCAGGTGAAAATTCAGGGAATGGTGATTCGCTTGGTGTCGCTGTTCTGTCGGGGAGTAATTCTGGAAATAGCGATGCCATTGCCGCTGGTATTCTGTCCGGTGAGAATGTTGGTAATGGCGGTAACATCGGTATTGGCGTCTTAAGTGGAGACACTGCTGGAAACGGTGAGAGTGTTGGGGTGGGCGTACTTAATGGTGCCAATTCAGGCAATGGCGACACTGCGGGGGTAGCTGTCTTAAGTGGCGATAACTCAGGCAATGCAGTGCTTGCCGGTGTGGCTGCGTTAAATGGCGCTAATTCGGGTAACTCAGATACCATCGCGGTGGGTGCCATTAACGGTGAGAACTCTGGGAATGCAGGTGTTATAGCGGTTGGCGCATTAAATGGACCTGAATCTGGTCAGGGTGGGCTGGTTACTGTTGTTGCAGCTAATGAGCCTACTACGGATTCAGATGATGATGGTGGCGATACTGACAGTAGTTGTACTGGTGCAGGTTCAGTTGCTTGCGGGGAGCAATTGCAGTTGGCAATGTTAGATAGCTGCAAAGATGTTGACGGTGATGGTGTTTGTGATGAGAGAGATGAATGTCTTAATACGCCCGCGGACATGCCTGTTTTTCTGACTGGCTGTCATCTCACTGAAGACGCTCCACTAGTTTTGCGTGGTGTTAATTTCGAATTTGATAAGGCGGACCTAACTCCTGAGTCATACCCAATATTGGAGCATGCAGTGAGGGTATTGGCTGCGCAGCCTGCGGCGCTAGTCGCGGTAGACGGGCATACCGATTCTAAGGGGAGTGATGCTTACAATATGCGGCTTTCTTATCAGCGTGCTAGCACTGTCTACAGTTACTTGATTGATTCTGGTATTGCCAGTCATCGTTTGGCCTATCGGGGTTTTGGGGAGAGTGTGCCGATTGCTTCAAATGTTATGGATGATGGGAGTGATGACCCTGTAGGTCGTGCGGAAAATCGCCGAGTTGAGTTAACTATTCTCGATGGCGAAACCTTTAGTGGGGTTAAGCAAGAGAACGTTTCAGAGTAAATAGTAGGCGTAATATTAGCGACCGGCAGCGGGGCTTTCCTCGCTATCCCTCGGGCTTGCAAAGTACGCTCCTTGTCTAATCAGTATTGAATTTAACGCATATTTAAGGACTAGAATTATGGCTATTGATTTTCCGCCGGCGTTACCACCACACTTAAGTACTGTCGCACAAATAACGACTTCTGCTGCAGCGAACGCTCCCTATGTAGGTTTGGTCAACGGCTATGAGCTGCGAGTCACCGGTGAGCATTATTTAAATAACACTGAGTTAGCTGCAATTTTTAATACGGCAAAAACGCCGTCCCAAGCTATATTTTTGATGAGCTCTTTAACGCTGCGTAAGGGTCATCTATTAGTGTCGATGAACTATGCCCCCGATGGCAACCTTGTTTATATTCACGCTGTACAAGCGACATTAGCGGCAGTAGATAATGATGCAGTGGGTAAATATTTTACCGGCCTGGAAGGCGATGTGGATCTAACGCGCGCTGAATTTGAGCGTGCCCGCGTGATGGCAAATGTTGAGAGTATACGAACAGGCGTAGATTATTCGGCAAGATTCTTGGTGGATCAAAGCCAACCAGAAGTAGCTCGTCTGGTATTTGATGCGGAGCCAGTTGTTGATTTCGACAAGACGGATGTTTTTGTTCAAATTGGTAATCAAGGGAGTCGTTATGTTGGGCGCTATTTTGGCGATGTTGGCATAAGTCATAATTTTGGAGATGGAAGTCGTGTGGGCTTGGGGTATGAAACCGCGTTTACAGATCTAGGGGAGTCTCGTGACGGCGAGGATTACCACCGAATTCAGCTTTCTGCGGATAAGCCTTTTTCAACAGGTTTGTACGGTGTGGCAGCCAGTCATACTGAATATGCGCAAAATCTTGGTACCGTAACTGGAAGCTCAACCACCAGTGGGTCGGGCTTGGTTTGTAGTATTTTATCGCCAATAGGTTTGTGTACGCCTAGTACCGTAAGTACGACGCAGAATATTGAACTTGATGCCGATATTAATATTTTGTCACTGACGGGGGAGCAAGTCTTAGCGAGTGATTTGTCTTACCGATTAAATTTGTTTGAACGCATTGAATATATCGATTCACAATTAGATGTGGATGGCATTGGTAGCTTACAGGATGAGAAGTACGGTACCTTGGAGCTGGGTGCTAAATATTTTTCTGTTCAAGCAGTGGGTGAAAATCAATTCCGTTGGTCTGCTCAATTATCGTTTAAGGCGGGTATAAGCGGTGATAGTGGAACGCTGGGGACTTATGACGATTATAGTGCTGATTATTTTGCCGCCAACCCAGGAGCAGCTTCGGCACCTGAAGTTGTTCCTGCTGCGCGAACGGCTGAATTCGTTACGATTTTACCGAAAATCGCGGCTAATTTGCCTTTTTCAGATGATACGGAGCTTAACCTTAGTTTCTTTGCTCAATATGCTGATGAGCAATTACCACAGCAACAGCAATGGGTGCTTGGCGGGATGAAGTCAATCAGCGCCTATTTGCCTGGAGTGTTGTCAGGAGACTCAGGGTATTTTGGTGAATTAAATCTACAACATACTTTGCATATTGCCAGCGTGGATATAAGTGCGTCGGTATTTGCTGAGTACGGTGCTGCGTGGTTTGAGAATGTGTCTGGAGCGGCGGGAGATGAGCGAAGTATTGTTGATGCTGGGATTAGGATTTCGGCAGATTTGGGCTGGGGGGTTAAATTAGACGCCGTAGCAGCAAGGTCTGTCGCAGATGATGGATTTGCATCGTCAGAAGAGCTTGAAGATCTGGAGGCTGACTTTTACGTAGTGTTAAAGAAAGTCTTTTAACGATTACTTGCATGGCATCCCCTTGGTCTTCTCTGCTACTGGGGTGTCATGCTAATTTGTCTTGGTGTTTGTTAGGCTTGTTAACGCAGGCAGCTTAAGTAGGACTTAATACAGTTATCCAGCCCCATCTCAATGGCATCAATGGTGAAAGCATGCCCAATAGAGACCTCTAGTAAGTTGCGAACACTATTTTTGAATAAGAATAAATTATGCAGATTTAAGTCGTGACCTGCATTTAAGCCAAGTCCCACTTCGTAGGCGACATCACTGGCCTCAATAAATTGATTTAAAATATTATCTTGATGTTGTGAGCCAAAACTTTCTGCATAAGGACCAGTGTAAAGCTCTATGCGGTCGGCACCAATGTCTTTTGCAAGGCGTATTTGGGTGGGAGAAGGGTCCATAAATAGACTTACCCGAACACCTAGATTTTTGAGCTCAGCAATGATTGGCGCAAGCCGGTCACCATCTTGTTGGAGGTCAAATCCGTGATCGGAGGTGAGTTGGCTATTTGTATCAGGGACAAGAGTACATTGAGCTGGCTTGGTTAAGCGAATGATTTCCATAAAACCAGGGTAGTCGCTTACGCCAGGTCGAGCGCTCTTTGTTGCCGGCGCAAAGGGGTTTCCTTCAATGTTAAATTCTACTTCAATCATGCTTGCTAATTCATAGCAATCATCGGCACGGATGTGTCGTTGATCAGGTCTTGGGTGCACTGTAATGCCATTGGCGCCTGAAGCAATACATCGCGCAGCGTGAATGGCAACACTGGGGTATTCCGTATCCCGTGAATTTCGAATTAAGGCAATTTTGTTTAGATTAATACTGAGAGCAGTCAATGAAATCCCTCGCGCATAGGCGCAATTATGGTTGCTATTTCACTTTGGTGCTAATGATTAATATCGGTTCGACTGGCACGTCACTCATATAGTTGACGGTGTGAGTCTTGCTGATGGCGATATCACGAACCACATTTTGCCCATCGATGACTCTGCCAAAGACGGCGTAACCGTCTCGGCCCATGCGTGCATCTAAGTTAAGATTCATACGCATATTGATGAAAAATTGTGAGCGCGCGCTGTTAGGATCGTCAGTGCGAGCCATGGCTACAGTCCAGCGTTCGTTCCGCAGCTTACTTGATTTAGATTCGTTAATGATGGCGTCGCGATTTGGTTTTTCTACCATATCCGCAGTAAAGCCACCGCCCTGAACGGCAAATCGCTGAATAACACGATGGAAGATGGTCCCATTATAAAAGCCACTATTAACATAGTTGAGGAAATTCTTAACGGTGATGGGGGCTTTTTGTGGGAAGAGTTCGATAGAAATGTCGCCTTTAGAGGTTGTCATAACCACAACTGGATTTGGGGATAAATCATCAGCATGGGCAGGTGTTGTGATTACACAACATAAAAGCAATAAAAGTGCGGTAAAGTTACGCATCATTACCCCCAGTCAGACCGGCGCTTAGGCATCATGCGGGGGACAATAAGGGCAATCATGACGCCGATAAGGACTGCAAAAGCGCCATTTAAAAAGAATTCATTTTCCTTGTCTTCTCGCAGGCGAGCATTGTCTGTTTTAAGTACGTCGACTTCACTGCTGAGCATTTGGTTGGATTCAAGTAGGCGACGGTTATCTTCATCTAATTTGATGCTGTTTGCCGAAATCCGCTTAATTTCTTCTAGTTGCTCCGTGAGATTTGTATTTTCCTTGTTGAGCTCATTGACAACGCTGTTTGTTTTTTCGCTAGATTCCGTTGAATTTTCTAATTGAATACGCAGGTCTTTATTGGTGGCAGAAAGCGCTTCAATGCGTTTTTTGTTGGCTTCAAGCTGGCTGCGGGCTGAAGGTGACGAGCTCAGATAATGGCTTGGTAGCCAGCCCTCAACGCCTTTGCTCGTTTTCACTTGAGAATACCCGCTGTCTTTGTTGGTGCTTATTAGCTCAAGTTTCTCTCCGCTGGGAAGGCCACGGTGGATAATCCGGTATTTGGACCCGTCGCCAACGCGTAGCGGCACATATATTTTATCACTGATGTAACGGGTTTCTGCAAAAGATGCACTTGCCAGGCTAAATAAGATGGCTGATAAGCTAAATATAAAAAATTTCTTCACAGGATTTTCCACGTTAATAAGATACGCTAAATATATAACAAACAAGGATAAAGCACTTGCTGGAGTAGTTCAATTTTCCTTTGTTAAGGCAGTACTTTTTTATAGGGTTTTACGAGCACTTTGGCATAGACGCCCGCTTGTATATAAGGGTCGCTGTCTGCCCACTGCTGCGCTTCCTGAAGTGATTGAAATTCAGCGATAATTAAACTTCCGCTAAAACCGGCTTCACCTGGGTCTTCTGAGTCAATGGCTGGATGAGGGCCGGCTATAATAAGGCGGCCTTGTTTTTTAAGGTCTTCAAGACGGGCAAGATGGGCGGCGCGGGCACTTTGACGCTTACTTAAGCTGTCTTGAACGTCTTCACTAATGATGGCGTATAACATGTTGTTCTAACCTACTCTGAAAATATCTTCGAAACTAAGGGCAGTAAGCTTTTCAATTCGCTTTACTAAGTAAAATAATGCGCCCAGCATGACTAAGGTGCAGGGGAGGGCAATGACGGGAAAGCTAAGTCCTGTCATTTTTCCCAGTTCGGCACTGTACTCTGCGGTACCGGGTGGGCTGACGAGAAGAACTTTTGCTAAGGCGTAATTTAGTGTCGCGGATAAAAAAAACGACAAGGCAACAAGGTAAGTTGCATTTCGCAGCGCTTTATCAAACAGATTACTGTTATCGTGTTTTTTTAAGGCGTGGTTAATTTTATCTGTATGTATCACATCATCGTTAAACAGAAAGGTTTTGATGAGTGGGTAGGGTGTGTACAGTGATATTAGTGTAGCAATGCCAATGATAGCGGGGATACTTGCTTCTTTGATAGCAATATACTCTGCATCTAGTTCTAGCAAGCTTATACCGCCAGTTAGTAATACACTGATAAACCCTAATATTGCGAAAGCATTGGCACGGCGAGTCTTAACGAAGTCATAAAGGCCAAATCCTAATGGGAAGGCGAGAGCAATCACGATACTATAGCGTGCGCCTAGGTAGGTATCGCCGCTGAGTTTGGTTAGTATCAGGGTGGGAATGACGATATTGAAGAGTAAATTGACGACCATGCTATGTCGTTGGCTATTTTTTTGAGTTGTGCTTGCCTGCTCAGGCATGACGCTTCCTGTGGTGGTAGTTAAGTAGAGGTAATCCGCCCACTATACCCATTTTAATTTTTCACCACTAGCCTATTAAGGGATTTGACATGATTGTTGATTTGCATACCCATACCACTGCTTCCGATGGTGGCTTGAGTCCCCAAGAGTTAGTGGCACGTGCGCAACAATGTGGTGTAAAACTGCTCGCCGTTACCGACCATGACACTATTGACGCTTATCAAATAATTGACGAACTAGCGGTTAATGAATTGCAAATTATTGCAGGTATTGAATTATCCTGCACATGGTCAGGGGTTAATATTCATGTACTTGGCTTGGGGATTGATACCAATAGTGGACGCTTAAAGTCTGAACTGGCGGCTCAGCGTGTAGCGCGAAGTGAGCGTGCTGTCATTATTGGTGAGCGATTAGCTAAGTTAGGGTTTGTTGGAACTTATGAAGGCGCTGCCGCGTTAGCCGAGGGGCGTGCAATTGGACGTCCAGATTTTGCCCGTTATATGGTGTCTGCAGGTTATGTCGATTCAATGGCGACAGCATTTGATAAGTACCTTGGCGCAGGAAAGGCTGGAGACGTTAAGGCGATGTGGCCAGCCATTGAGACCGTCGTTGAGTGGATAACCTCTTCTGGCGGTGTTGCTGTTCTCGCTCACCCCTTACATTACAAGCTAACAAATGCAAAATTGCGACGAATGTTAGTGGATTTCAAAGAAGCGGGCGGGGAGGGTTTGGAGGTTTGTAATGGCAGGCCGTCACCACAAGATTTAAATTATCTAAAGCAGCTTTGTCAGGATTATAGTTTTGAGGCATCTGCCGGCAGTGATTTTCATCAACCAAATAATTGGTCTGAGCTAGGCTGTCGCGCAGAGGTAGTAGCCCCTTGTCAGCCAGTTTGGGCGCGGTGGGCACAGTCAGAATAAATTGAATACATCATTGAGGGTCTTGCATTGAGTCAGCTTTTCCAAATACACCCAGAAAACCCCCAAGCGCGTCTTATTAAACAAGCAGCAGATATTATTCGTGCGGGTGGGGTCGTTGCATTTCCAACCGATTCGGCTTATGCGTTGGGATGCCAATTAGGTGATAAATCAGCGCTAGAGCGTGTTCGGGCAATACGTCGTCTCGACGACAAACATAACTTTACATTAATGTGTAGCGATCTATCTGAGCTGGGTACTTATGCGAGGGTAGATAATAGTGCTTTTCGCCTGCTTAAGGCCCACATTCCAGGGCCTTATACTTTTATCTTGCGTGCCACACCTGAGGTACCCAAGCGTTTATTACATCCAAAACGTAAGAGTGTAGGGTTGCGTGTTCCGGCTAATCAAATATGTTTAGATCTCATGGCTGAGTTGGGTGAGCCATTAATGAGTGTGAGTTTGATTTTACCTGGCGAAGATGTGCCAATGACCGACCCCTATGATATTCGCGACACTCTTGGTGGATTGCTGGATTTAGTTATTGATGGCGGTTATTGCGGCATGGAGGCGACCTCAATTGTAGATTTGGTCGACGATGCGCCAGTTGTCATGCGTCATGGCTTGGGCGATGTGAGTCAATTTGAGGATTCGCTGTGACCGAAGCTAAGTTACACGTATAATCCCGCACTTGGTAGATGATATCGTGAGATCTCAGTAATAGTGCAAGATGACTCTTCAGACAAAAGCAGCGTAGAACCGCTTGGCTTACCCCTAACCTCAGTGTCAGGAACTCCCGGGCCTGAAGCCGTGGCTGGGCGGCTTGAACCCATCCCCGAAAGTGCTCGTGAAGCGATTGAAATTGTTAGTCTTAAAGCAATTCGTCAGCAACCTCAGCAGGGCGAGATGCCGTTTGCTGTGGTGCAGGGTAAACCGTTAACTGAAATCCCTAAAGACTTGTATATTCCGCCAGAGGCTTTGGAAGTTTTTCTTGAAGCATTTGAGGGTCCTCTAGACCTCTTGCTATACCTTATTAAACGGCAGAATCTTGATATTCTTGAAATCAACGTGGCGCAGATTACTGATCAGTATATGCAGTACGTGAATATGATGAGTGCCGTACAGTTTGAACTGGCCTCGGAATATCTCTTAATGGCGGCGATGTTGGCTGAGATTAAGTCGCGAATGTTGCTGCCGCGCTCGGCGGATGTGCTGGATGATGAGGAAGACCCGCGTGCGCAGTTGATTCGCCGATTACAGGAGTATGAGCGATTTAAGCAAGCAGCTGAGAATATTGATCAATTACCGCGAATGGGACGAGATAATTATGCCGTTACCATTGAACCGCCGCCACTTGCGAAACAACGAGCGGAGCCAGATGTAGATTTAAAAGAATTACTACTTGTGCTGGGTGAAGTATTGAGACGTGCAGATTTGTTTGAGAGCCATCAGGTGCAACGCGAAAAACTATCAACACGTGAGCGGATGTCACAAGTATTAGCAGTGTTACGTTCAGATAGTTTTGTACCCTTTGTAACCTTATTTAAAGTAGAAGAGGGGCGTTTAGGGGTTGTGGTTACCTTCTTGGCGATTATGGAATTGATTAAAGAGTCGCTAGTAGAAATCGTTCAGTCAGAGGCCTTCGCGCCAATTCACGTAAAAGCGAAAGTGATATGATACCGGATATACAGCAATTAAAACGTATCGTCGAGGCGGCGTTGATGGCAGTTGGGCGACCTCTAACGCTTCAGCATATTGCGGAGCTTTTTGACCCTGAAGAGCGGCCTACTACCGGCGATATCCAAGATGCCTTAAATGCCATTAAACAAGATTGTGACGGGCGAGGTTTTGAACTCAAAGTTGTCGCAAGTGGGTATCGCTTGCAAGTGTGTGATGACTTAGCGCCGTGGGTTGGGCGCTTATGGGAAGAAAAGCCCCAGCGTTATTCTCGTGCTATGTTAGAAACACTCGCTTTAATCGCTTATCGGCAACCAATAACACGTGGCGATATTGAGGATATACGTGGTGTCGCTGTGAGTTCGCAAATTATTAAAACAATGTTAGAGCGTGAGTGGGTTCGCGTAGTTGGTCATAAAGACGTACCAGGTCGTCCTGCAATGTATGCCACCACGCGCAAGTTTTTAGATTACTTTAATTTGCGCAATTTAGATGAGCTGCCGAGTTTAGCCGAAATAACCGATCTTGATACACTTAATGGTGAATTAGAATTAAATACCGGTGAATTTGCAGAAGATACGTCCAGTAGTGACAATGACATTGCCGAAACCGAAACCGAAACCGAAACCGAGAGCGGGTCTGAGCAGGAAGTAAACACGGATTCATCCAGCGAGCGAATCGATGATCAGGTTTATGACCAAGACTACCCACCTGAGACCAATTTTTAATGATACAAACAGATGAAAAACTACAAAAAGTACTTGCGCGAGCCGGTTTAGGTTCACGCAGAGAAATGGAAAAAGTGATCAGCGAGGGGCGAATTTTAGTCGATGGCAAAGTGGCGACGCTTGGTGACCGGGTAACAAATAATGTCAAAATTCAAGTTGACGGTAAGCCTTTACGCCTAGATTCAGCCACAGCTAAGCCGCGTATTTTGTTGTATAACAAGCCTGAGGGCGAAATATGCAGTAGAAAGGACCCTGAGGGTAGGCGTTCAGTCTTTGATCGCTTACCGCGTTTACAGGGCGAGCGTTGGATATCGGTAGGGCGTTTAGACTTCAACACAACGGGCTTATTATTGTTTACCACTGACGGTGATTTAGCCAATAAATTAATGCATCCCTCCACAACCATTGAGCGCGAATATTTGTGCCGCGTGATGGGTAATGCCAACGAAGACACCTTAACGCGTTTGAAAGAAGGCGTGCAGCTAGAGGATGGTCTTGCAAAGTTTACCGATATTGTCGATGGCGGCGGTGAGGGGATAAACCATTGGTATTATGTAGTTATCATGGAGGGGCGTAATCGTGAGGTGCGGCGTTTGTGGGAGTCCCAAGAGCTGCAGGTGAATCGTTTAAAAAGGGTGCGTTACGGCTCGGTGTTTATCCCGTCTAAAGTGAAGGTTGGGCAGTGGACGGAACTGGGTGATAAAGAGATTGCAGACGTGTATGGCATGGCTGACCTAGCGGTACCTGAGGTGGCTATTCCAGCCGGAGGGCGAGGACGAAGAACTCGCTGAGGGTACTCGCTGGCATCATACTGAATTAATAAAAAAGGCCCAGAGGGCCTTTTGTTTAAAAGCGTTTATTTTAAGCTTACTTCAGTGAAACGCTTGTTTTTGAAGAGCTGTGGCAGTATCAATACCGTCCCAGTGATCGGTGCGTCCCTCTCGCCAGCCAGACATCCACTCCTGTTTTAGTTGCTCTTGATTGTGGGGACAATTGTCTTTTTGCCTACCGGAAATACCGGCTTGATAACCACGTTGATATGCTCTTTCTGTCATGTCGCGTTTCTGTCTTCTCATAGGGCATTAGCCTCCACGTATTTAGTCAACATGTCGCTACGGTATTGCTTAGTCGCGCAACAACCGATTTTCTGTCACCATCGCGATGGGTTACAGCGCGATAGATCTTCATGTAACCAAACTTTCATATACTTCGTCGAAGACCTATTACTTATAAGCGTTACAAGGTTTAGACGTAAGTTGAATAAGACGCTAAGTTATTGTTCGCTATATTGAAAAAAATTATTACTAGTACTCAGTTGAGGGTTTATGAGCCAAAAGTACTCGTTTATTGCTACTTGCCCTAAGGGTTTAGAGCAACTTTTAGCGTCTGAAGTCGCATCCTTGGGTGCTGAGGTAGGGCGTGAGACAGTGGGGGCGATAAATTTTGTCGCAAATATTGCTACTGCCTACCGAGTTTGCCTGTGGTCTCGCTTAGCAAACAGAATCTTGCTTGTTTTAGCAGAATATCGCGGTGAGAGTGCAGATGCTTTATATCAAGGGCTGAGAGAAGTGGAGTGGGGGGGGCATCTTTTGCCCACCAGCAAAATCACCGTAGATTTTAATGGTCAATCCAATGATATTAGGAATACCCATTTTGGCGCCTTAAGAAGTAAAGATGCGATTGTAGATTATTTCTTGGCCAAGGGGACGCTGCGCCCAAGTATTGATAAAGACAATCCTGACGTACGTATAAACGTTCGGCTTCGTAAAGGTTTTATTACTGTTGCCATCGATTTGTCGGGTGAGAGTTTGCATCGCAGAGCCTATCGTAGCAGTGGAGCAATGGCACCATTGAAAGAAAATTTGGCTGCTGCGCTGTTGCTGCGCGCAGATTGGCCGGGTATGGCAAGTCGGGGCGGCGGCTTAATTGACCCCATGTGTGGCTCAGGAACCTTGTTAATAGAAGCCGCCATGATGGCAATGCAAATTGCACCAGGTCTCCTTCGGCGTCGCTGGGGTTTTCTTGGCTGGCAAGGGCACGATGAGGCAAGCTGGGAATCATTATTAGATGAGGCGCACGCTTTGCGCACAAAAGCGATGGCCCGAGAGTGGCCAGAAATACGTGGTTACGACGCCAATGGCAAGGTTGTAGCTCAAGCTGAAGAAAATATAGACAATGCTGGGCTTGACCGATTTGTTAAGGTGTCGCGGCGTGAGTTGGCGCAATTGTCGCTGCCTACGCACAAGGTACTTCCAGAGGGTTTGTTAATAAGCAACCCACCCTATGGTGAGCGGTTGGGTGAGCAGGCGGAGCTGCTGCATTTGTATCGTCATCTTGGCCAAGCCATGAAGGCCCATTTCCTTGGTTGGCAGGCGGCCATATTTACTGGCAATCCCGACTTAGGTAAGCGCATGGGAGTGCGTAGCTATAAACAATACCAGCTTCTAAATGGCACCATTCCTGCTAAATTATTGCTGTTTAATATAAAGCCAGACGCATTTGTTACTGAACGAGACCATTCATCATCTAAAACCGATAAGGATACTCCCTCAATACCACTCACCGCGGGTGGGCAAATGTTTGCCAATCGCTTGCGTAAGAATTTAAAGCGCTTGAGTAAATGGAAAAACAAGAATGAAATAGAATGCTATCGAGTCTATGACGCCGATATGCCTGAATATGCGGTAGCGGTTGATTGTTATGGAAGTGCCGTACATATCGCCGAATACATGGCGCCAGCGACGATATCTGAAGAAGATGCGGAGCGGAGACTAAGCGAGGTGATAGAGGCGGTCAGTCAGGTATTCTCTATTTCAGCAGGAAATATTGCGATAAAGGAACGTCGGCGTCAGCGTGGCAAAGACCAATATCAACGTCAGGCACCTAGAAATACGTTTATCGAGCTAAGAGAGGGGCAGGCGAAAATCTTGGTTAATCTCTATGATTATCTTGATACAGGCTTATTTCTTGACCACCGTCCAGTTCGCTTAGATATAGCTGCACGAGCACGTGGCAAACGCTTTTTGAATTTGTTTAGTTATACCGCGGTCGCCTCAGTGCAAGCGGGCATTGGTGGCGCGCGTTTTACTACATCGGTAGATATGTCTCGTACCTATTTGCAGTGGGCGCGTCGGAATTTGTCATTGAATGGGCTTAGTGAGGCCCGACATCGTACCGAGCATGCCGATTGTCGAAAATGGTTAAAGACCTGCGAAGAACAATATGATCTGATTTTGCTGGACCCGCCGACATTTTCAAATTCAAAACGTATGGATGATGTTTTAGACACTCAGCGGGATCATAGTGAATTAATTGCAGATGCAATGCGCTGCTTAGCATCGGATGGTTTGTTGATTTTTTCTACCAATAAACGTGATTTTGTCTTGGATAGCGGTGTCTCGCAGGACTATAAAGTTGAAGATAAAACGCGCTGGTCGCTCGACGAAGATTTTTCTCGCGGTGGCAAACCAATTCACTACTGCTGGTATATTAGCCACCCATAATGGGTGGCATTCTCACTTTTTAGGTCTTGTTTAGTAGCTATACCCTAAGCGAAGGCCGTAAGTGTCTAGTCCTCTATTATTATCATCGTTGAGAATACTACCGTTTGAAATATGATCCATAAAAATGCTGGCAGAGAAGGAGTCATTTATCTGATAACCAGCGCTAATTTCAAATCTAAACAGTATTCTCGACCCTAGTTCGCGTTTATCATCTGATTTCTTTTCTAGATCACCATCGTGTACTGCAAAACCGCCGCCTAGCTCGGCATAAAATGGCGATGAACCGAAGATAAGCCGGCCAGTGCCACCAAGATAAGCATAGCTAGTGCCGTCAGCTAGGTTTATGACCGCGCCGCCATGTCCGTATAGTCCTGAGTTATCGAAACGTTTTAGCAAGTGATGATAGGCAAAGTTTATGTCTGGACCATCTTCTGTTTCGCTGGCGATAGGACCTTTGTTGTGGGCCAGTGCGCCAGCAATAATGATTTTCTCAGGCAGGGCGTTGGTGGTGGAAGTATCGGCGTGAGTGGTGATACTGATTAACAGTCCCGTTATTGCAAGGCAGAAAGGACGTATACACTTCATTGTTGTCATTCTTATTTTCCTAAAAAATCATTGGGGCTTAAGGGTATTGGGTTGTTCGATAATACGCGGAAAAATATTAGCGAAAATAGTAGGTGGGCTGCAGTCCGCTTGCTTGCTACATCAATAAATGGGTGCGTTGATAGCTAAAAAAGGGCGCAGCAGATGTTGCTGCGCCCAGTAAAAATCAGATTAATGTGACATTGGCTGCTTGAGGGCCTTTTTGACCGGTGGTGACATCAAACTCTACTGCTTGACCTTCGGCAAGCGTTTTAAAGCCTGAGCCGCCAATCGCGCTAAAGTGAACAAAAACGTCAGGGCCAGAGTCTTGCTCAATAAAACCAAAGCCTTTAGTTTCGTTAAACCATTTTACTTTACCAGTGCTTCTGGACATGTTTTGTACCTCGTTAGGTAGTTGCCTTTTTTGGTGCTTGAGCTGAGATAGGCAGGGACTTATGAAACAGAACGAGGTACTAAAATCGACTTCGTGTTGCTATATACATAAAACCAAGCTGCATCCATAGCCAGCAAACCCATTATATACATACTCGAAAGCACGATAGGAAGACTTTTGCACCCTAAAAAGTGAATTTTTTATTTCGTTTTTCTAGGCGGTAAACCCGTGTGCTGAGTGAGTATTTTACGGCCTTTACCCTGTTTTGATACCCAGTTGGCTGGTTGGCGCGGTGGTACTAAGTGTTTTTTGCCGTAACCAATGAGATCTCTACGGCCCATGCTTAGCAGTGAATCTCTGATGGACGGCCAGCCCTCAGGGTCGTGATAGCGTAAATAGGCTTTGTGGAGACGGCGCTGTTTTAAGCCTTTGGCGCTGATGACGTTTTCACTGTTTCGCGATACTTTCTTTAGTGGGTTTTTCCCTGAGTAATACATAGCCGTGGCGTTTGCCATGGGCGAGGGGTAAAAGGCTTGAACTTGGTCGGCACGAAACCCATTGCCCTTTAACCACATTGCAAGTTGCATCATATCTTTATCGCTAGTGCCGGGATGGGCAGCGATAAAATAGGGGATTAGATATTGTTCTTTGCCGGCCTGTTTGGAGTATTTATCAAACATCAATTTAAACTTGTCGTAACTACCCATACCCGGTTTCATCATCTTGGAAAGCGGGCCATCTTCTGAATGTTCGGGGGCTATTTTTAAATAACCGCCGACATGATGGGTTACGAGTTCTTTAACATATTCAGGGGTTTCTACCGCAAGGTCATAACGCAGCCCCGACGCAATCAAGACTTTCTTGACGCCATTTAACTCACGAACGTCACGGTAAAGGTCAATTAATGGTGTTTGATCGGTATTCAAACTTTTGCAAATACTGGGATACACACAAGAAAGGCGCCTACAGCGACTTTCGATTTCAGTGCTTTTACAGTTTAAACGCCACATATTGGCAGTTGGCCCGCCAAGGTCAGAGATGACACCGGTGAATTCAGGGGTTTTATCTCGGATGTTTTCGACTTCCTTGACAATTGATTCGTGCGAGCGGCTTTGGATTATTCGCCCTTCGTGTTCAGTGATAGAGCAAAAGCTACAGCCGCCAAAGCATCCCCGCATAATATTGACGGAGAAACGAATCATATCGTAAGCGGGAATTTTGGCTTTGCCGTAAATGGGGTGGGGTTTGCGTTGATAGGGAAGCTCAAAGACCCAGTCAAGTTCGTCTGTGCTAAGGGGAATTGGCGGCGGGTTTAGCCAGACTTCTTGGTCGCCGTGACGTTGTACAAGAGCGCGTGCGTTGCCGGGGTTAGTTTCTAGATGGAGTACCCTTGCGGCATGGGCATAATTTACGGGGTCGTTTTTTACCAGTTCGTAATCGGGTAAGCGAATAACTGTCTTGGCTACATCCGTGCCAATTTTACGCGCTTGTAGAGGGTCGATGATTCGAACGGCTTGCACCTCATCAGCAGGCTTGTTAGCAATGGTTGTTTCGTTTTCATCTTTCTTGCAACTGTCTGTAGCGCTGGTGTCTACATAGGGACTTGTGATGGGGTCAACTTTGCCTATTTGATCTACGCTCGCTGAATCTATCACTGTCCAGCCCGCAGGAATGTCTCTAGTGACAAAAGCAGTACCACGTAAATCCCTAATACTGGTAATTGCGTCGCCTCGGCCTAAGCGGTGTGCAACATCGATAATTGCTCGTTCAGCGTTGCCGTAAAGTAATAAGTCGGCACGAGAATCGAGTAGCACAGATCTGCGGACCTTGTCGCTCCAGTAATCGTAATGAGCAATACGGCGGAGGCTCGCTTCAATGGAGCCGATGATGATTGGGGTTTCTTTATAGGCTTCACGGCAGCGTTGTGAATAGACAATTACGGCCCGGTCTGGGCGTTTACCGCCTTCATTGTTCGGTGAGTAGGCGTCGTCATGACGCAGGCGTCTATCCGCTGTATAGCGGTTGATCATCGAGTCCATATTGCCCGACGCCACGCCAAAAAATAGATTGGGTTGGCCAAGCTGCTTGAAGGGTTCTGCTGATTGCCAGTCCGGCTGTGAGATAATGCCAATGCGAAAGCCCTGTGCTTCAAGTACGCGACCAATAACGGCCATGCCAAAGCTGGGATGGTCTACATAGGCGTCGCCAGTCACAATGATGATATCGCAGCTATCCCACCCCAATGCATCCATCTCAGCCCGCGATGTTGGGAGGTAGCTAGCGGTGCCGAAACATTCGGCCCAGTAAGGGTGATGGCTAAATATGGCTTTAGGTGTTTGCATAGCAGATGACATGGGGCACAGGGTTTCGAGTGAACTGATCATTATACGTGATAATGTGATGACTTGCTGCCCAGATAGAGCGCTTGAGTAAATATAAAATAGCGCAGTAAGTGCTTGAATTTTTTAGCAAATGAATACTAAATAGATGTCTGGTTGGCAGGTTTGTGGCAAAGGGGCCCAAAATGGAGTGGTTAAATAACAATATTGCATACTGGCATTGGATGGTTTTTGGTATGTTGCTGGTAGCAAGCGAGATATTCATACCAAGCTTTGTCATGATCTGGTTTGGTGCCAGTGCAATCGCTGTAGGTTTGATTTTAGCCGCAATTGAGATGCCGTTTAGCGTTCAGCTGCTGGTTTGGCTGATTATGTCGGTGATCGATCTCGGCATCTGGTTTAAATTTGTTCATCCTAAAATGAAGAATAAAACCTTGTCAGGAATGTCGCGAGAGCAGGTGGTGGGGCAGGAAGGTATGGTCATTAAACTAGGCGCAGAGTTTGGTCACGGTACGTTGCGATTTTCGATTCCAGTGCTCGGTAGCGATGAGTGGCAATTTATTTGTAAGGAGCCCGTGGCGGTTGGTGAGCGAGTGGTTGTTGATGACATATCGGGTAACTCATTGATTGTAAAATTGGGCGCTGGCCAAGTGTGATGAGTTGTATCTTATAAAAATATAGTAACTACAAATTCAAGGAGAAGTGCGATGGATGGCTTGGCAGTTGTAGCGGCATTGGCAATATTGGTAATCGTCACTATGGCGAAAGGGGTTCGTACCGTACCTCAGGGCTATAAGCATATTGTTCAGCGCTTGGGTAAATACCATGTGACCCTAAATCCGGGGTTGAATTTTATTATTCCTTATATTGATGATGTTGCTTACAAACTTACCACCAAAGATATCGTCTTGGATATTCCCTCGCAAGAAGTCATCACCGAAGACAATGCTGTGATTATTGCGAATGCGGTTGCCTATATCAATATCGTGTCTCCTGAAAAGGCGGTGTATGGGGTTGAAAACTATACGCTGGCAATTCAGAACCTGGTGCAAACGGCGTTACGTTCGATTATCGGCGAAATGGCCTTAGATTCAGCCTTGTCATCACGGGACCAAATCAAAGCGAAATTAAAGGCCGCGATTTCGGATGATATTGCCGATTGGGGTATTACCCTGAAAACGGTTGAAATCCAAGATATAAACCCGTCAATGACAATGCAACAAGCTATGGAGGAGCAAGCCGCCGCGGAGCGTCAGCGTCGAGCTGCGGTAACCAAAGCCGAGGGCGAAAAACAAGCTGCTATTCTGGAGGCCGATGGCAGATTAGAAGCATCCCGTCGTGACGCTCAGGCACAGGTTGTTTTGGCTAAAGCCAGTGGCGCCGCAATAAGTGTGGTATCAGAAGCTGTAGGTGATAAAGACTTACCGGTTTTATATTTGTTAGGTGAGAAATATGCCGACGCATTAATTGAATTGTCCAATTCAAATAATGCCAAGACTGTTATTTTACCTGCAGATTTGCCACAGGCCTTACGGGGTATGCTTAACAAGGTGTAAAAGCACTTATATTTAAAATACGGTGATAAATAGAAGGTTAATTGCAGTTCATGGATCACACATATCGATTGGTAATTAGTTGCCCAGACCGGGTTGGTATTGTAGCTCGAGTTAGCCAGTTTGTAGCCGATCAAGGTGGCTGGCTTACAGAAGCTAATTATCACGCAGATGCAGATAATAATTGGTTTTTTATGCGCAATGAAATTCGCGCTGACTCACTACGTATGGGGGCAGAAGCTGTTCGCGACGCATTTGCGCCTATTGCGCAAGAATATGAAATGGCTTGGGAATTAGTTGATTCCTCGGTAAAGCGCAAAGTCGTTATTCTAGCGAGCCATGCTTCTCATTGTATTGCCGATATTTTACATCGCTGGCATAGCGGTGAACTAGATTGTGACATTCCCTGTGTTATCTCAAACCATGAAAATCTTAGAAGCATGGTGGAGTGGCACGGTATTCCATTCGAGTATGTAAAGATTGACCCTGAAAACAAGATGCCAGCTCACACGAAAATCATGGAGCTAACCGCAGAATACCAAGCTGATTGCGTGGTGTTAGCTCGCTATATGCAAATTATTCAACCGGAGTTTTGTCGTGCTTATTCGGGTCGAATGATAAATATTCATCATAGTTTTTTGCCCTCATTTATTGGCGCTAATCCCTATCAGAAAGCGTTTGATAGAGGGGTTAAACTCATCGGTGCGACCAGTCATTATGTGACTGAACAGCTTGATGAGGGGCCAATTATTGAGCAGGATGTCATCAGAGTGTCACATAGACATAGCAAGGACGACCTTGTTCGACTTGGTAAAGATGTAGAAAAATCCGTGTTGGCGCGTGCGTTACGGAATCACATAGAAGATCGGGTGCTAGTACTCGGTAATAAGACGGTAGTGTTTGATTAACTTACTAAAAAATCGATATGTAATAAAATTGTCACCAAATGTCGTTTTAATGCTGCTTACAAATATTGCTAAAAAAGGGTAGAGGGATGACTGCAACCACCATACTGATAGTCGACGACGAAGCCGCAATTCGTGAAATGATCCGCGTTGGGCTCGAACTTGCTGGATACGAGTGCCTAGAAGCGAGTAACGCACAGGACGCTCACGGTATTATTGTGGATCAGCGCCCCGACTTGGTTTTGTTAGACTGGATGATGCCGGTAACCAGCGGTTTGGAATTACTGCGTCGTTTACGTCGTGATGATGTTACCCGCGATTTATTGGTCATCATGCTTACGGCAAAAGATGATGAAGATAACCGCGTTCAGGGCTTGGATGTTGGCGCTGACGATTATATTACAAAGCCATTTTCGTCTCGTGAATTGATGGCGCGGATAAAAGCGATTATGCGCCGATCTACCAGCCGAGAGTTGGAAGAGAGTATCGAGGTTGGCGGCTTAAAGTTAGATCCCGCTAGTCATCGAGTTTTTGTGGATGCTCAACCTTTAGATATGGGGCCTACAGAATTTAAACTGCTCAAGTTTTTTATGACCCATCAAGAACGTGCTTATAGCCGTGGACAATTACTTGATCAGGTTTGGGGTAGCAACGTCTATGTTGAAGAGCGAACGGTTGATGTTCATATTCGCCGCCTTCGTAAAGCATTACAAACCGAGCTGCGCGATTGCGGTTTACTTATTCAAACTGTTCGCGGCACCGGATACCGTTTTTCTACCACGGGTGTTTGCGCCTAGCGCTAATTAATTAATGCGCTACTACAGTTGGAAAACCGAATTATTGCGTATTAGCCTACCTGTCACCGCCGTGGCAGGAGCTTGTACAATCTTTGATTTAGGTGTCTGGCCACTATTTGTTACAGCGTTATTGGCATGTGGATGGTTGTTAAGATCACTCCAGCATTTGTCGGATTGGTTGTATAGCGGTGCAAACAGTGAGCCTCCGGAGGCAATGGGTATGTGGGGGCAGGTTTTTGATGTCATTTATGACATGCAACGTGATGCAACACAAAATACGAATAAATTACAGGCAATGATCGATTATCTCCATTCATCGTTTGCGTCTATGTCAGATGCTGTCGTGATGTTAGATCCGCAGGGCAATATTGAGTGGTGTAATGCCTCTGCAAACGAGCTTTTAGGCTTGCGTGAGTCTGATGATGTTGGCCGCCAGTTAGTTAATCTTATTCGAAGTCCGGCATTTTTACGTTATTTTGAAGCGGAGAGTTATCAAACCTCGCTTGAAATGATGTCTCCGGTAAATAACCATATCAACCTTAGTGTTAGTGTCAGCTTTTTTGGTCAGCGCAACCGCTTGTTATTTGCCCGCGATGTCACCAGGACTCACCGCTTGGAAAAAATGCGGAAAGATTTCGTTGCGAATGTTTCACATGAATTGCGTACGCCGTTAACCGTTATCAACGGCTATCTCGAGACTTTTTCTGAGCACGGTGGCGAAAATGCCCGCTGGGATCGCGCGGTAAGTCAAATGTTACAGCAGTCACGACGTATGCACATGCTGATTCAAGATCTTATGCTCCTGTCGCGATTAGAGGCTGTTCCCAAGGCGGGGGAAGAGTCGTTAATTAGTATGCGTTCATTAATGGAGATGATTCGCGAAGAGTGTGCCACTGCGGCCAAGGGCGAGCGCAACTTGCTGATAGAGTGTGATGATAGCGTTGCCATTAGCGGTAGTGCGAATGAATTACGCAGTGCATTCTCAAACCTTGCGATGAACGCGGCTCGGTATACTTCGGACAAAGATACAATCATTTTACGTTGGTACTGTGATGATAATCATGCGTATTTCGAAGTTGAAGACACTGGTATCGGGATTGAGCCTCAGTATATCCCTCGCTTAACCGAGCGCTTTTATCGTGTAGATCAAAGTCGGTCCATAGATACTGGGGGAACAGGGTTGGGACTGGCTATCGTTAAACATGTGTTAATTCGGCATCGCGCTGAGCTGCGAATACGTAGTGTTCCTGACCAAGGTAGCGTGTTTAGCTGTGTTTTCCCCCGTTCAGCGGCAGTGGAGACAGTGTCATCATAATCGTCGAATTATTCCGATAATCTGTCACATATCTGTCATAATTCGCCTATAGAGTGGCTGCTTTAAGGCATTGAATTGGTATGAGGGAGGGTTTGTGGGTATTAAACAGTATTTGGTCGGAACGCTAGTTGCGCTGTCATCGGTGACAGTAACCGGAGCTACTGAGGTAGATGCAGCGTTGCCTGAATATACTAATGCCTCCGGTGTGTCTGGAAATTTGTCTAGTGTTGGTTCAGATACCCTAGCAAACCTTATGACGTTATGGGGCGAAGACTTTAAACGGTACTACCCAAATATCAATATTCAAATTCAGGCTGCGGGCTCGTCTACTGCTGCACCGGCTTTAACAGAGGGTACTTCTAATATTGGTCCCATGAGCCGGAAAATGAAGGGCAAGGAAATAGAGGCGTTTGAAAATAAATTCGGTTATAAGCCTACGGCCATACCGGTAGCAATTGATGCCTTAGCGATTTTTGTTCATAAAGATAACCCTATTGAAGGCATGACAATGTCGCAGGTTGATGCGGTTTTTTCGAGTACTTACCGGTGTGGGCACCCCGATAGTATCGAGACATGGGGTGGTTTGGGCATGAGTGGCGCGTGGTCGGCACGTGATGTCCAAATGTTTGGTCGTAATTCTGTGTCAGGTACCTACGGTTACTTTAAAGAAAAAGCGCTATGCAAAGGTGATTTTAAGAACGGAGTCAATGAACAACCCGGCTCGGCATCGGTAGTCCAATCTGTTTCTACCTCTGTAAATGGTATTGGTTACTCGGGCATTGGCTATAAAACCTCAAGTGTTAGGGCTGTTCCTCTGGCCAAAGGTGCAAATGACGAATTTGTGACGGCGACATTTGAAAACGCGACATCTGGCGCATATCCGCTGTCTCGGTTTTTATACGTTTATGTAAATAAAGCGCCCAATAAGCCATTAGCGCCTTTGGAGCGTGAATTTTTAAAATTAGTACTCTCAAAACAAGGGCAAGAAGTAGTCGTAAAAGATGGTTATGTTCCACTGCCGGCGAGTGTTGTCGAGAGGATTCGCGACAAGATGGGGCTGTAGTTAATTCTGCTGTAACCAAATAAGGCTAGCGTTTTCGAAGATATTGCCGCAAAACGTACGCGGCAATTTAGCATCCGCATATTGATACTGGCCCACCCTCAAAATGCCACATTGTGTATATTGAAATTCAGCGAGCTATAAGAAATGAGTCAATCTGAGGTACGTGCTACCGCTACCGCCTACCAACAGTGGCGTCAGGCTAAAAATGTGATTACGGCAACAACGATTACTGCAGGTGGTATCGGGGTGCTTTTTGCAATTTTGCTTATTTTCTTTTATTTGCTATATGAAATTATGCCTTTGTTTCGTTCGGCATCTGTGCAAGAGGGTATTGAGTTTGAGGCTAACGCAAATGCCCCAGCTTTATATTTGGCCATGGAAGAGCAGGCTGAGATTGCCTTTAGGTTGGGCGAAACGGGGGAGGCCAAGTTTTATCAATTAAGTGATGGCACATTATTATCCACAACAGATTTACCCTTAAATGGTGTGGATATTTTGAGTTTTGCACTGGAGTCCGAAGAAAGTCGAATATTTGCTTTGGGGCTTAGTGATGGCAATGTTCTGATTGCGAAACACGATTACCGTATCAGCTATCCAAATGATAAGCGTTTGATTAGTCCAAAATTGAGCTATCCATATGGGGAGTCGGCATTTACCTTAAGTAATGGGCTTGCCGTAGAACAAATTGCAATTAGTGACAGTGATGAGTCGCTACTGATTATCGGTGTAAGCAATGGCAAGCTGCTGGGCCGTAGATGGATTAAAGAAGAAGACTTCTTGAGTGAAGAGGTGACTTTAAGTGAAGAGGAGGTTCAATTACCTAAATTAGACATCACCCCTAATCAAGTGCTGATCGACCCCGGTCAAAGATGGTTATATGTTTTGGGCAGTGATGGTGGCTTTCGACTTATTGACCTGCGTAAGCAAACGGTTGCCGATCGAGGGTATTTATTCGATACCGGATCATTGAGTCAAGCGAGGTTTTTGCTCGGCGGTATTTCATTAATGGTCGCCAGTGATCATGGTGCAGTAGGTCAATGGTTTGTGGTGCGGGATAAGGCGCGAGAATCAGGTTACCGGCTACAGGCGGTGCGCCATTTTGATATTCCCAATGGCGGTAGCGCGGCCTTAGTGACTGAGCATCGCAGAAAAGGCTTTGCAAGCGTCAGCTCAGATGGGCAGTTAGCCTTATTTTACACCACCTCACACCGGCGTTTATTGAGCAAAGACCTCTCCGTAGGCTCGGTGCAGACAATGGCTATTTCGCCACGCGCCAATAAATTGTTAATTGAAACATCGGGTGGGAGTTTAAAAACTTTCGCTTTGCATAATGAGCACCCAGAGTTGTCATGGTCTGCGCTGTGGAGCAAGGTTTGGTATGAAAGTTATCCTGAGCCAGATTATGTTTGGCAGTCATCGGCAGCGAATAATGATTTTGAAGCGAAATACAGCTTCGCACCTTTAGCGTTTGGAACATTGAAAGCCGCTTTTTATGCGATGCTTGTTGCGGCCCCTTTAGCTATTTGTGCGGCCATTTATACGGCGTATTTTATGGCGCCGGCTCTCCGTCAAAAAACCAAGCCATTAATTGAGCTAATGGAAGCCTTGCCAACCGTTATTCTCGGTTTTTTAGCCGGCTTATGGTTGGCTCCCTTTATTGAGAAAAACTTACCGGCGGTATTTTCATTATTTATTCTCCTGCCTGTTGGTATTTTAGTGTTTGCTTGGACGTGGTCGCGATTACCAGCAAACTTTCGACGTCATATCCCAGATGGCTGGCATTCGCTACTGCTTGTTCCTGTGGTGCTTGCGATAGTATTTGTGTGTGTGGAGTCTAGCGCACCGATTGAGCGTGGGCTCTTTGACGGGGATATGCGGGCATGGTTGACCAACGACATGGGGGTTTCCTTCGATCAGAGAAACGCACTGGTAGTTGGCATAGCAATGGGGTTTGCGGTAATCCCAACCATTTTCTCTATTGCCGAAGATGCGATTTTTTCAGTTCCCAAGCATCTTAGCTATGGCTCACTAGCCTTGGGCGCTACCCCGTGGCAAAGCTTAGTCGGTGTGGTGATGCCAACAGCCAGTCCCGGTATTTTTTCGGCTCTGATGATTGGTATGGGGCGAGCGGTGGGTGAAACGATGATTGTCTTAATGGCGACAGGTAATACGCCCATTATGGATGCGAATATTTTTGAGGGAATGCGGACACTTGCGGCCAATATCGCGGTTGAAATTGGTGAAACCGAGGTTGATAGCTCGCATTATCGGGTGTTGTTTCTAGCCGCGTTTGTGTTGTTTATTTTCACTTTTGTGGTGAACACCATTGCCGAAACAGTGCGTCAACGGTTACGCACGCGCTACGGAAACCTCTAGTTGTCATTGTTATATTGCTTGCTGGATAAGTGCAAGTTTACGGGAAGTTAGCTTATGTCATTGTACGACGATAATAAACAAAGCTTTATGCAATGGTGTAAGCGCGGTGAGCCCATGATTTGGTTAAACGCCGCCGCTGTCACGGTGAGTACACTGGCTGTTGTTGGTTTGCTTTTATTGTTGGCGGTCCGAGGCTTTGGTCATTTTTGGCCGGCGGCGGTTATGCAGTCTAACTATGTATTACCTGGCGAAGTCCCAGTTGCGGTAATGGCCGAGCATGTTGAATCTGAATCGGTGCCCATAGAACAATTACTCAGTGCGGGGTTTAACATTGATACCAAGGAAAACTTTGTTGAAAGACAGCTAGTCAAACTCGGAAATAGAGACGTTAGCGGTGCGGATTTTAAATGGGTAATTAGTCAATATTTGCAAGACATTAGCTACCCAGAAAATGCAGTGGTTATTGAGCGACGAGAGTGGGGAAATTTTTACGGATATTTACAAAGTATTAAAGAGCGTGGCACCAAGGTCACAAGTGCTGAAAACAACGATGTTTGGAGTGAGTTTCAGCTTCGGGTTGATAGGGCCGAGAAGCTTTATAAGCAAATTGAGAAAATTGAGAAAGGTGATATAGGCGCAATAAATTATCGGCTGGAGAAGTTACGCTTAAGTGAGCGGAAGATAGAGCTTAATGAGGAATTATCAGCTAGTCGACGTTTACAAATAAAGGCTGACCTACTGGCAGAGCGGGCTGAGCTTGACGCCCAATACAAGATAATGCAGTCCCAACTTTCTGAGTTATATCAAGAGTGGCGGCGCGACAGTTTTATTATGGAGACTGCGTCGGGTAAAACAAGAGAACTACAAATTGCCACAGTGGTTCACGCATACCAGCCTAATGGGATGAGCTTATTCCAAAAGATTAGCTTTTATTTTGCGAAGTTTGGTGAGTTTTTAAGTGATGAACCCCGTGAGGCAAACACGGAAGGGGGTATTTTTCCTGCGATCTTCGGCACCGTCATTATGGTGCTAATTATGTCGATTATGGTGACGCCTTTTGGTGTGGTTGCGGCAGTTTATTTACGTGAATACGCCAAGCAAGGGGTGATGACACGGATTATTAGGATTGCTGTTAATAATTTGGCCGGCGTTCCCTCCATTGTTTATGGTGTATTTGGCTTAGGATTTTTTATTTACTTCTTGGGTGCTGAGATGGACAAGGCGATGTTCCCTGAAGCCCTACCAGCGCCCACCTTTGGTACCCCCGGCTTGCTGTGGGCGTCGGTTACTTTAGCCTTGTTGACCCTGCCGGTGGTGATTGTTGCGACAGAGGAAGGTTTAGCGCGTATTCCACGTAATTTGCGGGAGGGCAGCTTGGCGCTTGGCGCCACCAAGGCGGAGACGCTGTGGCGAATAGTGTTACCCATGGCTAGTCCGGCAATGATGACGGGCTTAATTCTGGCTGTTGCAAGGGCTGCAGGGGAGGTGGCACCGTTGATGTTAGTGGGTGTTGTTAAATTGGCACCTTCGCTACCCGTTGATGGCAACTTCCCTTATTTCCACTTAGACCAAAAATTTATGCATCTTGGTTTTCACATATATGATGTTGGTTTTCAAAGCCCAAATGTAGAGGCCGCACGGCCATTGGTGTACGCGACCGCGTTGCTGCTGGTGGTTATTATTGCCTTGTTAAACTTCAGTGCAGTCGCTTTGCGAAACCATCTTCGTGAAAAATATAAATCACTAGAACTGTAGGTCAGAGTAATATGAATATAAGGTGGCGAGTGTTATGACTAGTGATAAATCACAGCTAAAGGCGCACGCAATTAATATGGAAACCCTTGGCAGGTATGGTGCGGAACAATCTTCTATCCACGATGAGGATATTACGCTCACCGTTGATAATTTGGATTTATATTACGGTGAAAAACAAGCCTTGTTTGACGTTAATATGGTCATTCCACGCAAGAAGGTGACGGCGTTTATTGGCCCGAGTGGATGTGGTAAATCGACCTTATTGCGATGCTTTAATCGAATGAATGATTTAGTGGATACCTGTCGAATCGATGGTGGTATCGCGTTAGATGGATCGCCTATTTATGATAAACGCGTAGATGTGGCAACATTACGTCGACGAGTTGGTATGGTATTCCAGAAACCAAATCCTTTTCCAAAATCAATATATGAAAATGTTGCCTATGGCTTGCGGATTCAAGGAATAAATAAAAAGCGTGTCCTTGATGAAGTGGTCGAGCGCTCTTTGCGTGGCGCGGCGTTGTGGGACGAAGTCAAAGATCGACTACATGATAATGCCTTGGGAATGTCTGGCGGTCAGCAGCAACGTTTGGTGATAGCGCGTACAATCGCGGTAGAACCTGAGGTACTATTGCTGGATGAACCCGCATCTGCACTAGACCCCATTTCAACCCTGAAGATTGAAGAACTTATTTACGAACTAAAAGACAAATACACCATTGTTATTGTCACCCATAATATGCAACAGGCAGCGCGGGTGTCTGACTACACTGCATTTATGTATATGGGCAAGTTAATTGAATTTGATAATACCGATACCCTGTTTACAAATCCAAGCTATAAGCAGACTGAAGATTATATTACTGGTCGTTATGGCTAAAATTTCGCTGAACGATTTTGGAGAGAACTCATGACAGAGAAGAGTGCGCATTCACACCATATTTCGCAGCAGTTTAATGCCGACTTGGATGACATAAAAACGCGAATGCTGGAAATGGGTGGCTTGGTAGAGAAACAAGTTGCAGACGCTACCAACGCGTTTATGAATTTAGATACTGGCCTAGCATCGGATGTGAAACAGGGTGACAACCTTGTTAACAGCCTTGAGGTCGCTATTGATGAGGAATGCACGATCATTTTGGCTAGACGCCATCCCGCTGCCAGTGATTTACGTTTAGTACTGTCTATTAGCAAGATTTTAAGTGACCTTGAGCGGATGGGTGATGAAGCAAGCAAGGTGGCAGAAAGTGCGATACGACTCACCGAACTTGGCGGTCTACCTCGCAGCGTTTTAGAAATTCGTCATATTGGTGATCATGTCTCTGGCATGGTACGGAACGCGCTTGACGCGTTTGCACGTCTTGATATCGACTTGGCTTTAGCGGTGGCAGAAGAAGACAAGGCCGTTGACCTTGAGTACGGCACCGCAATGCGCAGCCTTGTGACCTATATGATAGAGGACCCGCGCACGATTTCATCGGTGTTGCAGGTTATGTGGGCCTTACGCTCCTTGGAGCGCGTGGGTGACCACGCTAGGAATATTGCTGAGCACGTTATTTACTTAGTAAAAGGTGCGAATGTACGCCATGTTGATATTGATGAAATGGCGGCAACAGTACAGGAGTAGTGAGCTTAATTCAGCACTTACCCCGGACCTAGGGGAAGGCCAATGGCAAGCCATGCGCTTAGTAGGATTGACCAGGAAAATAAAAATACCAAAGAATAGGGGAGCATAAGTGCAATCAATGTACCCATTCCCGCTGAGTCATCATGGCGTTGCATAAATGCCACTACCACGCCGAAGTAGGGCATTAACGGTGTAATAATATTAGTACTAGAATCGCCGATTCGATACGCCATCTGTGCTGACTCGGGATCGACACCGAGTAAAAACAGCATGGGAATAAAAATGGGCGCAATCAATGCCCATTTTGCTGAAGCACTACCTATTAATAAATTTATAGCTGCACTCACAAAAATAAAGCCTAGTAGCAAGCTTGTTTTGGATAAGGCTAAGCCTGCCAGCCAGTTTGCGCCATTAATTGCTGAAATCGCTCCCAAGCCAGTCCAATTAAAGTAATTAACAAACTGGGCGGCGAAGAACATTAATACTAGATAGCCAGACAAACTGTTTATTCCGCTTTCCATGCCGGCAATCCAGTCATGATGGCGCTGGTATTTACCCGTGCTATAGCCAAATATCAAACCGCTAATTGTTGCGTACAGCGCTATGAACACGACAATTCCATTAAGCAATGGTAGTGCAGTCAAACCATTGGGATCTGGATTTCGTAACAGGCCTTGCTCAGGCAGAACTAAATAAATTAATAGACCGATAAAGATGAGGCTAAAGACAGCGACTCTACGCAGTGCTCTTTTTACTTCAGGTGATGCGATATATTGGCGTTCTTCAGTGTTATTACTTGATGCGTTGGGTTTAGAGAGTCGTGGTTCGACAATTTTTTCGTTTACCCAAGCGCCGGTAACCGTAATGAATAATGCTGATACCAAGGTGAAATAATAGTTAGCACTGGTGAGAACTTCTCGATTTGGCGACACTAGACTCACCGCCTCGGTACTTATTCCAGACAGAATAGCGTCAACGGGGCCAAGTAATAGATTTGCGCTATACCCGCCAGACACACCCGCAAATGCGGCGGCGATGCCCGCTAAAGGAGATCTCCCGGCAGCTTGAAACATTAATGCCGCGAGTGGAATGAGGACTACATAACCCGAATCAAAACCTATGCTAGACATCACACCCGCAAAGACCACAAAACTACTAAGTATTCTGGGTGGAGCGTTCGCGGTGAGTCGTTTGAGTACATGGCTTAGCAAACCTGAGTGTTCTGCAACGGCGATACCCAATATTGCAACCAATACCGAGCCTACGGGGGCGAAATGGATGAAATTATTGACCGTATTGCTAATGATCCAGTTTATCCCTTCACGGCTTAATAAGGATTTCGCCGAAATAAGATCTTGTGTCGCGGGGTGTACAGCCGAAAGTTGTAAATATGCGGCAATGGCCGAGACAGCAATAATGGCAATGCAAAAGTAAATAAACAATAGCACCGGATTTGGGAGCCTATTTCCCGCCATTTCTAGGGCGTTAAGCCAGCGTTGTATTAGTGGAAGACGCGGTTTGGCATTGTGCATAGACGGAGACCTGTTTCTGCGTGACTAGTTATGACTGAAAAGGATTAGTTTAGCGAATTTCAGTGCGAGATATATGAGGCTTTGCAATTAATTGTTGCAGTTCTGATTGTGGTTAGCACATAAAAAGCCGTGATCCAATTAAAGGGGCGGCGCGTCCAAGGAGATAGTGAACAGCGTCATTGTGTTACAAGAACGGGGTAGTCTGGAAAGCGTATCAGTGAGTGAGAAGTCAGCAATTGCTTAGCGCTAATGTTAGACTACGCTGTTAGAACGGCTGAGTGTATAGCGCCGCAAGCAGCCCGGTAGAATACGTTATATGGCTATATGTCTTTATATAAGCGCTCTAGAGTCACTGTTTTTTGTAAGCGAGGAGAAGGATCTAGGTGAGTAGTTCAACAGGGAAAGTGACTAAACCGGGCTTTAAAGCCATGTTTAGCCTTTATCTCGCCATGATAAGTGTGGGAATGGGGCAAACTGTTGTTTTTGCCATATTACCGATGCTGGGGCGAGAGCTTCATTTGGATTTGCTGGTATTTAAGCTGCCTTTTTCTGACCTTGTACTGGAACCTCGCGAACTGGCAATCACCACATTGTCGGCGTTAACAGCATTTGTATTCTTCATCGCTGCGCCAAAATGGGGGCGGTTAAGTGACCGGCTGGGTAGAAAACCACTCATTATTCTAGGTTTATTTGGCTATGTTGTCGGTACACTTGCGTTTAATGGGGTGGCTTATTTAGGCCTTACAGGCGTTTTGTTGGGAACTACGCTGTTCATCTGTTTAATTCTTAGTCGTGCCTTCCACGCGGTTATTATGTCGCCAACACATCCTGCTTCTGCCGCGTATATGGTTGATGTAACTTCGGTACATGAGCGAACCAAAGGTATGGGTAAGCTTCAGGCCTGTAATCAGCTCGGTGTTATGTTAGGACCCGCTTTGGCGTGGTTTGTTAGTATTAGTTATTTAGCTCCTCTTTATATTCAAGCTGTTGTGTCATTTATTGCCGGGCTTTTAGTTTGGCGCTACTTACCCGCCATTCCTGTCTCTAATACTAGCGGTAAGAAGTTGGCGAAGTTGGCTTATTTTGACCCACGTTACCGTATGTTTATTATTATCGGATTTGTTATCTTCAGTTTACTGGGTATGGTCCAGCAGACACTGGGGTTCTATTTTCAAGATATGCTCAATATTGACGGGGTCCGTGCTGCGCAATTATTTTCTGCCGCCATGGTGGTTTCGTCAGTCGCCATATTGGGAGCGCAGTTTTTTGTGGTAAGACGCTACACCGGCTTACCAATGGGACTGTTACGGGTAGGACTGCCTTTCATGTTGTTGTCATATTTAATGCTGGCAAACGCAAACGGCCAATGGATGTTGTTTGTTGCCATGGGCTTATTTGGCTTTGGTATGGGCTTAACTGGACCGTCATTTACTGCGAGCGCAACAATGGCCGTCGAATCCCATGAACAAGGAGGTTTGGCTGGGCTGTTAGGTGCGATTGCAGGGCTTGGGTTTATGATTGGTCCACTGGTTGGTGGGGTGCTGTATCGCCTTGCTCCGAGCTACCCATATTGGTGTGCCGCCATTGTCATGGTGACGATCATCTTGATCTTGACATTTGTTGATAATGGATCAAAGAAATAGCTTTGTGACAGTCTGGTTAAAATTTATGCTGTTTTGTCTGGGCACCATGAACGGTGCCTTAGGACTGTAATCTACACGTTTATCCACAAGCTTATTCACCTTAACTGGGGAAAACTTTCGAAGGCGGTGGAAGAGAACATAAAACTGGGAAATATCTATCGTTGTGATCTATTTTAGATATATGCCAGTGATACGAAGCGTATTTGCCATTGTTTTCGTATTTTTGCCGGCGTTTAATGGGGATAATGATGGCGTTGCTGTTTTTTAGCGTCCAAATACTCGTCATGGGCCAATATTCAAAGGCATAGAACTAGAGAGCTATACTATGGGATTTAACAAATTGCCTAAATTATTACCCCTTTGTATTGGGGTTTTGATGGTGAATGATGCCATGTCTTTGGGTTTGGGGGCGGTAAACTTAGATACAAAGCTCGGTCAGCCATTGTTCGCACGCATTCCAGTATTTGGTGCCGAGGGCGTAGGTAGCCCTGATGTATTGATAACACTTGAGTCCGTTGTTGATCCTGATACCGGCTTTGATATTGGTAATATTGATACGCGCTCCCTCTCAGTTGCAGGCGAGATACAAGAAGATGGCAGCGGTACTATTTATCTGCGCAGTGATACTCCCATTAATGAACCGTATTTATATTTTTCTATCAAGGTTCGTTGGCCTAGTGGTGCCTTGACGAGAGATTACACTTTATTACTTGATTTGCCAGACTCGTCATCAATTCCAGAAAATACCGCATTAACAGATCAAACTGTATCGAGCTCTAATTCTTCAGCTACTGTAAAAGCACCACCAAGTGATGATTTAAGTCTTCCACTACAAACGGATGCTATGTTGCCGCCTATCGTAAGCTCGTCTCAGGGAAGTCGATTGAATACAGTGCCGAGTATTGGGCCTGACACTGCGTTTTATATGACGGCGCGGGGCGATAGCTTGTGGAGTATTGCGCGCCGAGTAGCCCGTGCTAAGGGCGGAACTGCCAATGATTGGATGTCGCGGTTATACAGTAATAATCCGGGTGCTTTTATTCGCAATAATCGTAATTTATTAAAAGAGCGTGTGACCCTCGATTTATTTGATAGTGTTTTAGAATCTAAAGAGGTTCCGCCAACACCATCAATAAAGCCTAAAGATAAGCAGGAGCAGCTGCTAACTAGCGGTGTGACAAAAACACCCAGTGGTCCCCGGCCAGAAGTATTAAACCCGGTTCGCCGTGAGCGCGAAGACGACAATGAGCCTGTAGAAGAGGCTTTAACTGAGTCGCAATTTTTAAATAAGAATCTAAGCGATGTTCAAACAGAATTTGCTGAGGTATCAGAGAATATTACTGCTATGACCAAAAAGTTGGCGTTATTGCAGTCTCAGCTAGATGATTTAAATGCTCAAGTTAAAGCGCTTAATGGTGTTGATTCAACAAACAAAGCTGAGTTTGCAGATGATGAGGGCTTTGGTGAAGGCGATTTACCTCAGCGCGAATCTACGGTGATTGCAGTAAGTCCTGAGGATGGTGTCAATGCGGGTGAGATTGCCGCGCTTGCGGCAGAAGGTAATCAAGCTGTTGATGCACCGCCTGGGAACACCAGTGTTGTTAATCTAGGTAGCGTTAAGGAAGCTAGCGGTGTTACGGCAGTTACCAATAATATTGATGGTGACACTGCAGAGAGTACAAATGCGGTATCGAGTACATGGTCATGGCTGTGGTGGTTCGTACCGGTAGTAGGGCTTATTTTACTATTGCTACGGTACCGGAAGGCCTCAAGGGAAAATGATTCTTCTTTTGTAGGACACGATACAGAAGCAGTGGGTGGTTTAGCTGATGTTAATGCCGCAGTCCAAGCGAAAGCGCAGGCAGAGTTAGCCTCTGTAAAAGACAATTTTAATGATATTTTTTCAGCACTTGATGCGAAACCGACGGGCTTGCTTACTGAGAATGAAATAAAGCCAAAGCCTGATCCTATTGAAGATCATTTTGCTGCTCCAGACGATGTTATTTCTCAAAGTAGAGTTATGCCTAGTCAATATGCTCAGCCAGAAATTGCGGTGAGCCAGAAGGCTAGCTTAGCGGATATCGATGACGATTTCTTTGCAGATCTTGATGAAGATGCGCTTTTACAAAATGGTGGCTCTAGTGATGAGCAAGAGCTTATTGATCTAGATATTCCAGATTTAGATGATAGCTGGCTGGGTGAGGACGTTGACGGAGGCGATGTTAGCGCTAGGGCTGGTGCTTGTTTAGAGTTGGGTGACTATAGTGGCGCAAGACAGATTTTAGAGCAGGAAATAAGTACGAATGACGATGTTAATTTGAAAATGCAGCTTTTGGATGTGTATGCACATGAGGCTGAACAAGACGCATTTGAAGGTTTAGTATTACAAATTGAGTTTTCGTCACCAGATGAAGAGGTTCTTAGAGAAATTGATGTACTAAGAGAGTTAATGACTGCAAGAGTTAATTCTTTTAGCAATGGCGGGGCTGAATGAGGTAGTCATGACGGCCGCAAAAAAGCTTAGTTATTTATTGTTAGAAAATAATGCGGATTACCTTGTTATTAATAAAGCTCCAGGCGTTAACCTGCATCGTAATCACCATGATGAGAGCTTATTAGATATCTTGCATCGAGATTTTCCTGGAGAGTCTTTGCATTTGGTACACCGGCTTGATGACGCGACGTCGGGTTTGTTACTCATTGCTAAAAATGTAAGTGCTGCCGCTGAATTTGGTCGTTTATTTGCTAGCAGAGAGGTTGAAAAATTCTACTTTGCCCTTGCTGAAGGCAAGCCTTCAAAAAAACAAGGAATGATTGTTGGCGATATTAAAAAGAGCCGAAGCGGTAGCTATTTGCTAAGTAGAACTCGCAGCAACCCTTCTATAAGCCAGTTTTTTAGCTACGCTCTAGTGGACGGGCTTAGGGGCTATTTATTGCGGCCTCATACTGGGAAAACCCATCAGCTAAGGGTCGTAATGAAAAGCTTGGGTGTTCCGATTCTTGGTGATACACGCTATGGACCTCGCAAGCAACAATGCGACCGTATGTATTTGCATGCAATGGCATTACGCTTTCAGTTCAATGGTTGTGAGCAGCTTTATGTTTGCCTACCCTCGCAAGGCGACGCATTTTTAAATGAGGATCTACAGGCCATACTAGAAAGCTGTAATCCACCATGGCATTGTAAATGGCCCAGCATACATTAACCCCTACAACTGGTATTAATGTTGTTAAGAGAAATAGTCAATTAATTGCTTCATAAAGAATAAGGCAGCAGTGTGAATTCAAGTGAATCTTCAGAACTTTTAATAAAGTTAAATCGTGAAACTTCAAAAATATTATGGAAAGATTTGCAGCGCTTTTATGCCCAAGGGGCAGTATTAGTTGTCGCGCCGGGCGTGGATCTAGTTGCTACTGCAGCATCTGTTGCAAATGATGAGGCTGAAGAAATTTCAGCGTTAATGAAAAATGAAAAATTAATAAAGGCAACTGAATACATTGCAACAACATGGTTGGCAGAGAATTGTGAAGTCTGGGCTGTGGTTGTTGCACCGTGGGTCTTGGTACAAAAAGAGCGGAATTTACCGTGATAAATACCCAGGAGAAGACGTTTGTTGAAGAGCTTGATGATCGTCTGCTGTCATTCTTTCGTGATCAATCTGAAGGCTTTGATATCCCACCGGCGGTTTTGTATCGTTTAGAAGGCTTTATAGAAGCTGGTTTAGTCTTGGGATTTATAAATCCAAAAGAAATAAAGCGGCGTCTTTATGATCTTGCAATACAGTATGGTGGCGAGGAAGCTGGTGAACTTTACCATAATGATGAGCGAATTATCCTCCATGTGTTAATGCCGGAAGCACCGGTTTATCCTTCAACTAAATCATGATTGATTCTCAGGCATGAGCAGCGCAGGCAGCTTAGGCGATTTTCTTCAGAAGTTGCGTGAAGTTGGCGAGCATAATGGTCACCGCTACTTATTGTTTTTGAGTGGTTCGCAGTCCTGGGCGAATGAGCAAATTGCTCGATTAGCATTGCAAGATAGTGAGTCATTGCTGGTTTCTGAAGACTCAATTGGATGCGTTAACCCCAAAAACGCGAAGCGCCAACTCGGTAAAGAGTTTCGATCTGTCATCATTAACGCGTATACATCGCAATCAGTGGATGATTATTTAGCCGCCGCTGGTACCTTAATGGCAGGTGGGGTTTTGATTGTCATTTGCCCAGAGTTCTCCCAATGGCCAGGTTATTTTCAATCAAACTCTGAGCACATAAAAGACAATAAAGAGTCGTTTTTTATACAGAGATTATTGTCGAAAGTACCGATGGCAGAGGGTGTGTATCACCTTAATGAAAATTCTTTTTTAAGCCAGCTTCCACAACTCCGTCTACCTAATAAACAGGCGTGCTGGCAAACAATCTTACCGAATCAGGACCAACAAGCGGCAGTAAGCGCTATTGTTAAAGTGGTAAAGGGGCGATCGTGGCGACCACTTGTTATTCGTTCAGACAGAGGAAGAGGTAAATCATCGTCACTTGGCATTGCGGTGGCCAAGTTATTTGAAATGGGTGCTTGCAGTCGGGTGGCAATAACAGCACCAGGTATAGATTCCGTGCATGCAGCGTTTCGGCATGTACAGCGTCTACTGCCGCAAGGTAAAAGTGTTGATAATTGTTTTACTTATCACCATGCAATATTGAAATTTCTACCGGCGTGTGAACTTGCTGCCAGTGGTGAGTGGGATCTGGTTTTAGTAGACGAAGCGGCAGCGCTGCCGGTGACATTATTGCACCGTTTATTACGTCGTTACCCACGGTTAGTATTTTCTACCACAGTACACGGCTATGAAGGCAGCGGCCGGGGATTCGATATTCGTTTTAAGGATATTCTTCAAAAAGAACGTCCCCAATGGCGACGTTGTGAACTTCGTATTCCCGTGCGGTGGTCAAATACTGACCCGCTTGAAGCGTGGTTGAATAGCGCTTTTTTATTAAACGCAGAACCGATTGCCGAGCCGGCTGGGGAAGACGTTCAAGTACGCATATTAGAACCAGATTGTTTGAAAGACGAAGATATACTCAGTCAAGTCTTTGGTTTGTTGGTGCAGGCGCATTACCAAACTTCACCTCGTGATTTACAGTATTTAGTCGATTTGTCGTGTGTTGTTATTGTCGCGGAAAGTCGGGGGATTATTGTTGGGGTATGCCAATTACTTCCTGAAGGAGAGCTTGCCCTGGAACTTGCTAAGGCGGTTGCCTGTGGTAAGCGAAGACCGCTTGGTCATTTAGTTGCGCAAAGGCTTACTCATCTTAGCGGAAATACTCGATATGCTCGCCTACCAAGCTATAGAGTCAATCGCATTGCAGTGGCTGCAGCTTTTCGGCGCAGGGGTGTTGGCGGTCGCTTATTAGATTTTGCAACGACTTACGCTCAGCAACAAAAAGCGGCATTTCTATCATCTAGTTTTGCAGCAACCGCAGATGTTGTTTCTTTTTGGCAGAAAAGTGGTTTCACCTCATTATGGTTAGGGAGTCGACGTGACTCATCTAGTGGCGCATATTCATTGATAGTCGGTAAAGGTATAGGGTGTGAATTGGAGACAGGTTTTACCAATTTACATGCGCAGTTTAGAGTTGATATACCCCTAACGGTTCGTAATGTTCACTCTCACTTAGACGCAGAGACCTTGATGGCTTTGTTGGAAGGGGATTATTCTGGTGATGGGCTCAGCGAAAGGGATCTTAATAATGTACGACGTTATTGTGTGCAAGAATTAATTTTTGAGCAGGCAGTTGCAAGTTTAATACGTATTTGTGTTCATATAAATTTTCGCTCTTCTGTGGGTGCTGAATTAGCATTCGAATTACTCTTATTTGGGCATGATTGGTCTAGCATCGCATCGCAATACAAGTTGGCAGGACGAGCGGAAGTAGAGCAACAATTACGATGTGTAATCAACCAAGCATTAATAAAATATGATGAACTGGAGGAAATATGAGCAGTATTTTTACAAAAATTATTCAAGGTGAGTTACCGGGTCACTTTGTTTGGGAGGATGAATACGCGGTTGCTATTTTGACGATTGAACCCATCCAAGACGGTCATCTATTGTTGATTCCTCGTCAAGAGGTTGATCATTGGGATGACCTACCTGCGGAGTTGGCTACTCACTTGATGAGTGTGTCTCAGTTATTGGCAAAGGGTTTGAAAAAAGTATTTCCCTGTCGTCGAGTGAGCATGATGATTATTGGTTTAGAGGTTCCGCATACGCATATTCATTTGCTACCTATCAACGATATGGCTGATGCAAATATTGCGAATGCGAAACGCGCTGATGATAGTGTACTTGCTGAGACCGCTAGAAAAATACGTGAAGCCCTTGCATAAAGCAGGTGCTTCTTATTGCTCTATTGGCTGAGCCGGTTTTATATTGGGGTGTATTATTCGAACTGTTTGTACCTCGGCTATTTGGTGTTGGAATTCACCTCTTAGCCATGCACCACCGTCAGGATCTTTTAATATAGTCCCTAGGCCGCCAGGACATTTTACCGCCACAGTTTGTCGGTTGCTGGTTTTGAGGTCATCGCTGCTAGGGATGCTTAAACAATCAAGTGCGGTTTTACAACTGATGGCGTCAAAAGAAAATTCGTAGTTAATTTCGCTCGCCTCTCCACAGCGTGGAGAAAGCGCATGATCTATGGCTAATATCTGTTTAGTTGCTGTTATTAACTGGCGATTATTTGTGCGCTTGAGGTGGTTAAGCACGCCTTGTTCGAGATGGGAATAAAGTCGCTCAGGTTCTTGTAAAATGGTTGTGAATAAGGTCGCACGATGCTCGTAGACGGTCATTCTGTCTTGTAAATTGATATCTGGCATGTCGGCTTGATATTCAGCACAAACTATTCTCAGTAGTTCACGAAGCAGCGGTGCGGTCGTTATTTCACTGTGAAGAGCAAGAAATCGAATGGCCAAAGGTATGATGTGGCCGTGCGCAAATAGAATGTGGGCTGTAATTAAGAAATAGCCTTCGATACCCTCATTGCGATCGAAGGTGTGACAGGCGACTACATACTCACCCTTTGCCTTGCCGTAGCCTGCGACGGGAATGGTTTCAATCTGGTATTCATTGCGCTTTTCATAAAATTCAGTACCTGGTAATAGCGTATAGGCAAAAATATTGAGGTTTGGGAAAGTTTTTAGGAGTTCATCTAGGTTACTTTCGAAATCCGCTAGGTTGTCACCGGGAAGCCCCCAAATAAGTTCAGCGGCAATGGGTACGCCTTCAATGGCCATTTGTTGGGCGATAGGGATGTATTTGTTTGCCGCCATGTTTTTACGATTGCTGAGTTCAAGAGCAAGGGGCGTTAGTGTTTGTAGCGCGAGTTGATAATGCGGAAGTAAGCCATTTTTATGCAGAAGCAGCACAATTTCTTGAACTCTAGGGCTGTGCTTTTTTGACCAAGAGGTTGCAAAGCTACTTGGTAATCCGGTTTTTTGTTTTAGCTCACAAATGAGTTGTGCTTTTTCAAGGTCTTCTTTGAGCGCACCAAAATTAGAATCTGCAAGCCATATATCTTTTATGCCAGCATCGACAATACGGTGCCAATCGCTGCGAACCCTAGTCATAGAAAACTGGTACATTTTTGACCCAATTGCCCCAGTTCCCCATTCACAAAATGCGCATTTAAAGGGACAGCCGCGGCTGGTTTCGTAGGATATTGAATCATAGAGTGGTTTGCCGTGGGCGTCTGTTAATTCAATGGCATCCAGTGGCGAGGGGAGTTCATCTAGGCATTTTCTGCGCTGACGCTCCTCCGTTTTTTTGATTGTGCCATTATCAAGGAAAGCGATGCCTTTGATGTGGGACCAGTATTTTCGATCTGGCTGATCTAATATTTCGGTAAAGGTGGATTCACCTTCGCCAAGAATAATAATGTCGATGGGGTCTTCACCAAGATAGTCTTCAGCTTGTTGTACATGAGGGCCACCAGCAATACATAGAACATTCGGGCATTCAGTTTTTATTTGGTGAATGAGGGCAAGAAATTCAGCCGCATTCCATGTGTACATGCTAAAACCGACAATGGCTTGATGGTGTGATTGTGAGGCCTGTCGAATAGCAGGCAAGTGTTTTTCTTGCCACGATTTCTGCCAGTTAACAATGCCCTTGTCATCCTTAAAATGAATGAGCTCAATATTATAGTGTTCAGTGTGCTTGCCGTATTGTTGGTAATACGCTTTTAGACCACCTGTGGTAGTTGGTGCAGCCCAAAATTGATCTGAATCCATGCTAAATAGCAGTACGGGGGTGCCAGTGGAGCCCTTTGTCATGTTGTGACCGCTTACTGAAAGGTTATTTATAATATTGAGTTAATAGCTTGTTACTAAAAGAGGGTAACAGTGTTTCTGGGTGTCGCCAATTAGCGTTTGCCTACATTGCCAAATGTTTAGAAATGGCTAGGCCATTCGGGTGAGGGTAGGACGGAGTATTATCAGGCATGCTGTAAAAAATAAGAGAGGATGCTTGTTATGGTAGAGGTGCATTTAGCACGAGAATTCAATGTGCCAGCCGCAGAGGTATGGGCATTGTTAGCGGATTTTGGCGACATAAATTGGGCGCCGGGTATTGATAAGATTGAGGTGATTGGCGGTGGTATTGGCATGACTCGCCGCTTGCATATTAAAGGTATGGATCCTATTGACGAAGTGTTAACGGCACAAGATCACCAAGCCATGAGTTTTGCTTATGATATTCCTCGTGGTGTTCCTATGCCAGTGAGTAATTATTCGGCGAATGCACAGGTTACTGCGCTGGATGGAAAGCGCTGTCGGGTAGATTGGTATGGCAGAGCTGAGCCAGAAAAGGTGACGGATAGCGATGCCGCGGCAATGATTCAGGGAGCTTATGAAATGTTGTTACAGTGGGTTGATGATTGGCTTACAGCAAGGGCATAACTGTAAGCCAGTGGCTGTCATTAACTACGGCGCCGTGTCATAAGTTCAGGTAGTCCTGGAATACCTAGGGTGTAACGCCTTAATAGGTCTAAGCCTAGCGCGGTTACTAAGGTTTGGAATAGATGGCGTTCGAGGGGGAGGAAAAACTTTTCGACACGAAGGTTTTCCTTGTTGCCCCATGCCATCCACACCGTCCCTACAGGCTTTTCTTCACTACCACCCTCAGGGCCTGCAATGCCGGTCACTGCAATAGCTAAGTTTGCACCTGTCGCTTTTAGAGCCCCTTCAGCCATTTGTCTTGCTACCGTAGCGCTAACCGCGCCGTCGGTAGCCAAGCTTGCCTCGCTAACCGCGAGTAAATTTTGTTTCAATTCATTTGAGTAACTCACTATGCCGCCAGGGAAAACATGAGAAGACCCTGCAACGCTGGTAATTTGCGCTGCGATATTTCCACCTGTACAGGACTCTGCTGTACAAACTGTTTGACCATTTTTATTAAGAGCCGCGATAAGTGCTTGCGCTAAATTAAGCGGCATGTCCCCGAGTAGGTGGTCGCCAATTAATTCGATAATGTGCTGGCGCCAAACGTGTAACTTTTCGCTAGCATCTTTGCCTCTGGTGGTTAACTTGACTTCGAGAACGGGCATGGATGCACGAAAGCCAAGCTCAACATCATTAGGCCAATTGGGGAGCTTTTTATTGACGAGTTCTTGTATCGACGACTCCCCTAGGCCAAATACGGCTAAGCGTTGAGTTTGAATATAGTCTGATGGAAACTGAGACGAAAGTAGTGGGATGATTTCTTCGTTCATCATTGCCCGTAATTCACTTGGCACTCCTGGAGTGGCAAGAATTAGGCAATTGCCGAGTAGCATTTTTATGCCCACCGCACTCCCGCGGGAGTTGGCAATGATTTGGCTGCCTGCAGGGAGCATCGTCTGCTTTAAATTTGATGCGTTTAATTTGAACCCACGGTGGTTGCACCATTGGGTTAAGTGGGCGAGGGCGTCGGGGTGTTCGCAGAGGGTGTTACCGCTGATACCGGCTAGAGCAAGTGAGGTCATATCATCGACAGTAGGGCCCAGGCCACCATTAATAATAAGGACTTCACAGTCATTAGCTAGATGTTGGATTTGCTGTTCAAGTAGTTTGAGGTCGTCACCGACTGTCACCTTCTTATCTATACGCCAGCCATACTCGGTGATTAGCTGCGCAATCATAGATGAATTAGAGTCGATGGTGTCGCCGGCCATAAGTTCGTTGCCGGTAAGAAGTAACTGCAGTTTCATAGTGTGATGAAAATCCTAGAGGCTAAAAGCTTGTGTTTTTTTCGCTGTATATAGTTCGTTTGAGATAAATTGATCTCTGCCATAGCATAGTAAAGATTTTGGGCCTTAAGCCCTAGTTTTTTGTTTGATGACTTTTTGAGGATGAAAAATGAAATCATCAGTAGGCATGTTACTTGCTGTCATCGTGGTGGTCGCCTTATTTGTTTTTGAATATTGGCAGTATAAAGATGAGAAGGCGTATAGAAGGGCGTTGAATACACAATTATTACATTTAACAGAGCGTATCAATGTCATTGATGAGCGTATCCAGGTTGCTAAAAATGAAATGGATACCCTTCAAGAGAAATCTATAGGTGGATTAATTGATAGCGCCAATGACGCCTTAATTCAGGGTTGGTCAGCAATGATTAGCTCTGTAGAGAAGGAATTAGAGCGCGCTAAAGAAGGGCTTAGTGCGCAAAACAAAGCACCATTGCCGAGCGATCCAGCGGCTTCGGCAAATTCTGCGCCCAGAGATGGTGCTTCCCAACATTGAGATGAGATACCCTTAATGCCTGAAATAAAACGTCCAGTTCAAGTGATAGAAGTGAATTATGTCTGTGATAAATGCGGACACGGGATGATGGTCGCTGCTGGTGATATGAACCCAGCAACTGGCGAAGTCCTGCATAAGTGTATGATTTGTAGTCATGAGCAGGTATTTAAATGGGTTTCTTATCCCAAAATTAGCTACATAGGCCTAGACGAGAGTGTAGGCTAGCTAGAAATGTTAGTAGCGCATTCGCGCGTCTAGCTCATCAACTAACTCTGCCCACTCGGCATCTATGTCTATTGACTCCTTCAGGAAGCTGGCTTGAGCTGGCTTCCAAAAGCTAGCTTCATGAATCTGAAGCCCTCTAGGAAGTGGCCGGTGTCTAACAATGAAGCGCTCTATCTCCTTGTCGTCGCTTGGCAAACCAAGTTGTTCAAAGAGTAAGTTCATTGTGTGTATCTCGGTGTCCATGGGTCCTCCGTGTGAGTGATTTTTCGTATAACCTAATATAGAAGAGCTTGAGAGCGCTTTCCAGTGTTTGTTTATACACTCTATATCCTAAGAGCTTGGTAGCATATTAAGCCGCAGCCCCGCTTGCCATCCACCGTCCACAAGAAACTCTGCGCCAGTTGAATAGCTACTTTCATCAGAGGCAAGAAATAAGCTCATGTTTGCAACCTCTAAGGGTAAACCTACTCGTGGAAGAGCGTGATTTTGATAGAACGCATTATCTTGCTCAGACGGCTCAGCATTAGTTTCTGCGCCGTGCATGGCGGTAAAAATGCCGCCAGGATGCACGGTATTTACGCGGATATTGTAGGGGCCGAGTTCAATCGCTGCTGACTTTGTCAGACCCCGTACTGCCCATTTGCTTGATACGTAGGCTGATAAGCCATTTTTGGCTTGGAGGCCGTCAATTGAAGAAATATTTATAATTGACCCGCCGCCAGCCTGCTTCATGGGGGCTATTGCTGCGCGAATGCCAAGGTAGCTGCCGAGTTGGTTAACCTTGATGACGCGCATATAGTCATCTGCATTGGAATCCGCAATGGATGCAGCGTGTAAAATGGCCGCATTGTTGACGAGTGTGGTAAGTGCGCCTAGCTGTGTTGATGCATTAATGAGTTTTGTCCAATCTGCTTCGCATGAGACATCGGCGTGAATGTAATGTGCTTTATGACCAAGTTCATTTGCGAGTTCTTCACCTGCATCGTCAAGTATGTCTGCGATGATGACTGTGGCGCCATGCTCAATAAATAATTTAGCGGTAACGGCACCCATGCCTCTTGCTGCGCCAGTGATTATGGCAACTTTTCCGGCGAGTCTGTTCATATTTGTCCCTTAGATATAGTCAGTTTTTATTCAGTTAATGTATACGCCACTTTTCATCTTCGCTATTGTCCAATTGGACGAGGTGGGTCGTGTCGTTTTGAGAGGGTGAAGCTAAGCATGTTGAAAATTCATTGGCTTATTATTTTTATAGCTTGGGTGTTGGTCTCGTGTGCGGATAAGGTTGACGAAGCTAGCAATAGTGAGAACAAGGTTGAAATAATAAGTACGACTGAAGATACATCTTCAGCTACCGTTGCGTCTGAATCTGTGCAGCCTCCAGCTGAGGCGGCTATACCTGTAAAGACAGCTGAACCAGTCGTTTTAGACCTGAGCTTACCAAAGGATATTCATACCAATGTTGAGGATTGGCAGGAGGATGAAGCGGGCCGTTATGGGGTAGGGGAGTGGTTTGATAAAAGTGACAAAAAGGAGGAGGGGCGCTTAAAAGTAAAGCCTAAACTACGTCTGAAAGAAGGCGCGGAATTTAGCAAAGATAGTAATATCAGTAGCTACGGTGAATCAGTTGATGGGGCTGAAATGGGTTTTGAATATAAAACGCGGTGATAGGTGTGGGTTTGTAGGTGCGATTAGTTTCTTGGAAGGTTAAAAAAGGCCGCTGATTTAGCGGCCTTTGGTTTTTTAACGCTTATCTAATGGTACGAAATCGCGAGTCGCAGGGCCTGTATACAGCTGGCGAGGACGACCGATGCGGTAGCTTCCGCTAATCATTTCGTTCCAGTGGGCGATCCAGCCAGGAGTACGTCCTAGGGCAAAAATTACAGTGAACATGCTAGTTGGAATGCCAATCGCTTTTAAAATGATTCCTGAGTAAAAATCGACGTTTGGATAGAGTTTGCGGTCAATAAAGTATTCATCTTCAAGGGCAATTTGCTCTAAACGTTTTGCGATTTTTAGTAGTGGGTCATCTTCCAAGCCAAGCTCTGCAAGTACTTCATCTGCAGCTTGCTTCATCACTTTGGCGCGCGGGTCGAAGTTCTTATAAACGCGATGTCCAAAGCCCATTAGACGGAATGGGTCATCTTTGTCTTTTGCTTTAGCAACGTATTCATCAATGCGTGATGCGTCGCCAATTTCGTTCAGCATATCGAGTACAGCTTCGTTGGCGCCGCCGTGTGATGGCCCCCAAAGTGCCGCGATACCGGCGGAGATGCAGGCAAACGGGTTTGCTCCGGTAGAGCCAGCTAAACGCACGGTTGACGTTGATGCGTTCTGCTCATGGTCTGCGTGTAATAAAAAGATTTTATCCATAGCCTTGGCTAACACTGGATTTACATTGCTTGGCTCGCAAGGGTTGCCAAACATCATGTGCAGGAAATTCTCTGAGTAACTCAGGTGGTTCTGCGGGTACATGAAAGGCTGGCCAATTGTGTACTTGTAAGTCATGGCTGCCAGTGTTGGCATTTTAGCGATAAGGCGAATAGCCGAAATTTCGCGGTGCTTCTCGTCTGTAATATCAAGTGAGTCGTGATAAAACGCTGATAAGGCGCCTACTACACCGCACATAATTGCCATTGGGTGAGCGTCGCGACGAAAACCTTTGAAAAAAGTACTCATCTGGTCGTTGACCATGGTGTGCATGCGAACTTTGTTAACAAATTTTTCTTTTTCGGCCGCGTTTGGCAATGCACCGTAAAGCAGTAAATAGCATGTTTCTAGATAATCTGAATGTTCTGCAAGTTGTTCGATGGGGTAGCCACCGTGAAGTAATATGCCTTTGTCACCATCAATGTAGGTGATTTTGGATTCGCAGGCTGCGGTGGATACAAATCCTGGGTCATAAGTGAAGTATCCGTTACCCGTCAGGGCGCTAACTTCGATTACGTCCGGTCCGATAGTTCCAGAGTGGACTTTAAGGTCCAGGGTTTTTCCATCGATACTCAGACTTGCTTTCTTGTCGCTCATTGGGACGGGCTCCTGTTACTTTCTTTAGCTAGCTTGTGGCGTTGGCTCCTTGTGTCTAGCATCTGGCAAGGTGTTGCCGTGATGTAACACGAGGAGTTCCGCTTGCGCGGGACTGACAAATATAGAGAGCTGAAATGTTTTGTCAACGGTGAGTGCATTTTAACTTGGTATTGATGAGGATGGAATTCTAAATATTCGGTTCTAAGCAGTTTTTATCATTTACGGGTAATTGAAGGGGCATGTTTCATGATTTTTTAAGCAGTTTGGGGAATTTATATGGCGCCATAATGGTGCGAAATAATACCTTAAGCTATTGATATTGGTGTTCTTTGGCGGGATGAACCGTCAATTGTGGGGGTTTGTAATTGCCTGGGCTTGGCCCTATAATGCGCGGCGTTTCTTAGGGACTTTGCGTGATTTTGACGCTCCCAAAGAAGCGATGCCGAATTGGAGAGTTCGGTATTTGATTGATCCACTCCCTTTAAACCGCTCGTAGTAAATGGGCCAGAAATTAAAAGTGTGGCAAAAACCGTGAACGATAAACGACCTGTAAATCTGGATATCGGGACAATCGCACTGCCGATTACCGCATATACCTCTATTTTACACCGCGTAAGTGGTGTGTTTCTTGTGGCGGGCGTAGCCCTGCTGTTTTGGTTGCTAGGCACAAGCCTAGATGGCCCTGAAGGCTTTGAGCAGGCGAAAGCATGTTTGGCATCTTTTTGGGGGAAGCTGAGTATTTGGGCGGTATTAATCGGTTTGAGCTACCACTCTGCTGCTGGTGTTAAGCATTTGTTTATGGATGCAGGCGTTGGTGAGTCGATGGAAGGTGGCGAAACTGCAGCCAAATTAGTATTAGCTGTTACAGCGGTGTTGGTCCTGCTGACGGGGTTGTGGATATGGTAAATTCAGTAACGAATCTTGGGCGCAACGGATTATCTGACTGGCTGGTGCAGCGAGTTTCCGGTGTGGTACTGCTGGCATATATGTTGGTGGTTGGTTTTTATCTGGTGTGTGGTGGTTCAGAGTTAACCTATGCACAGTGGAGTGGTTATTTTGATAGCACTTTTATGCGTGTCTTTAGCACCGCTGCGGTGTTGTCCATTGTTGCACATGCGTGGATCGGTTTGTGGTCGGTATCTACTGACTATTTAACTGAGCGAATGATGGGTGGCCGAGGCACAGTGTTGCGCTTGGCGTTCCAGGCAGCTTCGGCTGTTGTTTTGTTCACCTACCTCGTTTGGGGCATCCAGATTCTTTGGAGTTAAACAATGGCTAATATTCGTACTATCTCTTTTGACGGTGTAATTGTAGGTGGCGGTGGCGCAGGTATGCGTGCAGCGTTGCAATTGGCGCAGTCTGGTTACAAAACAGCAGTAATTTCAAAAGTATTTCCTACTCGTTCGCATACCGTATCTGCACAGGGCGGTATTACTTGTGCGATCGCGAGCTCTGATCCACAAGATCAGTGGCAGTGGCATATGTATGACACCGTAAAAGGTTCCGATTACATCGGTGATCAAGAAGCGATTGAGTATATGTGTCAGGTCGGCCCAGAAGCAGTTTACGAACTGGATCATATGGGTATGCCTTTTTCACGTACTGAAGAAGGGCGTATTTATCAGCGTCCATTCGGTGGTCAGTCGAAAAATTTTGGTGAAGGTGGTCAGGCTGCGCGGACTTGTGCGGCAGCAGACCGTACTGGTCACGCGCTGTTACACACCTTGTATCAAGGTAATTTGAAGAACAATACTGTGTTCTTCAACGAGTGGTATGCCACTGATTTGGTGAAAAACGAAGACGGCGAAGTCGTTGGTGTTATCGCTATTTGCATCGAAACTGGCGAAGTGGTTTACGTTAAATCTAAAGCCACGGTATTCGCAACAGGCGGTGCTGGTCGTATTTATGCCTCTACTACCAATGCGCATATCAATACTGGTGACGGTGTGGGTATGGCTTTGCGTGCGGGCTTCCCGGTACAAGATATCGAAATGTGGCAGTTTCACCCTACCGGTATCGCTGGTGCAGGTGTTCTTGTAACTGAGGGCTGTCGCGGTGAAGGTGGTTACCTAGTCAATAAAGACGGTGAGCGCTTCATGGAGCGTTATGCACCCAACGCCAAAGACTTGGCGGGTCGTGACGTTGTAGCTCGGTCAATGACCTTAGAGATTCTTGAGGGGCGTGGTTGTGGGCCAAATGGCGATCATGTTTACTTGAAGCTGGATCATCTTGGTGAAGAGGTATTAGAAAGCCGCTTGCCAGGTATTTGTGAGCTTTCACGTACTTTTGCTCACGCTGATCCTGTGAAAGAGCCGGTCCCAGTTGTACCTACTTGTCATTATATGATGGGCGGTATTCCTACCAATGTTAACGGTCAAGCTCTAACGGTTGATGCTGAGGGTAATGACACCGTTATCCCAGGCTTATATGCCTGTGGTGAGGTTGCTTGCGTATCTGTGCATGGTGCTAACCGTTTGGGTGGCAACTCGCTGTTAGATTTGGTGGTGTTTGGTCGTTCTTCTGGCTTGTTCATCGAGAAGAGTTTGCGTGAAGGCATTGAAATGAAAGATGCCACGGAAGCGAATATTGATGCGGCAATGTCACGTTTGAATAAGATCAATAGCACCACTGGTGGTGAAAGTGTTTCAGCTCTGCGTACTGAACTGCAAACTATCATGCAGAATCACTTTGGCGTCTTCCGTCGTGGTGACTTTATGCAAGAGGGTATTAAAAAGCTTGCCGAGCTACGAGTGCGCATAGAAAACGCGCATTTGGAAGACAAGAGCAATGCATACAATACCGCACGTATTGAAGCGCTTGAATTGCACAACTTGTTTGAAGTAGCGGAAGCTACGGCTATTGCCGCCGAGGCTCGCACTGAGAGTCGTGGCGCACATGCTCGTGAAGACTTCACCGAGCGTGATGATGAAAACTGGTTGTGTCACTCCGTTTACTTCCCAAGTGACAAACGTGTGGCTAAGCGGGGCGTTAACTTTACGCCTAAAACGCGTGAAGCTTTTGCACCCAAAATTCGTACGTACTGATTCAGGAGAAAACGGATATGTTGAAAGTTAGTCTCTATCGTTATAATCCTGAAACTGATCAGGAACCGTACATGCAGGAAGTAGAGCTAGATACTGCGGGCAAAGACCTGATGGTATTGGATGTTCTAGAACTGCTAAAAGGCACTGATCCGTCGTTGGCATACCGACGTTCTTGCCGTGAGGGAGTATGTGGCTCTGATGGTATGAATATCAATGGCAAAAACGGTTTAGCGTGTGTTACGCCAATTTCTGAAGCGCTAAAAAACGGCAAAGGCGGGAATAAGTTAGTTTTGCGCCCCTTGCCTGGCTTGCCGGTTATTCGTGACCTCGTTATTGATATGAGTCTTTTTTACAAGCAGTATGAAAAGATTAAGCCGTTCTTATTAAATGACACACCAGCGCCAGCTATCGAACGTCTTCAGTCACCTGAAGAGCGTGAAAAGCTGGATGGTTTGTACGAATGCATTCTCTGTGCATGTTGTTCAACAGCTTGTCCGTCATTTTGGTGGAACCCTGATCGTTTCATTGGTCCAAGTGGTTTGTTACAGGCCTACCGCTTTTTGGCAGATAGTCGCGATACCGCAACCGAAGAGCGCCTAGGTGATCTTGACGATCCTTTTAGTGTTTTCCGTTGTCACGGTATTCAAAACTGCGTCAATGTTTGCCCGAAAGGCTTGAACCCAACCAAGGCAATTGGTCATATTCGGAATATGTTGCTAAGCAGAGCAACCTAAGTATTCCCTCGGCATATGCCGAGCTATAAATTCTGCGAAGAAGTAAGTCCTGTGGCGTTGTTTACGAGCAGCGCCAAAAAATACAACTCGGTGCTTACCGGCACTTTATGAGCGTTAAACGTATACAAGGGAAGGGACGTTCCCTGTGGTACGAGTCGGCTCTGCAGCGTACACTGAATGTTGCAGGGCTACACAGGGTGAGAAGTGCCTTATCGGGCAATTATCATTCAGACTGCCACTTCCCTTATTTTTAGGTGGACAGGAATGCAGAAAAATTCGATGGAGCTTCTATGGAAAAGCTCACATATATCTGGCGGTAATGCGACTTACGTAGAAGAGTTGTATGAAGCCTTCCTCACAGATCCAAACGCCGTATCTGACGAATGGCGTAATTATTTCCAACAATTACCCCGCGTTAGTGAAAGTGCTATTCATGAGATTCCTCATTCGCCAGTGCGTGATCACTTTGCGCAATTGGCGAAAACCCCCATTCGCTATAATGGCCCAGTCAGCAGCGATGTCAGTGTTCACGAGCGCAAGCAAGTTAGAGTTATCCAGCTTGTTAGTGCGTATCGACAGCGTGGTCATCAAGAGGCTGAACTTGACCCTCTAGGGCTATGGCAGCGGTCAAGAGTGCCTGACCTTGAGTTGCAATATCACCAGTTAAGTGAAGCGGACTTCGATACCACCTTCCAAACTGGCAGCCTCTATATTGGTAAAGATCAGGCGACCTTGAGAGATATTTACGATGCGTTGCGCGCTACGTATTGTCGCTCTGTTGGTGCAGAGTTTATGCACATTGTTGATACCCGTGAGAGAACGTGGATTCAACAGCGAATGGAAAGTGTTCGTTCTCAACCACAGTACGGTCTTGAAGCTCGTACACATCTGCTTGAGCGTTTAAGTGCCGCAGAAGGCTTGGAAAAATCATTAGGCTCAAAATACCCCGGAACTAAGCGGTTTGGTCTTGAAGGCGGTGAAAGCTTAATTCCAATGATGGACGCTATTATCCAGCGCGCCGGTTCCTACGGTGCCAAGGAAATGGTTATTGGTATGGCTCACCGAGGCCGCCTTAACTTATTGGTGAACATATTAGGTAAAAACCCCGCTGAATTATTTGATGAATTTGAAGGCAAGGTTAAATATCAAGGTTCTGCAGACGTTAAGTATCATCAGGGCTTTTCATCTAATGTGATGACACCCGGTGGTGAAGTTCATTTAGCCTTGGCATTCAACCCGTCGCACTTGGAAATAGTATCACCCGTCGTTGAGGGTTCAGTTCGTGCTCGTCAAGATCGTCGAAATGACCCTATTGGCGATAAAGTTGTTCCAATCGTATTACATGGTGATGCTGCATTTGCTGGTCAGGGTGTGGTCATGGAGACATTTCAAATGTCTCAAACCCGTGCTTATAAAACGGGTGGTACCGTCCATATCGTTATCAATAACCAAGTTGGTTTTACAACTAGCTTGCAGGAAGATGCGCGCTCGACTGAATACTGTACTGATGTTGCTAAGATGGTTCAGGCGCCGATTTTTCACGTTAATGGTGATGACCCTGAAGCAGTACTATTTGTTAGCCAGTTAGCTGCCGACTTCCGTCAAGAGTTCAAAAAGGATGTTGTCGTTGATCTGATTTGCTACCGCCGTCGTGGGCACAATGAGGCTGATGAGCCCTCAGGTACCCAGCCTTTGATGTATAGCAAAATTAGTAAGCAAAAAACAACGCGTGAACTTTATGTAAACAAGCTCCTTGATGAAGGTGTTATCACCAAAGAGTTAGCGGATAAAATGGCAACCGATTACCGCCAGGCTCTTGAAAATGGTGAGCACGTTGCCAAGAGTTTAGTGATGCAACCCAATAGCGAGCTTTTTGTTGATTGGAGCCCGTATCTTGGTCACGCATGGGATGTTTCCAGCGATACGTCGATAGATACAAAGCTATTTAAGGAAACAGCGGACCTTGTGAATGCGATACCTGAAGGTATTGTTGTACAGCGCCAAGTTGCAAAAATTTATGAAGATCGTCGTAAAATGGCGGCCGGTGCAATGCCCATCAACTGGGGCTTTGCAGAAGTTCTCGCTTACGGCTCTCTGCTAAAGCAAGGCCATAAGGTGCGGTTAACCGGTCAAGATGTAGGGCGCGGCACCTTCTCTCATCGCCATGCTGTTTTACACAGCCAATCTGATGCGCGGCGTTATGTTCCACTCCAGAATATGTCAGAAGATCAACCTGACTTTTCTATTTTTGATTCTCTGCTTTCAGAAGAGGCTGTTCTAGCGTTTGAGTATGGTTATTCGACAACGCAGCCAGATTCGCTTGTCATTTGGGAAGCTCAATTTGGTGATTTTGCGAATGGCGCACAAGTTGTCATTGACCAGTTTATTAGCAGTGGTGAACTAAAGTGGGGCCGTCTATGTGGTCTTACTATGCTGTTGCCGCATGGTTATGAAGGGCAGGGACCAGAGCATTCGTCTGCACGACTGGAGCGTTTCTTGCAGTTATGTGCTGAGCATAATATTCAAGTGTGTGTGCCATCAACCCCAGCACAGGTTTACCACATGCTGCGTCGGCAGGCGATCAGACCCTTGCGTCGCCCGCTAGTGGTTATGTCGCCTAAGAGCTTGCTACGTCATAAAGAGGCGGTGTCTAGCATCGAGGAATTGACTCAAGGTCAATTCCAAAATGTGATTGATGAGACCGATGATATTGATAAATCTAAAGTTACCCGCATGATTTTATGTAGTGGTAAGGTGTATTACGACTTGCGTGCAGCACGCCGAGAGCATGGTAAAGACTCAGTTGCAATCGTTCGCCTTGAACAGGTTTATCCGTTCCCGTATGACGATTTACGTAATGCTATTGCCGGTTATCCAAACCTTAAAAAAGTGGTTTGGTGCCAGGAAGAACCACGAAATCAGGGTGCTTGGTATAACAGCCGTCACCGGATGACGAGAGTGATTCGTAGCTTTAAGCCTGAGAAAAATTTATTGCTTGGTTATGTTGGGCGTGAGCCTTCGGCATCACCAGCGGCAGGCTATATGGCATTGCACCTTGAGCAGCAAGAGAAATTTATTAAACAGGCTTTAAAACTTTAAATAATTAAAGTTTTAATCAAATTATAAAGACTGTCTCGTACAGCGATATTAATTGACAGGAAGAGTGATGAGTACTGAAATCAAAGCGCCAACATTTCCGGAATCAGTCGCAGACGGTTCCATTGCAACATGGCACAAACAAGTCGGTGAAGCTGTGACTCGCGACGAGCCCTTAGTAGATATAGAAACTGATAAAGTTGTTTTAGAGGTGGTTGCTCCTGCAGATGGCGTATTAACCGAAATTATTAAAGCAGAGGGCGATACCGTTCTTAGTGATGAACTTGTTGCTAAGTTTGAAGAAGGCGCTGCTGCGACGGCAACCGAATCTGTAGCTCCAGCTGAACCTGAAGCGGCTCCAGCGCCTGCTGCAGATTTGAAAGTAAGTCCAGCTGCCCGCAAGTTAATAGATGAAAAAGGCCTTGATGCTTCTGCTATTACTGGCACGGGCAAGGGCGGCGTCATTACTAAAGAAGACGTTGTTAATTACAAGCCTGCTTCTGCGGCACCAGCTAAAGCCGCTGCGCCAGCTGCTCCGGCGGTTGAAGTTCCCGCTGGTGAACGCATTGAAAAACGTGTCCCAATGACTCGCTTGCGTAAGCGTATTGCTGAGCGCCTATTAGAGGCGACTCATACAACGGCGATGCTTACGACCTTTAATGAAGTAAATATGAAGCCGGTCATGGATCTGCGTAACCAATACAAGGATTTATTTGAGAAGTCACATAATGGCACTCGCCTTGGCTTCATGGGCTTTTTTGTAAAAGCGGCTTGTGAGTCCTTGAAACGTTTCCCTGCGGTAAACGCTTCAATAGATGGCGATGATGTTGTTTATCACGGCTTTCAAGATGTTGGTGTGGCGGTCTCCACGGAGAAAGGCTTAGTTGTACCAGTGCTTCGCGATGCGGAAAATATGAGTCTCGCCAAGATTGAAGAAAAAGTGCGTGAGTACGGTCTGCGTGCAAAAGACGGTAAGCTAGCAATTGAAGATATGACCGGCGGCACATTTACTATTACTAATGGCGGTGTGTTTGGGTCGTTGTTATCGACGCCAATATTAAATCCACCTCAAACGGCCATCTTGGGCATGCATAAAATCCAAGATCGTCCCATGGCAGTAAATGGCGAAGTTGTTATTCAGCCAATGATGTATCTTGCTTTGTCTTACGATCACCGCCTGGTGGATGGTAAAGATGCGGTTCAATTCCTTGTTGCGATTAAAGACTTAATTGAAGATCCAGCGCGGATATTGTTAGAAGTTTAAGCGTTTAAGTTTGCCGAGCTCAACGTGATGAAGCCGTAAGCTTGGCATGTTTATTATTTAGATGTGATTGATCACATGGTCGGTCACTAACTAAAGAACAGGAAGAGAAAATGTCAAAATATGATGTGGTAGTCATTGGTTCTGGTCCTGCGGGTTACGTCGCCGCTATACGTGCTGCACAACTTGGTTTGAAAACCGCATGTATTGAAAAAGCACGCAATAAAAGTGATAAGTTAGCCTTGGGTGGAACTTGCCTAAATGTGGGTTGTATACCCTCAAAAGCGCTACTCGATAGCAGCTATAAGTATCATGAAGTTAAAGAAAGCTACGCTACGCATGGTATTGGAACTGGTGATGTCACCATAGACGTTCCAGCGATGATAGAGCGTAAAGATGCCGTTATTGCTCAGATGGTTGGCGGGATCGGTGGCTTGTTTCAAGCCAACGGTGTCACTTCTGTAGAGGGCACCGGCAAGGTTTTAGCCGGTAAAAAAGTCGAAGTCACTGCAGCAGATGGCAGTGTAAGTACTTTAGAGGCGGAAAATATTATCATTGCTGCTGGTTCTATTCCTGTAGCAATTCCGCCAGCTCCTGTTGATCAAGATATTATTGTTGATTCTACTGGTGCGCTCGAGTTTCAAAGTATTCCAGGAAAACTGGGTGTGATTGGTGCGGGTGTTATCGGGCTTGAGCTTGGCAGTGTTTGGTCACGCTTGGGTAGTGAGGTCATTGTTTTAGAAGCACTGGAGTCATTCTTGCCTGCGGTAGACGGTCAGATTGCTAAAGAAGCCGCTAAAGTCTTTAAAAAGCAAGGTTTGGATATCCGCTTGGGCGCACGAGTTACTGCGACTAAAACAAGCGATGGCAAAGTTGAAGTTAGTTATACTCATAATGATGAAGAAAAGACCGAAACTTTCGACAAGTTAATTGTTTGTGTTGGCCGTAAGCCAATGAGCAGTGGTTTATTGTCACCAGATTGCGGCGTTAATTTAGATGAGCGTGGCTTTATTTTTGTCGGCGATCATTGTGAGACAGATGCGGCCGGTATTTATGCTGTTGGTGATATCGTGCGGGGTCCTATGCTAGCGCATAAAGGCTCTGAAGAAGGGGTTATGGTTGCAGAGCGGATCGCTGGCCACAAAGCTTCTATGAACTACGACTGTATTCCTTCTGTTATTTATACCCACCCAGAAATTGCTGGCGTCGGTAAAACAGAAGAACAATTAAAGGCTGATGGAATTGCTTATAAGGTGGGAACATTCCCCTTTGCGGCAATTGGTCGAGCAGTTGCTGCAAATGACGCAGTGGGCATGGTGAAAATACTTGCCCATGAAGACACAGATCGTATTCTTGGCTGCCATATTATTGGTGCAAGTGCGGCTGACTTAGTGCAGCAGGTTGTTATTGCCATGGAGTTTGGCTCTTCTGCAGAAGATATTGGTTTGACTGTTTTTGGTCATCCAACACTCTCTGAAGCAGTCCATGAAGCTGCACTCGCAGTAAATGGCAACGCTATCCATATGCCTAATCGCAAGAAGCGTAAATAGATTTGCGGTAGTGCGCGAAATTCGGGAAAATACGCATCCCGAATTCGCGTTGTTACTGCAATGTGCAAAGGGAGCGGGCCAAGTCACTGACAGGATCTAACTCGCTTAACACTTCCACAGACCGAGATGGTAATTCAAACATGAACCTTCACGAGTACCAGGGCAAACAATTGTTTGCTGAATACGGGCTACCTGTTTCTACAGGTTTCGCCTGTGATACCCCGGAAGAGGCTGCAGCTGCAGCTGATAAAATTGGCGGTGACAAATGGGTTGTTAAAGCTCAAGTTCACGCCGGTGGCCGAGGCAAAGCTGGCGGCGTTAAGCTAGTTACCAGCAAAGAAGAGATATCAGCATTTGCTGAGCAGTGGCTAGGCAAAAACCTAGTGACTTATCAGACAGATGAAAATGGCCAACCAGTTTCTAAAATATTGGTTGAGTCATGCACAGATATTGATCAAGAGTTGTACTTAGGTGCAGTTGTCGATCGTTCTTCACGTCGCATTGTTTTCATGGCGTCTACAGAAGGTGGTGTAGAAATCGAGAAAGTTGCAGAAGAGACTCCAGAGAAGATTCTCAAAGCAATTATCGATCCTTTGACTGGTGCACAACCTTATCAAGGGCGTGAATTAGCTTTCCAGTTGGGCTTAAACCCAACTCAAGTTAAGCAATTTGTTAAAATATTCTTGGGCTTGGCTAAATTATTCCAAGACAAAGACTTAGCTTTAATGGAAATTAACCCATTAGTTATTACGAGTGAAGGTAATTTGCACTGCTTAGACGCCAAATTGGTTGTTGATGGCAATGCAATGTATCGTCACCCAGAATTAAAACTCATGCATGATCCTTCGCAGGAAGATGAGCGCGAAGCGCGTGCAGCAGAGTGGGATCTTAACTACGTTGCCTTGACTGGTAATATTGGTTGCATGGTTAACGGTGCTGGCTTGGCAATGGGTACTATGGATATAGTGTCTTTGCACGGCGGTTTCCCTGCGAACTTCCTTGACGTAGGTGGTGGTGCAACAAAAGAGCGTGTTACTGAAGCGTTTAAAATCATCCTCGAAGACAGCAATGTAAAAGCCGTTTTGGTTAACATCTTTGGCGGTATTGTACGTTGTGACCTGATTGCCGAAGGTATTATCGGCGCAGTGAAAGAAGTGGGTGTTAGCGTACCGGTTGTGGTTCGCTTAGAAGGTAACAATGCAGAGCTGGGTTCAAAGCTTTTGTCTGACTCTGGCCTTGATATCATCGCGGCTACCAGTCTAACTGACGCGGCTCAGCAAGCTGTTAAAGCAGCGGGGGGCAAATAATGTCTATTCTAATCGACAAGAACACCAAGGTAATCTGTCAAGGTTTTACTGGTGGTCAAGGTACTTTCCACTCTGAGCAAGCGATTGCTTACGGTACGCAAATGGTTGGTGGTGTAACACCAGGCAAAGGCGGAACCGAGCATCTTGGTTTACCTGTTTTTAACACGGTTCAAGAAGCGGTTGACGCCACTGGCGCGGATGCTTCTGTGATCTATGTTCCAGCTGCTTTTTGTAAGGATTCTATCCTTGAAGCTGCTAACTCAGGTATCAAGCTTATCGTATGTATCACTGAGCACATTCCAGTAATGGATATGCTTGAGTGTAAAGTTAAATGTGACGAAATGGGCGTTCGCTTAGTTGGCCCTAACTGCCCAGGTGTTATTACACCGGGTGAATGTAAGATAGGTATCATGCCTGGTCACATTCACTTGCCAGGTAAGGTCGGTATCGTTTCACGCTCTGGTACATTGACCTACGAAGCGGTTAAGCAAACTACTGACTTCGGTTTTGGCCAGTCTACTTGTGTTGGTATTGGTGGTGACCCAATTCCAGGTTCTAACTTCATCGACATTCTCGCTTTGTTCGAGAAAGACCCAGCGACTGAAGCCATCGTAATGATTGGTGAGATCGGTGGTTCTGCTGAAGAAGAAGCGGCTGCTTACATTAAAGAAAACGTTTCTAAGCCTGTTGTGTCTTATATTGCGGGTGTTACTGCGCCGGCAGGTAAACGTATGGGTCATGCTGGCGCGATCATCTCTGGTGGTAAAGGTACTGCAGATGAGAAGTTTGCTGCATTGCAAGATGCTGGTGTTAAAACGGTTCGCTCTTTAGCGGACATCGGTGTAGCGCTAAAAGAAATTACCGGTTGGTAAGATCTAAGCGTTATGTTGAAAAGGCGGCTTCGGCCGCCTTTTTTCGTTTTAGACTTGCGGTAAGTATGTGCATCGTATTATTCTCCACCAACAAGTGAATCTTGATTCACTTGTTGGTGGTTTTGTGGAGTTTTTATGGCTTATCGTGAAACGTCTTTGGTTAAACAGCGCAAAGCCACGCAAAAATCAGCTCTGCTTTATGCTGCAGAGACTCTAGTAAGGGAGGGAGGCTTTGGCGCGCTTACGATTCAGGCGCTTGCAAAAAGTGCGGGCGTTGGGGTTGGTACTGTCTATCGGTATTTTAGTAATAAAGATGAGTTAAGCACTGAGGTATTTCGGCGAGCAACTGCCAGAGAAGTTGAGTCGGTAAAGCTAACACTGGCAATTGATGAGTCGGTACCTAATAGGGTCGTTGCGGCATCTCAGGTTTTCGCGCAGCGTGCTTTTGCGGCGCCAAAGCTTGCTTGGGCTTTAATTGCAGAACCTGTTGATCCTGCGGTTGATTTAGCACGTTTAGAATATCGAAAGACCTATTCTGCGCTCTTTGAAGCAGTCATACAGGAAGGGGTGGATAGTGGGGTTTTGGTTGCCCAAAATCCAGCGTTGTCAGCGTCAGCTTTAGTGGGTGCGATGGCTGAAAGTCTCTTGGGTCCACTAGGTCATGCAGCGTGCAATGAATTAACGACAAAAGCCTTGGGTGAGTTTTGTTTGCGGGCGATCGGTGTTGTTGAATTTTCAGAGAATAAATAATTGAGGTGTCATGATGTCATTATATGAAAATAGTGAAATAGAGGAAGGTAGTGATGCGGAGACGCATCAAGTCTTTAATCAATCTGATTCTCTCGCCAACTATAATATGTATGACACCGATGCACCTCTGCAAGGACTGCTCAAGTATTTTGGTTTATCAAATAATGCAGGCCTAAGTGAATATGGCGCGCGCTGTGGTAGTGAGGAAGTGATTTCTTGGGGCTTTGATGCCAATGAAAATAAGCCGCAATTCGAAACCCATGACCGTTTTGGGCATAGGGTTGATCTTGTTAAATTTCACCCTGCCTACCATCAGTTAATGGATATGGCCTTAAGCAATGGCCTGCACTCAGGGCCGTGGCAGGCTAAAGTGGATAATGCCAATGTGAGGCGTGCCACTCTGAGTTATATGCAGTCACAAATTGAGGCAGGCCACGGTTGCCCATTAACGATGACCTTTGCCTCTGTTCCCACCATCAAATTAAATCCAAAATTAGCTAAAATTTGGCTACCTAAAATACTTAATAATAGCTATGAGCCTGACAATATCCCTTATTTTGAAAAAAGTGCGGTCACTATTGGGATGGGGATGACCGAAAAGCAAGGTGGTTCAGATGTCCGAGCTAATACCACAACAGCACAACTCATCGGCGATTCTGAGTGCGGCTTAAAATATGACATAAATGGTCATAAATGGTTTTTGTCGGCGCCGATGTGTGATGCATTTTTAATGTTAGCAAAAACAACTGTGGGGTTGAGCTGTTTCTTGGTACCCCGCTGGCGAGAAAATGGCGATAAGAACGGTTTATATGTTCAACGCTTAAAAAATAAGATGGGTAATGTATCCAATGCTTCCTCTGAAGTGGAGCTACGACACGCCCATGGTTGGTTAGTGGGTGAGGAGGGGCGTGGCGTTTCTGCAATCATTGAAATGGTCTCGTTGACTCGCTTTGATTGTATGGTTGGCTCTACCGCAGGACAGCGACAGGCCGTGGTACAGGCAGTGAATCATGCTCGGCAACGGTCTGCTTTTGGTGAGCGTTTAATCGATCAGCCGCTAATGAAAAATGTATTGGCCGATTTGCAGCTAGAAGTTGAAGGATCCTTGGCGCTCACCATGCGAATGGCAAAAGCCTTAGATAGTGCCGACGACCCAGCTGAGCAGTTGTTAATGCGTCTTGGTACGGCGGTTGGGAAGTTTTGGATATGTAAGCGTACTCCCGGTCACGCTTATGAAGCGATGGAGTGTTTGGGGGGGAATGGAGTGATTGAAAACTGTATTATGCCCCGCTTGTACCGAGAGGCTCCTATTAATGCCATCTGGGAGGGATCAGGGAATATCCAAGCTTTAGATGTGTTGCGCGCACTGCAGAAAACACCGGCTGTATTAGAGCGGTGGTTTACTGAAATGGCAAAAAGTGCTGGGCAATATAGCTTGCTTGATCAAGCGATTGAAAATATCAAATCGATATTTGTTGCCGATGATGCCCTCGAATTTAGAGCACGTCATATTATTGAACAGCTTGCCTTAACAATGCAGGCATCATTACTGGTGAGCATTGCCCCTGCTGTGGTCGCGGAGGCGTTTATCCGTTCACGACTTGCTGGCGGGCAAGCTGTTTATGGCTGTTTGCCGCAAGGTCTTGACGTTGACGCTATATTGTCCCGTGTGCTGCCATAGATTCATCGATTTATGCCTTGAAATTAAGTGCGCTGCCCCCATCTTATAAGCACTGGCCGCATAGGGTGCGGGCGCGATTAATTTTTTAAAGAAAGGTAAAGAAAATGTCGACAGCAGAAAAAGAAACTCTGGGTTTTCAAACTGAAGCAAAGCAAATGCTCCAGTTAATGATTCACTCAATGTATAGCAATAAAGAAATATTTCTTAGAGAGCTGGTTTCAAATGCATCAGATGCGGCTGACAAATTGCGCTATGAAGCGCTGTCAAATGGTGAGCTATATGAAGATGATGCCGATTTAAGGGTTAGGGTCACGCTAGACAAAGAAAATAACACCCTCAGTATTAGTGATAACGGTATTGGTATGTCACGGGATGAGGTTATCGCTAATCTGGGGACTATTGCTAGATCGGGCACGGCAGAATTTCTTAAGAACTTAAGTGGCGATGGCAAGAAAGATTCTCAGCTGATTGGTCAATTTGGTGTTGGTTTTTACTCCGCGTTTATTGTTGCTGAGCGCGTTGAAGTATTCACGCGTCGGGCAGGAGATGCACCTTCTTCGGCAACGCACTGGGAATCATCTGGCGAAGCTGATTTTTCTGTCGAGGATTGTGAAAAAACTGATCGCGGCACCACCGTGGTGTTGCATTTGCGAGCGGATGACACAGAGTTTGCAGATGATTGGCGTGTTCGCTCAATTATTAAAAAATACTCAGATCACATTAGCATCCCAGTTCAAATGTTGAATACTCCTCCTGAGCCAAAAGAAGGAGAAGAAAAGGAAGAGCCTACATTTGAAGCGGTAAATAGTGCAACGGCGCTTTGGACTCGGCCTCGTAGTGAGGTAACTGACGATGAGTATCAGGCTTTCTATAAGCATGTAAGTCACGACTTTAGCCCTGCATTGAACTGGAGTCACAACAAGGTCGAAGGCAAATTAGAGTACACCAGTTTGTTGTATTTGCCTGGTCAAGCACCAATGGATTTGTGGAATCGAGATGCGGCTCGTGGTTTGAAATTATACGTCCAGCGTACCTTTATCATGGATGATGCTGAGCAATTTTTGCCACTGTATTTGCGCTTTGTAAAAGGTGTTATTGATTCTAATGATTTATCGTTAAATGTGTCTCGCGAAATTTTACAGCAAGATCCTGCGGTAGATGCAATGAAGAGTGCAGTTACTAAGCGCGTATTAGATATGCTTAGTAAGCTTGCCAAAAATGATGTCGACAAATATCAGCAATTCTGGAAAGCCTTTGGCCAAGTGTTGAAAGAAGGGCCAGCGGAAGACTTTGGCAATAAAGAAAAAATCGCCAAATTACTACGGTTTGCCACCACACATGACAATAAAGCTGAGCAGACGCACTCGCTAGAAGACTATGTGGCTCGAATGAAAGAAGGGCAAACTAAAATTTACTATGTTGCTGGTGAAAGCCACAAAACGGCATCAAGTAGCCCACATTTAGAGGTTTTCCGTAAGAAGGGCATTGAAGTATTACTGTTATCTGAGCGTGTGGATGACTGGTTGATGAATCATCTTGCCGATTTTGATGGAAAATCGTTTTTAGATGTTGGTCGCGGCGAGCTCGATCTAGGTGACTTAGAAGACGAAGAAGAGAAAAAAGCACAAGAAGTCTTGGCTGAAGAACATAAAGACTTGGTTGAGCGTGTAAATACTATCTTAACGGAGAAGGTGGAGAGTGTTCGCGTTACTAGCCGACTGACTGAATCTCCCGCGTGTTTGGTTGTTACTGAGGATGATATGGGGGCTCAGATGCGGCGCATGATGGAAGCCGCTGGGCAGGCGCTTCCACCAAGTAAACCTATTTTTGAGTTAAACCCTGGCCACCCGCTGGTGGTTAAATTAGACCAAGAAAGTGATGAAGACCGCTTTGCGGACCTTGTTGCAGTGCTATTTGATCAAGCCCATTTGGCTGAGGGTGCACAGCTTGAGGACCCAGCCAGTTATGTTCATAAGTTAAATAAGCTGCTCTTAGAGCTAAGTGCTTAAATAAAGATTAAAAGGCGGCGAGAGCCGCCTTTTTTGTATAAGTAATAGATAGCAATGATAAACTCCCATTAAATAAGACAGGAGTTAAGGGCGGTATGGCAAAACAATATAAGGTTGCGATTATTGGTGGTGGTAGTTTTGGTACCGCAATTGCAAATATCATGGCTGACAATGGTCATGATACCTGTCAATGGATGAGAACCGCTGAGCGGGTTAAGGAAGTCAATGAGCGACACTCTAATGAAGTTTACCTCCCTGGTATTAAATTAAACCCGTCACTGCGTGCTAGTTGTGATTTAAAAGAAACCGTTTCTGGTTGTGATGCGGTTTTCTTTTCAATACCGAGTAAATCAAGCCGAGATGTGGCCAAGCAACTTGCTGATCATCTCGCGCCCGGTACGATACTAGTTAGTACAACGAAGGGGATTGAGTTCGAAACCAATACCCTGATGAGTCAAGTGTTGCGGGAAGAGCTTCCTCAGGTGCGTTTGGGAGTGATGAGCGGCCCTAACCTTGCGAAAGAGTTAGCGGCAAGAATGATTACGGGGACCGTAATTGCGAGTGAAGACCCTGACGTAAATGCCGTTGTTCAAGAAATACTGCAATGTTCATATTTCAGGGTGTACGCTGGCAGCGATATGTATGGGGTAGAGCTCGCTGGTGCCTTAAAGAATGTTTACGCCATTACGGCGGGCATGGCGGCAGCATTAGACTGTGGTCATAACACAATTAGTATGTTGGTGACACGCAGCTTAGCGGAAATGAGCCGTTATGCAGTTATAAAGGGAGCGGACCCTTTGACGTTTATGGGCTTGGCGGGCGTAGGTGATTTATTTGTAACTTGCACATCACCTTTAAGCCGTAACTACCGAGTTGGTTATGAGCTGGGTAAGGGAAGAGACCTCAATGAGGTTGTTGCCAGCTTAGGGCAAGTTGCAGAAGGTGTTAACACCCTCAGGTTAATGAAAGAGCAATCTGAGGCATTAGATATTTATATGCCCCTAGTGAGTGGCCTTTACGATATTATTTATAATGGCAGTAAAGTCAGTGATGTTATCGGGTCTATGATGTGCGCAGAACAGAGCCGCGATGTTGAATTTGTTCTTAAATAAGTTATAGGTCTTATGGAAATATTGTTAATACGACATGGCACGGCATCTTGGGATACCAAAACAGATATTGAGCGCGAGTTAACTGAACGCGGCCGGGAGGAGGTGCAGGCTGCCTCGGAATGGATAAAAAGTACTGAGTGGCAGCCGGATGAGCTATGGGTTAGCCCCTATCGGCGAGCGGTGCAAACCGCTGAAATCCTTAATATTGATTGGCAGCTTAGGCCGCGATTGAAGTCATCCTTAACGCCAGATACGCCTTTGTCAGAGTTGGAGCCGATGCTCGCAACATTTTCAGGTGAGCGTTTATTGTTGGTTTCACATAACCCCTTGCTCAGTAATGCAATAGCCTATTGGCACAGTGGTGCTAACCAAAGTTATTGGGGGATGCAGCCGGCAAGTATGGCTTTGGTTTCTGCTGAAGTGATTGCCCAAGGCTGTGGCAATTTGGAGTGGCTCCGTCATTACCCTAATTACGATCATAACGGAAAATGACCCAGCGAGTGCTGGATAAGTGGTTTCATGTTGCCGGCTTAAATATTGCTGCAAAGTTGTGGGGTGAGCAGGGAGGTTTACCCGTTATCGCTTTGCATGGCTGGTTAGACAATGCCGCAAGTTTTGATGCCCTTGCTGAACAGCTTCCTCACTACCATATTTTGGCTATTGATTTACCGGGGCATGGTTTAAGTGATCACAAGCCGCCGTCGGGTGATTATGCTATTTGGGGTGATTTGCGCTGTATTCTTTTGGTGGCCGATCAGATGGGGTGGCAGAACTTTACCCTGATTGGCCATTCAAGAGGAGCAATTATTGCCACATTGCTTAGTGCGGCGCGTCCAGAACGAGTTGATCATCTTGTGTGTTTGGATGGCTTAATACCTCCACCCGAAGATGAAGCCAATTTTCCGCGGCAGTTAGGTCAGTATTTACACGAATACAATAAGCCTCCTTCAAAGGCGGGTGACCGAGGACATCCTGATTTTGAGGCGGCCGTGACAGCGCGATTGAAAGTGACCCCAATGACTGAGAAGGCCGCAGCGTTGATAGTCGAAAGGGGAACCTTTAAAGCTGAAAATAACTGCTATTATTGGCGTAGTGATAAACGCTTAAAGCTGGCATCTCCAATCAAATTAAGTTGTGCTCAGCTTCAGGCGAGTATTAATGCGATATCAGCGTCAGCTATGTTGGTAGCGGCCGATAAAGGTATGGGTAAATGGTTGTCGACACTACCTATAAATATCGAAAATCGTTTTGAAGTACACAATATTGAAGGTGAGCATCATTGCCATATGGAGGCTCAAGCAAGTCAAATTGCGCAATGGATTAAGGGCTTTATAAGCCCTTAATTGCAAGAGTTAGCGGCTAAAGCGTTAGACTCTATGATGATGGGTCTTAATCAGGTGGGTTACATGCTGATTAGTGATAAAAATTCGGTGCGAGTAGCCTGATTGTCTTTAAAAGCACCCAGCATGGCGCTGGTGCGCATCACTGAATTTTGCTTTTCTACGCCACGCATCATCATGCACATATGGCGTGCTTCAATAATAACGCCAACGCCGTCGGCACCCGTCACGTCCATCATAGTATTGGCGATCTGGGTTGTTAGGCCTTCTTGAATTTGTAAACGTCTCGCATACAAGTCAACGATACGGGCGACTTTAGACAGTCCCAATACTTTTCCTTGTGGAATATACGCGACATGGCACTTGCCAATAAATGGGAGAAGGTGGTGTTCACAAAGTGAATACAGTTCGATGTCAGAGACAACCACCATTTCATTGCAATCAGAGTCAAACAACGCGTCATTAACTACGTCATTTACATCACGGTGATAACCTTCAGTTAAAAATTCAAACGCTTTAGCTGCACGAGCGGGAGTATCTAAAAGCCCATCTCTATTAGGATCTTCACCGATTTTTTTTATGATATCTGCAAACGCTTTTTCCACTGGGTATCCTTGGTGCGCTACTGGGGAGCGAATGGTAGCAAAACCGTGGATACTTTCCAAACGATCTTGCTTTGCTCTACGAGTAGCGGCAATAGCTTTAAAGTCTTGGTTTACGGTAAAACGGCATTATTGGTTCAGGTCGTGTAAAATCACGGTTTTGAATCCTTGGGAAATGTTGTGAATCAAACGTCTAATATCAGCCATGAACTCTTTACTGTGCGCGACTATCTGCGCTGGGGAATCAGCGAATTTGGACGTGCAGGCCTATTTTTTGGGCATGGCACCGATAACGCTTATGATGAGGCTCGGGTGTTAGTGGCTCATGCTCTCAATCTCCCTTTTGATTTTACCGCAGAGCTATTAGATGCGCGTTTAACCGTAGCAGAGCGAGAGCAAATATTGTCCTTATTAGCTCAGCGTGTAAATGAACGCCTCCCAGCGGCATATTTAACCAAGGAAGCTTGGTTTGCGGGTTTGTCGTTTTACGTTGATGAGCGAGTGTTGGTGCCTCGCTCACCCATGGCTGAGTTAATTGAGCAAGGTTTCCAGCCTTGGTTATCTGGTGCTTCTCCAACTCGTATTCTTGATTTGTGCACAGGTAGTGGTTGTATCGGCATCGCCTGCGCCTATCTTTTTGAAGAAGCCAGTGTTGATCTCGCTGATATTTCCATCGATGCACTCAATGTTGCCGATATCAATATTGCTCGCCATGAACTGTCTCACAGAGTGAGAGCCGTGCAGTCAGATGTCTTCGATTTATTGGATGGTGAACGCTACGACCTCATTGTGAGTAATCCACCCTATGTGGATGCCGAAGATATTGCCGACATGCCAGCAGAATACCACCGCGAGCCCGCGCTGGGCTTGGCTTCTGGCTTGGATGGCTTAGATATCACCAGAAAAATATTACGTCACGCTGCCTCTCATCTTAATGTGGGGGGAGTTTTAGTGGTAGAAGTAGGGAATAGCTGTGTGGCACTTGATGAGGCTTTTCCTCAAATTCCGTTTATGTGGTTGGAATTTGAACGCGGTGGACACGGTGTTTTTGTCATAACACGTGAGCAATTGCTTGAATACCAAGATAGTTTTGTGTGAGATTCTGACGGCTTTAACAGATTGTCGTATAATCTGGCCCCAGTTTTTAGTCTTGTTAATCCCGCTCAGGAAAATTCATGTCAGGTAACAGTATCGGTAAATTGTTTTCAGTAACCACCTTCGGTGAGAGCCATGGTCTCGCTTTAGGCGCGATTGTCGATGGCTGTCCGCCCGGCTTAGACATTTCAGAAAGTGATTTGCAGCATGATTTAGATCGTCGTAAACCCGGTACCTCTCGCTATACCACTCAGCGCAGAGAAGACGACGTTGTGAAAATTTTATCGGGTGTATTCGAAGGGAAAACCACGGGTACCTCGATTGGTTTGTTGATAGAAAATACCGATCAACGCTCTAAAGATTACGGTAAAATCAAAGATCGTTTTCGCCCCATGCATGCCGATTATACCTACCAGCAAAAATACGGGTCACGAGATTATCGTGGTGGCGGGCGATCCTCCGCGCGTGAAACGGCCATGCGGGTTGCAGCCGGAGCCATTGCAAAAAAATATTTACAAGTTTACTGCGGCATTGAGGTGCGGGGTTATTTATCGCAACTTGGGCCTATTGCCATAGATAAAGTCGATTGGAGTGTCGTTGAGTCTAATCCTTTTTTCTGCCCAGATGCGGATAAAGTCGCCGATATGGAAGTGTTTATGCAAAAGCTGCGTAAATCAGGTGACTCTGTTGGTGCTAAATTAACTGTGGTTGCCACAGGCATGCCTGTGGGCTTGGGGGAGCCGGTATTTGACCGTCTAGATGCAGATATTGCTCATGCTCTAATGGGGATTAATGCGGTTAAAGGGGTTGAAATAGGTGCCGGCTTTGATTGCGTTGACGCCCTGGGCAGTGCTCATCGCGATGAGTTAACACCCGAAGGTTTTACGTCAAATAATGCGGGTGGTGTACTTGGCGGAATTTCCAGTGGTCAAGATTTAATCGCTCATCTAGCATTAAAGCCGACCTCTAGTATTTTAGTGCCGGGAAACACGGTTGATATAGAGGGTAATCCAGTCGAAGTGATTACCACAGGCCGTCATGACCCCTGTGTTGGAATACGAGCTGTGCCGATTGCCGAGGCGATGGTGGCCATTGTACTGATGGATCATTTTCTGAGGAACCGTGGTCAGAATGGCAATGTGCAGTCAACGACTCCCATTATCCCCGCTGAAAAACCGTAGCAGGTGCTGCTAGTGCCGTATTGGCGCTTATCAGGTTTCTATTTCTGCTACTTTGCGTTACTTGGAACTTGGATTCCTTACTGGGCACTTTATTTAAAGTCGCTTGGGTTTAGTTCGGAAGAAATTGGCTTCCTTTCGGCATTAGTCATGGCAACCAAGATTGTTGCGCCGAGTTTATGGGGATGGTTGGCGGACACATACGGCCACCGCAGCAAAATTATTCGCTACGGCGCTTTTTTCGCGGTGGCTATTTTTTGTGGCGTGTATTTCCGTTCGGATTTTTGGTGGCTAGCTGCGGTAGTTGTTGGCTATAGTTTCTTTTGGAATGCCGTCTTAGCGCAGTTTGATGTTGTTACTCTATCGCACTTGGTTGGACGCTATGGCCATTACAGCCGTATTCGAGTATGGGGATCGATAGGGTTTGTCGTCGCGGTATTGGGCGTCGGCTGGTGGTTAAATGATCATCCCATTGTCCATTTGTTGTATCTTATTACCGCCTTACTTTCTGGTATCTGGCTTACTAGCTTACTCGTTGCTGAAAAAGGCGAGGGCAGTGTTGTTGCCCGTAAGCCTACGTCGTTGCTAAGTATTCTTCGCCAGCCAGCGGTTATCGCTTTTTTTGCAATAAGCTTTTTCTTACAGTTATCTCATGGCCCTTATTACACGTTCTTTAGTATTTATCTTGAAGGGCTCTCTTATTCAACCTTCAGTATTGGCATTTTCTGGTCGCTTGGGGTTGTTGCCGAAGTGTTATTGTTTATCTGGATGCATCGAATACTGGCTAAGTACAGTTTAAGAAATATTGTGCTATGGAGTTTGGGTTTATCCTGCCTGCGCTGGTTACTTATTGCCTTCTTTGTTCAATCCCCCAGTGTGTTATTCATTGCCCAGTGCTTGCATGCTGCGAGTTTTGGCAGTTATCACGCTGCCGGAATAGAAATCATTCGGCAGTGGTTTTCGGGACATCATGGTCAAGGCATGGCTTTGTACAGTGGTTTGAGTTTTGGCTTGGGCGGCGCTGCGGGTGCAGTGTTGAGTGGCTGGGCTTGGGATTTTGGTGGCGTTTATTGTTTTGTGGTGGCCGCGATGGCCGCCGCTGTGGCTTTTGTTATTGCTTGGCGCTATTTATATCTGCCCTCTGATGATAATGGCCTTTCATAAGGCAGGAATATTACTGGCTGTTGCCTGATAGCTTTTGTAGACTCCAGATAACGCACAAATTTAGGTATAACTATGGCTCAGGAATCGGTGGTTTACGGTTGTATTACCGATATGTTGTTCGCTCGTGAAAAAGGGGATGTCGACGAACGACGGGACAATAACCAGCTGGTAACGGCGTCATTACCGTCTGCAGAGGATTGGCCTTTACTTTGTCGGGAAATGTTTTCTGCGCCTAGGCCTGCGATTGATTTTGGTGACTGTCAGACTGATGTAATTCATTTTGGTAGCTCATATAAGGCCATTGAACATGAGTGGGATGAATGGTTAAAGCATTTTGAGAAGATCCTTCATAAAATGTATTGGGTGACAGCAACTGTCCATTTGCAAACCGCCTACAATGGCACGCATACCTTTGTTTGGCAGGCGGATGACGGTGATCATATTCCTGGCCAAGGTGCCGGGTCGCTGCGCTGCGAGTGGGTGCGGGAAGATGCGCTAGGGTGATTTTTGTACTTTATAAAATGGTAATGCTACGTGGTTAAACAGTTTATTAAGGCTTATAAGCGCTATAGAACACCTGTGCTGGCAGTGCTGGCGACCGTGATGTTGGTGTGCTCTGCGGTGTGGAGTTTTGATGTGCCGTGGCAGGATATTGCGGAATATCTATTGCTTTGTGTGGTGGGTGTTGGGTTTATTGCGCTACTAGCAGCAGCGCTGGTTTTTGTTATTCATAAGCTTAAAGCCTAGGCGTGTTATTAACTTAAAATAATATCCACGCTGAGCTGCTCTGCGATGGCGTCTAGACTGCTTTCTAGTTCGTCAAAATCGCAATCAACAGGGATCTCTGACCTGACGTGGGCTTCAAATAATGGATCTCCACTCATTGCTGCGCTGGTGATATTAGAGTTGAACTCCAGTACATTTATTTGTTGTTGTTTAAGTGCGCGACTTACTTCTCGAACAATGCCTGGGCGATCATTTCCTAATATGTGTAATTTACATATTTTGGGGGTGGGGCTGGCAGTGACAGCTTGACCAGCTTGGATTGTAATTGTTAGCCCTTCAATATTAAGGCACTGAAGTGCGTTGGTTAACTCTTCTAGCTCGCTTTCAGGAACTGAGACACGGGCAATACCAGCAAACTGCCCAGCTAATTGGGTCATACGGCTTTCAAGCCAATTGCCTTGGTGATCTGCAACAATATCGGCTAGCCTTTCAACAAGCCCGGGGCGGTCTAAGCCAATGAAGGTAAAGACGAGGGAATGATTCACGGTGCTGTCCTTTTCATGCATCAAATTGTTAGATTATAGTCATAGAATACTACGAGTGTGGCATTGCAGACAGGGCTAGAGGTGCTGAATGAAAGTGATTGTAGATTTTTGTATTACCCCGTTAAATGTTGGTGCATCGCTGACACCCTATATTGCGGAATGTCAGAAAATTATTGCCGAGATGGGCTTGTCGTATCAATTGCATGCTTATGGTACGAATATAGAGGGCAAGTGGGAGGTGGTGATGGAATCAATCAAGCGCTGCCATATACGGTTACATGAAATGGGCGCGCCTAGGCTCTCGACTCAGCTTAAAATCGGTACACGGTCAGATAGAGAACAAACAATGACTGACAAGGTCGAACACGTTCAACGTTATATTGCCGAACAATCATAATGACACTTTTGGAGAGAATGAAAATGAGAGTAAAAACCCTGTCGATGTGTCTATTAGCGCTGTGTTGTGGCTCTGTATTTGCAGCTCCCGCGGTCACAGACCTTAAGTGGGCTGAGATTCTGGATGCTGAGCATAGAAGTGAAAAAAACCGGGCACGGGATATTTATCGGCACCCACTTCAAACGCTTATTTTCTTGGGTGTTCAACCCTGTGATTCGGTTGTCGAACTTTGGCCTGGTGGGGGCTGGTATACAGAAGTACTTGCTCCCATAGTCAGTGATTGCGGTAAGCTTTATACAGCTCAGTTCCCTAAGGACAGCAGTGTTTCTTTTTACACGCGAGCTCGCTCAGCTTTTGAAGCGAAGTTAGCCGAAACTCCTGAGGTGTATCAAAATGTGGAGGTAACAACACTTTATCCACCAAAAGACCTAGAAATAGCGCCAGCCAATAGTGTGGACAAGGTGCTGACTTTTAGGAATGTTCATAACTGGTTAAAATCCGGTGTTGCCGAAGACGTTTTTTCTGCAGCCTACGCGGCCTTAAAACCTGGCGGGATTTTGGGAGTGGTTGAGCATAGAGCCGATGCAGGTGCATCATTGCAAGAAATGATTGATAGCGGGTACGTATCAGAGAAAAAAGTTATCGCCTTAGCTGAATCAGCAGGATTTTTGCTTTTGGATAGCAGTGAAGTGAATGCCAATAGTAAAGATAAGCACCATCACCCTAAGGGGGTTTGGACTTTGCCACCGAGTTTGCGGCTAGGGGATAAAGATCGAGAAAAATATACTGCTATCGGTGAGAGTGATCGTATGACCCTTAAATTTGGTAAGCCTGTCCATGAGTGAGTTTGTTGAAATACCTTGGCAAAAATTGAGTGACGACGCTTTACAGGGAATGTTAGAAGAGTTGGTAACTCGTGACGGTACTGACTACGGTGAAAATGAGCTTACGGTCGACGCTAAAATTCGTCAGCTTCGTCATGCTTTAGAAACAAAGAAGGCAGTTATTGTTTTCAGTCCTGAGACCGAAAGCTGGAATGTATCCGCCAAGGAATAGGCAGAAAGAGTGAGTGGCGGGGCAGGATGGGAACATTATTGCTCCGTTAAGATAATGTATTATTTTGGAGCAGTAAGTTTGGCAATAATGGCAGATCATACGCTAGATACCAGTGGGTTATTTTGCCCAGAACCGGTAATGATGCTACATAACAAGATCCGCGATATCTCAACTGGGGATGTCCTAATGATCATTGCAACCGACCCCGCTACCACCCGCGATATCCCTAAATTCTGTACTTTCTTGGGGCACACGTTAATGGCCCAAGAAGAGCAGGATGGTTTGTACCATTACTATCTTAAAAAAGCATAATCCCCTTTAAATCGCCGCGTCTCAGGTGAGTAATTGGCTTATTGCGCGTGTAGCAATTTGGCCGCCAGCTTTAATTTGATTTGCGATATGGTATTGAAAGAAATAACGGAAATTTGTTTCTTGTTGAACTGGATATAGGCATTCGTCTTGCGCTAAAACAGGGGTGTGCTGGGCTAGGTTTACGTCGGCAACCAGTGCCTCTAACTTCCCGTTAGCTAGTAATCGCCAGCTGATAACAGGTTCTAGGATAAATTCTTGTTTGTCACCGAGTAGTGCGGCATGACTGCCAATAAGATCGGGGATTTCTTGAATAATATGTGACTCGATGTCATGAGGGTACTGACACATGGCGTCGAGTGCGGCAATGTGCTGTGGCGGTGTTTCGCTGAAATGTCGTGTATTACGTGGGTCGTAATAGCCTTGAGCCAACCCTGTGTCAGGGTCGTTTAAATCTATGCATCGGGAAATACCGCTGAGCCAGGGTAAGATGGCTACATTTTGGCCATTGGCCAGGCGAGCCCAAGCTAGTATCTTCACTGCGTAAAGTTTGTCGCGACTCAATGCGTGGTGCGAATATAAAAGGCAGAGCCCCTCATACTCAGGAGAGATCCTAACAATCTTATGTTGCTCAACCCTTGTTGACCGCGAAGGGAAGGGGATTATCTTCGCGGACGAAGGCTTACCGTTGTTACGTGGAGCCATAGATCATTCCTCACGTAGCGGGCGGTACACGACCAGCGGGTTTTGTTTTAACAAAACCTTTCAGGGAAAATCTTTCTGAAACCTGAGTACTTAAACTCAGTCGCGGCGATGTCCCTTTCTGTTAAAATTACTCTCTGTTTATCGATTTGCCAAGTGTTAGATTATGACTTCTTGTTATTTTGCCTATGGCTCCAACATGAATCCGGCCAGAATGCGTGCGCGGGGCCTGCATTTTACAGATGCTGAACCCGCTATCTTGCCGGGGTTTCGCCTAGTGTTTAATAAACAATCCCATTGTCGGCCAAGTGTTGCCTACGCCAATGTAGAACAGGCAAGCCATGGCGAGGTTGAAGGGGTTCTTTATACATTGGCTGGGGTTGATGATTTATTATTAATGGATCAATTTGAAGGTACCCCCGTGCGTTACAGTCGCGATATATTTTCTGTTATGACGGCAAGTGGTAGCCGGTCTACATGGATCTATGTGGCGAATCCTGCTTTCCTTAATCATAATTTGTTGCCCGAAAGTGGCTATCTTGCCCATCTTTTGGCCGGGCGTGAATTTTTATCCGCCAAGTATCTCGACATACTTTCAAGTCAAGAATATGTCGTTTCTGAACCTATTCACGGCAAAGACGGTTTGTTACGCAATGCCTAGTGCTGCGATGCTCAAGATACCAGCTGCGAATGCAGAGCAATTGTGCAGGGTGTTTGATGCTTGTTTTGCTAACTCCACGGGAACGCGCTTAGTCGGCGGTGGCAACGAGCCGCTGTATTTACCTGGAGCAGACAATGATGGTCATCAGGTAATTTTTCGAGCAGATTACGCTGCGAGTGCATTACACGAGGCGCACACAACTCTTTAAATGTTGACATGCTAGGGGCCTCATGTTTGGATTGTGTACATATTCCAATGGGTTTCTCCTTGATGAAAACCACACTTAATGATCTTTTCATTTCTTCCGCGCGTGTAATACATTTGGGTTATTTCCACAAAGGTAGCTTGATGTGGCAACGATCTAACAGCCCGGAAGGATATGAATATTCTTTCTATCATTCAGAGCAGCTGGGATATTTTCCTAAAATGCCTGTCATTATTCAGTCGAATGGTTTGCCTTGGGATATAGGGAATGCTTATCTGTTAGGCCAATTAGAAAAGCCGAGCCTTTCCAATATGCGAACTCTGACAGCTCGAGCAACTCATCTAAAGTATTATCTTCAGTATTTAGACGACACTGAGCAACATTTCCTTGACCTGCCAAAGTTGTATCACGAACGTGCTCCGCAGAAATTCCGTGTTTTTATGAGTAGGGTTCTTGATAAGCATGATTTTAGTGCGGAGCATATTAATAATGTCTTATCGACGGTTGCACATTTCTACACAAATATCCGTTATGAGTCATTGGTTCCAGAAGAGAGCCTGGGGAATAAGCCGTTTACCCATATAAAAAAGTCGATTTTGACCACGAATCGAGTGGGACTAGTGCGTAATATTGAGGTTACATCGAGTGATCTAAAAATAAAAAGTAGTCGTCGTCATAGTCCTTCGCTGGGGCAATTAAGAGATGATGGTACTCTTCGCCCGCTTTCTTTTGAAGAGCAGAAAATTATTTTTGAGGCATTTAGAAATGAATACGCTTCGATTGAACTTGAATTGATGATGAAAATCGCACTTGAAACAGGAGCTAGACAACAGACAGTATGTACATTGAGTATCAGCTGTGTGAGAGCAGCATATGAGAAACTAGAAAATGACGCCGAACTGGATGTTGCTGTAATCACTGCGGGTCGAAGGTACAAAGGGGATACCAAGGGAGGTAAATTAAATAGGTTGTTTTTTAGCCGAAAGTTAATTGAATCACTAATGGTATACATCCAATCTGAGAGGGCAGAGCATCGTAGGCTGCATATCAATAGCTTTTACGGGGATACTAACGAAAATTATGTATTTTTAACGCGCAGTGGGAATCCATATTATACAGCTCAACGTGAAATTACTGATCGACAAGATCTAAAGAGTGCACTCCATATCTCAGTGCCAATAATAGTTCCCAAAAGTGGTCAAGCTCTTAGAAATGAATTGGGGCGCTTTATTTCAAGGATTCAAAAAGGAAATAAGAGTTTCAAGAAATTCTCGTTTCATGATCTTAGGGCAACGATGGGGATGAATATCGTGAGGTCATTTCGAATTAGAGGTTATCCAGATTCTAAGATATTTGACTATGTTAGGCAGCGACTTAGTCATAATAATATTAGAACAACCGAAAGCTATTTGAATTTTGATTCTGATCTATCAGAGTTTAATGAAATTCAGAATGAATTTGGCACCATTTTTTTTGAAGGTGCTAGCGATGATTAAAAAAACTAAAGACCGATCAATTATATATTTGAACCTGCAGGAGACAAACAAAGTCTTCGCGGCCGAGTCAGTGGTAATTCAAGGGAGACTTGCTGATGATTCTGTTTTTTTTGTAGATGTCGGTAGGTTGTGTTACTTAGAACGTTCTAGAGTGCCAGTTTATCAATCAAGAGGAAAACCATTTACTCCTTCGGAAGTGAGTGCTGAGACGCTTTCTAAAGTGAGAGTGAAGTGGTTTAAGAGTTATTTGAATATTATTTTACATAAGGGTTGGCGTGATGAAACAGTGCGAGGTCGAATTTACTACCTTAGGTATTTCTTTGATTTTTGCGATTTTGATGGAGGTATAAAGCCAACTTCTCTAGACGGTTTATTAAGCGAATACCGACGTTTTCAAAATCAGCTGTATCAGCTAGGAAGGTTAAGTACTAAGGCATCACTGGGCTCAACTGCAATAATGGGTAGGCTGCAAACAGCCAGAATGTTTATTCAATGGGCTTTCAATTTTTCAGATTCTGAAATGGTTTCTTATATACCAATCCCTAGAAATTCTAGATATACAATGGACGCGGATTGTAGAAATGTTAACTCCCTTGATGCGCAGAAATTTATACAAACTTGTGCGATGTGCTTTTATCAATTATCAACAGCTATTTTAGACAAGAAGTTTCCAATTAACGTAACTGTACAAGGCAGTAAAAGTAAGGATTTTTATTGGTATGCAGCTTCAAAAGCGCCAATAAAAATTCTTAACTACAATGATGGGGATGAAGATTTTCTTAGTTTAAAGGGATTTAAGAAAAATATTGATACGGAAATAGTAGGTGCTAATAAAAATGTAGAGACTGTTTACAATAATATAATTATACGAAGAAGAGAGTGGAGGGAAGAGGGCTTAACTACTAACAAGACTTATGTCTTTAATTTGTGCACTTATTGTTTTTATCATTTATTTCTATCTTTTACGGGGGGAAATGTTCAGCCAGTGCTTGATCTTAAGGTGTCTGAAATTGATATTGATAAAATTGGCGTGGGAGAATTCGCGTTTGCACACAAATATAGAGCGGGAAGAAAGGTGGGCTTTACGGCGCCACGCCAGTTAATGAAGGAGTCTAAGACGTATCTAAAACTTAGGGAGTGGGCTTTTGGATTTGGATTTCATGAGGCGTGTGAAGATTTCTTATTTGTTAAATTTGGTATGGATGGAAAGCTAATGAGGCAGCAGAGATCTGCTGCTAATGGTCTTGTTAAGAAATCACCATTTTTTAGAGGTGTTAAAATAATTTCTCCTAAATTACATAGGCAAATAGCAAGCGATTTTTTTGTTAGAAAGTCTTCGGGGAAGATTTCGTTAGTTGCGAGGAAGTTAAATAACTCAATAGCAACTGTTGCTAGATCCTACACAGGCATGGATGTGGAAAGTCAGGCGATGGAGATGAATCACTTTTATGGTGAATTAGCTGAAAGAATAAATAGTTTTAATCGATCAACTGATGAATTGATTCCAGTAGAAATAGCAAAAGAAGGCGAATCTCAAAGAACAGCTGTTGGGTCTTGCAATAATTTGAATGGTTCCCCGCCTTTGAGGGCCAAAGGATTTAATGATAAAGCTCCTGAACCTAAATGTGGCACATTTGAAACGTGTCTGTTCTGTGAACACTTTGCAGTTCATACGGATTTAGAAGATATGCACAAGCTACTAAGTCTTCGAAAAGCCCTTAGTATCACTTCCGATATTCGTAACGACTTAGAGCATTATGAAGAAGTCGTTCAACCAATGCTTTACAGAATTGATGAAATAGTAAATACAGTTTTCCAGAGCGAAAATGGTAGATCTACAGCTTGTGAGGAGGCTCGAGATAATGTGGAAATGGGTTACTACAATGAACACTGGGCTAGGTTAATCCAGAGCCTATTAAGTCAGTCGTTAGCCACGGGAGGTACGGTATAATTATGACAAGGCTAGTGATGCGGAACTCATTAGTAGAAGAAGCTACTCCCCTCTCAGGAGTGTTAGGTAATACCCTACCTAGTGACTTGCCTGTTACTTTTAGTAAAAATGGAAGCACTCTGTCAATATTTTCAGATGATATTTGGGATTATAGCGCCATAAGTAGAGCTAATAGGGTCCTGGATTTTAGGCGTAAACTTGACCTAATTAAACCTATTAATACGGAGTATAAGCTAAGTGATGAAAGTATGAATAATGCCGTTCTATTTCTCAAAACGCTTACGCTTCATTGGATTAACGCGGTTGGTGGCTGTTCGATGTCAAAGCTCAATGGAGACATAAGGGCGGTTTCGTATTTGGTTCGATATTGTCTTGATACAAATACTCCATTTAAAAATATCCTTTCTGTGCCCGATGCAATTGATTTCCTCGTGCTTAGAGGTTCTACAGATAAGCAAGTAGGGCTTATGCTGGGGAAAATTCAGCGGTTATTGGAAGCTGCATCTACTCTTTTAGGTACAGTTTTCTGGAGTGAGTTAAATCGATCAAAGGCATTCTCTGAAAGATTAAGACGATTAAGGAGGCAGTTTCCTGAAACTACCGATACCGTTCAGACACTACTTATACCATCGGAGATATATCAGGGCATTTTGCGGAATACACTTGAAAATTTAGACCTTTTTATACAGCATGAGGATTCGATAAAAACATTGTTTCGCTCTCGTGAAATTGCGAGGGATATGGTTGTTCGAGGCCCTCTGCCAGAATTACCTGCGTACTTGTCAAGAAGACAGCAACGCTTGCTTAAATACTATTGGGACAAGGAAGTTGGGGAGAAATGGCAGGTTTCTTTAGCTTTAAAGGAACTGGCAGAGTCTGGTATTTCAAAAAGCGAAAATTGGGGTGGTTTGGCCAGTAACCTACATCGCTGGCAGATGCGTTGTGCAATTTTAATTTCGGCATTCACTGGTATGCGGGTTAGTGAACTTAAAGCAATACCCCTTAACGGGTTGAGATATATTTCAACAGAAAGTGGGGAAATCCCTGTAGTCTGGTCAACAACGTCTAAGCTGGAGCCAAATGGTGTTCCTCGATTTACCAAATGGGTAACAGGAGATGTTGTCGAGAAAGCTTTCAACGTTTGTCGAATCATCGCTGAGGGTGTGCTAGCGTGGTCAATGGATCGAAAAATTGTTGATGTAAACCAAGATGATATCCCATTATTTATCTCTGCGGAAAATGCTATTAAGGGGAAGCCTCATCCCCATTTTAGTTATACAACAAATGCACTAAGTTCTAAGAATGTTAATTCGAGTATATGTGCTAAGGAGCTTGAAATATCAAGCTTTGATTTAGATGAGATTAGTTGGTTTTTATATGGAGAAGATATTCCAAAGGATTTAAGGGTCGGTGGTTCTTGGCCTTTACAGTTTCACCAATTCAGACGTTCAATGGCGGTATATGCGGCAGCGAGTGGTATGGTTTCGTATCCCGTTTTAAAAGCTCAACTAAAACATATGAGTATGGTTATGACGGTTTACTATTCAGACTCAAATTCGCGGGCAAAAAATTTACTTGGGGATGATACATCGGCATTGGCTATGCGTGCTGAATGGGATGAAGCAAAAGCTCATTTTGAATCAGATGAAATACACCAGTTACTTGAAAGTAATCTACCTTTAACTGGGAGCGCAGGTAAAAAGTTAAAGATACTGCAAGCTAGGAACCAATTACCAACTTTTTTTGAGAGTCGTCAAGCGACAAAGCTGGCTGTAAAAAAAGGGAAAATACGTTATCGAACAACTATGGTTGGCGGCTGTATGTCGTTAAAACCATGTAACAAAGGTGCGGGAGTGCTTGCTTCCGCCTGTGTTAGTTGTGAGAACGCAGTATTTCTTCCTGGCTCAAGGGTTGCACTTGAGCAGACCAAAGAGTTTTATCAAGTGGAGCTCGCTAAAGGTGGCCCCTTGCGTGCACGACTGGAGTATCAGGAAAATATCAGAAATATTGAAGTTTTCCTTCAAAATCTTGTTGAAATACAGGATACCTATAATGAAAGTCAGTAATATCGAGAAGGAATACTGGGATGCACTTGAACGTCTAAAGAGTGGAAAATCCAAAATAGTTGATACGAGGTCTACACGATTTAAGTTTACGAAGGATGCAGTGGGGCGGGAGGCTGGCCGGGGTAAAGGCTATGTTCGCCATCAACGTTACCCTGAGCTTTGTCTTGCAATTTCGGATGCGGAAACCTGTCGCCAACAAAATAGTCCAGCCACTCCGTCCGCCACAGCCAAGATTGAGCAACAGAAAGCTTTAAAAAATAAGGCGAGAGATGATTATAGTCGTCTCAAGGATGAGTACGATCTATTGATGATTGAGTATCTTAATGTTGTAAGACGCAACTTTGAGTTAGAAACTGGATTGGTGGATAGTACGAATGTGAATCTGATACGGTTACCAAACGCCCGTTAATATTTATAGAATGTTGGAGAACATGTTTTTTCTATTTGATTGCGGTATATAGTTGAGATGCTGAATGAACACTGATTTTATAGACGATCAATACTGTAAGTGTTTGATCGATGCGTTTTTCTATGTGTTTCCTGATCTTACAATCTCTGGTGGTGCTGACGAGCCTTATTACAGAGCCCCGAAAGATGGTGTTAATGCTACTATTTTTTTTAAGGAAAATTATCCAAGAAGCCTTTTACATGAAATTTCTCATTTTTGTCTCGCGGGTGATCGAAGGCGAGGTGTTGATGATTTTGGTTTCTGGTATTCTCCATGTGGACGATCAGAGGAAGAACAGCAGAAATTTGAAGCTGTCGAAGCTAGGCCGCAGGGTTTGGAAAAGCTATTTTGCGAAATTGTTGGTCTGAAATTTTCGCCAAGTCTAGATGATTTTTCTGGTAAGCCACTTTCTAAAAGCTTTTTGGTTGGCTTAAATGCCGCGTATAAGGAGATGCTTGAGAATCCACCCTTAACTGCTAGTAGAGCTTTGTCTGGATTACGGGAATTCATGGCGATTCATAGAATGGATTTTGACCGTCGCTAGTTAAGCTCTTTGACTATATTTTGGAGAGTATCTATGTATGTCGATTACGATAATTTTTTTGATGTTGTGTCGCGAAATAGTGATGAGTCGAAAGACTTAGAAAGACGTGCGAGTCTCATAATTTACCTTCGTAATCAATTAGTTGAGCTGGATATTACGACAGAAGACGCAGCCGAAAAAATTCAAACACAGTCTATTTGTATAGAGGCTATTTTAGAGGGTGATATTAATAATTTGCCACTTTCGCTCTTAGAGCATATTTACAAGTTTTTTGAGGCTGATATTAGGTAATATGCTGCGGGTTTTAATCTAATTTAGTCCGGCAAGCCAACCCATGATTCGGTAAGTAGGTCATGCATTCCGTTTAAATACTCTATTAAATTTTCTTTCAATCCCTCACCAGTACGCTCCCAGTAGGGGACGTGAGTATCTACCCAATTCAAACCTCCTTCAAAAAGGGTGTATCGAAACTCCTGCTGATACGCGCCAAGAAAAAATTTAGCCCGCTTTTTTGAATACGCTATTTTTTTATGCTCTACCGTTAAGTCATAGATATTTTGGTGTGTAAGATCTCGAACAAAGATCAGAGCCGTTTCTCTGTCAAATGGTTGTCTTTCCATATTCGTTCACCTACGTGCTTAAAATGGGTATTATATGCCGTGGTTGTTCAGGCCGCAATTAGTGATAGTTCTTACCTTTAGGGTCTGGGCTAAATACTATGGCAGACAAGCGCCTGAAAGAGCTTGGTGGCAGGATTAGATTAGAGCGAAAGAAGCGTGGAATTTCGCAAGAAGCGCTGGCGAATAAAGCTCAGCTTGATCGAAGCTATATGGGGCGTATAGAGCGTGGTGAAAAAAACATCACTGTACTGAAATTGCTTCAAATTTGTGATGCTATGGATATAGCCCCCTCACTTCTATTTGTGAGCTGAATAATATAAAAAAACAAAGTGTTAATACGGCTAGGTTAGATGTCGCTAAGGTTTTATAGGTTGCGCCTGGCATTCACGAGACATACGTCAACCTAGGGGCATGTAATATGAATCTATGGTAAATATTCGAAAGATTGTCATTTGTGATAGGAAGTCTGGAGCTTAAATTGGATGTACCGGCCGCTAAGTTATTGATAGTGTTGCTGAAAAAAGGATAGCCAAAATAAAGAATTCGTCATCGGCTTGCTGAATTACGGTTGGTGAGTTGCAATTGCCGGAATTAGAACAGAATGTGGTCGCTGAAGCTGCCTTCAATGCAAACTTTGGCCAAATCCCACACCCTAAGGAGATGAGGCCGGGATGCCAATAACCGATTACCACGCCAATTACTATGCTCATGAATTGAGTAAACGCTGTTCTTCAGACAGTATTGAAAAGTTTGCCGGTACTCTGATGGATGCTCAGGTAGATTTGAACCCCCATCAAGTAGAGGCAGCTCTATTCGCTTTTAAATCCCCATTGTCTAATGGTGCAATCTTGGCCGATGAAGTCGGTTTGGGAAAGACTATCGAGGCGGGATTAGTGCTTTCGCAGAAGTGGGCTGAAGGAAAGCGGCGTATGATGATCATCGTACCTGCCAGCTTGAGAAAGCAGTGGAGTCAGGAGTTGTCGGACAAGTTTTTTTTGCCATCCCGAATTCTTGAAGCCAAGTCGTATAAAGATGCCATAAAATCAGGTAACTCCAGCCCGTTTCTCCACAGCGAGATTTTGATCTGTTCCTATCCCTTTGCAGCTCGGCACGCTGAAGAGTTGATGTTAGTGGCATGGGATTTGGTCGTCCTAGATGAAGCCCACCGCTTGCGCAATGTATACAAGACTCAGAACAAAACCGCTCGTGCATTACGCACAGCACTCACCAATGTACCTAAAGTACTGCTCACAGCTACACCATTGCAAAATAGTCTCATGGAGCTTTATGGACTTGTCAGTTTCATAGATGAATATGCGTTCGGCGACGAGAAAAGCTTCAAACAACAATATTCCCGTATTAGCTCAGATGTTCAGTTTAAATCGCTAAAGAACCGTTTGAAACCGTTGTGTCATCGCACACTACGCAGACAGGTTCTGGAGTATGTTAAGTACACCAATCGGCAGCCAATCACCCAAGAGTTCTGGCCATCGCAAGAGGAACAAGACCTTTACGATATGGTCTCTGACTATCTTCAGCGTCCTGAGTTGTGTGCGCTACCCAATGCGCAGCGAAAGTTGATGACATTGGTAATGCGGAAACTGTTAGCATCTTCTACGTTCGCTATCGCTGGTGCCTTGGACTCTCTAGTAAGTAAGCTGTATCGGCAGATACGGGAAAATCAGAAGCTAGTGCAGAAATTGGAGTCGATAGAAGAAGACTTTGAACTATTGGAAGAGTACGAAGACGAATATGGTGTTGAAGATGAGCAAGAGCCATTAACTGAAGATGATATAGCGGCGATGGAGAAAGAGATTGACGATCTAACTGTCTTTCGTGACCTCGCCGTGTCTATTTCAGAAAATGCCAAGGGTTTGGCTTTGATAGAGGCATTGCAGGCGGGCTTTACCAAAGCGAAGGATTTGGGGGCAGAGCGCAAAGCGATTATATTTACGGAGTCTCGTCGTACCCAAAACTATCTCGTGGATTTACTATCGAAGAAAGGCTATGGCGACAAGCTAGTGCTTTTTAATGGTAGCAACAATGATGAACAATCGAAGCAGATTTACCGGAGCTGGGTAGAAACCTATCGGGACGGTGATCGTGTCACTGGTTCTCGTACATCCGATATGCGGGCGGCTTTGGTTGATTACTTTAAGAACGATGCAGAAATTATGATAGCGACTGAGGCCGCTGCCGAAGGTATCAACTTGCAGTTCTGTTCGCTATTGGTGAACTACGACCTACCGTGGAATCCGCAACGCATCGAGCAGCGTATTGGCCGCTGTCATCGCTATGGTCAAAAATACGATGTAGTAGTCATTAACTTTCTTAATAAAGCCAATGCGGCCGATCAACGAGTATACGAACTGCTGGATGAGAAATTCAACTTGTTCAATGGTGTCTTTGGTGCAAGTGATGAAGTGCTCGGTGCTATAGAGTCAGGTATCGACTTCGAGAACAGGATTGTCGAAATCTATCAAACTTGCCGGGAGCCACAGCAGATCGATTTGCAGTTTGAAGCACTTCAAGTCGAGCTAGATGAGCAAATCAACGAGGCAATGGACTCAACACGCCAAAAGCTGTTGGAAAACTTCGATGCGGAAGTCCATGACAAACTCAAATTCAATTTAGAGGAAAGTAAAGGCTACCTGGATAAGTATGGCCAGCTATTATGGAAGCTATCCCAGCATGGTTTAAAAAACTATGCTGATTTTTCCCTGTCCGGTGACGGCTACAACCGTTTTCGCTTGAAACAATTGCCAAAAGGTGCGACATCTTCAATTCCTTTAGGGCTATACGAGATTGGTAAAGGTCTCGAAGATACCCATATATACCGTGTAGGTCACCCTCTTGCCCAGTACCTTATTGGTCATGTAGTGAGCCAAACGTTGGTCACTGCCCAATTGGCCTTTGACTACAGCAACAGCCTTCAGAAATCTTACAGCTTAGAGCCACTGATCGGTCAGAGGGGTGATTTGGCGTTATACAAGCTTATTATTAATGGCGCAGACAGCGAGGATCACCTTGTGTTCGTCGGCCACACTGAGACAGGTGAGGCCTTGAGCCAGGAACAAATGCAGCGGTTGTTTAGTCTAGAAGCTCAAATAGAACAGAGGGAAATTCCCACTCAGGATTTTGACGAAGTCTACCAGTCCAGAAAGACAGAGTTGTTGGGTGATGTAGAAGGGAGATATGCTGAACTCTTCGAGCAGGAAATGGATAAGCTCGACAACTGGGCAGACGACAAACGTAAAGCCCTGAAAGGCAACCTTAAGGACTATGATGGGCAAATTAAGGATCTCAAAAAACTGATCCGTGGTTCCAAGAATCTGCCGGAAAAGCTTGCCCACCAGCGTCGATCTCAAAAGCTGGAAAAAAAACGAGATGAAGCGTGGCGTGAATATGATCAGCAGGCGAAAGAGATAGAAACTCGGAAAGATGGGCTGTTAGACAGTATTGAGTCCAAACTAAAGATGGATGTTCAGGATCAAAGGCTGTTCTCAATAAAATGGAAGCTTGTATAAATAACAGGGAAATACAGATCGCATGAAAGCAACAGAAGCAAAGCTGCTTGAGTTTCTGAAAAAGTCGCCACAGTTCGTTATACCCATTTACCAACGCACATATTCATGGCGTGAAAAAGAGTGTCAGCAGCTATGGGATGACATTCTTCGCAGTGGCGGCAACGACCAGATTGCAGCTCACTTTATGGGGTCAGTGGTATATGTCGAAAAAGGGCTTTACTCGGTGTCTTCTCAGACCCCGCTATTAGTGATTGATGGGCAGCAACGCCTTACAACAATTACCTTGCTAATAGCGGCACTGACCGAAGTAATGGGTGATCAAGAACCCATTGAAGATTTTAGTCAAAACAAGTTGAAAGGTTATTACCTCACCAATCCACTGGAATCTGGGGACAAGTTTTTCAAGCTGGTTCTGTCACAAACAGATGACAAATCGTTGAAAGCGATTATCAAGGGGCATGAGCAGCCTGATGACAAGTCGATTCGAGTTGTGGAGAACTACGACTATTTTAAGGCCAAACTGGGAAAACTGAATGACCTGAAGCCGATATGCAGGGGTTTAGCAAAGTTGATGGTAGTTGATATATCGCTGAACCGAGAGCAGGACAATCCGCAGTTGATTTTTGAAAGTATGAACTCCACGGGTAAGGAGCTGAGTCAGGCAGACCTTATCCGCAACTATATATTGATGGGATTGGAGCCGGGCCTGCAAACCCAGCTGTATGAACAATACTGGCGGCCTATGGAGCTGGCCTTCGGCCAGCAAGCCTACAGCGATTATTTCGATAGCTTTATGCGGCACTTCCTGACGGTTAAGACCCGAGAAATCCCAAAGATTGGTGATGTGTACGAAGTCTTTAAAGAGTATTCCCGGCTGCCCGGTGTGGCACAGGGCGGAGTGGAGAATCTGGTCAAAGACATTAGGAATTATGCTGTTTACTTCTGCGCGTTTGCTTTGGGTAAAGAGCAGGACGACAAGTTGAAGCTAGCCTTCAAAGATGTACGTGAGCTAAAAGTCGAGGTGGCATATCCGCTCCTGTTGGAGCTGTATTCTGATTACGCTAATCAGCTGTTGAGTCAATCTGAATTCCTTGCAGCCGTCAGGATGATCGAGAGCTACGTCTTCAGGCGGGCTATCTGCGAAATACCTACTAACTCAATGAACAAGACGTTTTCGCGAATGAGCATTGGCCTGAAGAAAGATCGCTATCTGGAAAGTCTAAAGGCTTCATTTTTACTTCTGCCGTCTTATCGTCGATTTCCCAGTGACGAAGAGTTTCAGCGAAAAATTCAATCAAAAGATATCTACAACTTCCGCAGCAAAAGCTACTGGCTTCGGCGTATGGAAAATTTCGAGCGTAAAGAACGTATTTTGGTTGACGAATACACCATCGAGCATATCATGCCCCAAGCCGATAATAAGGCGGAAAAATTACCAGATGTTTGGCGCACCGAGCTAGGAGAGGAGTGGGAGCGAGTATGGGAAACGCACCGCCATACTCTCGGTAACCTGACGCTAACGGGCTATAACTCTGAATACAGTAACAATGCCTTTCAGGCCAAATGTGAACACGAATACGGTTTCAGATATAGCCCACTAAAAATGAATGAAGGCATCGCGGCAGAACCAAAGTGGAATGAGAACGCAATTAAAAATAGGGCGCAGCAACTTGCTGATAAGGCGACGAAAGTATGGCCAGTAATTCAGTTGCCGAAAGATATTGTTGAAGCCTATAAGCCGGAAAAAGAACAAGCCGCTGAGTATACAATTGATGATCACACACATTTGCAAAAGGGGAGTATGGCAGAGATTTTCCAAGTATTTCGTAAACAAGTATTGGAGATCGACCCTTGCGTTTCCGAAGAGTTCAAGAAATTGTATGTGGCATTCAAAGCTGAAACCAATTTTGTCGATGTAGTGCCCCAAACTAAGAGGTTGCGCCTATCCCTCAATATGCCATTTGCCGAAATAGACGACCCTCGGGGTTTGTGCAAAGACGTTACCAGTCTAGGGCGCTGGGGAAATGGAGATGTCGAGGTCGGATTAGACTGTCAAGAAGATATACCGCATGTCATGGCGCTTGTTATACAAGCCTTTGAGCGTCAAATGGACAGCGACCAAAACTAACTTCAGAACAAGCTGAAAAGAACAGAGAACCAAACCAATGACCGATAAACCCGAAGTAATGAGCGGAGAAACAATGGATATTGCTGAGCAGCGTAGAACAGAGCTGAAGCAGATGTTTCCCGGCGTTTTTACTGAAACAACTGATGCTAACGGAAAAGTTGTCGAGACTGTTGATTTTGAACGACTGAAAGCGGAGCTTGGAACGTTTAGCGATGTATATGAAGGTCGTCGAGAGCGCTATGGCATGGACTGGCCGGGTAAGCGTGACTGTATGAAATTGATACAGGAGCCGACACGGGCAACGCTGAAACCGTGTCGGGAAGAATCTGTCGATTTTGATAGCACCAAGAACCTGTTTATCGAAGGTGACAACCTGGAAGTGTTGAAACTCTTGCAGAAAAGCTATTACGGCAAGGTGAAAATGATATATATCGATCCGCCATATAACACTGGTAAGGAATTTATATATCCAGATAATTTTAGGGAGGGGCTAAATACATACCTAGCTTACTCTGGATTAAGCGACAGCGACGGGAATAAATTTTCGACAAACACAGTTTCAGAAGGAAGATTCCATACAAAATGGTTGAATATGATGTATCCAAGGTTGTACCTTGCTGCAAATCTGCTTAAAAACGATGGTGTTATTTTTATATCGATTGATGATAATGAAGTAGAAAATACTCGCCGAATGTGTAATGAAATATTTGGTGAGGAAAATTTTATAGCTTCCGTTGTGTGGCAAAAAAGAACTTCACCTGATTCGAGAGCACATCTTAGTGCGGGTCATGATTATGTATTGATTTATGCTAAGTCGGCTGAGGAAGCGAGACGTTCTTTAAATAAGCTGCCATTAAAGGAAACAAGAAAGGCGGCTTATAAAAATCCAGATAGAGATCCTCGTGGACCTTGGTCTTCGGAAAATTTAACCGGGCAAACTGGACACGCTACTCCTAGTCAGTTTTATAAAGTTAAAACGCCAACGGGTGTTACGTATTCTCCGCCTGACGGACGATGTTGGGCTATTTCTGAAGCGACTTTTATCAAGTTATTAGAAGACGACAGAATATGGTTTGGCGAACATGGGAATAACAGGCCTCGGCTCAAAAGATTTTTGTCTGAATCTGATGGAATGATGGCTTGGAGTTGGTGGCCAAATGATGAGGTTGGGCATAACCAGGAAGGGACAAAGGAAATAAAAGAGTTGTTTGGTTCTGGAGATATATTTAGTAATCCTAAACCGACGAGACTTATTGAGAGAATGTTAAGTCTGGCTACCAGTGATGGTGACGTTATTTTAGACTTTTTTTCTGGCTCAAGTTCTACTGCCCACGCAGTTATGAAAATGAATCACGCGGAAGAGGCGAAGCGAAGATTTATTCTTGTGCAGCTACCAGAGCCTTGTGCAGACGATTCGGAAGCATGTAAATCTGGATATCGAACCATCGCCGATTTAGGAAAAGAAAGAATTAGGAGAGTGGCAGAGTTTCTTTCTAAAGATACGCGCCAACTGTCATTTCAAGAAGTACCTGAAGATTTAGGGTTTAAGGTTTATAAGCTAGATGCTTCTAATTTTTCCGTCTGGGATAAGCTTTCGAATGATGTAGTCGAGTCTTTGAATGAGCAGCTTCAAATGTATGTCAATAATATTGATGATGCTGCTACTCAGGAAGAAATACTATACGAATTGTTGTTGAAGGCAGGGTTTGAACTTACGGATCAGGTTGACGAAATAGTTCTAGGCGGAAGGCGAGTTTTTTCAGTTGCGGGAGGCGCGTTGTTGATTTGTCTAGAGGATAACTTGACGGCTGATCTAATCGACGCGGTAGCAAGTGCTGAGCCAATGCAATTCATCTGTCTCGATAAAGCCTTCAATGGTAATGATCAGCTTAAGGCTAATGCAGTCTATACTTTCAAGGCGAAGTCCCAGAACTCTGAATCCGAATTAGTGTTCAAGGTGGTCTGAGTATGTCAGTATTGAAACTCAAGTTCGATGCAGGTTTGGACTACCAGCGTGAAGCAATCCAATCGGTTATCCGTCTGTTTGAAGAGCAGCCACTAGCACAGGAGACCTATTCCGTTTCAGTCGGCCAGCAGGTTGGCGGCAGTCAGTTAAACCAATCTGAGATGGTTGGTAGTAGCTTCAGTAGTATTCCCGCAGTAGCGAATCAGCTATTGCTCTCAGAGCTTCAGTTACTCGAAAACGTTAAAAAAGTGCAGGTGGGTAATAATTTGCCTGAGCAAGCGGAGCTGGAGAGCACCAGTTTTAGCTTTGAGGGCAGCGATATGCCTTGCAAGGTACCGCATTTTTCAGTGGAGATGGAAACAGGTACGGGGAAAACTTATGTCTACCTGCGTACCATATTCGAGCTGAACAAGGCTTATGGCTTTACTAAGTTTATAATCGTAGTGCCCAGTGTCCCTATCCGAGAGGGTACGACGAAAAGCATTCAGATCATGCGTGAACATTTCAAAGAGCTGTATGATCAGGTGCCCTTTGATGCCTTCGTTTACGACTCAAAGAAGCTCGGCCAAGTTCGTCAGTTTGCCAGTAGCAACAAAATTCAAATCATGGTGGTGAATATCCAGGCTTTCGATAAAGAGCTGGCTATCATGAACCGTGAGAATGACCGGCTGAGTGGCAACAAGCCGATTGACTTTATTCGTGCCACTAATCCCTTTGTGATTATTGATGAGCCTCAATCTGTAGAAGGGGATACCAGTAAGGTGCAAACGAAGCGCTCTGAGGCGTTGCATAATCTGAATCCACTTTGCACGTTGCGCTATTCGGCCACTCATAAGAACCCCTATAACTTGCTGTACAGCCTTGGGCCAATTGAAGCCTATGACCTCCGCTTGGTTAAGCGGATTGAGGTCGCCAGTCTATTAGAAGATCAAAGTTTTAACTCGACCTTTGTCGGGTTGAAAAAGGTCGATAACAAGAAGGGGATAAAAGCCAGCTTGCAAATCAACATGCAGGAAAAGGCTGGCCCTGCCAAAAAGAATGTAACCGTAAAGCAAGGTGATGATCTGTTTCTAAAGTCCAAAGAGCGGCAGGAATATGAAAACGGCTGGATGGTTGCCAATATCAGCTGCGAGCCCGGTTTGGAGCATGTGGAATTTGCTAATGGGCAAGTCGTCAAGCTGGGTGAAGAGCTAGGTGGCTTGGGTGATGAGCTAATGCGGGCTCAGGTATATGAGACTGTAGAGCAGCACCTCAAGAAAGAACTGGCTGTTAAGGGTAAAGGCATTAAGGTGCTATCCCTTTTCTTTATCGACAAGGTGGCTAACTACCGCGTCTATGGCGATGACGGCTCAACCAGTCTCGGCAAGATTGGTCAATGGTTTGACGCAGCGTACCAAGAGTTAACCCAAAAGCCCATGTACAAAGGGGTATTGGAATTTCCGGTAGAGCAGGTCCACGATGGCTATTTTTCTCAGGATAGGAAAGGTAATGCGAAGGATACAACGGGAAAGACCAAGGATGATGAGGATGCCTACGCCAAAATTATGCGAAACAAAGAGCAGCTGCTTTCCGAGGAAGAGCCGTTGCGCTTTATCTTTTCCCATACGGCATTGAGAGAAGGTTGGGACAACCCCAATGTTTTTCAGATATGCACCCTTAACGAAACGAAATCTCAGGACAAAAAACGGCAGGAGATTGGCCGAGGCCTGCGCTTACCTGTAAATCAGCATGGAGATAGGGTGCATGATAGTTCCGTGAACCGGCTGACTGTCATTGCCAATGAATCCTACGATGATTTTGCCAATCAGCTGCAGACCGAATACGAGGATGATTACGGTATCAGCTTCGGTCAGGTTGATAAAACCGCATTTGCCTTGTTGATTAACACCGAGGCGCATCAGCATACTGCCTTGGGGCAGGAGGCATCCCAGTCGATTGTCGATAGCCTTAAGGAAAATGGTTACCTGAGTGATGATGGGCGAGTAACGGACAAGTTTGATCCGAAGGATCCCGGTTTCGTGCTTGAGCTGCCAGAGGAATTCGTTCACATGCGGGCTCAAGTCGTAGATGAGCTGAATAAGTATGTATTTAAAAACCGTGTGGTGAACGCAAAGAAAGACCCTCGTACCCTGAAGTTGAGAAAGAACGTCACACTCGACCCTGTTTTCCGCGAGCTGTGGGACAAAATCAGCCAGCGTACCCGCTACCGTGTACAATTCGATACTAATGAGCTGATTGCTGAAACAGCCAAGGCTATTGCAGATATGCCCGTCATTAAGCGGACGCGAATCACCACAGCCCTGTATCGCCAGGAAGTGTCCAAGGCCGGTATTGAGGGGGAGCAGATTTCAGGTGGTGTACGTGAAATCAGTCAAGCACCGGCATTACCTGACCTATTGGCCTATTTGCAAAACAATACCGAACTGACTCGCTCCACCTTGGTTGAGATACTCAAGACGTCAGGCCGCCTGAAAGACTTTATCGAAAATCCTCAGGTATTCATCAATCAAGTGACCGAGTGTATTCAGCAGAAATTACACCATGTCACGGTGAAGGGCATTGAGTATGAGAAAATTGGTGGCCTCTGTTACGAGATGCATCAAATAGAGACAGAAGCAGAGAAGGGAATAACTCGGTACATCCACAACCTGTACGAAGTGGATAACATCGACAAAACACTTTACGACTATGTGGAGTATGATTCGGAAGTCGAAAAGGAATTCGCCAAAGCTTGCGACAATGACCAGCGGATTAAATTCTACTGCAAGCTCCCACCGCAATTTAAAGTTGATACTCCTGTCGGCCCCTATAACCCAGACTGGGCGTTGGTGACTGACGGTGATGAAAAGCTTTACCTAGTGCGTGAGACCAAGAGTACCCGCAACAAGGTCGAGCTGAGAGAGTCAGAACAAGACAAAATCGCCTGTGGTGAAAAGCACTTCAAAGCGCTTGGCGTTGATTACGATGTTGTGACCAACCTTAATGAGGCACTGAATGGTTGATGCAATCAAGGCAGAAGATAACTTGGGCGAATATGTCCGTGGTGTGAAGTTAGAAACTTGCCGAGACGCAAATGTAAGCAGGTCATGAGTAAGAGCTGTAAGCCATTTCGATATAGTCATTCGGGTTGAGTTTCCACATAAACTTCGAATACTGTTTCCAGTTGGCACTTAGTACTATGCGACAGTCAAACTTTGTCTGAAGCATACTTCTGACGGCACCCAAAGGGGCTGCCTTATCCGCGGGCTACTGATATTGGTTTAATCTCGGAGAGTTTTCTAAACAAGGGCTTATTGGCCCAAGTCTAAGCAAATAGTGTCAGCGGTTTGGCTTACCAAGACACCTTTGAAACGTACTAGCATATCTGGAGAGTATTTAGATGGTAAAGGAATACAGGGAAGGGGCTGAATGGAGGCGATGGGATCTTCACATCCATACACCGGGTACAAACAAGAATGATCAGTTTGCTGGTGCAAATATCGATGAAAAATGGGATAAATACTGCGATGCGATAAACAGCTACGAGACGGATATAGCTGTAGTTGGGGTTACAGATTACTGGTCAATCGAAAATTATTTTCTGTTTAAAGGGTTGGTTGATTCTGGTCGTATCACTAAGATTTTTGAAATGGTATTGCCTAACGTTGAATTGCGAATAACACCTGTCACGGGTAATGGTAAGCCGGTTAATATCCATTGTATTTTTAATCCAGTGTTTGATTCAGAAATCGAGCAGCGTTTTTTTCAAAATATAAGGGTTAAGGGTGATCGTGAATATTCTGCTACCCGCAATGATTTGTGTGCATATGGGAGGGACTTAAAGGGTGATAGCTCGATCAGTGATGAGGAAGCATATAAATATGGAGTTGAACACTTCGTTGTTAGCTGGGCTGATTTGAGGCTGTTGTTTGAGAAAGATCCTGTACTTAGGAAAAACACGTTAGTAGTTGTTTCGAATAAAACTAGTGATGGCGCCTCTGGAGTAGGTCAACACAAGGATTATTTCGATAGTTCAAATCAGTCTCAGTTAGAACCCCACCGTCGTGAAATCTACAAAATGTCTGACGCAATATTTTCATCGCGACCGGGGGATATCGAGTTTTTTTACGGTGAGAAAATAGACGATTACGAGCTGAAGTGCGGCAAGCCAAAACCTTGCTTTCATGGTTGTGATGCGCACTCCTTAGAAAAAATATTTGAGCCGGCGGAATCAAGATATTGCTGGGTAAAGGCAGATCCAAATTTTAATGGATTAATGCAAACTCTAAATGAGCCAGAGGACAGGGTGTATATTGGCGAATCTCCTGAGGCATTACAGGTCTTTAAGGAGAATAAAACCAAATACATAAAAGCGATAACGATTGATTCAGTTGATAGCTATAACCATGAGCATGGTGTGTGGTTCGATGGATTGCGGCTGTCGTTTAATAAGCAACTTGTAGCAATCATTGGCAATAAAGGATCGGGGAAAAGTGCATTAGCAGACATACTGGCGTTATGTGGTGAAACTTCAACGCAGTTGGAGTTTTTGTCGGCAAAGAAATTCAAGAAAAGCGGTCTTGCATCAAAATTCAATGCCACCATGTACTGGCATGATGGTACCGAAAGGTCTAGATCTTTGGGTGAGGATATTGACCGTTCAGTTGAAGAGCGTGTTAAGTATCTATCACAAAATAATTTCGAGTCGCTTTGTTCTGAAATTGATCAGGTTGAGGGGTTCCGGCGTGAGCTGGAGCAAGTCGTTTTTTCACATATACCGACTGCAAAGCGTTATGGCTGTAACACGTTTGATGAGCTAGTAGAAAGATTGAAAGGCGATAGCGCTACGGAGGTGTCGGCCATCCAAGGAAGCTTGAAAGATCTTAATGCGAAAATTTCTTCTTTAGAGGCAAAGCGAAATGAGAAATATATTTCTCGACTCAAGAGCAAGCTAGAGATCAAGCAAGGAGAGCTAGATGCACATGACGTAATAGCACCCGATGAAGTTGAAAACCCGAATGCCGGAGAGAAGAGTGAAGCCCAGTCTGAAAAGAGCAAGCAATTAGACCAGCTGCAAAATCAGATTGATGCTATCCAGCTCGAAATAGACAGCAGGGAAGCGGAATTAATCAAAGTTTCAACTCAGTTAGAAAAGCTGAAGCAGGTTAGATCAAAAATTTCAGCGCTTGAAAGTGCAGTAGGGATGGAAAAAAATTCCATATTGACTGGATTGGCGGAGCATGATTTATCTTTCGATATAATTGTCAATTTTAGTGTCAACTATAAAGCTATAGATGAAAAGTCCAGCGCCTACTCTGATAGGATAAATACGGTATCGGTTTTACTGGATGGTGATGGAACTGATGAGAATAAAGGATATCGTGATCAGCTGAATCAATTGATTGCGGAGAGAGCCAAAGTCCTGAGCGAACTTGGAGCACCCGAGAAACGATATCAAAAATACCTTGCCGACTTAGCAGATTGGCGAACAAAGCGCGAAGCCATTATAGGGTCGAAAGAGGATCCAGGAGCACTTGTTGGTTTGCAAGAAAGCCTTAGTTATATCCGCAATGGATTACAGCTGGAAATAGATAGGCTTAGAGTTATACGTTCAGATCTTGTTGGTCAAATTTTTGCCGTGAAATCGAGGCTGGTAGATGTATATCGATTGATAAAAGAGTCTATCGATGAAGCCCTGAGGGAAAACCATGATTTACTAGGTAAATACGATGTGGCCATCAAATCCTGTTTTGAAATAAACGACAATTTCTCTAGGCGATTTTTGTCATTTGTAAACCAAAAACTCAAAGGGAGTTTTTCGGGAAAAGAGCAGGGGCAGATGATGGTGAAATCGCTGGTTGATTCAGCAGAGTTATCGAATCCCGACGGTATTATTAAATTCGTTGGCTCGCTTGTTGATCATCTGGAGGTCGATTACCGCAATATAAACAAGAAAGAGTCGATGCATATTGATGATCAGGTTCAGGACTTGAGCGGTATGTATGACTACCTGTTTTCACTGGACTACTTAGATGAAGCTTATAGTCTTGAAATGGGTGGAAAGCAGCTGCAGCAACTTTCTCCAGGTGAGAAAGGAGCGTTACTATTGATTTTTTATCTGTTGCTGGATAAGGATAATAAGCCACTTATTATCGATCAGCCTGAGGATAATCTCGATAATCAAAGCGTCTCTAGAATTTTGGTTCCGTTTATTAAAAAGGCTAAGCTAAGGCGACAAATATTCATGGTAACTCATAACCCTAATCTTGCTGTTGTCGCAGATGCGGAGCAGGTCATCCATGTAAATATAGCAAAAGATAAAGACCACCGAGTATCGGCCAATCCGGGTTCAATTGAGAGCGCGATAGTCAATAAGGCTATAGTTGAAATACTCGAAGGCACTATGCCGGCGTTTAGGAAACGAGATCGAAAATATTTGGAAGCTTGAAATCGGGGAAGTTTGCCATCGGCTCCGTTCAAAAAGGGGCGAATGCGGCTGTTTTTATAGTACTCCAGTACGTGAAGGCGTGCTTACAATTACTCAAGGTGTACAAATGACAACTATTTATCGCAATTTTGTACATTTTTTTGTAAAGAGGGGGGGAATTATGGTTTTTGAGTTACCTTATATTAAACAATAGATTAGGTATGTACATTCAAGATTATGAGATTCGTAGAATTCGCTCATTGGTGTATTGCCGGTGAACGTCGTCGGCAGCAAGTAGACTATGGTTATTGGTANGAACCTGATGGCCGAAGCCTTGAACAACAACGTATTTTTGAATCGGTAGAGGCAAAGCCACAGGCGTTGGAATGGATGTTTAGTGTCGCTGCGGGCCTGCCATTTCGCGTCAGTATAGATAATTTGACTGGCAGCGAAATAGACCCATTCCCCTTTCAGTTGGCGGTGTGGCAATCACTCAATTATTTCTTGGCTAATGAAATGCCACCTAGAGCAGCTCTCTTTTTGCAGGCACTACGAATGCATTTTGGAACAGCAGAGTTTGTGGCTTCCCATTCATACAAATTGGGTGATATATCCTGATATATTAGTATGTTATGTTGTTTTGTTAATTAATGGCATTAAGTTTTAATACTGGAGTGACGTTGTCTTTGAAAATTCTGGTTGATGAGAATATCCCCGCTGCTGTTTCTTGCTTTTCACAGTTTGGTGAGGTGCGGCGAGTAAATGGTAGGCAGTTGTCAAAAACTGATATTGCCGATGCTGAGGTACTGATTGTGCGCTCGGTTACCAAGGTATGTAAGCATCTTCTTGACGGCACGGGAGTACGTTTTGTTGGTTCTACCACCATAGGCACTGACCACTTAGATCTGAATTATTTAGCCGAAAGCGGTATTAAGACCTGTAACGCACCAGGTTCTAATGCCGAATCTGTGGTGGATTATGTAATTAGCGCGATTTGTCAGACAGATGACTTACTCGAGCGTCTCTTATCGGGTGAGCCCGTGGGGATTATTGGCTTTGGTAATGTTGGCAAGCGGTTAGCGCGCCGTTTAGAGGCGTTGGGAATAGCATGGCGTGCCTATGATCCCTTGTTAAATAAGGACGAATTTCCTCATTTGGGTGGTTTGGATGATGTTTTACGCTGCAGCTTGCTTTGTTTGCATGCGCCGTTAACGCGAACGGGTGACCACCCTAGTTTTCATATGCTGGATACGTCATTGTTGACTCGGTTACCTGAAGATGCGGTTTTATTGAATGCTGGACGAGGGGAGATTGTTTCAACCGATAGCTTAATGGCATTAAGTCGTCAGCGGCCGGACATTTCTTTGTTGTTGGATGTGTGGGAGGGCGAGCCAGCTTTTCCCGTTGCATTGGCTAACCGTTGTCGTATAGCTACACCCCATATTGCGGGGTATAGCGTAGATGGTAAGTTAAGTGGTCTACGTATGGTGGCTAGTCAGCTTGCTGAATTTCTTGGTGTTCAATATTGTGATTTTGACGTACCGCTGGAGATGACAGCGGGAGAAACACTGCATTGTAGCGGGGCTAATCGTGCTGATTTTATACGCCGCACAGTTTTATCCGTTTACGACGTGAAAGAAGATGACGAACGTTTTAGGCGCATTATTAATGAGCTTGATCGAGGTTTGGCATTTGACCTGTTGCGAAAACAATACCCTCTGCGGCGCGAACTTGCGTATAGCTCACTTGTTGCCACATCTGCTAGCTTTAAGGAAACCTTAAACGCCCTGCAAAGTGGCCGTTAATAAAGTATGCCATTAGCAGATTTAATTTATATATGGCAACGACACTTGGGGATGCAATGTTTACGTTGGGATTAATTGTGAACCCTTTTGCTGGCCTTGGTGGCCCGCTTGGGATGAAGGGCAGTGACAATCTTGATCCTGCCGGTATTAAAGATCAAGATATTGGCCGATCCAGTGCTCGCGCTATGCGATGTTTAGAGCGTATTGCTGATAAAGCGAATGACAAAATCACTGTCTTCGGGTTTGCGGGGTTAATGGCGGGGCAGTGGCAAGGGGGGGATAACGCCATGCTGGCGGGCCTGCCATTCTGTTCTGTCGGTAGTGTTGATAATCCATATCAATCAACAGCATTGGATACCCAGCGGGCGGCTATTACCCTTGTAAATAAGGGTGTGGATTTGCTTTTGTTCGTCGGTGGTGATGGCACCGCGAGAGACATACTGAGTGCAGTGGGTACAAAGGTGCCATGCTTGGGTGTTCCAGCGGGTGTCAAAATGCACTCAGGGGTTTATGCGGTAAGTCCTGAGAGCGCGGCGGATATAGTTGTTGCGTTGATTGCCGGAGGGCTGGTGGCCTTGTGCGAGCAAGAAGTTAGGGACATAGATGAAGTGGCATTTAGGGCAGGGCAGGTGCGCTCTGCCCATTTTGGCGAGATGCTAGTGCCAAGCATTGGTGGTTTTTTGCAGCATGTAAAGGCTGGAGGTCGTGAGCAAGAGGAGCTAGTACTCGCCGATATTGCCGATGATGTTGTTGAATCGATGAGCATGGATACTCAGTATCTTATCGGTCCTGGTAGCACCACCGCTGCAGTGATGCTGCGATTAGGTCTAGAGAATACCTTATTGGGTTTTGATGCCATTCTAAATAACACATTGATTGGGCGTGATCTCAACGCATTGGCACTAGAGAAATTACTCGACAATCACCAGGGACCGGTAATGGTTATTATTACTGCGATTGGTGGTCAGGGGCACATTCTTGGCCGTGGTAATCAGCAGTTAACGCCAGCGATTATTCAAAAAATCGGCAGGGAAAACTTTACGGTTATTGCGACAAAAACCAAAATTTCCGAGTTACAGGGCCGGCCTTTGCTTGTCGATAGTAATGATGCTGAATTGGACCGAGCTTGGGAAGGGTATATTCCTGTGCTAACAGGGTATCGTGACGTGGTGATGTATAAAGTGAGTGCCAGTGGTGAGTGACTTTGCAGAGTTTGCCCGCTTAAGTGGTTTTTCATCTTGGGATATGGAGACAGCTCGCGGTGCTCAGCGATTATTTCATGGGCGGGGGCAATGCTATGCTGGTTTTGAGTTTTTTACGGTAGATTATTATGAGCCGGTACTTTGGATTGTACTTTATAAAGAGCCTGGGCAAGAATTTTGGCAGGACTTTTGCGCTGCATTAGAAAATCGATTTAAAAACCATTGTACAGCTGCTGTGGTGCAGAGACGGTATGAAAAACCTGCTTCAGCGACGATTTTATGGGGGCTTGTACCTGAAAAGATGGCCGCAATAGAGGGGGATTGTCGGTTTAAGTTGGAGCTCGCCAATAATCAAAATATTGGTTATTTCATGGATATGGAGCCAACGCGGAGATGGTTGTCAAAGCGAGCCAGTGGCGCTCGAGTCCTTAATTTGTTCTCGTATACCTGTGCTTTTTCGGTTGCCGCAGAACAGGCTGGGGCAGTATCCATAGTCAATATTGATACCAGCAAGTCGGCATTGGCGAGGGGGCGTGAAAATCATAACTTAAACCCGAGCTCTCAGCCGGCAGTGGTGAAATTTTTAAGTCACGATATATTAAAGTCGTGGGGGAGATTAAAAAAACTGGGGCCCTACGATATTGTGATTTGCGATCCGCCATCACGCCAGGTAGGCAGTTTTGACGCCGTCAGGGATTATAAAAAGCTGGTCCGTCAGTTCCCTGCATTACTGCCTTTGGGTGGCGATGTTTTGGTTTGTCTTAACGCACCGTATCTCGGTCAGGGTTTTCTGGAGGAAACTATGCAAACCTATTGTCCTTCTGCGACGTTTATAGCGCGTATAGCCGGTCGCGAGGACTTTCCTGAGCTTAATTTAGATGCGGCGTTAAAGGTGTTGCATTACCGTCTGTGATTTTTGAGGTGGCTTCAGCCGCTGCAGTAGTACTAATTACTGCAGCGGCAAGCCGATTAAGCGGATTTTGCTCCAGCCAGCTGTTTTCGATAGCCAGAGAGGAAGTTCGCAAAGCGAGCTATAGCATCGGCTAGATCAATTTTATTAGGTAAAAAGACAATTCTAAGATGATCTGGCTTGTGCCAATTAAAACCACTGCCTTGAACAAGTAATATTTTTTCTTGGTTTAGCAAGTCTAATACTAATTGTTCATCATCGCGTACCGGATATATTTCAGGATCTAAGCGCGGAAACATGTAAATAGCACCTGCAGGCTTGGTACAGCTCACTCCGGGTATTTCGTTTAGCATTTTATACGCTAGATCTCGCTGCTCCAGTAGTCTTCCTCCCGGCAGAATTAACTCATTAATGCTCTGATATCCGCCTAATGCAGTTTGAATTGCGTGCTGGGCAGGTACGTTTGCGCAAAGTCGCATTGAAGACAGAATGTTTAGCCCTTCAATGTAATCTGCTGCACGTTCTTTTGCACCTGAAACAATCAACCAGCCACTGCGGAAACCTGCGAGTCTATAAGCTTTTGATAGGCCGTTGAATGTCAGGCATAAAACATCGGCATCAAGGCTGGCGAGGGGAATGTGAACCGCATCATCATATAAAATCTTGCTGTATATCTCGTCAGCAAAAACAACCAGGTTGTGTGCCTCTGCAATGGCTACCAGTTGTTGTAGCATGTCACGGCTGTACACCGCGCCGGTTGGATTGTTGGGGTTGATAATAACGATGGCCTTGGTATTAGGCGTGATTTTACTCACTATGTCGTCAATAGAGGGTTGCCAGTCATTATCTTCGTCGCAAATATAATGAATAGGTGTAGCGCCTGATAACGACACCACTGCTGTCCAGAGAGGGTAGTCTGGGGCAGGGATGAGAACTTCATCGCCTTGATTAAGCAATGCCTGGGTGGCCATGCTGATTAATTCACTGGCACCATTGCCTAGGTATATATCATTGACGCCAACGTTGGGAATACCAATCTTTTGGCATTCCTGCATGATGGCTTTACGTGCGCTGTATAGGCCCTTGGAATCGCTGTAACCTTCACTGTCCGGCAGCATGCGGATTACGTCTTGAATGATCTCGTCAGGGGCGTTAAAACCAAATGGCGCTGGGTTGCCAATGTTCAACTTGAGAATTCGGTGTCCTTCCTCCTCAAGCTCGTTAGCGCGTTGTAATACTGGCCCACGAATTTCATAGCAGACGTTATTTAATTTTTTCGATTTTAAATGATGGCTCATGTCTCGCCTTCTTTACCGGTAGCTTACCGGTGTACTAGTTGTTCAGGTATTTCGGCCCTATGCCGAGAATCTTAAATTTGTACCTTGTGTGCGATATATAGCGGTATAAACTACAACCTATAGCGCAATGTTTACTTAGTGGCTAAGTATACGTGTTTGACGGTGGCAAGGTGGAGGATATTCGTGGAAAAAGTGGTGAAAACTGAGCAGCAATGGCGGGAACTTCTTACTGATGAGGAATATGTGGTGTGCCGTCAGAAAGGGACTGAGCGCGCATTCAGCGGTGAGTATTACCGTTACAAAGGAGAGGGCGCCTATGTCTGCCGCTGCTGTGGTTTGGCTTTGTTTGATTCAAGCACCAAATATGATTCAGGTTCTGGTTGGCCAAGCTTTTACGCTCCGCTGGATCAAGATGCGCTAGGTGTGAATCGCGATGTTAGCCACGGCATGGTTAGGGAAGAGGTGGTGTGTGCCCGCTGTGATGCCCATTTAGGCCATGTTTTCCCAGATGGCCCTGATCCGACAGGTTTGCGTTACTGTATTAACTCATTGTCATTAAAACTCACTGGAGATGTTGAGTGAATATTGTTCAATATGAGTATTAATCAGGCTATTTTGTAGGTTTTTTTGCTTTTTTGGCCTTAAGTGTAAAAAGCGACTTGACGGCGGGGCCTAAGGTTTCTAGAATTCGCGCCACTTTCAGACATCAAGTGACTCGGAGTCTGAGAGGTTTGCGGCGTCCCCTTCGTCTAGTGGCCTAGGACACTGCCCTTTCACGGCAGTAACAGGGGTTCGAGTCCCCTAGGGGACGCCATTATTTCGTGTTGCTGATGAGTTCGGCAGCACTAAAAGAGAAGCAGAGATGCTTCTCTTTTTTTTTGTTATTTTTCCGCGATTTAGTGGTAAATTGGCCTTGACGGAGTGGGGCAGTAGCTCTAAAATTGCGCCCTCTTTCAGGGACAGCAATATCGCCCTGAAAGGTACGCGGCGTCCCCTTCGTCTAGTGGCCTAGGACACTGCCCTTTCACGGCAGTAACAGGGGTTCGAGTCCCCTAGGGGACGCCAATTTCTTCACAATAGTGAAGAAATCTGTTTAAGATAAGTCGTTACAGGCAATCTTGACAGTCTAGGGAAAACTTTTTAAGATGCCGACGCTCTCATCGTAGAAAGCAGTATCTTATCAAGACGATACGGTAACTAGTTAATTAAGCAGATTAACTTGATATCGGATTATGCGGGAATAGCTCAGTTGGTAGAGCGCAACCTTGCCAAGGTTGAGGTCGGGAGTTCGAGCCTCCTTTCCCGCTCCAAATTCTAAAAAAGCGAAGTTATTTACTTCGCTTTTTTTTCGTCTGTCTAAAGTGAGCACTAATTACTGGGCCCATTGCTCCATTAATGCATATTAAAAATTTGAGCGCGTAAGTTTCTATAGCATGCATCGCTGTCTGTCTTGGACAAATCGTAATAACGTTCTTCTAAAGTTTGGTATTTTTGTATTTCGTCGTCGCTTAAAAAATGCAGGCAGTCGCCACCATAAAACCAAAATAAGTCGCGGTGCACTTGTGGGGTAATAGCGGGGTAGTGACTAACGATACGCGTAATTATTTGTTGGCCAATGGGGGTATAATCGTCGCCATTAGCAAAGCATAGTTCTAGTGCGGAAAACAGGCTAAGCAGCTCTTCATTACTTTCTTTGATGTTGGTATTTTGTAGAGGTACTGTCTGAGCGCATAGTTCGTAAAGCGCGTCATTGAGTTGTTGGTGGTAAGCTAGACGTGTTGTCACTGTAACTCCAATTTCTATAGATTTAAAAACGTGGTGTATTCCACTGCGGGCTCGTGGCAAAATGATCGGTTTTAGTAAACTGTTTAGCTGATTGCTGGAGTAGCTACTTATCGCTTTTACGCTACTGTCTTTGATTGTGTAATCGGTACTCATTAAAGCGTCTAGACCAATAAATATATGGGTTAGGCTGTTCACTCGGAACGAAATTTACAAGCGGATACTATTTAGGCGAATACTATGGCAATTGCCCTTCAAATTAAAGGATTGCGTAAGGTTTATGATAATGGCTTTGAGGCCTTGAAAGGGGTTGATTTAGAAGTGCGTGAAGGGGATTTTTTTGCCCTGCTTGGACCAAATGGCGCGGGAAAATCTACCACAATTGGTATTGTTTCTTCTCTGGTTAAAAAGACGGCTGGTGATGTTCATGTATTTGGTCATTCAATTCAAACGGATCTAGCTGCTGCCAAACGAGAGATTGGAGTGGTCCCTCAAGAATTTAATTTTTCTAATTTTGAAAGTGTTTGGGATATTGTGGTTAATCAGGCGGGTTATTATGGCCTGAATAGAAGGTTGGCTAGTGAGCGCGCTGAAAAATACCTTAAGAAGTTAGGCTTGTGGGATAAGCGAAAAGTTGCATCCCGTATGCTGTCTGGTGGAATGAAGCGGCGGTTGATGATCGCCAGAGCACTTGTTCATGAACCCAGGTTGTTGATTCTTGATGAACCTACTGCCGGCGTTGATATAGAGCTACGGCGATCAATGTGGGAGTTTTTGTCGGAAATTAACCGCAGTGGGACAACGATTATATTGACGACTCATTACCTTGAAGAGGCAGAGAGCTTATGTCGTCACATTGCAATCATCGATGGTGGCGAAATTGTTGAAAACACCAGTATGAAGACTTTGCTAACTCAGCTTCAAAAAGAGGTCTTTATTCTCGATACTCCAAATGCAATTACTCCAGAATTGCTAGTTGATGGTTTTGAAACGCGTTATTTAGATGAGCATATGTTCGAGTTGGTGCTTAATAAAGGCAGTTCACTGAATGAGGTTTTTGCGGCGCTCAATAAACAGGGGATCGTCGTAAGCAGTATGCGGAATAAAGCAAACCGATTAGAAGAATTATTTGTATCGCTGCTGTCGGCTTAGAGTTGCCCAGTTAAATCAATTAAATCAGTATTTGCTGATAATGAGTAAGTGAGGAATTAATGACAATAGCAGAACAGTGGGTAGCGTTTTATACCATTGTCCGCAAAGAAATTCGGCGTTTTTTGCGTATTTGGATGCAAACTTTGTTACCGCCAGCCATTACGATGTCTTTATATTTTGTAATATTTGGCGCGTTAATTGGATCTCGAATAGGGCAGATGGGCGGCTTTACTTACATGGAGTTTGTGGTGCCCGGTTTGATTATGATGTCTGTAATCACCAATGCCTACTCCAACGTGGTGTCATCTTTTTTTGGTGCAAAATTTCAGCGCTTTGTTGAGGAGATACTGGTGTCACCAATGTCGAATAATATTGTGTTATGGGGCTATGTGATTGGCGGTGTGTCTCGCGGATTGTTGGTTGGCTTGATTGTCACGATGTTATCTTTATTTTTTACTAGTTTGCATATACAGCATTTGGGCGTCACAGTCGCGATTGTATTGATGACATCCATTTTGTTTTCTTTAGCTGGTTTTATAAACGCGGTATTTGCTAACAACTTTGATGATGTATCAATAGTTCCGGTATTTGTATTAACGCCGTTAACCTATCTCGGAGGAGTGTTTTACTCCATAGATTTGTTACCCGATTTTTGGGCCGGGGTATCCCGTCTGAACCCAATGCTCTACATTGTTAATGCCTTCCGCTACGGTGTGTTGGGGGTGTCAGATGTGAATGTTACAACTGCGTTTATCATGGTTGCCGCATTTACCCTCGCAGCTTACGCTTATTGCATGTATTTACTCTCTAGTGGCAAGCGTTTACGCCAATAATGAGGAGGTTGAGTGGATACAGATCTTGGTCACGGGCCTCTTGGTGAGAAAACCGAATATCCTAGTCAGTATGCCCCCTCATGCTTGCATCCAATATCGAGGCAACAGGGAAGGGAGTTACTGAAAATAAGTGGCAAAAAAACGCCTACTTTTGTTGGTGTAGATATTTGGAATGCGTATGAGTTGTCGTGGCTGACCCCTGAAGGGAAGCCTTGTGTGGCATGTGCGGAATTCCGCTTTCCGGCGGATAGCCCTAATATTGTCGAGTCAAAATCCTTTAAGTTGTACTTAAATTCATTGAATCAAACTCGAATTGCTGATGTGGAGACACTGAAAGATCTTTTGGTTACCGATTTAACTAGGGCGGCTGGAGCGAGAGTTCATGTCTCTGTGGTTTTGCCTTCAGAATGGCCTGACGTTTATGGCATTACCACGCCTAAGGGGGTGTGCTTGGACGATTTAAGCATAAACCCATCAGAATATAGGCCGTCACCTGAATTACTTGCACTCGATGGCGATGATGTCTGTGAAGAGCGGCTTTATAGTCATTTACTTCGCTCACGTTGTCCGGTGACGTCTCAGCCTGACTGGGCTACCGTAGAAATTAATTACCGAGGTCCAAAGATAAATAGACAACAATTATTGGCTTATATCGTTTCATTTCGTGAACATGATGAGTTTCACGAACATTGCGTTGAGCGAATGTTTAGTGATATTAGCCGCTGTTGCCGTCCAGATCGATTAAGTGTTTACGCTCGCTATACCCGTAGAGGGGGGCTGGATATTAATCCCTGGCGTAGTTCTAGCGACGCCGCAGCGCCTTTAAATTCTCGTGGTGCTAGGCAGTGAAAGTCGTTCACTGTGATCGATAGGTAAATGACCGGATAGTTCTGCTTGCTAGTTCACGCATAATGCATCTATCAATAGATATGGATGAGAATTGCGATGCTGATAGCGAGCTATTTGCTTGGTTTTGATGACGTGGATACAGTAAGGCACCTGGCTGTAGATAGCGTCTTGCCGGAACAGCTACAGCACGTTGAAATCCGTCTATTTTCGCGTGTTGATGGAACACTAGATATTGTTGATCTTTTTTTACTTTTCCCCAACGCTGATTCACGAAATAAAATTGTTTGTTTACCGTCGATTCCGTTAATTGCACTGAATCATATTATGGCGGGAAAAGCGTTGGAGGTTATTGATTTTGCTCATGGAAGAAAACTCTCCCTGGTGTATTCCGCTAATCAGCAGCGTTGCGCCTAGAGTGGGGTATATGCAAAAAAGCCGTCCCTTGGAGTCCAAACATTATTCAGTGCACGGCCCACAATCCACTATCACGCTAAGCCTGACCGAGCGGCGAATGAGTTACGGGGCTAACTTTATAGCGCAAATCCCTGATACTGTGAGTGAACGTCTAGGTGAAGATTACCGAGAATCACTTGATGCTGATGTTTTGAGTTATTTTATTGAGCTTGGTGAAAACTTATCTTCTTAGTCTAGTTGCCTTTTCTGCTTAGCTTGCTCAGAAACCGCCAATTTGTCGCTGCTTATTCTGTCTTCCTTGTTTATTATATGCACTCAGCTTTTTAGATGGGTGGGTTAAATAGTGTCCGATTCAGCGCGTCGTCCAGCATTTGTCACAATGCTGGGCTTGCAAAACAGTATGAATACTAAAGTACATAGCGATTGGATGGGTCAAGGCTACGCATGGTATCGCGCCGCATGGATTGAGTGTGGTGAGTTAATGGACCATTACGGCTATAAATGGTGGAAAAAGCAACAACCTGACCTAGCGCAAGTTCAACTTGAAGTGGTTGATATTTGGCATTTTGGAATGAGCGCTTTATTTCGCGAAGGGGTTGATATAGATGCCTTGGCAGATGAGATCCTGCTTGAGCTGGAGGGCTATGAGGCTACTGATATTGGTGTGTTGGAAGCAACCGAAATATTGGCAGAATATTGCTTGCGGACGAAAGGTTTCTCGGTGGCGCTGTTCTGGGATCTAATGACGGCAGCTGAACTGAGTTTTGAGGACCTTTATAAGCAGTATGTAGGTAAAAATGTGTTGAATTTTTTCCGCCAAGATCATGGTTATAAAGAAGGTGGTTATATAAAAATATGGCAAGGGCGAGAAGATAACGAGCATTTGGTTGAAATTCTTGCTCAGGCAGATGTGATGTCTACTCAGTTTGCAGATGATGTCTACAAAGGGTTAGCTAGCCGTTACCCCAAGGATTAAGTGTGTAATTTATGCCATCAGATAAACTATCTACGTCCGCATTAGCTAAGCAAGGTGAAATCCCCGTGCAACAGCTTTTTGGGGTACTAAAGGATTATGGCTGGATACGTAAAATAGATGATGGTTGGGTTTTAACTAGCAAAGGCGAGTTTGAAGGTGGAAGCTATCAAACGAGTAAACGCTATGGCCGTTATATTGTTTGGCCACAAAACCTATTAGAGCACCAGCTATTCAAGGCAATGGAGAGTAATAAGCTGCTTTCAGCTGCCGCCCTCGGGCGTGCGGATGGCCTTACGGGGCGACAGTTAAATCGTATCTTTGTTGAATTAGGCTGGTTACGACCTAGCAGTCGTGGCTGGGAATTAACGGCTGCTGGTATTGCTCGGGGTGGCCAGCTTTTTGAAAATCAGCAAAGTAGCCTGAGCTACGCTTTATGGCCTGAAGATATTCGTGCCAATGAGGCATTTTCGCGATTATGTAAGGCTTGTGTACTAACTCCGCCAAAGGATGATGATTTATTTGCACAAACTAAAACAGACTGGCTTGCGCTTGATGGCACTACGTGCCGGTCTCGTGAGCACTGTCTTATCGCGCAATGGCTTTATTTAGCGGGGCTTAGGTATAGTATCCATCACCCGCTGCCAGTTTCTGAACTGCAATGCAGTGACTTTTATTTACCCGATAGTAGCGTATGTCTTGAGTTCTGGGGTGCTAATGAGCACTCTGACCAGATATCTGCTCGAATGCGACGAGCGGAGCTGTGTAAGGAATTGAAATTTCCTGTTTTAGATATACATCCTGAAGATATTTTGACGCTTGATGACTATCTTAGCCGTCATTTACAGCAGTTGGGTGTTGAGTTTTATTAGATTTGATCGCAACTCTATAGCTAGCGTAGCGACTCTGAATTTATCGCATTAGCAAGTGCAAGGTCTTTTGCTGTTAAGCCTCCGGCATCGTGAGTGGTTAGAGCAATAGAGACGGTTTTGTAGACATTGCTCCACTCTGGGTGGTGATCAATTTTTTCGGCGCGCATGGCGACTCTCGTCATAAATGAAAAGGCACTAATAAAGTCACTAAATTCAATCACGCGGCATAGCTTTCCTTCCTGAAGCTCCCACTCGGGTAATTGCTTAAGTGCCGTTTCAATTTCTAGCTCAGTTAGTTTTACCGTCATTATCAGCCCCTTACTTCTAAAATAACGCCACATTCCATATGGTGAGTGTACGGGAACTGGTCGAACAGAGCGAAGGCCTTAACGGCATGTGTTTTGGTTAATATTTGCAAATCTCGGTGCAAGGTTTGCGGATTACAGGAAATATAAATGATTGTGTCGAAGCGTGAAATAAGTTGTCGAGTACCATCATCTAGCCCTGCTCGAGGCGGGTCAACGAGCACAGTCTTTAGTGTATAGCTGTCTAAGTCTATATGGGCTAGGCGACGAAAACTGCGCTCTTTGTTCAGTGCTTGAGTGAACTCTTCACTCGACATTCTTAAGACATCAATATTGTTGATATTGTTTAAAAGGAAGTTTTCATGGGCGGCCTTGACTGATGTCTTGGAAATTTCTGTCGCCAGTACTTTTCTGAATTGTTTGGAAAGGGGGATTGTAAAATTGCCATTTCCACAATACAGCTCCAGTAGATCATGGCCCTGTTGAGGACCTGCGTGTTGCTTTGCCCAGGTGATCATTGTGGCGTTGAGTGCGCCATTGGGTTGTGTAAAGCCGCCTTCGTATTGATTGTAGTGGTAATCAACATTGTCGATAGTTAAAGTTTCAACGACATAATCTCGATCTAGAACCAATTTCTGTTTTTTACTGCGACCAATAATTTGGATATTGAGTTCGTTTGAAACTGTTCTTGCCACGTCCTCCCATTGCTCATCCAGGCGACGATGGTAAATGAGGCTAACAAGCATATCGCCGCTTAATGTACTTAGGAATTCAACTTGAAATAAGCGTTTGCTTAACACTGCATTGGCATTGATGGCTTTAAGTAGGGCTGGCATCAACTTAAAAATAGCTTGGGATGCAATGGCAAACTCATCAACCCGAACGGGTATCTTGGGTGCTGCGGGGTCGAACATGGCGTAATACGCGGAGTCGCCCTCATGCCATAAGCGGAACTCTGCTCGTAAGCGGTAGTGTACTGGTTCTGATGGATATACCGTTGCTTGGGGGAGCCCTAGGTCATCAAAAATGCTGCTTACTTGTGCTGCTTTTGTACGCAAAATAGAGGGATAGTTTTCAACATCGACGGTATTTAAGCTCATTATATATCCGGTTTGCTCGCGCTTTTCAGCGGGGAGAGAGGCGTGATGGGTTACGGTTTTGCCAAATCTGCTCTGCACGCTCAAGGCAAACATTATGTGTGAGTTCTGGTGCCCGTAATTGTATAGCGATAGCAATAGTTCCCTGAATTGCTAAGTGTCCGTACTGATCATCTGATTCACCTCGCCACACACTAATAAGGTTGTTGATATCTAATGATACTAGTTTCTCTTGTCGGCCATCCAAAAGTTTGGGCCACTCAGCGTCAGTTAGTTGGTCGTGGTGGACCATTTTTACTCGGCATACGGCTTCAGGTTTGCGTTCTACTTCGCCAGCTTCCCCTTTAAAGACGGCTGCGTGAGGTTGCCCTAGTAGCGCGGCGGCTTGTTGGTGACTTTCAGCGTAAGCTGGGTGAAAAATACTCTGTAATGAGTAATCTGCGGATAGCGGGTTTAGTAGCCGTGACAGTGTGTGAACCGGAGAGCGCAAGCCAAATTGCTGCCTTAAATCTATCATTCGTTGTAATGCAGGTGAAAATTGCGATAAGGGGAGGTAGGCGAAATTACATTTGGCGAGCTTATCTTTAACGCTAGTCCAGTCGCTCGCAGTTGTCTCGCCGATCATGTTCAGCACGGTTTCGCTGTAAATTCGTTCAGCTGTATGACCAGCGGCACCATGCATGAAAACCTTTAAGCCACTGTCGGCAAGGGCTAGGGCGGCAAGTAAATACCAGGGCAGCTGCCTGCGTTTGCCTGCGTAGCTGGCCCAGTCGAGATCGACAGCTATCGCGGGTGCTGAGATAGAATCACGTACTGCTTTAACAAAGCCGGCTAACTCTTCATGGCTTTCTTCTTTAACGCGTAAAAGCATCAGAAAGGCGCCAAGCTGTACGTCTTCCACTTCGCTGCGCAAAATCATTGTCATGGCATCGTAGGCTTCAGCTTCACTTAGGGAGCGCGTTCCTGTTTTTCCCTTACCTAATATGCGGAGATATTTAGCAAATGGGTGTTCTTCCTGCATAGTATTACTCGATAAATTAGAGGCAGTTGTCAGGCCGGGGAAGGCCTGCGATTTTGCTGAGTGTTTTAGCTGGGCTGTCGGGAAAAAGCTTAAGAAAATAAATGCTATTGCCCTTATTGGCACCAAGTTCCATTTTTGCGTATTTTACCAATGGTCGCATAGCGGGTGATAGGTTGTATAAGTGATAAAAGCGTTGCGCCAAGTTAATGAGCTCCCAGTGCTCATCACTTAATTCTATGTTGCATTGTGCAGCCAAGCTTTCGGCAACCTTGGGTGACCAGTCCGAGAGGTTTTTTAAATAGCCTTCTTTATCGGTGGCGATCGTTGGGTTAGAGCGGTTTTGGGGTGTCGTCATTTTACCAGCTCAGGCAGTGCTTATATGTGGCGCATAAGTCAACGAATTGCAGAAAGTCTATTATTTTAACATCTTTAGAGGGCGTGATACCTCTTCGAAGTAGGTCATCTTGTAATGCATAGATGGGCACTAATACCTGTAATGTTGTGGTTATAGATGTAGATAAAACCACGGCATTCTCGATTAAGAGGATAGCGTCGTCTGCCAAAATACTGCTATTGCATCGGCTTTGGCTGGCGACACTATTTAAGATATGTAATTGCATTAGAAGCTTTGAACTCGATCTGCGCTACTGATTAAATTTTTAAAGTCTGGCAAAGAAATAGCCGACGCATGGGCGACTAAATGCTGCTGGTTAATATGTCGCGCTTGACGATCTTCATTTAGGTAGAAGATGTTAGTAACGTCATATAAAGGTAGGGCGTTAATTGGGCCTGTATGGGGTTTTTTGTCGATATCTTGCGCGTCTTTGGCGGTAAGTAACTGATATATTCCATCGTTTAAAAATACTAGGCTTACTGTTTGTTCAAATGCGGCTGTGGCTAAAGCCATATCAAGTGCTTCACGAGCAAGACTGTGGCCATAGGCTTGACGGGTAAATAAATAGACAAAATGCATCTAGCTTCCAAACCTAATTATACGATCGGCATTAATGCAGGCGTCCACCCATTGACCTAAGCCACCGATAGAGAAGCCTTGTGACATATTGTGGCTATCTAAATTATAGCGCTCGGCTTCTTTCTGATCGATGATACCGCGTCTAAGGGCACTTGAAACGCATACAACCATGTCTAGGTTGTGCGAGCCTTGTAGAGTTAGCCATTGTTTAGAGATTGACGTTTCATCTTGGGGTGGGGTGATGAGGCGGTTGGCACAATGTACGCCGTCATTAAAAAAGAAAACACGGTAAATTGTGTGATGGCGCTCAATTATTGCTTTACAGAAATCTAGTGCAGTTTGACTAGATTGATCAGAATAAGGCTGACCGGTGACTAATATGGCAAAACAGAGGCTCATTTGAGCCTCTGTTTTGAAAAAAGTCCAACAAGTTTAGAGCTGTTGTGGTTAATCGTCGCCACTAAAAACGCCTAATAAATGTAATAGGTGGACAAAGAGATTGTAAATATCGAGGTAAAGGGCCACCGTGGCGCGAATATAGTTTGTTTCACCTCCATGGATGATTCGGCTTGTGTCGAATAAAATGAGACCCGACATGATAAACACGGCTGCAGCAGATATTGCTAGTGATGCGGCAGGTACTTGAAAGAACATATTGGCAATACTGGCAACGACCATAACCAGCAGGCCAATCATCAAAAAACCGCCTAGGAACGAGAAGTCTTTGCGTGTTGTTAAGACGTAAGCAGATAAACCAAAGAAGACTAAAGCTGTTCCACCTAGTGCCTGCATTACCAGTTCGCTGCCATTAGGTAGGGCAAGATACATCTTCAGCATTGGCCCAAGCGCGGCGCCTAACAAGCCTGTAAAGACAAATACGGCAATTAAACCTTTACCAGAGTCGGCGGTTTTATTTACTACAAATAGCATTACAAAACCGAGAAGGGATAAAACAAGTGCGGTGCCGTGGCCAATATTCATTGCCATGGCTAGTCCTGCGCATAGCGCGCTAGTGACAAGGGTCATGCCTAATAGCATATACGTATTGCGAAGGACCTTGCTCGTTTCCAGGGCGGGCAGGTTCTGCGCATGTGCCTGAAAAACCGATTTTTCTTGCATGTCTTACTCCGTTAAATAGTCAAACAAAGGTAGTTTTAACAGTGACTATCATACTGCCTGTGGAGTGACTTGCAAAGTAAGATCGTATCGTGCGGAAGGTAAAATAAGTGGCGGAGGGGCAGGGATTTGAACCCTGGGTTGGGATAAACCAACGCCGGTTTTCAAGACCGGTGCATTCGACCACTCTGCCACCCCTCCGCAGCAGTCGAGGATTATACATAGCTTGTGTTGTGAAACAAGCAGTAATACAAAAAAGACTTATAAATCATACCGATGTAGGCTTGGGTTGACTAATATTTAAGCAAAAAAAGCCCAGCGATTGAGCTGGGCTTAAAATTACAAGATTTAACCGCTTGTGTTAATTACGCGGGTCATTGGCCGCTCTAGGCATTTTAGCTTTGTCGGGGTCAGGCTGGGCGACAATACTTGGGTCCAGAGCGGGTGGTGTGGGCCTAGCAGTACTTATTTCCACGTTTTTAATCGGTTGTGGAGCAATGCGAGGATCGTTAGCTGCACGACCAACAGGTTTTACATTTTGAACGGCGGCAGGTTTTTCAGGCGTTTTAACCTGTTCTGCTGGTGCTTCGTTTGCTGTAAGGGCTGCAGCTGCGACTTTCTCCTCGGTGTGGGGCGTGACGCTTGCTGCGGCGACTTCTGCAGACGATTCGATTGCTGCTGCATCGATATTTGGCGCCTTTATCTCTTCCGTCACTTTTTGAGCGTTTGCTGAAGTGTCAGTTACGATATTTTTGTCAGCTAATGTTTCCGCGGTTTCGGCTATTGCTGGTGATTCTGTCGCGCTTGTATCTTTAGTGATCGATTCTGCATCTACTGAAGGGCTTGAATCATCTTTAGTTGATACCGGTTTATTTTCACTTGTTTCTGGCGTAGCTGCTACTTGAGGTTTCTCTTGGGCCTCGCTAGCGTTACTAATTGCATCGTCAGGCTTGGGTTTTGCCTCGCTTTTTTTCTGTTTTGGTGAGTTAGCTTGTTTATCAATATTCTGCTCTGCAGTATTTTGAGTTGGTGCTACGCTAGGCTCCGAGCTATTGTCTGGCGTTGTTGCAGTGTTTTCTTCAACCACTGGTGCAGGGGTGCGTTTCCGTTCTTGGGCGTTCCGCGGTTTACGGTTTCCTGGCCGACGTTTAGGGCGATTATTAGTCTCGTTGTTCGTGTTTGGTTCAGGGTTAACCGTTGTGCCCGTTGGAGCTTCTTGCTTGGGGCTTGTGTCTGCTTTGTTGCTACGGTTATCTGTTACCCGTTTGTCATCACGTGGTGGGCGTTGATCGGGGTTGCGGCGATTGCGTCCACCGCGGTTATTGTTACGGTTACCGGAGCGGTTGTTGCTACGGTTATTGTTGCTGCGAGGCCTTGGTGTTGGAACTGGCTCTGGTTCTGGCTCCGGTTGCGCAGGGCTGAATAGAGCTCCCAATGCTTTAGATAGTTTGCTGAAAAATCCTTCTCCTGCAACAGCTTCGCTCGTTTTTTGGCTTGCCTTAGGCTGTTTGCTCTCTGGGCTTGCAGCTGGTGCTGAACTTTTTGGTGAAAGTGTGCGTACAACAGCTGCAGGTGCTGGACTACTTGTTGTTACTTCGTCTAGGGCCTCAGCTTGTGCTTCTTGGTCGGCAACAATTTTGTAGCTGATCTCTTTTTCATCACCAATATCGCTATCTCTTAAACGCATAACTTCAAAGTGCGGTGTGTCTAGCGCTGGTGTTGGTATAACAACAACTCGGACTCCGCTGCGTTGTTCTACGTCATAAATAGCGGTTCGCTTTTCGTTTAACAGGTAAGAAGCGACATTTACGGGGACGACAACACGGATTTCCGCACTCTTTTCTTTGTTGGCTTCTTCTTCTACAAGGCGGAGTATGGAGAGTGCTAATGAATTGGTGTCCCTAATGGTGCCTTGTCCGCTGCAGCGTGGGCAAACTTTTGCGCTGGTTTCTCCAAGTGATGGGCGAAGCCGTTGACGTGACATTTCAAGTAAGCCAAAGCGAGATATTCGGCCTATTTGAATCCGCGCGCGATCAGGTTCCATGGCATCGCGGACGCGATTTTCTACTTCACGTTGGTTTTTAGCTGCTAACATATCGATAAAATCGACAACAATTAAGCCGCCAATATCGCGTAGGCGTAATTGGCGGGCAATTTCATCTGCCGCTTCAAGGTTGGTTTGCAGCGCTGTTTCTTCTATGTCTCCACCCTTGGTGGCGCGTGCAGAGTTAATATCGATTGAAACAAGCGCTTCGGTTGGGTCTATAACAATGGAGCCACCAGAGGGCAATTGCACTTCTCTTTGGAAGGCAGATTCAATCTGGCTTTCAATTTGGTAGCGATTGAATAGGGGGACTTGATCTTTATATAGCCGGATTTTGTTTTTGAAGTGCGGCATAACTTGTTCAACGAAGTGCATTGCTTCGTTATAAGATTCTTCTGAATCGATTAAAACCTGGTCTATATCATCGCGTAAATAGTCACGAATGGCGCGAATAATTACATTACTCTCTTGGAGTATTAGGATGGGTGCTTTTCGTTCCTCTGACGCTTGTTTGATCGCAGACCAGAGGTGGAGGAGGTAGTCTAGGTCCCATTGTAGCTCTTCTGAGCTGCGCCCAACGCCTGCGGTGCGGACGATGACGCCCATTGAGTCAGGAATATTGATCGCACTAAGCGCGTCACGCAATTCACTGCGCTCATCCCCTTCGATGCGTCGAGAGATGCCGCCCGCTCGCGGGTTGTTGGGCATTAATACCATGTAGCGCCCAGCCAAACTGATAAAAGTGGTGAGGGCGGCGCCTTTATTGCCGCGCTCTTCTTTCTCAACTTGAACGATTACTTGAGTGCCTTCTTTTACAAGATCTTTGATCTTGGCGCGTCCATTGACGTCAGATGGGTTGCGATAGAAGTATTCTTTAGAAATTTCTTTGAGAGGGAGGAAGCCGTGGCGCTCTGCACCAAAGTCGACAAATGCAGCCTCAAGGCTAGGTTCTACGCGAGTAATGGTGCCTTTGTATACGTTAGCTTTCTTTTGTACACGGGTACGATTTTCAATATCCAGGTCAAATAAGCGTTGTCCATCTACGAGGGCAACGCGCAACTCTTCTGGCTGAGTTGCGTTGATAAGCATTCTTTTCATGAGCTAAAAATCCCAAAAGCCGGGATTTGTCGCGCCACTCGTGCGATCGAGCATCTTTAAGCGTTCTGATGTGCGCTGCATTACCTTGTGGGTGTGGCAGTAATCTGCGTTGCACGGGTACATCAGGGTGGCCTTAATACTTGGCCGTTATATTCCAGTTCGCTGGGTTGTGTTTGTACAGTCCCGCGCTGGGCGTCTTTCATCTATTACTGTTGGGCGCTAATTCGTTGCGCCAGTATTGGTAACGTTCTTTACGTCGCTTTCTCAGAGTTCTTTCACAGCCGTGGTGTAAACAAATATCGGCAGTACTATTAATTAATGTACCGACACTGCGTTAGAATGCCGCCGGTACACTGCTATTCACTGATGGAAATAAGGCTATGCGTGAAAACCGCAGTCTTTACCTTAGTAGATGGCCGGCGGTCTTCCCTCACGTCACAGCCATGCTGTGGCGGGAACCGGACCCGGTAGCTACCGGACGACTATATCAGTATTAAATAACTAACTCAATGAGTTACGGGAGTGTAAGTGAGTTCAGAAACTGTTATCAATCCAGCGGTTCGCCTGGTGACTGTAGAGGCCGATTATGCGGGGCAGCGTATTGATAACTTCTTAATGAGAGAATTAAAAGGCGTCCCTAAGTCTAGGATTTATAACCTATTACGTCGCGGAGAAGTGCGACTAAATAAGTCTCGCGTTAAGCCAGATCAAAAGCTTGCCTTTGGTGATGTAGTAAGAGTACCGCCGGTCAGGGTGGCAGTGCGAGGTGAGGTAGTAGTTCCTGGGGGGCTCGATAGCAGTCTTCGCTCATCAATTTTATATGAAGATGATGGCTTGCTTATTGTTAATAAGCCTTCAGGTCTTGCTGTGCATGGTGGTAGCGGTATTTCACTTGGTTTAATTGAGGCTCTCAGGCAGATGTATCCCGAGCAGCGCAGTTTAGAATTGGTCCACCGTTTAGATCGAGATACATCAGGCTGTGTTATGGTCGCCAAAAAGCGTGCAGTGTTAAAGCAGCTGCACGAGCTTCTTAAGGCACGTAAGGGCGTGGATAAGCGTTATTTGGCTTTAGTGGCAGGGAAGTGGCCGGTTAGAAAGCAGCAGGTTAATGCACCTTTGCAGAAAAATGTGCTCAATTCTGGTGAGAGAATGGTGCGAGTGGAGTTGGAAGGTAAGCGCTCGTTGACTGAGTTTAGTTTGATACGTCGTATTTCTGGAGCGAGTTTAATAGAAGCTAGGCCCGTTACTGGAAGAACGCACCAAATTCGAGTGCATTGTCAGTATGCTGGTTACCCTATATTGGGCGATGATAAATACGGGGATGATGATGCAAATGCTTTTTTTAAGCGGCAAGGTTTGAAGCGTTTGTTTCTTCATGCGCATTCATTGGCGTTTAGTCTGGAAGGGCGCCGGGTGCAGGTTGTAGCCCCACTACCTAGCGATCTAGAAAAAATATTAGAAGATGACGGTATGATTTTGTAATGCTTATAATTTTTGATTGGGATGGAACAATAATCGACTCTAGCGATAAGATTGTATTTTGTATGCAGCAGGCCGCGAGTCAATGTGGTTTTCCGGTGTGTAGTGCAGACTCGATTCGCAACATTATCGGTTTGGAATTAAGTGTTGCGATTGCGATGCTGTATCCGGAGCTTGATAGCGCTGCTGTTCAGGAAATTAGAGCTTGGTATGTTCGTTGTTTTATCGAGGCGGATAAAGAGCCTTGTCAATTGTTTCCTGGGGTTGAGTCAACGCTGCATGCCTTGAAGCACCAAGGGCACGATTTATGTGTGGCAACCGGTAAAAGTCGACGAGGTTTAGATAGGGTTTTTACTGGATTGGATATCAGTGCCTTGTTTAGTGCTAGCCGCTGTGCGGATGAAACTGCCTCAAAACCGGATCCGCTTATGCTGCATCAGCTTTGTGTTGAAATGTCAGTTAACCCTTGTGACGCGGTGATGGTTGGTGATACAGAATATGATTTGGAAATGGCGAATAAGATTGCGATGCCCAGTGTTGGTGTGTCCTACGGCGCTCATAGTTCGGAGCGTCTAGTTCGCTGGTCGCCACTAGTAATTATTGATGAGTTTGCATCATTGGTTACGGTTTTAGGCTCGCATCACTCAATGTGATTTGCTTGCGCTCCTTATAAGACAAAGATTCCTTCATTTCGTAGTAGTTCGCAGAGTTTTATAATGGGTAGCCCTATTAAAGTGTTTGGATCATTGCTACGGATGTACTTGAATAGGCTGATGCCTAACCCTTCCATTTTGAAACTGCCGGCACAATCTAGGGCTGGCTCTCTAGCTATGTATCTGTCGATTTCATTGCTACTTAAGTCACGAAAGCGAACATGAACTTGTTCGCTATAACTTTGAAGTTGATTACTCATTGGATTGTAGACGCAAAGACCGGTATGAAAAATAACTTCACGACCAGAGCATAGTGTTAATTGTTCCTTTGCGGTGCTTACATTCCCTGGTTTGCCTAATATTGCACCTTTGATATCACAAACTTGATCACCAGCAATAATAATGGCGTTTGGTTGTAGCTGCGCTACAGCCTCGGCTTTCTCAATGCTTAGGCGGATTGCTAGCGCTTCAGCGGTTTCAAAAGGTTTTACTGTTTCATTAATATTTGGTGTGATACAGATAGGAAATAAACCAATCTGATTCAGTAAATGTAATCGGTATTTTGAGCTAGAGGCCAAGATTAGTGAGGGTGGCTGCACTGAGGGTGGGTGTCCTTTTTGTTGGTTTTACTTAAATGATTATACCGTGAACTACTCTGGGCCGAGGTGTGTGATAAATGCCTAATGAGGTTATTATCAGTGATAACGCAAGGTGTAGTGTTTCTTTTGCCCCTAGGGCACTAATAATACGGGTGTTTTGCTTTGACAATAGTCTGCATAGTCCCTATGATTGCGCGCCTATGCAAAGACAGCCCCTGCCAAAGTTTGTAGATGCTCGTAAATTTGTCGTTTCTGGTATGGAAATACATGCCTACCGCCAAGTTGCAGGTCTCGATCGTTTTGTTGCTGGTCTCGCTAATGATAGTGGGTCGGTAGACATTGATTTGCGTTTTTTTCGTGATGAGCAGGGGTTTAAGTGTATACAAGGTAAGGCGGTAGCGCAGGTTGAAGTTATTTGTCAGCGTTGTTTAAACCCCATGCCTACATGCATTGAGGCTGAATTTAATTTAGCTATCGTGTGGACGGATGAGCAGGCGAAGGCACTACCAAAGTCATTGGATCCATTGATTTTGGAAGAGGAGAGTCTGGTGCTTGCTGATTTGTTGCAAGAGGAGCTTATTATAAATACTCCCTTCGTTAGTTATCATGACGAAGAGTGTCGCGAATTTATACCAGAGCCTGAGCCGGTCGAGGTAGTGAGTGACCAGGAAGAAAATGATAAGCCATTTGCTATATTGGGGAAAATAAAGCCCCGCGATTAATCTTAAGTACGAGGAATTTTTAGGCCATGGCTGTTCAAAAAAGTAAAGTGACCCGTTCACGTCGCGGTCAGCGTCGTTCACACGATGCATTGACTGGTGCAACTCTGTCTGTTGATCAGACTAGCGGTGAAAAGCACCTTCGTCACAATGTAACTGCGGATGGTTTTTTCCGTGGTCGCAAAGTTGTTGCTGGTAAAGACGACTAAGTATTTGCGTGGCATCGCTGCGACTAGCCGTTGATGCAATGAGCGGAGATCATGGTCTTCGCTCTTCTATTACTGCCACAATCAATGCGCTGAATCAAAATTCAGCTCTTCATATTTCCTTAGTTGGCGATGAGCCTTCTATACTTCTTGCGCTCGCCCAAAAAAAATATAACCCAGAGCAGCTCCAAATACACCATAGCCCAGATATCGTTGCGATGGATGAAATACCATCTAAAGCCCTCCGGTACAAAAAGCAGTCATCAATGTATCGCGTTCTTGAAATGCTTCGAGATGGTCATGTATCGGGTGTTATCAGTGCCGGTAATACTGGCGCGTTAGTTGCTATGAGTTGTATTGTCTTGAAGCGTTTATCTGGTGTCAGTCGTCCTGCGATTTGTGCACCAATCCCTGCACAAAATGGCTATACCTTGATGTTAGATCTGGGCGCAAATATTAGTTGCGATGCGGCTCAGTTGTATCAATTTGCGGTAATGGGGGCATCGCTATCCAAGGCGCTTGGCGCTAGTGATACGCCCCGCTTAGCTTTATTAAACATTGGCGCTGAATTAATTAAGGGTCCTTCGGTAGTTAAAGAGGCTGCTGAATTAATTTCTGCTGATCCAAGATTAAATTATGTTGGTTTTGCCGAGGGAAATGATATTTTTTCAGAGCAGATTGATGTTGTGGTTTGCGATGGTTTTACTGGGAATGTTGCCCTAAAAGTCTGCGAAGGCACCGCTAGCTTCATACGTAATCAACTAAAGACCAAATTTGAGCAGAGTATATATGGCCGTTTATCGGCGATATTGGCCATGCCGGTATTAAAGGCGTTTCAGGGTGAGATAAATCCTGATCGTTATAATGGGGCTGCATTGTTGGGCCTTAATGGTGTGGTGATAAAAAGTCATGGCAGTTCTGGGGTTGAAAGTTTTGAGTCAGCAATACATCAAGCTGCATTAGCGGTGAGTGAAGGTGTAACGCAGTCGATCGGCACCCAAATAGGCACAAATAAATTGTAAATAAATGTCATTAAGCAAAAGGAGCATGTAATGGATGCAAGTCAGCTTGCGCTAGTCTTTCCTGGTCAGGGTTCTCAGAAAGTGGGTATGTTAGCTGAGTTAGGAGAGTCATATAAGCTTGTTAAAGACACGTTTGCAGAGGCCTCTGAAGCGTTGTCATATGATATGTGGGACTTGATACAAAATGGTGATCAACAAAGCCTTAATCTTACTGAAACAACTCAGCCCGTACTATTGACGGCCAGTGTTGCTGTGTGGCGGCTGTGGTGTGAGCAAGGTGGATTACGTCCGTCACTATTGGCTGGACATAGTTTGGGTGAGTTCTCTGCATTGGTATGCGCTGGGGCTCTAGAATTTTCAGATGCGGTTCGTCTCGTGCGGGCTCGTGGACAGTATATGCAGACGGCAGTGCCTGTTGGAGAGGGTGCGATGGCAGCGGTGCTGGGCGTTGATGATGCAAAAATTATTCAAATTTGTGCAGAGGCGGCTATTAAGGGTGGCGTGGTAGAGGCCGTTAATTTTAATTCGCCTGGTCAAGTTGTCATTGCGGGTCAGGTTGCTGCAGTGGATGTGGCTATTGAAATGCTTAAAGCGGCAGGTGCAAAACGTGCTATGCCGTTACCCGTAAGCGCACCTTTCCATACGTCATTGATGAAGCCAGCAGGCGATAAACTTGCAGTAGCGTTGGCTGATATTGTTGTGAACGCGCCAAGTATTCCTGTGGTGCACAATGTGCATGGTAAAACGGAATCGGATCCTGTTGTAATTAAGAGTTTACTTGTCGAGCAGATTTTTAGTGCAGTTAAGTGGGTTGATTGCGTGGAAACAATGGTGGCTGCTGGTATCAGTAATACCATTGAGTGCGGTCCTGGTAAGGTGTTGAGCGGTTTAAATAAGCGGATAAATAAATCGTTAAGCTGTAATAATATTGATTCGCCGGCGAGCCTTGCCGATGCCTTGGAAGCTACTAAATAGTTTATTGTTTAGAGATTAATTAAGGAGTTTATAATGAGCGCAAAAGTCGCATTAATAACAGGCGCGAGCCGAGGGATAGGGCAGGCGATTGCTGTTGCTATCGGGAAGTTGGGGTACACGGTAGTTGGTACAGCGACTACGCAGGGTGGTGCGGATGCGATTACCGCGCATTTTTCTGAGCTTGGAATTGAGGGTGTCGGCATGGCGTTAAATGTTGCCGATACAAGTTCTGTGGATAGTGTGGTGAAGTCTATTGGTGAAAAGTTCGGCGCACCGTCGGTATTAATTAATAATGCGGGTATTACTAAGGACAACATCATGCTACGCATGAAAGATGATGAGTGGTACGACGTCATCGACACCAATTTAAACTCTCTTTACCGCTTGAGTAAGGCGTGTTTACGGGGTATGACCAAGGCTCGCTGGGGCCGTATTGTTAATATTAGCTCCGTAGTTGGGGCGATGGGTAACGCTGGTCAGGCAAATTATGCTGCTTCAAAAGCCGGAATGGACGGTTTTACACGTGCATTGGCTCGTGAAATAGGTTCACGAGGAATTACAGTTAATGGAGTTGCTCCCGGCTTTATCGATACTGATATGACCAAGAAATTGGCTGATGAGCAACGTGATGCGCTAAAGACTCAGATACCCTTACAGCGCCTTGGCAGCCCTGAAGAGATAGCTGGAGTTGTCGCTTTTTTGGTCAGTGATGCGGCGGCTTATGTCACTGGGGAAACGATACACGTTAATGGCGGCATGTATATGGCGTAAACATATGTTGGGGAAGGATTTTTTCTCCCCAAATGTGAATTTTTCATGTTTTACTATGCACAAGCGGTGCTAGTCGCGGTAGAATAACTACCCAAGTGCTAGCAGTATGAAACACGATTTCGGCGGCTGCGCTTTTTTGCTAAAGGGATTAATCTTTAACAAAAAAAATTAAGCAGGCCCAAAATTTTAATTTTAATTAGGAGTCACCAACGACCATGAGTAGCATTGAAGAGCGCGTCAAGAAAATAGTTGCAGAGCAGCTAGGTGTTAAGGAAGAGGATGTGTCAGAGTCAGCATCATTCGTGGAAGACCTGGGCGCGGATTCTCTTGATACTGTCGAGCTGGTAATGGCTCTCGAAGAGGAATTTGAAACAGAGATTCCTGATGAAGAAGCAGAGAAAATTACTACTGTTCGTTTGGCTATTGATTACATCAAAGAAAATCTACAGTAAGTAATAACGTAACGGTCTTACCGTTTTAAGAAGCCGTTTCTATGTTATGTAGAGCGGCTTTTTTTATGCCTGTGCATACCATCTATATACTAGATATTGCGTATAATGCATATGCAGAGGCTTTGGAGGGGTTATGGCAAAACGAAGAGTTGTTGTTACTGGAATGGGCATGGTTAGCCCGCTAGGAAATTCCGTAGCAGAGACATGGCAAAACATACTGGCAGGTAAGAGTGGTATCTCTATGATAGACCGCTTTGATGTGTCTGATTTTGCGACTCGTATTGGTGGTGCTATTAAGAATTTTGACGTTGGCGACTATATGTCTGCAAAAGAAGCTAAACGTTTTGACCCTTTCATACACTACGGCGTTGCGGCTGCTGAGCAGGCATTATCTGACTCAGGTCTTGATGTTACTGATCTTAACGCGCCCCGAGTTGGAACAGCGATTGGCTCTGGTATTGGTGGAATCGGCTTAATAGAAAGTAGTCGAGTGACTATTGATGAACGTGGGCCGCGGAAGTTATCTCCTTTTACGGTCCCTGGTGCGATTATCAATATGATTGCCGGGGTATTGGCGATCAAACATAATTTGCAGGGACCAAGTATTGCCATCACAACGGCATGTACCACAGGGACGCACAATATTGGTATGGCTGCGCGAATGATTGCCTACGGCGATGCTGATGCGATGTTAGCCGGTGGGGCCGAAATGGCGACCACCCCAGTTGGGCTTGGTGGTTTTGCTGCTGCCCGTGCGATGTCGACACGAAATGATGACCCTCAAGCTGCGAGTAGGCCGTGGGACAAGCAGCGAGACGGCTTTGTGTTGGGCGATGGTGCCGGCATGTTAATGCTGGAAGAGTACGAATTTGCCAAACGACGTGGTGCTCATATTCACGCGGAGTTATTGGGCTTTGGGATGAGCTGCGACGCTTTCCATATGACATCTCCACCTGAGGACGGGCGGGGCGCATACACTGCGATGCAAAGTGCTCTTAATGATGCACAATTGAATGCTGAACAGCTTGATTATATTAATGCGCATGGTACATCAACTAAGGCGGGTGATTTAGCAGAAAGTATGGCGGTGCAACGCTTAATGGGCACGGCCTCAAGTAATGTGGCAGTTAGCTCCACAAAATCTATGATTGGTCATTTACTTGGCGCTGCCGGTGCTGTGGAGGCCATTTTTTCAATTTTGGCGCTACGTGATCAGGTGGCTCCACCAACAATTAACCTTGAAGAGGTTGATGACGCCTGTGATTTGAATTATGTACCCAATATCGCGCAACAGCGTAATATTGACTATACCTTATCGAATTCGTTTGGGTTTGGTGGAACCAATGGCAGTTTGCTGTTTGGCAAATTGTAAAGCCAGTGGTGGGTAGTTCAGGTTTTGCACTCGTTAATGGCCGCTTTAGTGACGAAGTGTCAGCAAGCAATCGCGGCATTGCCTATGGCGATGGTGTGTTTGAAACTGTGTTGGTGCGTGGTTCTCAAACGCTGTGGTTAGACGAGCATTTATGTCGACTGCAGAGCGGTGCAAAAATTTTAAATATCCCCTGTGATATCGCTGCCATTAAGCACGATTGCTTACGTATATTGGCTGCATTCGATGAACCACTTGGGGTGCTCAAGATAATATTAACTCGCGGCACTACAGCGCGTGGGTATACCCCGTTGAAGGCGGAGTCAGATCGTATTGTTAGCGTTTCAAGTTACAAGCAACACCGAGAGATGTGGGATGAGGGGGTGGTGCTGGCGGTGTGTCAAACCCCGCTGGCAAGGCAAGCGCTATTAGCGGGTATCAAGCATTTAAATCGACTAGAGCAGGTCTTGGCTGCAGAAGAGTTGCATAAGCGTGGTTATCAAGAAGGCTTGATGATGCAAGCGGGTTGCGTTATTGAATGTAGTCGCAGCAATGTTTTTGCCGTTGTTAGTGGTGAGTTGATAACGCCCTCATTATCACTTTGCGGTATAAACGGCATTATGCGTAGCAAAATCCTAAGTGATACTAAATCTTTGGGTTTACCTGTTAGGGTAAAAGCATTTGGTATATCTGCACTTGTGCGAGCAGAGGAAGTATTTATTTGTAATAGTGTTTTTGGAATTTGGCCCGTCACAAAAATTGAGTGTATGCACAAAGAGATTGGCCCAATGAGCCGTTTATTTCAGCAGGAGTATGAGCGCTATTTCTATGCTTAAATTATTGAAAGTGCTCTTAGCATTGGTTTTCCCATTAATTATCACCTTGCTTGCTGCCTTTTGGTATCTCAATACCTATCTTAACCGAGAGTTACCGCTGCCTGAGTCGCCTGCCGTTTTCATATTGGAGCCGGGTACGGGATATTCAGCGATGGTGAATCAACTTGAGCAACAAGGTTGGCTCACAAACCCAGCTATCTTGAAAATATATGCACGCATAAACCCAGCTATTTCGGAAATAAAAGCGGGTGAATATCATTTTGAACAAGGCATGTCCTTATTTGACGTGCTGGCACTGATGATGGAAGGGGATGTCGTTCGTCACCAGCTAACCCTCCTAGAGGGCTGGACGATGAAGCAAGTGATCTCTTCTTTATCATCGCAGCCTTTATTAGAAGAGGAAATATTGCACAATGATGAGCGTCTTTGGAAGCTGCTGAGTATTGATGAACCCTTCGCCAGTATCCCTGAAGGCTTGTTTTTCCCTGATACTTACGATTATCACCTAGGTGACAAGCCAAGTAGTGTTTTGCTTAGGGCGTATAAACGCTTAGTCCGTGTTTTGCAGGACGAATGGGATGCGAGAGACGCAGGGCTTCCTTATCAAAATGCGTATGAAGCGCTGATTATGGCTTCCATTATAGAGAAAGAAACGGGTGTTCCTGAGGAGCGAGAACAAATTGCAGGTGTGTTTGTGCGGCGATTAAATCTTGGAATGCGTTTGCAAACTGACCCGACGGTAATTTATGGTTTGGGCGCAGAATACAAAGGTAATTTACGTGGTTCACATTTGCGCGATGAAAATAATATTTACAACACGTATCGTCAGCACGGCTTGCCGCCTAGCCCAATTGCCTTAGCTGGCCGTGAGGCAATCCATGCGGCTCTTCACCCTGCTGAGGGTGACACTATTTTCTTTGTGGCTAAGGGGGATGGCACCCATTATTTTTCGGCGACGCTTAAAGAGCATGAAACTGCAGTAAAACAATACCAGTTAAATCGACGTAGAGCCGATTATCGTTCAGCGCCACCGGTGCAGGAGAAGAAACCTTGAGTTACCAGGCTAGAGGCCGCTTTATCACGGTTGAAGGGACAGAGGGTGTTGGTAAATCGACAAATATCCAATTTATTCAAGCATTACTTGAAGACGCAAAGATTCCACATATTGTAAGTAGAGAGCCGGGTGGAACACCGCTGGCAGAAGAGATTCGTAATATACTCGTTGTGCCACGAGATGAGGCAATGTGTGAATTAAGTGAGCTATTGTTGGTTTTTGCGGCTCGGGCGCAGCATCTAAAGACCCTAATTGAGCCAGCGTTAGCACGGGGTGCTTGGGTGCTTTGCGATCGTTTTACCGATGCAACTTTCGCATACCAAGGAGGTGGGCGGGGTTTGTCTGTTGATAAAATCGAACAACTACAAAGTTTGGTGCAAGGCGACTTGCGACCAGATTGCACATTATTATTAGATGCGCCAGTTGATATTGGCATGGCGAGAGCCGGTGCACGCGGGGCGCTTGATCGCTTTGAGTTAGAAAAGCAGGTGTTTTTTGAAAAGGTTCGCTCTGCTTATCTTGCCCGTGCCAATCAAGCGCCTGAGCGGTTTAACATAATCGATGCTAGTGCTAGTTTAGACGTGGTTCAGGCCGGTATTGCTAAAGCACTAAAATCGCAAATAGATCATTACCACGGCAATGATGATGTCTGAGGCATTGGTTGCGTATTCTTGGCAAATGAGTCAGTGGCAGGACATGCAGCGCCTAATAGACTCCGGTCGTTTACCTCATGCCTTATTGCTGGCGGGCCCGGAGTCCATTGGCAAACTGCGTTTTGCAAAAGCACTCGCTGCGTATTTATTGTGTGAATCTCCCTCGCAGTTTGCTGCCTGCGGCCAATGTCGGAGTTGTCATTTCCAGCTGGATGGTAGCAACCCCGATTACCGGGAGATATCTCCTGATGAGGGTAAGCGTCAAATTGGGATCGATCAAGTTCGCAGCCTTCAGCGGTTTTCAGCACAACGAGCCCATAGGGATGGGGGGAGGAAGCTCGTTGTGATTTACCCCGCCGAAGCAATGAATATATTTACCGCCAACGCTTTATTAAAAACATTAGAAGAGCCGACGTCTAATACAGTTTTAATATTGATTAGCCATAGTAGCAGCCAGTTATTGGCCACCATTCGGTCTCGTTGCGTGCAATTCCGTTTTGGCATTCCTGATGCTGGGCTTGTTGAGTCATGGTTGAAAGATTATGTTGGCGATCAAAATTTGGTGAAAACATTATTGGCAGAAAGTGGTGGGCGCCCACTGGCAGCTAAAAAAATCTTTGAAGAGGATGGTTTGGCCTTGCTTCAAAGTTTCGACTCGGCATTATCGGCTTTATTTACTGGCCAAAAGACCCCATTAAATCTTGCTGATGAATTGTTGGATAAAGATATTTTGCAAGTCCTCGATTGGTGGTGCACGCGATTAATGGACCTGTCCCGGCATCAGTTAGCAGCGCAATCAATGGTGGCAAAAAGTTGGCTAGAATTTACGTCAGTGCCGCCTAGATTTGTGATGGATACTCTGCAGAGGGGGCTTGAATTGCGTTCTAGCTTTGGTCGCGGGGTTGCGTTAAATAAACGCTTGGTTTTAGAGGCCCTTTTTATAGAGTGGATGGCACTTTGTCGTCGTAGTGCTGCGCGCTAAGTGCCTTTGTGTAGTATGGTATTAATGAAATAGTTTTAAGTTAGCTGGGGTTGAGGGTATGAGTGGTGCGCAAGGTGCACGTAACGGTATTTTATCTCTGACAATTAGAGATAAGGCGGTTCTCTATGCGGCGTATATGCCGTTTATTCAAGATGGCGGATTATTTGTACCCACCACCAAGCCCTATAAAGTAGGTGATGAAGTGTTTATGTTACTTACGTTAATGGACGAACCTGAAAAGCTGCCTATAGCGGGTAAGGTAGTGTGGATTACGCCTCGCGGAGCGCAAAGCAATCGTGCAGCAGGAATTGGGGTCCAGTTCGTGGGCGGCGACGGTGTTGCCAATAAGAAGATTGAATCCTACCTAGCTGGCATCCTTGAGTCTGATAAGCCCACCCATACAATGTAAGTTCGAATTTAGCTATTCGGATTTCAATTCTTAATACAGATGGAAGCACCATGCTTGTAGATAGCCACTGTCATCTCGACCGGATTGACCTTAAACCCTATGATGGCGACTTGAGCTTAGCCATAGACGCTGCAACTGAACGCGGCGTTTCAAAAATGCTGTGTATTGGTATTGATTTGGATAACGCGCCAAAAGTCGTCGCGATTGCGGAGCAGTTCCCCCAAATCTATGCATCGGTAGGTGTTCACCCCCTCGATATAAGTGATGATATTTGTTCAGTCAAAACGCTTACCGAGTTAGCGGATCACCCTAAAGTGGTCGCTATAGGGGAGACGGGCTTAGATTATTATTACAGCAGTGATCGTAAAATTGACCAGCAGCGGAGTTTTGCGCAACATCTTGAGGTATCTGCTGACTGTGGCAAGCCGACCATTGTTCACACTCGCGACGCCAGAGAAGACACTCTTGCACTGATAGCTAAACACGGTGCGCCAGAAATCGGCGGGGTCTTACATTGCTTTACTGAATCATGGGAAATGGCTGAAGCAGCCATGGACATGGGTTACTACATTTCATTTTCAGGCATTATCACGTTTAAAAATGCGAATGAGTTACGTGAAGTTGTGCGGCGAGTTCCCATAGAAAGGATGCTGGTTGAAACCGACTCTCCTTACCTGGCACCCGTGCCGTATCGCGGTAAGAAAAATGAACCTAAATATGTCGTAGAGGTTGCCGAGTGCGTGGCAGAGCTAAAGGGTTTGTCTTATCAAGAGGTGTTACAACACACAACAGAGAATTTTGAACGCCTCTTCCCTTTGGCAAAGTAAGCAGTTTTTGATTGTATTGTTTTAATTTCAGGAGATAGTGCATTGAGCACGGATAAATTATTAACCACCCCATTAAATGCGCTACACCGAGAAATGTCGGCGAAAATGGTTCCATTTGCTGGCTATGATATGCCGGTGCAGTACCCTATGGGGGTGTTGAAAGAGCATTTACACGTGCGAAGTGCTGCGGGCTTGTTTGATGTTTCCCATATGGGGCAGATTCGTGTTCAGGGTCACAATGTCGCCGAAGAATTAGAAAAGTTAATGCCGCAAGATGTGCTCGGTTTGCCTATCAACCGACAGCGCTATGGCTTGTTGACGAATGAGCAAGGTGGGGTCTTAGATGACTTGATGTTTGCCAACTGTGGTGATCATTACTTAGTGATTGTGAATGCGGCATGTAAAGATCAAGATTATGCGTGGTTGCGTGCGCATTTACCGGCTCAAATAACGCTGGAGATGCTAGAGGGGCAGGGCTTGCTTGCACTTCAAGGACCTAAGGCGAGGCAAGTGTTGGCACGTTTGGCACCGGCAACCGAAAAGATGGTGTTTATGGATACTGGCAATTGTACGATTGCCGATATCCCATGCTGGCTGAGTTGCTCGGGATATACTGGTGAAGATGGTTTTGAGATTTCTGTAGCGCAAGAAAATACTGAGGCATTGGCAAGAGTACTACTTGCGGAGACAGAAGTGGAATTTATTGGCTTAGGTGCTAGAGACTCTCTCCGTTTGGAGGCGGGCTTGTGCTTATATGGCCACGATATGAGCGATGCAGTTAGCCCTGTTGAAGCTAATTTATTGTGGGCAATATCAAAATGCAGGCGACCTGGTGCAGAGCGCGCTGGAGGGTATCCCGGTGCAAATATTATTGCTCTGCATCTGCTTGAGGGCACTGAAAGTAAACGTGTTTTACTCGATGTAGAGGGCCGAGCCCCTGTTCGCGAAGGGGCGGATATTGTAAATGATAAGGGCGACATCATTGGTCATGTGACGAGTGGCGGATTTGGTCCAAGTGTTGGCGGGCCTATTGTTATGGCTTATGTTAATAATTTGTCACTGGCGTCAGGCGATGTTTTGTTTGCCAGTGTGAGAAAAAAATTGTTGCCGATGACTTTGCGGCAAGCCCCCTTTGTTAAACAGCGATATCATCGCGGATGAGATAAATAATGGCATTCTCTAGAGCGCTTGTGGAAGGATTTTATGGCCGCCAGTGGCGCTGGGAGCAGCGTTTTTCACTTCCGGTGTTGCTGCGGCAATGGGGGTACAGTAGTTATATTTACGCCCCTAAAGGGGATGCTAGCCTGCGTAGTCTCTGGACTCAGCCCTTTACAGTAACGCATACGGAAAACTTGCTGTCTTTGGGGAGGTACTGCCGCAAAGCTGGAATAAAGTGGGGGCTAGGCTTATCTCCTGTTGGTTTGCAAACCAATTACACTACTGAAGACAAGGCTAACTTAGATAATAAAATCACTGAAATAAAACGTCTTAACCCCGATATAATTTGGGTTTTATTTGATGATTTACCTGCAGGGAATCCATCTCTAGCTCAGAATCAGGCTGCCGTTGTTAATGATATTCAAGCACAGATGCCAGATATCGAAATTGCAATGTGCCCTAGTTATTATAGTTTTGACCCGATACTTGAAGAGCTATTTGGTCAATGTCCCGATGGGTATTTTGAGGCGTTAAATACCTTGATGGACCAGCGAGTCGATGTGTTATGGACTGGGAATCGGGTGATCAGTGAGGCTTATACCGCTGACGATTGTAAAAAAGCCGCGGCTGTTTTAGGACGAAAGCCGTTGATTTGGGATAATTACCCTGTGAATGATGGTCGCAAAACTAGCCGGTTTTTACATTTATTACCCTTTACTGGTAGATCGTCAGAAATGGCAAGTTTGACAAATGGCCATGCAATAAATCCTATGAATCAGTTTCATCTGTCAATGTTGGTCTTGCCAACGCTGGCTGCGGTCTATAATGACGATAAGATCTACGATGTGGATCGTGCTTTTCAATCAGTGCTTGCAGATTTGCCGGATAACCTTGGTGATTTAATGGCAAGAGATGCGGCAATATTTCAGGGCGTGGGGCTTGACGGTCTCAGTTCAGATGAAAAAACTGAGCTCTTGGCTACTTATGGTCAAATAAACCACCCTGCAGCGCGTGAGGTTTGTGAATGGCTTCAAGAAGCTTACCGATTTGATCCCGCGTGTTTGACTGATTAAATTACGGCATAGCTTGCCAATATTTTTAGAATACGGTAGTTTTAGCACCCAATGTTTACATGGTAAACATGAATGTATGGCAAATGCCGCCGCCACCACTCAATTTGAGGAACAAAAATGATTTATCAAGGCAAGGCGTTAACTGCAAAGTACCTGGAAGAAGGCATTGCGGAACTCTGTTTCGACCTAGAAGGCGATTCAGTTAACAAATTTAATCGAATCACACTTGAAGAGCTTGGTGAAGCTACTGCTGCGTTAGCGTCTGAGTCTGGGCTTAAAGGTGTTTTGGTAACTAGCGGAAAACCTGTATTCATTGTCGGGGCTGATATCACTGAATTTACTGAGCTTTTTAAGCTGCCAGATTCAGACCTTCGCGAGTGGGCAACAAAAGCCAACACAGTATTTAATGATTTTGAAGATCTCCCTGTTCCTACTGTGGTCGCTATTAATGGTGTCGCACTGGGTGGCGGTTTTGAAATGTGCTTGTCGTGTGATTTTCGGGTTATGTCGTCCACTGCAGTGGTGGGATTACCTGAAGTAAAACTAGGCATCAATCCGGGCTTTGGCGGTACAGTAAGGCTGCCTCGGGTGATTGGCTGCGACAACGCAATGATGTGGATTGCAACGGGTAATCATCAAAAACCTGCAGCCGCTTTAAGTGATGGCGGTGTAGATGCAGTGGTCGCGCCGGAAGCACTAATTGACGCGTCTCTTGAATTACTTAAAGGCGCAATTGCTGGTGAATTTGATTACCAAGCTCGCCGGGTCGAAAAAACAACGCCGGTTAAATTAAATGATATTGAAAAAATGATGTCATTTACTACTGGTAAGGCAATGGTTGCGCAACAGGCTGGCCGCCATATGCCTGCACCTATTACTGCCGCTAAATCCATGGAGCGCAGTGCTGGTTTGAACCGCGCTGAAGCAGTAGAAGTTGAGATCGACCATTTTATAAAGCTAGTACGCACGCCGCAATCAGGTGCGCTGGTAGGCTTGTTCTTAAGTGAGCAGGCGGTGAGTAAAGCGGCTCGCGGTTTTGCAAAAGCAGGTGGCGAAATAAAGCAAGCTGCGGTTCTTGGCGCAGGTATTATGGGTGGTGGTATTGCTTACCAGTCTGCCTATAAAGGAACACCTATTCTGATGAAGGATATTGCCGATGCGGGTCTAGAGCTCGGCATGAAAGAAGCTGGCAAGTTATTGGCTAAGCGAGTATCTCGTGGCCGTATGACTGCAGACAAAATGTCATCAGTACTCAATAGCATCCGCCCATCGTTAAGCTATGACGGTTTTGATAAAGCCGATGTCATAGTAGAAGCTGTTGTTGAGAATGCAAAAGTAAAACAGTCGGTGTTAGCTGAAACTGAAAAGCATATTCGCAATGACGCTGTTTTAGCTTCAAATACATCTACGATTTCCATTACTCGCCTAGCAGAAGCTTTAGAGCGCCCTGAAAACTTCTGTGGTATGCACTTTTTTAACCCTGTACACGCTATGCCATTGGTAGAAGTGATACGCGGTGAAAAAACAAGCGATGAGACCATTGCTAAAGTGGTTAAGTATGCATTGCAGATGGGTAAAACCCCAATCGTTGTCAATGATTGCCCTGGTTTCTATGTTAACCGCGTATTGTTTCCCTATTTCGCCGGTTTCGATATGTTGATTCGCGACGGTGGTGACTTCCGTAAAATTGATAAGGTTATGGAAGGTTTTGGTATGCCAATGGGGCCAGCCTATTTGATGGACGTTGTCGGTATTGATACCGGCTACCACGCTGCAGAGGTAATGGCTGAGGGCTTCCCAGAGCGTATGAAGCACGATTTTACTGGTGTTTCACAGCTTATGTTTGAAGCTAAGCGCTTTGGCCAGAAAAATGGTATTGGTTTTTACCGGTATGAAGAAGATGCCAAAGGCAAGCCTAAAAAGTGTGAAGACGAAGCCGCATTGGCTATGGCGGATTCCGCTAAGCAATCTTCAGTCGAATTATCCGACGAAGACATTATCGCTCGCATGATGATTCCAATGTGCATTGAAACGGTCCGTTGTATCGATGAAGGTATTCTGCGCGACCCAGCAGATGCAGATATGGGATTGGTTATGGGTATTGGCTTTCCAGTTTTCCGTGGTGGCGCTTTGCGTTACATCGATCAAATGGGTGTGAAGGCTTTCTGCGAAATGGCTGACCGCTTTGAAAACCTTGGTCCCCTTTATCACCCAACCGAAAGCCTTCGCCAAATGGCGGCTAACGGCGAATCTTTTTTTAAATAAACGGGCGGAGAAAGAACCATGACATATAAAGCAAATGATGTAGTAATCGTCGATTGCGCCCGTACTCCAATGGGGCGGTCGAAAAACGGCGTATATAGAAATGTGCGTGCAGAGAATATGTCTGCGGCATTAATTGATGGCTTGCTGGCACGTAATCCGGGTATTGATCCCGCGTTATTCGAAGATGTGATTTGGGGCTGCGTTAACCAGACCAATGAGCAGGGTTGGAATATAGCGCGAATGATCTCAGTGATGACCAAATTCCCTCACGAAGTGGCGGGTCAGACGGTGAGCCGGCTCTGTGGTTCATCTATGTCTGCATTGCATACGGCGGCCCAAGCGATAATGAGTGGTTACGGTGACACGTTTATGGTCGGTGGTGTTGAACATATGGGTCACCTTGCCATGAACCATGGTGTTGATCCCAATCCTCAAGCCAGTAAATATGTTGCGCGCGCTGCGGGTATGATGGGTATGACCGCTGAAGCATTAGCGATGATGCATGGAATTGGTCGTGAGCAGCAGGATGAACTGGGTCTGCGTTCACATTTGCGCGCTGCTGATGCCCGCGAGAATGGTCGATTCGATAATGAAATAATTGCTATCGAAGGGCATGGCGATGATGGTCGTAAGATCCTTGTGAAGCAGGATACTACTATCCGTCCAGAGACAACGCTTGAGAGTTTGTCGCAGCTTCGTCCAGCTTTTGATCCTCGTAACGGTACTGTTACTGCAGGAACAAGTTCGCAAATTGCTGACGGTGCTTCTGCCATGATTATGATGTCAGGGCAGCGTGCTATGGATCTTGGTCTAACACCGCGTGCTAAAGTTACTGGCATGGCGGTGGCGGGTGTTGATCCTTCCATCATGGGCTATGGTCCGGTGCCATCAACTCAGAAAGCGTTGAAACGCCTTGGCATGAGTATTGATGATATTGAAACAGTGGAGTTGAATGAGGCTTTTGCAGCCCAGGCTTTACCTGTTTTAAAAGATCTTAAGCTTCTTGATAAGATGGATGACAAAGTTAATCTAAATGGTGGTGCAATTGCCTTAGGGCACCCATTTGGATGCTCTGGAACCCGGATCGTGTCAACTTTGCTGAATGTAATGGAGCAACGTGATACGTCAGTCGGACTTGCTACTATGTGTATTGGCATGGGGCAGGGGATTAGCACCATTATTGAACGAGTGTAATCCCTTAATAACAGCCTGAATTGACCTTAATTCAGGCTGTTATTAAAATTGTTTGCAGGTCTGCTTGATCACGATCATGGCCTGTGGCACAATCTCGTTCCTCGCAAAGTCAAGGCTGCGCGATACCATTTGTAAACCGTGATAATTCAATACCTTAAGACGGTTTTACAAGTGTGCGGATGTGGTGAAATTGGTATACACGCCAGATTTAGGTTCTGGTGCCGCAAGGCGTGAGAGTTCGAGTCTCTCCATCCGCACCATTTCATAGAATTCTTTTAAATGGCTGCTTTTTAGATAATGGCGGCCATTTATGTTTAACAGCCCTGTTTTGAGGACCCCCCATGCAAGTCTCAGTTGAAACGACTTCTGGCCTAGAACGTCGCCTGATTGTTGGCGTTCCTGCCACACGTATTGATAGCGCCGTTGATTCACGTCTGCAAAAAGCAGCACGCACCGTCAAATTAGATGGCTTCCGTCCAGGTAAAGTGCCTATGCGTGTTGTTCGTCAACGATTTGGTGAATCAGTTCGAATGGAAGTGCTTGGCGAGGTCATGAACGAAAGCTTTTATGAGGCCATCCAGCAGCAAGGCTTAAAGCCTGCTGGTCGTCCAAATATTGAGCCAAAAAGCTTAGAAGCGGGCAAGGATGTTGAGTTTGTCGCGACTTTTGAAGTTTTTCCTGATATCGAAGCTAAAGATTACAGCACAATAGAAGTTGTAACGCCCGTGACTGAGATAACCACGGCCGATATTGAAAAAATGATTGAGAATTTACGTCAACAGCGCGCTGAATGGAATGTTGTTGAGCGTGCTGCGGCAGATGGCGATAAAGCAAATATTGATTACCTTGGCACCAAGGATGGCGTTGAATTCGAAGGTGGCAAGGCTGATGGCAGTGATCTAGAGCTAGGCTCAGGCCGAATGATTCCTGGTTTTGAGGATGGTGTTGTTGGCATGGTAGCGGGTGAAGAAAAAACGCTATCTCTCAGCTTTCCTGATGACTACCATAGTGAGGAATTAAAGGGCGCTGCGGTTGAGTTTAAAATTACCTTAAACAGCGTTAGTGAGAAGAAGCTTCCTGAGCTTGACGAAACACTGTTTGAAACATTCGGTGTAAAAGAGGGCGGTGAAGAGGCCTTTAAAGCCGAAGTAGAAAAAAATATGGCTCGGGAGTTGAAAAACGCCACTAAGTCCCGCATTAAGAATCAAGTGATGGAAGGTGTGTTGTCGATCCATTCTGATTTGCAGGTTCCAAAAGCGTTGGTATCACAGGAAATTGAAGCGCTACGCAATCAACAAATGCAGCAATTTGGCGCCATGGCAGAAAAATTAAATGCCGCAGATATCCTACCTGATGAACTATTCCAAGAAAATGCGGAGCGTCGTGTTAAATTGGGTTTGGTGCTGAATGAGATAATTAGCCTTGAGGGCATAAAGGCCGAAGAAGCTAAGGTGCGTGCCGCTTTGGAAGAAATGGCGGCTAGTTACGAAGATAAAGATGAAATTATTAACTGGTATATGAGCAACCCACAACAGCTTCAGCAAATCGAAGGCATGGTTATTGAAGAGGAAGTTGTTGAGAAATTGCTTGAAAAAGCGAAGGTTAGCGAAGAAACTTTAAGCTACGAAGAAGTTATGTCGCCACCAGCGAAAGAGGCAGAAGAATCCTAAACTAAAAAGGGTACTCTGGCTTTTTCCTGTCAAGCGACTGAACGCAAGTTCCGTCGCTTGATTTTTTTGTGCTGGCCGTAAATATAGAACATTAATTACGTACGGAAGAGTATTCAATATGTCTCGCAATTCGATCGAAGGTTTGAACAGTAACACCGTGACTAATTTGGGTTTAGTGCCTATGGTCGTGGAGCAAACGGCTCGCGGTGAGCGCTCTTATGATATTTATTCACGCTTACTCAAAGAGCGGGTTATATTTTGTGTCGGTCAAGTTGAAGACCATATGGCCAACCTCATTGTTGCGCAGTTGCTTTTTCTCGAGTCCGAAAACCCGGATAAAGATATTCATCTATACATCAATTCTCCTGGTGGTTCGGTGACAGCGGGGCTGTCTATCTACGATACAATGAAATTTATTAAGCCTGATGTAAGCACTATGTGCATTGGCCAGGCTGCCAGTATGGGGGCTTTCTTGTTGAGTGGTGGTGCAAAGGGTAAGCGCTTTATTGTACCGAATGCGCGCACCATGATTCACCAGCCTAGTGGTGGTGCTCAAGGCCAGGCAACTGATATAGATATTCAGGCTAGAGAGATACTCATTATTAGAGAAAAGCTTAACCATTTGATGGCAGAACACACTGGGCAAACATACGAGACAATTGCGCGGGATACAGAGCGGGATAACTTCATGAATGCTGAGCAGTCCTGTGAATATGGTTTGGTCGACGAAGTGCTGTCTGCCCGCGGTTAACGCGTTCTACAGTAATCACCATATTGGTTTCGGAAAGTACAAACTTGCAAATAAGGGTAAAAGGCGTCATCTTTACCCTAAGGTGTTTCTATCACCGCGTAAAATCAGAACAAGGTAGGTATTGATGAGTAGTAAAGACGGCACAGATGATAACGGCAAACTGCTGTACTGTTCCTTCTGTGGTAAAAGTCAGCATGAAGTCCGCAAATTAATCGCCGGGCCGTCTGTCTTTATCTGTGACGAGTGTGTCGATCTCTGTAACGACATCATTCGTGAAGAAGTTCAGGAAGCTGCTAGTGAGGCGGGTAGAGAGACATTGCCCACTCCGCAAGAGATAAACCATACGTTGGATCAGTATGTTATTGGCCAGGCGCGAGCTAAGAAAGTATTGTCAGTGGCGGTTTATAACCACTACAAACGTTTGCGATACGGTGATAAGAATAAGGATGAAGTAGAACTCGGCAAAAGTAATATTCTTTTGGTTGGGCCTACTGGTAGTGGTAAAACATTACTTGCCGAAACTTTGGCGCGTTTGCTTGATGTCCCCTTTACCATTGCTGATGCCACTACATTAACTGAAGCCGGTTATGTGGGTGAGGATGTCGAAAATATCATCCAGAAGCTATTGCAGAAGTGTGATTACGATGTGGAAAAGGCCCAGATGGGTATTGTCTATATCGATGAGATTGACAAAATTTCACGAAAGTCCGACAACCCATCAATTACTCGCGATGTGTCTGGTGAGGGTGTTCAGCAAGCGCTACTTAAATTGATTGAAGGTACTGTTGCATCGGTTCCTCCTCAAGGTGGCCGTAAACACCCGCAGCAAGAGTTTCTGCAGGTTGATACATCAAATATTCTGTTCATTTGTGGCGGCGCTTTTGCTGGTTTGGATCGTGTTATACGAGATCGATCCGAGAAAGGTGGAATTGGTTTTAGCGCTGAAGTCAAAAGTAAAAATGAAGCGCTTAATGTCGGTGAAATTCTTGCAGATGTCGAGCCAGACGATCTAGTCCGTTACGGGCTTATTCCTGAGTTCGTAGGCCGTTTACCCGTTATCGCAACACTTGAAGAGCTTGATGTGGATGCTTTGGTTAGTATTTTGACTGAGCCAAAAAATGCACTCACCAAGCAGTATGCAAAACTGTTTGACATGGAAGGTGTGGAAGTAGATTTTCGTGAAGATGGTTTGAGGTCTGTAGCCGAAAAAGCCATGACACGTAAAACCGGGGCTAGGGGGCTGCGCTCGATCTTAGAGTCGGTATTGTTGGATACAATGTACGATTTGCCGTCAATGGATGACGTAAGTAAGGTTGTTATTGATGGCTCGGTGATCAAGGGTGATTCTGCGCCTATTCTTGTCTACAACGCCAAGGAAAAGCGCAAAGCTGCCCCTAAAGAGTAATACCTTCCTCGATTAAACACTGTGAAAAGTTCTTTTTGCAGTGTTTTTCTATATTTGTCAGTTTCTTTACACGTCAAGTCTTGTTTTTAATGTCGCAAATCCCCATCTTAGAACTAAGCTATCTTTAAAAGCTGAACATACTTCTGAATATACCCGCCTAGATTAACTAAGAGGAAAAGTAATGGCTGACATTGATAATACCCAGGAATTGCCACTGCTTCCTTTGCGCGATGTGGTTGTTTACCCCCACATGGTTATCCCATTATTTGTGGGTCGCGATAAATCCATACGAGCCTTAGAATTGGCGATGGCTAGCAATAAAGAGATTGTTCTTGCTGCTCAGCGCAATCCCGATTTAGACGAGCCAGGAACAGATGATTTATATGATATTGGTACGATTGCCAATATTCTGCAGTTACTTAAACTCCCAGATGGCACTGTAAAGGTTCTGGTAGAAGGGAGCTATCGCGCGCAATTAAACGCTGTTACAGCAGAAGCAGATTATTTTAGTGCTGAAATTAGTGCTTTGGAGGGTGAACAAATTGCGCCAGAAGAGTCGGAGATCATGCTTAGATCTGCGATCTCACAGTTTGAAAAGTATATAAACCTCAGTAAAAAAATCCCTGCAGAAGTGCTTACATCCCTGTCTGGAATCGATGACCCTGGGCGTTTGGCCGATACTATCGCAGCGCATATGACCATGGAGTTAGAGCAAAAGCAGGCTGTACTTGAAATGGCTAATGAGCGTGAACGCTTAGAGCATTTAATGGGGTTGATGGAGTCTGAGATTGACCTTTTTCAAGTCGAAAAACGTATTCGTGGCCGCGTTAAGAAGCAAATGGAAAAAAGTCAGCGCGAGTACTATTTAAACGAACAAATGAAAGCCATTCAGCGTGAGCTAGGTGAGTCTGAAGAGGGCGTTAATGAGCTTGAAGATCTAGAGAATCGTGTCCATAAAGCTGGAATGAGTAAAGAGGCACTTGAAAAAGCAACCGCTGAGTTGACTAAGCTTAAAATGATGTCACCCATGTCTGCTGAAGCATCCGTTGTCCGTGGTTATATTGATTGGTTGGTAAATATTCCTTGGCAGAAGCGGTCCCGCGTTAAGCACGACCTCAAGCGTGCTGAGGAAATATTGAATCAAGATCATTATGGCCTTGAGGAAGTTAAAGACCGCATTCTTGAATACCTTGCGGTTCAAAAACGGGTTAAAAAAGTAAAAGGCCCCGTATTATGCTTGGTAGGCCCGCCGGGTGTGGGTAAGACCTCGCTTGGTGAGTCTATAGCTCGCGCAACGAACCGTAAATTTGTGCGTATGGCGCTGGGTGGTGTGCGCGATGAGTCGGAGATTCGCGGACACCGACGGACGTATATCGGCTCAATGCCGGGTAAAGTTATTCAGAAAATGTCTAAGACAGCGGTTCGCAATCCATTATTCTTACTGGATGAAATCGATAAAATGGGTATGGATCATCGAGGTGATCCAGCGTCTGCCTTGTTGGAGGTGTTAGACCCTGAACAGAACCACGCATTCAATGACCATTATCTTGAAGTAGACTACGACTTGTCAGATATTATGTTTATCTGTACATCTAACTCGCTTAACATCCCGCCGGCGCTTATGGATAGAATGGAAGTCATTCGTATCCCTGGTTACACGGAAGATGAAAAAATTAATATTGCTCTTCGTTACCTTGTTCCCAAGCAACTTAAAAACAATGGTTTGAAAGAATCAGAAGCAACTATTGCTGAAGAGGCCCTGCAAGATATTGTGAGGTACTACACAAGAGAAGCTGGGGTTCGTGGCTTGGAGCGGCAGGTAGCGAAAATTTGTCGGAAAGTCGTTAAGAATGTCGCATTAAATGGCGATAGCGGCACCATCTCTATTAATAGTGAAAACCTAGAAGAGTATCTCGGTGTTCGCAAGTACACCTATGGCAAGGCCGAGGAAGAAAACAAGGTTGGTCAGGTCACTGGCTTGGCTTGGACGCAAGTTGGTGGTGAGCTGCTCACGATAGAGGCCGTCTCGGTTGTAGGTAAGGGTCGTCATATCAAAACAGGCTCTTTGGGCGACGTTATGCAGGAGTCTATACAGGCGGCCACAACGGTTGTTAGAAGCCGCTCTAAGCGCCTAGGAATACCTGCGAGGTATCACGATAGACATGATATCCATATTCATATGCCTGAAGGCGCTACCCCTAAAGACGGCCCATCAGCCGGTGTGGGTATGTGTACAGCTTTAGTGTCGGTTATTACGGGAATTCCTGTTCGCTCTGATGTTGCTATGACGGGTGAAATCACTCTTCGGGGACAGGTATTAGCCATTGGCGGATTGAAAGAAAAACTGCTTGCGGCTCACCGCGGAGGGATAAAAACCGTTATAATCCCGATGGAAAACGAGCGAGACCTTAAAGAAATTCCGGAAAACATAAAGGCCGATCTTGATATCCGTCCAGTAAAATGGATTGATGAGGTGTTGGATATTGCCCTAGAAAGTTTTCCAGAAGAAATTTCTGAAGATCTTTACTTAGCAGGTATTGACGACAGTCTTAATAAAGTGGATGGGAGTGGAGATTTTCTTGGCGAGTCGCGTGCAAACGCACACTAGACGCAGAGATATCTTGACCATGAACAGCGCAGTTGGTATAAATCCCACTCTTTACGCATACGGCTTTACTAGTCTGTGCGTAGGTTTGACGGTCACCAGTCAGTTAATGTAAAGAATATTTTTTATAACAATTTGAAGGGGAAGAGTAAGTGAATAAATCTGAGCTAATAGACGCTATTGCAGAATCAGCAGATTTGTCCAAAGCAGCAGCAGGACGTGCATTGGACGCAACCGTAGAAGCTATTACTACTGCACTGAAATCAGATGATTCAGTTTCTTTAGTTGGTTTTGGTACTTTTAGTGTTAAAGATCGCGCTGCACGTACCGGCCGCAACCCACAAACAGGTGCGCCAATTGAAATTTCAGCTGCTAAAATCCCTAGCTTTAAAGCGGGTAAAGCGCTGAAAGATGCTTGCAACTAGGGTATAAATTGCCATATCCAGTTTTACTGGGGGCGTAGGGGTAAAACCTCGTACAGAAGGCGCATCGAGAGGTGCGCTTTTTTTTTGATTAAGGATCAGGTTTAGCATCAATGCTGCAAAATATTCGCAATAATATCCAAGGAACCGCGGCCAAAGTTATCATCGCGATAATTATAGTGCCATTTGCCCTATTCGGTATCGATAGTCTATTTAATAGCTCCGCGCCACCGCCTGCTGCCGTTGTTAATGGCGAAAAAATTTCAGAAGCGGAATTGCAGCAAGCAATCTCACTGCAAAAACGCCGTCTATTAAATATGATGGGGGATCAGATTGATCCAGCAATGCTTGATGATGCGACCCTTCGTAAACCCGCTCTCAATACATTAATAAAACAGCAGTTGTTGTTACAAGCTGCAAACGACGAAAATATTGATATCTCTGATGCGCAATTAAACAGTGCCATTGTCGCGATGCCTCAGTTTCAGGAAGACGGTCGTTTTTCTCAAGAGCGTTATCAGCAAGTACTGCGTTTACAGGGGTATAGCAGTAGCTTTTTTAAGCAGCTATTAAAGTCAGACCTGACGATTCAGCAGCTATCTGTTGCCGTAGCAGGTTCTTCGTTTATTAGCGATGCTGAACTGTCACGTTCCATCGGTTTGCTACATGAATCCCGTGACTTCCATTATATTGATGTTCCGCTTGAGGCTTATTCAGCCAATGTCAGCGTGTCTGATGAAGAAGTAAAAGCCTTTTATGAGGCGAATCAAAATTATTTTTTAAGCGACGAAAAAGTTCGTTTTTCATATATCGAACTAACAGAACAACAATTTTATAAGCCGGTTGCAGAAGATCAGGTACAAGCAGAATACCAACGGTTAATTGATACCAGTAATGCCCAAATAGAGCGGGAAGCAGCGCATATTTTAATCGAAATCAATGCTGATCACAGTCGTGAAGAGGCGATTGCTGCTTTAGAGGAAATTCGGGCAAATATTGACGCGGGTGCATCCTTTGGTGATCAAGCTGAAAAATTCTCTGATGATGCAGGTTCAGCCTCAAGCGATGGTTTACTAGGATTTTCAAGCGGGGATAGTTTCCCACCTGAGTTTGAGGAAGCTTTAGCGAGCTTAAAAGAGGGCGAGGTTTCCCCCATAGTCGAGACAGAAGCAGGTCTTCATATCATTAAGTTGGTAAGTGTTCGGAGACCAGATGTTCCCAGTATCGATGAGGCTAGGCTTGAAATTACAGAACAACTTCGGGAGTTAGACGCACGGCCGCGTTTGGTAGGTGCTGTTGATATGTTAAAAGACCTTGTCTTTAATGCCGAAAATTTAACTATGCCTGCAAAAGAGATGGACCTAACTGTTCAGCAAGGCGATTGGCTTAGTAAAGAGTCTGATGAAGGCTTGTTTGCTTATCCTTTACTAAAACAAGCCGCATTTAATGAAGAGCTTCGCTCACAGGGCTTAAATAGTGATGTGATCGAGTTGTCATCGGATCACTATGTGGTTATTCATGTCGAAGAATATAAAGCACCAGAACCAAAACCACTTGAAAGTGTAAGGAATGAAATTGCATCACTGTTGTCGGATGAAAAAGCCGAAGCGGCCGCCGATGCTACGGCAAGTGAGATTAAGACCTCTCTTTTAGCCGGTGAGCGAGCCGAAGATGTTGCTGGAGCAAAAGGTTTGGAGTGGAATGCGATAATTGATGGAAAGCGCAGCAGTATTAATGTTGACCCTTCGCTTCGTGGTGAAGTTTTTGCAATGCAACGACCAACAGATCAAACAAGTGTGAGTACAGTGCGAAAGGATAATGGTGACAGAGTCGTCGTACAGCTCTTAGATGTGCGTTATGGAGATGCATCATCATTAGAGTCGAATGTTGTAGTAGATACGCAAAAGAATGCTTTGCGAACTAAATCATCTCAGGAATTTTCTGCTTACTTTAACGGTTTGTGGAAAAGTGCAGAGATACAAATTAATTGAAGTTAAATAAAAACCACGCAATCGTTTAGGTTGCGTGGTTTTTATCTGGATACATAAAAATAATGAATTCCGTTGTAGAGATGCGCCCGTCTTCAATAGGGCATGTAGATGTTTGGTACTGTTTTACTGATGACCGGCGTCTTGATAGTCGCTTGAGTCAGTATGAGGCCATGCTGTCGGCAGTAGAGCTTGAGCAGTACCAATCGCTTCAACATGGTAGTAATGGGCGTGACTATCTTGTCAGTCGCGCATTATTGCGTACTGTGCTTTCCCAGTACTGTGGACTCGCCCCAGAAAATCTCAGCTTTTGCGCTAATGATTTCGGTAAGCCTGAGCTAGCTGATAACCAAGGCTTAGGGTTGGTGCAATTTAATACCGCACATACCAGTGGACTAACTGTTTGTGTTGTCACTAGAGGGAATGATGTCGGTGTTGATGTAGAGAGCCACGCCGAAAACCGTGGTGTACTCAATATGGCAGATGATTATTTTTCTGCATTGGAATTACAAGCGCTCAATAGGACCTCCGATGAGCAACAGCTAGAGTTCTTTTATCGATACTGGACTTTAAAAGAAGCTTATATCAAGGCGAGAGGAGAGGGCTTATCCATCCCTCTTCACGATTTTTCAGTGCTCTTAGATGATCAGGGTGAGTTTAATGGCTTTGTTGGCCCGGAATCGGATCGCTGGGATTTTCGCGTCGTGTGTAAAAACGTAAATTACACTGCATCCCTAGCCGTTGGCGGCAGTATTAATAGTGTCGCTTACTTTCAAAGCATACCTCTTAGTCATGAAATTGAGCGCAATGCCGATGAGGCTTTTGACCCCTTATCTTCACCGATGGGCAGCCAGCGTAATAACGTGGTTAACCAATAATTCTGAGGCAGGGTATGTATAAAATATTGACGTTAAATCAAATTTCTAAAAAGGGGCTTAATCGCCTGTCTACTAACAATTTTGAGCTTGCTGAAAACACTTCTTCCCCCGACGCAATTTTGCTGCGTAGCCATAAACTTCAAGGAGACGACATAGCTCCAACGGTTAAAGCAATTGGTCGGGCAGGTGCAGGGACTAATAATATACCTGTTTCCATTTGTACTGAGCGTGGTATACCTGTATTCAACAGCCCCGGCGCAAACGCTAATGCAGTTAAGGAGTTGGTCATAGGCGGTTTGGCACTTGGGTCGCGTGGAATATTGGATGGTATTTCATACGTCAATTCGCTTTCACATATGACGGATGCCGGTGAAATGGCAAAGTTACTTGAGAAAGAAAAAAAGCGATTTAAGGGTAATGAGCTAGCAGGGCGAACCTTAGGTGTAGTGGGTTTAGGAGCAATTGGATCTATGATTGCCAATGCCGCTTTAAATTTAGGCATGGATGTTATTGGCTTTGATCCTGCCTTATCAGTAGATGCAGCTTGGCGTTTACCCAGTGCAGTGCAAAAAATGGAAAATATAAAGAGTCTTTTTGCCAGGGCCGATTACATTACGCTTCATTTGCCTGTTCTTGAGGAAACCCGAGGATTGGTAAATTTGGACTTACTTGATAATTGCAAGCCAGGTTGCTGCCTTTTGAATTTTGCACGAGAAGAAATTGTAAGTATTGATGCGGTGTTAGCGGCGCTAGATAAAGGCAAGTTACGTCAATTTATTACTGACTTTCCGGTGCCCTCATTAATCGGCCGTGAAGACGTTATATTGATGCCGCATATTGGGGCTAGCACCGATGAGGCAGAAGAAAATTGTGCTGTTATGGCTGCGGATCAAATCTCCGATTTTCTTTTAAATGGTAACATTAAAAACTCAGTTAACTTTCCTAATTTACAACTGGAAAGGAGTGGCTGCTGTCGTTTAGCAGTAGTAAATCATAATGTACCTAAAATGTTGGGTAGTATTCTGAGTATTTTAGCTGACGCAAATATAAATATTATTGATATGTTGAATAAAAGTCGAGATGATATTGCTTACAGTCTCATTGACCTTGGCGAAGATGTTAGCTCAGAATTGATAACTAAGATCGAGTTATTGGATGGTGTTATTAACGTAAGAGTTATTCATTAATATCGTTATTTGCAAGCACTGATGTTAAGAGGTGAATATGCCGGCCTTACCCGATATTGAGACGCTGTTAAATAATCAGAAGGGCGCCCCACCTCTTGATAATTGGCATCCTGAGCTAAGCGGCGATATCGATATAATAATAAAGTCAGACGGCCGCTGGTTGCATGAGGGCGTTGAAATCAAACGTCACAAATTGGTAAAACTTTTTGCATCCATACTCCGACGGGAGGCTGACCAAGAGTATTATTTGGTTACCCCTGTAGAGAAATGGCGAATCTCGGTTGAGGATCTACCTTTACAAATTATCGACTTTGAAGTCGAAGGTACTACGCTAGAGCGACGGATTTTAGTGAAAACGAATGTGGACACTTGGTTTGAGCTCGATGCTATTCATAGCTTGGAAGTTAGTACGGACCCTATAACACAAGAACCAAAGCCAGCGGTTACACTTAATCAGAATCTTCAGGGTCGAGTTGCGCGTGCATGTTTCTACAACTTGCTTGAGCTAGCTGAGCTTAGAGGAGATGACTTGATATTACGTGCTGCAGGGCAGGTTTTTGAATTAGGTCGTGCTCAATAAGGCCGCGTTTAACAGTAAATGCCTTTCATTCTATGTCGTCCAGCCGGACACTACTTTTTCAATAAAAAATTACTGAAGTGCAAATGCAGCCTCAGTAATGTCAGGTTTTTTAACAGCACCGGTTAGAAAATAGCCAAGCAATACCGCCGCTGAATTTTTTGGTGTGTAGTTGAAGATCTTCCTACCTTGTTTGAAGTTATTTAAGAGCGGCCTAGGCTGCTCTTAAATACAAAAACACTATTAAATCAGTGCCTTATGAGGCTCTACATGTTGGGGTAATTAGGGCCTCCTAAGCCTTCTGGTGTTACCCATACGATATTTTGTGCGGGATCTTTTATGTCACAGGTCTTGCAGTGAACACAGTTTTGTCCATTTATCTGGAATTTGGAGTTGCCTTCAGTATCCTCAACAACTTCATAAACACCGGCAGGGCAATAACGTTGAGCGGGCTCTGCATACTTGGGTAAATTGTCGCGGATAGGAAGCTCTGGATCTTTCAGGGTCAAATGGCAGGGCTGGTCTTCTTCGTGATTGGTGTTAGATAAAAACACAGACGTTAAACGATCAAATGTGATTTTATTGTCAGGTTTAGGATAGACGATTTTTTTGCAATCAGCTGCCAATTTCATTTCTGCGTGATCAGGATGATCATCACTGAGGGTCCAAGGCAGTTTGCCGTTGAACAAATTAATATCAACAAAGGCGTAGGCTGAGCCAAAGAGGTTGCCAAATTTATGTTGAGCTGGACCAAAGTTTCTTTGGTCGTGCAGCTCTTTATACACCGATGAGGCTTCAAAGGCTTCTTTATACTCGCTTAACTCTTGGCCTGTCTTTTCTTGCTCGGTAATAGCTTTGTGAACAACTTCGGCGGCGATCATGCCTGATTTCATGGCGGTGTGACTGCCTTTGATCTTGGCGAAATTTAGCGTACCGGCATCACAGCCAATCAGTAAGCCACCTGGGAAAGTCATTTTTGGTAACGATTGCAGGCCACCTTTTGCTATAGCGCGGGCGCCATAAGAAATACGCTCACCACCTTCTAGGTATTGCATGATAGTGGGGTGCTTTTTAAAGCGCTGGAACTCTTCAAAAGGGGATAAGTAGGGGTTGTCGTAACAAAGATCAGTTATTAGACCGATAGATACCTGGTTGTCTTCGATATGATAGAGGAAGCTACCACCAGCGGCGCCATTCTCAGCAAGAGGCCATCCTGCCGCGTGAATAACCTTACCTTCTTCGTGTTTGTCTGGTGAGATTTTCCATAGTTCTTTGATACCAATGCCGTAATGCTGAGGGTCTTTACCCGCATTGAGATCGAATTTTTCCATTAGCTGCTTGCCTAGATGGCCACGGCAGCCTTCAGCGAACAATGTATATTTAGCGTGGAGTTCCATGCCAAGCATATAGCTGTCTTTGTGGCTGCCGTCTTCGGCAATACCCATGTCTCCGGTTACTACACCTTTTACACTGCCGTCTTCATTGAACAAAATATCTGCAGCGGCGAAGCCGGGGTAAATTTCAGCACCCATACCTTCAGCTTGCTCTGCCATCCAGCGGCATAAATTGCCAAGGCTGATTATATAGTTGCCTTCATTGTGCATCGTTTTAGGCACGGCAAATCCGGGTACCTTGATCGCTTTCTCACCACTGGTCATGTAATAAATATCATCACCGGTAACAGGAGTGTTGAGTGGTGCGCCTTTTTCTTTCCAGTCGGGGAATAGTTCATTAAGTGCCGTAGGTTCAAATACGGCCCCTGAAAGAATGTGGGCGCCGACTTCAGAGCCTTTTTCTACAACGCAAACACTGATGTCTTTTCCGCTACTTTCGCTTAACTGTCGAATTTTACACGCCGCTGCTAATCCGGCGGGGCCTGCCCCGACGATCAGGACGTCAAACTCCATTGATTCGCGTTCCACAGATTCTCTCCTCATTCTTGGTAAAGTCGTTACGGCTTTACCAGTATTGCCCTTATTTTGGGCGATTTATGACTGGTTAAACCCGTAAATTATAAAACTTGGGGCTATAAAACGCTACTTTAGGAGGGGTTTTATTCGCGTTTGCTTACTTTTAGTATTTATTGGAGTGAAATTGAAAGTCTTTTGAAAACAATTGTTTATCTATGATGCTTGCAAATTAGCAATACTGCTAAATAGCCATTATTCGTTTAGTGAATATACTGCTTTTATTGACCTTAGGGCTTATACACGTCAATATAACCGCGCTTTGAAAAAGAGGCCTTATCCGGTTGGGACAATTTTATTGTGTTCCACAGCGTAGGGATATAAGGCCATTCCATTTAATTTACGCGTGTACTGGGGAATCCATGAAGGTTCTGGTTGCTGTCAAACGAGTAGTTGACTACAACGTTAAAGTTCGTCCGAAATCGGACGGTACTGGCGTTGATCTGAATAACGTCAAAATGGCGATTAACCCATTTTGTGAAATTGCTATCGAAGAGGCTGTACGTCTTAAAGAGAAAGGCGTTGTAACTGAAATAGTTGCTGTCTCTATCGGACCTAAAGTAAGCCAAGAGCAGATTCGTACTGCTTTGGCACTAGGCGCCGATCGCGGTATTTTGGTTGAAACTGATGTAGAAGTTCAGCCATTGGCTATTGCCAAACTGCTTAAAGCTGTTGTTGAAAAAGAAGAGCCAAAAATGGTTATTCTTGGTAAGCAAGCTATTGATGGCGACAACAATCAGACAGGTCAGATGTTAGCTGCATTGACCGGAATGTCTCAGGGTACGTTTGCCTCAGAAGTTGTTGTTGAGGGTGACAGTGTCACTGTTACTCGCGAAGTCGACAGTGGTTCTCAGGTTGTTAAATTAGCATTGCCTGCCGTGGTGACTACTGATTTGCGCTTGAATGAACCGCGCTATGCGTCTTTGCCGAATATCATGAAAGCCAAGAAAAAGCCGTTAGATACAATGACACCTGAAGATTTGGGTGTTGATGTGACTCCACGAGTGACTACCTTGAAAGTAGAGCCGCCTGCAGAGCGTCAAGCTGGTATTAAAGTTGCCGACGTTGCTGAACTTGTTGAAAAACTTAAAAACGAGGCGAAAGTAATCTGATGAGTATTTTAATTCTTGCAGAACATGATAACGCCTCTATTAAAGGCGCTACTTTAAACACTGTAGCAGCGGCTAAAGAAATTGGTGGTGACATTACCGTTCTTGTTGCTGGTGAAGGCTGTAGTGCTGCTGCAGATTCGGCGGCAAAAATTGACGGTGTTAGCAAAGTCTTAGTTGCTGATAATGCAGCATATGGTCATCAACTTGCTGAAAATGTAAGTTTGCTTATTGCTGAATTAGGTAAAGATTACGGTTATATACTGGCGCCAGCCACTACCACCGGTAAAAATACATTACCTCGTGCGGCGGCGCTTCTTGATGTTGCACAGATATCCGAAATTATTTCAGTTGAAAGTGCTGATACATTCAAGCGCCCAATTTATGCGGGTAACGTTATTGCTACCGTACAGACTTCTGATGCGATTAAAGTGATCACTGTACGCGCCACTGCATTTGACGCGGTTGCAGCTGAGGGTGGTAGTGCCACTGTTGAAGCTGTAGCTAGCGCGCATGACGCGGGAAATTCTAGCTATGTTCGTGAAGAAGTTGCTAAGAGTGACCGTCCAGAGCTGACGGCAGCCGGTATTGTGGTGTCAGGTGGTCGTGGTATGCAAAATGGCGATAATTTTGCCATGCTGTACTCGCTGGCAGACAAACTGGGTGCAGCAGTTGGTGCATCACGCGCGGCTGTTGATGCAGGGTTTGTTCCTAACGATATGCAGGTCGGTCAAACGGGTAAAATAGTTGCTCCTGGCTTGTACATTGCTGTTGGTATTTCTGGTGCAATCCAGCATTTGGCTGGTATGAAAGACTCTAAAGTTATTGTTGCTATCAACAAAGACGAAGATGCCCCTATCTTCCAAGTGGCGGACTATGGTCTTGTTGCTGATCTATTTGACGCTGTACCAGAGCTTGATTCAAGCCTCTGATTTAACGCGAGTAGATTTGAAAAACCCGGTTTTGAACCGGGTTTTTTTTTGCAATTTATTTGATTCCATTGAATCGTTAACTAATCTGACTGTCTGAATTTAAAGGTCTATGTAAAACATATTCATTTATGCTTAGATATAAATAATACCCAGTCAATAATGAAAGGATATAGTTATGAGAAAGCTAGTATGCACGCTTGTATTCTTGTTGCCATTTACGGGGCTTAATGCGCTAGAGCTAGATAAAGCCTCATCAAAAATGAATTTTGTAACCGTGAAGAATGATTCGGTTGCTGAGTTGATGAGCTTCACATCTATAGATGGGACTATTGATGACGAGTCAGGCATGGCTGAATTGAAAATTGATTTAAGCAGTGTGGCTAGTGGTGTCGATATTCGAAATGAAAATATGCGTAAGTATTTATTTCAAGTTGATGAATTCACAACTGCAATTTACACAGCAAAGCTAGATATGGCGGCTCTGACGGCGATGGCAGAAGGTGATCAGCAGCAGATGCTGTTGGATGGCAATCTTGACCTTCATGGTAAAAGCGCCTCTATTAAGTTTGATGTGATAGTGACAAAGCGCGCTGATGGAAGCTATCACGCTATTACCGCGGCACCGGCATTTGTTAATGCAAATAGCTTTGATTTGGCAAAAGGAATAGGTAAGTTACGTAGTTTAGTACGCTTGGCCAGTATTGATCTCGTCGTGCCAGTCACTTTCTCGGTGGTTTTTAAATAATTGGCAGCTTGGGTTTGTGGCCAGAATTACTTGGAGTAATTTGTACTTCAGGTAAAACGTGTAATTTTCAAGCCACTAACAACTGAAAGGCGATGACGGAGCTTAGGCGTAAATGGCTTTTCTAGCACAATAGCAAAGTCGTGCTTACGATCTTCTAATATGATGGTTCAACTCCGATAATACCGCTATGTTTAGCGGTATTATCGGAGTAATAGTGGGGCTTAACGTCGACGAAATAGGGGGAGAGGTTGATCAAGGCTTGGCTGGTACGACTCCGAAAAATCGTTAAAACTAGCCAGAGACTCTTCTAAATCGCTATTTTCCAAAGCAAAGCTATTAAAACCACAGCGTGAGAGAAAGTAGAGTTGGTCGCGAATAAAATCACCAATTGCACGCAGCTCTCCACTAAAGCCTAGCTGTTCACGCAGCTCCCGCCCGTATGAAAAGCCTCGTCCATCCACAAACTTGGGGAAGTCTATGGCGATAAGGTCGAGCTCTTTTATATCATTCGCAAGTGCTTTTGGCGATTCATCGCTGGTGAGAAATACGGCAATATCACCCAAGGCTAACAGTGCGTCTTTGTGTTCTAGCCAAAGCTGAAGCGGCACAATTACATCGCCGCTCGTGGGCAGGTTCTCGGTATCGCGCCATACCTGCCAGCTATCATCTACAATATGAAGGTCTTTAATGATATTAGGCATATGCGCGTTCCTTAAATGGGTCCATACCTACGCGGCGAAACGTGTCTATAAAACGTTCTTCCGGTTGGCGGAGTGATACATAAGTTTCAAGAACCTTCTCAATAACGACGGGTACTTGATCTTGGGCAAATGAGGGCCCGAGGATTTTCCCGATGGCGGCATCGAGGCCTTGGCTACCGCCAAGCGATACTTGGTAGAATTCCTGTCCCTTCTTGTCTACGCCGAGTATCCCGATATTGCCGATATGGTGGTGTCCACATGCATTCATGCACCCAGAAATATTTAGTTCGATATCACCAAGGTCATAAATGTAGTCAATATCATCAAATTTACGCTGGATAGCTTCAGCAATGGGAATAGATTTCGCATTTGCCAGTGAGCAAAAGTCACCGCCTGGGCAGCAAATTATGTCGTTTAATGTGCCCACTGTGGGTGATGCAACTTCAAGTTCAACCAGCTCCTTCCAAAGCGCAAACAGGTCGAGCTGTTGGACGTCTGGAAGTACTAGGTTTTGTTGGTGAGTGCTGCGTATTTCACCAAAGCCGTAACGCTCAGAAAGATCGGCAACAGCTTCAAATTGCTCTGCGGTAATATCACCAGGGGCAACACCAACAGTCTTTAGTGCTAATGTCACAATCCGGTAACCGGCTACTTTATGTTCGTGGGTGTTGTGTTGAAGCCAGCGAGAGAAGTCGGCATTTTCTAACGCTAATGCTTGCAAGTCTTGCTGAGGTAAATCCTGGTAGTTAGGTGGTGTAAAGAAAGACTTGGCACGACCGATTTCATCATCTGTTAAGCTGAGCTGGCTATCTTTTATATGCGCCCATTCTTTTTCTACTTCAGCCTTAAAAGCCTCTGCGCCCATTGCGCGAACTAATATTTTAATACGTGCTTTAAATTTGTTGTCGCGGCGCCCTAATTGATTATATACCCGCAATATCGCTTCAAGGTAAGTTAATAGGTGCTGTGGTTCTAGTTGTTCGTTAATAAGTGTTCCTATGACAGGAGTTCGCCCTAGGCCGCCTCCCACAAAAACTTTGAAAGCGGTTTTGCCATTGCTGTCATGAACAATTTGCAATCCAATATCGTGCATCATAATCGCTGCGCGATCAGATTCAGAACCACATACTGCAATTTTGAACTTGCGGGGCAGAAAGGCAAATTCAGGGTGGAAGGTTGACCATTGGCGGATAATCTCACAATAAGGTCGAGCGTCTTCCACTTCATCAGCGGCCACACCGGAGAATTGATCTGCGGTGGTGTTGCGAATACAGTTTCCGCTGGTTTGAACGGCATGCATTTCAACTTCAAGTAATTCAGCTAATATATCTGGTACTTCTTCCAACTTTGGCCAGTTTAATTGTACGTTTTGGCGAGTACTTATATGCGCATAACCTTTGTCATACTTTCGGCTAATGTCAGCAAGCTTTCTAAGCTGTGTCGCATTGAGTGTTCCATAGGGAACGGCGATACGCATCATGGGGGCAAGACGTTGAACGTATAGGCCATTTTGTAGGCGCAGTGGCAAAAATTGCTCTTCAGTAATTTTGCCATCGAGATAACGCTGGGTTTGATCTCGAAATTGCGCAACGCGTTGACTGACAATTTGACGGTCAAAGTGGTCGTAAGTGTACATAGAAACCTTTGTATTAAGAATTTTGGCGGGTAAAGCTCAATGTCGGTACAGCGAATAAATTCGCCCGTATTTTACGCTTAAAATCAAAGTAGTTCACGTATAACGAGGGCTATGGTAGTTATTAAGCATTCAGATCGCTAACGAATTTTCTGAGTAATGCATATTTGACATGTCGATAACTATGTACAGCTACATGGTTAGTGAGGGACTAGCGGCTGGTTTGTTCTCAGTTTTCTAGCTCCATGCCCCAGTTTTGTATAAAGCCGCCAATTATATCTAGCTCGTGAGATATAATTTGCTACAATGTCTGCGAATTTCCATGTCGATAGACGTTTTTTACTCGAATTATGAGGCTCCTATGTCGGATCAAACCCAAGAAGAGCGCGATGACAACTTTGCTGATGTCTGCGCAGCTGTTGCAATTTTGAGCTTAGTTGTTGGTACTGTTGTTTACTGGCTAAGTGGTATGCCGAGCTAGTTTGTAGACTTGCAGCACAAAAGAAGCCGTTTTTACGGCTTTTTTTGTGCTGGTAAGAAATGGCATGCTGGCGGTTTACTTTAAAACCATTTGAACTACAGTAAAAACGCTCACAATAAATACCGCAACAAAGATAATTCCTGCAATAACATAGTTTATTAGTCGTCCCTGGGTGAAATCTCTCTCCCTGTTTTTGCTGCTTTGGACACCAAACGCCGCTGCAAAAACGCTCCCAATTACCGCAAAAAGGCCAGTCTTCTTACTCTTTTCCTTGGGCGTTTCCATTTTGTCACCTCATACTTAATTGCAAATATAGTATTTCAGCCATACTTTGCGGCTAGGGGTCATAGTCTAGTATTGGCGAGAGCCAGCGCTCCATTGTTGCCATTTCCATGCCCTTACGCTTGGCAATAGAGCTAACTTGATCTTTGCCAATTCGTCCAATAGCAAAATATCGTGAATTAGGATGCGAGTAATAAAAACCACTGACTGCGGCAGCGGGGTGCATGGCTAGGTGCTCTGTTAATTTAATTCCAGTTTCGTTACTAGCATCTAACAATTCAAACAAAGTGGTTTTTTCTGTGTGGTCTGGGCACGCAGGGTAGCCAGGTGCAGGCCGAATTCCAGTATAGCGCTCCTTGATTAGCTCCTCGTTACTAAGCGCTTCGTCTGGGGCGTAATGCCAGAATTCTTTGCGAACTCGTCGATGTAGGGTTTCGGCAAACGATTCGGCAAGTCTATCGGCTAAAGCCTTCACCATGATGGCATTATAATCATCACCAGCTTGCTCGTATTTTGTTGCTAATTCATCTGCGCCTAGCCCAGTAGTGACGGCAAAGCCGCCAACATAATCTGTTTTACCACTCTCTATGGGGGCAATATAATCCGCCAAGCTCATTTGCGGCTTATCATCCGGTTTTTGAGCTTGCTGGCGCAGGTGGTGGAGTGTGGCAAGCTGATCCTTTGTCTCTGGGTGATATACGGCGATATCATCGCTTCCTGAGCGCTGTGCAGGCCAGAAACCAATAATGCCATTGGCTTTAAGTAATTTTTCATCAATGATCTGATTAAGCATTACTTGGGCATCATCAAATAAATTTCGAGCAGCTTCGCCTACGGTTTCATCGTTAAGAATTTTGGGGTATTTACCACTTAAGCCCCAAGATATAAAGAAGGGTGTCCAATCGATGGTCTCACGCAGTTCCTCAAGAGAATAATCGCTAAAGGTTTTTGTACCTAAAAAAGTTGGAGTAGGGGGGGTGTAGTTGTCCCAGTCCCACTGATAAGCCAAGTCGCATGCGGCGTCGTAACTGTGGAGACGCTTTTTGCCTTGATTATCTGCACGCCGAGCGCGAACACGTTCATATTCATCTTTTCGTTCGGCAACAAATGCAGCCTTGAGATCTTCGCTGATCAATTGCGTCGCGACGGCGACACTTCTTGATGCATCGGGAACATATACCGTTGCATCATTTTTGTATTTTGGCTCTATTTTAACAGCAGTATGGGCTTTAGAGGTGGTCGCCCCGCCAATCATGAGAGGGATGGTAAAACCAAGTCTCTCCATCTCACTGGCAACGTGAACCATTTCATCTAATGACGGTGTGATAAGCCCGCTAAGGCCAATTATGTCGACATTTTCTCGCTTTGCGGTTTCAAGTATTTTGTCGCAGGGCACCATGACACCAAGGTCAATCACCTCGAAATTGTTGCACTGTAAGACAACGCCAACAATATTTTTACCGATATCGTGAACGTCACCTTTTACGGTGGCCATCAGCACTTTACCGTTGGCTTTAGCCCCAACTTCTTTGCCGGCCTCGATATAGGGGTTCAGATATGCGACCGCTTGTTTCATAACGCGGGCTGACTTAACCACTTGCGGCAAAAACATTTTGCCATCACCGAATAAGTCTCCAACAACGTTCATGCCATCCATCAACGCACCTTCGATAACATCGATAGGCTTGGTTGCAGCAACTCGAGCAGCCTCAGCATCTTCTTCAATAAATGTTGATATGCCCTTAACCAGCGCGTGCTCAATGCGTTTGTTAACCGGTAGTTCACGCCAACTTAGGTCTTCTTTGTTTTCGGCAGTGCTACCGTCACCTTTGTACTTGTCGGCAATATTTAGGAGTCGTTCGGTGCTGTCTTCGCGCCGATTTAGAATTACGTCCTCAACATGGTCTCGTAACTCCTCGGGCAGGTCGTCATAAATTGCCAATTGGCTGGCATTGACGATACCCATATCCATGCCTGCTTTTATCGCGTGATATAGGAAGACAGAATGTATTGCTTCCCGAACAGGGTTGTTGCCCCTGAATGAAAATGACACGTTTGATACGCCACCGGAGACCATCGCGTAAGGCAGTTCTTTTTTGATGTAAGCGGTGGCTTCGATAAAGTCAACGGCGTAGTTATTGTGTTCATCTATACCAGTTGCTACGGCAAAAATATTCGGATCAAAAATAATATCCTGAGGAGGGAAGCCAATATCGTTAACCAAGATATCGTAACTGCGTTTACAAATTTCCGATTTTCGAGCGAAAGTGTCAGCTTGCCCATCTTCATCAAAGGCCATGACCACGACAGCGGCGCCGTATTTTAAGCAACTAATTGCTCGCTCACGAAATTCTTGCTCGCCTTCTTTGAGTGATATTGAGTTAACAATGGGCTTGCCTTGAATACATTTTAGACCGGCTTCTATGACATCCCATTTTGATGAGTCAACCATAATGGGAACGCGGCAAATATCGGGTTCTGCAGCAATCAGGTTCAAGAAAGTGACGATGGCATTTTTGGCATCCAGCATGCCCTCGTCCATATTGATGTCGATTACTTGCGCGCCATTTTCGACCTGCTGCCTAGCCACGAATAGGGCGGCGTCATAGTCATTTTCTAAAATAAGGCGTTTAAATACAGCTGAGCCCGTTACATTACAGCGCTCCCCTACATTGACAAACAATGAGTCAGACGCAATATGAAAGGGCTCAAGTCCTGCTAATCGACAAATAGGCTCTCGATTTGGCAAAGGTCTTGGGGGAACCCCCTTCATCGCTTCGCCAATGGCTTGAATGTGCTCTGGCGTGGTTCCACAGCAGCCACCGACCAAATTCAAGAAACCGCGTTCAGCAAACTCTTTTAGCTCCTTGTGCATGTCTTCCGGCGTTTCGTCATACTCACCAAACTCGTTGGGTAAACCTGCGTTAAAATGTCCGCTAAAATAACAATCAGAAGCTTCACAAAGTTCTTCAACAAATGGGCGTATCTCACTGAATCTTCGACCACAATTCGTGCCAATGATTAATGGTTTGGCATGTGCGATAGAATTCCAAAATGCGGTAGGGGTTTGCCCGGACAAGGTTCGACCACTGGTGTCTGGAAAGGTAACAGAGATCATAATCGGCAGAGATTTACCGGTATCTTCAAAGTACTGCAATACCGCGTATACTGCTGCTTTGGCGTTGAGGCTGTCGAAAACAGTTTCAATCATCAGAATATCTGAGCCGCCGTCAATAAGCCCGCGGGTTGCGGCGTAGTAATTTTCAACAAGCTGGTCAAAATTGATATTACGTGCACCGGGGTCGTTAACGTCGGGGGAAATAGAGGCAGTGCGGGGAGTTGGGCCAATGACGCCGGCAACAAACCTAGGCTTGTTTGGGTTGCGAGCTGTTTCGGCGTCGGCAACTTCTCGCGCTAAGGCAGCGCCTACGCGGTTTAATTCTTCAGCAACTTCACCTAGCTCGTAGTCACCCTGGGCAACGGCTGTTGAATTAAACGTATTGGTTTCGATAACATCAGCACCGGCATCCAAATAGGCCTGATGAATTTCACGGATTACGTCAGGGCGGGTAAGGGTAAGGAGATCATTATTGCCCTTCAGGTCGTTGTGGAAGTCAGCAAAGCGTGAACCGCGATAATCCATTTCTTCTAGCTGATAGCTTTGAATTAAACTGCCCATTGCGCCATCTATGACCAAAATGCGGTCTTGTAAGGCTTGGGTTAGTTGTAAGGTGCGGGGCGTAGGCTGGCTCATGGATATCCTGATTAATAAAACAATTAAATAGCGAATGCGCTTCTCGGACTGTGGCCGGTATAGGCTTCGTGGTAAACTGGGCAATTCTAACAGATACACGGCCTAGCATTGAAATTGTTTGGCAAAACAGCGAGATATATAGAGGTTATTATGTCAACAGAACAAACAGCCGTTAATTTGACAATCACAGAGTCTGCACAAGACTATCTTGCAGACCTTCTCGGCAAACAAGAGGATGTGATTGGTGTACGGGTGTTCATTACACAGCCCGGTACACCCAAGGCAGAAACTTGTATCGCCTATTGTCGTGAAGGTGATATGACGGATACAGACGAGATTCGTGAATACCCAAAGTTCAAGGCTTATTTTGAAGGCCGAAGTATTCCATTTTTGGATGAGGGGCTCATTGATTATTCAAAGGACAGAATGGGAGGTCAGCTCACCATTAAAGCGCCAAACGCACGCTTGCCTCGCGTTGATGCTAACAGTCCATTGGAAGATCAAATTAATTATGTGCTGTATAACGAAGTTAACCCTTCATTGGCAGCTCATGGTGGTGAGGTGTCTTTACAAGAGTTAACAGATGATAATTTTGCGATACTGAAATTCGGAGGCGGTTGCCAAGGTTGCGGTATGGTAGATGTTACTCTCAAGGAAGGGGTGGAAAAGACCTTGCTTGAAAAAGTCCCCGGTCTTGAAGGTGTTAAAGACAGTACTGATCATAGCAATACCGAGAACGCCTATTTTAAATAACGCGTATTTCAATTTTACCTGTCGTTGCCAAATTGCCATTAATGGATTTGGCCTATTTTAGAGAAATACATCATGCGTTTACCCCATGCTCGTGTCGAAATCCAGGTTCGCTTTTCGGACTTGGATATTTTAGGCCACGTTTCGAACAGTTATTATGCTCAGTATTTTGACCTTGCAAGGGTCACTTTTTTTAGGAAAGTTAAACAAGCTGGTGGCGAGCTTGAGACTCAAACCGTTGTAGCCAGTGTGAAAATGGATATGCTGCGGGAAATTCGATTTGATCATAAGGTGGTCGTTGATACTTGGTGTTCTAAAAAGGGCACTAAAAGTATGGTCATTGAACATATCATTTATGCTAACGGTGAAATAGCTACAACTTGCCAGGCAGTATTGGTGGGGTTCGACCTTGAAACTCGCAGCTCAACCGCGTTGCCGGTGGAGTGGGACGTAACCGACTTAACGGGAATTACCCCCCCGTCTGCGGATGTCTAAGGTGCTTGAAAATGTCGATGCAGCGCATTGAATGTTACTGCGGTCGGGATGAATATTACGATCGTTGTTGTGCGCCGTACATTATCGGCGATAAAAACGCGCCTAATCCTGAAGCACTCATGCGTTCCCGTTACACAGCCTTTTGCACACAAAACGCTGATTATCTGCTAGAAACACTTTACAAGAATGCTCGCGAAAAGGAGAGTCGACGGGCGCTTGTTGCTAGTTTTGCTGATACACAGTGGTGCTCATTAAAAGTAATTCGCAGCCACTATCGTAATGGGCAAAAACACGCAGAGGTTGAGTTTGCCGCATTTTACCTCGCGAACAATACCGTAGGTCAGCTGCATGAGCGTTCCCGTTTTGTATTTGAAGATGAGAAATGGTTTTATACTGATGGTGACATCTTGCCACCTATTTCGCTGCCAAGAAACGAGCAATGTTGGTGTGGCAGTGGACGTAAACTCAAAAAGTGTCATCCTGATTAGAGCGATTTATGTCGGTATTACGGGTGTTGTCTTACAACGTACATAAGGGGTTTTGTTCCTCAAATCGATTTTATCTCCTTGAGAAAATCCGTGAAAGCATTCGTCAAGTTGACGCTGATATTGTTTTTTTACAAGAAGTGGTTGGTGAGAATACTCGGCACGCCTCAAAAGTTGTTGGCTGGGTTAATGAGGGGCAATTTGAGTATCTTGCTGATACAGTTTGGCCTCATTTTGCTTACGGCAAAAATGCAGTGTACGACCATGGCCATCATGGCAATGCAATACTCAGTAAGTACCCCATCGTTAATAGTGAAAATATTGATATATCAGTGTATTCGCGCTCGCAGCGTGGATTGTTAGTCAGTGTTATTCAGCCCGGTATCTATGTGATTTGTGTACATATGGGCTTGTTAGGGTGGGAGCGTCAAAAACAGTTCTTACAGTTACTCGATGTTATAGAAAACAAGGTGCCTGACGGCGCACCTTTGATTATTGCCGGTGACTTTAACGATTGNAACGGTGCATTACACAGGCGCTTTAAGCGTAGCCTTAATTTGCAAGAAGCGGCAGTGCAAGCCAATGGTAAGCTTGCCAAAACATTTCCTGCCAAACGTCCTTTGCTGCGTTTAGATAGAATCTACTGCCGTGGTTTTAAGGCGATGACGGTTAAACCTCTACGCGGTGAACCTTGGCGATCCTTATCGGATCACTGTGCTTTATACGCAGAGCTAAAATTACTAGAGTAGAAGAGCAGGCCTATTACGCCGATGATAGTCCAAAAAAAAGCCCCCTAAAGTATTAGGGGGCAACAAAACCATGCATCATGGCTATCTAGCCCTTTTAGTACGTAGTCGATCCCCATTTAGATTTTTAAGTGAATTTTGGGTATAAAAAAAGCGCCAATGGCGCTTTTTGTTTATCAAGCGTAAAGATCTGAACTGCTAGCGCTTGCGAGTTGGCAAAATGTCCTTTAGACGATCACGCATAGTGCGTAATGCCGTTTCAGTTTCTTCCCAGCCAATGCAGCCATCAGTAACCGATACACCGTAGGCTAATTCGGATAAGTCTTCAGGTATGCTTTGGTTGCCAGCATTGATATGACTTTCAACCATTAAACCGATGATTGAGGTGTTGCCCTCAAGCACTTGGTTGGTGACGTTTTCAATAACGAGCGGCTGCAACGAAGGCTGCTTATTGGAATTAGCGTGGCTGGTGTCGACCATGATGTTAAGTGGTATACCTGCTTTGTCTAATGCGGCCTCGCACAATTTTATATGTACAGAGTCATAATTAGGGCCCGTGCTTCCACCACGTAAGACAATGTGGGTGTAGGCATTGCCGCGAGTATGGATGACAGATACTTGTCCGTCGCCATTTATACCAAGAAAACGGTGGGGTTTAACCGCAGAGCCGATCGCATTAAGGGCGACGGTTAAGCCACCATCCGTACCATTTTTAAAGCCAACAGCAGAAGATAGGCCACTTGCCATTTCGCGGTGAGTTTGCGATTCGGTGGTGCGCGCGCCAATTGCAGACCACGAAATACAATCTTGTAAATACTGTGGCGAAATAGGATCTAGCGCCTCTGTCGATGTTGGTAGCCCCAGCTCGCTAATATCTAAAAGTAACTTGCGGCCAATATGTAAGCCTTCTTCTATTTTGAAGGTGTCATTTAAGTAGGGGTCGTTAATTAAGCCTTTCCAGCCTACCGTGGTGCGCGGCTTTTCAAAATAAACCCGCATAATGATCACCAAGGTGTCACTAAGCTCATCGGCCAGTGCTTTTAGACGACGAGCATAATCCATCGCTGCGTCGATATCGTGAATTGAGCAAGGCCCAACGACAACAAACATTCGGTGGTCTTTACCATCTAAAATGTTTCTAACGGTGTCACGACCTTGTGAGATTACTTCTTTAGCCGCATCGCTCATGGGTAGCGCGGCTTTCAATGCAGCTGGAGTGATAAGAATTTCCTGAGCATCAACGTTTACATTTTCAATTACAGTGTTAGACATAATACTTCCGGTTTCGGATACCTTTACATATGAATGCAATTTAGCTGTTCATTCTAACGTAAAAGTGTCGCAATTAAATATCCAGCGTGACCCTACGAGGGTAAAATACCGTTAAATTATGGGGATATTACCGAGTTATGCTGACCAAATTCCAAGATGATTGGATTCTTTCTCGTCATTCTAGACTTGGCTTACTTATTACTGTTGTTTTTTTATTGCAGGCAAGCTTAGCTTCTAACGTTACTGCACAGGGAGATAATGATTTACCCGTGGTGAAAATGTCACCTGAAATGCGGGTTGAGCACACTCAAGAACAGCTCATTGGCAAGCTGCCATGTGGAAAATTAGCAGGGGTCACTGTGCATACGCGAGCAGAGGAGCAAGCATTACGTCAGCGTAAGCAGGAGTGTCTCGCACAGTATCGCCAATTCACCCCAATAAAGGCGATTCGATAATGGCTAAACACCGTGTCATCAATACATTTAAGCCAAGTAAGAAAGTGGTGAATAAACCTAGTGCTAAGCCTGTTACGCTTGTTATCGATCGATTAGCTGACGATGCTAGAGGTGTAGCACGGCATAATGGCAAAGTGGTTTTTGTTGAGCATGCCTTACCGACAGAAACCGTCGTGGCTAAAATCTCACGAACCCATAAGCGATTCGACGAAGCGGTACTTTTAGATGTTGTTGACGCTTCCCCTCAGCGTGTTTCAGCGATTTGTGATATCTATCAGCAGTGCGGTGGTTGCCAGTTACAGCATTTAGCGTATCCGGCGCAATTAGCCCATAAGCGCCAAAGGCTAGCAGAGGCCTTGGGTGTATCTGCCTGCGATGATGTTATTAGCGGTGTGATTGAGAGCAGGCCGCGCGAATATCGCCATCGAGCGCGGTTATCGTATTCTCATGGTCGATTAGGGTTCAAAGCCAGGTCAAGTCATGACGTAGTAGAAGTAGCACAATGTCCGCTTTTAGAGGACGCAATTAATACCGCCTTGGCAGAAAACCGCGAAGCGATTGAGCGTTTTTTTGGCCAAAAGGCAAATGCAGAGTTGTTATTTAGCGCCGATAGCACGGGTCGTGTTGGGGTGCGGATTCAAAAAGAGGGATACGTAGATTTAAGCCGTAGTACTCAGTTAGCTGCAGAGCTGACTGCCCCCACTTTTTTACATAGTGTTGTTGGTAGCAAGGGCCCAGAGTGGAGCGGAGAAAATGCTGCGCTGGTATATCAAACGCTGGGCTCGCAATACTTGCAGTATCAGCCAGGCGATTTTACCCAAGTTAACACAGAGGTTAATCGACAGATATTGTCACGCTGCTTACAGTGGATGACACCACAGGCAGGTGAAAGGATTGTGGATTATTTTTGTGGCCTTGGAAACTTTAGTTTGGCCATAGCGGAAACGGGGGCAAAGGTCTGTGGGTTTGATGCCGGTGAGCAGATGATTGCGAGTGCTCAGCGGCAGGCTGAGGCGGCTGGCCTCAACATTGAGTACGCTTGTGCCGATCTTTTTGATGCTGCGGCTATCACCATCCCCTCTGGTTGCGAAAAGGTGATTCTAGACCCGCCCAGAGCTGGCGCAAAAACCTTATGCGAGCAGTTCGCTGTCACAAAAACGGTGAAGCAGATTGTTTATGTGTCTTGTGACCCTGGAACCTTACGTCGTGACTTGTTGATTTTGCGTGAAGGAGGATACCAACTTGTTGATGCGGTATTAGCGGATATGTTTCCACATACCCGACATTTGGAAAGCGCAATTTTTCTTAATCGCACAGCCTAACAGTCTAATTACTCCTAATTATTCAGGCTATCATGCATTGTAAGCACAGCAAACTCACTAGCAATAGTCTCGTTTTGCAAGCTTGGATATTATTGTAATGATGGCTTTATTTAAGCGAAGGTTTTAGCTCATGCTTATCGCAAATATAGTTTAAGAGTCCTTGTGTCGCTGTTTCAATTTGTAGGATAAGGTCGTCAAATACCTTGTCGTCACTATAATAAGGGTCTGGGATTTGACTGTTACCTGCGTGCTGGCAGTACTCCAATAGCAGCTTTAGTTCGCCAGAGTAGCCCGCTGGTGCCCAAGCGTTAATGTTAGTTAAGTTCATTCGGTCCATTGCAACCACATAATCTGCACGCTCATAGTCGTCATCGTTTATCTGTCGAGCTACCTGATTACTAATGTTGTAGCCGCGACGAGCTGCTGCGTCGATAGATCGTGGGTCGGGTGGCTTGCCAATATTGAAGGCGGCAGTTCCACAGGAGTCCACGGTGATTTCAGCGTTAAGCTCAGCTTTCTGTAGTAAAGATCGAAATGCTCCCTGTGCGGCAGGAGATCGACAAATATTGCCCAGGCAGACAAAAACGACATGAATTGACATTACGGTGCATGCTACTCATTTTACAAAGTGGTGATTAAAGTAGCACTCAATTTACGGTTCGACATCATCCGTTTTGATGGGGGTGTGAGCGCTGAGCTAACAAAACCACAAATTTAGCGTCAGATTCAATAACCTCGCAATGGCCAAATAGTTTTTTAAGTGTCACATGGTAGCCAAGGTGACGATTACCAACCACGCATAAACGACCATGTGGCGCTAAATGCTTTACGCTATCACGAAACATTGTTTGAGCAATATGATCGCCAACGTGATGATCTTGGTGAAAAGGCGGGTTGCATAAAATAAGGTCAAAATTATCGCCTTGGTAATTAGACAGGCAATCGTCAGCACTAAAACTACAAACTCGGGATGTTTCAGAAGGGGGGGGTATTGCGTTGGCAGATAAATTTGTTTGCGCAGAATCTATCGCCATGAAAGAGTCGTCAAAAAAATGGATGTCCGCGTTGGCCCATTTTCTGGCGGCATAAAGCCCTAATAAACCATTACCGCAGGCTAAATCTGCAATATTGCTCGGTGGCGTTGCGAGTTTGTCTATGCCGCGGAGCATTAAGCGACTGCCGCGATCTAATTTGTCACGCGAGAAAACGTTAGCTCGATTGCTCAAGGTGAGATTAAGCTCAGGCAGTATAATAACGTGGGTGTCATCTGTGACATTAATTGTTTTGGGTGGTGTTTGTAATTGTATTAATCGGGCCTTTTTACGGGCTAAACTGGGTTTAGCAGTGGCGAGATGTTTTGAAAACTCCTCAACGACATGGTGATCTATATGGCGCGCCATTGCAGCGCCAATGAATTGTTCTGGGTGTACTATCAGTGTGGAAATGCACTGTAGTTGATATCTTAATAACGAACGGCTTTTGGGTAGTTTATACAATATATAATCAAATCTACCCTTTGGGATCCGTGTCGACGGTATAAACGACGGTGACGGACGCTTATTTCTGGCGCAGTTTTCAATAGCAGATAATTGGCTTATGGCTGAGTCGGCCCACAGGCTGCAGTCGTAACTCGATAAAGCTGTGCTCAAGCTCCCTTGGGCGTCATTGACGATTAGTAAGCGGCAATCTGGGGCGAGTTTTAATTCGCTTAACTGCTGCAATATATAGTCATCTGCCGCGTCCCAGGCTTGCAGAGTTTCACGCCGGCGGTGAGGGCGTCGACTAAGCAATAATTCACCATAAGGGCTTTTGTATAATGCGGTGTCTGGCATTTAGAACTGACTCAGAGGTTCTAGAAGTAGTGCCTGTAAATGCAGGCGTTCGATTTGACCAATGCCTAAGGCAACCTCAATATAATTCTCAAGATTCCCATATTCTTCGTCAATCGCTGTAAAAGCCTCTCCCAAGTAATGAGCTTGCACGGTAAATAAAGTGCGAATGACCTCTTTATTAACTTGGTGCATTGTTTGTTCATGAATGAAATGCACAATGTGATTTACCCGCTCAGCGGTGTAGGTATTAGTTGCCAAATAGTCTTGTAAAATGGCCTCTTGCCGTACACCTAAAATCTGCATGAGCAAGGCTGCGGCAAGTCCGGTTCGGTCTTTACCCGCGGTACAGTGAAATGCGTGAGGGTAATTATTCTCGTTTAACAGTGTTTGTAACCACTGCTTATAAACAGGCGTAAAACGCTCAATCATCTCCCGGTTTGCTTCAATCAGAAAATGCGCAATATCGTCTGCAGTTGCATTCTCTTGTTGGAGGCGGGCGGTGATTCGCTCAATTTGAGCCGCATCAACAGCAATAGGCAGTGAATTAACTCTAATGCCGACTTGTTGGGGTAGGTTGTGCGGTGAATCACGGCATTCTTCTGTTGAGCGAAAGTCACTTATTTGGGCTATGCCTAAGTTCTGAATGAAGGTTTTATCCTCTTCCGAAAGTGATGAGAACTTATCGGCGCGATAAACCATTCCCCACCTAACTTGCCGGTTATCATGCGTTTGATAGCCACCAATATCCCTAAAATTATGCATACCATCAAAGTGCAGTTTACGTGCTAATTCACGCTGAGCGGCTGGTAATGATGCAGGAATAACTCGACTGGCAGCCGGTATTGAGTCTGGCTTTAGCGAGGGGATGGAATTTATTAAATCTATAGCATTCATATAATTAGATACAGTATCTACTGTTAAATAGAGATTGTTTTTAGGCTTTATTGATCATTATATTCGGTTGTCGGCTGGCACGGTATTCACCGGGGGTCATCCCGGTCCATTTCTTAAAAGAGCGATGGAAGGCGCTTGGCTCGTCAAAACCTAGTAGCGCTGACACCGCATTTATTTTTAATTCAGGCTGGTTTAACCAGCGTGTGGCATGTTCTTGACGGAGTTCATCTTTAAATTGTTGGTAGGTCGTGTCTAATTCATTTAAGCGCCGACGAAGTGTGCGAACTGACATATTGAGGTGCTCTGCCATAACAACGACACTGGGAAACTCATGGCTTAAATCAGGGCCGACTATTCGCTTCATTTGAGATAGCAGCGAGCTATCATCATCGTCTTGTGAAACCAACAAATGGAAGGGGGCATTGCGAAGAAATTTTTGCAGCGATTCTTCCGTGTGGATTAAAGGGCAATCTAGACAGAACTCGGCAAGCACAAATGCATTTTCTTCACAGCCAAACTGGACTTCACAAGCAAATAAATCCGTAAAGTAATCCGTTCTTTCCGGCACGTCAGCTTGAAGATGGATGGCAATTACATCCAGCGGTTTACCTATCAACCAATGACAAAAGCGACGCCATATCGCCATGGTATGCGCAACCGTGGTACTGGTAGTGTTTATATCATTGGCTGTTACTAAATCGGCGTTGTCTGGGAAGCGATAAAGCGCCGTGCCATTACCTAGGCGCTGAATAGGAAAACGATCATTATGGGACGTTGCCGTGAGGGAGCGACAAAAATTGATAAATTCGGCTGCCCGTTCCAGCGCTTGCTCCAATGTTTCACAGTGAATAATGAACAAGCAGAGCATGCGAAAGCTGCCAGCAGGTGTGCGTTGATCCAAGCCTAAACCAAAGGATTCATCTTGGAGCAGCCACATTACGCGTCGATAAATTTGGCTGTAATGGTGAGCGCCAATTAGCCCATCTAAATCTACACCAGGAGCTAGGGGGTTAACGGGTAAGTCGAGTGTGCGCAGTAGCTCCTCGCAGTCATAGCCTTGGGCTTCTGCCACCAGAAGTATATTGCGTGCATATTTAAGAGGAACACGGTCTCTATGTGATGGGTGAATATTACGCACATTAAACCTTAACGATAAATTACCGGCATTTCCTTGGTCGTCACTTCATATTTGAAGCCGCCAAGATGCTAGTAGGGGAGTTTACTCCTTATTGCCGATAAAATGGATGACAGCCTCATCTTAATTAAAGTGGGAGCTATATAGGGTGCCATTGCTTAGATTTCTTTTAACTGGAGATTTTCCCAATAATGGCAGGCGGTGGAATGTTTATCACTGTCTGCGCGCAAACTGGGTTGCGTTTTACCACAGTCTGTTTGTGCAAAGGCACAACGGGTGTGGAAGCGGCAGCCGGAAGGGGGAGCTAGTGGTGAAGGAATATCTCCACCAATGTGGCTGGACTCTTCAGCAAGACTGCCAATTTTCGGAATGGCGGCTAATAGCCCTTGAGTATAGGGGTGACGAGGTTGATGGTAAACTTGGTCGGCTTTGCCAATTTCAACGATCTGTCCCAGATACATAACGGCAATACTGTCACTCATATGCCTCACAACACCAAGGTCATGTGATATGAACAGCATGCTTAAATTGAGTTCGTTTTGGATCTCAAGCAGTAAGTTTAAGATTTGCGCTTGTACCGAAACATCTAGCGCAGAAACAGCCTCATCACAGATTAACACTTGAGGGTTTAACGCTATAGCTCTGGCAATACCAATTCTTTGGCGTTGCCCACCAGAGAACTCGTGGGGGTACTTGCTTGCAGCTGTGCTTGGAAGCCCCACTAAATCAAGTAATGTGGCCACTTTATGCCGCCGACTATTGCGATCGCCCACTTTATGAATAAGTAGCGGCTCCTCTAGTATGGCGGCAACGGTATGGCGGTTATTTAAAGACTCAAAAGGGTCTTGAAATATCATTTGTAGTGATCGCCGATATTGACGCATAGCACGGTCTGAAAGTCCTGCAATATCGCAACCTTGAAAAATCACCTTACCTGAAGTGGGTCGATGTAAATTCAATAGGGCCTTGCCTAAGCTACTTTTTCCGCAGCCAGATTCACCGACTAGGCCAAGCGTTTCGCCGGCGTGTAGCTGAAAGCTAATATCATCTACCGCCCTGACCGTAGAGTGATGACGACTAAATATCCCTCTATTTTGGGTAAAGTGGAGTTGTAAGTTTTCTACTTTAAGCACTGGGTCAGTCATTGATGAGTTCTTTCCAGCGGTGGCAGGAGACCAATGTCCCATTTATTGTCTTCTCTTGCGAGGGGGCCACGGTGTGACAAATGTCCACAACATGATGGCAGCGATTGGCAAACCGGCACCCTGGTGGCATAGCTTCTATCGCAGGTACTTGCCCCTCTAATGCAAAGAGCGGTGATTTTGGTAGATGGCTTGCGCTAGGCAAAGCCGCCATCAAACTTTTTGTGTATGGGTGACCAGGTTGGCTGAAAACTTGTTGCGCTGATCCATATTCGGAAATTTTTCCCGCGTACATCACCGCAATATGGTCGCTTACTTGGGATACTAGGGCGAGGTCATGAGTTATAAATAGCATTGCCATGCCATTTTTTTTCTGCAATTTTTTCAATAATCTGACGATTTGCGCTTGAATCGTCACATCTAAAGCGGTTGTGGGTTCATCTGCAATAAGCAAATCAGGCTCACAGGCCAGTGCCATTGCAATCATAACGCGTTGGCGCATACCGCCGGAAAGCTGATGTGGGTAGGCCGCTAGACGCTCTTCTGGGGCAGGAATGCCAACCTCTTTTAGCAATGTGAGGGCGCGGTCATGGTGATTGATTCGAGATTGTTTAGGGAAATGAATTCGTAAAACTTCAATAATTTGTTGCGCAACGGTCTGTACCGGATTTAAGGCCGTCATCGGATCTTGGAAAATAACGGCAATATTTTTCCCGCGTATTTGCCTTAAACGACTGCCAGAGACGGTACGTAAATCTTCTTCTTTAAATCGCACTGCACCTTTACTTATCATCGCCTGTGGCTTTGGTAGTAAATCTAAAACTGCCATGGCGGTTAGACTTTTCCCACAACCAGACTCACCCACTAAACCCAGAGTCTGGCCGGCCTGAATATCAAATGACACCGAATTGACGAGTTCACGAGGAACGCCGTCATCGCCACATATGGATACAGATAAGTTTTGAACTGACAGTAAACTCATGGCGTGCCCCATGTTTCATCAAGAATCATGAGTTTTGGTAGCGCTTTGTTATCTGATTTTGCATCTAAGGTTGTCTGCTGTAGCTTGTTGTCGATCCAGAATAGGCCGCCACTGCCACCCAGTGGGTCAAATAATGAATCACTGGTTCTTGTGCCGTAGTTGGCGGGAAGTTTTATCCATCGCCAAAATGCTTCTCGGGTATAGGGGACTTTAAACGTAGGAATAAATGATCCTTGGTCGTGAACCATTTGTTCCAGTTCGTGAGCAAGCTTTATTCTGGTGTCTTTTTCAGTCGCCGTCCGGTACGCCATGATTTTACTGTCTAAGTCTTTATTATCCGTATTGGTAACATTGTTTGTTTGCGCTTTGTGAGCGTTATCAGAATGGTAGAACTCCCAATAGCGAGGCGATAGCCCGCCGCCACTCCAGCCCATCCAAGCTGCCTGATGTTTGTTTTCCATAATTTGTTTGAAGGCAGCGGAGGCGTCTAATAATTGTAACTGAAAGTCGATACCTGCCTTGCGGGCCTCTTGAGCCAAAATAACCAATCGGTCATTGTGACCACTATTGTAGTAGGTGATTCGAATGCTGAGCGCAGTGCCGTCTTTTACCCGAATACCATCGCTACCGCGTTCACTCCAACCTGCTTTATTTAGATAATCATCCGCTTTTTTTAAATCAAACTCTCGAGCCCGAATCGTGGTATTGGTGTAATCGCCATAACCATCGTGAGCGGTTTGTAAACGTTCATAATCACCATGTAATACGGTATTGATGACTTTATCGACATGCAGGGCGTGGGCTATCGCGTAGCGTACATTTTTGTCGTTTAAGGGTGCAGCATCTTCATTAAGGAATAGGCCGCTAATAGGCTGGGGAACATCGTTGTAAAATTTGATTTTACCGACATAGCCCTTTTCATAAATTTCACCTTGGGCTTTTTTATGCCAAAAACGGGGCATTAATAAGGGAAAGGTATCCAGTTCTCCTTTCCGGAAATATTGGTAGGCAATATTTAAGTCGCGAATGAGCTTAACGCGGATATGGTCAGGGTTATATCGATATTTAAAGTAGCGCTTATCATTAGCCCACCACTGTTTTTTACGAGTAAATTCAACGAACTTACCTTTGCGTATTTCACTAATAAGGTAGGGTCCCGTATTTGGTTCGATACGCCAGTTATAGTCGCGGACCCAGTTTTCATCGAGCTTATGAAAGTGTGATGGTACGGGTGACACGCTGTATTCAAATAACATCTCATCTTCTGGCTTTGGTGTCGCGCCCTCAATTCCGATGGTGTGATCATCATATTTGACCAATGCCGTAATAATTTCGCTGAAGTAGTTGTTATACCAAGGCGCAAGAATATATTTAGAGCGCATAAAATCTAAGCCAAAAACATAATCATCGGCGGTCACCGGTCTGCCATCAGACCAGCGCGCATCGGGGTCTAAGCGAAAATAAATACTATGGCCATCACTGCCAAACGCCCAATGGGTGGCAAGCTCGGGAATCGGTTTTAAAGTGTTTGGGTGGATGCCCACCAAACTCAGATTATTAGCCCGCATATAGGATGCAAAACTGCCATTAGAATCCGGCCCAACAAGGCGTAGTGTTAGCGGAAAGGTGGTAACAAACTGTCTAAAACGCCCGCCGCGTTCTGCATTTGGGTCAGCAAAAATGGGGTCACTATTGTTTGTTTGCCATACCAGATCTTTGGGTAGTTCTTTAGGAAGAGCGGCGGCTCCAATGCTATTGAGCGCAAGGAAAATAAGCGATGTAAGAATTAATAAATTACGCATAAATAGACTTATTCATAAAAGCTGAATTTTCGTGGGTCGTAGGCATCACGGATTGCTTCACCAATATACGCAACTAGCATAAGAATCAAGGTCATAGCGGTGACAACAGAGCCAACTAACCAAAGAGATTCTAAATTTTCGGTTCCTTGTTTAAGCAACTCACCCCAGCTAGAAGTGGGCGCCGGTAGGCCAAACCCTAAATAATCTAAGGCGGTGAGGGATGTGATGCCAGAAGCGACAGAAAAGGGGACAAAGGTCACTAAGGTAGACACACTGTTTGGGAGTATGTGTCTGAACACAATCCGCGAACTTGAAGCGCCCAATGCTCTTGCCGCCATGACGTAATCTCTAGCTACTTCTTTGTAAGTCGCGGTCCGCATATACCAAGTCATACTGGTCCAACCAAAGAAGGCCATGATGAGTAACAGAGTCCAGAATCCGGGTGTAATCACAGACGCGACAATCATGATGACATACAGAAATGGAATATTTGACCATATCTCAATGATCCGCTGAAAAATCAAATCAAAGGCGCCGCCCCAAAAGCCCATCATGCAACCAATGGCCACTCCCACCGCGTAATTAAAGACCAGTAGGAGTATCGAAAATGTGATTGCCGTTCTAAACCCATAAAGTAGTCGCGCAGCAACATCACGGCCACTCGTGTCGGTGCCTAAGTAGTGACGAGTCGTTAGCGATGGAGCATGTGGGGGGAAATCACCTGCAATTAAATCCGTTTCAAGTGGGCTAAAGGGAATCGGGGGCATGAGTACCCAGTTGCCGTTGTCGCCGGTGATACTGCTTTGGAGATCACGGTAATTCACTTCGTAACCATAGTCTAAACCGAAGTCTTCTCCGGTAAGGACATCGCCGTAAATAGGGAAGTGCCATTTGCCTTCATAAATAACAAGAAGTGCGCGGTTATTAGCAATCAGTTCAGCGCCAAAACTACAGAGTGTTAAAACCAACAAAATCCAGGCTGAATAATAACCTCGGCGTGATTGACGAAATCGTTGCCAGCGTTTCTGGGCGACCGGGTTTTTAAACAAGTTCACGCATCACCTCTTTCACCAAAGCGAATACGCGGATCAACAAGGGCAACACAGATGTCGGAGAGGATGTTTCCAATCAAATACAATAATGATGAAATGACTAATATACCCATAACAATAGGATAATCACGCTCAATAATTGCCTCATAACCTAGTAAGCCAATCCCGTCGATATTGAAAATGGTCTCAATTAAAAATGAGCCACCAAGTAATAAGGAAATATTATTGCCAAAAGAGGTTGCGACCGGGATTAAACTATTACGAAGCGCATGATTGCGGACACCCTTACCTCGACTTAAGCCTTTGGCGCTGGCGGTACGCATATAATCGGCGGATAAATTATCCATAAGCGCATTTTTCATCATTAGCGTTGTCACCGCAAAACTGCCCGCAAGATACGCAATCAGCGGTAGCACAGAATGGTTAAAAATATCTGTGACTTTGCCCCATGAGCTGAGTTCATCGAAGTTGTCGCTCATAAAGCCACCAAGCGGGAAAATATCCCAATAACCTGCGAAGAGTGATATTAGTGCAATACCGATAACGTAGCTGGGTAGGGCATAACCTAAGAACACCAAGGCTGATGACCAACTGTCTAGTGTACTTCCGTGATACATCCCTTTGGCTAGGCCTAAGGGAATACACACTGCGTAGGTGAGGATGAGGGTGGTGACGCCATAGAAAATCGAGATAGGGAAGCGTTCTTTAATGATTTGCCACACAGGGTCTTGATAGCGCGTGGATAGGCCAAGGTTAAATTGCACCACCTTTTTTAACCAGATCACATAGCTGGTTAGCATAGGTTTATCAAAACCGTAATAGCGTTGCAGCTCTGCCATTTGTTCGTCCGATAGCGTGCCGCCGCCTTGGCTACGATGCAAACTCCCTGCTTCGCCACCCAACTGAATTTGCGTCATAAGCCGCTCAATGGGGCCACCGGGGACAACACGAGTAATTGCAAAAACCAGCAAGGTTATGCCAATAAACGTTGGCACAATGAGTAAGAAGCGGCGAACAAAATAGCCTGTCATAAACGCGGTATAAACCTAAACAAAACAGTGAGGCTATACTATATTAAAACGCCGTTAAAGATCAGCGTGTGTAATATCCACGTATAGCGTTAGAGATTGTCCTGGACGAAGGTACTGGCTCGTTTTGATCGCGTTCCATTCAACAATATCACGTATGCGCAAATTAAAGCGGCTGGCGATAAGTGATAAAGAGTCGCCACTTCTTACTTTGTAACCGACTTTGCGGATAATACCGCGATCAGATTGCTGAGGGGCCTTGCCCCACACGACGAGTTTTTGTCCAGGCTTAATAATTGAGCTAGCGTTTAGCTTGTTCCACGCAAAGATCTGCTTGCTGCTAACACCATATTTCTTGGCAATGGCGCTAACAGTATCACCACTGGTGACTTTGTACTCAATCCGGGAGGCTTCGGTTGAGGCAAGCCCACGGTTCAAGTCTTTAAGTGGCGAAACGCCATTGCCAGCATCAGGTATCAGTAATACTTGCCCCACTTGCAATACATCGTTCTCGAGCTGATTACTTGATCTGAGGGTGGAGACGTCTACGTGATGACGTTTTGCAATGGTAACCAGATTGTCCCCACGTTGTATTTTGTATTTTTGCCAGCGAACTCGGTCTCGCACTGGGATCTTGCTTAGGCGCGATACGAACGTACGTGCTTTTGTCCTTGGTATAAGCAGCCTATGCGGTCCCTCTGGCGCAGTAACCCAGCGATTAAAACCAGGGTTTAATCGGTATAGTTCATCAACACTAATGTCAGCTAATTTAGCGGCTTGTGCTAGGTCAAGCTGGCTGCCAATGTTCACAGCACTAAAGTGAGGTTTGTTTGGGACTGAGGGTAGGGTGACATTATAAGACGCTGGATTTTTAAAGATATTGACCAGTGCCAACATTTTGGGAATGTAATTGCGGGTTTCTTTTGGAAGTTTTAGTGACCAAAAATCTGTTGCTAGACCTTTTTTTCGATTTTTATTGATTGCTTTGTTAACCGTGCCGGCGCCGGCATTGTAGGCGGCGAGAGTTAACAACCAATCGCCATCAAAGCGTCTATTTAAATCTGTCAGGTAATCAAGAGCTGAATTTGTGGCCACAATGACGTCACGGCGTCCGTCGTACCACCAATTTTGCTCTATCCCTAAATGTTTGGCGGTGTTAGGCACAAATTGCCATAACCCTGATGCGCGGCCATGAGAATAGGCAAACGGGTCATAGGCGCTTTCAACAAAGGGTAGGAGTGCTAAGTCTGCGGGTAAGCCCCGCCTTTCAATATTGTCTAATATATAGTGGAGGTAACGTGCGGCGCGTTTACTCACGGTTGTTAGATAGTAAGAGTGCTCCGCATACCATTCTTCGCGTTCCTCAACAGAAGCTTTTTCTCCTAATTCGGAAAACTCCAGCTTTGACGCGAGGAGAGGCCAAATTTCTTCGTATGTAGCGATGGTGTCTTCTGTAGCGATGGTGTCTTCGAATACAGTCTGGTTTTCGGCTTGAGATTGCTCAGAGATGCTTTTTTCAGTTTTGGTGACATTATGGCTGAGCTTTTTGGCACTCGGTTGAGGTGATTGAGAACGGCGAAAACCTTCAAGGGTATCGGTTGATGGGTTGCTAGCACTCTGGCGTGTGACTACCTGTTGGTATTTACATAACCTAGCATTTCGGTTTTCAATTCGCTCACAATACTGTTGATCTTTTTGATAACGGCTAGCTCGTTGTTGCGATGTTTGGGCACAGGCAGCTAACAGAGTTACAACTACTGCACCAAAAACCAACCTATTGATGTAAGGGATGTTACTTATCATTACAAAATAAATTCTTTAAAAAAATCAAAAGTCATCCTTCCATTTACGTAGACCGGCAAAAATATCCTTTTGATTCCGGTGCTTAAGGCCAGTATGTGTCGCAACGCTGTGTTCCACAGTAGAATATTCTGTTCTTAAAAACGGATTTGTTAGCAATTCTAGTGCCATTTGAGAGGGAACCGTAGGCAAATTTGCTTCTCTGGTAGATTTTGCCGAAGCTATTCTTGCCTGCAAATCTTGGTTTTGTGGCTCAACCGCCAAGGCAAATTTCAAATTACTAAGCGTGTATTCATGGGCACAATAAATATTGGTGTCTGCTGGTAGTGCTTGAATTAGCTGTAAGGAGTTCAGCATTTGCTCCGGGGTTCCCTCGAAGAGTCGCCCACAACCGCCTGCAAACAGCGTATCCCCACAGAATAATACGGGGGTTGAGTTAGAGTCAGCGTGGAAATATGCAATATGATCTAGAGTATGACCAGGTACAGCGAGCACTGTAAAAGTGTGACCGAGTAGCGTTAGCGAGTCGTTATGCTTAAGCCTGTGATTTATGCTTTCACATTGATTTTGTGGACCGTAGACAGGAGTATTCGGGTATTCTTTAAGAAGCAACTCTATGCCACCGACATGGTCAAAATGGTGGTGTGTAATTATGATGGCAGAAAGGCTTAACCCCGTTTCCTTTAAATGCTCTAATACTGGCGCAGCATCACCCGGATCGACAATAACAGCTTGTCTATCTCGGGCAACACACCAAATATAGTTGTCGCTAAATGCATAAATAGGCGATATTGATAGCATAATTGTCATTTAAATGTCGGATGCGCAGGATAAACATTCGTGTACCCTGCTGCAAGTAATGTAGTGAAGTAAGCTCGGGAGCTATTATATGGCACATTGGCGCACTCAGCACTCTCCAGACGTTCTTTTACCGGCGCTAAGGCAATGGTTTCAAGGGCCAATAGGGCGTACGGTATTGGCAGAAGAACGACCTTTAATTACCGAAGCGATCAGTGATGCGTCTACAGCGAAATATAATTTATTAAATTTAAGTGTTATCCCTGAACGCTGCCCAATTGCGAGTAATGTATTTCAGCGGCAGTTTTGTCTTGGCGGTATGCAGCATTATGGTTTGAGTCAAGTGCTCGATGTTGTGTGCGATTTTGAGCATTTACCCGTTGCCAATGAATCTCAAGATATTGTGGTTCTTCATCACCTTCTTGAATTTGTCGACAACCCCCACAAAGTTTTACGTGAAGTAGAGCGGGTCATTGTGCCTCATGGTAAAGTGGTGATCTGCGGGATAAATCCACACTCCTTACTTGGTTTGCGAGGTTTACTTGGGCGCCTTAGACGCAGCCCAATGTGGCAAAATCACCGACTACCGATTCACCGCTTGCAAGATTGGCTTTCATTACTTGGCTTTGATGTCAGTGATGTTGAATATGGTTTTCATCGCCTGCCATTGAGTAATCCAAATTACTTTATGAGTCATAAGCCAGTCTCTAAAAATGTCCCCATGGGTGGTGTTTTTATTCTTAGCGCGACAAAATACCGCGCTCCGTTAACCCCGTCGGCACATCAAGTAGCACGGCGGGCCAAAATACTTCGTCATCCTGCGATGGCGGGTGCCACTAGAACGATAAAATCACGAGCTGATAATGAGCAACACCCAAGAAAAAGTTGAAATTTTTACTGATGGCGCCTGTCGAGGTAATCCAGGCCCTGGCGGCTGGGGAGCCTTGATGCGCTATCAGGGTAAGGAAAAAAGTCTGTTTGGTGGTGAGCCCGCTACAACCAATAATCGTATGGAACTTTTAGCCGCTATCGAAGCATTGCGAGCATTGACGCGTCCCTGTGATGTGGTTTTAACGACGGATTCCCAATATGTTCGCCAAGGGATTACCGAGTGGATGACAAATTGGAAAAAGCGGGGTTGGAAAACGGCGGCAAAGAAGCCAGTAAAAAATGCTGACTTATGGCAGCAGTTAGATGCCGCAACACAGGGACACAGCATTGATTGGCGCTGGGTTAAAGGGCATAGCGGACACAGAGAGAATGAAATCGCGGATACGTTGGCTAATCGCGGTATAGATGAATTAGGGGCTAAAAAATGCGGCAGATAGTACTAGACACTGAAACTACAGGCCTTGAGCATGCTTCGGGACACCGCATAATCGAAATCGGCTGTGTTGAGTTAGTCAACCGCAGGCTAACTGGTCGTCATTATCATCAATATATAAACCCTGAGCGAGAAGTTGAAGCGGGGGCCATTGAAATACACGGCATCACCAATGAGATGCTCAAAGACAAGCCGACATTTGCGCAAATAGCTGATGAATTCTTTGAGTTTATTCAGGGCGCTGAGCTGATTATTCATAACGCGCCCTTTGATGTTGGCTTTATTGATGCTGAGTTTTCTCTATTAGGCCGCAAGATCCCCAAAGTTAGTACAATTTGCGGGGTTGTTGACACTCTGATCATGGCGAGGCAAAAGCACCCTGGGCAACGTAATAGCCTAGATGCCTTGTGTCAGCGCTACTATGTTGATAATTCACAGCGAGATTTGCACGGTGCACTGCTAGATGCTGAAATTCTAGCTGACGTTTATCTCATGATGACGGGTGGCCAAACTGCACTTGCTCTTGCTGGTGATGATGGCTCTCAACAAAGTGAAGGTGGTGCCGCCAGCGGTCATCGACGCTTGGACGAAGTTCCCCGTCGACTTCGGGTTATCTCCGCTAATGAAGAAGAGCTGGCCCTGCATCAAAAGCAGTTGGCAGAGGTGGATAAAGGCAGTGGTGGAAATTGTATTTGGCAGCGTGGCCAAGAATCTTAATTGCTTGAAATAATGGCTTCAAAACCCCTCTTATTAAAAGGCCTCTGGCGTGTATCATCATGTAATAATGCTGTGCATCACATCTATTTAGTGCTAAATAGTCTATAAATAACCGTTAGTTAAGCGCTAAAGCTAAATTTGCTGGCAAGACTGGGCCGGTCATGAGGGTATTGTGTGGGACTGAAAGTGGAAATAAACACTAGTTCGTATGCCATGGTGGCAGACGAGCTAGCTAAGACCTTGCAAGAGGCTACCAATGTTTTCGAGACGTTTTTGTCTGAGCGACATGAGCTTGTTCTTCTTGAACAATGTGAAGCGAATCTACGTCAAATTGGTGGGACTTTACGTTTATTGCAAATCCCTGGTGCAGCCCTATTAGCCGATGAGATGAGAATACTCTGCGGCGTTATTCTGAAAAGTGTTTCAGCCGTTCCAGAGGGGCAGTTGAATGCGCTTAGCACGGCTTTTTTTGTGCTACCTCGATATTTAGAGTTCGTGCAGACTCGGCAATCAGATATCCCCCAGCTTGCTATTTCTCATGTTAATGAATTGCGTACCGCCCATCAGCAACTTCTGATTCCAGATAGTTATTTTTCAATCGTTGATGATAGCTTGTTCAGCCGCGATTCCAGTTTAAAACTGAAATCCAAGTTATCCAACGATATCGACATTAGCCAAAATCTAAAACGCATTAATCAGTTGTATCAAAGTGGCTTACTGGGATTGCTTCGAGATGCCCACAATCCAATGCAGCTCACGATTATGTCACGCGCAGTGCGGCGGTTAAGAAACTGCATCGAGCCTGGGCCTCAGCAGCGATTTTGGCTGTTGGCAGATGCGGTTTTAGATGCGTTTGTGAACGATGGTCTAGAACTAAACCCACATCGTAAGCGAATTTTGGCGGGCTTAGAGGGACAAATTCGTGCGCGCATTAAAAACCGCACCGCGCTTAATGACGTACTAGAGCGTGAATTAGTTTTTCTCCTTACCGTCAGTGCTTATCGTGAGGGTTCGGTTGGAAAAGTACTAAAGGTTGCAAACATTAAGGCTGCACAAATAAATGATGATCAATTAAGAAGTCTTCGTGGGATCATGCTGGGTTTGAGTTACGACACGGTATCGTCGGTGATTAATGAGCTTCGTACCGAATTACGCCATGCCAAAGATGTACTTGAATTGTTAGCGCAGCATCAGCGAAGTGACAGTGACGAACTTTTGCCGCTCACTGCGGTATTAAAGCAGAGCGCAGATATATTAAGTATCTTAAATCTTCCTGCGCTTGCTTCGACATTAAATGAACATGCGGATGCTCTTAATAATCTAATTGGTAGTGATTTAGCTAATGAGCGAGCTCGTTTAGAAGATCTAGCTGAAACCTTATTGTTTATTGATGGTAGTTTGGCACAAATAGATCGCCGTAAATTGAATTATGAAGACCTTGGTGAAATTTCCCTAGAGCGTCGCGATGAAATAAGCGCAGATAATCAGGTAAGCGAAGCGCGGAGCATCGTTATTGAAGAGTCAAAAGCCGCTATTGGTTTAGTCAAACGCGCAATATCAGCTTATATAGACTCTGGTTTTGACAGCACTCATCTCGCAAACTTACCTCAGTTGCTCAACTCTGTGCGTGGTGCTTTTCAGATGATTGGTGCCACTAAATTACCTGAAGTGACTTTGGGGGCCACTGAGTTTATGTCGCGATTCATCGCTCGCAATGCTGTCAATCCGGCAGCAGATGTGCAGGCTTTAGAGACCCTAGCCGATGCCATGATCAGTATTGAGTATTACCTCAATGAGTTAAGTCGACGTCATATTGCCGATGAGCGCATTTTGCATGTGGCAGAAGATAGTGTTGCAAGTCTGCAGGCAGTAAATTAAGAGAATGAGCGGAATGATCTCGTTAGACCAAATAATGCTTATCATCACTGGCGCCGGTTTATTGATGTGTCTTTTGGCGCTATTGAGACTTAGAGGACACATTCTAAGCGGTCTCATAGCGGTGGTACTTTCATTTAGTTTTACCGGCTTAGCGCTTGTGGTTAGCAAGGATGTGTATAGCTATCGACATTTGGCTGAAGAGCAGCTGGTCGCTAGAGTGTTTGTTTCAGGTAAAGGTGATCAGCAATATTTGGTCAGTATTGATACCGTTGATGAAAAACCATTACAGACCTTTATGGTAATGGGGGATCAATGGCAGTTAGATAGCAGAGTGATTCGCTGGACACTTCCTGTGGCCCGTTTAGGCTTCAATAATCTCTACCGTTTAGAACGGCTATCGGGGCGTTACCAAAGTATAGAAGAAGAGCGCAGCATGGCCCGCACCATATACCTCATCAATCTTTCTGAACCGCTAGATCTATGGTTGTGGTTACAAAATAATGACCTTATGAAACGGTGGGTTGAAGTGGATTACGGGAATGCCGTTTTTGCGCCGATGGTAGATGGCGCTCAGTTTAATGTTTATATCGGCCGTAGCGGCCTGTTTATTCAGGCGGCAAATCCAATTGGTGTCAAGGCTCTAGGTAACTGGTCAACTTGACTTGTAAGGTATTCACATACCAATATGTGGCACTTTTAACATCTCTAGGAGTATGTAGTTGGAATTTTTACTGGAATACGGCTTATTTTTGGCCAAGTCGGTCACAATTATTATTGCCGTTGTAGTCATTATTAGCGCTATCGCCGTAGCGAGCCAGCGTGGCAAACGTGAAAGCAATGATGGGCATATCGAAGTCTCCACCTTAAACCATAAGTTTGAGGATTGGGAAGACATGCTGAAGTATGAAATTCTCGACGAAGACACCTTTAAGAAAGAACACAAAGCCAAGAAAAAACAAGAGAAGCAAGATCGCAAGAAAAAGACTGAGGAAAAGAGGAAGCGGCTCTATGTTCTCGATTTTGACGGTGATATGAGTGCATCGGAAGTTGAGTTACTACGCCATGAAATATCTGCAGTATTAACGGTAGCTAAGCCCGAAGATGAAATCTTGTTGCGCTTAGAAAGCCCTGGCGGCATGGTGCATAGCTATGGCTTGGCGTCTTCGCAACTTCAGCGGATACGCAATCACGGCATCCCGCTTACAATTGCCATTGACCGTGTTGCCGCCAGCGGTGGCTATATGATGGCTTGTATCGGTAATAAAATTTTAGCCGCACCGTTCGCGGTAATAGGATCAATTGGGGTTGTTGCCCAACTGCCTAATTTTAATCGCTTATTAAAGAAGCATGATGTAGATGTCGAGCTGCATACTGCGGGTGCACATAAGCGCACATTAACCATGATCGGTGAAAATACTGACGAAGGCCGACAAAAATTTAAAGAAGAACTTGAGGAAACTCATATTCTCTTTAAAGAGTACGTCAGTGAGAACCGGCCACAGTTAGATATTGAACACATTGCCACCGGTGAAGTGTGGTATGGGAAGCGCGCTTTGGATCAAAAACTCATTGATGAGTTGTCTACCAGTGATGATTATTTGCTTTCTAAGCGTGAAGATACTGATCTATTTTTAGTTAAGTACCGCCAGAAACGCAGCCTGCAAGAACGGCTTGGCTTTGCAGCAGAGGCCGCGTTTAATCGTAGTTTAACCTCATTACTTGGTAAATTAAGCCAAAATCGTTATTGGGGTTAAGGCTTAGGGCGCGATAGTAGAAATGACTATCGCGTTTCCTTAAATATGCCCAAAAAGCGTACCTCCAGCGTTGTAAGAGAGAGGCTGATATTGACCAAACAACCCACCGTCATAATGTATAGCAAGTTAAAGCATGGACCACTTTATAAACAACAAGGGCTAAAGCGGTGGGAAATCGCGCTAATTCTTGTTATTTCCATGTTCATTGCTTTGGCAATTGGTTTCATCGTCAGTAAGCGTATTGAGTCTGCAATTAGTGAGCAGATAAATAATGATTTCACTCGGCTTTCCAACGCCTTACACCAGTATAAACTTGATAATAAGCGCTACCCAACAACCACGCAGGGTTTACATGCCCTGCTGGAAAACCCAACTTCTTCACCGCTAGCACCAATGTGGAAAGGCCCATATATAAGCCGAGAAACACTTATTCAAGATCCTTGGCGAAGAGCCTATCTCTATCAAAGTTCAGATGCGCCGCCGGGGTTTGAAATCAGCACCTATGGCGGGGATGCGGAAAAGGGGGGAGAAAACACTAATGCTGACGTGGTAATAAGCTACCAAAGTGATGAAAATTATTATGATTAAGTTGGAGTATGTTATGGGTGCTAGCCATACAAATACCATCTTTGTTTAGCTTAATTGAAAAACCAGCAGCAATAAAAAAGGGCCATTAGGCCCTTTTTTTATTGCTGAATAAAGCGGTGTTAATCAAAGAACCACACCATGGTAACGGCAACACTACTCATAACAATGGTGTATGGCAAAGCCATGATAACCATTTTTCCGTAGGACAATCGAATAAGCGGTGCCAGAGCCGATGTTAACAAAAACAAGAAAGCGGCTTGACCATTGGGTGTACCAACACTGGGAATGTTCGTACCGGTGTTAATGGCCACAGCTAAATGTTCCAACTCAACACGGGTTAGCGTGCCTGCATCATAGGCTGCTTTTACTTCATTAATGTATACCGTAGCGACAAACACATTGTCACTGATAACACTAAGTAGACCGTTTGCGACAAAGAACATCACAGTTCTTGCTTGGCCTTCCATTGCCAGTACCGAGTCAATAATGGGCTTGAACAAATGTTGCTCGTGAATAACCCCAACAATCGCAAAAAAGACAACGAGTAGGGCGGTAAAAGGTAGGGCTTCTTCAAACGCATGACCAATGCGGTGTTCGTCTACAATGCCGTTAAGGGCAGTTTGTAAAACGATGATGGTCAAACCAATTAAACCAACGGGAGCTAAATGTAAGGCAAGACCTATTACTAAGAAAATAGCCACCAAACCTTGTACAACGAGTTGAGCCACGTCGGCAGGGGTTCTTTTTTCGTCTTGTTCTTCGTTGTATTCAATCAATACAGCGCGAACTGAGTCAGGTAGTTTTGCGCCATAGCCAAACAGCCCAAAGACCTCAAGTAATGCGCAGGTAATTAAACCAGCCACTAGCACCGGCATAGTAATGGGCGCCATTATCTGGAAGAACTCAATGAAGCTCCAGCCCATTTTTTCTGCAATCAGAAGGTTCTGAGGTTCACCAACCAAGGTACAAACACCACCTAATGCCGTGCCCACCGCGCCGTGCATTAACAAGCTGCGTAAAAACGCACGAAATTGTTCTAAATCAGCTCGGGAATGATCGGTTACTTTATTGTCGTCACCGTGATCATGGTCGTGATGGGAGTGATGGCCGCCAGAAGCAACCCGGTGGTATACCGAGTAGAAACCAATACCCACGGCAATAAGCACTGCTGTTACTGTTAATGCATCTAAAAATGCACTTAATACTGCTGCCATCCCAGAGAATACAAGGGACAAGGCAATTTTTGAGCGTATGCCAAGCAAGAGCTTGGTAAATACAAAGAGCAGCAAATTCTTCATGAAGTAGATACCTGCCACCATAAATACGAGTAGGAGGATAACTTCAAAATTGTTTCTGGCTTCCATGTAGACCGTTTCGGGCGAAGCCATGCCAATAGCAATTGCCTCTAATGCAAGTAAACCGCCCGGTTGCAAAGGGTAGCACTTAAGTGCCATCGCCAATGTAAAGATAAACTCTGCAATCAGCGCCCAGCCAGCAATAAAGGGCCCAGCAGTGTAAAACAGGATGGGGTTAAGGATGAGAAAGCCAATAATCGCTTTTTTATACCACACTGGCGCATTACCGAGAAAATTGCTCGCAAAGGCGCGCACCATACTTTGATCCATAGATTTACAATCCTTATTCGTTGTCAATCGGGCACGGGTGACAGTAAGCGTCAGCCAGATAAATAACCGGCGCTAATCATAATACAGACTTGGACGCAGGAGAACCGCGCATGACAATAACATAGAGGTGCTTACTTTTTATGAACGCACTCCTGTAATCGATCAAGTTAGGACGTTATTTTGCACAGTCGTTATACCTTGAATAGGGTAAACTGCAGAAATGAGATATTTTTGCGCACTACTAATGACAGTCCTACCCAGCCTCGGTTATGGCGTCGAGCTTATCAAATTGACTCCGGTGGGCAGTACTACGCCTTTCCAAGGAGTAATGAGTTATACGGCACCGTTTAATAAAAACATTGATGCGTCGCTAGAGGTTGGCGATAGCTTATCTAAAGCCACCTTAGAATTACTTGAGGAAGATAATGTGCCCTTCAGGGTGCAGATACAGTTAGAAACCAGCATGTCGATCCAAAACGAAGGGCCACATCTTGATCTAATCGATTGGAGGCATTGCACTACTGAGTGGGCACTTATTGAATCAACAGACGATAACACCTTTCAACTGCCTGATTTTAACGACGTAAACGTAGATTGTTTCCCCGCCGTAACTGATGAGGAAATTGCGTCCGAAGTAATGCGAGTGGGAGGACAAGAGTGGGTTGATATTGCCAATGGCAAGGGTTGGCCGGCAGGTTATAGGCCGATTAGCATCGAACTTAGTCGCGTTCGCCTTAAAATCGAAAAATTCATTGAAGGGGAGTGGAGTAGGGTGACCGTGATGAACATTGCTATTCCGATGGGGTGTTAATGATCTTAATTAATTCAGAGTCCCTTACTGTTGTAAGTAATAAGGTGTGCTAGTTGTCATGAAATACAGTTGTGTTATTTGGGTAGTTATTCTCGTCTTATTGCAAGGTTGTGCAGGGACACGAAACAGTTATAAATCACTTATGGAAAATAGAGACGACGTTTCTGCTGTCTATTTAAAGGTCGGTGAAACCAAGGAAGTATTAGCCATTAGTCATGGTTTTCCCGGCTGGTGGGGGGTATACCCAGCCATAATCTCTCTTTCACCCGAGATTGCCAGTGTGAGTTGTAAGCAGCAGCGTAGCCTCATTCCCTTCCGTGCTCCTGGGCTTATTCTGGGCGGAAGGGTATGTTATGTAAGCGCAAATAGTGTGGGCAATACATGGTTGAAACAAGGTAACGAGTTTACTCTTAGCAGTGATTTAGCAAATATTCAGACCGACGGGATAAAGCTATATGTCGACGAAAATTAAGCATACTTACCGACTTAGTAACCCTATTAGCGTGAAAGTAACCGTCCTAAAACAAAATCGCGGTTCTTCTATAAAGGTGTCAACAAGGTGATCATTCCCGCCGGTGTTTTTGTTGGTGGTTCTGAGTAAATGCTTAAAAGCATTGGAAACACCTTAAAAGTAATGTGGTTGATTTTACTTTTTTGCGTTTCCCATTCTGTGTTCGCTAGCGATAGCTGGCAGATAACATCCCCAAATGATGAGCGCCTGTTTCTACAAATAAGCACTGAGTTTGATAAGCCAGATATCATCTCACTCAAAAAAGACGAGCAAACCTTATTTGAACGAAAAATGAACAGAGTGAGTTTGGCTGGTGTTTGCTTAGATAAAGTCACCGCTTCACCGAGTATTATTTTGTCGGAAACAATGGAAGGTGTCGGGGTTCAGCAACTGACCGTTTTAAGTCATAAAACCAATTGGCAAGCACTACACTTTCATCATATGGATCAGCTTGAAGATTGTTATCCAGCGCAGACGGGTTGGTTGCTGGATGACCAGCCAATGGATTGCATATGTGACTTCAGCGAGCAAGAAAGAACTCAAGCGTTTTATACTGGCTGGTATAGCTTATTAGATAGTTTTCCTCGCGGTCTGCATTGGGACCAAACTACGAAGCAACTTAATAGCGTGTTAATTAACGATGAATTAGGCTTAAACACGCTTTTGACGCAAGCTAGACACAATAATACGGTTGTTTTTGATAAGTTTGTGGACGGAAATCATTGGTTAATTATTGAATTCAATAATGGCATCTACCAATCGCTATCATTGGGGCTAGTTCACCAAGGTAAGCAATGGTTTGTATGGTATTACGTAACGGGTAATAGCAAAGCATTTCATGCCATCGAAAATATTGAATCACCACAGACAAATGAATTGAATGCAACATTCTGTGTCGAAGATTGCCAGTGGTGGGGGGAATTGGCGAACGTAAATATTGACCTTGCCAATCAATCCATTGAAATCATGGATGAGCATTAATCTGCTCACTTTCATTCATGAATAAGCAGCTTAATTCATTAGTTCGTAGCCAATAAGCTGTTTGTTAGCGAGATATTGATTAGAGTTCAACAAATGGATGTACTGACTAAACTTAAATATAAAATACGAGTAGGGATCTTAGACCTTCTTGTTCAGTTTCTTGCTTTATTCAAGCTTAAGCTAGGGGAGTCAAGCTCCTCTTTATTACTGAAAATGCGTTTTCAGCTTGAAATTGACGCATCCTTAGAAAAACAGTTTCAAGACGCCGCTCGTAAAAAGAATGCTTCTCATCATTGGGGTAAAATAGGCTGGTCTGTAGAAACTGCGGCAGTGCAAACTGCTGAAATAGCTGCTTGGCGTGATAGCGAAAATGCCGCCAGCTACTATGACCGAGTGTTACCCGCTATGGCAGGCTTAGCCGAAAGATACCGACATGACCGCCGTGATGACAGTGGCTACGCCTTGGGTACGGTTCGGGAAGTTGAGCGGGTACTCATCGCGCAGGCAGCACAAATAACAAAGGCTGATTAGATTTATCGAGGTAGCAAACTCAATCTGCTTAAATGAAATAGGTAGCAAAACTATGAAAATTATTAAAATATTAACCGTCGCAATTGCCTTAACCACTGTTCTGAATACACACGCGGCTTTATCACCGTCTTCTTTAAACACCAGGGATTTAACGACCATGGTTAGATTTATTGAAGATCACCCGCTTGTGGCTGAAACATTAAAGAGTATCGACCTAATGTCGCTAACGATATTTTTTGGCGATAATTGCGAAGTGTTATTTGAACGGGAGCAAGCGAGCTTTTTATCGTTTGGGCGCCCCGGGCCACAACCAAATATAAAATTTAAAATGAGTAATTGTGACTTAAAAGACGTTGATGAGAACTAATGTAAAGGTTTGTTACGTGGCCTTCTTGCCGATGAGCTATTTGAAGGTCACACATTCATAATGTGGAAAAGCACTGATTTCTGAATACTAGTTTCACTTTAAGAAAGGGCAGAGCAAGCTCATGTATTGTGACAACGATAATGTGGCTGGTCGACGACTTGAGGGTAAAAGCTCTTGCGAAACGCTATATCAACATGAAATTATTAGATAAATATATTGGGGTGACGCCTTTTTCAAAGGTCTATGGAAAAGGTGGCCTCTGCTCAGTCATGGTGATTCCCAAAGCAAAATGAGGTTTTGGTTATACCATTCTCAACGGACAGCGGTTGGATCAAATCCCCGCTGGCTAAACCTCCACAATCCGGCCTAGTTGAAATTCTGAGTTCAAATGATTTGGGTGGTAGTCCTAGGGTTGCAGAAAACGCGCGTGTTACAAATTCTGTAATCGCAGCCATTATGAACATGGCCATGAATCCACAAGCTAACGTTGTGGGACTCGACAATGTGATCCAGGTTCGAGGCGTAGGCCGCACCTGTTAATTCACCGGGTTGTCTGATCGGAAGAGAGCGAGCAGACGGAGCATGGTGCGTAAAAACGACGGTCGTTCGGCTTTCAGCGAGAGTAAGCTTTTCTTTGAGCCAAGAGAGCGATATTTCGTGGACTTTGGCCGCGTCGATCGGATTCAATTTAGAGTAGCGGGGCGCAACTCTGATTTTCTTGAAGTCCGTCATTTCCTGCTGACAGAAGCATCCCGCCAGGCGTGGATTACCAAACAGCCGGAAGTCAGTCCCGAGAGTACAACCGAGAAAACGTGTGGAAATTGAAAACAGGCTCCTTTGGCGCACTTAAGCCTATCGCTATTGTATTTTCTCTAACGAATGTCATTTGGTCCAAGTAATGCACATTGTCTTCTGGAGATATGACATACTCATTCTGTCTCAAAAAAGTCACATAGCGACCGTTGAACTCGCCACATGCTGGGCAGGTGTGTGCCAAAAGCAGTCATAGTGATCGATGCTTTACCTGACGGTGGTGTCACATTAGCGGACATTCAATTATCCGACGGTGATTAAGAGGCAAGGCTGTCGGCAGGGCTTAACACCCCTTTCCCACCTCGGTTGACTACGTGTGTGTAAATCTCCGTTGTGGAAATATCGGAATGCCCAAGCAACTCTTGAATCGTTCGGAGATTATAGCCCGCTTCGAGCAAATGTGTGGCAAATGAATGTCTCAGGCTGTGTGACCTCGCGGGCTTGTGTATGCCAGCGGCTTGAACGGCTTTGCGTATTTGCTTGGATAACGCGGAGGGGTGTAGATGATGTCGGCGAAGCGTGCCGGATCTTGGGTCTTTGCCGATTGTCGTTGACGGAAACAAAAATTGCCAGGCGATATCTGTCGCAGCGCTCGGATATTTTTTACTCAATGCATTAGGTAAATATACCTCGCCATAACCGTCAAGAACGTCCTGCTCATGCAGCCTTTTCACATGCTCTATTTGCTGTGTCAGCCGTGATATGAGCCGTTGCGGTAGCATTGTGGTGCGATCTTTATTGCCCTTGCCGCCACGGACAAAAATATTATTGCTGCCAAAATCGATATCTTTCACGCGAAGGGATAATAGCTCGGCTTTGCGCAAACCTGTTCCATACATGAGTTCAACCTGCAGGCGATGTACGCCCCTTAGCTGAGAAAGTATGGCGGCGATCTCATCCCTGCTGTAAACCACTGGTAATCGCTTTGGGGTGGGTGCAGGGCTAAACTTCAGATCGCCTACATCCACCGCCATGAAGCGCTTGTACATATAAACAAGCGCATTTAACGCAATTCGCTGAGTACTGACAGAACAATTCCTCTGCTCCGCCAAGTGAGATAGAAATGCCTCAATGTCTTGTGAGCCTAGATTTTTGGGGTGCTGGCGAGAATGGTAACGGATAAAGTTCTTAATCCAGAACAAGTAGGTCTGCTCGGTTCGATACGCGAGACCGTTTTGCCTGATATGTAACCGCAGCTGGTCAAGAAAACGCTTAGATCCTGGTGTTATAGTTGGGCGGATATCATCCATAAGCTCACCCCTTAATTACTGGTTATTTATACAGTGTTATGTTGGTGGTATGTAGTCAACCGCTTGTTCAGTGGAAGCGAGCTCACTAATTCCGTAGATCGTAGTCTAAGTTGTTGATTTCTTGATATATCGGTTTATGATCAGAAGAAGGGATTTTAGGAAAAATAGAGGGAGCGAGTCTTGCTAACATCGATAGCTAATTCAACTAAATACAATCAAGTGAATGATATTGCTATGGTTTTTGACGCCATTCAGAATCCGGCTCCGGAGATAGGGAGCCAAAGTGATATAAGGCCCCAGTCTTCATAATAAAACTGTTATAACTTCCAATGAATCGTACTTTATTATCATTATTCACTCTAATATTCTTGGCCGGATGTGATCACGATCCAGATGCTGGGGTTACAGACTACACATTTGGCTCATATAAAGACTTGGTTTGCGATGATGCAAAGTTCCAGGAATCTCAATACAACGAGTTTTTCTTGAAATTGCCAGAAGAAAAACGAAGGTCTATTGAAGAAAGACTATCTGCTACAAAAAGGAACTGCTCATCCTTAGCGAAGGTATATAAAGAGGTAGAGCCAAGCTATAAAATGCTGAAGCATGGTTCGTATTGGCCAAGAAAAGTTTATGTTCTCAGCCTACAAATAAGCGCTATAGACAGTCGTACAGTAGGCCTGTTTAAAAACCAAGAGGCTTGTGAGTCTGCATCTAGCCTACTCTCAGAGGTTGGTTATGAAGTAAGCTTATGTGGGTCACGAGGTATATTTTGGAAATATATTTGGTTATAACAAACAGCAGCACGATTGCCCGGCTGAAAAGCGCCGGGCAGGACGGCCTACATTGCGCTTCGCTTCATTTCGGCCGCCCGTGTGCTGGGCGTTAAAGCTACACTGCTACGAGAACCATTATGGAATTTATTCAACATTATGCGAAAGAGATATTTTCTTTAGTAATCCCGCTAATTACGTGGTTCTTAAATAATCGGTTTAAAGCGCGGGCTAAGCTTCAACTGGCCATTCCTCATAGCTTTACATTTATTGTCGACGAACCTTTGAGAGATCCGGATGGTAATGTCATCCGTGAAAAACAATCTGTTCATACGGCTTCACATGTAATCTCAAATTCTGGCCGAGAAACCGCGACCAGAGTAGAGCTGGTATTCAACTGGAAGCCGCTCTGCATTAATATTTGGCCTTCTCGGCATTATGAACAACATTCAGAGCAAGATGGTAGGCACGTCATGGTGTTTGAAAGTCTTGCACCAAATGAACAAATCGGTTTTGAGTTGCTTTCAGTCAACAATGACTTGCCGGCGCTAATTAATGCGCGAAGCGATCAATGTACGGCAACCACAATTGCTATGTATCCACAACCGGTTGAATCAGCTTGGAAGCGAAGGCTAGCAGTAACTCTATTATTTATGGGCTTTTCTTTCGCAATTTATCTAACAATCATATTGCTTCAGTTTCTTATTCTTGCAAACAACGGCGGGATATAGGTTTATGTCGAGAGAGGCTTTAACAAACAAAGGCTACCGACCCACTTTCGCTACGGCCTTGAAAAGCAAGGCCTCCGCGAAAGCGGTTGGCAGCTTTGGGCGTTATACAAAAATATTTGGGGAATAGTAATGACATTATCGAATTGGGCTGATGTTGCAACTATCGTAGGCTCGCTCGCTTTCGTAGGCATCGCAATTCAGGTCGGGATAGCGTATCAACAGCTAAAGGCTGATCATGAGCGCTCGAGGCGCGAAAAATCGGTAGAGCTTCTCATGGAGTGGACAAAGCAAATCAAAAAGGAAGGGTCTGTTGCAAGGAAGATTATCGAAACATTCGACCCGGAACAGTGTCGAGAGCTATTTAATCAGCAAGAAATAAAAATTGCAAAAAAGCATAAGAAGCTTCTGTCAGAGTTTTTTGAAGGGAATGGCTTTGAAGAAGGTGAAGAAGCAGAAGAAGGCGACAATGATATTACACTTTCTGAGGCACAATCAGCAGAGCTTCGATGGCATGCAGTTTCGTACCTTAACTCACTTGAGTCAGTGCTCGTGGCATGGCAGTACTCAGTTGTGGACCGGGATGTAATCGAACAGCAGTTCTCATATCTCTTTAAACCCGCAGATGGGCATGCGGCATTGCATGATTTCCGAGTGGCTGCTGGAGGGGAGAAATCTTATCCAGCTATAGAGGTTTTCTCTAATCATGTAGAACAGAACAGGCGAAAAAGTCTGAACCAGAAAGCCAATATTGTATAACAAGCGCAAGCACACGGGTCAATTTTCCGCTGCGCTTCAAATTGCCCGGTGTTGCGGGCGTTATCGAATGGCTGCTTTCCTGAAATAGTCCTTTCAAATTGACAGGCTTCGTATGACCGCTAAAGGGTGGGTTGAGCCTTTGGGGGTGGACTCTGATGAGTTGATTTCTGCTGGGTGCTAAAAGCGGTCCATCAGTCTTGAAGCTATAGGCTAGGAGCCGCGCAACAATGAGTATATTCATTAGTCGTAACTGATTTATCTTCATCGTGTGCTCATGCGGAGCAATAAACCTGCGGCTTGCCCGTACCTTCATTTTGAGCTGGCGCTCATGCGGCCGGTCCAGTGGGTTTTTTAATGCCCAGCGAAACGACACAAAAATAACTTAATGAATTGTGTAGTTGGATAGAAACTATCGAGATAAATCGCCATTTTCCGAAAACTTGTTTTCACTCGGATTTTTCATTTACTATTGGTTTTTTAGCCAAAAATAGATAAGAACTATATATGTCCCTAGCCAAGCCCTTGTATACCTCGTTGGTATTATTCAGCCTGATTAGCGTATCTGGCTGTGTGAGTTACACAGCAGAGGATTACCAAGCGGATTCGATTAAGCTCATGGAGGATAACTACGGTGCCGTAAAAGGTGAGTTGCCCAGCTTCACCGATCCCAAGGCCAAACAATTGGCTGAACAGTTTAAGGCTGGTCAGGCCCACGTCAGGGCTCATGGTACGCTTTTGTACGATCCTGTCGCTTATCCGGTCTGTGAACTTTCAGAGGAGGCCATCAAAAAGCGGATCGCCTTTTTCGCAGAGGGCGATATGTTGGCAGGTCATAAATCGACAGCTCAACAGACCGGCAAGGGCTCATTGGCCGCGCAAGCATCGGCTTCTACTCTCGATAGTTCGAAAATAACGAAGTATGTTTTAAAACAGACCTTGCTGGCCTACGAGCTCAGGGCTAGCGAGGCGCTTTGCAATAAGTACAAAAGTGGCGCAGAGTTAAAAACTGACGACCATATAATCTATACCAAAATCCGTGCAGACACCCACAAAGCCAAGATGGTCAATGGTGAAGAAATTGAGGATGTTTCCAGCCAACTGACTGAGAACACCATCCGCACTCGCTACAAAGTCCTAGAGCACACGCCGGGCGCTCCGCCAGTAATTGAGCACACCACCGAGGTCTTCACATCACGGCACATGATCGATGAAGAAGCCCTAGACATACTCGGCAAGAGCCTAGATATGGCAGCTATAATCGGTGATATGGGCAACTATATGCTTGCGTATCAATCCGATAAATTAAATTTGCAATTTAGCGACAGTAGCAACACCCCAGGCTTTTTTACGACTCAACAGACTATCAAGCTGGCAGGCGGTCGCTCTAAAAATATGACTTATAGGGGTAAACAGCCCAGCAGTATCTATCGTTTCCAGGATGCTAAAATGCACGGTTTGCAGGAAACCTACAATAGCAGCCCGTATCTAGGCAATACAAGCATGTGTTACGAGATGGGCGAAAGAGTTGAACGCCCTGACTGCCTGACATTTTAGTGTTAACACGCCCTAAGGAAATACATGTTTATTGCAGCTCGTACCCCCAGATTGTTTCTGCTCACCCTATCACTTCTGAGTACATTCAGCATGCTGCAAGGATGCGCCACTAGCGGTGAATCGCTATCCATGCCCCATAGCGGCCCGCTGGCACAGTGTATTGAGGGTGATTGCCGCAATGGCTATGGCACTAAAAAGGCCGTGAACGCGGACTATACGATAGCCGGGCAATGGCAAGAGGGAGAGCCGACTAGCGGTGACTACGAGGTGAGCTATCGCGGGCAAACGTGGACGACGCAGTATCGCGATGGCCTACCCGTGCAGGGCGCTAAACTCTACCCCCATGTGCGAAGCGATGAGTTCGATGTGTTCGTGGGCAGCTGGCAACGCTATGGGGACCCCTTTTCCGAAACCACCGTCGTCATCCCTTTAGAAGGCACTTATGTCACGTCTCAAGGATTTCATTTTAGCGGGGTGTTTAAAGCCTTTCCAACAATGGGTGCTAACCGCGAACTCTATAAATCAAACCCCGAAGGCCACTACTGGCCCTACCTGAATGCCGTGTTTATCGGGAAGATTGAATACCAGGGACAAAAGGAAGTGGGGGTTTACGCGCGCCGCGATTGGGAAGTTGGCACGCCGCTAATTCGCTTTGACCCAGGTATACTTCCGGCGGATTCCGAGGTGTTGAAACGGCTACAAAAAGAAACCCGCGCCGAGTTGAGCACCTTATCTGACTGGCAGTACAGCGAAAAAAAATCAGAACTTAATTTCGACATAGGTAAAATACTCGCCATTGCCGCGGGTGTCGCGACCGCTGCCAGTTCGAATCTTTCGGCTCAACAACAAACTGAATTCATTAGTGCCTACAGTATGGACGTAATGGGCGGCAGCACATCTAACCTACAAGCCCTTCAGGGCAAATACGGCGACAATCGTTCTGCGGATGAAATACTCACACAATTCAACAAAACCGCTGGCGACTATTATCAGCAAGCGCAGACTCAAGCGGCAAGCACTTTAGTTACCAGCATCTCATCTAATCCACGAGTAACAGCGCCAACCGCAACTGTGTTTACATCAAATAAAAATACCGCTAACGCCCCAGCATCGCCACAGCAAAACTGCCTAGCGAAGCATGATCACATCTGGCTTGAAGATAGTCAGCACTGCACGAGAAAAGCCAGCTTAGCTGCCAAGCAATGCGGGCAAGCGGGTGGTGGCTATACGCACAGAGGTTGCGTGATCAACACGGTGGCTTATCAGCCTCGGTTTGGCGGTCGCACCCTGCATTCCAACGCCAATCTTTACCCCACTATGCCGGCGCAATCTGCGCGCGGTCGTATTGCCGCATCGACCGATACTCAGGCTAACAACAACGAGTGCGTGGCCCGCATGGAAAGCGGCATGGCTTTGCCGAGAGTCGCTCGTGACTATTGCCGGTATATTCTTACCGATGATACCCGCACTGCCGAATTTACCTTTGAAGGTGCAAGCTGGGGTTTTGATTCATCCTCCACTGAGGAGGCTGCCAAAAAATTATTGAAAGACAACCTCATAAAGCTCGCAAAAAAGAAATGTGGCACGCAAGGCTACTCTGTGGTTTTTCACGACGATACTTTGGAAGCGTATGACATAAATCCCTACGTAAAGGAGTGTAAATCCAGATCGGTTTTCGGCAGCGAGGAATATATCTGCCGTGGTAATACCAGCTTTTTTTGCGGACGCTACCAATAGAACCCAAACATAGGCCATCAAAGGGAAAAATCGGAACGGCTTTATTTGATTGGACCGCTTCAGGGTCTGGGTGATTGACCGCTTTCAGTTAAGTAGCTTAGCTTGAATATTATAAATAATTGATATTAAAATGTTTTTTCTTAAGAGAACTACCGCTATCGATCTGGACTCAATCTCGGGACCTGGACTGCATCTCCGGGCAGGGCACTGCTACTTTTCTCGGCCAAGTCATTTGCTAAACTCCCTGCATCGTCGATATAACGAATGGCACTGCGTATATCTTTCCATTTAACCCAGCTCATAAGCTCTCGGGCGTCCGTTTTATGGCCGATCGCGTAATTAGCAAAACCTCGGCGCATCGAATGTGTCGAAAACCCTTTAGGATCGATGTCTGCGCGGAGTAGGGCAGAGCGCATCATTTTCATTACGCTATTAATATGAAGTGGCTCCACACCAGGGCGACCCCAGCGGTCTACTTTGACAAAAGCAGGTCCAGTCTCGACCATTCGGGCTGACTGCCAATCAAGCATGGCATTCACCGGGCAGAGTTCTGACATCTCTTTTAGCGTCCATGCCTGACCTTCGGCGTTCTTATCACCTTTACTCGACGGGAGGTAAAGGCGCATGGATAGCTCTACACGACCAAATCTATAACGTATGGTGATCGAGGTGGTGCAGCAAAAAGAGCTGAGTATTGATGAAAAGAGCCTCGGGTATTTTATTTTCACACTGGCGGTAAACTGCCCAGACCGTTATTCAGTAAAAATAAGCCTAGCATTCGACTTGTAGGGAGTTGTTACGGCTACTGCTCGAAACCTCGATACCGGCGATGAATTACGGCAAGAAATGGATGACCAAGCCTGGCCTTAGATGATCAGTTATTAAAGCAAAAACAATGGGGCGAGAATATGCTTATAAATTCATAGTTAAGAGAGATTTGGGGTAGCTGTATAGTTGGCGTGATATAGGTTTGCATTTACCCTTTAAAAAATCCGATACTGTCAAGTATTGGAAATAGTGAGCCTAGGCTGATATAGTTGGGATGTGCTTAATTCGCTTATCTAGGATAACTCTATGGCCACGCCTAAACCAGTTCCTCTATATCCAACGTACAAAGATCTTAAAGACGTTCGGCTTGAAGAATTTCCTGATTTAAAAAGCTTACTTACCAACTCAGATCAATGGAAATTAAAGGCATGGCGCTGGGGTCAGGAATTTCTATCCTATATTGGCTACTTGACGACATCGAGGTAAATATTGCATCAAAGATGGGTAAGTACCTGTAATATATGACTTTATTAATTCTGCAAATGGTTTTTTAAATGCTTACGAATCTAAGTTGTTCTCATTCTATTTGAACTGAATGACGGAGTTTAAGATTCCGCATTTGCTGTAGCGACGCTAAGAATACAGGACCTTCTAGATGATCAATTTCATAGGTACCGAGCATATTTATATGTTCCCAGCTAATAACTGAGCCTTCTGAAATTCCATCGGCAACCGCCTGGCGCTGTTCACTATCGCCTATTGAGAGTAAATAATCTGATAGATACAAATAATTCCATGCTATAACTATATTTTGTAGAATAGTACTGCAAAGAAGAACCCTCTCTATATCCTCTTTTGCACCAACATATAGTCGTTTACCACGACCGTGAAAAATTGATCTGGACAAACTTTGACCAAGCTCAACCTTGTTTAATTGTTTTTCAATTCTCTGGCGTAGATCCAGATCGTTCATATAGTGCAGCAAAAAATGTGTTTTCAGCAACCGGCCAAATTCTTTAACCGCGCGATACAGCTCGGTGTCTTTAGTGCTGGAGGATAGCTTTCGGAATATGTCTGCAGCAGAAACATAGTTCATCTTGATGCTAGCCATTAGCCTTAGAATATCGTCCCACCGTTTAACAATAAGTTTCCTGTTTAACTTGGTCTTAGGAGCTACCCTGAAATTGCTATTTTTTTGAAGCGACTCACTATCGTAAGCGTAGAGAGTTTGGTGCTGTACTGATTTTATACGCGGAGCAAACGTAATGCCAAGGAAGTGCATCGCGGAAAAAATTGCTTCGGTATAGCCGTGCGTGTCTGTTGAATGTAAGTGAGATTTATTTTTGAATTTGGATTCTGGATACAATGTACGCTTCGATTCAACCATGCCTTCCAACATATATGGCGCTTCTCGCTCGGAAGAGGTGAGAACATTTACATTGAAAAATATCTGCTGTTCATCAATAAAACTATTAGCACTTATTCCTTTGTCTTTACCATAGTATTTGTAAGAAAAATTAGCCATTAATGAATCCACCGCGACAACCATTTTCCTGCCGTCACTTGAGGTATGAAGCCGTCCTTCCTCATCAGAGTATATGCCTGGCAATGTAAGACTCTGAATAAGTTTAACAATCATCTCATTTACACCTTTCAAATTAGAAACAGAAAATCGATTAGATTCGATATCTCTAAGTTGCTTAAGGGTGATGCCATTGCAGGCTTTAGCCATTTGATGATGCCCAATATTTGTACCCAAGCTCATTAGCGCAGCATAAGCATGAGGTAATTTAAATTCTTCGCTAGAAAAGCGTTTAGTGCTATGTTCGAATTGATCAGTGAAATTAGTGAACGAATTAATTTGATGAATCATTTGATACAAGCTCAAGCTTGCGTCTTCCCCCAATAATTTGGATACGAATTGATCAGTGGAAAAGTTTGTCGCAGGCGTGTCGATCCACCAAGATCCGTCCTTATGGAATTTAACATAAGGGTTTTCATTTTCATTGATACGGTTATTAACCTCCTTGAGAAGCTCTGTAACAGAGCCGCCGATTGAGTCTAGGTATGTAATTGGGTCTCTATAGGCCATCAAAGTTGTAGATGTCAGTATTTGATCTTTTGATTTCCTCCAAAATTCAGCAGGTATGAAATAAGACTCAGCCGGTCGATACTTGTAGCTATATTTGAGAGATAATGACTCGTCTTTTAAACTTTCAAACACCTTGATAAACAAGAGAATTTTAAACTTCTCAGTGGAGGAAAACTCATCTTCACGGAAAATTAAAGCTTGTTCAGATGTCGATAAGAATTCCATCGACGTGAGTTCGGTGACCTTAGATAGTCCTTTTTGATAAGAGTGCAGAGCTTCTGCTAAATGAGGATCTGTACCGTCATCAAAGACCAAGTGTTTCAGAAGGGGGCCGACACGGCCCTGTATTGTTTTTGACTGACTAAATATGTAATGGTAGTAATCAAGCTTATTGCGTCGTTTTTTGACGTCGTCGTCGACCCTTTGTAATTTTTCATCTACATCTTCAAAATCTGACAGCATGAATGCTTCAGCTAAACTAATAATTTCTTTAATTTTAGATTTATCTGTCTTCGTAGGATTATTTCCAATTTCTATTATTTTTCTAACTATCTCTTTGCTGTTTCTCGTTACGTTTGTTAATGCAGCCGCAGCGTCCAATACCTCTTTTTCATGCCTTTCATTTTCTCTATTTTGATAGGTGCTGGCGTTATTTTTTAGACTAGTGATAATCTTTTTGAAAGCGTCGACCGCAGCGTCAGATCTGTGGAAATACTGGTACTGGAGGTAGGCTAGAAGATGTAAATTTCGCCTATCTACATCTCGAAATTTTTTCACTCGTGGCACTGTTGCCTGCTTTACCCAGATAGCAAGATCTTCTGTTGCTTCTTGGGTAAGGCGCATAGAATCTATTACGTGGTGAAATTCCACGTACAGTTTTTGGAAACGATTTAATATATCGCCGTTCATTATGCAGTCTTGACGCCTTACCCCTTGATTAATTCGTTTTACGTCGCGATGTAACAAGAACTCCTCTGAGTTATGCACTAACTGAGTTAGGACTGCATTATTCTCGTCTGTAAGTCTTTTTCTGATTTCCTTGCCGATGTTTGACTCATATTCATGGTATTTGGCTTGTATTATATCTCGGACCACAGCATACGATGGTACCTCTCGATGCTGATCCAAACAGTAGTCTAATAAAAAATATGCAATATCGGATTTACGCCGTCTTTTATCAACGAGGGACTGGGCGACATTTATAAGCTGTTGTTTGAAAGGCCCATCAAAAGTATGCCAATCGTACACTTCAAGTATTTTTCGCTTATGGCGAGAAGCAACGTCCGCTGGATAAATAAGCCGTGATTCAGATATCGGTAAAGCCAGAGCTTTTCTAGCAGCGCGAATATGTTCTAAGGGGAAGTGTGACGCAGGAAAAAACTGACGTTTGCGCGTGAAATAGATAACTTGGAGTAAGAACCCGACCTTGTAGTCATCTTGAGTAATTTTATTCATTACGCGTTGCGTTGCAGAATCACAAGCGAAAAGGCTACGCTGTCGTAAATCAAGCTTTGGAAACGAATCCCAATATTTCCGAGGGGTAGGATCTAGGATGTGCTCTTTTTGCTCTTTCATGGTAATTTGATTCGCAATCGTTAATACACACCTTCTTTTTATAATATATTACTATTAAAAATCACATATAAATAACTAAAATCATGAAGTTTTGTTGTGTACACTACAATATTCTTTTATTTTAGCTATATAATACAGTTTTTTTATAACGTAATAGAATAACGAATGCAGGCAGATTATTTCCCTTTTTACTTCGTTGTGTACATCATATACAGATGAATCCAACATCAGAATTATACCAATCTCTTCAAATCGCCTATGACCTTTTCAATGAGAGGCTGTTTGAGAGCTCATTGCCCCCTGTTATTTTTACCGTGCAGCGAAAGCCTGGTGTGATGGGGTATTTTGCGGGGGATCGGTGGAGTGACGCACAGGGTAGTATAGTTAGCGAAATTTCGATAAATCCATCATATATCGCGAGCTCAAGGCTCATCGAAGTTATGCAGACGTTGGTGCATGAAATGGTGCATTGTTGGCAACATATTCATGGTACCCCAGGTCGTAAGTTTTATCACAATCTGGAGTGGGCAAAGAAAATGATTGATATTGGTCTTATGCCTAGCTCTACAGGAGAGCCTGGAGGGAAGATAACAGGCCAGTTTATGAGCGATTACATATTGAAAGACGGACGCTTCCTGAAAGTTTTTGGTGAATTAGAGGCAAATGACGAACTCCACCTAACTTGGGTTGACCGGAAAGCCTTACCGAGGTTATTCGAACCGGTGATAGCAGGGCGCTTACCTGAGACAACAGGCAATGTTTTTGAAGAACCCAGTACCGCTCGTGGTGAAAAAGATCTAGTCCAACTTTATGCAAATAATGTTACGGATTATGAGCAGGTTTCCGAGCAGATACCGACTATCTCCCTTGAAGGTAGAAAACCACTTTTGCCTGACGAGCTACAAATACACGATATTCCAAAACGAAAAACGCGCATTAGATACAAGTGCCCGGGCTGCGATGTTATTGTTTATGGGCGACCGAATTTAAATTTAACATGCGGAGATTGCAATTGTAGCTTTGAGGGAGAGCTTATATTCTAATCACATACCCTAGTTTTACTCACCACGGCACGGCTCCCAAACGCTGGCAACTTTCGGAAGTATCAAGAGGGTTACTGTCCAATCATATTGACTTGCATACAGTTTCATCTCAGTAACTGGACAAACGGCTTCAGCGTGTGGAAACCAAATGCGGGCGGGTAGCTCTTGGCCTTGCACGTTACTTGCGATTCCATGATTAGCCGCCAGTGACGCGGCCGGAATCGCTATGGTCTGGTGTCGAGTATTAAAGAATGCTCCGGCTTTCTTCGCACTTTTACTTGACGACGCCCAAAACATATAGCCATCGAGGGATAGGACTAATATGGGGATTGGTCGGGATTAAGCCTATTTCAGCGATAGGCTACAGTAATGTATTGATTTAAAAGAAATTATCTTAATTTAAGCACTGAGTAGAGGTTTTAGGGGTACTGAGTGATTTTGACTATTTTATCTCAGAATATTCATTATCTTACTGAAAAATGATGAGTTTTACTCAGCTAAACTTTCCGCTCTTTACCACTAGCTGCACGCTTTTTGTCATCTGCCTGAACATACACGGTGTCAGTCGTAGACATGCTCGCATGGCCCAAATCCTCGGATACATCTTTAAGTGAGCGGCCGCGCTCAATCTCTAAACTCGCACCTGTATGCCGCAACCAATGTGACGTCGCTTCTTTAAAATTACTAGCATTGTCTTCACCATAGCGTGCCTTCATTTGTTCGTACGCTTGGTCGAATACTTCCTGCACTAATCTTGATAATTGTCGCGCCGTCATTCCCCCACGGCCTCGGAGTTTTTCAATAATAGGGTGGTTTTCACCAGGTACAGGCAGCTTATTTAAGCCTCGGTAGAGCCGGTAGCGCGTTAAATAGCTTAGAAAGCTCGGTGGAACCGTAATATCTCGGACTTTTCGACCCTTACCATAGATCTTCAACCACCAATTATTGTCATTATCCTTCCAAAAGTGACTCATGGTGGGCGACCATTCTGCGCGATCTGAGTACTCAGAAATGCGCAGAAAAAGGGTTTTTAATGATGCAATGAGAAACAGGTTTCGTTCATATCGCGAGTCGTCATCGGCCATGGTATGAGCAACCTCCAGCAGGAAATTCCACTGGTCTTCCGTTAAGCGTTTTACGTCCTTGACCTGTGCATCTTTGATCAAATATCGACAATCCTTCTTGGCTAATTGAACAGGGTTGCCGTAGCAGTATTCTTCATCAGTTAGATGTTTATAGAAGGCATTAACGGCGGTAAACGTCGCTTGTAAGGTTTCTTGCGAGGGACGGTATTTTTTCTTGTCCGGCTTTGATATGTCGCCTTTGGCAATCATCAGCCGGAATGGTGCCCATTCAGAGTTACTTATGTACAGGCCGCCTTTAATCAGAAACTTCTCAACATTCGATAAACATATCCACGTTAATGGCGGTCGCCAGCAGAAATCTGCATATTCTAAAATATCGGCTTTTCGGTATTGGTCGATTGGCTTATTTTTGATGAGAAATGCCCAGAGCAGAAATTTCTCGACTTCAGAACGAAATCGCGTGAATGTGTGTTCTGATTTGTTGCGACCAATATAAGATAGAAATTCCTGACCCCATAGCCACGCTTTAGATTTCCATTGATCGGTATCGGCTAACACGGCTGCGAGGTCGGGAAACTCTTCAAGCTTTACAGCTTTGAGGTCTTTGTATGTCGGGTACAGCGGGACAGGTTTAGGAATAGCCATGGATTTTCCTGATATCTACAGATAAGAGTATATAGTCGACTATCAGTATTCTAGCACCCCTCACGCCCTATTTCCAATACGTCACCGTATCGGATAATTTATAGCTATGACCTCCTCATGGTAATTCTAAAAAGCCATCTGAAATGAACGTCTTGCAGCTCAAGCAGGGAAAGAATAAAATCGTCGAATGAAAAAGCGCCTCACCTACATACTTATCCTTTCGCTGATGTTGTTTACCACATCGGGCTGGGGCAGCGTATTGCAGGCGGCCTATTGTGATCCAACAACGGCCGTTGCGGCTGAGCACATGACGCCGAACATGCAAACCACTGATATGCAGGGTGATTGCGATACACCAGCAAACTGCTGCTGTGTGGATAGCAATAATAGCTGTGAAAACATCGATTGTGGCATTGGCGGACTAACGGCAAGTTTTCTACCACCCCTCCCTATCGCAGCACTAGAGAAAATACCGGCATCCCCGACATTCTCCCTCCCGCTTCCGCCCAATCCAGCGTTTCAACGCTTACTGCACCGACCCCCAAAATTTTCATAATTTACTAATAGGCACCGGACAACGGTGCGTGGTTTGGCCTATTTATAGCGCCAAGCAAAAGGTATTTTATGAGGATTGCTTATGTTCGCCCAATATTGGTGGTGTATCGCCGCCCTGTCCCGACGTTTTGTTGTTGCGGTCGTCGCCGTGTTGTCTCTGATTTTTGCCCCAGCACTGTATGCAGCTGAGGAATACACCCGCTCGGTAACGCTGTCATCGTCATCGGGGGCAGTAATGTCTGCCCAGGCGCTCGTTGACGAAGCGCTGCGTGCCAACCCTGGAATAACTGCCCTTGAAGCTGCGATTCAAGGGGCTGAAGCACGAATCGTTCAGTCTACTGCCTTGCCCGACCCACAGCTGTTTACTGCGGTTGCCCCCGACACCATCGGCGGTTACAACTCGCCGAACGGGCGCGGCAGCAATGTTCGAGTGGAATTAACGCAAACGCTTCCATGGCTGGGAAAGCTTCGTTTGCGCGGCGACGCTGCGACTAAAACAGCGGAGGCGGAGCGTGGTAATCTCGCGCTGCGGCGGCTAGAGCTACGTACAGTGGCGCTCAGCTACTATGCGCAGTGGAACTACATTCATCAGGCCATTACCATTAATGAGCGCAATAGCACCTTAGTTGATGAACTTCGTCGCGTGGCAGAAGCGCGTTACGCCGCGGGGATAACCAATCAACCAGACGTGCTGCTCGCAGAGGTAGAGCTTCAGCATATTCGCCACCGAAGCGTTCAATTGCGACGGCAATTGGCGACCCTGCGTGCGCAAATAAACACCTTGCTCAATCGCAGTACAACCGCGGACATTGCGCTTTCAAACGCTCTCCCCCCGCCAACGGCAATCCCTGATTTCGATACACTACGGCTTATCGCCCTGAGTCAGCACCCAGGTCTAGCCGCTGCCAAGCAACAAATAGCAGCAAGTCGCGACAGGGAACAACTGGCTGATAAAGACTTCTATCCAGATTTTAAATTATTCACTGGCTATAACAGCCTTTGGGATGAAACAGCCAAACGCTGGGTAGTCGGTATTGGTATTAACTTACCGCTAGGGCGGGATAAATATCGCGCGGCTAGGGATGAGTCCCGGGCGAATACCGTTGGCTGGCAATCTGAATTAGATGAGCTGCGCTCGCAGGTGCTGGGAGATTTAGAAGAAGCCCGTGTCCTCGTCAACGAAGCACTGCATACCATTGCCCTCTATGAGCACGATTTATTACCGAGAACAGCCGAGAATCTTAGCGCGACGCGGGCTGCCTATGGCGCAGGGGGCGGCCGTTTTAGTGAATTGATAAGCGCCGAGCAAGTTCATCTCGATGCCGAATTGAGCTTACAGCGTGCTCGCGCTGATTACCTAATTGCAAAAGCCGCACTTGAGAACACGCTCGGCGGACCGTTGGCCTTGTCCAAATATAGCCAGCAACAAAATAGCAACATGGCGGCAAGTCAAAATAGCGCTACCGCAAAAATCAAACCAAATGCCACCTCGGAGCACGCACAATGAAACAGCGATTTCTTGTCAGCATCATAATTATTTTGGTCGTGGCTTTAAGTTATTTTAGCTATGTTTATCGTTCATCTACCGATGCCTTCACTCAGCAAATGAATGATGCAAAAGAATATCGGACGGACGATTATCACATCGCCATTGCATTCAAGGATGACCTCCCCGCAGTGGGCAATAACACTGCCATTTTGCGATTGAGAGACACCAAGGGAAACCCCATTCCCGAGGCAAAAATTCGCGGGCAGGCAGAAATGGCCGCAATGGGCAGCATGCCATCAATGCGCGCTCCCGTGGTATTTAATGAGGTTTCACCCGGCATTTACACTGCCGAATTCGACCTCGCTATGCGCGGTGAATGGCCATTAAAATTACAGATCAGCAAAGACAATAAGTCAGCCGATCTCAGTTTTGATATGGCGACTGGACGCTCAGGCCTCACTATTAGTGGCGGCGGCGTATCAATGGCCGGTGAAATGCCCGTCAACGACAACCAAACCACATTTCCCTCTACGCCAGGTGTCGACCTCAGTTTAAATAAGCAAGGTTTCTATACCGTTGGCAAATACCTTATCAACGTGGCGTTATTAGAAAATGCCAAACTCCGTCAAGGTGATAATCCGCTGATAATTACTGTGCAGGACAGGCAGAATAATGTGCTGAACAATCTCGATGTTCGCCTGTTAGTCAAATCAGCACTTGAGCAGTCGATGACAAACCCCGGTGCCGAGGACACTCCAGCGCAAGACAATGCCGCCCTTGTGGCGTTGCTGCCAAGTACGGATGGCCATTACCACGGCACTATTGTCCTACCACAAGCAGGGGATTACGACTTTGCTATCGACGTATCCAGTGACTTACTGGGCCACGGCGATTTAATTCTGACCGGCCAAACTGGCAGCAGCGAGTTACATGCTGCAACAGCAACACCTGCGGGAATTTCGCATTACACCTGTTCAATGCATACCTCAGTTCGCGCGGCCGCCCCGGGATCTTGCCCTATCTGCGGCATGGATTTAGTGCCGGTCAGCAAACAACAAACGCAGTCTGGAGTCATTAGTATTGATGCTCGCAGAAGACAATTAATCGGCGTAAAAACGGCGACAGCAGAATATAGAGAGCTCAGTAAATCGATCACGGCGGTGGGACGTATTGCCTACGACCAGCACAGTGCTAGCGAAATAAATTTGAAATTCGATACCTGGATTGGTGAGTTAAAAGCGGATTTTATTGGTGCCCGTGTCGAGCGTGGCCAAGTACTGTTCACGGTTTACAGCCCAGAACTGCTAACAGCACAACAAGAATATTTAGAAACTCGAGGTCGATTAGCAAGTCGTGGATCAGACGACAGCTTGCTAAAGGCCGCCCGCTCCCGCTTAAGTCTATGGAATATTTCTAATGCTGACATACGCGCACTAGAGCAGCGCGGTACGCCAATCGAGTTTCTGCCAATTTACGCCGAGAAAAGTGGCGTCGTGGTGAATAAATCCATCGTGAGTGGCAGCTATGCGAAAGCCGGCAGTATGCTGCTGCAATTGGCTGATCTCTCGACTGTTTGGGTTGAAGCCGAAGTCTATGAAGATGACTTGCTGTTACTGAAAAAGGGGATGTCTGCGACTGTTAACATGCGAAACCTCAGTGAGCGAGAGTACCCCGCAAAAATCGATTACATTTACCCAAGCGTCAATCCCCTCACCCGCACCACTCGCATTCGATTAATTCTCGACAACAGCGATGGCGAGCTCAGGCCGGATATGTACGCTCAGGTTCACTTCAACAAGGAATTAGGTAAACGCCTTTGGGTGCCAGACGAAGCCGTCATGATTGCGGGAGAAACCCGTGTTGTCTTTGTGGATTTAGGAAGCGAGGGAAAAATAAAACCCGTCTTAGTCAACACTGGCCAGAGAACAAAAGGCTGGATAGAAATTACAGCGGGCTTATCCGGCGGTGAACAGGTAATCACGTCTGGTAATTTCTTAATTGCCGCTGAAGCGAAACTGAAAACGGGGATTGCGCAATGGTAAATCCTCAAAGCAATCATCCCCCAGGCTTTCTTGCGTCGCTAATTAGCTTTTGTGCCCGTAACTGGCTACTCACAATACTGCTGTGTGTGGGAGCATCACTCTGGGGTTGGCGATCTCTCATGGCCGCGCCGCTCGACGCCATTCCAGATATGTCAGACACCCAAGTCATTGTTTTTACCGACTGGCCGGGTCGCAGTCCCGATTTAGTGGAAGATCAAATCACCTACCCGTTAAGCACTACTCTGCTCGCAGCACCTGAAGTGAAATTTGTGCGCGGTCAAAGTTTTATGGGGCTATCGTTTGTCTACGTCATCTTTGAAGACGGCACTGATATTTATTGGGCGCGTTCGCGTGTATTGGAATACCTCAATAGCGCCAGTGCAAATTTGCCTGATGGCGTTACCCCGACCTTAGGGCCGGATGCGACCGGTGTTGGTTGGGTCTATCAATATGCTCTTAGTGACAAAACGGGTAACACAAGCCTCTCAGAATTGCGCAGTCTGCAAGACTTCAATTTACGCTATGCGCTGGAGGCGGTACAAGGTGTTGCGGAAGTGGCATCCGTTGGCGGATATGAAAAAGAATATCAGGTTAATATCGACCCTGACCGTTTGGCCGCCTATAACATTCCGCTACAAAAAGTCGCCGCTGCACTACGACGCTCAAATAATGATGTGGGTGGCAGGGTTCTAGAAATATCAGGTCACGAGCATTTTATTCGCGGTAGAGGCTACATCACCTCAACGGCGGATCTAGAAAGCGTGGTGCTAAGCACAACCGGCGATGGTATTCCTGTAAAGGTGTCTGACATTGCGACCGTGTCACTAGGGCCCGCAATGCAGCGCGGCAGTGCCGAGCTTAATGGCGAAGGCTTAGCTGTTGGCGGCATTGTGGTAATGCGCTTTGGCGAAAATGCCTTAGACGTCATAAATCGAGTTAAAGCTCGCTTGGAGGAGGTTAAGACATCCTTACCTAAGGGAGTTGAAATTATTCCTGTGTATGACCGCTCCGGCCTGATTGAACGGTCTATCGACACCTTAAGCCGAACGTTAAGTGAAGAGATCCTCATCGTCTCGCTCGTTATAATTGTGTTTTTGCTGCATCTGCGCTCGGCGCTAGTCGCTATCATCACCCTGCCTATCGCCATATTATTAGCGTTTATTCCTATGTATTACCAAGGATTAACTGCCAATATCATGTCACTCGGCGGAATTGCGGTTGCTATTGGCGCTATGGTCGATGCGGCGATAGCCATTGTAGAAAACATACACCGCCGCCTCGCATTATGGCGAGAGCAAACTGATAGCTCTCAGAGCCGCACAGACGTCATTATTGCCGCGATGCAAGAAGTGGGGCCATCCATTTTCTTCGCATTATTAATTATTGCCGTGTCATTTTTGCCGGTGTTTGCCCTTGAAGGCAGTGAAGGACGGCTTTTTAAACCATTGGCTTACACCAAAACCTACGCCATGTTTTTTGCAGCCCTGCTGTCCGTTACTCTGATACCCGCTCTAGCAGTTTTACTTATTCGCGGGCGTATTCGCGGCGAACACAGTTGGTTAAATCGAATTTTGATTGCGCTATATGCACCCGTGGTCCGCTGGGTGGTAGATAGTCGCTGGCTGGTGGTGGGTGTCAGCGTTCTTGTGCTGCTGTCTGCGATCATCCCCTTCCGTGGACTTGGTAGTGAATTTATGCCGCCATTGAATGAGGGTAGTATTTTGTATATGCCCACAGCCCTACCGGGAATGTCGATTAGTGAAGCTCAAAAGACGCTCCACACAATGAACCGAGAACTAATGACCTTCCCGGAAGTAAAAACGGTGTTTGGAAAAATTGGTCGCTCAACGAGTGCTACTGACTCCGCACCACTATCGATGATTGAAACCAATATCACCCTCAAGCCGAAAAGCGAATGGCGTGAAGGAATGGACTGGGATAGCTTAATCGCCGAGATGGATCAAAAGTTACGATTCCCCGGCATGCCCAATATTTGGTGGATGCCCATTCAGACGCGCACACAAATGCTCGCTACAGGGATTCGCTCGGCATTGGGCATAAAAGTGTTTGGGCCGGATCTCGCGACGATTGAAAGCACCGCGACCGCGATCGAACGTGCACTTCAAAGTGATAGCCGTACCAGCGACTTTACACGAAGCGCATTTGCCGAGCGCACCACGGGTGGTTACTTCTTAGATTTTGATATTGACCGAGACGCTGCGTCGAGGTACGGATTAAATGTTGCTGATATTCAAGATGTTATTGAGATGGCCATTGGGGGCAAGGTGGTTTCGCAAACGGTTGAAGGACGTGAGCGATACAATATTTTAATGCGTTATAACCGTGACTATCGCGACTCGATAGCTGCTTTAGAGCGTACTTACGTCACAACCAGCCATGGCAGCCAAATCCCGATAAGCCAAGTTGCGAAACTACACTACCGCAAAGGTCCGCCAATGATTCGCAATGAAGACGGTCAGTTAGTCGGCTTTGTTTTTGTCGACGTTGCCGACAATATCGGCATTCCGGACTACGTCGTGCTAGCCAAAAAAGTGGTCGCTGAAAATGTCGACATCCCCACTGGTTATCGCCTCGCCTGGGCTGGGCAGTTCGAAAATTACGAGCGTGCAAAATCGCGTCTAGAAATTCTCGTACCGATGACCCTAGGGCTGATTTTTATGATGCTGTACTTTCATCGAAAATCGCTAATCGAAACACTGATTGTCATGCTCGCACTGCCCTTTTCTCTGGTTGGTAGCTTGTGGTTTTTGTGGATGCTCGAATACAAGATATCAGTCGCCGTGGCCGTGGGCATGATTGCCGTGGCCGGTTTAGCGGTAGAGCTTGGTCTACTGATGATGCTGTATTTAGATATATCTTGGCGACAACGTCGTGATGACGGCCTACTCAACTCCTTTAATGACCTTACTGAGGCAGTAGTCGACGGTGCAGCCAAACGACTACGCCCAAAATTAATGACTGGACTCGCATTAATTTTGGGCTTAGTACCGATCATGCTAAGCAATGGCAGCGGCGCCGATCTAATGAAACGGGTCGCTGCGCCAATGCTGGGCGGGGTTGTGACCTCGCTCATTATGGTTCTAGTGGTGTTTCCGGCATTGTTCGTGATCTGGAAGCAACGCTCTAAAAATGTAGCACCGGCAATCAAATCCTCATAAAACTACTGCTTAGCGATGGCCGGGTAGCTAAGGCTACCCGGCATTATTATAAATTCGCAGCAAGTCTCCCTCCGAAATATCGCGTCGTATTACAATGGAGCCTAGGTGAATTTCAATTTACAGTCGGCGAGCGTAATTGAATTGGGGGGAGTTTCAAATTTTCAGGTTTGCTGATCCATTAGAATTTTTCTGGAAAAGGCGCATGCTAGCGTTTAGATATATTAAGGCTCACATCTCCTTAACGACTTTATATTATATGGCAAAGCGAAATAGTTGATCCAAGATAGTTCCTGAGGACTCGAAAAAATGCATCAAAATCAATTATTATCACAGCCTTGGCTAGGGTCGGCGGCCATAACTGCAGGCATGGGGGTATTTCTTGGCGCCTCGGGCGACAACAAACCTCACCGGCATTGGGCTCATCAAATCGCTATTGGCCTAGAAGAACCAATAGCGCTTCGATCTGACAAAACACGATATTTCGAACGCGGGCTATGGATACCTGCGGGTACCATTCATCAACTAGAAACCGCACATGTATTATGCATCTATATTGACCCAACACATGATTTTTGTAAAACACTTCTACCGCAGATAGCCGTAGAGGAATGGTCTATATCCTTGCTGAATGAAGAAATTTCATCCGAGTATGTAACGCGCTTTGCCAAAGTAAAAAACCTCCACGCAGCGTTGATTAGCTTCGACAAGCAATGTCGCTGTCAATTCAGTGACACTCCAGACGAGCGATTGAATGTCATTTTGGCAGCACTTAAAGATGATATTAGTAGCGGCAACAATACTACGCAGAAAACCTTATCGAGTTTGCTACATCTCTCACCCAGCAGGTTCTCTCATTGGTTTACAGAGCAAACAGGCATGCCATTACGCAGTTACAGGAAGTGGCTTAAACTGCTGGTCGGATTTGAACTATCGCGGCGAATGCCTCTCACCGATGCAGCACTTTTATCTGGTTTTTCTGATCAGGCCCACTTCTGCCGAGCTGTTACGCAGGCATTTGGCGTAAGCGCTACAACCATTAAGCAACTGCTGTTACAAAAATAGCTTTTTCGTTCAATGTGCCACCATTGAAAAATGACAAACTAAGCACTCTGTAGCTATGGAAGCTTTTGCATATGAAAAGCACATTGGAAATGTTTGTCAAAGTCCTGTACTTGCCTTTCTTTCTGATCGTAGGAAATGGCATCGCTATTTATATGGCAGAACAAAATTATTCAAAATTAGCCTTGGCGGCATGGGTCGGCTTACTCATCGCGGTGTCGTTCTTAATTGAACAATGGATGCCATTCAGTCCCGAATTCAACAAGCCTCAAGCAGACTCGGGGCGTGATGTTATTCATGCTTTAGTCAATGAATCACTGAGTATTGTCGGCGTACTAAGTATCCCAATCATTGCTAGTTTTATCCCATTTAATTCAATTTGGCCCTCCTACGCACCGCTGTGGCTGCAAGTGTTGTTGGCGGTGATCATCGCCGATATAGGCATTACACTGGCACATTACGCCAGTCATAGGTACAGAGCGCTGTGGCAGCTACATGCAGTACATCATAGTGTGAAACGTATGTATGGGTTTAACGGTCTTATGAAACACCCCTTGCATCAAACCATTGAAACCCTTGCAGGTACTGCCCCGCTACTCTTGATGGGCGCTCCACAAGAAGTCTTACTGCTGCTGGTTGTTGCGGTGGTTATTCAGCTGTTACTGCAACATTCCAATGTTGCCTATTTCGCAGGGCCGCTCAGATCTGTTCTAGCTATCAATCAAGTTCATCGCTTCCACCACCTGAATACGGCAAAAGAAGGCGATGTCAACTTCGGTCTATTCACAACGTTAACGGATCATCTCTTAGGCACTGCGTACTATGACAAAGAGAGAGTTATCCGTTCAGAAGATCTGGGCATCGGAACCGCGCCGGATTATCCCGTAGCTTATATTCCACAAATGCTAGCACCGTTCAAGCGCCTTCACTGAACCGCCGTCCCGCAGTAATTATCTCACGGCATTGCTAAATATATAGCTACTAACCCTTATTACAGTACCAAGCATCTGCGGACTTTTCAGATGCAGGTTATTACTCGGGAGTTATTATCGGAGGCTGATATTAAAAATCGTACTGGATGCCAACTAGTGTGGTGCGCGGTCGATTTGGACGGGCGCCGTCAGGATTACGTGAGACTTAGGCGCCAATGCCTGCAGTAACTAGGGGCAATCGAATTGAGAAGCAAGTCGCAACGTCATCGGAAAATGCCTCGATGTAACCGCAATGCGCTTCAATAATCGATTTGGTAATAGCTAACCCTAAACCAGTTCCCTCACTAAGACGCTGACGCGAAGGATCAACGCGATAGAATCGATCAAATATTTTTGGTAGATGTTCTGAGGGGATCTTTAAACCGGGGTTTTCAACACGGAGCTCTACCCATGCATCATCTGTTTTTTTTAGTTTCACGTTAATTGTTTGCCCGGCCGGTGTATATCGCAATGCATTTGATAGCAAATTAGATATGGCGCGCCTCAACATAGCCCGATCGCCACTCAGCATGGGTGTGCTTCCGTCTAAAGCCAGAACAATCTGTTTCTCCTCTGCCAAAGCCTCAAAAAAGTCAAATAACTCCCGCACTTCATGCCCGAGATCCAGCCACTCACGTACTGGATTACGTAAACCGTGTTCGCTTTGAGCCAACCACAGCATGTCGTTGACCATTTTCGCTAAGCGTTCCTGTTCTTCTAAATTTGAGTATAGTAACTCTTGGTATTCCTCCAAGCTTCTGGCCCGATTAAGCGCCACTTGGGTTTGGGTAATGGAATTTGTTAAGGGTGTACGCAGTTCGTGGGCGATATCAGCAGAAAAGTGCGAAAGTCGAGCAAAGCTGTCTTCCAAACGACCGATCATGTAATTGAATGAGTCAACAAGCCCTCGCAGCTCACCCGGTACAATATTTGGGTCTATTCGCACATGCAGGCGATCGGCTTGGACATCGCGCATAGTGTCGCTTAAGCCGCGCAGCGGCGCATGCCCCTGATGTACGCCAAACCAAGCGGCCAACAACGTGACGACGCCAGCTAAAGTCATAATAAGCCACAGGCTGCGCCTAAAATTATCGAGAAAGAGGATATGGAAGTTCATATCCATGGCCGCGACAATACGATAATTACGTCCACTAATTAGAGTTTGGGTAATGGCACCTCGGTAAGCATTTCCCCCTGCGCCCCAGCTATGTAAATTAGCTGCTAAAATACGGGAGACGGGCGTATAGAGAGTCACTGGCGTGAGCAGTTCGTCATCACTCGGCCCGTAGATGAGTTGTCCGTCTGGGCTCCAAACTTGGAAATATACGCCATGATGTCCTGAAACCGCGTGGGATAGCACTTCAGGTAGCCGCGGGATGTCGTCTGCGCCTGCCCGTAACGCCCGTTCCACGGCCTGAGTAATAACAATGAGCTCATCGGCATCCTGCTCAGCAAAGTGACGTTTTACGGCTTGTTGAACAAGGTGTGCAGTCATCAGTAGGCTTAGGCCGATGGCAAGGGCAACGAAGACCATCACTCTTGTTGTTAGCGATAACGGGCGACGCTTAACTCGACTAAGCCACTTCATTATCGTCTTCGATCTCCAGTTTGTAGCCCATGCCACGCACAGTGTGAATCAACTTTGCTGGGAAATCGTCGTCGATTTTGGCACGCAGACGGCGAATCGCAACGTCAATAACGTTTGTATCGGAATCAAAATTCATATCCCAAACTTGGGAGGCTATCAGGGATCGTGGTAATACCTCGCCCTCTCTACGCGCTAAAAGCTCCAACAGGCAGAATTCCTTGTGGCTAAGACTAATTTTTTTACCTCCACGGCTAGCGCGGCGGCGCGGAAGATCTAAGGTGAGGTCTGCAACAGTAATTTGATCTGAAAGCACAGGCGCTACACTTCTGCGCAGCAAGGTACGAACTCTAGCTAGTAGCTCAGCAAAGGCAAATGGCTTAACCAAATAATCATCTGCGCCAAGCTCAAGCCCTTTAACCCGGTCTTCTACGCTATCTCGGGCGGTAAGAAAAAGTACTGGAGTTTGCCGACCAGCTTCCCGAAGGGACTGCATAATTCGCCAGCCATCAACATCGGGTAACATGACATCTAACACCATCAGGTCAAAAACTTCCGTCATTGCAAGATGGTGGCCATCGAGGCCGTTACGCGCCAGCGTGACCATAAATCCTGCCTCAGAAAGCCCCTGGCGCAAGTAATCGCCGGTCTTGAGTTCATCTTCCACTACCAATATCCGCAAAATTGCGTCGCTCCGTCGTTTGGCTTAAGTCAGTTTGATAAACATTATGGATGAGGCCTTCCAACACAAAGATGACTTAAAGATTACAGATTTGTAATCTTTAAGTCATGCGAGTGACAGGTGTAGGTCTCTAGTATTACGAACACAAATCACTGAATGTATGAGGTAGTTGCCCGTGAGCCAATGGCTTCCCCAACAAAAAAGATCTTTGCAACCAAACCGCCGTCGCTTTGTGCAAGGCCTTGCGGCTGGCGGCGTACTGGCGGCAACACCCACTTGGTTACAGGCAGCAATGAGCAGCAAAGTGGCACAGGGGCAAACGCCTGTTCTAAGTGGGCGTGAAATCAATCTTGTTATAGCCGAAAGTCCCGTCAACTTTACCGGCGTGACACGTATGGCAACAACGATCAACGGTTCCATACCCGCTCCTACTTTGCGTCTGCGCGAAGGCGATGAAGTGACGATTCGCGTCACCAATCACCTAGCAGTTGCCACCTCCATCCACTGGCATGGCATTCTTCTACCCTACCAAATGGATGGCGTGCCTGGCATCAGTTTCAAAGGCATAGCGCCGGGCGAGACCTTTACGTATCGATTTACCCTACAGCAAAGCGGTACCTACTGGTATCACAGCCATTCCGGTTTTCAAGAAATGACGGGGATGTATGGCGCACTAATCATTGAGCCTAGAGCAGGCGAAAGACACCGTTCTGACCAGGATTATGTGGTGCAACTTTCAGATTGGACTGACGAAGATCCTATGCGCGCTTTCAGTAAATTGAAAATGCAGAGCGATGTCTACAATTTCAATCAGCCCACCTTCTTTGACTTTAGCGAAGATGTTTCAAAGGTCGGTTTACAGGGCGCACTGGAAAAGCGTCAGATGTGGAACCAGATGCGCATGAATCCCACCGACTTAAACGATCTATCGGCGGCCACGCTGACCTTCCTCATGAACGGTACAGCGCCTAATGGTAATTGGACGGGACTGTTCCAAAGAGGGCAACGCATACGCCTGCGCTTTATTAATGCGGCAAGCAATAGCTTTTATGATGTGCGTATTCCCGGCTTAAAATTGACGGTCATTCAGGCCGACGGCCAAGATGTCGAACCGGTTTCCGTCGATGAATTTCGCTTTGGCCCCGGCGAAACCTACGATGTATTGGTTGAACCTGCAGACGATGCCTACACCATCTTTGCCCAGAGTATGGATCGCACCGGTTATACCCGAGGCACATTAGCATTGCAGCAAGGTCTATCTGCGCCAGTCCCTGCGCTTGATCCGGCAGAGTGGCTGACGATGTCAGATATGATGGGTGCAATGGGCAGCATGGCCGGCATGAATCATGATTCCATGAAAGGTATGGAAGGAATGAATCATGGCTCGATGAAGGGCATACAGGGAATGGGCAGCATGGACGGTATGAAGGGCATGGCAGGAATGAAGGGTATGGATCATTCCGCCATGAATCACCAGCCAAAGAATCCTTTGGCCAAGCCCTCTAGCACTGTCAACCACGCCAGTAGTGAATACGGCGCGTCTGTCGATATGCGAGTGGATACACCGCGCACCAATCTTGATGATCCAGGTATCGGTTTACGTAACAACGGCCGACGAGTATTGACCCTAGCCGACCTGAAATCAATTAACGGGCTGCTGGATGATCGTCGCACACCAACCAAGGAACTTGAACTACACCTCACTGGCAATATGGAGCGCTACAGCTGGTCATTCGACGGTTTGGAGTTTGGTAAAAGCACACCGGTGTCGTTGAAACACGGTGAGCGCGTTAGAGTTATTCTGCAAAATGACACCATGATGACGCATCCAATGCATTTACACGGCATGTGGAGTGAACTCGAAACCGACCAGGGAGAGTTGCGAGTTCGGCGCCACACCATTCCCGTTCAGCCATCGCAACGCATCAGCTTTTTAACAACCCCCAATGACCTTGGTCGCTGGGCGTGGCATTGCCACCTATTATTTCATATGGATGCGGGGATGTTCCGCGAAGTGGTGGTGTCATGAGCAATATGAAACATATCGTCGGCTTCGCGGTGATTAGCGCAGCGTTTAATGCCTCGACCTCATGGGCGCAAATGGATCATGGCGAAATGCAAATGCAAGGTGGTAGTGCACCAGATAACGCTCGCGATCCACATGCCTATTCAGATGGCTACACGCTTACAGACGGCCCATATGCCCAACAAGGCCCGAGGCAACTAAAGCTGGCTGATGAACATGCGTTCCTTTCTGTATTAGGCGACCGCCTTGAATACAGCGAGGATAGTGGCGATACGACCTTCGACCTTTTAGCTCGGTATGGTACTACTTACGATAGTCTCGTTGTAAAAGCTGAAGGTGATACTAAGGGTAGTCAATTGGAAGAAAGTCAGACAGATCTACTCTGGAGTCACGCTATCAGCGTCTTCTTTGATACTCAGCTGGGTGTGCGGCTGGATCAGTACAAAGAAGGTAGCGATCGCCAATGGCTCGCTGCGGGCATCCAAGGTTTAGCGCCGTATTGGTTTGAGCTAGACGCTACCGCTTATCTCGGTGACGATGGACGTACGGCGCTTACCTTCGAAGCGGAATACGAGCTATTACTAACCCAAAAGTTAGTATTACAGCCTCGAGCCGAGCTTAACCTTTACGGTAAAGATGACCCGAGTAATGGCCTTGGCAGCGGTCTATCAGATCTATCTATAGGCTTGCGACTGCGCTATGAAATCAGCCGTCAATTCGCGCCCTATGTCGGCGTGGAGTGGTCGGACGCATATGGCGGTACTGCTGATTATCGACAAGCTGCAGGACAGGACATAAACGATACGCAATTAGTAGCAGGCCTGCGGTTCTGGTTTTAATTAAATTATCGATTACTCATATTCCCAACTCAAAGATTAAGGATTATTCCAATGCGCTCAAAATTTATAACAATGTCAATTGCAATCTCTACGCTGGCTTTTACTTTATCAGCCCAGGCTCATGATCCCAAAGAGCACATGAACAACGCAGAAAAACCAGATTGCGCGGCCATGGAAAATATGGATCACAGCAAAATGGATATGAACGACCCTGTCATGCAAGCCATGATGAAACAGTGCATGGGCGACATGGAAGGTATGGAAGGTATGAGTGGCAGTGAAGCGCCTCAAGGCGCTAAACCGGCGCAACACGGAAATGAAAGTAGCACGGAACAGACTGGCCATAATCACTGATATAACTATTTCGAGTCACCCAGCAAGACTTCATTAATTCTTTAGACGATTTGGAAATATTATGGCCGCAAACAAATTTCTACGCTGTGGTAAATGTTTGATGATTACCGCCGTTGTCGCGATGTTGGGCGGTCTAGCATTTCTTTACTCTGGTCTCTACCCGATGGGAGCTGATGTGCCGCACAATGGCCTAACATATTGGGGGCTCGAAACGATGCGGGAACGCTCCATTTCCCGAGCGGCAAGTACGATTGAGGTTCCCAATGATCTAGCCTCATCAGAGCGACTGCTAAAAGGTGCTGCTGACTACAATGCGATGTGCGCGAGCTGCCACCTGAAACCTGGTAAAAACCAAAGCGACTTTACTTTGGGCCTCTACCCTGCCCCACCCAATCTCGCACAGAAGGGTGATGATCATGGCCATGATGGCGGCCACGATGACAACACCTATGCTTTACAACGCCAATTCTGGATTATTAAACACGGTATCAAAGCATCTGGCATGCCATCATGGGCACCTGGGCATGACGATGAGCGTATATGGAATATGGTGTCATTTTTACAACGATTACCTGAACTAAGTACTGGGCAGTACCAGGTTCTCACTGCACGTAGTGACAACACCAAAAAACAGGAACATTGATTACTGCCTAATCAATGTTCCAATTAACGCTATACACTCGATAATTCAATATGAATACCGCACTACCCTTCTGTGATGACATTTAAAAACTCTACTAACAACCAGAGAAATAGCCATGGCAAGCGCTAATTATACTTTGAAATATATGCTGGCAGTATTCATCCTTAGCCCCCTTTTCGCCGCAGCCCACTCAGCACATGACCCTGTTAAGGAAATTCACAAAAAAGATCAGACGATTGCGACCCGACAGTCCGAATTTGATCAATTACAGTACTCAGGGCAAAAAATAGAAAATCTCCAAGACCAAATTACCGCCATGGAAAGTAAAATACTTATGATACGAAATTTGATGGCTAGCGATTATCCTCATATCAAGGAAAAAATGAGCAAGTACTCTTTCGACTACATTAAAAGTGTAGAAGAATCACTAGCGCAGTTAAAAAACACATTACAGCAAACTGATACATTACTTAATCAATAGTGATGGTTCGTAAATTGCGTCGAGCGCAGTCAACAAGCTCTAGTAGGAAGCTTCAAACGACTCTCTGTATTTTGTACGCACTAATCTAATCGGCTAAATACAATTTTCTCGATCGCTACCGCTGTCACAATTCGGCGGTCGCTTCCATATCACCTGGCATGGACAAGCTTTTAATAGTGGAGTGAGTGTATTAACTCTCAAGTTATTTTCGAGATACCGATAAAGTTTGAAGAATCCCGCACTCTTTAACAGTACTTTGATTTGAACAGCTATTTCGAAGCGTCATCAATTTGTTTTGGAGGTCTTGTAACTCATTTATTCGAAGTGCAACTTGCTCTATATGGCTATCAACCATTCTGTTCACATCATCGCATCCTATTCCTGGCTGCTGATTTAGCGCTATAAGTTGCCGAATTTCGGCAAGCGAAAGATCAAGGCTTCGACAATGCTTGATGAACCTTAGCTGGTCTACCGTCGCGGAATCATACAAGCGAAAGTTACCGTCACTGCGCCGCAGCGAGGCCAACAGCTTTTCTTTTTCATAGTGCCGTATGGACTGCACAGAACACCCAGTTAACTTGGCTAGCTCTCCAATTTTCACCAATCTCACCTCAATGCTTGACTCTATAGTTACCATAGAGTTTAGGCTAAGCATGATTTAAAGTAAAAGGAGCGGCGCAATGACACTGACTGGCAACGGCCAACCTGCAGAGAATACCGATGATAAAGGTACTATAAGCACCCTGCAGCCCGATAAAATCTACGTTAGCCAGTTTGTGGTTTCCAAGATGGACTGTCCTTCTGAGGAACGCATAATTCAGATGGCTCTAGAGGGCATGGAACCGGATGTGGTTCTAGAATTTGACACGCCCAACCGCATGCTGAAGGTATTTCACAGTGGCAACCTTGTCGCCATACAGTCTCGTTTGGATTCGCTTAGCCTCGGCGCGAAAATTAAAGATACTCACAATTTAGACCACGATGAACTGTCGCAAGTGATAGCTTCAGCAAAAGAGGCAAGTTTAAAAGAAGGTACCATCCTAAAATGGTTACTTGCGATTAACGCAACCATGTTTGTTGTTGAATTTTTGGTTGGGTGGTTGGCGCAATCTGCTGGGCTTATTGCAGACTCGCTAGATATGTTCGCTGACGCGACAATTTATGGCGTGGCACTCTACGCAGTTGGCCACAGCGTCAAAAGGAAGCTGCAGGCTGCTCACCTTTCAGGCTGGTTGCAACTAGCGTTAGCTTTAGGTGCGCTAAGTGAAGTGATACGACGATTTATGTTTGGCAGTGAACCTGCGTCCACTTTGATGATGAGCTTTGGTTTTATCGCTTTGATAGCCAACGTAATATGCCTAATTTTGATATCTAAAAGCAAAGATGATGGCGCACACATGAAGGCCAGCTGGATTTGCTCATCGAACGATGTGATCTCCAATGTGGGTATTATTTTAGCCGGCGTGCTTGTCGCAGCAACAGGTTCGCGTTACCCTGACTTGCTGATTGGCTTGGTTATTTCCGTCATTGTGTTGCATGGCGCGCACCGAATTCTGAAGTTAAAAGCTTAAGCAGTTCGGCGTTTCGAACGCTACCAGATACCAAACGGCATTCATTAAAAAGGTTAATTGTGACTAAACATTGGACATCTTATCTGCTGATAATACTGATTGCTTGCCAGTCAGTATTTGCTTTTGCGGATAACCATGACGTTCAAGACGCAAGTCCATTGGCTGTATTTGATCAAAGTGACATCACTCAAAACGAATTAATTGTTAAGCAGCTTAATACCAAAAATTCGACACATCTAGACAACTGCGACCACTGCGGTTTTTGTCATCATGGCCAGCTAGTTCCGGCACTCCTGTCATTTTCATCTGCTCCTAGCACTGTATTACTCAAAACCCAATATAATATGGCGATTCCTAACGACCCGCTATTCTCCTTCTACCGCCCTCCCAAAGTTTAAGCCTACGTTTTACTAATCTAACGACATTTCGGTTATTTCCGTAATGTTCAGCATGATTCCGTCTATTAAACGTGGATTTTTACATGGCTATTCGCTTTTTTATGCCTACGAGATTCGTATGGCGCACGCAACACAGCTTTAGAAAGCTGATGCTTTTATTTTTGTTTTTCGGCTGGCAAGTATCTTTTGCGCACGCTGAAGCTACAAATAACTCCCTTACGCTCAATGCCGCACTTAAGCGTGCTATCGAGCTAAACCCGTCATTAAAGGTTTTTGAGTTTCGCAATTCTGCGCTAAGTGGGCAGATGCAAATTGCGGCGCTAAAACCTGCCTATGAGCTAGGAATTGACGCAGAAAACTTTTCTGGCGCTGATGAGCTCAGTGGGTTTGATGGAGCAGAACTTACCGTTTCGCTCTCCTCTGTTTTGGAAATGGGTGATAAGCGCTCAGCGAGGCGGGGTATTGTTTCAAGTAGTCGCTCAGTGATCGATGCACAGCGACAAGTGGAATCATTGGAATTATTAGGCGAAGTGACCCGACGTTATGTGGATGCGCTTGCTGCACAGGAGCAGGTTACCCTTGCGAGAGAAGCCAATAGGCTTGCCAATGAAACGCTTAATATCGTGAGACGGCGCGCCGAAGCTGGGGCAGCGCCTGAAGCAGAGGTGAAACGGGCACTCGCGGCTGCGTCACAGGCTGGCCTAACGCTACAGTCCACCCAACAGCAGCTTAACTACTTAAAAGTTTCCCTCGCTGCGCTCTGGGGTGAAAAAACGCCTAATTTTGTGACACTTGAAGGTGATTTATATCACTTTGGCACCGATATTGAGTTTGACTCGCTCTTCGCAAAAATGGAGAAGAATCCAGCAATCCTCATTTTTGCGGCTGAAGAGCGCCTCAAGGATGCCGAACTGCGCGTTGCCACAACACAGTCGAAAGCGGATGTCAGTTGGTCGCTAGGCGTGCGTCGATTTCAAGCAAACGATGATTCTGCACTAGTGGCCGGCTTCAGCATGCCGCTGTTTTCCGGCAGAAGAAACACAGGGGCGGTCTCTGCCGCGCGTGCCCAGCGCAATGAAATCTATGTACAAAAAGAAGTGGCTTTACTGAGTATGCACACACAATTGTTCCGTGCATTCCACAATAGAAAGCAAGCAATTCTCGCGGCCAAAACACTACAAAGCACCATCATCCCTGCGCTGCGAGATGCACTCAAAGAAACTCAAATTGCCTATGAACGTGGGCGCTATGGCTATTTGGATTACGTGTCTGCACGGCAGGAGTTACTGAATGCTCAGCGCACACTGATCGAAGCGGCTGCGTCTGCACTCACTTATGGCGCCGAAATTGAACAGCTAACAGCAGAGCCCTTGTCCTCGACGCTCTATAGCGTATCAAGCGATTTCTCAGGAACAGCACAATGAATATATACGATACGATTAAAACACCCATTATTAATGCCATTTTCTACGCCACAATTTGTTTTTCAGTATTAGTCGCCCATGCCGAAAGTGGACATGGCGATGAAGAAGATCATGACGAGGGCCACATTGAACTCTCTCAAGAGCAAATGAAGCACGCGGGTATCGGCCTAGCCCAAGTTGGGCCTGGCGCAATTCGCGAGACATTAGCCGTTTACGGGGTTATTACGAGCAATGCGGAACAAACCCAAGCCGTCACAGCCCGCTATGACGGCGTCATCCGCGCCGTCAATAAAACCATTGGCGATAACGTCCGCAAAGGTGATGTGCTTGTCACTGTTGAGGCGAATGAAAGCTTAAAAACCTATCCTATTTATTCTGCACTTAATGGTGTCATTAGTCAGCGCAACGCCAATATTGGCGAACAGACAAACGATAAAACACTGTTTGTTGTTGAAGATTACTCTAGCGTTTGGGTAGATCTTTCCGTGTTCCCCAAAGACATCGCCAAGCTCTCATTGGGGCAAACGGTAAGGATAAAAAGCACTAACCACGCCAGCACTGGCGAAGGGAGAATTTTCTTTATTGCCACTCAGGGTAACCCTTCTAATCAAGCCACCACAGCGCGCGTCCTGCTGAACAATGTCGACAATCTATGGAAACCTGGACTTTTTGTTAATGCCGAAATCACCCAAACAGAAACTGCTGCAGCCACTGTTATCAACAATGAAGCTGTGCAACTGATCGAAGGTGAAACCGTTATTTTCGTGAAAGGAGACGAGGGTTTTGAACCTCGTAATATCACCTTAGGTCGCACAGATGGCGAAGCCAGCGAAGTACTGCGTGGACTAAAAGTTGGCGAAACATACGTAATCAAAAATAGCTTTGTTTTGAAATCTGAAATGGGCAAGGAGGATGCTGAGCATGGACATTAATCACATCCACCGCACTGCGAACTCCAACCGCAGCTATTGCCACCAGCACTACGTTATTTCGTGGTGCGAGACCGTAGTAGGGCCTCGCTATGATCGATAAACTTATTCATTTTTCAATTGCACGCCGTTGGCTGATCATGTTTTTTACGCTCGCCATTAGTGCACTCGGTGTGTGGAATTATCAAAACCTGCCCATCGATGCTGTACCCGATATCACCAATGTACAGGTACAAATTAATACGGGTGCACCCGGTTACTCACCGCTGGAAGTAGAGCAGCGGATTACCTACTTGGTCGAGCTGGCAATCACCGGATTACCTTACGTAGAGAGTACCCGCTCTTTGTCGAGATATGCGCTCTCTCAGGTCACCGTTGTGTTTGAAAAAGGGACGGACATTTACTTTGCCCGCAACTTGATCAATGAACGTTTGCAGCAGGCCAAAAGTGATATGCCCTCGGGCATTGAACCCGTGATGGGGCCAGTAGCGACCGGCCTCGGGGAGATTTTTCACTACGCGGTGCACGCAGACGACGATGCCCGACAGCCAAACGGCGAGAAATATGATGCGACTGCCTTGCGCACCTTGCAAGATTGGGTCATTCGTCCCCAGTTGCGTCTGGTCAATGGTGTGACGGAAATCAACACGATCGGAGGTTTTGAAAAAGAGTTTCACATCACTCCGACCCCTGCGCGACTATTAACCTTCGGCTTAAGCTTTGATGACTTGGTTGAGGCAATAGAAAAAAACAACGCTAATGTTGGTGCGGGTTACATTGAAAAAAATGGTGAGCAATATCTTATTCGCGCACCTGGGCAAGTTGCCGACATTGCTGAACTGGAGAAGATCATCGTCACTCACAAAGACGGTATCCCGATAACAGTAGGAGATGTCGCCGACATCAGTTTTGGCAAACAGCTCCGTACCGGCGCGGCAACCCGCGATGGGGAAGAAACCGTACTCGGCACCGCCGTGATGCTGTTGGGCGGTAATAGTCGCAGTGTTTCGGAAGCGGTTTCCGCAAAGCTGGTGGAAATCAATAAAACACTGCCCAAAGGGATCACCGCCGAGCCCGTCTATAACCGAACGGTACTCGTCGATAAAACCATTGCAACCGTACAGAAGAACCTACTTGAAGGTGCCGTACTGGTTGTCGTTGTTTTACTAGTCATGCTCGGCAACGTCCGCGCCGCTTTGCTCACTGCGATGGTCATTCCGCTGTCAATGCTAATGCTCATGACCGGTATGGTACAAGCCAAAGTCAGTGCTAACTTGATGAGCTTGGGAGCGCTCGATTTTGGTCTTATTGTCGACGGCGCAGTGATTATTGTTGAGAACTGCATACTAAGACTGGCTGGTAGGCAGCATCAACTCGGCCGCATACTCAAACTGGATGAACGCTTCCAAACCGTTTTCGCCGCGACACGGGAAGTTTTCACGCCAAGCTTGATCAGCGTTCTGGTGGTGATTTTAGTAAACTTGCCGATCCTCGCTCTCACCGGCGTGGAGGGGAAAATGTTTACGCCCATGGCCATGGCCGTGATCATCGCCTTATTGTCGGCCTTGGTGCTGTCATTAACCTTTGTGCCCGCTGCAGTCGCACTGTTGCTCAGTGGTCATATTGAAGAAAAAGACAACATCATTGTTCGTCAATCAAAACGGGTGTATACCCCAGTTCTGGCGTGGGTACTCAAATTCCGTTTCAGCGTATTAGCCGGCGCGGTACTGCTAATCATCGCTGTTGGTGGATTGACCACAAAAATGGGCACTGAGTTTATTCCAAACCTGGATGAAGGTGATATTGCCATTCAGGCTTTGCGTATTCCCGGCACCAGCCTTACTCAATCCCTCGACATGCAGTTTCGGCTTGAACGCGCTGTACTGGAAATACCGGAAGTAAAAACCTACTTCTCACGCGTCGGTACCGCAGAGGTTGCCAGTGATCCCATGGGGCCAAACATCTCTGATGGCTATGTGATGCTGAAAGATCGTGCAGACTGGCCCGACCCCGACAAGTCTAAAGCCCAATTGCTAGAAGATATCCGGCAAAAACTAACGCTCATCCCCGGTAACGCGTTCGAGATTAGCCAACCGATACAGCTTCGCTTTAATGAACTGATTTCCGGTGTTCGCTCAGACCTAGGCATTAAGATTTACGGCGACGATCTAGATCAGTTATTGAAATCAGGTTCTGAGATTGCAACGGCGCTTAACGGCGTTGAGGGTGCCGAAGGCGTCAAAGTAGAGCAGGTTTCTGGTTTACCTATATTGTCGGTTGAAGCCAATCGGCCGGCACTATACCGCTACGGTCTGAACGTCGCTGATGTCCAAGAGGTATTAGCCGCTGCGACAGGTGGCGAAGAAGCCGGATTAATCTTTGAGGGTGACCAACGGTTTACTATCGTCGTACGGGTGGCGGAGGAAATCCGCAACGACTTGCGAGCGCTAGAACGGTTGCCGATACCACTCCCGCAAGGAGGCTACGTACCACTCAATGAAGTCGCCACGCTCACGCTGGCACCGGGGCCGAATCAAATTTCCCGCGAAAATGGTAAGCGTCGCCTCGTTGTTAGTGCCAACGTACGGGGCCGGGATTTAGGTGGTTTTGTTGCCGATGTGCAAACTCAAATTGAACGAGAGGTGACCTTGCCGCCCGGCTATTGGCTGGAATACGGTGGTACGTTTGAGCAACTCCAATCCGCAACGGAGCGGTTAAGCCTCTTAGTACCCGTGACACTTGTCATGATTTTTGCCCTACTCATGATGACCTTTGGTTCTGCGAAAGATGCGGCACTCGTATTCAGCGGTGTGCCACTGGCGCTAACTGGCGGTGTCATTGCGCTTTGGCTGCGTGACATCCCCTTGTCTATCACCGCAGGCGTTGGCTTCATTACGCTATGCGGTGTTTCGGTACTCACCGGCGTAATGATGGTCTCGGCGTTTAGAGATCAGCTGGTGCAGGGTAATGATATCGATCTATCGATCAAAGAAGGCGCGATGTTACGTCTACGGCCGATACTAATGGTCGCGTTGGTAGCCGCGCTCGGATTTCTGCCGATGGCCCTCAACACCAGCACGGGTGCGGAAGTGCAGCGGCCACTCGCGACGGTGGTTATCGGGGGAATCATCTCCTCTACCCTATTAACCCTACTGGTTTTGCCCGGTTTATACCGTATGGCTTACCGCAAACCAAAAAACATCCCTGAGAGTGATGAGAGTCAAATGGCATCTTAATGCTTTACCGTCTGGCCATAAGGCTGTGCATTACTTATGGCCAGACAAATCCACAACCATAAATATCGCTCTACTAATTCATGGAGTACCGTTATGAAACAAATCAAAGCATTTATACACCATGTCAGATCCGCCATTGTAGTTGAAGCATTACGCGATGCCGGCTATAAAAATCTAACCCTGCTAGATGTAAAGGGGACGCTAAAACCACTTAGCGAATCCGAACAATCGTATTCAACAGATGCTGGTGTTGTTATTTCTGAGGTTCGAATCTCACTAGTCTGTGAGGATTCTCAAGTTGATGATGTCACTGGCATTATTCGTACGGCTGGAAGAATTGGCCCACATATCTCCGGCTGGGTTTATGTTAGCCCCATAGAGCAAGCACTGCCTATAGGCGGGCCGGGTAGCTAACAGCGAGATTCGCACCCAAAATCAACTAAATTTTAACTCCGTAGGCAATCATAGGCTTTTCAATCAAAGCCCTGAAAACTGCTTACGGAATTATTCGAGCGGGAAATTATTTGATGTGATTGTCCGGGACGTTATCAGTGATTACCCCTGTGGCCCCAGCGATAAGTTGATTAATTACGTCATTTTTAGCACTAACCCCAGCCTCCAACATAGCTATTTTAACGATTGAAGCCTGTTGTTTGGACTGCAGACCTCCATATTCTTGCCTCAATTTACCGTTTTCTACAGAGTAGGATTCAATTTGTTCTCGGGAGTTGCGTAACTCGATATTTAGTGACTGCTCAGACAATGCTAATGCCTTTACTCTGCTCTCAAGTTCATTTTTCTCGGATGTCAGGAGACTTAGTGCTTTTTGAGCGGCGCCAAGCTCCGAGATAAAGCGTGAATTATCCTTGTTTAGCTGCGTGATATCGGATTGCTTAAGCGACAAAGTTTGATTTAAAACGCGATTTTCTGCGTGTAACTGTTGGACTTGCTGCTCGTGCCTGCGTTGATCTTGGTCGCGCTGCTCCTGAACTGATTGCCGATAGTGTTCAAGGGCCTCACGATTGTGAAGATGCTTTTCCTCCAGCGACTCAATTTGGGTCTGTTTTTCCTTGAGTAATGCTGTCAGTTTTGATTCGGTTTGTTTTGCTTCGGCCGCATTTTCTGCAGAATGAGTCAGTGCGATATCCCTACCTTTTAAATCAGTTTCTAAGCACTCTAACATTTGTAATTGCGAAGCATTTTGTTTGCTCAGTACGTCTAAAGCCTGCTCTGACGCACTATTTTTTGAGAGAAGGTCCTGTAATTGTTGTTCAAATTTATCTGCTTGCTGCTCAACGATAACGTTCGCCTCCTCCCTTAATCCTGCGGCCAAACGTGTAATAAGCTCCTTAATAGGCTTACTGAGTAGCTCAACATCGTCCATTCTGGTGGCGGACTCTTCTTCTAATTCTTTGAGGTATCGATGAATAGTGGACTTAGAACCGGTGTTGCCAAGTGCGATCCGTATCGTATCTATGGAGGGGTTTTGCCCTTTTTTAAGAACTTCTTCCCGCGCTTTTAAGACCAATGCTTTGTTGATTCCACCCCTAGCCATAAATCATCTCCAGTATATTTCGTACCATATTACGTATCATGTATATACATACCATATTATAGCTAGTGCTATTCGCATGATAGTGCTTTGATGACATTAAATAAGGGAGACTTATTTAGTGTTAGACTAATTGTTGTTCTGAATTTTCTCGAAGGCGGTACATTAACCGCAGTCACTCCGGATTTGTCCGAGGCTCGCAAATGTAAACCAGCGGCTAATTACACCCGTCGTCACAGCTCTGAATCAGCCTTTTGTATCGATGGGCACGCTAGTATCCCGAATGAGCAGAACACACAACAATCACCAGTCTTGGGGTTTAAAACTACATGGCATTGCTCGCATTCATAAAACCACTGACAAAAGTCTGTAGGCATCAATTCGACCTTCACATTGCCGCATTCGGGACAAGTTATTTTAGATTCAAGCACCACACTATTTTCCATTTGCAGCTTCGACTTTCACAGTAGACGGATAGCCTGCGTTTTTTGTCGCATCCGTTAATGTCTCGGGTGAAGCTTTAGCATCGTCGTAGGAAACAACGGCCAACTTATTATCAAAATCAACGTCTGCCTTTGACACGCCATCAACTTTTTCCAAAGCTTTCTGGACGGTGTAAGGACAAGTAACACAATTCATGGTCGGGACTTCTAGCGTGACGCTTGCGTCTTTCGCCCAAGTTGTTGCGCTAAATAGAAATAGTGAGGTCAGCAATACGATTTTTTTCATGATGTTCTCCGAATTTATTAAAGGGGTTTAAACAAAAAGAATGATCCAGTAATTGCTGGTGACCAAGGCCAAGGCGATAAGCACCGTCACCCACAAAATAATTTGGCGTCGCAACCGAACTTGTGGGAGTGCGCAGGCGGTTCCCGGATCGCATTTCTCAATGGGGCGATATACTTTCCAGGCTGCATAGCCAAAAAGGACGATGACTACAAGGATAAAATAAGGGCGAAAAGGCTCGAATAAGGTCAGATTACTAATCCAGGAGCCGCTAACCCCCAGTAATAACAGAACAAAAGGGCCTGCGCAGCATAATCCCGCCCCGACAGCCGCAATTACTCCGCCAATAAGCGGTAGGTTCGATTCTTTGTCACTCATAACTACTCCAGAATTCTCAGGCGTAGCCACAGTGTAATCTCTGTACCTAAGTACGGCGTCAAGGGCTTTAGTGATTTTTGTTTCTAGTGCAAGGGACTCTAGCTCGGCGGGAGGTTCAGGTTTGTAAGGCATCAATGACTGGGCAGTGACTTTCATCAGGGTTGCTTTTACACTGAATCACCATGTGTTTAAGCGCCTTTTCAAGCTTTTTGAGGTCTTTCACCTTGTCTTGGACGTGCGAAAGTTTGTTCTCGGCAAGCTCCTGCACCTGTCCACAGGGGCTGTCGTTTAAGCTTAACAGCCCTTCAATTTCAACCAAGGTAAAGCCCAGTTCCTGCGAGCGCTTGATGAAGCGTATTCGATTTACGGTGGATAAGGGGTAGTCTCGGTAACCCTCGGCGGGTTTGACCGGTTGCTCTATGAGGCCCTTACGTTCATAAAAGCGAACGGTCTCAATATTGATCCCCAGTTCTTTGGCAACCTTACTGATTGTTCTGGCCATTGCTTGTATCTCTCTTCACGATTGCCTTGATTGACTCCGTACTCCTATACGGAGTGTAGACTAGCCTATTAAGTTCAGGCTCTTCGAATTAAGCACAGGAAAGACTATGAGTAACTGCTGCGGTGGTAGTAAAAAAATAGATAAGAAAGCAATGTGTCCCGAATGCCAAGGCGAATATAAGCTCGTGCTCCTTGATACCTTATTGCATCAATTGGCTTCGCCCCACAACCAGTCGATAAAAGAGCAGTCATTCTATTTTTGCTCAAGCCCAGAGTGTAATATCGTTTATTTTGGTAGCGCTGGGGACTGCTATAACGTTGAGCAGGTTCGATCGCCGGTTGGGCAAAAGCAGACTGTAGCTTCACGGCTTATTTGTTATTGTTTTGATATTTCAGTACAAGCGGCATCAGATGACTTGAATAAAAATGGGGCCAGTGAGATTAAAGAATTTGTAAAAGCTCAGACGCAGGCAAAGCGATGCGCTTGCGAGATTCGCAATCCATCGGGTAAATGTTGTTTGGTGGATTTCCCCAATTAATATTCAGGACGTTTGCGCAACACTTTTTAAATAAATCATCGTTTCGATAACTAAATTGAGAAATGCCCCTCCTTGAAATTACAGCAGATTTGAATCCACGCTCTGTTAATCACGACTTAATTAAAGTTATACGTATTGTAAGCAATCACTTGAAGAGTAATAGCTTTCCCAATTTAGAGCCTCCACAACCTACAATCCCTATATATCTCGCTTACTTGTCAACCGTAACAACTTTTCAGCATCCTGTTGACTGTATAGCTACTATAGGGTTTATGATAATGATTCCCATTTCTTGTATTGATTTGTTATTGAGCTGAACACCATGATTACCAAAGATATTATTCATAGACTGCCTATTGGTGCAAAACTACTGAGTTTTACACTTTTATTGATGAGTAATAGCTGGGCAGCTGCGGAAAATGTGGATACCCGTCAGCTACTCCAACTCAGTGAGTACATCTCAGTCGACTATTCCGCCGCTGTTTCGAAAGGAAAAGTTATCGATAAAGGTGAATACCAGGAGATGCTTGAGTTCTCAACCTTGATTGCTGAGAAAGCCAATGAGATGCCATCCTCAAACGAATATAAATCTGTCTCAAGTAAAGCTGATCAGCTCAAACTGTACGTTGGTCAAAAACGTGAGGCCAGCGCTGTAACTCAAGTAGCCGCCAGCTTACGCGACCTGTTATTGAGATTGCCAGGGCAAGAGCCACTACCGATTCAAATCGCCTCTGTAGAAAAAGCTCGATTCCTTTATGCGGAGAATTGCTCTGGATGCCATGGTGCAACTGGGCATGGTGACGGCGTACTCGCCAAATCGTTATCTCCGATGCCGACGGACTTCACTGACGTGGAGCGAGCCAAAAATCGATCTGTCTTAGGTTTGTATGACGTATTGTCGGAAGGAATAGAGGGTACAGCGATGCCACCATTCAAACACCTTGATAAGTCAGACAGATGGTCACTAGCATTCTATGTCGGTTCGCTTCCTAACGCTGCAAACTCCTCGTTTGATCCAATAGAAGGCATCTCGTTTAACGATTTGGTTACGCAAAGTCCAAATAGTCTGCTGAACGATAATGCAGATTTAACAAGCGGCGCTATTTTTCGGTCACGTCTGAATCCTGCGCATTGGTTGGAGTCAAATGAGAACCCCTTAGTGATAACGCGGGCCAAGTTAACTCAAGCGTTAACTCAATATAACGAGGGTCGTTTCTCTGAAGCCAAACGAAGTGCGGTTAGCGCTTATCTTGATGGGTTTGAACTGATCGAAAATGGATTGGATGCCCACAGCACCGAACTTCGAAAAGAGATAGAAAAAAGCCTGATGGACTTTAGGCGATTGATTGCTCAGGAAAATTCAAGTGAGGCACTTAATAGTACTTATACAAAATCACTCGCGCTAATTGCGCAAGCAGAAATATTATTAACAGAGCATACACTCTCTAATCAAACGCTTTTCTTGACGAGTCTGGTAATTCTTCTGCGCGAGGGTCTTGAGGCGCTATTGGTGGTCATTACACTGGGTGCGATATTGCTGCGTAGCCGCCGTAAGGATGCACTTAAATATGTTCATGCGGGCTGGATTACCGCATTAATCGCGGGTGGCTTTACCTGGTGGGCGACACGAAGCTTGATTAATTTTAGCGGTGCTAGTCGGGAAGTCGTTGAAGGTGGTGCTGCGCTGTTTGCTGCTCTAGTTCTTTTCTACGTCGGTATTGGATGCACGGAAAATCACAAGTCGGCGAATGGCAAAAATACATCAAGAAGAAACTAACCGCGCATTTAAGCGCTGGGACACTCTCGGGGATAGCCGTGTTAAGTTTTGTCGCAGTCTATCGTGAAGTCTTTGAAACGATCTTGTTTTATCAATCCCTCGTTTCTCAGGCCGGTTCCGCTCAACACTCAGTCATTCTGTGGGGCTTACTATCCGGTGCGCTATTACTCGCTGTTTTCGGATGGTTATTTATAAAATATTCGATCAAATTACCCATCGCCAAGTTTCTAAGTGTGACGACGTTTATCCTGCTCACGCTGTCATTTATTCTCATGGGCAAAGCTATTGCCGCGTTGCAAGAAGCAGCGGTCATCAGTGTTAGCCCGTTGCCTTTTGATATTACGTTCTCCTGGCTAGGAATCTATTCAACCTGGGAAGGTGTCGCCGCGCAGCTCACCATTATTTCACTAGCAGCTGGAATGTTACGAATAAAATCCAGAACAAAAAAAGCTGATAATGGAGAAGAAATATTGCTTTCTGAATCACCGTGACGTTATGTTTTTTCAGCACCTAAGGTTTTTAAAATACCACATTGCGACACCGTTTTTGTGTCGCCACACCGGGTACGAAGTTCCGTGAGTTGACGTTTAAGTGAATGCAGTTCACTGATCTGCGATTCCACTTCTGTAATGTGTTGATCAACGAGTTGGGTGACCGACTGACAATTTCCTTCAGGCTCGTCACGCAAGGTAAATAAGTTTTGAATTTCGGCGAGCGATAACTTGAGTGCACGACACCGCTTTGTAAATAGAAGTTGCTGGAGGTGTGTATCTGAGTAATCGCGATAGTTCGACGACGTACGATTAGGGTTAACAAGCAAACCGCGCTTTTCGTAGTACCGAATGGTTTGCACTGAACAGCCAGATTTGTGGGCGAGATCCCCAATTTTCATCGTTTTCCCTCACGGTTATGGAGTTTACATTGACCCTATAGTAACTATAGGGTTTAGGCTTTGTCCAATTAAACTGATTATAAACTTGGAGATTACCGTTGAGTGGATGTGGATGCAGTGACATCGAAATAAAAGACCAGTCTCAACGAAAAGTTCTCTATTGGCTGCTAGGCATCAATTTGGTGATGTTTTTTGTCGAAATGGGGTACGGATGGTTCGCACAATCAACCGCACTTATTGCAGATTCTCTGGACATGCTGGCAGATGCAACCGTTTATGGCATTGGGTTGTACGTCGTTGGACGGGCGGTACGAGCCAAAGCTAATGCAGCCTTAATTAGTGGCTATTGTGAGATGACCCTGGGGCTACTCATCCTCGTCGATATCACGCGAAGGATCTTTGTTGGAAGCGAGCCTGTATCTATGGTCATTATGACTGTTGGCGCTGCCGCCCTCATTGCGAATATTGTTTGTTTAAGGTTGATATACGCACACAAAGATGGTGATGTGCACATGAGGGCCAGTTGGATTTTCTCAGCGAATGATGTCATTGCCAATGCGGGTGTCATTCTGAGTGGTGCTCTAGTCTTGTGGTTAGACAGTCGATGGCCAGATATCGTCATTGGTATTGTGATCGCGTTTGTAATCTTGCGAGGAGCCAAAACTATCGTGGCGGATGCAAAAAACGAATTAGGCTCAGAAGCAGCGTTGGAGAAACCAATGAATTGTAAAGATATAAATCTAATCGACAAATAGGTCTATTGGATATTGCTCATGACTGTCGGCTTTTTGCTCAGAATTATCATTAACGAACGAAAGCATTGAACTTTCCATCAATGTCTTTAGACTAACTAACCTCTCAATCCTTAACTAAAGGTCAATAATTAGGTGCGAAACGCGTACGTACGCTCTTTCTTAGCGATTATCGTTTTACTGCAATCATTTGCAGTAGTCGCTGACGCGCACCAGTTTCATCAGTCCAATAACCAGCACGAAATCATTGCTGAGCATATACATGAACCAGCCGCCGTTATCGTAGCTGATGATGTCGATCAGCAAGATGACGCGCTAGATTGCCACCACTGCTGTCATTGCCACAGCTTAGGGTGCTCAGCATTACCTGTTTCGCCTTGCCATATAGGCCTAATTAATAGTCCTTCCGTGACATTTATGTATACGGATCGATACTCATCTCAACCTTCCGGTTCACTTTACCGCCCTCCAATAGTTTAGTCCTCGCCTTTAAGAAACGGTCGACTTTTTTCGACATAACGATTCATTTAGCAGGACATAAAATATGTTTTTCCATCAATACTCAGGCTCGCGCCTGCGTTTTTGCGCAGCCGTAGGGTTAGTTATATTCTCTATCGTCTCGAAAGAGGCTTTTGCTCAAAATAGCGGTCAACCGTTATCACTTCATCAGGCCATTACGAAAACCTTGGCGCAAAATCCTCAACTTCATCAATTTAATATAAAGAAAGATGTTCTTCTTGGTCGCAGGGAGACCAGTGAATTAACCCCCGCGCTGAATGTCAGCATTGAGGTTGAAAACTTTGCGGGTTCCGGTGAGTTGTCTGGAGTGACATCGGCCGAAACCACACTTGCCTTATCTTCTGTCATCGAATTAGGCGGTAAGCGGCGCGCTCGTCTATCCGTGGCTAACGCACAACTGCAAACGTTCGACTACCACCGTCAAGCCTTTACATTGGATGTTTTGGGTGATCTGACCAGTACGTTTATCCAGGCTCTTGAGGTTCAAGCATTGTCAGAACTTGCTGTAGAAGCACGTAACCTTGCGCAAAGCACTCTAAAGATTGTCAAAAATCGATCGAACCAGGGAGCCGCTCCGGAATATGAAGTTAAGCGTGCAAAATCTACACTCTCACACTCTCAGCTACAGGTTGATGCGCTAGAGCAACAGTTTCAGCGGTTACAGATCAAGATCGCCGCTTATTGGGGAGAAACCTTACCCAGCTGGTCCAAACTCGATGGGGATATTTATACCTACGGTACGGCATCAGATTTCATTGCTTTATATGAGCGTGCTAAATCGTCACCTGCAATCGCCCAGTTCGCCAGTGAAGCGCGCTTGAAAAAGGCTCAGGTCTCGCTTGCCAAAACTCAATCCAAAGCCGATCTGGGGTGGCAGCTTGGTGTACGTCGATTTGAAGATAGCGGCGATACGGCATTTACTGCTGGCGTGTCGATTCCATTATTCAGTGGTAAACGAAACAGAGGAGCACTGAAATCTGCGATGGCGTCCGAAAACGAAGTGATTTACGAGCGTCAAACAGCGCTATTGAAGTTGCATGTGCAGTTGTTCGAAGCCTATTCACAGCGGCAACAGCATGTCGCAGCAGTCAAGGTCTTTCGTACAACCATCTTGCCGGACTTAAATTCTGCCTTAGCATCAACTCAGCGCGCCTACGAAACAGGACGGTACAGCTATCAAGACTGGATAGCGGCACAAAAAGAGTTACTTGATGCGAAGCGATCACTCATTGAGAGTGCCGCCGCTGCATCACTTAATCAGGCCGTTATAGAGCAACTCATTTCAGAGCCACTCAATTAGTCAGCAACGATAACTCAATAAACCCATTTTTATTTCGATGCATTTAAGCTTCGAAAAAACAGGATTAAACAATGAAAAAGCCATTTGCATTATTTCTTATCATTTTTTGTACAAGCCTTACTGCTGCCGTCCAGGCTAGTGAAGAACACGACCACAAACATTCTGAAAATAGTTCGCACGAAAAAGCCCACGATCAGAAACATAGTAATAAAGAAAAACACGATGATGACGAGCATGATCATGATGCCGAGAAAGAGCATGATCACGAGGAAGGTTCTCATCATGAAGATGGTGAAGAAGGCGAAACTCACTCTCACTGAACCCAAATTTTATTTCAATGTTAAAAAACATTGAAAAGACAGGATTAGACAATGAAACAGACATTTGCTTTATTTTTTATCATTTTTTGTACAAGCCTTACTGCTGCCGTCCAGGCTAGTGAAGAGCACGATCACAAACACTCCAAAGATAGTGCGCACGAAGAGGCCCACGATCAGAAACATAGTAATAAAGAAAATCACGATGATGATGAGCATGGTCATGATGCAGAGAAAGAGCATGATCACGATGAAGGCTCACATCATGACGATGGAGAAGAGGATGAGCACGGACACGGCGAGGAAAACTCGACTGAAATTAATGACGCCATGGCTCAAAAGGTGGGTATTGAAATCGCGCAAACTGGATCGCAAACACTCCACCAAACATTCACAACCTATGGGCGTTTGACGACGGCGCCAGAGAGCACCAGTCATGTTCGTGCACGATTTCCGGGTATTGTTCGGTCTGTGGCGTTCAATATTGGCGATCAAGTTAAGGAAGGCGATCTGCTTGCCGTCATTGAATCCAATGAGAGTTTAAAGCGCTACGATGTTCGTGCACCGATTGGCGGCACAATTATTCAACGTCATGCCAACAAAGGGGAAATGACACAGGAGCAAGTGCTGTTTTCGATAGCAAGTTTTGAATCATTGTGGGCAGATTTACGTATTTTTTCGACACAACAACAATCGATTAACATTGGCCAACCCATTCATGTAACGGCAGGTGAAAAGCGTATCGATTCGCGTATTTCTCACATGTTGCCAGCCGAAGAAGATTCGCCTTATCTTATTGTGCGAGCAAAAATCAATAACACTAAAAATAATTGGTTTCCTGGATTGATGGTTGAAGGGAAGATTGTCATCAACGAATTTGAGGCACCGATCGCCGTCAAGAATTCGGCTTTGCAAACTATGGGGGGGCGCACCGGAATCTTTGTCAAAGAGCATGACGACTACCGCTTTACTCCGCTCGTTCTAGGTCGCAGCGACGACGAATTTACAGAAGTATTATCGGGTATTCAAGGAAGCACCCAATATGTAATAGCGAACAGCTACTTAATAAAAGCTGACATCGAAAAATCCGAAGCCGAGCACGAACACTAAGGGGTATATGATGATTAATTCCATTTTACGCCTTGCCATCGAGCGGCGTTTATTATTTTTGTGTAGTATTTTTCTGATTGTCGGTATAGGTTTTTGGAGTTATCAAAAACTCCCTATCGATGCTGTTCCAGACATTACAAATGTTCAGGTACAAATCAATACTTCAGCTCCGGGTTATTCACCCCTGGAAGCAGAACAAAGAATTACTTATCCGGTAGAGACAGCACTGGCTGGGTTACCCAATCTTGCTTATACCCGATCCTTATCTCGTTACGGTCTTTCACAGGTAACCGTCGTCTTCGATGAAGGCACCGATATATATTTTGCCAGAAACTTAATTAATACAAAATTAGGCGCAATAAAGAGTGCCTTACCTCCAGGCATGGAACCAGAGATGGGACCGATTTCTACTGGGCTTGGAGAAATATTCATGTATACGGTACAAGCCTTGCCTGACGCCGTAGATGCTAATGGCAAGCCTTATGACGCTACTGCATTACGTGAGATTCAAGATTGGATCATAAAACCACAGCTTGCACAGGTTAAGGGCGTTGTAGAGGTCAACAGTATTGGTGGTTACAACAAGCAATATCATATAACCCCTGATGTTCAAAAGCTGTTGCATTTCAATGTTGGAATGGAAGATATCGTTCAAGCGCTAGAGGCCAATAACGGTAACCGCGGCGCTGGCTATATTGAGCGAAACGGTCAGCAACTATTAGTTCGTTCACCTGGGCAGCTAGCAACCATAGAAGATATCGCCAACGTCATTATCGCTGAGAATAATACAATTCCAGTTAAGGTATCTGATGTTGCGAGTATCGCTATTGGCAAGGAACTAAGAACAGGCGCTGCAACACAGGATGGTGTAGAAACAGTTTTGGGTACGGCCATGATGTTGATTGGTGAAAACTCCCGTACAGTGGCACGCGATGTGGCGCTGCGCCTTGAGACTATTCAAGCATCCCTTCCTGAAGGTGTAGTAGCGACCTCTGTATATGATCGTACGGCGCTCGTCGACAAAGCCATTGCCACAGTAAGTAAGAACCTTCTAGAAGGCGCAATACTTGTTGTTGCCGTATTGTTTTTATTATTGGGCAATCTCCGTGCGGCATTGATTACAGCTGCGGTGATACCACTAGCCATGCTAATGACGATTACTGGCATGGTCAAAACAGGTGTGTCCGCTAATTTGATGAGTTTGGGGGCATTAGACTTTGGGTTAATTGTCGATGGCGCAGTGATTATTGTAGAAAATGCTATCCGTCGTTTATCCAACGCGCAGCACGCAGGACAATTGGATTTACGTGAACGATTAAACGTGGTTTACGAAGCGACAGCCGAAGTCATTCGTCCCAGTCTTTTTGGTGTAGCAATTATTACCGTTGTGTATATCCCCATTTTTTCATTGACCGGTGTTGAAGGGAAAATGTTCCACCCTATGGCGGCAACAGTCGTTATGGCACTAATTTCAGCTATGGTGCTGTCATTAACGGTCGTGCCTGCCGCTGTAGCGGTATTCTTAAAAGGAAAAATCAGCGAAAAAGAAGGGATTGTGATTCGCGGCGCAAAATCTGCGTATGAACCGGCGTTGTTACTCGCATTAAAATTTCGCTGGTTGGTTGTAGGCAGTGCAACTGTACTGGTTGCGGCCTCTCTTTGGTTAGCGACAACGTTAGGCTCCGAGTTTGTACCGCAACTTAATGAAGGTGATATTGCATTGCACGCTATGCGAATTCCGGGTACCGGATTGGAGCAGGCGGTGGAAATGCAGGAATTGCTTGAACAACGCATAAAATCCTTTCCTCAAGTCGATAAAGTGTTTGCGCGTATCGGTACCGCCGAAGTGGCGACTGACCCCATGCCGCCTAATGTCGCCGATAATTTTGTGATTTTAAAACCGCGTTCACAGTGGCCAGACCCATCGCTTACTAAGCAAGAATTAGTTGAGCAAATGGAAAAATCACTCGAAGAATTACCGGGCAATAATTACGAATTCACCCAACCCATTCAAATGCGATTCAATGAATTGATCTCTGGCGTTCGAGCTGATTTGGGTATCAAAGTTTTCGGCGATGATCTGGATCAACTAGTTGTCACGGCCAATGATATTTTAAAAACACTGAGTAAAGTCGATGGTGCCGCCGATGCGAGAGTTGAGCAGGTTACTGGCTTGCCAACCTTGTCAGTCATTCCCAAACGGACTGCGTTGGGGCGTTATGGTCTCAATGTCTCCGAGTTGCAAGAGTGGGTAGCGACAGCAATTGGCGGTGAAAGTGCAGGAATACTGTATGAAGGGGATCGGCGATTTGAGCTGGTAGTTCGTTTACCGGAAACTGTTCGGCGAGATATCGAACGCCTAGCATTCTTACCCGTACCGTTACCAAACGGTGACTATGTTCCTTTGTCTGAAGTTGCCACCTTGGATATTTCGCCTGCACCGGCACAAATCAGTCGTGAAAATGGTAAGCGCCGCATTGTTGTTACAGCCAACGTGCGTGGTCGAGATCTTGGCGGGTTTGTTGAGGATGTAAAGGCCCAAATTTCGTCACAGGTAGATATTCCGGCTGGGTATTGGCTTGACTATGGCGGCACCTTCGAACAACTCGAATCTGCGAGTAAACGATTGTCTATCGTCGTACCGTTGACTTTACTGCTTATCATTGGCTTGTTGGTGATGGCTTTTGGGTCACTGAAGGATGCCCTCATTATTTTCAGTGGTGTGCCATTAGCTCTAACTGGTGGTGTTTTAGCCTTGGCACTGCGTGGCATGCCTATGTCCATTTCCGCCGGAATTGGTTTTATCGCTTTGTCGGGAGTTGCGGTGCTAAATGGATTAGTGATGCTAGCGTTTATCCGTGATCTGTGGCACGAGAAAGGTGACTTGATGCTTGCAGTAACAGAGGGCGCGCTTGTGCGTTTGCGACCCGTATTAATGACTGCATTGGTAGCCAGTCTTGGATTCGTGCCAATGGCATTAAACACAGGTACCGGAGCAGAAGTTCAACGCCCGTTAGCCACCGTTGTTATCGGCGGGATTATTTCCTCCACTTTGCTAACGTTGCTCGTGTTACCCGTTCTCTATCATTGGTTTCATAAAAATGATCGCCTAAAAGTTGTGAAGGCTAATAACTAATCGTCCTTAATGAAAGACGCGGCAAAAACGTTGCCGCGTCTGGATAACAAGCAAGGAAAAGAAATGCATAACCACGGTCACGCACATAATAGTGATGATTCAAGTTCAAGAATTGCTTGGGCTTTTTTCCTCAATGTCGGCTTTACAATCATTGAATTCATTGGTGGCTGGCTTACTAATAGTACAGCGATCATGGCGGACGCGGTACATGACTTAGGCGACAGCCTGTCGATTGGGTTAGCCTGGTTTTTATCATATTGGAGCAATAAGCCCGCAAGCGGAAATTTTAGCTACGGCTACAGACGCTTTTCGCTATTAGGGTCTTTGATAAATGGGATGGTATTGGTTGCTGGCTCCCTTTGGGTGCTAAGTGAAGCCATACCTCGCCTGCAAAACCCGGAAATGCCTGTCGCTGAAGGTATGCTCGGTATGGCTATCTTTGGTATAGCCGTGAATGGATTCGCTGCGTACAAACTCAGCGGAGGAAAAACCTTAAATGAGCGGGTTTTAAACTGGCATTTGTTAGAAGACGTCTTGGGGTGGGTAGCAGTATTCATTGTCTCTATCGTACTTATGTTTGTTGACTGGCCAATACTCGATCCCATTTTATCTATTGGTTTCACCCTATTTATTGCCTTTAATGTCTTTCGCAATTTATGGAAAACCGGGCTCCTATTTTTACAGGCAGTACCAGATAAAAAACTTCATAATCAGATTGCAGAAACTCTTAAGAAATTAGCGGGTGTAAAAGACGTGCACCATCTTCATTTGTGGTCATTGGACGGTGAGCATCATGTGTTAACAGCACACCTTGCGTTATCACATACGATGGACTTATCCCACCAGTTAAATTTGAAACAAAAGATTGCCGATGAATTGGATTATTTTGACCTTGAACACACCACTATTGAGTTCGAGTTTGAGGATGAAAGTTGTCGCGACACGCTCAAATAAAGGACGATCTTCGGTAAGCTACAGAATTTGAACAACTTTTGAAAATACATAATTAGTAACAGATAGGTGACACGATTGGCCAATATTGAAGATTACCTTCATGCAGCAACGCGAGATAACACCCGAAAAAGCTATCGCGCCGCGATTGAGCATTTTGAAGTGTCGTGGGGTGGATTTCTCCCTGCGACCGCCGACAGTATTACCCACTACATAGCGGACTACGCCGATAGTTTGTCCATTAACACCCTACGGCAAAGACTAGCCGGTATTGCAGCGTGGCACCAAGATCAGGGATTTCCAGACCCAACAAAAGCACCCCACGTTAAAAAGGTGCTTAAGGGTATCGCTGAGCTGCACCCAACAACCCCCAAACAAGCTAAACCTATCCAACTGCATCATTTGAAGCAATTAATAAGCACCTTAGATCAAACGGTTCAAAACGGATCTCAAATAAACGGCTTGCAAGCTATCCGTGATAAAGCTTTGTTGCTCATGGGGTTTTGGCGAGCTTTTCGCAGTGACGAATTGGCCCGTCTCTGTGTTGAACATGTACAGGCTGAGTCAGGCAAAGGTATGGAAATATTCGTCCCGCGTAGCAAAGGCGATCATTCACGCTTAGGGCGACACTACAAAGCCCCAGCACTCAAACAACTTTGCCCTGTTGAGGCCTACCTCGATTGGATTCACGCGGCACAGCTAGGCAAAGGACCCGTATTTCGTTCAATTAATCGTTGGGGGCATATTGCGGACACGGCACTGCACCCTGTGAGTATTCTTGGCATTATTAAACAGTGTTGTATAAGAGCAGAGATCGATGAGGCTGAGTTTTTTAGTAGTCATTCATTACGTCGCGGCTTCGCTACTTGGGCCAATACTCAGGGGTGGGATACAAAGTCCCTGATGGAATACGTTGGTTGGAAAGATGTTCAATCAGCCATGCGTTACATTGAAGTCGCCGATCCTTTTTCGCAACAGTTACTCGCGAATGGTCAAACAACGAAAGCAGACGTTGATTAAGGTCTAACAGCATGGTCGCTATTTATCAGACAGCCTACCCGAGACTGAAGCAAGAATTTTCGCAAAAGGATCTGAATGAAGTCTACACACCAACGAGTAAGGAATTAAATTTCGCCATTAAGCACTGTAAGCGAAGTAGTGCCTCCTACCTTGGCTTGTTGGTACAACTGAAAATAGTACAACGATTGGGACGATTTGTGCCCATCAAAGATATTCCTACAGGCATTATCGAACACATTAAAAAGGCTGTTCGCAGTCGATCGTCTAAGACTGAATTGAATACATATTTCAGCTCAGGAGCTAAAGACCGGCATATTAAGTTGGTTCGGAAATACTTAGGGCTTAAACCCTACGATAATGACGCAACGGGTGTTTTGATTTTCCAATGGGCTTTAGAAGCCGCAAAAACCAAAGAGGCGTTGGCAGATATTATTAATGTCAGCTTGGAATATTTGGTTAAAGAAAAGTATGAGCTGCCCCCGTTCAGTGTACTTCAACGCTTATGTCAAAGTGCTCGCGCCGAGATAAACAATAGGTACTTTGACCTGCTGTCGAATTTTCTGAATTCTGAAGGTCGAGCGGCCGTCAATAAACTCTTGAATGCTTCAGGACCTGATAGTTATGGCTGGACTGATTTAAAGCACGAGGCAAAACGACCAACCCCACGAAATATTCAAGCGTACATTCGCTACTTGGAGTGGCTTTCGTCATTGCAAACTATGTTGCCAACTGACCTAGGGCTTCCTCCGACCAAGCATCGCCAGTACATTAACGAAGCTAAAGCTCTTGATCTAAAAGAAATAAAAAGACTCAAAAGTAACAAACGTTCGGCGTTGATGATTGTGTTAATTCGACATCAATACGCGCAAACTCTCGACAGTGCCGCACAGATTGTCATTAAAACGCTTCAAAAGATCGACCGCACAGCACAAAAAAACCTCGAAGAGTATCTGGCGCATCATCAGAAACAAACTGACAGGCTCATTTCCGTGCTGTCAGGGACGGTTAAAGTTTACCTTGATAAGCCCGATTCGGTATCCGCATTCGACCCTGTTCTCGCCAAGGACGGGAAGACAATACTGGAGATGTGCGATCAATACATGGCCTACGCGGGAAACAATTACTTACCCTTCATGGTACCGCTCTACAAGAAACAGCGGTCGGCATTATTTCGAGCCATAGAAATACTGAACTTAGAATCAGCCACTGAAGACAAAGACGTTTTGAAGGCGTTTGAATTTATCCGAGAGTGTAAAAATCGACGAACGGAACTACTCCAAATAAAAGAAAACCCTGAAGACCCAGATAGCAAAAATATTATTAATATTCGATGGGTGCGGGACAAGTGGTGGAAGCTGGTTACGGGTAAGGCATCAAAAACAGCTCACGTTACACACGTCAACAAACACAATTTTGAACTGTGTGTATTTGATCGTATTGCAGAAGAGTTGAGTACGGGCGACTTGTTTATTCCTCACAGTGAAACCTTCGACGACTACCGCGAACAAATGATTTCGTGGGAACAGTATGAAGAAGAATTGCCTGGTTATTGTAGTGAGCTGGGGTTGGTCGCCGGTGACACGGCTTTCACCGAAGCCTTGAAGGTGCAAATGAAAGAAGCCTGCGTCTTGGCTGATAGTGTGTTCCCAGATGACGAATACGTCCGAATAGAACAAGGCAAGTTAATTATCGGCAAGCCAAAATCTAACGAATCCTCAGCAGAAGTTGAAGCGATTGCACCGCTACTCGCGGAACGGCTTGAAAAAATCAATCTACTTGAGGTCATTATTAACGTAGAAAAATGGCTTTCTTTAAATGAACTATTCGGGCCACTGTCTGGATTTGAATCGCGTATCGATGACCCGTTATTGCGATTTGTCCTTTCTCTGTTTTGTTATGGCACCAACATTGGGCCGACTGAAACCGAACGATCAGTTCGAGGAATTAGCCGTAAGCAAGTTGCATGGCTCAATCTTAAACGAACGACACCAGAAAGGCTGGATAAAGCCATCGTTAAAGTGAATAACGCGTACAAAAAATTTGGTCTTATTGAGTGCTGGGGTTCGGGTAATAGTGTTTCAGCCGATGGTAAACTATGGGATCTTTATGAAGATAATTTATTATCAGAATATCACCTGAGATACGGTAGTTTCGGCGGTATTGCTTACTATCACGTATCAGATACCTATATTGCCTTGTTTAGCCACTTTATACCCTGTGGCGTGTATGAAGCGATCTATATCTTGGATGGACTCCTTAACGACGAATCCGATTTTAAACCCGATACAGTACATGGCGATACCCAAGCTCAATCCACACCCGTATTTGCACTGGCGTATCTGCTTGGAATCAAGTTGATGCCCCGCATTAGAAATATTAAGGATCTAACATTTTACAAGCCAGACAGGGAAATGGTTCTCCAGCATATACAGTCGTTATTTCATGAGCCAATACGATGGGATCGTATCGAGAAGCATTACCCAGATATGCTCCGAACAGCTATGTCGGTGAAGGCTGGAAAAATCACGGCATCAACCATATTGCGACGCTTCGGCACCAAGAACCGTAAAAACAAGCTGTATTTTGCCTTCCGAGAACTTGGAAGGGTGGTTCGTACAATGTTTTTATTGGAGTACATTACCGATGTCGACTTACGTAAAACAATCCAAGCAGCAACATGTAAGAGTGAGGAGTTTAATGAGTTTGCGAGATGGTTATTCTTTGCAAATGGCGGGAAAATCGCTGCCAATTTAAAGCATGAGCAAAACAAGATCGTAAAATACAATCATCTGCTTGCCAACGTCGCTATCCTGTATAACGTCAATGCCATGACCAAAGCTTTTAATGAATTACGAGAAGAAGGCTATGATATTAAACGTGAGCATATGGCCAAGTTCTCACCGTATCATACAGCGCACCTTGGAAGACTGGGGAGCTTTGAGCTTGATCTGACTAAAGCAGTGGTGCCAATTGGCTACAAACTTCAACCTGACTAAATATTCAATATAATCAGTGATTTACGATCGAAGTGGCTAAATCCAACACTTTTGCCGGCCGGACCTCATTAACACGCAACATTTTGGTCGATATTGTTAAGTTGCCTATATTGGTCGGAACAAATCAGAGCACACGTACTTGCGATTCCGGTCTGAAGTTGAAAAATTTCTGCTTTGGGCGTTTCTTATTAAAGACAAACCTCTTGATGAATACCGAAAAGCTGACATTCTTGAGTTTGCCGACTTTTGTTGGAAGCCGCCATTAACGTGGATCAGTTATTCCAATGTGGACAAATTTATAATCAAAGGTGGTTTTTACACCAGTAATACCGAATGGACTCCTTTCAAATTAATGGTCGCCAAAGGTGACGAGTCAAAACCTGACAAGAAAAAATATCGTCCATCACAAGAAACTTTACAATCTACCTTTACCGCCATAAATGCCTTCTATAAGCATCTTACCGATGAAGAATACTGCTATGGGAACCCCGTGCAAATAGCAAAAAAAGACTGCCGATATTTCATTAAGGATACCCAGGTAAAAGATGTAAAACGGCTAACTGAAGACCAATGGAACTTCCTCTTGGACGTCGCAACTTCCATGGCTGATGACGATTCTAGGTACGAACGAAGCTTATTTCTTATCGCATCCCTAAAAACCTTGTTTTTGCGTATATCCGAGTACTCAGATCGCAAAGAATGGTCTCCTATAATGAGCCATTTCTGGAGGGATAATGACAATAATTGGTGGCTTAAAATCTATGGAAAAGGCCGAAAAGTTCGAGACATCACGGTACCAGCTAGTTTTCTAAGCTACTTAACCCGATATCGGCTCCACCGCGGGCTAAATAAGCTGCCAGTTACTGGTGAAAACCACCCTATTATCGAAAAAATTCGCGGTCGTGGCGGGATGACGGCAAGGCAACTTTCTCGGCTAGTTCAAGAGGTGTTTGATCAAGCCTACGAACAGATGAAATTGCGTTACGGTGAAGACAATGCCAGCAATTTTAAAGAAGCAACCTCACATTGGCTTCGGCATACCGGTGCGAGTTTAGAGATTGAACGAGGTCGTGCACTTAAAGATGTTTCTGAAGACCTTGGCCATGCGAGTATGTCTACGACTGATACAGTGTATGTACAGACTGATGATAAAAAGCGTGCTTCTAGCGGTAAGGATAGAAACGTTTGATATGTAAAGGAATTTTGCAGGAGCGTGTTATTTTGTTTATCCAAGCCTTACTTAATGTATGTTTTTTTGTCCTTTCTAATTTAGGTCAATTTGTTAGTGCAATTTATAGAGGGAACAAGCACAAATCCTGATCACTGTCTCTTAAACTGCGGTTTCTTTCCAAATTTGATCACCTTTAAAAAGTAGTACTTAAGTGCAGTAACTTTACTATTGTTAACAAGGTCAGGTTTTTTGGGTTATATTTTGCGTACACTTCACATTGTTTGAGACATAGCCTGTTCCTTTACTCGCCTTAATAGAATGCTGAATTACACCATGAATGCAATGATAGACCCGAATTTTCCGACGTGTAATGAAGATGCCGATAAATTGGAAAGTATTAAGCACTTCCCTCTTCGTCCGGTATTTATTATGGGCTTGCACCGTTCGGGAACGACTTTCTTATACGATTGTGTTGCTAAGTGCTTTCCAGTTGCTCATTTAAGTCTGTACCACCTTTTATATTTTGATCGCTTACTTAACAATGAGGAAAGTGGCGCGGACATAAGCGATAAGGAGCGACTTAATAGCTACTTTACTGCTCTTGGTGTTAAAGATCGCAATATTGATGGGACACATGTAGATGCTGATGCCGTAGAAGAATATGGTTTTCTGCTTAGGAAAAAATCAGGTTCTTTTAAATTAAATGCTGATAATGTGCCGTTATTTTCGACAATATGTAGAAAATTATTAGCAGTAAACCCTGGTAAACAAGCGGTTTTATTAAAAAATCCTTGGGATACCGGCAATGCTGAGGAAATATTGAGCTTTTACCCCGATGCGCGTTTTATTTATATATCGCGTGAACCTATTTCTGTTCTAAATAGTATGTTGAATGCCTTATTGTCTTATTTAGAGGGGCCACAAGATTATTTGGAAATCTTACTTGATGATGGCAATGGTCGACGTTCCTATCGTAAGGGCTATGCTGTGTGGGTGTGTCTTAAAGCATTTCGCAAAGTGCTTGGACGCCAGATGTGCGCGCGCTTAGCGCGTGGTTTATTGGCGAAAGAGGTCGCGAGACAAGTGGCTGTTTATAAAAAAGAGGTGTCAACGATGCCGCCTGATCGTGCAATTGAAATTGATTACGAATCGCTTATTTCTGACCCTGCTCAGTCTATACGTTCCCTCGAAGGCCTTTTAGATTTACCCCTTATAGGTCAATTAGATTCCATTGAAGTAAAACAAAGAAAAAATGTGAACCCTGTTTTGCGTAATTACAGTGACAAGTTAAATAATCTCGTAAAACACGCGTTGAAATAACCCATAAGACCCTCGGTTGCTAGCCGTTATTCAGCGGAAATGCCGCCTTCTTAAGCTTAATTGTTTTATTAACCGACGGTAACGTTTAGGTGTTTTTAGAACACTAACTGCTTGTTTGCGCGATAAAAAGCACTATGACACACAAACACTATTACACATATATAGAATATGAGCACTGCACACATCGTGGATATTGTGTATTACGGTGATTTCTTAGGTTAATTATATGTAATCAAAAGTCATTCCTGAGGACTATGTCACACTATAGTGTAGGTATAAATACGTATTATGTATCTGCAGCCGACAGCAGGAGAACGGGGAATTTAGCGGGACGTGCTAGTGCTGTTATCTATATTTTTGTCATGAATTTACAAGTCGACATCAATATTGAGTTCATCCAAGCATGTTTTGAATTAGACAATATGCTCTTCCGTATCCTGTAAGACGCTGTGATTCCAGACAAAACTATTTGTTAGTTTACGTCTGCTTAAGTAAACGTATTACTACTTTTGAGAGCAGCTCCATGACTGAAAGCATTGCCGCAAAATCGGGCCTTACGGCACTAGCTCATCCCGCTGATAAAGCGGCTCAATCTGTGCAAGCATTTAAAGAATTAAAGATTGAGCGTTCAAGTCAGCGTACGCTGGTTTCGCCGGAAACAAAGTTCTTACCCTTAGCTCAGGCCCAGCGTGGCTTATGGTTTGGGGAAAAAATTGGCCCAAAAGATGCTGTCTATAATATTGCGGAATACTGTGAAATTCTTGGCGATATTGATGTAGGCAATTTCATTGCCGCTCTAAAACAAATCACTCAAGAAGCTGAAACAACGCGTGTTGAAATTCATGATACAGAAGATGGCCCTCAGCAGATAATACTCGATAAATATAAGGGTGAATTTCCCTTTGTTGATATGAGTGCTGCTAAAGATCCCCGTGCTGATGCTGAGGCATGGATGATGGACGATCTTAGCCAACCGCTCGACCTCGCTTGTGACCCGCTGTGGTTTTGCGCCTTGTTCAAAATTAATGAAAACTGCTATTTTTGGTATCAGCGTAGTCATCATGTTGTGTTAGATGGTTTTGGTGCTGGCATTCTTTCTAAGCGCTGTGCCGAAATATATAACGCCTTAGTTGATAATCGTGATGCAGGACCCAATCCCTTTTTATCTTTAAATGCGCAACATCAGCAAGAAGCGCACTATAAAAGCTCGCCTCGTTATGAACGTGATCGTGCTTATTGGCTAGAGCAATTAAAGTCTTTACCTGACCCCGTTTCGCTAACACGACATAATGCGGTACGCGCCGGTGGCTTGCGCAGAAGTACGGCACGGCTTTCTACTGCTGCAAGTGCTGAGCTTCGTATCCTGAGTAAGGATGTTGGAGCTAGCGTACCCCAAGTATTAATTAGCTTATTTGCAGCTTATATTTATCGTATGACAGGCGCTGATGATTTGGTGTTTGGTATGCCGGTAACCGCACGCGCAAACAGAGATATGCGTAGCACGCCGTCGATGATGGCGAATGCTGTTTCTATCCGCCTTGCAATGACAGATCAATTAAATTTGGCCGGTTTAGCCACACAAGTATCTAAAACAGTGCGTCAGTCTCTTCGTCATCAACAGTTCCGCTACGAAGATATTCGTCGCGAACTGGGCTTGCTTGGTCAAGGCCAGCAAATATCTTGGGTTGGCGTAAATATTGAGCCTTTTGATTATGATTTACGATTTGGCGGTCATCAATGTCTTGCCCACAACATTTCTAATGGCACTGTCGAAGACTTAACGGTTTTTATTTATGACCGAGGTGAGCATGACGGCCTGAGAGTCGATTTTGATGCCAACCCAGCGCTTTATACTCAGCCAGACTTGGATACCCATCGTGATCGTTTTGTTCGCTTAATTAATGCAGTTGTGGCTGATCCTGTGACGCCAATCAGTCAAATTAACCTGCTTTCTGATCTTGAGAAGCAGCAGCTATTGGTAGATTGGAATAACACTGCGGTACCTCTACCTAATACATCCCTACCTCTACTATTTACTGAACAAGCAGCGCGTACACCTGATGCGATTGCGGTCACTAGCGGCGATAAAGCTATCAGTTATCAGGCTCTACAATATCAAGTTGATCAAATAACTCAGTTGTTGATTGATCGTAATATTGGCACTGGTGATATTGTTGCTGTAGCGTTACCCCGAGATGAGTCTATGCCAGCAGCGTTATTGGCAATTATGAAGTCAGGCGCCGCATATTTACCCCTAGATCCCTGCGCTCCCGCTGAACGTTTAGCAATGATTATTGAGGAGGGTAAACCTACTCTTACCTTGTCCACATCTAGTATTAGCAATACTCAATTTTCAGACAGTAATCATGTAATTAATTTAGATACCATCACTTTTCCAGAAGTTAAAGATACCTTGCCAGTTTCTAACTGTGTCACAGGAGATAGTAGCGCCTATGTTATTTACACATCCGGCTCTACGGGGCGTCCTAAAGGCGTAGAAATTAGCCACTCAGGTTTACTCAATTTTTTATTGGCGATGCAGGCCGAATTACAGATTAGTACCGACGATACATTACTTGCCCTGACAACAGTTGCTTTCGACATTGCCGTACTAGAGTTATACCTTCCATTGATATTGGGGGCACGAGTGGTTATCGCTGACAGAGTTGTAGCGAAAGATCCTGCTGCGCTGGTTAAGCTTATTCAAGACCAAAATGTAAGCGTTATGCAAGCAACACCATCACATTGGCAAGCCTTGCTCGCAGATGAGGATGAAGCCTTACGCAATGTTAGGCCCTTGGTGGGTGGCGAAGCTTTGCCTGCGCAATTGGCTCGTAAAATGAGAAAACTTGGCCACCCTATTGTCAATTTATATGGCCCAACTGAAACAACTATCTGGTCCACCATCATGCGCTTAGAGGGCGATGATTTAGATTCACCACCAATCGGTCGCCCTATTCAAAATACGACAGTTTATGTGCTTGATAAAGCAATGCAGCCAGTCCCTCTTTCTGCTATTGGTGAGTTATATATTGGTGGTGAAGGTGTTGCAAAAGGGTATTTACATAGACCTGAACTCACGGCGGAGCGTTTTGTAGCTAATCCATTTGGTAAGGGAAGACTTTATAAAACGGGTGATCTTGCTCGCTGGCGTAATGACGGCGTACTTGAATACTTAGGCCGTAATGATTTTCAAATCAAAATACGCGGCTTTCGGGTTGAAGCCGAAGAGGTAGAAGCAAATATTCAACGCTGTGATGGTGTAAGACAAGCGGTAGTCACTTTGCAGGCAGCTCCTTGCGGCAATAATAAATTGGTTGCTTATGTATTACCTTTAGCACTAGAAAATGGCGAGTTACAGGCAATTGATACCGCACTACTTAAAAAACATCTAGAACAAACCTTGCCTGATTATATGATTCCCTCCATGTTTATTTATGTGAGTGAATTCCCGACGAATGTTAATGGTAAGTTAGATCGCAAAGCGCTCCCCGAGCCAATATGGCAGAATGCCCACGCGTATGTGGCGCCAAGAACGCCGTTAGAAACTCAGTTAGCTGCATTGTGGTGTGAAGTATTTGAAGTTGAGCAAGTCGGCATTAACGATAGCTTTTTTGACTTGGGTGGTGATTCTCTTACAGCAGCAAGAATGGTTGCCAAGTTGAGAGAATTATTGAAGCGCGATATACCTCTAGCTGCAGTTTTTGAAGCAAGTACCATTGCAGAACTTAGTGAGCAAATTGAAAAGCAAGAAGCTGTTGACCCTCTCGGTATGATATTACCATTAAAGTCTACAGGCACATCTGCCCCACTTTTTTGTATTCACCCTGTTATCGGTTTAAGTTGGGCTTACTCAGGTTTGGCTCGCCATTTAAGTAGTGATCAGAACCTATATGGAATACAAGCTCGTGGGCTTGCCACAGAGTTCTTAGAGACTAGCGCCACTGTTTTACCGCAAAGTATTGGTGAAATGGCGAAAGAATATATTGACCACATTCGGCGAGTACAACCTGCAGGGCCATATCATTTGCTGGGCTGGTCTATGGGTGGATTGTTGGCCCATGAAATCACAAGAAGGCTAGAGGCAGATGGCGAAACGATTAATTATCTCGCTATTTTAGATGCCTACCCCTATGTTCAAAAAGATCAGAATTGTGATGAAGAAAGCCACTTAGTTAAAAGCGCCCTATTATTTATGGGACTTCCGAGTGATGCACTCCCTGTCGGTTCAGAAACAATGAAAGATCTCACTGAACTTCTGTGTCGTGAATACGATATTTACAACTTGCCTTTTGTTAAGGAAATGCAGGAAAGTAACAGCAATATTATTGAGGGCGTTCGGCAAATAATTGAGAACAACCTAGCTATTTCACGCAGCTTTACGCCGGGTAAAGTCAATGCAGACATGTTGTTCATTGGCGCATCGCAAACGGCTGAAACAGAGCTAGGTGATTTACTACATAACAATGCCAAAGTTTGGCAAAACCATGTAGGAGAGTTAACGGTGCATCAGGTTAGTTGCCATCATCAACAAATGTTTGATGCTGAACCATTGGAGCTTATTGGTCCTTTAATTGCTGAGTCTCTAAAAGGTTAAAAAAGCGTCTTAAACAAGATTGTCTGCTCAACGAGTGAATACAGGCTTAAATGAATATTACTATTTTTAGTATTGGCACCCAGGGTGATGTTCGTCCATTTATCGCCTTAGGGCTTGGTTTACAAGCGAAGGGCCATAAGGTTTGTATTGCTAGCGGTAAAACATGCGAGACATTAGTTAAAAGTCAGGGGCTTAGCTATGCGCCTCTCACCGCCGACTTTCTTGAAGTCATGGCAAAGGACCCGCGAGCTATTCAACGTGGTCTTAATCCATTGGCGTTAATGACAACGGCGCGTCGCCACCTTAAAGACATGTCTCAACATTGGGCGACAGAAGGTCTAGCAGCTGCAGAGGGCGCAGACCTTTTATTAGGCAATGGCATGATGGCTGTTTTAGCGAACTCTTTGGGCGAAGCGCTCAATATTCCCGCTGTAGAAACACATTTACAACCGGTGACGCCCTGCCCTGATATACCGCCCATGATGTTAACCCCGCCTGAAAAGCCTAGAAATGGTTTTATCAATGAAATGCTCTATCACCTATTAAGAGCAGTGACTTGGCGCATGTTGAGTGCTGCCTACAGTCCAGTAAGGTCTGAATTAAAACTAAGCACATTGCCTTGGTATGGACCTTATTACCGACAAAAAAAACAAGACCGTCGTATTCTGTACGGGTATAGCCCTGCTTTATTACCGCCTTCATTGACTTGGCCTATTGGTGTACAAGTTTGTGGGAATTGGTATTTAGAAGGGGAATCACAATGGTGTCCTTCCGATGAGTTAGTTCAATTTCTTGCTAACGGTGAGAAGCCTATCTATATCGGTTTTGGCAGTATGCTGAGTGATGATACAGACAATTTAAGTGCCATAATTTACGATGCGCTAGCACTCTCTGGTCGCCGCGCTATCATCGCTACCGGTTGGGGTGGGCTGACATCACAGGCAAACAACAATCCAAATGTTTTAGTTATTGATGCCGCGCCACATGACTGGTTATTCCCAAGAGTTGCTTTAGCAGTTCATCACGGCGGCGCAGGAACAACGGCTGCCACTATTAAAGCGGGAATTCCATCTGTGGTTGTCCCCTTCTTTGGCGATCAACCTTTTTGGGCATGGCGTCTTCAAAAAAATGGTGTAGCACCAAAAATGTTAAAACGAGCGGAATTAACAGCACCTCAATTAGCCAAAGCCATTGAAGATGCAAGCCAAGAAAGCATGCGTATCAATGCCGATAAACTTGCACAAAAAGTGGCTGAAGAAAATGGCGTGGATACGGCGATTTCCCTGTTAGAGCAATGGGGTCTACTCAAACATGATTCGCCCTCAACTGCAGCAGCATAGAGCCAGAAAAGTGTCTGCCCTATTGCAGTATGAGTCTGGTTTTATTGCGAAGAGTTCTTTAATTCACCTTCCGCAATTTGACGGTATTTGTAGTCACTGTGATTTTGATACCAAGCAATATAGTGATTCACTTTTTGACGCTTATAACATTGATTTTCCACCCTTATTACAAAGAGCAACTGACGTTCGTAAAGCGGATTTTTTGGCTGGGCGAATAACCGCCCAGCATGCATTTCACGCCTTGGGCTTACCCAAAGCACCCGTCCCTGTTGGAAATCACCGCAGTCCTGTCTGGCCTAACACGGTGTTTGGATCAATAAGTCACCATAAAGGCAGCGCCTATTGTTTGTTAATGCACCGACCTGCAGCAGCCTATGGCAGTGCGGGAATTGGTATTGACGCTGAATCTATTATTGATGCTGCAGATGTACATTCACTATCGGCAAGTATTGCTCGCCCAGCTGAATTAGATTTAGTCGCGCTTAATTTTGACAAGGAAGCATTGGCATTAACCGTTATCTTTTCGGCCAAAGAGTCTGTATTTAAAGTGCTCTACCCAGCGGTTGCCAGGTATTTTGATTTTTTAGATGTTGATGTTTGCGCTATCGATATAAATCATAATGCGCTTAGCCTTCGCTTGCTGCGTGATCTTTCGCCACAATTTTTAAAAGGTCACATTATAACGGTCCATTGGCAGCTATCAGCGCAGACGGTGCTTAGCTGGGTTGGTCCGAGTTAACAGTTACCAATCTTAGATTATTAGTTAACCCTATAAGAATATGAACTAATTATTTTCTTTGCCTTAACTGAGCTCAAAAAAGTCATAAATTCAATTGCGGCCTTATTTTTTCCGGCTCTTTTTAGCAAAATGGCATCTTGTTTTATTGTTCGATGGAGTTCCGGAGGAACTAGCCACGCCGACCCACTTTCTAGCTGACCGTTGGTCATTATTTGTGATAAGGCAATAAATCCTATGTCGGCATTTCCGGTGCTGACATATTGGTAAGTTTGGGCGATATTTTCTCCCATTACCCATGATGATCGGGTGCTGTCTTCTAAGTTGAAATGACGTAATACATCCACAGCCGCCAGACCATACGGCGCTAATCTAGGGTTGGCAATAGCGAGCTTGTTAAACGTTCTGGATAGCAATATCTCATTGCCTGTATTGAGAAGTGTTTCATCTTTTGACCAAAGAGCTAAGGCACCAATAGCATAGGTTAAGCGACTTTCTGGAAGCGCTAAACCACTGTCAATAAGTACCGTGGGTTTATCTTGATCAGCGGAAAGAAAAACATCAAAGGGTGCACCGTGACGAATTTGGGCAACGAATTTTCCTGATGAACCGTAGGATACGTTTAGTTGGTGGCCAGATATATTTTCAAACTCACGAGTAAGCTCCGTCATTGCTGCAGTAAAATTTGATGCAACGGCTATGGTTAATGGCGCGGCTGCAAGCTGACCAGTAAACAACAAGGCATATATGCACAGTGAAATTTTCCACAACTGATTCATAACAATTTTTCGCTGCCCCACTTCATGTCTTTTAACGCGATTTACCTAGGGTGAAATAATGGTGGAGTATTGATAGCTGCTTTTCACTTCGCTTACATCCAAGGGAATTTGAATCATCTCATTGTTATTCCAAATCTCTATTTGATCAGTATAGGCGGCTGACCCAAGCGCACCATCTTGCCCACCAAGCATGGCAAACCAATTTGCATCTTGATCTCCTAGATCAAAAAAGTACCGTGCGGTTGAACTCATACCAACATAATGTTTTTTAATTGCGAAACCATGGGCAGATTTCATTAAGGTTTCATTTGCACCGGCAATGGCAGTTTCACTAAAACGCCAGCGTTTGCCAATAATGGGTAGCGCCGCCAAGGGGTGTTGTATCCGTAATCGATGCATATTACCCCAGCATTGATACTTGTTTAATGCTGAATCACATTTGGGTAGTGCTGCGGAAAGAGCCAGCGTTAATCGTGTGGCTGGAACGTATTGTAAGTCTGCCATGAGCAAGCTTCGAGGATCCCAGTTTACGGTTAAAACGTCGATATCGTTTTTGCCATGCAAAGCTAGGGCAAAATGATAAAGCAATACTTCAAATACCAAGGCGCCAGCACTTTCAATTGTATACTTACCATCCCACCCGGATAAGGTTTGATAGGTGACGCTATCTTTTTCCTCTATTAATGGTAATAGCTTGTCTCGCAGCTTTATTCCGGTATCGCTTTGAACATCGGTCATCAGAGCTTTAAGAAAACTCTCATCTACAGATGGGGCTTCACTTAAGCGTGTTTTTAAGCGCTCTACCCTATCATTGGGTGAGAAAAAGCAGCTTATTAATACTTCTCCAGCTTCCTCGGGTTTATTATTTGCAGACGCAACAAAGCCCTCTGCTGGATTGTATCGCGTAGGTAAGTTCTGAGTATCAAGCATCTGTGACCAAGATGCGTGCTCTTCAATATTAAGAACAACATCAATAGGACGCTCTATTGGGCGGCTGGGTAATCGTGCCGCCATAACTTGGGCAATGTTACCTGCTTTATCAGCATAAACCATATTCTGCCCTGCAACGGCAAAGTCCTTTAATGCTAATTGAAAGTCGCTAAAATTATGAGATCTTGCCACACCAAGCATGGCTGTTATTTCATCACTGACTTGATGCCCTACCCATCTGAATGCAAGTGCAGGTGAAGCTGCTTGTGAATCATTATTGCTAAACATCGGCGCGTCAGTTAAGAGCGGACCGAATTCCGAATCATGCAAAACCACGGTTTTGTTTTTACCCCACCGAGTTTTAATGATTTCCGTCCGGCGTTTAAAGTTTTCTGGTGCTTGAGTAGAAACATCAAAGAGATCGCTAGATGCTGCGTGCATAGACGTACCGCCCCAAGCAATTTCAGGGCTACGGCCAACCATAACAGCCGGTAAACCAGGCAACATATACCCAACCGTTTTTAATGTAGGGCAATGTAAGCCGCCCAGTATCCAGAAATTGGGCAACACCATAGGAAGATGCGGGTCGCCACTGAGTAAAGCGTGGCCATGTGAGGATTTAGCACTGTTTATGGCTACCGCATTGGAACCACCCGGCTTACCAAAAAGACCACTTAACCATTCTAGTGGGTCGTTCTCAGTGATCTTCTCATTAGTTGTTAGTGGTGGTGGCCCACCGCCGAATTTCATTAGGTGCCGCCATAATGTCAGCCAATCATTGCGCTTGCGCAAAGGTAAAAGCTTGGGCCATAAGCCCCAGGTAAAATCAGCACAATTTAACCGTGCCAGTGTCATGATGTCTTCAACTGACCACGGTGTAGGACAAACATTGAGTATTTGGAATTCGGCTGGCCACAGTGATTTATCATCTGCCATATTGGCAATAACATAGTTGATTCCCGCTGTGTAAGCTTCCATCCATTGTTGCGTTTGCTCTGGCATTGCGGAGAAATTTTCTTTACTCACCTTGCCAAGATCAAGCACCCGCAAGGTGTGATCAATATCATTAGCTATAGGACCTAATAGTTCAGATACACGGCCTTGACTAACGTATTTAAGAAATTCGATCTGGCCTAATCTTAGATGTGCATGGCTAATGCCTAATCCCACTGCAAGGTCTTTTTCATTATTAGCTTGAATAAATGGAATTAAATTGTCGTTCCAGTTTATGGTGATTTCAGCTTTTAAGGGGGCGTCCCGCAATGGCAGCGCATCAATTCGCTGTTGAACTGAGAAACTGTTACGAGGCGTAAGTATATGACCAACGATGATTCGCCCCAGTAACGCAATAATACCTGGTACAGCAGTGATCCGAGGCATTCAAAATATCCTATGTTTCAGTATGAATCCCTTTACTCTACCAGAGCATGTCTATCGATAAAGTAAGTCCTAGTCGAAATGTGATCTACTGCCGTATATGGTACGACGGAAGGTTTATTTGTCTATCCCTTGTTGGAAAGCCTTCATAAATACGTCGTAATCTTCAAAATGTGGCATGTGTCCAAGGCCCTCTAATTCAATAAGTTTGGCACCTTTTATTAGGTTTCGAGCATTTTTACCCAGTTGTTCGTAATTACCAAGTGATCTTTCCACCCCTTTCTTTAGCCATGCTCGGCCTGGTCCTGTTTTATCTCGCGTACCAATAATGAGAAAGGTTGGACTTTTTATTTGAGAAAACCGACCAACAATGTTTTCAGAAAAAATGGGGCCATAGGTTAAGGCGTTATTCCAGGCAACAATATTCCAATCATCACCGGCGAGCATGCCCTTTAATGGGATTAATAATTCCTCATACTTGCTAGACCATTTGCCATCATAGTAATTACTCTTTTGATAGTTAATTGCTTTGTCTAAGGTTGTTGCTAACTCTCTTTGGTAAAAGAAATTGGTGTCTTTAAACTCGACATACTCGCTGTAATCTTCAAGGCCTATCGGGTTTATTAAAATAAGTTTATTGACAATGTTACTGTAATTAGCGGCAAAAGTGACGGCGAGCATACCACCCATTGAATGCCCTACAATATCCGCATTAGAAATATTTAAATGCTCTAATAAACGCTTAGTGTTTAATGCAAGCTGGCTAAAACTATATTGGTATGAGCTTGGCTTAGAGGATTTTCCAAATCCGATTTGGTCGGGAATAATAACGCGATAGTTTTGTTTGATCAGATCAAGCGCCAAGGTTTTCCAGTAGAACCCAGCGAAGTTTTTACCGTGTAATAACACGATAACTTTATCGGCATTTTCGTGCCCAACATCCATATAGCGCATATTTAAAACTTGATTCTGCGAATTGAATGTTAGTGTCTCAACCTCGAAGGGGTAGCTGAAACCATTTAACTCTTTGTCATATTTGATGACGTCATTAGCAATACTCTGGGCGGGTATTATTAATGCCGTAATGAGTAGCAGTAAATACGACCCTATTTTCAGTGCGTATTTCATTATTTACCTCAATATGATGGAATTATTTGGTGCTTGGTGTTTTGCAGCGTAATTTAGTCTGGCTTAACCATCCTTTAGTTCACCCAGTTCGGGAAATACTCAAGGCTATCGTGAACCGATTGGTCATGGGCTGGAACAATGACAAGTCTCGGCAGTTGACTTTGACTGCCAACAACTTGGGCAAGGGACTCGGCAGCACGTTGTGCATCATGGTCTACAATCATACGGGCGGCCCAAAACTTGGGCGCCTGTGTGGCAAGTGCATTAGCATTCCAAATTAAATCGCCAATAAAAAAGTAGCGCCCTCCAGTTCGGGTGGTCAGAAATAAGCCAACTGAACCCGGAGAATGGCCTGGTAGTGGCACAAGCACTGCGCTTTTATCGCCGAATAAGTCCAAACTACTATCAAAATTCTCATAGGCTTCTGAGTCAAACTCTATTGGGTGCCATTGAATGGTGTCTGGACTAAGTTGTGAATGGAGTACAGCGGGAGCTGTCGAATTGGCAATAAATTGCTGTTCTGCTTGGGGCAGCCAGATTTCTGCATTGGGGAAATCCACCACACCACTGGCATGATCCCAATGTGAGTGCGATAAAATTATTCGTTCAGGCGGTGTTACGCCCTCTTTCTGAAGCTGATCGATTGCTGGGTTTACATTGTTATACGTCAAGAATGGTTTTGCCCAAAAAGGCATATCCGACCGGTATTGGGTGTCTATCTGACGCCCAAGGCCGGTATCAAACAAGAGACTACCCTGCGGGTGCTCAATTATTACCGCTATATGATTTAAGGTTGTTTTCTTAAAAAAACTCCCACCGGCATAGGTCATACCTTCCAATACGTCCGCCTCTGCGGTTTTTAATATACTAAACCTAAGCCCTGTGGCTATAGGCTCCGCCGTAGTGGGTTCAGAGGTAACTGCGTATGCCGATGCAGAAACCAGCGTTATGCAAAGCAAAAGAGCGTGAAGCATGAATTTTTTCCGTAGTCTGTAAGGTGTTTGGGACTGTTATTTTTAAGAAGTATCTGCAAGCACTGTAGCAATAGTAGCTAAAGACATAAAGCGTAAGAACTTGACCTTCCTATGATTGGAGGCTTTAGTCTTTAAACATCATTACTATGGTTGCTTTGGAAGCCTTATGCCCACACAGACATCACCTCACCACAGTATTACGCTGCACATAGGTGGAATGAACTGCGCTTCGTGTGCTGGTCGTATAGAAAAATCATTAAATAGCTTGAGTGCTGTAAGTATGGCTCAAGTTAACCTTGCTACTAATACGGTATTTATTAGTCACTATGAGAATGTCAATATTAATTCGCTATGTGATGCGGTGGAACATTCTGGGTACACCGTGGAGACAGAAGTTATTACCCTCTCAATTAGCGGTATTAGCTGTGGCTCTTGCGTGGGACGTATAGAAAATGCACTAAACGCTATTTCGGGCGTTTTAAAAACGGATGTTAATTTAGCTACTGGCTTAGCGAATATTCATGTTGTTAAAAATCTTGTACCCATGGCCGCGATGATAGAAGCGATAAGCATTGCTGGTTATAAAGCGGTACCTATCGAGGAAAAGACGTCCAATAACCAATCCGCCGCGGGAGCTAGTGATAATTCACAAATTTTAAGCAGGCAAACCTATCTTCTTATTGCCTCCACCTTATTATCAGCACCCCTATTGTTTGGCATGATATTGAGCGCATTTGGTATCGATATTATGCCGCCTCCATGGCTTCAATTTTTGCTGGCAACGCCAGTTCAGTTTTATATTGGCGCGCGTTTTTATCGTTCGGCCTGGCTGGCACTTAAAGCTAGAGCGGGGAATATGGACTTGCTGGTTAGCATCGGAACTAGTGCTAGCTATGGCCTAAGTGTTTACAACTTGGTTACGCAGTTGCTCCTTGGTCATAATGCCGAGATGGTGCACTATTATTTTGAAACGTCAGCCTTGGTAATTACTTTGGTATTATTGGGCAAGTGGTTAGAGGAGCGGGCCAAACATCAGACCGCCGCGGCAATACATGCACTGCAAGCCCTGAGGCCAAATTCCGCAAGAATCCGCATTCAAAATAATGATCGCGTCGTTGATATTAGTGATATAAAAATTGCTGACATTGTTGTTGTTAAACCGGGTGAAAAAATTCCCGTGGACGGTATTGTTGTTGATGGTGAAGGATATATAGATGAATCTATGATTACCGGTGAGAATATGCCTGTGCTTAAACACATAGGCGATAAGGTTGTTGGTGGCGTTATTAACATCGATGCCCTTTTACTCATCAAAACAAGTGCTGTTGGAATCGAAACCACGCTTGCCAAAATCATTAGATTGGTTGAAAACGCGCAAGCTGCGAAAGCGCCGATACAGCGTTTAGTAGATAAAGTCAGTATGGTTTTTGTACCCTTGGTTGTAACCATTGCTATTGCCACCTCGATGAGCTGGTTTTTATACAATGGCGATCTACAAGGTGCAATTATCAATGCTGTTGCCGTGATGGTAATCGCCTGCCCCTGTGCCTTAGGTTTAGCCACCCCTACTGCTATTATGACGGGGACGGGTGTAGCGGCAAAGCACGGCATTTTGATAAAAGATGCTCATGCCTTAGAAGCAGCGCATGGCATCACCACGGTCGTATTTGATAAAACCGGTACGCTTACCACGGGTAAACCACACCTTTATGATTACATTGCCTGTGATGGCAATAACAAAGCGCTGCTCAAGTTGGCAGCTACCCTGCAGCAGGGGAGTAACCATCCGCTAGCAACTGCTGTTATTAATGAGGCGGGGCAGCAAGAAATTGTACTTAAATCAGCACATAACTCAAAAAATTTAGCAGGTCGCGGTGTATCTGCAACGGTTGAAGAACGTCAGCTACTGCTCGGTAATAGTCGACTCATGCAGGACTGTGGTATTTCTATTAGTGAGCTGGAACAAAATGCGATCAGCCTAGAAAAGTTAGGTAAAACGGTGTCTTGGCTGGCTGAGTCTGCACCTAATGCAAGGTTAATTGGTTTACTCGCCTTTGATGATGAAATTAAAAAAACGGCGGGAAATGCCATTCAGAGACTAAAAAATGCCGGTATAGAAATTGTGATGATCACCGGTGACAATGACGGTAGTGCTTATTCTGTAGCCAATGCCTTAGGTATTGATCACTATATCGCCAATAGTTTACCCATGGATAAAACCGAACAAATTAATGCTTTGCGGGGGCAAAATGTGACAATTGCCATGGTTGGCGATGGTATTAATGATGCACCAGCTCTTGCTGCCGCAGACGTCAGTATTGCAATGGCATCAGGCAGTGATATAGCAATGAATACTGCAGGCATTACGTTGATGCGTGGTGATCCTACGCTTGTTGCCAATTCAATCGATATTTCAAAACGGACATTCAATAAAATTCGACAGAATCTATTTTGGGCTTTTATTTACAATATTGTAGGTATTCCACTAGCAGTATTCGGTTATTTGAATCCAATTATTGCCGGTGCCGCTATGGCATTGAGCAGTGTAAGTGTTATCTGCAACGCATTACTTTTACGACGCTGGAAGCCCAAAGAATAATGCTTACGCTGTTCTAGCTACAGAAAATAACAGTCGCTATGAATGAGTTGTTATAAATTTGGAGGTAATATGAATATTGGTGAAGCGGCAAAAGCGAGTGGCATATCTGTAAAGATGATTCGTCACTACGAGTCATTGGGCCTAATCAAAGCGGCCGTCCGTACAGAAGCGGGCTATCGTCAATTCTCGGAAAACGATATTCACAGCCTTTGTTTTATAAAAAGTGCACGATCCCTCGGTTTTTCACTGGCTCAAATTGAGCAGCTACTCTCATTGTGGGGTGACCGAGACCGTGCAAGTGCAGATGTTAAAGCATTGGCTTTGACACATATTGAGGAGCTAAATGCTAAAATACATGAACTCACCGCTATGCGTGATTTACTCTCGGAGTTAGCATCAAGCTGCCATGGTGATAATCGTGCAGACTGCCCTATTTTAACCGGTTTAGAGAATAATACCGGCCGCAAAGAATTAGCGTCAAAATGACACACAAACTGATTAAATCAATCGTATATTGCGTTTTACTGGCTCTTATCAGTAATTTCGCTTTTGCGGAGATTGATTTCTTGCCCAAGCGTGATTCGCCACCACACGATGTACTTGAACAACATCATATTGATAAACATTCAGCTAATTTGAAGAATAATTGTCAGGCTAATGACCGTCATCTTAATGGAGACTCCACAATGACGTTCTGCGATAGCAAGGATTGCTGTCAAAGTCATTGCATGGGAGTGGGCTTATTATTGGCATCGTCCTCTGCCGTAATATATACCCAAATTCAACTTCTGCCCCAAGGTAGTACCCCGTTTATATTAAGTCTTATAGCAACTCCATTCCGCCCTCCTATTTTGAGCTAACACGGGATAAATCCGTCTAGTATTTTGATGTATCACCATGTTTTTCGTGGTAACTCAATCGCAATTCAACTTTTCGTTAATAACTATGCTAATTAGCTTAGTAAAGTTATTTGGATGTTTATATGAAAATCAAATCAAATTTAGCCACCGTCTTTGACGATAAAATAACGCGCCGTCATTTTGTGCAAGGTGCAGTTAGTGCGGGTGCATTTTTAACAATAGGTGGCAGCCCGCTTAGTTTTGCTCAAACAAAATCAGCAGCTTCAAAACAACCAGAGGTTCTTAGCGGCAATCATTTTGAGTTAACTATTGGCTACGCATCTGTAAACTTTACGGGACAACAAGCTATTGCGACCACCGTTAATGGCAGTGTACCTGGCCCTATTTTGCGCTGGAAAGAAGGCGAAACTGTTTCTGTGCGGGTATATAACCACCTACATCATGATAGCTCTATACATTGGCACGGGCTAATTTTACCTAGCGGGATGGATGGTGTACCAGGTTTAAGTTTTGATGGTATTAAACCCGGTGAGTATTTCGATTATACATTTCTAGTAAAGCAAAATGGCAGCTATTGGTATCACAGCCATTCAGGGTTTCAAGAACAAACTGGTGTATATGGCGCAATTATTATTGAGCCGGCAAATCCTGATCCAGTGAGTTATGACCGCGACTATGTAATACAACTTTCGGACTGGTCAGATAAAAGTCCAGAGAAAATATTCAAAACGTTAAAAAAACGTAGCGATTATTATAATTTTAATCAGCGCACGGCAAGTGATATATGGCGAGATATTAAAGAGAAAGGTGTTGCTAACAGTTGGGCTGAACGGCGGATGTGGAACAACATGCGTATGAGTCAATCCGATATCTCTGATGTAACCGCTTATGCTTATACCTATTTAATGAATGGTAATACACCGGAGCAAGGTTGGAATGGTGTATTTAAGCGTGGTGAAAAAATACGCCTAAGATTCATAAATAGTGCTGCGATGACTATTTTTGACGTGCGAATTCCGGGTTTGACGATGATAGTCGTCGCGGCTGATGGCCAAAATATTGAACCCATTAGTGTTGATGAATTTCGCATTGGTGTAGCTGAAACCTATGATGTCATCGTGACACCGAGTGATGACAGTGCCTACTGTGTTTTTGCTCAAAGTATAGATCGTGGTGGCTTTTGCCAAGGTACATTGAGCCCCAACCCTGAATGGCAAGCTGAAATTCCAAAGATGGACCCTGCCCCGCTACTAAGCCACCGAGATATGGGCATGGCAAACCATCTACCCTCTTCGTCAAATGCTTCATCAGCTTTAGAAAATATCGACCACAGCGGCCATGATATGCCGGCCATGAACCGCACTCATACCAAGCATCAACATCATGAAAATCATCTTGGAGGAAGCTTAATCGCCCCTGCAGGTATGGGTAGCCGCGATGAAATTATTCATAGCAATACTGAGCGAGGGCCTCATGTCGATATGCGCGCAGTATCTCCTGCAGATGGCATTCATGATCCGGGCATAGGTTTGCGTAAACATATGTCGCGCTATGGGCGTCGAGTATTGCGATATTCTGATTTAAAAAATTTATACAAAACAACTGACCTTCGTGACCCAGAGCGTGAAATTCAACTTCATCTAACTGGGAATATGGCACGCTATATGTGGTCAATTAATGGCCAATCCTTTGCCGATGCAGAACCACTCATATTTAAATATGGCGAACGCATTCGAGTCGTGTTGGTGAATGATTCAATGATGACGCACCCGATTCATCTTCATGGGGTATGGAGTGAGCTTGAAACTGGTGATCCTTTATTTATTCCCAAAAAACATACAATTCTCGTTCAACCAGGTTCAAAAATTAGTTATTTAGTTACCGCTGATGCGCTAGGACGCTGGGCCTATCACTGCCACCTTCTCTACCATATGCCCAGCATGATGCGAGAAGTTCACATCATAGATGGTGGGTTATCCTCATGAAGACAAAACTAACACAGTATATTGGTTTTATTGGGCTAATTTCAGCTTCACACACGGTCTTCAGCCATCCTGATGCAGATCCACTTGTTAGCTTACTAACACTAGATCAGCTGGAGCGACAAAATGAGGATGAAAATAATAGTACTAACTGGAAGGCATCTGCATGGGTTGGTAAAGATTTACACAAGTTGTGGTTTAAAACGGAGGGTGAGTTACATCGTGGCAATATTGAAAATAGTGAGTTTCAGCTCACGCTCAGTCGCGCTGTAAGCCCATTTTGGGATATCCATGCTGGTTGGCGAAGCGATGATAAACCTACTAAAAATCGTCATTGGTTTGCGGTTGGACTACAGGGTTTAGCGCCGTATTTTTTTGACACCTCGTTAACGTTTTATATTGGCAAAGATGGCGAGACAGCTTTTCGAGTGGATACAGAGTACGACTTACTTATCACTCAAAAGCTAATACTATCGCCATCATTAGAGCTAAACCTATATGGCCGTAATGATAGCGAAAGCCGAACAGGAAGCGGTTTATCAAACCTAGAAGCCGGCCTCAGATTACGTTATGAAATACGACGAGAATTTGCTCCCTATATTGGCGTTAATTATGACAAGAAAATAGGTAAAACCGCCGAGTATCGACAGAACGACGGTTTAAAAAATGAGGCGCTAAGTTGGGTATTTGGCATTACGTGTTGGTACTGATAGCGACTTATTTTAGCAAGAAAACTTAGTTGTCAGCTAAATTTGAATACGCTTCATTGAGCCACTCGTCTGACGTCGTTAATGCTGATGAGTGGTCGTGAGTAGCCACACCACAGGCAACATCGGCTATTATTGTGCCTTTTTTATGGTGTACCTCGAACTCCACAACGGCCTTTGAGAGTCGTTGCGAAACGGTGTTCGCATCGACGGGCATCGCATCGTGAAGCAAAATTAAAAACTGATTATCACTGTATCTAAACACCATATCGCCAGCGCGTAGCATCCCTTTTAGGAGTTTGGACACTTCAGTAAGGTAACTAACGACGTCCTTGCCTAGGCGCTTATGGATCATCGCCATATTACGTATATCAACAAATATGAGGCTTAAAACACGCCCAGAACGGTTTGCTAATGCAAATGCGTCGGGCAGGTAATGTTTGATAAACTCTCGGGAAAAAGCTCCTGACTCTGGATCAAATCGGGATTCATTGTCGACCTTATTGCTTTCACCATCTTTGTTTCGGTTGCGAGTAAGTTTTTGTAGGTTTAATTCTGCCAGGGTTTCATTGGCTTTTTCTAATAGCTCAGATTGGCTGCTACTTTCTGTTAGTTTCACATCGAATAAGGCTTCCATTTCGGGGATTTTGTCACGCAAATAGACGATTAAACCATCTACTTTATCAGCACTAAGGCTCAGGATTCTCTGCGCTTGTAGATACAATTGTTTACGTGCATCCGCTGACTCACCTAAAATTATATAGTCTGCCGCCACCCCTGAAACACATACACAACGGATAAATTGGTCCCCAACGGTTTGTGATAATCTACCTGGGCGGTGACTGTTCGCAATGGCCTGGGTTGTTCTGTCTGCAAGCTCCCAGTGCTTGCAAAGCCACGCCCCAGATTCTGCATGATCACCACCAAGTCGCTCAATTTCGTACTCTCTAACACGTTGATGAAATACTTGGTCACTGCGTAGCTCAGTATAAAAATCGGGCTTTATTCGGTCTATGGCAATCATGCCAATATCTTGAAGTAGCCCAGCTATAAATAATTCTTCTAATCCGCGCTCGCCTATTATTTGACCTAATTTTTTTGCTGCCGCTGCGGCTAAAAATGATCGCCGCCAAAACAAAGGGTAATGTAATCCAGACTGGGTTTGCTCTTTGAGTGACGATGACAATGAAAAGCTAAGAGCGAGGTTGACCGTGGTATCCAAACCTAACAACACAACCGCTCGCCGCAGGTTCTCAATTTTATGCTCGCTGCCATACATGGGTGAATTTGCAAACTGAAGTGTTTTGGCTGCGAGTGCAGGATCACTGGAAATGAGTGATGCCAAGTTGGGAATATCAACATCACCGCATCGAGCAAGATCAACGATCTTGCCAACTACCTTTGGAATAGAGGGTAAGCGAGCGGTGTTATCGATGAATGGACTTAAGTCGATAGCCACAGCTATTTCACTAGGCCCAAAAGATCAGAGCTATTTCTTGAGAGCATGATAAATACCTTCAACACCAGAAATTACTTCTCAAATACGGTGGCAACTTGGCGGCTAAATATTAGCGGTTTGCCATTGGCTGCCCACATCGTTGCATAATTATGAAAATAGCCAACTCCCGCGGCATCACTGCGGTAATCATAAAAGAACCAATCGGACATGTCGGCTTTTGGTAACGCGGATGGGAATTCCAAATACCAACTTAATGAACTCCCCATGCCAGGTGGTTTTATCATGTTTAAACCGGGCATCGGTGGTACATCAGCTAAGGCAATTAACACTGGAATATCAATTTCCCCGCTTTCTTTGAATGCTAACCACATGGAAAAATCAGCAGACTCAGCTTGGCTAAAAGGTAGCTTGCCACTGATTAATCGCATGTCAAAATGTCGTGTGAATTCTGGTGTGATCCCCTGTATATAGGGGAAGACAAAACAGTCATCTGGAGGAGTAATTCCCGTCGGCATTGTCGGCCCAGCTAGAGACACCGCTGATGGGCGATCCTTACCAAATGCAGCACTGACAGTAGCCCCCACTTCGTTATTACAAAGAATTTCACCTTGAATATGGGTTACTGAGCCCCCTACTCGTAATTCTCGAATCACTATGCGGTGCTCACCTGCAGGGACTGGGCCTACAAACATCACTGACAGTGAACGTAAGCGTCTATCCGCGGGGACTTGGAATAACATGGCTTTTACAATTAGGGCGGCGCTTAAACCGCCAAACGCCGTCCGTCCTTGAAGCCATGATTCGTCTAATTGAGCCGTATATTCATTATCACGTCCCGACGGGGTAACGCTGCCAAGCAGCGCTTTAAAGTCCATCATTTATTGCTATCTCATTTATACAAATTTATATCGTCAAATACTCTGCCAAGATCAGCTGGGCCAGCTGAAGTCAGCATACTGAGCTCGAATGTCTTTCTTGCTCAATTTACCGGTTGCGGTGTGGGGTAAGGTGTCTACAAATAAGCATTCTTCAGGTATCCACCATTTAGCAACCTTGCCTTCGAACCACCCCAACATTTCTTCACGGGTCAGGCTCTCGCCTTCCTGTAAGATAACTAGGAGTAATGGTCTTTCACTCCAAGTAGGGTGTGGCATACCGACTACTGCAGCTTCAGCTACTTTAGGATGGTTAACGGCGCAGTTCTCTAGCTCGATAGAGCTAATCCATTCACCGCCTGATTTTATGACGTCTTTAACCCTATCGGTAATCTGCATATAGCCGTATTCATCAATACAAGCTACATCGCCAGTTTCAAACCAACCATCATCGTCAAGGGTTTGGCCATCATAATTATAGTATTCATTAATGATCCATGGACCACGCACTTTGACCGCGCCGGCACTAATACCATCCCAAGGTAAGGCTTTGTTATCAGCATCAACTATTTTCATTTCTACGCCGAAAACAGGTCGACCTTGTTTTAGGCGCATTTTGTCGTATTGGTCGGCAGGTAATGCGCTAACCGTTTCCGGAGCATTACCGTTAAACGTGCCTAGGGGGTTCATTTCTGTCATTCCCCAACCTTGCTGTACATCTACACCGTATTTTGTACGGAAATCATCGTAAATAACAAAGGGGCAAGCTGCTCCGCCCACGGTTAAGCGGTTGAGAGACTCTATGGTGCTGCCAGATTTTTTCAGGTAATCCAACAATGCCAGCCAGACCGTTGGCACGCCAGCCGAGACAGTGATTTTTTCTTCATTAATGAGTGTACAAAGTGTTTCACCACATCCCATTTTGGGACCAGGCATAACCAGTTTCGCGCCTGTCATCGGTGCTGAATAGACTAAGCCCCAGCCATTTACGTGAAACATAGGAACAATAGGAAGTGCAACATCAGTGACTGACAGACCAAACACATCAGGTGCTATGCTTGCATAACAGTGGAGTAAGGTTGAACGATGGGTGTACATCACCCCTTTTGGGTTGCCGGTTGTTCCAGAGGTATAGCATAGAGCTGATGGCGTGTTTTCATCTAGGTCAGGCCATTCAAACTCAGCAGTGTGTTCCGCAATTAAAGCCTCATAGCAATGAGCATTGGGCAAGCTAGTATCGGGCATGTGTGCTTGATCAGTCATTACCACAAAGCCTTTTACTTCAGGCATAACGTGGTGCAATGACTCTAGAAGCGGCACCATGGTCAAATCAACGAATATCCACTTATCGCGACCATGATTAACAATGTATTCAATTTGCTCTGGGAATAAGCGTGGATTGATTGTGTGACAAACCATACCACTGCAGGATACCGCATAGTATATTTCCAAATGTCGGTAGTCATTCCATGCAAAAGTAGCAACGGTATCACCCTGTTCTAAACCTATTGCAGATAAGGCATTTGCTAGCTGACGCACTCGAGCAAAGGCATCGCGATAGGTATATCTGTGTCGCGGATTGTCTGCTGTAACAGACACAACCTCTACAGCGCCATTGATTTGTTCTGCGTGCTTCATTAACGAGGTGATTGTTAGCTGGGAGTTCATCATCGGGATCATTATTGGCTACCTTTTACCATTACTAGAATTATTTGGTGTGTATTTCTGCAACGGAGATGTGAGCAGAGATTACATTTGGCTTAATATTATGGGAATGCCGCTGTAGTACGCAATAAAAACCGTAGTTTGATCCTATTAATGCGCACTGTGACACTTTCTGTTTATTTTGAGAATGAGTGTCTGAAAAATCACGTAGTGTTAAGCAAGTCTGTTGTTTTTAACAATTCAAGTATAAGTAGCGAGTGCGCTATCATTTAAGGCGTTGTTATATTTTGTTCGCCCCAAAATGCTTTCATAGAAACCACTTTGTGGTCATCATTAAATGTGAACTGATCAATGACTTCTATCCGCATTTCACCATTGCCGGGGTTTAATTCTACAATAAATGGAAATACCGCGTGATTTGCGCAAATTCTTACTGCGCCATCAAGCCTGGCAGAAATCCCGGAACTAAATGCGACTTCGTAGAATCGTATAATAGCGTCCTTGCCGTTAATGATGTCCGAGCCTACGGGATCTTCTATGGTTGCATCATCAGCATACAAGTTAGCAATAGCCACCATATCGTGCGTTGTTAATGCTTTGATATATTGCTCTACTGCGGCAAGTTTCGGGTTTTTACTCACGTATATTGCTCCATCTCACTTATAAATTAGCGTATATATTGAGTGTAGCGCGGGAAATTGGTTAGGAATATGTTCAAATTGAAAAAAATACGCCTCATTAGTGTTAATTTAACAAGAGCCATAAGGCTAATAGCCAACTAGACTTTAATCACGCTTTCGCCAAGCCTGCATTCGATGCCTTGGCGGTGTAACATAGTAACGTTCACCTAGACCTTGAGATGTTTTATCCAATGTTAATGATAACTCCGCTTTACTACGGCAAAATTACCAGAGTACTTCTTTTCGCACTGGTATTGTCAGTATTCAATCTTAATGCCTTTGCCAGCGCAGAATTCAAGGCTTTAGTGCCTGAGAAAACCCATAAAACGGCAATTCACGACATGGTAGACCAGCTTAACAGTCGCCACTATGTCAAGCTTTCGTTAAATGATGAATTATCGGCAAAGTTATTGGATGCTTTCCTTGATGACTTGGATCCAAATCGTCTGTTCTTACTTAAAAGTGATATTGCCGAGTTTCAAAAATATCGCACGCAATTAGACGACGAGCTGAAAAAGTCTGATGTGAGCACGGGGTTTCTGGTTTTCAATCGCTATCGCGAACGTATGGTAGCTCGAATGCAAAACACCTTGGACACCCTTGCACAGCGTGTTAGCGCAATGGATTTTACTGTTAAAGAAGATATTGAGCTAGATCGCACAGAGGCAGATTGGCCTGCAAGTAAGTCCGAAGCCGATGAAATTTGGCGTAAACAGATAAAGAATCGTGTTTTAGGACTAAGGCTTGCGGGTAAGGATGATGACGCTATTGTTGAATTACTCACTAAACGATTTAAAAACCAAATAAAGCGTAGTACCCAGTTAGAAGCAGAAGATGCGTTTCAAATCTATGCCAATGCATTTGCATCACTATATGACCCCCATACGGATTATTTTTCACCCCGTATTTCTGAAAACTTCCAAATTAATATGAGCCTCAAGTTAGAAGGTATTGGCGCTGTCTTACAAATGGAAGACGACTACACAAAGGTTGTTCGCTTGGTAGCAGCTGGCCCTGCTGATAAGCAGGGGCAATTACAACCCGCCGATAAGATTATAGGCGTAGGGCAAGACAAAAAAGGCGAGATGCAAGATGTTGTAGGTTGGCGCTTGGATGATGTTGTGGATTTAATTCGCGGGCCTGCTGGCTCATTTGTCCGCTTGGAAGTGATTCCTGCTACTGCCAAAAGTGATGAAACCCGTCGTGAAATTATGATCGAACGCAATGAGGTCAAGCTGGAAGATCAAAGTGCTAAGGGCGAAATCATTGAGCTTACGGACAGCGACGGCGAGGCACACCAAGTTGGCATTATTGATGTACCTACTTTCTATCTCGACTTTGAAGCCTACCGCAACGGCGATACCGAATTTCGTAGCACCACGCGTGATGTTCACCGTATTATGGGCGAACTGCTTAGTGAAGGTGCGGAAGGCATCATCATAGATTTGCGCGACAATGGTGGCGGCTCATTAGCCGAGGCAAATGGGATGGTGGGTTTGTTTATTGAATCTGGCCCGACCGTTCAAATTAGGCAGTCAAATGCTAGGGTAATCCGAGAGGGAAAACGTCGGAGCTCGCCCTATTATACTGGTCCGCTTGCCGTATTAATAAACCGAATGAGCGCCTCTGCCTCTGAAATTTTTGCCGGTGCCATACAAGATTATCAGCGCGGTTTAGTCATAGGTACCCAGTCGTTTGGAAAAGGCACAGTGCAGTCTGTAAATGCCTTAGGCCATGGCCAATTGAAACTTACCGAGTCAAAATTTTATAGGGTCTCTGGTGACAGTACGCAAAATCGTGGCGTCATTCCCGACATCGCTTTCCCGCCTCTCTATAACCTAGATGATATCGGTGAAAGTGTTTTAGATAATGCTCTGCATTGGGATCGTATTCCCAGAGTGAATCATCGCTATTATTTCGACTTAAAATCGGGTATCGACACATTACAGCGAAAGCACAGTAAACGAATTGCAAAAGACCCAGAGTTCCAATTTTTGCAGGAACAGATATCCGTCATTGAGGAGATGCGAGATAAAACACATTTATCGCTCAATATAGACCTCAGGAAAAAAGAGCGTGACGCACAGAAGGTACACCAGCTAGCAATGGAAAATCGTCGCCGAGTCGCTAAAGGCGAAGAGCCTCTAGAAGCGCTCGAGGAAGATTCAGACGATGATATTGCAATGAATGACGACAGCGTGGATACCGACGCTAAAAGTGATGATGAGGAAAAGGACGAAGAGAAAGACACCGACCCACTTCTCATAGAGGCGAGTCATATCTTAGTTGATGCCCTACCTTATTTCTCGCCGGAGCGTTTTGCTAGACGTCCCTAGTACTCAAGTGCTTTCGTTAAGACGCGACAAGGTCGCTCTTAACGACTCGCCTCCCGCATGGTGACAAATTCTTCCGCAACCGTTGGGTGTATCCCAATGGTTGAATCAAAATCGGCTTTAGTCGCGCCAGCTTTAATCGCGACAGCTAGACCTTGAATAATTTCGCCGGAGTCATCTCCCATCATATGGGCGCCAATGACTTTATCCGTTTCGTTATCCACAATTAGCTTTAGAAACGTCTTGGTTTGATTGCCGCTGAGAGTATGTTTTAGGTGAGAAAACCGAGATGTAAACACGGAAATATTATCGTAGCGCTCACGGGCCTCTTCTTCACTTAGACCTACCGTAGCGAGATTGGGCGATGAAAAAATAGCTGTTGGTATATAGTTGTAATCAAGAATACGTTGATCGTCTTTGAACAATCTTCGGGCGAGATTCATACCTTCGGCTAGTGCCACAGGTGTTAATTCCATACCACCAATAACGTCACCCACTGCGTAAATTGAGGGTTCGCTAGTTTGAAACCCTTGATCTACTGCAATGTAACCTTTGTCATTTAATTGCACCTCGGTGTTCTCTAGGCCAAGCCCTTCAAGCAATGGTTTACGACCAGTTGCATACAACACTTTATCGGTAAGAAGTGTTTCACCACTTTCAAGGCTTACCAAGAACTGACCATCTTGTTCTGCAATGGCGGTGACATTCTCATTAAAACGAAGTTTTACGCCTTTTGCTGTCATTTCGTCGGCTAATTGCGCTCTTATTTCGGTATCAAAGCCTCGTAGAAACAGGTCTTTACGGTAGATCTGCTCAACATTTACACCCAGACCATGAAGTATTCCTGCAAACTCGGTCGCTATATAACCGCCGCCAACCACCACGGCATGTTTGGGCAGTGTGTCTAGGTAGAATAATTCGTTGGAGCTTATGGCAAGTTCGCGACCGGGTATATTTGGAATGAAGGGCCAGCCTCCTACGGCAATAAGAATACGCTTGGCCTTATAATGAACGCCATCGATAGCCACCGTCGTAGCATCAACAATACTCGCGTGACCGTTAATCAGGTCTACCCCAGCGTTAGTTAGTAATCTGCCGTAGATACCGTTTAAGCGTTCAATTTCCTTAGTTTTATTGTCACGAAGGCGTGGCCAATCCAGTGCTGATACGCTGCTATCCCAGCCAAAACCTTTTGCATCACTGAAATCTTCACCATAGTGTGCTGCGTAACTAAACAATTTCTTTGGCACGCAGCCAACGTTCACACAGGTACCGCCTAAATAACGGGACTCAGCAATGGCGACCTTAGCACCAAACCCTGCTGACATTCTTGCCGCACGCACGCCACCGGAACCCGCGCCAATAACAAATAGATCGTAGATTGTTTCGCTCACTGCTTCACCCTTTTGTTCCTTATCCTCAGTTTCGTATTTATAGATTAGCTGAGGCTAAATCATATTTTTCGTACCAGGCGAGCTTTTCTCGCAAAGTAACCACTTCCCCAACAATAATCAGAGTGGGGGCACGAACGGGTTCGTGTTGTAATTTTTCAACCATGGTAGACAAGGTTGCAACAACCACTTTTTGATCGGGTGTTGTCCCCTGTTGAATTACCGCAATAGGGGTTTCAGGAGAGCGACCAAATTCAATCAGTTTTTCACAGATACTGGGTAGTCCAACTAAGCCCATATAAAAAACCACGGTTTGGGCTGGCCTTACGAGCTCTTGCCAAGGTAGATTAATACTGTGATCTTTGAGGTGCCCCGTCACAAACCTGACAGATTGTGCGTGATCTCGATGAGTGAGAGGAATACCTGCATAACTAGCGCAACCAGCGGCAGCAGTGATACCGGGAACCACCTGAAAAGGAATTCTGTGTTCCGCTAGTTTTTCTATTTCTTCACCGCCGCGGCCAAATATAAAGGGATCTCCGCCCTTTAAACGCGCCACTTTTTTTCCTTCTTGGGCGTATTTAACCAACAACATATTTATGTCTTGCTGTGGAACAGCGTGCTCCGCCCTCGCTTTACCAACATAGACTCGATCAGCATCTTTTCGACATAAATCGACAATGGCCGGTGCCACTAAACGGTCATACAAGACTACGTCGGCACGTTGTAGTAAGCGCAGTGCTTTAAAGGTCATAAGGTCTGGGTCGCCAGGCCCTGCCCCTATTAGGTATACCTCGCCCTTGTTATCGATCGCGCCTTTTTTAATGACATCTTCCAGCATTTTGGCTGCTGCTTTGTCATTACCCGCAAACACCATTTCAGCAACGGGCCCCTGCAAGGCGTTTTCCCAAAAATGGCGTCTATCTTCTATATCGGAAAAACGGGCTTTTACTTTGTCACGAAACTGGCCAACCAAATGGGCCAAGCGACCATATGACGCGGGAATTGTCGCCTCTAAACGGGATCGCATCATGCGGGCTAAAACAGGGCTTTTTCCGCCACTACTCACCGCCACAACAAGTGGTGAGCGATCTATTATCGCCGGCAGGATAACACTACACAGTTCCGGGTTATCTACCACATTCACCGGAATGTGACGTTTATGACAGGTGTCGGAAACTCGACGGTTAAGAGCGAGATCATCGGTTGCCGCAATGACTAGAAAAGCGTCATCTAAGAGATGATCACCGTAATCACCGCTTATGCACTCCCCTCCTGCGTTTAAACACAGTGTGGACAACTCTGGCATGATGTCGTGAGCCACAATTCGCAATTGAGCGCCGGCTTTAGAGAGTAACCGAGCTTTACGCAGAGCAACTGCTCCACCGCCAATTAACAAGCAGGGCTTATTACGGATGTCAGTAAAGAGTGGCAGGAAATCCATTAGATCAGAGCTCTCCCGGAAGGATTTTCTCTATGCCGCCCATATAGCCCTGTAAAACACTGGGAATGGTCAGTGAACCATCGGCTTGCTGATAATTTTCTAGGATAGCAACCAATGTACGTCCCACCGCTAATCCTGAGCCATTTAGAGTATGAAGTAGTTCAGGTTTGCCTGATTCGGGGTTTCGCCAGCGAGCCATCATTCTACGCGCCTGAAAATCACCAAAATTACTGCAGGAAGAAATCTCTCGGTAAGCACTTTGCCCTGGAAGCCAGACTTCTAAATCATAGGTTTTACGTGCTGAGAAACCGAGATCACCACCACATAAAATCACTTTACGATAAGGCAGGTCTAATTTTTGGAGTATCGCTTCAGCATGACCGGTTAGTGTGTCTAATGCGGCATCAGATTCATCTGGTTTTACAAACTGTACTAACTCGACTTTTTCAAATTGATGTTGACGAATCATCCCTCGAGTATCGCGTCCATAACTGCCGGCTTCACTACGAAAACATGGTGTATGGCAGGTAAAGCGAAGGCCTTTATCGAGCTCTGCTCCATCTACAATGGTATCGCGGTATAAATTAGTGACCGGCACCTCAGCCGTTGGGATTAGATAGTACTCTGAGTCTCCCTGCAGTTTGAAAAGGTCGGCCTCAAATTTTGGTAGCTGTCCTGTACCCCGTAATGAATCTGCATTCACCATATAGGGCACATATACTTCTTGATAACCATGTTCACGAGTGTGGGTATCAAGCATTAGTTGAATTAACGCTCGATGTAAGCGCGCCAAACCTCCACGCATCACCGCAAAGCGGCTGCCGGTAATCTTAGCGGCAACATCAAAGTCTAATCCACCCAATGTACCGCCAACATCAACGTGATCTTTTATTTCAAAATCAAATTGGCGAGGCTGCCCCCAGCGCAGTACTTCGATATTGTTAGATTCATCTTTACCTTCTGGCACCTCGTTCGCTGGCAAATTAGGTACCGCCATCAGCAAGTTATCTAGTGCGTCATTGGTCTCTTTGGCCTGTTGTTTTAGGGCTTCTAAATCGGCTTCAATTTTCGCTAAGCTCTCATTTACTTGGGCTTTCGCTTCGTCAATATTGAGGCCTGATTTGATTAATTCACCAATTTGTTTAGAGGCTTTTTTTCGCTCTGCTAAGAGGTTTTGGCTGCTGATATCAGCTTTTTTTCGCAAGGCGTCCAGCGCTTCAAATTCTGCCACATCAAAACGGTAGTATTTTTTATTCAGCGCGCCGGCAACTGCATGTGGGTCTAGCCGGACCTGCTTTATATCTAACATTAAAATATTTCTCCAACCAACTGAATTTATAAAAAAATTTATCGGGTCGCTATCATTCCCAGCCAACAAGCAAGGACGCAACAGGCAAGCGTGCCTGACATATACACTGCGGCGCTCACGACTTTCCCCGCCTCTAGTAGCGCCACTGACTCTAAAGAAAAGGTAGAAAAAGTGGTAAATGCACCCAAAAAACCCACCATTAAAACATACCGCCAATCTGTGTGTAGGCTTGATTTTTCTGTGATCAATACATAAACCGCACCTATGGTGAATGAGCCAATGAAGTTAACCAAAAAGGTAGCGAGCGGCCAGTGAATTTGTGCCAAATAGACATTTACAGCGCGACCAATCCCATATCGGCTCAAGGCGCCACCGGCTCCACCTAAGGCTATTAGCAAATAGATATGCACGTGGCTACCTCCGATTTAAGATACTGCTATTCTAACGCATTTGAATTAACGATAGCGTATAAACGGTGCTTCAATGTCTCTCTGCCGTAGGTACCTAAGCTTTTCAGCAATTTTTTTCTCTAAACCACGCTCTACCGGTTGGTAGTAGACCTTATCTTTAAGTTCTTCGGGTAGATAATTTTCTCCAGCAGCGTAAGCATCTACTTCATCGTGGGCATAACGGTAGCCCTCGCCAAAACCTTGTTCCTTCATCATTCCAGTGGGTGCATTTCGTAAATGCATTGGAACGTCATAGCTAGGTGACGAGGCAATATCACGTCGAATGGCATTATACGCTGTGTATACCGCATTGCTTTTAGGTGCCGCTGCCAGATAACACACGGCTTGTGCCATCGCCAGTTCACCCTCTGGGCTACCTAATCGCTCTTGGGTTTCCCAAGCATCTAGGCAAAGCCGCAGCGCTCTAGGATCGGCATTACCGATATCTTCACTCGCCATGCGGACAAGACGCCTTGCTATGTAGAGCGGCTCACAACCACCGTCTAACATGCGGCAAAACCAGTACAAGGCACCATCTGCAGAGCTACCACGGACAGATTTATGTAATGCTGAAATCTGCTCGTAAAACAGATCGCCACCCTTATCAAATCGCCGTGGTTGGCCGTTTAGAACTAAGTTTATGATCCCTGCCGTCAACTCAGATTGCTCGTCAACCATATCACCGGCAAGCTCAATGAGGTTCAGTGCACGCCGAGCATCTCCATCCGCGTGTGCGGCAATACGTTTGATTTGCTCAGGAGAAATTATCCAGCCCTGACGATCAGATGCATGCTGAATAATATGAAATAGCGATTCATCGGTGAGAGCGTTTAATTGGTAAACCCGAGCACGAGACAATAAGGCATTATTGATTTCAAAGGATGGGTTTTCAGTGGTTGCACCCACAAAGATAACCGTACCGTCTTCCACGTAAGGCAAAAACGCGTCCTGTTGGGCCTTATTAAAACGATGCACCTCATCGATAAATAGTATTGTTCTCCGCTGGAAAAACTGCTGTTTTTTAGCTTCTTCTACTGCAGATCGAATATCTTTTACACCGGCAAGTACCGCCGAAATATTGATAAAATGAGCGTCACAAAGTTGGGCTATTAATTGCGCTAGGGTTGTTTTACCCACTCCTGGTGGTCCCCAAAAAATCATTGAATGGAGCTGACCAGAGTCTAAAGCTCTACGCAAAGGCTGGTCTTTCCCCAATAAATGATCTTGGCCAAGGTAATGCTCTAGGGCTTGTGGCCGCATTCTCGCGGCCAAGGGCACTGCAGAGACAGAATCACTCAACGCGCTGCCGCCTCGTTTTCTTGGTTAAATTCAAAGGTTTTCTCATCAAATTCGATATTGTATTTTGGTTTAATAAAATCAATTTGAGTGGTTTGTTCTAAGGTATCTACTAAGCGCATGCCCGTAAATTTGCCCATGCTGAATAAAAGCCGCATCTCCAAAAAAGCGCCTTGTTGCTTGGGTATTAAAATAAATTCTCGGCTATTATCAGATTTAACCACGGTAACGGAGTAGTCAGCGGCAAGCTCATCTATTGACGCGCCAATAATCATTGCCGGTGTCTGCGACATAAGAGAGTTAAATTCTTCGGTATTCAACTGTTCTAGATCAGCGTCGTAGCGCCACACCGTTTGTCCATTACTTACCAGCAAATAGCGAAATGGTTCGAGACTTTCCCAGCGAATATTGTTGGGGCGCTTTAAGGCAATTGTGCCTTTGCTTTCCTGCAAAAGGTTACCATCAGTATCACGGACCTGTTGAACAAAATTAGCACTGAGACTTTGAGCACCTGAGAGATGAAGGTGTAGTTGCGCAACATCACCCTCTGCAAAAACAGGGAGCTGGAGCAATGATAAGCACAAAAAAACAAACAATTGACGCATAGTTTTCACTTCTAATCACGTGGCGGTGGCGCCAGTACTTCTCTACTTCCATTACTGGCCATTTCAGTTACGACACCAGCTGCTTCCATTGTTTCAATTAATCGTGCTGCGCGATTATAGCCTATCCGCAATTTTCGTTGAACTGATGAGATAGAGGCGCGTCGACTTTCCGTCACATATTGTACTGCCTCGTCATACAAGGCGTCTCCCTCACCATTATCCCCACCTTCTGGGGCCATGCCTGGCATCGCATCAGTCGTGCTGCCCTCTTCTAGCAGACCGTCGATATATTGCGGGTCTCCGCGACGCTTCCAATCGGCTACCACTCTGTGCACTTCTTCGTCAGACACAAATGCACCATGAACCCGTATGGGTATTCCTGCTCCAGGAGGCAGGTAAAGCATATCGCCGTGGCCTAGCAGTTGTTCCGCGCCACCTTGATCAAGAATGGTTCGTGAATCTATTTTTGAGGAAACCTGAAAGCCGATACGGGTGGGCACGTTAGCTTTTATCAACCCAGTGATGACATCCACTGAAGGCCGTTGCGTCGCGAGCAATAAATGAATGCCGGCAGCACGTGCTTTTTGGGCAATACGGGCAATGAGTTCCTCTACCTTTTTCCCGACGATCATCATCATGTCGGCAAATTCATCAATGACCACAACAATTGAAGGAAGTACTTCTAAGTCAGGTGGCTGAGCTTCTTCCAAGCCTGCTTGATAATGTTCTTCCGGCTTCCAAAGTGGATCTTTTAAGGGCTCGCCAGCTTGAATTGCGTCTTTAACTTTACGATTGAAGCCGGCGAGATTCCTAACCCCCATTTTTGACATTAATTGGTAGCGCCGCTCCATCTCTGCAACACACCACCTCAAACCATTGGCCGCATCTTTCATGTCGGTGATAACAGGCGTTAATAAATGCGGAATACCGTCATATACCGACAATTCAAGCATTTTTGGATCAACCAGCATTAACCGAACCTCTTCAGGTGTCGATTTATATAATAAGCTGATAAGCATGGCGTTCACGCCAACCGATTTACCCGAACCCGTGGTACCGGCAACTAACAAGTGTGGCATTTTACCAAGGTCAGCACACACCGGCTCGCCGGAAATGTCGTGACCCAGCGCCAGCGTTAATGGCGATTTGCTGGAGTCAAAAACTTCTGAAGATAAAACATCATGGAAGTTCACAATCTCCCTGTCTTCATTTGGGATTTCAATGCCCACATAGGGTTTACCGGGAATAACTTCGACAACCCGCACACTGACTACGGCCAGGGACCGCGCCAGATCTTTTACTAAATTAGAAATTTTGCTTACTTTGACGCCCGCATCTGGTTCAAGCTCGAAACGAGTAATGACCGGGCCGGGAAAGACAGCGACAACTTTTGCTGACACACCAAAATCGAGTAGTTTAATTTCGAGTAATCGAGACATGGCCTCCAGTGTTTCAGGAGAAAATCCGCGCTCTGGGTTGTGTACGGCTTTATCTAGCAAGCTTAACGATGGCAATGTACCGGTGACGGGGCCATCAAATAGCGATGTTTGACGCTCTTTTTCAGGTCGCGACGATTTTGCAATTGGTTTTGGCGGCGGCGCGATTTGCGGCGGCACTCGCGTCTTTTGGATTTCAGTTTTAGTGGTAAACGCTTCATGACGCTCTTTTGCAGCCAGTGCTGCTTTTCGGCGTTCGGCCCTCGCTTGGCGATAATGGTACCAAGCCTCACCTGCACGTTCATAAAGGCTCAGCGTGATAGCACCAACTGAGTCCATTAATTTTATCCACGATAAGTCCGTAAAAACGGTTAGCCCAAATAGTAATATTGCTATGAGTATCAGGCGGCTACCAAACTCATTGAAAGACGCCAAGGTAGCGTGACCAATTGCATCCCCTAATACCCCGCCGGCGCCAAAGGGTAAGCCACTATTTCCATAATCACCATTGGTTGCCAGTCCCGTGCTCGATATCATCACGAGAATTAACCCAATAACCCGAAGTGAAAAAACTAAGGAATCAAATCCCACTGGGCGATAACGGGATTTAAACAAGCGCCAAGCTCTGAATGCCAGCATGCTTGGAAATAAATACGCCATATATCCAAATAAGGCAAAAAACACATCAGCTAACCAAGCCCCTACCGGACCACCCGCATTGACGACTCCGTCACCACTTCCCGTTCTTGACCAACCGGGATCAGAGCCGCTATAGCTTATTAGTGAGACAAAAATGTAAATACAAACGGCAACAAAGCCGATAAGCAAGCCTTCACGTAGCCGCAAATGTAAAATTTCGCGGTTATTAGCCGCTGGTTTTTTGGTCGATTTAGGCAAAAGAAAATCGCTTCCTAGTCACGTCTTGCTAACACGGCCATATACACTAAGTGCCAGACCGATCAGAAAAAAAGATATATTGATATATGGTTGCCGTAGGCGCTATTGAAAATATCAAATCGGGCCCAATATTAGCACTATGTCAGGGCATTTGTCGCCGCGAAGACATTTTGATGCGGTCAACAATTTCCCCTATGATACATGCCTTATCTCAGTCATTTTGGAGTGACGCAAGTTCACTCCCCCTGAATGGAATACAGTAATTTTATGAGCGACAGCCAACATCACCGTCTAATTATTCTAGGTTCGGGCCCCGCGGGGTATACTGCTGCGGTTTATGCAGCCCGTGCAAATCTTAACCCTGTGGTTATTACTGGGATTCAGCAAGGTGGCCAGCTCACCACAACAACCGATGTCGACAACTGGCCCGGAGATCAAAATGGGGTTCAAGGCCCTGAGCTTATGGCCAGAATGCAAGAACATGCTGAGCGCTTTGAGACGGAAGTTGTGTTTGATCATATTGACTCTGTTGATTTAAACAACAAACCTTTCACCTTAAAAGGCAGCAAAACCTATACCTGTGATGGTTTAATCATCGCCACTGGAGCATCTGCACAATATTTAGGGTTGCCCTCAGAAGAAGCCTTTATGGGTAAAGGTGTGTCGGCCTGCGCGACCTGCGATGGATTCTTTTACCGTGGTAAAAAAGTTGCCGTTATCGGTGGCGGCAATACGGCAGTAGAAGAAGCCCTGTATCTTTCAAATATTGCCTCTGAGGTGACCTTAATTCACCGCCGTGACAGCTTACGCTCTGAAAAAATTCTACAAGATAAACTTCTTGAGCGCGCAGAAAATGGCAATGTGAATATTTTGTGGAATAACACCTTGGATGAAGTCTTGGGTGATGACAGCGGCGTGACGGGCTTACGTCTTAAAAGCACCGCAGATGGCAGCACGCAAGAGATCGATGTGGCCGGTGTGTTTATTGCGATTGGACACAAGCCAAATACTGATATTTTTGATGGCCAGCTCGACATGAAAGACGGTTATCTGAAAATTCATAGCGGTACTGAGGGTAATGCAACTCAAACTAGTATCGAAGGGGTTTTTGCTGCCGGTGATGTTGCTGATCACATCTATCGTCAAGCGGTAACATCGGCAGGCTTTGGCTGCATGGCAGCGCTTGATGCTGAACGCTACCTCGACGACTTGGCTCAATAAGTCGACGCTTATCTAATGCCCGCTATACCTTGGCTCGACATTAATAAGCTCGATTTTCCCAGTATAGAATGTGCCTCTGAAGACCCCAACGGCCTATTGGCTGTTGGGGGTGACCTGAGTACAGCGCGAATTTTAAGGGCTTATCGCCAAGGCATTTTTCCTTGGTATGATGAATCGCAACCCATTCTTTGGTGGTCACCGCAACCACGCGCTGTCCTCTATCCCGAAAAAATATACATTAATCGTAGTTTGCGCAAAGCACTCCGACACGCGGATTTCACCGTGAGTTTTGATTCTGCATTTGACAAGGTTTTGAATGGCTGTGCTGAAATCAACCCTAAGAGACCGGGAACGTGGATTACCGATGATATGCGGGGGGCTTATTTAGCTCTACACCAACTTGGTTGGGCTCATTCCGTTGAAGTATGGCGTGGCAGCGAGTTAATTGGCGGACTTTACGGCATTGGCATAGGGCAGATGTTTTTTGGCGAGTCGATGTTTAGCCGTGAGCCCAATGCCTCAAAATTTGCATTAATCCACCTATGCGGCCAGCTTCAAGAGTGGGGTTACCCTATTATTGACTGCCAAGTAGGAAATGATTACCTCCAAAGCATGGGGGCAGAAGAGATAGACAGATCGTTATTTAAGCAGCATCTAAACGAATATACTAACCGCATTGGACAAGCTGTAGGCATGTGGGAAATGCATTGGCGCTACTCCAGTTCCGGTTCGGTAGGCCAAACATGACAGAACCCAAGGATATAAAGCTTTACGCTACCCACCCACATCCGTGTAGTTATTTCTCGGAGCGGGAGGCAAGAACTATTTTCATTGATCCAGAGCTGGCTCCATCACCCGCGATATACAGTGCACTGTCTCGGCGTGGTTTTAGACGCAGTGGTAATCATATTTATCGCCCTGATTGTTCAAGTTGCCAAGATTGTATTGCTAGCCGCGTTCCTGTGGGCCTGTTTACACCTAACCGCCAACAACGCCGCGTTTTAAATCGCAACAACGATGTGGTCGTAAAAATTTCCGCTGTATTATCTGAGCAAGCCTATCCACTTTATGAGCGCTATATTAATATCCGCCACCAAGATGGTGATATGTACCCCCCGTCGCAGGAACAGTTCGATAATTTTTTAAGCAAATCGAATGCAAGCACCGAATATATTCATTTTTATGATGACGATGTATTGATTGCCGTTGCTGTCACCGATGTTTTAGACGATGGCTTGTCAGCAATTTATACATTTTATGATCCTGAACAGACCCGCAGAAGCTTGGGGGTTTTCGGTATTCTTTGGCAAATTAATTATGCTAAATCTTTAAACTTACCTTATGTCTATCTTGGATACTGGATTAAAGACTGCCAAAAGATGCGTTATAAAACGGATTATCGCCCCATAGAGTTACTCATGAACAATCGCTGGGTACTGCTCAACTAATCACTCAGCTTGTCATCACAGACAATCTTTGCAGTAAATTGCCAAAGTCCATAAATTCAGGCAAAATGCGCGCAGTTTTGACAGCCCTTCGTGGCTTCAGCGCTTCTCAATCATTAATTCTTAAAGACTTTCGAGGATAGTTGCCGAATGGCGAAAGAAGACCAAATAGAAATGGAAGGCGAAGTCATTGATACCTTGCCTAATACCACTTTCCGCGTACGCCTAGAAAACGGACACGTTGTTACCGCTCATATCTCAGGTAAAATGCGTAAGCATTACATCAGAATCCTAACCGGAGATAAGGTCAAGGTTGAATTAACCCCCTATGACCTCACCAAAGGCCGCATCACTTTCCGCGGACGTTAATCTACGATTAGTCGCAGGTCTGGCTCTCCTCCTCATTGACCGCATCTGCGGTTAGAGCTAGACCTTCACCATCTACGGTGATATTCACGGATCCACCCTGTTTTTCTAGGCTTCCAAATAGCACCATTTCTGCAAGCGGCTTTTTGATATGCTGCTGTATAACCCGTGCCATTGGCCGAGCCCCCATGGTTTTATCATAGCCATTCTCAACTAGCCAATGCCGTGCAGCATCATCCACATTGAGTACAACTTTTTTGTCGTCTAGCTGTGCTTGTAGCTCAACCAAGAATTTATCAACAACCGTCAATACAACATCGGACTCTAAAGGCGCAAACGAAATAACGCTATCGAGTCGGTTGCGAAACTCTGGTGTAAACAAACGATTTATCGCTTCAGTAGAGTCGGTTTGATTGTCTTGCTCTGTAAAGCCGATAGAGCGGCGGCTCATGCTTTCAGCGCCAGCATTGGTCGTCATGACAAAAATCACATTACGGAAATCTGCTTTGCGACCGTTGTTGTCGGTAAGTGAACCATGGTCCATTACCTGTAGCAGAAGGTTGAATAAATCCGGGTGCGCTTTTTCAATTTCATCAAGTAGCACCACCGAATGCGGGTGCTTGGTGACAGAGTCGGTTAATAAACCACCTTGATCAAAGCCAACATAGCCAGGGGGCGCACCAATTAAGCGTGACACCGTGTGGCGCTCCATATATTCAGACATATCAAATCGAATTAGCTCCAAACCTAAAAGTTTGGCAAGCTGACGACAAATTTCGGTTTTACCAACACCAGTTGGTCCTGCCAGCAGAAAACTACCAATCGGTTTCTCGGCAGATTTCAACCCAGCTCTAGCAAGCTTTATAGATGCACTAAGCTCAGCAACAGCCTGGTCTTGACCAAAGACCACCATCTTGAGATTGTCTTCCAGTTTGGCCAGCGACGCACGGTCGTCAGAGGAAACACTTTTCGGTGGTATGCGGGCTATTTTGGCTACGATTGCTTCAATCTCAGCAATATCGATTTTTTCTACACGATTTTCAGGAGTTTGAAGGCGCTGATAGGCACCCGCCTCATCAATGACGTCTATCGCCTTGTCAGGTAAAAAACGGTCGTTGATATAGCGGGCTGAAAGCTCAGCTGCAGTACGCAGTGCGCCATCGCTATAAGATAACTCGTGATGCGATTCAAACCGAGACCTTAAGCCCTTAAGAATAAGGAAAGTATCTTCGACGGAAGGCTCGTTGACATCAACCTTTTGAAAGCGTCGACTCAGAGCGCGATCTTTGTCAAATATACCGCGGTACTCTTGGAAGGTTGTCGAACCAATACACCGCATTTGCCCAGAGCTTAGCAAAGGCTTTAATAGATTGGAGGCATCCATTACCCCGCCCGATGCCGCACCTGCACCGATAATGGTGTGGATTTCATCTATAAAGAGAATGGCGCCCTCTCGTTTTTTAAGATCGGCAAGTAAACCTTTCAGGCGTTTTTCAAAGTCACCACGGTATTTAGTTCCCGCAAGTAATGCGCCCATATCAAGGGAATACACCACGCTATCAATTAATACACTGGGTACGTCACCATCGACAATACGCTTGGCCAAACCCTCAGCAATTGCAGTTTTACCCACACCTGATTCACCGACCAATAGCGGATTATTCTTTCTTCGGCGAGTTAGAATTTGTGCAACACGCTCGACTTCATCTGCGCGACCGATAAGCGGGTCTATACGTCCAGCCTTGGCTTCTTCATTCAAATTCGTTGCAAAATTTTCCAGAGGTCGCTGCTCTGGGTCTGCATTATCAGCTTCTTGATCATTTTGCTGTTCATGATCTAAGCCCTCGGCACCTGAAACTTTAGATATCCCGTGGGTAATGTAATTTACAACATCAAGCCGGTTCACATTTTGTGATTTCAAAAAGTAAACAGCTTGGCTTTCTTGTTCACTAAAAATAGCCACCAGAACATTGGCGCCAGTCACCTCTTGTTTACCAGATGATTGGACATGAAATACTGCACGCTGGAGTACGCGCTGGAAACCGAGTGTGGGCTGAGTGTCGCGCTCCGCGTCATCTTCTGGGATGCGCGGCGTTGTTGCATCCACAAACTCTTTTAACTCGCCCTTAAGCTGGGGTAGGTCCGCACCACAGGCAAGTAGCACTTTCATGGCCGCCTCATTGTCAGCCAGGGCTAACAAGAGATGTTCTACCGTCATAAATTCATGACGACGACTACGAGCCGATTTAAATGCCTGGCTCAATGTTGTTTCGAGATCTTTGCTCAACATAGACTACTTCCGCCCTTTGACATTACAGAGTTCAAGCATCGCTTTCTTCTATCTCAGCAAGTAGCGGGTGCCCATTATCTCTCGCATATTGATTTACCTGTGCTGCTTTTGTTTCAGCAATATCCTTGGTAAATACGCCACACACGCCCTTTCCCTTTGTGTGTACTGCAAGCATTACTTGAGTCGCTCTTTGACGATCCAAATAGAAGAAGTCCTCTAGTATCTCAACAACAAACTCCATGGGAGTGTAATCATCGTTTAACAGGACCACCGCATACATACGCGGCTTCTTCAGTTCCGGTTTTGACTCCTGAATTGCTAAGCCATTACCGTGGTCTTCATCTGAATTGTCATCTGAGCACTGTATATTAATATCCATTTTCACTAGCTTTACCTGAGCTTATCACCACTTTAACCTCGCGCAATAGGGAAATTCACCAACTTAGCTACTTACACCATCTTCACTTGACGACAAGGCCGTACTGTTTTAAAAATGGGGGCTAAGTCGCAAAAAACAAGGTTGTTTGCGTAAATATGACAATAACTATAACGACAATTAAGGATAAAAAGCTATGCAGCAAGGTGTTGTAAAGTGGTTCAATAACGCCAAGGGCTACGGATTTATTGTTTCGGAGAATAGCGAGGATGAAGTTTTTGCGCACTACTCCGCCATTACAATGGAAGGTTATAAAACACTAAAGGCAGGGCAAAATGTGAAATTCAGTGCGGAGCCAGGCCCTAAAGGGCTTCACGCCACTGATATTCAGGCATCTGACGAAAGATAATCGAGTAGAAATGTGACTTTGAGAGAGTAAGCACCACCGGTTAATACCGGTGGTGCAGAGGCTTTACGCCATGTGCTTAACGATAGCATCACCGAATTCTGAACATTTCAGCAAGGTTGCACCTTCCATCAAGCGTTCAAAATCATAGGTTACCGTTTTAGCTTGGATTGCGCCGTTCATTCCATCAATAATCAGGTCTGCAGCTTCATTCCAGCCCATGTGACGCAGCATCATTTCAGCTGACAAGATCAAAGAACCCGGGTTAACTTTGTCTTGGCCGGTGTACTTCGGTGCTGTGCCATGTGTAGCTTCAAATAGTGCAATGTTATCGCTTAAGTTTGCACCTGGGGCAATACCGATACCACCAACTTGAGCAGCTAGTGCGTCAGATAGGTAGTCGCCGTTCAGGTTAAGCGTAGCAATTACGCTGTACTCATCAGGGCGTAACAGCACCTGCTGAAGCATCGCGTCAGCAATCACATCTTTAATAACGATGTCTTTGCCAGTGTTAGGGTTTTTAATGCTAACCCATGGGCCGCCATCAAGTAGCTCACCACCAAACTCTTCCATCGCTAGCTCGTAAGCCCAAGTTTTGAAAGCACCTTCGGTGAACTTCATGATATTGCCTTTATGCACGATAGTCAGTGACGGCAAATCTTGGTCAATAGTGTACTGAATCGCTTTACGAACTAAGCGTTGAGTACCTTCTTTGGATACAGGTTTTACGCCAATCCCGCATTCTTGAGGGAAGCGGATTTTGGTAACACCCATTTCTTCTTGGAAAAAATCAATAATTTTGTCGGCTTCTGGCGTACCAGCTTTCCATTCAATACCGGCATAAATATCTTCTGAGTTTTCACGGAAGATTACCATGTTTGTTTTGCCAGGCTCCTTCACCGGTGAAGGTACACCTTCAAACCAACGTACAGGACGCTGACAAACATATAGGTCTAACTCTTGACGAAGGGCAACATTCAAAGAGCGGAAACCACCACCAACAGGTGTAGTTAATGGCCCCTTAATGCCTACTACGTAATCTTTGATCGCATCAAGAGTTTCTGCGGGGAACCAATCACCCTCGTAAAGCTCTGCTGCTTTTTCGCCGGTATAAATTTCCATCCAGCTAATTTTCTTGGCGCCTGAGTAGGCTTTTTCAACGGCTGCATCAACTACGTTGATCATCACCGGAGTAATGTCGACCCCGATGCCATCACCTTCGATAAAAGGAATAATTGGCCGATCGGGTACATTGAGGGAAAGATCCGCATTAACGGTGATTTTCTCGCCCGCAGTAGGTACCTTGATATGTTGGTATCCCATTTTTGACTCCATGGTTTATCAGTTAGTATCTGTGCTCGTGCTCGCTCACAAACGAAAATAACTGCAAATGTTACAATGCAGCTTTTACGAAAAGCGCGGCATTATAACACTTTATACCCAGATTTCTTCTATGAATGAGCCTAATTTAGCGTGAGTGATATTTTTTTATTTAATAAGCCCTTCCACGTAATGAGTCAATTTACAGACTCGGATGGACGAGCAACCCTCTCTGATTACATCAGGATCCCATCAATATATCCAGCCGGGAGGTTAGATTATGACTCAGAAGGCTTGATGATCTTAACGGGAGACGGTGAATTACAGCATCAAATAAGCCACCCGCGTCACAAACTTAATAAAACCTATTGGGTGCAAGTGGATGGGGATATTGATGACCAAGCGATAGCAGCCTTAAAAGCCGGCGTGACCCTAAAAGATGGGCCAACCCGTCCCGCAACAGTCCACAGAATTATAGAGCCCAGCAATTTATGGCCGCGGACGCCGCCAGTGCGGTTTCGTGCAGCAATACCAACCAGCTGGATTAGCCTAACCATCAGCGAGGGGCGTAACCGTCAGGTTCGTCGCATGACCGCAGCAGTTGGCTACCCTACCCTGCGCTTAATTCGAGCAAAAATTGGTGATTGGAGTATCGATAATTTGGCACCTGGAGAGATTAAAGCGCTAACGATAGGGCCAGAGTTTAAGCGCTATCGCACCCGCAATGCTCAAAAACCAACTCAATCTCAACGCAATACACGTACCACAACTCGGCGCAAACGTAGTTCTTAAAGTGTCGCCCCTGTTACAATTAACCATTTAGAAATGGACCACCCTATGGATTGGCACCCCCATGTAACCGTTGCTACCGTGGTTGAGAACGACGGAAAATTCTTGTTTGTTGAAGAAATAAAGCACGGCCGCCGGGTGTTAAATCAACCGGCGGGGCATTTAGAAAAAGATGAAAGTCTCATAGAGGCTGCGCTTAGGGAAACCTTAGAAGAAACGCAATGGCGCGTAGAAATCCTCGGCGTGGTCGGCTTTGGCTTATATGTCGCGCCGGCCAATGGGGTAACCTATCATCGTACTACCTTCTTCGCTCGTCCTGTTGCTTTTTGTCCAGAGCAAAAACTGGATGCCGATATAGAAAGAGCCGTTTGGCTAACGCCTGAGGAACTAAGAGAACGGCGCACTCAGCTGCGCAGCCCTTTAGTGCTGGAATGCTTAGAGCGATATTTGGGCCAACATCGTTACCCACTTTCAATAAATTACTAGCCAATAGACACACCGCTCAACGGAAAAATTTAATGAACCAGCACTCTCCTGAAAAAACCAAAGTCATCGTCGGTATGTCTGGCGGCGTAGACTCCTCGGTATCCGCGCTACTCCTTCAACAGCAAGGTTATCAAGTGGAGGGGCTCTTCATGAAAAATTGGGATGAAGATGATGGCACAGAATACTGTACAGCCAAGGATGACTTAGCGGACGCCAGTGCGGTTTGCGAAAAGCTTGGCATACATTTACATACCGCTAATTTTGCCGCCGAGTATTGGGATAATGTGTTTGAGCACTTTCTGGAAGAGTATCAGGCAGGACGAACCCCCAACCCAGACATACTTTGCAATAGAGAGATAAAATTTAAAGCCTTTCTTGATTATGCACTCGTGTTGGGCGCCGACTATATCGCAACGGGACATTACACCCGCCTTCGGTCCGAGGGGGGAAGCACACAATTACTTAAAGGCCTTGATGCAAATAAAGATCAAAGCTATTTCCTTCATGCCGTGGGCAGTGAACAGCTCGCTAAAACCTTATTCCCAGTTGGGGAGATAAATAAACCAGAAGTACGCGCGCTCGCTGAAAAGCATGATCTGGTCACTCACAACAAAAAAGATAGTACAGGCATTTGTTTTATTGGTGAGCGCCGCTTTAAGGATTTCTTACAGCAATACCTTCCGGCCAAGCCTGGACGCATCGAAACTTTGAACGGTATTGATATGGGCGAGCACAGCGGTTTAATGTACCACACCATTGGCCAGCGCCAAGGCTTGGGTATTGGCGGCGTAAAGGGTGGCGGGGAAGATCCCTGGTATGTGGTTGAAAAAGATTTAACTCGCAATGTGCTTTTAGTCGCTCAGGGAAGCCAGCACCCAGCTTTGTTTAAAACAGCTTTAGAGGTTGGTGAAATACATTGGATTAGCGGTGAAGCACCCGCCCTACCGCTTAAATGTTCAGCCAAAACTCGTTATCGCCAAGCGGATCAGGCATGTGAAATAAAGCCTGTACAAAGCGGATACTTGGTGAGCTTTAAAGAGCCTCAGCGTGCCATTACACCTGGGCAGTCAGTCGTTTTTTATGTGGATGATGTCTGCCTGGGTGGCGGCATTATAGATGCAGGGTATCAAGCAGGATGACTCATAAAATAAGCGCGCCGGAAGCAAAAAATATACAAATCCGCCAACAAACACTCGCCTTGGCAGCCATTGTCCAAGCGGCAGTCTTGGTCGATCAAATCGCGCGTACTGGCCAGGGTGAGCCTCAAGCTATTGAGGCCAGCATTAATAGCCTGTTTGCTTTTTCTGCAACATCCGCAGAAGAAGCCTACGAAGGCATTGAGAATCTAGAGATTGGGATTCGCGGTTTGCGAGATTTGCTTAGTGGTAATGATTATGGCGAGCGCAAGAGTGTTATGCGTTACTGCCTAGGCGTATTACATCTTCATAAAAAACTTAGAAAAGACACTGATACGGCGGCATCATTACGAAATAGGCTTCAACACACAGAAAAGCAAAAAGATTTTAATGGTAATGATATCAATATGTTATCAAGCTCTCTTTCATCTATTTATCAAGACACAATTTCAAAATACAATTTTAGAATTCAGATAACTGGAAGCGCCCAAGAGTTACAAAATACGAATAATGCAGCCCGAATTCGCACTTTGCTACTTGCCGCAATCAGAGCGGGTTATCTCTGGCAGCAGGCTGGTGGCAGTCGCTGGAAGCTTGTCCTGCAGAGAAATCGTATTTTCACCGAAACCAAACAACTTTTGGCAACTGAAATTCGCCGTTAAGTCGTGTATTATTGCGCGCTTTCCACCCTGCTCGCCCCGATTTTAAAAGGTACTCAATATGGATTTATCTGCGCTTTCTGCCATCTCACCCGTCGACGGCCGTTACGGTAGCAAGACAGCAAGCCTACGCCCTGTTTTCAGTGAATTTGGGTTAATTAAGTATCGACTTCTCGTAGAGGTACGGTGGTTGCAGCAACTTGCGGCAAACCCTGCCATCACCGAAGTGCCAGCATTAAGTGAAGAAGCTAATTCTGTGCTAGAAGCACTGATTACCGGCTTTGATGAGTCTGGTGCTCAAAAAGTGAAAAATATTGAAGCCACAACCAATCATGATGTTAAAGCGATTGAGTACTATATAAAGGAAGCAATTAGTGGCAACCCTGAGCTGGCAGCTATTTCTGAATTTGTCCATTTTGCTTGCACATCAGAAGACATCAACAATCTATCTCATGCATTAATGCTTCGCGAAGGCAGAGAAATTCTATTAATAGACTGTGATGCCATTATTAACAAGTTGACTGAGCAAGCGCACGAATTTGCAGAAATACCAATGTTGTCACGTACCCACGGGCAAACCGCCAGTCCAAGCACCATGGGTAAAGAATTTGCCAATGTGGTTGCACGATTACGCCGTCAGCGACAAGTTATTGCTGACACAGAGCTGCTGGGCAAGATCAATGGCGCAGTAGGTAACTATAATGCCCACCTTTCCGCTTACCCGGATATTGACTGGGAAGCCAACGCAGAAGATTTCATTAACAAGTTAGGCATAAACTGGAATCGCTACACCACGCAAATTGAACCCCATGACTATATTGCCGAATTATTTGATGCCGTAGCTCGCTTTAATACCATTCTCATCGATTTAGATCGCGATATTTGGGGTTATATTTCGCTAGGGTATTTCAAGCAGCGTACTATTGCCGGCGAAGTGGGCTCTTCGACAATGCCTCACAAGGTAAACCCAATCGATTTCGAAAACTCTGAAGGCAACCTTGGCATTGCCAATGCGGTTTTACACCACCTTGCTGTAAAACTTCCTATTTCACGCTGGCAGCGCGATTTAACCGACTCCACCGTCTTGCGCAATATGGGAGTAGGCTTTGCCTACAGCATAATGGCCTACCAAGCCACGATGAAGGGCTTAAGCAAGCTAGAAATTAATGTTGCTCGTATTTCCGCAGACCTAGATGACAGTTGGGAAGTATTAGCCGAACCCATTCAAACGGTGATGCGCCGCTACGGCATTGATGAGCCTTACGAGAAGCTAAAAGCCCTTACTCGAGGCCAGCGCATTACTGCAGATATATTAAAAGCTTTTGTTGATGGTTTAGAGATGCCAGATGAGGCAAAAGCAGAGTTACGCGAGCTAACGCCTGCGCGTTATATTGGCAATGCCGTTGCTCAAGCAAAACGGATTTAACACGGTGGCGCTGCAGCACTTTGATGCGCAATGGTTTTTGGATCACATATGGCAGCGCAAAGCGCTGCTGTTAAAAGATGCCATCCCCAACTTTGAGTGTCCACTAGACGGTAACGACCTCGCAGGCTTGGCCTGCGAAGACGATATTGATAGCCGGATTATCATTGAAAAAGACGGTGCTTGGGAGCTCCGCGATGGGCCATTTGATGAAGCTATTTTCGCGACACTACCTGCATCCAAATGGACGCTGCTTGTCCAAAGCGTAGACCATTTCTTACCCGAATTATCAGATCTATTTGCTCACTTTCGATTCATTCCCCGTTGGCGCGCCGAAGATATAATGGTGAGCTATGCCTGCGATGGCGGCAATGTCGGCCCCCACTACGACCAATACGATGTGTTTTTGGTGCAAGGCAGTGGTCGGCGACGCTGGAAGATTGGTGGCCACTGCACAGAAGATACACCTCTGAACACGCTGGCCGGTTTGAGACTGCTCAAGGAATTTAATGCTGAACAAGAATACGTCTTGGAAGCCGGTGATGTACTCTATGTTCCCCCAGGCGTCGCCCACTGGGGCATTGCTGAAGGTGATGATTGTATTACGTTGTCAGTCGGGTTTAGGGCGCCATCCGAGGCAAGCTTAATCAGTGATTATAGTGACGACATTGCCAGTTTATTAGATGAATCAATACGCTATCAAGACCCTCGCCTAGAAGCTAAAGCTCATCCAGCAGAAATCCCAGTTGAAGTCTGCCAACATGTTAAATCGCTTCTACTCCAACATCTCGACGACGAAACCCACATCGCGCGCTGGTTTGGTGAAATGATGACGCGGGTGCCAGACCAAGAAAACTTCATTGATCATTCACTTAGCCCAGAAAATTTTTTAATAGAGCTCGCAGAAGGTGCGGTACTACAAATAAGGCTTGGCGCGCGTTTAGCCTTTGATGATAATTATTTATATGCCGATGGCTTGGCCTTTCCTTACCCACCCGAGCAAAAGGACGATGTCAAAGCCTTATGTGAATTTGAGTGCGGTGTAGCCATCGATACCGCCCATCGATTAAGCCCTGATATGATCTACGCCTTATTTTGTAACGGCACGCTTTGTTTTTATGATGATACGCAAAGCTGATTGGCAAATAGATAAATCAACGCTTAGCGATATACGCCACAAAGTGTTCGTGCTTGAGCAACATGTGCCTGTTGAGCTAGAGCTCGATGAGCACGACCCCTGCTGCCACCACTGGATGGCGACGATACGCGGCGAAGCTGTCGGTGTGGTACGCATGAGCAATAAGGGCGTCATCGGGCGTATGGCAGTGTTACGGCCCTATCGTAAACAAGGCATAGGAAGGAAACTGCTTGACGCCGCCATAGCTTACGCAAAAAGTCAGAATTGGCGCCTCGTCACTTTGTCTGCGCAGGATCATGCGATAGGTTTTTATGCAGCCGCTGGATTTACTCCATACGGCGAACGCTTCATGGATGCTGGAATTCCTCATCAAGCAATGCAAATGGTGCTGATGAGCGCCGTTAATAGACCTGGACAACCGTAATTTACACTCAATTAAACTGCTGAAAACAAAGTACATTCTCTCTATAACCGGCATTTTAAATGGTGGTAAAGACCTCTTTTTTGGGTGTGGGGGCATTTATATGAAAAAAAAGTGCTTGAAAAACGTTGTTCTTCATTTTTCTACGAGCAAAATCAGCTAATTTGCTGTACATTACCCGCCTATTTTCAACCTAGCTTATCCAGAGAGCGCTATGACTGATCTATCCCTTTACAGAAATATTGGTATTTTCGCCCACGTTGATGCCGGTAAAACCACGACTACCGAGCGTATCCTTAAGCTGACGGGTAAAATCCATAAGCTAGGTGAAGTTCACGAAGGTGAATCAACCACTGACTTCATGGAACAAGAAGCCGAGCGCGGTATTACCATACAGTCAGCCGCAGTTAGCTGTTTCTGGAAAGGACACCGTTTTAACGTCATCGACACACCGGGTCACGTTGACTTTACAGTAGAAGTTTATCGCTCACTTAAAGTTCTTGATGGCGGCGTGGGTGTTTTCTGTGGTTCTGGCGGCGTTGAGCCTCAATCAGAAACCAACTGGCGCTACGCGAATGACTCGAAAGTATCGCGCCTAATCTTCGTTAATAAGCTAGACCGTATTGGCGCAGACTTTATTCGTGTAACCGATCAGGTCACAAAAGTACTTGGTGCAAAACCTTTAATCATGACCTTGCCAATTGGTCGTGAAGATACCTTTAAAGGTGTTGTTGATCTGCTTAGCCGCAAAGCCTATATCTGGGATGATTCTGGCCAGCCAGAAAATTTCTCCATCGAAGACATTCCTGCCGATATGGTTGAAGATGTAGAAATGTACCGTGAGCAACTGATTGAAAATGCAGTTGAAATGGACGACGACATCATGATGGCTTACATGGAAGGTGAGCAACCTTCTGATGAAGACATCAAACGTTGTATCCGTAAAGGTACTCTTGAACTTGCCTTCTTCCCAACGTACTGCGGTTCTGCCTTTAAAAACAAAGGGATGCAGCTACTACTTGATGCTGTCGTAGATTACCTGCCTACTCCAACTGAGGTTAACCCTCAGCCATTAACAGACGAAGAAGGTAATGCTAACGGCGAATACGCTATCGTTTCTGCTGACGAGCCTTTCCGTGCCCTAGCCTTCAAAATAATGGATGACCGTTTTGGCGCTCTAACCTTCATTCGGATTTACTCTGGTAAGTTGAATAAAGGGGACACTATCCTTAACTCGTTCACGGGTAAAACTGAACGCGTAGGTCGTATGGTTGAAATGCAGGCAGATGAACGCAACGAATTAAGCAGCGCTCAAGCCGGTGACATCATTGCTATCGTAGGCATGAAAAACGTGCAAACGGGCCACACGCTTTGTGATCCAAAGAATGAATGTACGCTTGAAGCCATGGTTTTCCCTGAGCCTGTTATTTCAATCTCGGTAACACCAAAAGACAAAGGCTCTACCGAAAAAATGGGTATTGCCATTGGTAAAATGGTTGCAGAAGATCCTACTTTCCGCGTTGAAACCGATATTGATTCAGGTGAAACCATTCTTAAAGGGATGGGTGAATTACACCTTGATATCAAAGTAGATATACTTCGCCGCACCTACGGTGTTGATTTGACCGTCGGTCAGCCACAGGTGGCTTACCGTGAAACAATCTCAATGCCAATTGAAGATAGCTACACTCACAAGAAGCAATCTGGTGGTTCTGGACAGTTCGGTAAAATTGATTACCGTATCAAACCAGGCGAAGCGAATACTGGCTTCACATTCACCTCGTCGGTTGTCGGTGGTAACGTTCCTAAGGAATTTTTCCCCGCTATTGAGAAAGGTTTCAAATCCATGATGGGAACGGGTCCACTGGCTGGATTCCCTGTCCTTGATGTTGAGATTGAGCTTTACGACGGTGGCTTCCACGCAGTTGACTCGTCAGCCGTTGCGTTTGAAATTGCAGCAAAAGGCGCTTTCCGTCAATCTATGCCTAAAGCCGGTCCACAGCTTCTTGAGCCCGTGATGAAAGTTGACGTTTATAGCCCAGAAGATCACGTTGGTGATGTTATCGGTGATTTAAACCGTCGTCGCGGCATGATTTCAGGACAAGAGCCAAACGCAACTGGTGTTCGTATTAAAGCCGATGTACCGCTTTCAGAAATGTTCGGTTATATCAGTACACTACGTACCATGACATCAGGTCGCGGACAATTTTCTATGGAATTTTCTCACTATTCGGCTTGCCCAATGAATGTTGCTGAAACTGTCATAGCAAATGAAAAAGAAAAGAAGGCTGCGGCTAATAAGTAAACTCATTAGCAAGCAGTAATCTAAAAAGCCCCAGCAACGTTAAGTTACTGGGGCTTTTTTTTGGTCTGAATAAATAATCACCTCCAATTATCCCTCCAACATTACGCCAATGTCGTTATCTCTATCCACCAGTTCAAAGCGACGTAGATTGCGGCATGGCTCTTCACTGAAATGGGTTAATTGCCCTGTCTGGATATCAAAGCGATATCCATGTTGAGGGCACACTAGCTCTGCACCCTCAACATCAGAGCTACTTAGAGGGTATTCTCGGTGCGGGCAATTACTTTCTATCAAATACCTAACGCCGTCTAGTTGAAGCAACATCAGGTTATGGTTATCGATTTTGAATACTTTACGGTAACCATCAAACAAATTAATGTACTTCTCTAAACTGTAGTAACGCATAAATAAAGAGCACCCTTGGCCATCTTAAAATGTCAGGCAAAGCGAATTGACCTCAGCTTAAAAAACATAGCTATTTTCCACCATTTACTTTGCTGTCTGTGAGACTACACTAAAATGAAGATAAAAAATTAGTTAGAAGTAGAACAAAGTTTGGCAAGCAATCACCATCTTCGCTCGGAAATAATCGCTATGGATCAAGCAATACAATTTAATCGAACAAACACGGGATCTGTGCTGTATATAACCTTGCTTTCCGGCTTTCTCATTTCTTGTGGCGGTGGGTCTTCTAACGGCAATCCAAAACAAGACGCGCAATCAGATAGCTTATTGCGTGCAGTAAGTAGCGAAGAAGAGTTCATCACCCGCTTTAAAGCAGCTTACACGCAAACTAATCGCAGCGATCAAAATGTGGACTCACAAACGCCAGAAAGTGCTGCGTCAGGTGGTGGAATCGGGTCAGCTTATTCAAGCACTTACACTTTAGACAGTAACGTAGATGAGTTTGACGTCCTAAAATACGACGGAGATTATCTCTACATAGCACCAACCATCCAGCAAACATGTTGTTTTATTAATCAGGCATCCACTGAATTTGCTAGCGCAGACTTAGCCGCTCCTCAAAAGAATGAATCAATTAATGGCATCCGCATATTAAGCACCAATATCACTGATGCTACAGCTCAAGAAATTACTACCATACCTTTGGAAGAGGGTGAATACGTTCAAGGGTTGTATATACAAGATGAGCGCTTAATTAGCATAGCTACAAGCCAATACTATGGGGGTTACGGTGATGTTTGGCAGCAAATCGCACCTTGGGGACAGCAATCTATTTCAATTAAGGTTTACGACACTAGCTCTATTGACGATATAGAAGTAACTCAAGATATTAAAATAAGTGGCGGTTTTGTCGATAGTCGCCGTATCGACAACACGCTTTACCTCATCAGTCGTCACACCCCTTACTGGGACAATATTTATTATTACCCAGCAAATAACCAAGAAGTTGAGGCCAACAAAAACACCCTTTCCAATATAGATGCTGAAACTATTATTCCAAATATCACCATCAATAACGAAACCAGCCCCCTATTCAATGCCGAGGACTGCTTGCTCACTAGAAATGACACGAGCAACGAGTACGCCTACCCCGTTATCACCAGTATCACCGCGATTCTATTAGATGCCCCCAATAACGCGCAGACCACCTGCTTCAATGAAGCCACAGAGGGTGTGTATATGTCATCAAACGCCCTTTATATAAGTCAATTTCGACATTTTAATAACCAAGAACAAACTCGCATACACAAATTTGCACTTGGCGATGGCCGCCCTAGTTATCGAGGCTCTGCTGATGTTGATGGTTACCTGTGGAGCCGTGGACAAGTTGATTTCAGAATGTCAGAAAAAGACGACTTGCTGCGGGTAGTGACTACCATTTATACCGGTGACAATGAAGATCGACTCGACCATCAACTGTCGATATTGCAAGAGGCTGATGATGACCTTAGGTTAGATCAAGTCGCGGTGCTACCGAATAACAGAAGAACTACGGAAATTGGTAAACCCAATGAATCACTTTATGGCGTTCGATTTTTAGATGACCGCTTATACATCGTTAGTTTTGAACAGATTGACCCGCTTTATGTGCTTGACCTCAGCGACCCAAGCGACCCCTACATCGCAGGAGAGCTTGAAATACCGGGCTTTTCCGACTTTTTGCATCCGGTTAATGATAACTTGCTATTAGGCTTAGGCCAGTCTGCGCAAAACCAAGGCTTAATTAAACTTAGCCTATTTAATGTCAGCGATATTAATAACCCCACAGAGCTCACATCGCTGCTACTTGGTAAGGAAGGCGGCTGGAATTATTCAGAAGCCCAATATGATCGGCATGCTTTTACGTATCTGCAATACGACGATGGCAGTGATCGACTAACCGTGCCTGTACAGTCTTCCTATCAGGATGATGAAAATAACTATATCAGCGAGGACAAGCTGTATTTACTGGAAGTTAACGGCAAGTCAAATGCCGCAGCCGCCAGCCTTGATGTCATCGGTAACATTATTGCTAGCCCAGCCCCCAATCAATATTGGCATGGCGGTCAACATCGCTCGGTTATCCATGAAGACGCGGTCTATTTTCTGTCAGGCGATTATATTTGGTCAGCCCTATGGACAGATATAGAGGAACAATCTGGCCCTCAGTAAAATGACTAAGAGAGTAGATTACTCTTAGTCAAAACTAGTCAACGTGATAGCCCAGCTATGGGGGAAGAACATGGAATAGGTATGCATTAAGAATGGATTTACCGCTACGTTTAATTTATTAATTAATACCCATGGCCATAGATTGAGCCTCAACTCTAAGTCTGAGGCTAAGATAAAATGATCTGAACCTGATACTCGAATTGTGACAGCAAGGCATCACCATCCACCTTAGATGTATTAGAAACATCCAAAAAATCAGGAATTAGGGCTAAACCCAAAGAAACCACAGCCGCTATAGCCGCCTCTTTTTCAGGCAAACTAAAGCGACCAAACATTCCACGTCCTTCAAAGTCCAGTGCCATCTGCTCAACAATCTGCCTTACCTCGCTGCGAATCGCTGCTCGAATTAACGCCGAGCTTCCGGCACGCTCACGGGCGATCAAAATAAATAATGATTCATTGCCTTTTATATAGCTAAACACAGCCTCAACGGACGTGTTAATCACCGCCGCTTCAGTTTCTACTTTGCCGACATCTTTCAATATACCAAGTAAAGCCCCACCGGCTTCGCTTACCAGCGCTAAACCTAGCTCTTCCATTGATGTGAAATGACTATAAAACGCAGGGGGACTTAATGAACACGCCTTTGTGATACGACGTAAGCTGATACCAGATAGACCACTTTGATCTTCTGCCAATAAATCCAAAGCCGCGTTCATAAGTTTTTCTCTGTTTCCTTTTCGGCTTTGTTTTGGTTTTGTACTACTCATACTTTCCTCTTTTTATGAAGCTGAGCTATTCCGCTAGCTATGTCACACATCATATTTTTCTTGAGTTAGTGCAATAAATCTAAGCAATAACCTGCGCCGGTTCACAGAAATACGCAATCCCGTAACTTGACGGATGTTAAGTTATGATTTAAATTACAGCTTAATTAACACTTGTAAACATAATAAAGGTTAACCAGTAATGAATACAACCAGTGAAACTCAATGGCATGATCCCAAACGTTACCTTTGGACCTTGGGCCTATTGGTACCTCTATTTCCAATAATAGGCGCGTTCATCTATCTCCAGACTGGCCAAATATGGGGTTGGTGGATGGCACCCGTCATTGTTTATTTTATCATTCCCTTTTTGGATTTCATCGTCGGAACTGATAGGTCAAATCCTCCTGAATCAGCGGTTCCTCAGTTAGAAGCAGACAAATATTACAAATATATCGTCTATGCTTATATTCCATTACAGTATGCCGGCACGCTGATCACCGTATGGTTTGTGTGTACCGAATTAAGCGCGCTTGGAATTATTGGTGGATTGTTTAGCTGTGCTTACGTTAACGGCATAGGCATCAATACTGGTCATGAGCTAGGACATAAGCGTGATGCTTTAAGCCAGTTTCTAGCCAAAGTAACGCTAGCGCCTGTTGCCTATGGACATTTTTATGTTGAGCATAATTTTGGGCATCATCGCCGTGTGGCTACCCCTGAAGATCCAGCCAGCTCAAAGATGGGTGAAAGCTTTTGGCGTTTCTTACCTCGTACCGTAATAGGTAGCCTGCGCTCAGCATGTGAAATCGAACAGCAGCGACTAGATCGCAAAGGTTTCGGCTTTTGGACTTGGCGCAACGATGTATTACAAGCCTGGGCTATGACCTTCGTCTTATTTGGCGCTTGCACCATAGCCTTTGGTTGGCCGGCTCTTGCTTTCCTTGTTGTGCAAGCATTATTAGGTGCTTCACTATTAGAAGTGATCAACTATGTTGAACACTACGGTTTGCTACGCCAAAAAGATGAACAAGGCCGCTATGAGCGTTGCTTACCCAAGCATTCTTGGAACAGCAATCACATTGTAACCAACCTCGTACTTTATCAACTTCAACGGCATTCAGACCACCACGCGCACCCTACTCGCGCCTTCCAAGCATTACGTCATTTTGAAGACAGCCCACAGTTGCCGTCGGGATACGCCTCCATGATGATGCTTGCTTACTTCCCACCACTTTGGTTCAAAGTCATGAATCCACGGGTTGTTGCACATCATCGTGGTGATTTTAATAAAGCCAATGTACACCCGAGTAAAACAGAAAAATTAAGAATGTATTTCAATACATTTAAACAAGGTGTCGGCGCTTAACGCGATCAAAACCATCAACAAGATAAAAAACTAAACCAGCAGCGTCATTAAATGGCGCTTGCATTGGAGGATACATGATAAAAAAATCATCAATACTCAGCGCTATCTCCGTTTGCGCATTGCAAAGTCCACTTCTCTCAGCTGCGCAACTGGAAGAGGTTATCGTCACCGCGCAAATACGTGAACAAAGCCTTCAAGATGTTCCCGTGTCAGTTAGTGCCATCAGTGGTTCCAAAATGATGGAAGCGGGCCTGTCTAAAATTGAAGACTTGCAAGCTTATGTACCCAATTTCACCATGACTGAATCTAGTATCGGTACCGATATCTATATTCGGGGGATTGGCTCCGGGGAAAACCAAGGCTTTGAGCAGTCTGTTGGTATGTATGTAGACGGTATTTATTACGGTCGTGCTCAGCTTGCTCGCGCCCCTTTTCTCGATTTAGCGCGGGTAGAGGTTTTACGTGGACCACAAAACATTCTGTTGGGTAAAAATAGTATTGCTGGCGCGATTAATATTAGTACCGCATCCCCAACTGAAGAAACTGAGCTATTTGTACAGGGTACTTACGAGCCAGAGCTTAATGAACAGGTTCTAGATTTTGTTGTATCTGGTGCTCTTAGCGACAATATTAATGCACGCTTTGCCATGCGCCAGCGTCATACCGATGGCTTTGTAGAAAACCAAGTATTGGACCGCGATGAAGCCGAGCGGAATGAAGCCACCTACCGCTTAAAATTTGGTTGGGACGCCGGTGGCGATTTTGACGCCATGCTTAAACTTGAAGTTGGCAGCTTTGATGTTGTTGGTCGTCAGTCAGAAATCATTAGTGACTATGCCTCTGATTCAGATATTTTCTTATTTACGGGCCGTACTTATGGTGAGATCTTAAATGACACCGTATTTCCTGATCTAGGTGGGGCTGGTAATATCCTTGGCTCCCTCCCTCTTGGCCTCAGTGATCTATTACAGCTACAGGAAAACGGCTCGATCCTGAACATGCAGGCAGATGATTCAGTATTAGATACTACTGCAGATCGCAAACGTCACTCAAATGGTGACTTTAGTAATAACGACACTCAAAACATCACTTTAAATATGAACTGGTATTCTGATGGAAATACCTTAACGTCAATTACTGGTTACATGGCTTATCAGTATGATGAAGAGTGTGATTGTGATTTCACCGGTGCACCGCTTTTCCAAGTTGTTATGCAAGAAGAGTACGAACAATTCAGCCAAGAGTTCCGCTGGGTGTCTGCCCCAGGTGAAAACTTTGACATTATTGCCGGAGCTTACTTCCAATATAACGACCTCTATTTCTTCGACTCTATTGTTTTGCCGTCAACACTGATTCCGCAACTCATCAACGCCGCGGATTTATTGGAGGGTGGTGGCCGTGGTGACATCGATCCACTTGCTAACGGTAGCTCTGCTTTTGAAGTACTGGGTATTGGTGATGCGGGTAACTCTTTGATAGACCTTCGTTCACCTCGAGACTTTAAAAGTGACTCTATTATCGCGTCCACTTTCATGCAGGGTACATGGATAATGAGTGATTCCTTGCGACTCACGTTGGGTGGTCGCTACACCTACGAAAAGAAAAGTGGTAGCCGTAAACTAGAATTTACGCTGCCAGATGGTAGTGTCATTCCCATCGGCGAAACCGACACCGCAGCCGCCGTCACCTTTGCCGCAGAACGTCACGACCTTGCAGGTAAACGGACTGAGTCACAATTCTCTCCTCTGCTTAATTTGCAGTGGGATATTAATGATGTGGCGATGGCTTATTTCTCTGCACGCAGAGGCTTTAAGTCAGGCGGTTATGATGCTCGCTCTAATTCGTCACCAAGTGATGAACCGACTGCAAGCAACCCCAATGCTACGATTCCAAATACACGTGTATTAATTGGTAGTTTTGAGTTTGAAGAAGAGCGCGCTACGTCTTATGAACTTGGTTTGAAAACGTCGTTATTTGATGGCGTCGCCGAACTAAACTCTGCATTGTTCTACACCGAATTCGATAACCTGCAAGTCAGTGTTTATGATGGCACATTAGGTTTCAACGTTGGTAACGCTGCTGGCGCAGTTACCCAAGGTATGGAGTTTGATGGCCGTATCGCGTTAAGTGAACACCTTATTCTTGGTGCTGGCCTCGCGTTTTTGGACTTTGAGTTCCTAGAACATGAATTTGGTACCTGTATTCAAGACCAGGTGCCTGATAACGCCAATGGCATAAACTGTGATTACACAGGTAAAACCAACCAGTATGCCGCTGATTATTCTGGCAATATCTTACTTGGTTACGAGACCGACATTGGTGATAGTCTCATTCTTCGCGCCAATTTGGATGCTATTTTCAGTGACGAATATCACCCATCACCAAACCTTGATGATCGCGTAAAACAAGACGCGTTTATTCAATACAACGGTCGAATTTCCCTATCTGCCAACGACGGTGAATGGGAAGTTGCTCTGGTTGGTAAAAACCTCACTGACGAACTTATTTTGCTCTACGCTATTGATACGCCAGTAGCAAAAAATGTTATTGCAGGTACCACTACTCACCACGGTTTCACCAATCCGCCAAGAACAGTTGCTTTGCAAGCTTCTTATCGCTGGTAATCCCCATCTAGTCTCGCTTGCCGGTTTTGAGTTTGGACGCTCAAAATCGGCCTTTTTATAAGTACCTCCCCCTCCTGAACGCTTTGTCCTGCATACCATGTTTCCTGTTTTACTACTCACATGTGCTTGTACAAATCTGATAGTACTCATGCCGTTATTACATGCTATGCCGACATATATAGCTAACAATCTTGTGATTATGATTTTATCGTAAAATTTTCTACTTATTATTTACGAAAATATTGATCAAATACCCAGCAGAACCACCTAAAACACTAATTTATGCTACTGAATCAGTGTTCGTGCCAACTTTTTTACTAAAATAAATCAAACCCTTATGTAAACACCGGTAGAATAGTTAACAAGAACGTCCGTACATGAAATGCCTCTAGTTACGAGCTTAACTGAACATAATTCTCGGCTAAAATGACTGACAACATGACCCCAAGTGCCCCTCGTAATAATTGTGTGTGCTGTAACTGGGTGGCAATGGAGAGAACCCAATGAGTATGACTCAACGAAGTTTAATGGAGCTGGCTGATTTTCTAGATGCAAAGCTAATAGGACATCCCGACCACAAAATAACTGGTATCGCAGATTTACAGAGCGCGTCAGCATCTGATCTTTCTTTTGTAAATCAAGAAAGCTACTTAAAATACCTTGCAGACTCGTCTACTGGCGCCGTTATTCTCTGTTCCGACTTTGCGGATAAATACAGCGGCAATAAGCTGATTGTTGCCAACACTTATCTTGCCTACGCTAAGGTTTCCGCCCTCTTTGAAACGCTATCCACGCTACCAGTTGGCATTCATCCTTCTGCCATCATTGCCGCCAGCGCTGACATAGATCCAAGTGCAGCCATTGGCCCTAACTGTGTGATTGGTGCGAAGGCTCGTATTGGTGCAGGGGCAAAACTCTATTCAGGTGTCTCTATTGGAGACCGAGCGAGTATTAGTGACAACACCCTTATCCATCCTAATGTCACGATTTACCATGGCGTAAGTATCGGGAAAAATTGCGTTATTCACAGCGGCACCGTTGTCGGTTCTGACGGCTTTGGCTTTGCGCCAACGCAAGACGGCTGGCAAAAAATTCATCAACTCGGCACAGTGCTTATCGGCGATTCTGTTGAAATTGGTTCCAATTGCTCGATTGATCGTGGCGCTCTTGGCGATACCGTCATCCACGACAATGTTATCATCGATAATCTTGTCCATATTGCTCACAACGTCAGTATTGGCAAGCGTTCTGCCATTGCAGGCTGCGTGGGGATTGCAGGAAGTGCCAAAATCGGGGCCAGCTGTACAGTTGCTGGAGCCGTTGCCATTAATGGCCACATTACCATTGCCGACAATAGTCATTTCCATGGTGGAACAATAGTCACCAAGGGCAATGCAGAGCCCGGTGTTTTTGCCTCTACCCCGCCCATGCAGGACGTAAAAAAATGGCGGCGAAATTCAGTTAGGTACACACAGCTTGATGAAATGTCGAGCAAAATTCGCCAACTCGAAAAGCAGTTAAAATCGTTATTGCCTAATGAAACGAGTGATAAATAATACAGCCACAAAAAAGGCCGCATAAGCGGCCTGTTAGTCTGATTGTTAAGCTATTCCCCAATACTAGGGCTTGAGTTTTTCAGCTAAGAAAAGCCATGTTTCCAGTACCGAATCTGGGTTGAGGGATACGCTGTCTATCCCCTGCTCCATTAACCACTGGGCAAAGTCTGGGTGATCTGACGGGCCTTGGCCGCAAATACCAATATATTTATCATGCTTTTTACAGGCATCAATTGCCATTTTCAATAACGCTTTAACCGCATCGTTACGTTCGTCAAACAAATGCGCAATAAGGCCAGAGTCCCGATCCAGGCCAAGGGTTAGCTGGGTTAAATCGTTGGAGCCAATTGAGAAACCGTCGAAATATTGCAGGAATTGCTCTGCGAGCAAGGCATTCGCGGGCAATTCACACATCATCACAACACGTAAACCATTTTCACCGCGTTTTAAACCATTGGCTTCTAGCAGCTCAATCACCTGCTTAGCTTCGCCCACTGTGCGGACAAAGGGCACCATAATTTCGACATTGGTCAAATCCATGTCATTGCGAACTTTCTTAAGTGCCCGACATTCAAGTTCGAAGCACTCTCTAAAAGAATCAGAGATATAGCGCGAAGCACCGCGGAAGCCCAGCATGGGGTTTTCTTCAGATGGCTCGTAAAGACTGCCGCCGATGAGATGCGCATACTCATTAGATTTGAAATCTGACATGCGAACGATCACCCGTTTTGGGTAAAACGCGCTAGCAATGGTTGAAATACCTTCTACCAACTTCTCTACGTAAAAGTCGATGGGACTCTCGTAGCCTGCAATACGACGCTTCACCGCTGCCTGAACATCACGAGGAATGGTGTCATAATTCATCAAGGCTTTAGGGTGAACACCTATCATTCGGTTAATAATGAATTCTAAGCGTGCTAAACCAACACCCGCATTGGGGTAACCTTGGAAATCAAAGGCGCGATCGGGGTTGCCGACATTCATCATCACCTTAAACGGCAATTCAGGCATCGCATCGAGTTTATTGCGGTTAATATCAAAATCGAGGATGCCGTCGTAAACCATGCCAGTATCACCTTCTGCGCAGGATACTGTGACAGGCGTACCATCTTTTAATAACTCGGTTGCATCACCGCAACCAACAACGGCAGGAATACCCAGTTCACGGGCAATAATGGCGGCGTGACAGGTACGTCCACCACGGTTAGTGACAATGGCCGATGCCCGTTTCATCACCGGCTCCCAATCGGGATCGGTCATATCCGTGACAAGCACATCACCCTGTTGGACTTGGTCCATTTCACTGAGGTTGGCAATAACCCGTACAGGACCAGCACCAATTCGTTGGCCAATAGAGCGTCCTTCACATAAAACGGCACCTTTCTCTTTTAAAAGGTAACGTTCCATTAATGTAGCCGACTCACGACTTTTCACTGTTTCTGGACGAGCCTGAACAATATAAAGTTTGCCGTCGTCACCATCTTTTGCCCATTCGATATCCATTGGGCGGCCATAATGTTTTTCGATAGTCATGGCTTGCTTGGCAAGGCCGAGTATCTCTTCATCATTTAAACAAAAACGAGTGCGGTCATCTTCACTGACATCGATAGTTTCCACTGATTTGCCGGCGCTGGCGTCACTGCCGTAAACCATTTTAATCATTTTGCTACCAAGATTGCGGCGCAACACAGCTGGACGATCTTTTTCTAAAGTAGCTTTGTGAACATAAAACTCATCGGGATTAACTGCGCCCTGTACCACCGTTTCGCCAAGTCCGTAAGACGCCGTGATAAACACCACGCCATCAAAACCGGATTCGGTATCCATAGAGAACATAACCCCAGCGGCACCTGTTTCTGAACGAACCATACGCTGAATGCCAGCAGACAAGGCGACATCGGCATGTTCAAACCCTTGGTGTACTCGGTAAGCGATGGCGCGGTCGTTATACAAGGAAGCAAACACTTCTTTTATCGCAATCATTATATTGTCGAGGCCGCGAATATTGAGAAATGTTTCCTGCTGACCGGCAAAAGAGGCATCGGGCAAATCTTCAGCTGTTGCAGAAGAACGTACCGCGAATGACATGGCATCGTTGCCGTCAACCAATTTGGCGTACGCTTCGACAACAGCCGTGTTCAGCGCTTCAGGGAAAGGGGTTTCCACAATCCATTGACGGATTTTCTTACCGATTAAAGCGAGGTTTTTGACGTCATCAATATCAAAGCCATCGAGTTCTGCAATAATACGGTCATTTAAGCCGCTTTGTTGGAGGAAGTCTCTGAATGCATCTGCCGTGGTAGCAAAACCACCTGGAACAGACACCCCAGCCTGAGAGAGCTGGCTGATCATTTCGCCCAAGGACGCATTTTTACCGCCTACACGGTCAACATCATTCATTCCTAGGTCGTTAAACCAGATTACGTATTCAGACACGTTCAATCTCCCAATTTACAAAGCGGCCGCATACAGTTATACGGGTGCAAGAAAACAACTCGGGGTATACTAAAGTAAGTAATTTGGAAATTCCCGTCGAAAAACACAGAGCTTTAGGTAAAAAAACTACATGATTCGTCCGGCCTTTTTTATATCAGACAGTACCGGTATTACCGCCGAAACCTTGGGTAATAGTGTATTAGCGCAATTTGAGAACCAAAAGTTTGAACACATCATCGTTCCCTATGTGAATAATGTAGAGCGAGCGATATCAGCGGTGGAGAAAATAAATCGCGCTGCGGAGGAATGTGGATCCCAGCCCATCGTTTTCGATACGCTTGTTGATGAAAAACTGCGCTCCATTATTGCCACGAGCAAAGGCTATATCATTGATGTATTAGGCACCTTTGTCAGTCAATTAGAGATAGCCCTCAATGAAACGCCCTCTCGTACAGTCGGGCGAGTTCAAAATGCTGAGAAGGATAAAGTGTATAAACTGCGTATCGACGCCGTAAATTACGCCCTTGATAATGATGATGGCGCCCGCTTAAATCGCTATGACCAAGCTGAAGTCATCTTAATTGGTGTTTCACGTAGCGGAAAAACGCCGACCTGCTTATATTTAGCGATGCAGTCGGGGATATTTGTCGCCAATTATCCGATCACGGATGAAGATATGGAAAGCGATCGCTTACCAAAAGCCTTGTTAGCACACCGCAGCCGCCTATTCGGCTTAACGATAGATGCGGAGCGTTTAGCCGCTATCCGCAGTGAACGGCGTCCTGACACCCGTTATTCCTCGCTTCGTCAATGTGAAGATGAGCTTCGACAAGCAGAGGCCATGTTTAAGCGCTTTGGCATTCCTTACCTCGATACCACCCATGCTTCAGTAGAGGAAATCTCCACACGAGTATTGGTGGGCACCGGGCTCCGAGGTCATAAACGTTGATGGATGGTGACAATAAAGCGACCTTGGCGAATTCTGATCCAGTAGCCTCATCTAGTAACTACCGATCGAATACCGCCATGGTACTTCCTGGTGGCGGTGCTCGCGCTGCTTATCAAGTCGGTGTACTAAAGGCATTGGCTGAAATTCATGGCAAGCGTCCGGGCAACCCATTTCCCATTCTTGCAGGCACATCCGCTGGTGGAATCAATGCTGTATCAATGGCAGCTGGCGCGCATCACTTCACCGGCACAGTCGAAAAGTTAGAAATGCTTTGGCGCCAGTTGAATACCGATAAAATTTACCGAGCAGATTTTTTTGGTGTAATACGTAATGCGATAAGACTGGCCTACTCATTATTTAGCGCGGGCTCGTCTACCAGCGATCCCGTTGCACTATTGGATAATAGCCCACTGAAAGAACTCCTCAATCAGCATGTGGTATTCGACAATATCGGCCGCAACATTTTAAATGGGGATTTAGACGCACTCTGTCTTACAGCAATGAATTACACTCAGGGTGTATCTGAGACTTTTTTTCAAGGCGGACCACAATACGCAGGCTGGCAGCGCTGGCGCCGGCAGGGTTTGGCAACCCCTATTCAAATTCAGCATTTAATGGCGTCAACAGCCATTCCAACCATCTTTCCGCCAGCAAAATTAGGCCGAGATTACTATGGCGACGGGGCTTTGCGGCAGCTGACTCCCATTAGCCCAGTTATCCATCTAGGTGCAAACCGGGTCTTGGTAATTCCCGCCAACGGCCATAAACGTCAGTACCCAAAACTACCCCAAGAAATAAAATCACCTGGATTTGGCCAAATTATTGGTCATTTATTAAACAGCGCGTTCATAGACAGCATAGAAACAGATATTGAGCGTCTTGAGCGTATTAATGAATTGGTCAATATGATCCCTGAGGAAAATCTCGGCATGATGGGCAAGGAGCTGCTGCCAATTGACTGCCTCGTTATCAGCCCCAGTGAAGATATTGATCGTATTGCCGATGAGCACGTAAGCGAACTACCGCGTTCGCTCAAGATGTTTTTACGGCGTACTGGTAGCACTGGCAATAGCGGAGGTGGTGTGAGTATTGCGAGTTATTTGTTATTCACACCAGAGTACTGCGGTAAGCTCATTGATTTAGGATATCGCGACGGTATAGCGCAACGAAGCGAATTAGAAACCTTCTTGTACCGAGACGCCTAAAGCAATACACATCATAAAACAAGGTTGAGTAGCCAAGCGGCTAATCCGCAACTCAACACGACTAGCCAAGGTGGTAACTTCCAAAACACTAAGGCCACAAATGCAGTTAGTGCTAGCCCAAAATCCTGCGGCCCATGAATGGCACTAGTCCACACTGGTTGATATAAGGCGGCAAGTAACAAACCTACAACGGCAGCGTTAACGCCCCAAAGTGCCGATTGAGTACGACGATAGTGTCTGAGCTGCTCCCAGTAAGGAAGCACCCCAGCAATTAACAAGAATGACGGCAGAAATATCGCCAGCAAACAGAGTGTTGCATTTAGCAAGCTAGATTGACCACCATCAATTGACGCACCGAGAAAAGCGGCAAAAGTAAACAATGGCCCAGGCACGGCTTGAGCGGCACCGTAACCTGCTAAGAAGGTGTCTTCTTGCACCCATGCCGTTGACACCACCTCTGCTTGTAGGAGGGGTAAAACAACGTGGCCACCACCAAATACTAATGAACCAGCGCGATAAAAAGCATCAACTAGCTGAAGCGCTTGGCTTGGCCAAGCTAGCAAGATCAATGGTAAACCAATTAATAATGCTGAAAACAATGCCAGGAAAAATGCGCCCTCTCGGCGTCTTGAACGGCTTGAAACGGAATTGCTGAGACGGCTCTCCACCTTCAAACCATTGGGTTTAAATAAGTACAGGCCGATCAAGCCCGCGCTAAGAATCACGCCAAGCTGCCCCCAGGCAGTTGGGTAAAATAATACCAAGCAGCAGGCCATCATCATAATAGTGATACGTTGTCGATCTGGGCATAAGGTGAGTGCCATACCCCATACAGCTTGTGCGACCACGGCCACAGCGACCACTTTCAAACCATGCAATGCAGCTGGATCTAAAACCTCGCCATAATTGGCAATGCCTAATGCAAATAAAATCAGTGCCATTGCTGAGGGAAGCGTGAAACCTAACCATGCTGCAGCGGCACCGGCGTAGCCACCCCGCATAAGGCCAATAGCCATGCCGACCTGACTGCTTGCTGGGCCAGGTAAGAATTGACATAAAGCCACGATATCTGCGTAACCTTGTTCACTAAGCCATTTTCGCCGAGTAACAAACTCTTCACGAAAATAGCCTATATGTGCAATCGGACCACCAAAGGACGTTAATCCCAAGCGTAAAAAAATCTGAAGAATTTCTAATACTGAGGCGTTCTTTGTTTTAGAGGTCGCGCCTTCCATTTATATGACCTTCATACTTTGTTATCTACAAATGTGTTGTAAAGAGCCGCATGAAAAGCCTAGCTCGGATCATATAAAAAAGACTTTTATAAACTTGCAAAGCGAGTGTCAGCAAGTAGGCTGAAAATGGTAGCCAACAAGTATAAGGTCTAGTTATTAAAGCCTTGTTAATCAGCTGAGTTATTTCACTCCAACAATGGCATAAAGACCTTTAAATCGAACGGCTACCTCGCCGTTGACGATAATTTCTGATTGAAGATCAATCTTAGCCTTACCCCGCTCTTCAAACCGTTGAAAAAAATGCTCCCAGTTCTTTTCATCGGCTGGTAAAGAGCTGGCCACTATATCGCCTGTGACCGGCTTGAGATACTCAATAGCAGCTTCTGCAACGACAATGTCTGGGTCTAAACCGTAGTCAACGCAGCGCATATAAACCATGCCCCAACACGCCATCACTGCCACAACATAAATGCTACCGCCAAACGCGGTTAGCTTGTCATTAATACTTGGCGCTAACGGCGCATGCAACCGTAATGTTTGACCATCATAGTTTTCAACACTGATTTGCATATGCTGTGCAGTGGGTAAATACGCTGCTATAAAGTCGTTTAATGCTTGGCCATTCATTCCATTACGCTTCCGGCTTAAATAAAAGGTTTATTAACTGAGATGCCGCAAGGTAAGGCGTAGTCTCGCCTTCCGTGACTTTATTATTCAATGTTGGCAATAATTCTTTAACTTCAGGATTCTGCTTTAACTTCATATCAAGCATTTCATGCAGCAATTTAGTCATCCACTCACGAGCTTGACGAGCACGCTTTTCTTGCAGTGCCCCATTCTTTGAGGCGTCAATCTTAAAGCCGCTAATCATGCCCCAAATAGCTTCTATATTTTCGTTTTTAAGTGCAGAGCAACTCATTACTTGAGGTGTCCAGAAACTGTTTTGTCGCAACAGGTGTAGCGCGTTTTCATAATGTCGACGGGTTTGCTGAGCAAGGTTAATACTCTCACCGTCAGCCTTATTAATTACCAATGCGTCGGCAAGTTCAATAATTCCTTTTTTAATGCCCTGTAATTCATCACCGGCATTCGGGAGCATCAGCACCATAAAGAAATCAACCATACTGGCAACTTCATATTCAGATTGGCCAACCCCTACCGTTTCCACCAATATCACGTTATAGCCTGCCGCTTCGCACAACAACATGGTTTCTCGTGTTTTTTGTGCCACTCCGCCTAATGAACCCTCTGAGGGCGAAGGTCTTATAAACGCATCTTTGCTGCGAGACAGTAATTCCATACGGGTTTTATCACCCAAAATAGAACCACCGGCTATAGGCGAACTTGGGTCTACAGCCAATACCGCCACACGCATACCTTGGCTAAGCAGATATAAACCAAAGGCCTCAATAAAAGTAGATTTACCGACACCAGGAATACCGGTAATGCCAATACGAATACTGTTACCCGTTACGGGTAGTACTTGCTCTAAGAGTAATTGTGCCTCAGTTCGATGCTCGACACGCTTACTTTCAACCAAGGTTATCGCTTTAGCAAGTGCACGGGAATTGCCGCTTTTTAATGCTTCTACATCAATTGCCATAGTTACTTTTGACTCAAGTAAAAACGGGAGGCACTGCATTTGATGATGCTGTACCTCCCGTTAGTTGTGTCGTCACCTACCCCTTGTAAGCATCATTCACTGCGTCTAATACACCGCGAGCCGCTAGTGGGATTTTGGTTCCAGGACCAAAGATACCTTTTACGCCAGCTTCATAGAGGAAATCATAATCTTGGCGTGGAATAACACCGCCAGCGATAACAATGATGTCGTCGGCACCGACCTTTTTAAGCTCGGCGATTAACTCAGGCACCAGCGTTTTATGACCCGCGGCTTGTGAAGATACACCAACAACATGAACATCATTTTCGACGGCTTGTTTTGCCACCTCCTCAGGAGTTGAGAACATGGGCGATAAATCAATATCAAAACCGACGTCGGCAAATGCAGTAGCGATTACTTTAGCACCACGGTCATGGCCATCTTGGCCCATTTTGCACACCAGCATACGTGGGCGACGACCATGCTTCTCAGAAAAATCTTCGATGTCTTTGGTAATACCCTGCCAGTTTTCATCGTCCTGATACGCACTACCATAGACCCCAGACACGGTTTGGGCTTGGGCGTTAAAGCGGCCAAACTCACGTTCCATCGCAAAGGATATCTCCCCTACTGTAGCGCGTAAGCGAGTTGCTTTTACAGCTAAATCCAATAAGTTACCTTCACCAGTTAATGCACATTGATAGATAGCTTCAAGTGCATCATCTACTGCGGCCTCGTCTCTTTCTTCGCGAATTTTAGCTAGTGCAGCAACCTGAGATTCACGTACTGCATTATTGTCGATATCGAGAACATCAACATCATCTTCTTCATCAAGGGTATATTTGTTCACACCCACAATAACGTCTTCGCCGCGATCTATTCGGGCCTGTTTGCGGGCAGCCGATTCTTCAATTCGAAGTTTAGGCAAGCCGGTTTCAATCGCCTTAGCCATACCGCCTTTTTCTTCTATTTCCTCAATCAGCTCCCAAGCACGATCAGCAATATCCTTTGTTAATGACTCCATCATATAAGAGCCACCCCAAGGATCAACAACCTTAGTAATGCCGGTCTCTTCTTGAATGATTAACTGTGTATTACGTGCGATACGAGATGAAAATTGCGTAGGAAGTGCAATCGCTTCATCCAAAGCATTGGTATGAAGTGACTGAGTGCCGCCAAATACTGCCGCCATTGCTTCAATCGTAGTACGGACAATATTGTTATAGGGGTCTTGTTCCGTTAAAGACCAGCCTGAGGTTTGGCTGTGAGTACGTAGCATTTTAGAGCGAGAGTTTTTGGGCTCAAATTCGCTAACAATTTTTGACCACAGCAAGCGTGCGGCACGCATTTTGGCAATTTCCATATAGAAATTCATACCAATGCCCCAGAAAAAGGACAAGCGGCCAGCAAATTTATCGATATCCAAACCCGCAGCAATAGCTGTGCGGATATACTCTTTACCATCGGCCAAGGTGTAGGCCAACTCAAGTGCGGCATCAGCACCGGCTTCTTGAATGTGGTAACCCGAAATGGAAATCGTGTTAAATTTCGGCATATTGTCAGAGGCGTAGGCAATGATGTCGCCGATAATTTTCATCGAAGGTAATGGTGGGTAAATATAGGTATTACGCACCATAAACTCTTTAAGAATATCGTTTTGAATCGTGCCAGATAATTGATCCTGCGAAACACCCTGCTCTTCCGCAGCAACGATATAGCCAGCAAGTACTGGAAGAACAGCCCCATTCATGGTCATTGAAACAGAGACTTTATCCAGTGGGATCTCGTTAAACAAGACCTTCATATCTTCAACTGAGTCTATTGCTACCCCAGCCTTACCAACATCACCGGTTACCCGTGGGTGATCTGAGTCGTAACCGCGGTGAGTTGCCAAATCGAAAGCAACTGACACCCCTTGGCCACCAGCAGCTAAGGCTTTACGATAAAAAGCATTAGATTCTTCTGCCGTAGAAAATCCCGCGTACTGACGTATTGTCCACGGCCGACCAGCGTACATTGTTGGTTGTGGCCCACGAATAAAGGGCTCAATACCTGGCAATGTATCAGCGTAAGGTAAATCCTGAGTATCTTCTTTGGTATACAAAGGTTTAACGTCGATACCTTCAGGTGTGTTCCAAACTAAGTCATCAAGTGTTTGATTGCCTTTGGCGAGAACTTTATTCGCCATGGATTTCCATTCTTCTACGGACGTGTCAGGAGCTTTGTAATCAGCCATAGGTGTACCTATTTCCAAAAGGGTCAGTGTAATAAAATATGATTGTGCCGCTTTTTGCACCGCCACCTGGTGCGCGGCATCTATCTTTTTAGTGGTGGTCATCCCCTGGCTGGCTTAACTCAATGAGTACACCGTCACAGGATTTGGGGTGAATAAAGATAACTTGGCAATTGTGGGCACCCAAGGATGGTTCATCAGTGATAAATTGATAGCCCAAAGTTTTCAAGCGAGCAACATCAGCAACGATATCGTCGGTGCTAAAACAGAGGTGATGTAATCCACCTGGCTTTTTTTCTAGGTATTTTGCAATAGGGCCTTCACCGCGCAATGGGCTGACTAACTCTATGCTTGCAGATTCTATAGGGAAAAATGCGGTAGATGTTTTGGCTGTTTCAACGTCTTCAGTGCCATCGTAGCTAAGACCAAAGTCTTCCAGAAAACGTTTAACGGCTTTTTCTAAATCAGGCACCGCAACAGCAATATGATCAAGTCCAGTAATCATCAGGATACTCCAAATTAGTTAAGGAGCCGGTAGCAAGGCTACCGGCTAATATGATTACTTAAGGGTCGCTAAAAACTCAACAGTTTTAACGCGACGGGCCTCAGCAATTTCCTCAGGGGTTTCAACGATGATTTTTTCATCTGGAATGATTTTGAACAAAGGCTGACCTTTTTTAATGATCACACCGTCACCCTCAACCAATACTTTATCGATGGTGCCAGCAAAAGGCGCCACCACTTTGTTGAACATCTTCATGACTTCAACAATGTATAAAGTATCCCCTGCCTCAAAATGGTCACCAACATTAACAAAGACATCCATGCCCGGCGCTTCGCGTGGGTAGAACATACCACCACTGGCTGCAAGTACTTCGTCTGATTTAGCCGCTGGTGGCGGTACAAGGACTTTAGCCATACGTTTCTGCAGGCTTTCATCTGTTAAACGATCAGGAATTGTAATGCTTAAATCCGCGTTTACGCTTAATTCGCAGAAGCCCGTTTTATCGGCAATGTATGCCAATACAGACAGAACTTCTGTTCCCGCAAAATAACCTGCGTGGGCACTGCGTATTGCAGACCACTCATCAGCGCTAAATCCTTTTGGGGCTTTTTTGGCGGCAAGTAGTGCTTCAAGGGCAGGGAAATCTGCCGCGTCTACTTTTTCATTTAAGGTTTTGTAGAAATTAACAGCAGAGTTCAAGATCTCATGATCGTGATCCCAAATCATATAACGCGCTGGTTTACCTAGCTCAAAGTCCATATTGAGGTAGTGATAAAGCTTGTCTAGCAGCTCAATAGGATTCACTAGCCATTGGAGTTTGCCATCGACGATGTTCAAGCTGTCCTTATTCATGCTTAACCAACCGGCCATATAATGTGGCTCGGCAAATAGCCGCTCAAGAGGACGAATCAACAACAGTTTCTTAGCATCCAAGGCGGCAAGCCAAGCAGCATTGCTCTCGCTATCCGCGCTAACATAGCGCTGGCGAATTTCTGCGTAAGCCACATCAAGGTCAATTTGATTTGCCTGTTCTTTCAACAAACCCACTGCCGTCAAATATGGAACAATAAAGCGAGTAGAAGGACGCGCATTAATGCCATTGCCAATAAACCAATGAACTAAGCCGTAATGGAATTCAAGGTTGGTGGCCAAGTCTTTACCGCGTAGCTCTGTTCGGCGTAAGATTTCCGCTAAGCGTTGATAGCTACTCAGGCGTGTTTCACCCGTGGTAAGCAATAAGGCAATGTTAGAATCATACGCACCGGCTAGGTGGTATTTCATGAAGACATCAGTATCAGGGTTATGTGTAGAAATACCCTGATCATCACGAATTTCACCTATGATTGCGTTAGACCAATTCTCGATCACACCACCAGCATGAGGTTGCAAGGCCTGGTTGGTCGCGTTCATTCGCGCTTCAACCGAAGTCTTTTCGCGCAGGATTCGGGTTGGTTTAGGTAAGTTTTTACCGTGGCGTGCCAGCAACACCATTACCTCAACCAAACTTTCTGCGATGAAGTAATCACCGGAGTCATCTGGGTTGGTAAATTTCAGCTTGTAACACAGCTCCGTTACACGGTGCTCAACCTGAATACGGGTGTTCATTTCCATGAAGTAATGCGATTCACCATCGACAATACATTCAAAGGTACCCACAGAATCCAATTTAACGGCCTCACCAAATACCGCGCCCTCACGTTCCATGCGCTGTAAAATAACGAGGTCTTTCTTAAGCTGTTCCGCTTCTTCTGGTTTGCCCGCAGCATCTGCCGCCGTAATGGCTGCTTCCAGTTCTTCTTCGGTAACAGAAACTTCCAATAACTTCTGCTCGTGCATTTGCAAAGAGCAGTCACGACCACCCATTGTCATACACCACTCACCATTACCCACCACCTGTATTTCTTGGTGACGAGTGGTGTCGATATTCATCTCGATGAGCACGTTTTTATTATCGCCAACACCATTGGTTTTAAGCTCGATCAAACATTCTTGTACCAATGAGGGGACATTTTCTGCGGCTTTTTCAATTTTTTCTTCTAGCGTCGCGCCTTCGTAGGAATTTGCCGCCTGAAGAATACGCTGACCTTTACCACCGCCACCTGCAATGGCTTTCAAGCGGAATCGGTTATTGGGTTTTTCGGCCAGCATACGCTTGGCTTCAACTTGCAAGGCAAGACCAATGTCCGCGGCGGTAATAATATCAATGCCTGCGTCGTAAGACGCTGCCAATAATACTAGTGCTTTTTCTTCTTCATCTTTGCAAGAGCTAAAATCAACCGACAAGTTGTTATCAGCGGCGCATTTATCTAAGCCGTCTTTGCCGTATTTAGCGAATAACGCCAAGCTCGTTGCATTGTTAACCCCAGGTGTAACAGACACCCCAGTTTCCAATGCAGTACGTTTTGCTTGGTCCTTCATACCGGCTGATTTTTGAGTAAAAGAGCATGGTCCAATAAAGTTCAGCCCAGCTTTTTCCATAGACTCAACCATTTCGGCGTCCTCCGACATAAAGCCGTAACCCGCAAAAATCGCGTTATAGCCATTATCGTAGGCAATGCGAATTATCTGCTGGATGCGTCGGATACGTTCTTCTTTGGTCGCGCCGGTATAGTCAGGTACGCGGTGAACACGATCTGGGTCAGTTAGCGTTCTCAGTTCAGGCGCTAGCGCGTTGGTGTAAGTGATGGAGTCTTTTTCAGAAAGCAAAATACCGTAGTGGTGAATGCCCATTTCATCAAAGACATCCATGGCCTCTTTACGGATTGGGCCACGACAAATAATCAATGGTTTCAAATCGTTACAGGCGAAACTTCTAGTCCATACTGTATTTGATTTTGCGAGTTGACGGTCTTTATGAACCATCGGGTTGTTTAGGTAGTAATTATTACTTGCTTGCACGTCGAATAACCTCGTTAGCGAATCGTCTTGCTTAAATTTAGGAAACCTTTACTCACACACAGGAATTAATGGAATTCCCGCTGTGTACCACTCATGGGTTCAGGCTTATATGCCTTGAGGTGGAGTTCCAATTGCTCACCCAAAACCTTGCGAAGGTCAGAGGGCATGACGATTTGGGATATTGATCCCAAGCTTAGTGCTTCATTCGGATTCATTAGCTCACGCTCATAACGCTGAGTGAGTAGCAATTCCTCTTGTTTTTGCCACGCAGTCACCGCCTCGTTTGCAGATGCGCTAGCTTCAGCCTCAGCCATACCGGCCTCAACATTCTGCTTGGTCAGCTCTGCTATACGTGTTTTTAGTGAACCGCGAATTTTGCGCACTTCATCTTTATAAACATATTCAACACCTGCTGGTCCCATTACCGCTAATCGCGTCGTGGGAAGCGCACAAACAAAGTCGGCACCTGTTGGATAGTTATTAAAGGCCGCGTAAGCACCACCAAAGGCATTACGTACAATCATCAAGAAACGCGGTGTGCGTAAATCGATAATGGCATCAAGCATGGCGCGCCCTGCTTGAACAATACCGCCCGCTTCTTGCTCTTTACCCGGCAAGAAGCCCGTTGTGTCTTCCATAAAGATCACAGGGATGTTGTAAACATTACAAAAGCGGATAAAACGGGCATTTTTATAGGCCGCATCAATATCAATCTGACCAGAAGATACCGCCGAGTTATTGGCAACAAAGCCAACCACGTTGCCGCCCATACGACCCAGCGCACAAACTGTGTTGCGAGCACGCTCAGGCTGAATTTCAAAGAAATCACCGTGATCGCACATCTGCTGAATAATTATGCTGATATCAAACGGCGTATTAAAACCGGTTGGGCTATTGAAGGCTTTCTTCAATAAGAGGTCGATATCCCACGTTCTGCGGTTTATCGGGTCAGAGGTAGGTTGAAATGCAGGCGCTTCTGCACTGTTGTTAGGCAGATAGTTGAGTAGCTCTTTGACTTTGCGTAACGCTGCCACTTCATCAGGAACAACAAAGTCAGTAACGCCTGATTTAGAGTGAACACTTGGCCCACCGAGTTCATCTGCTGTGACATCTTCGCCTAGCACCGACTTCACAACACCGGGGCCCGTTAAGCCAAAGAATGTTTCGTTTGGTTGAATGACAAACGAACCCTGACGAGGTAAATAAGAACCACCGCCAGCGTTATAACCAAACATACACATAATTGAGGGGACAACGCCATTAATATGACGTAGCGCGGCAAATGCCTCTGCATAGCCATCAAGACCACCAACACCAGCAGGTATATATGCACCGGCAGAGTCATTTAGACCCACTAAAGGCACACCTAATTTACCCGCAAGTTTAAACAAATTCGCTAATTTGCTGCCATTGGTTGCGTCCATAGAGCCAGCACGCACGGTAAAATCGTGCCCATACATAGCTACATCACGGCCATTTACCTTAACAATTGCGGTAACCAATGATGCGCCATCTAAATTCTTACCCCAGTTTTGGTAAAGAATTTTTGGTTCGGTGCCAGCGTCAGCCAATACGTCTATCCGTTCCCAGATAGTCATACGTTTCTTTTCGTGCTGCTTTTGAATGCCTTTAACGCCAGCCATTTTACGTGGACGTTGTTGCAAATCATAACCAGCTTGAAGAGCGGCTTCGTACAAACCAGGGTCGTAGTCTATTTGACCGGGAACAGTGAATTCGACCTCAGCTTTTTTCTCAAAAGGGTTTTCCAGGGAGGGAGTATCTGTAGCTAATTTAGTCATGCCTGTCAGTTCCAGCTGCATTTATAGTTAACCCGCAAACACGCCGCTAGCTTGTGACACTCTGAAATGTTTTATTAGTCCGAGATTCTATCGATCTCTGTCACTTTTAAAACTCAAAGTGTTTTTGGCCAGCAACATATTGAACTGCGGATGATTGAGAATAACCGTTCTGTATAAAATATTGACGGCTTAGTGTTTCTCAAAGCGGCGGCTAACAGTACTGGGAATAGCGTGATGTGTCAATCCAAACAAGCCACTTGTAATACAATTCAAAAGGGAAAAAACACTAGATTTTTCAGACTGATAGCACGTAAAATCAGTATTCACCAGCTGCATTTTGATTGACTCTGAGCAACAGTAATGGCAAGCCTTCATCGTATAGCACTACCCTATTTACGTGACAGCTGCGTAATTTTTTCAAGCCTCAAACACCTACCTCTGCCGATTTTTTTAGACAGCGCTAACGCTTATAGTGAAGGCGGACATTTTGATATCATTTGTGCGCAACCTATTGATGTCATCACTTGGCATGCATGCGATGACAAGAGCCTTCACCACTTTCTTAGCGAAGCTGAACAGCGATTAAAATCAGTGATAACTGAGTATCTTGACTGCGACCAACTCCCTTTCAGCGGGGGCGCAGTGGGCTATATTGATTACAACTTCGGAGAACTTGCATCAAATATACGGCCAAGCCCTCGATTAGAAGCACCACTTTCTACCCCTAATTTCCATGTCGGCATTTATCCATGGGCGATTGTTGTAGATCATCATCGCAAACAATGCGAGTTAGTTGCCCAACCCAGTGTTAGTGAGAAAGTGTTAACGCATATCAAGCAGCTCGTTCTAAATTCACCTCAGCAATCCTTAAAAAATACCGCGCGATTTCAACTAACAAGCAGCTTCACAAGCACCTTGGACCGAAAATACTACGAACAGGCATTTAATCAAGTTCAAGATTACATTCAAGCTGGAGATTGTTACCAAGTAAATTTAACCCGCGCTTTTAACGCCAGCTATCAAGGCGATACGTGGCCGGCTTACCAAAAACTTCGCGACATTGCCGCCGCCCCCTTTTCTGCCTATATCGATCTAGGTAGCAGTCAGGTCCTTAGTTTTTCCCCAGAACGCTTGCTGTCAGCTAATAACGGTAAATTACAAACCCAGCCTATAAAGGGAACAGCTGCCCGAAGTGCAGATCCTGACACAGACAAGGCATTAGCGCTTGCCTTGCAGCGTAGCGCTAAAAATCGTGCCGAAAACATTATGATTGTGGATTTACTGCGTAATGATTTCAGTAAAAGCTGTAAAGCCGCTAGCGTTCGTACAGACCAACTCTGCGAGTTACAGACCTTCCGCACCGTGCATCACCTGGTGAGTACAGTATCAGGTGAGTTACGTGAAGAATGCTCTTCTTTTCAGGCCTTATTAAGCTGCTTTCCTGGCGGTTCTATTACTGGCGCGCCCAAGCATCGCGCGATGGAAATTATTAGCGAAATTGAGCCCCATCAACGTAAGGTCTATTGCGGCAGTATTTTCTATTTAGGGGGAAATGGCAAAATGGACAGTAATATAGCCATTCGCAGCTTCCTCTGCGACGGCGAACAAATTACAGGCTGGGCTGGAGGCGGTATTGTTGCCGACTCTGATGTTGATGAAGAGTTTATTGAAACAGAGACAAAAATCGGCAAGCTTATTCAAGCACTTGCCGATTTCAACTAAGGCCGATTACAGCGTTAGATTACGGTTAGACGCCTTTAAAAATTCTAGCTTAAGTGCCTCGTAGTCATGTACTGCAGGAAATTGCGGAAACTCACTAATGACGTTATCTGGTGCTTTAAACAAGATACCCGCGTCCGCTTCGGCCAGCATGGTCGTATCATTGTAAGAATCACCTGCAGCAATAATACGGTAATACAAGGTTTTTAGTGCCAATACAGATTGACGCTTGGGGTTCACCTGACGAATACGGTAATCCACCACGCTGCCACGGCTATCGGTTTCCAATTTGTGGCATAGCAATGTTGGCCAGCCTAGCTGTTTCATAAGTGGTGCGGCAAACTCATAGAACGTATCGGACAAAATCACAACTTGGAAGCGCTCACGCAGCCAATCCAGAAACTCTCGAGCTCCTTCCATAGGCGACATATCGGCGATAACCTCTTGGATATCCGGCAAGCCCAAACCATTTTCTTGTAATAAACGCAGACGCTGCTGCATTAGCACGTCGTAGTCAGGAATATCACGAGTGGTAGCCTTCAACGCTTCGATGCCGGTGCGCTCCGCAAAATCGATCCAAATTTCTGGGATCAGCACCCCTTCCAAGTCAAGACAGGCGATTTCCACAACATTACTCCTAAAATTGATTAAGTTACGCTTCTGCGCTGAAAAACCGCGTCAATCTAACGGCTTACGACGGATAAAGCAATCTTGACTCCCAGGGCATTCTGAGGCTAGTACATCGGTAATTCTATATCAGCAAATAAGGTATCTAAATCACTTTTAGTCTGGCACTCATACGCTTTATCGACTAAATCTGCGGTTAAATGCGGTGCAAATAGCTCAACAAAATCGTACATAAACTTGCGCATATACGTTCCACGTCGAAAGCCGACTTTGGTGACGCTAGGTTCAAAAAGGTGCTTAGCATCTAGAGCGACTAAGTCTGAGTCAGCAGCTGGGTCATAGGCCATTTCCGCCACAATGCCAATACCTAAACCCAAACGCACATAGGTTTTTATGACATCCGCATCGGTAGCTGTAAATACAACTCGCGGTTCAAGCCCCTTATCTAGGAAGGCCTCATCCAATTTAGAGCGGCCAGTAAAGCCAAACACATAAGTCACTATGGGGTACATGGCGACATCTTGAATTCGAAGATTGGAAACTGCCGCCAATGGGTGACCTTTAGGGACTAAGATTGTTCTATTCCAGCGATAACATGGCATCATGATTAAATCGCTGAATAACTCCAAGGCCTCTGTTGCAATCGCAAAATCAACTTCAAAATTCGCAGCTAACTCCGAAATCTGCATTGGGGTTCCCTGATGCATATGCAGCGACACTTCAGGGTAGCGATCAATAAAACGTTTAATCACGTCCGGCAGCGCATAGCGCGCTTGGGTATGCGTGGTTGCTATTGATAAGCTGCCCTTATCAGGGTTTTTAAACTCTTGGGCAATATGCTTAATGCTTTCAGTTTTGTGGAGGATTTCGCCGGCAGTTTTTAATATTGCCTCACCAGCCGGTGTGATCCGCGTAAGGTGCTTTCCATTGCGTGCAAAAATTTCCACACCTAGCTCATCTTCCAGCATTCTTATTTGCTTACTAATACCGGGCTGTGATGTAAAAAGACTTTGCGCCGTAGCCGACACATTCAGTTCATGGTGCGCCACTTCCCAAATGTAGCGTAGCTGTTGCAATTTCATCCTGATGTAACTCCTACGCCAAAACGCGTTCGATACATTCTCACGCCAGTGCCTAATATGTTTATACCAACACAATTCGACACGTTATTAATCGCTGACTTTATTCGCAATACCATGGGGAACATGTCCCGTAGAGACATGTTCACTTGCAGAAACGCAGTGGCCAGGTTGGTCATCAAAAAACACATCCGCACCATAGGCTGCAAGGAATTCGCCCTTATCCAAACCGCCGAGAAATAAGGACTCATCGATGCGAATATTCCAATTACGCAAGGTTTGTATTACCCGCTTATGTGTAGGCGCTGAACGCGCCGTGACAAGCGCTATACGAATCGGCGGATCATCATCAGAGAGTTCACATTGCAAGGCATTCAAGGCTTTCAAGAAATCTTTAAAGGGGCCACCACTTAGAGGGGTGTTCGCTGCAGCCACTTCACTAGCCGTAAACGCCTCAAGACCATCCCGTTTAAATACTTGTTCGGCCTCGTCAGAAAATATGACCGCATCGCCGTCAAAGGCAAAGCGCAGCTCTCGATTGGTGAGGGATGCGGACTTTTTAGATCGAGGCAATAAGGTAGCTGCGGCTACACCATTATCAAGTGCACGCCGAACGTCTTCGGCATTGGTCGACAAAAATAAATCACAATGGAAGGCAGACACATAACGATATGGGCTTTCGCCACCACTAAATGCAGCTCGGCTAATACTTAGCCCATAATGTTCAATAGAGTTAAAAACGCGCAAACCGGTGTCGGCAGAATTTCGTGATAATAAAATCACTTCAACCCGAGCATTATCAAGATAATCATTGAGCTGTAAAAGGCGCTCTACAATGCCAAAAGCCTCACCCGGTTCCAGAATCTCGTTTTCATGCTCAATTTGATACGCTTGATAAGCAGTCAAACCTTCCGATTCATAAACGCGATGGCTTTCGTCTAGGTTGAACAATGCTCTAGATGAGATAGCAACAACTAATTTATTCTCTGATCCATTAGACATAAGCACACTTCGTGTCAGTACAAGCTCACTATACAATAGGCTTAGACCAAGACAATAGTCTTGAGCAAGATTATGATCCAACTACCTCCGCTCGTAATGGCGATCGTAAAGTCGGTTCTATTGGCACTGCAACAAATAATGACGTATCACGACCCGCGATCAAACCTTCTATTTGCTTAATGATCGCCACGTTTAACGCGGCAAACACCGGTCTGTTAACACTGTCATTAAATATACGAGATGACAACACCCCCACTATTTGTGCCCGATCGTTAATATATTGAGTAATAGCCGCCCCACTCTGACCTGCAAAGCTAAAACAATCTAAAGCGTAGACGCTTGCCAAGTTCACAGAACCCTCGCCCCACTCACTCGCTCTGCAACGAGACGCCCACAATGTATACAGTGGTTTGTCATTGGGAAATCCCAAGCTATCTATCCAAATATTATTTGGTGCAAGACCGGCCAATTCCACGCTCTTACTAGTGGCAATAGGTTGAGCTAGTTTTAACAAGGCAATATCAGAACCACTATACCGGGTCACGTTGCCACTTTGCTGGTCTGAAACTCGGTGAAGATGATGTTGCCAAGCAGCAGCTACTTGTACACTTAGGTTATGCGGACTGTGACTAAGTGGGTCCGCAATATACTCAAGCGACTGTAAGCGTCCGTCGCCCTCTGGGGTAGAGAGACAATGCGCAGCAGACAATAGCCACTGCGCGCTAATCAATGTCGCAGTGCATTGGGATTGAAATGGCCGACCATCTTGACGAATAAAGCGGCTCACTAACACACCGCTGCCGGGCATGGAAACGGGAGCTTTCCAAAGTTGTTGCCGAACATCTTCAATACCCTTTGAGGCACTGCTTGGGTAGCGACGAAATATCGGAGAGTCCTGTTTCTTAGATACGAGTCGAACTTCCCTCCCCCAATACAAGCTGGGCATACCGCTTTGATTAAGCGCTAAAACTTGTAATTGACCGCCCGAAGATCGCACCCCAACGGCAGCAGACAGCGGCAAGATTTCAGACTGCTTACGCTCTATATCGTGATAAAGGGTATTACCCTGCCATGTAACACGGGGCAAAAATTTACTGAGCTGGTTAAGCATCGCAAGTGCTTTGTCTTGCCGCAGTGAATCATTGCTAGAGATTTCGCGCTGAAAACGTCGTAATGCTTCATCCAGACTAAGACTGCTATCCAAGCCTTTGAGCACATAGGCCGATCGCAGCAACATTAATTCATACGGCCACCGCTGCTGGGTCAACGCTTGCTTGGCAAAGTGATAGGAGGTATCGATATCAGCAACAAGCCCACCTTCTCCCCAAAAATAGTGTTGAGCACGCTGCGTATTGATAGCACGACAAGTTGAGGAATCATTGGCATCAACTCGACTAGCCCTGCCGTCAGTCGATACATTTTGCTTTGACGCTTCCAGCTCAGTCACACAATTAGCAAACAGCGGTAAGCAATTGAATAAAAAAAGCACGCCCATGCAAATACGCGCTGTTCTCGCTGCAGCAAGCCCGATAGAATTCAGCGAGGAAATGAGTTGATAACTATGCATAGAACTACGTGGGTTGAATTTAATCGTTGCGCCTTACGACATAATGCCAAAACGGTACGTCGTCTTGCACCTAATGCCGCTATCTTAGCGATGGTAAAGGCTAATGGCTATGGTCACGGTGCAGATTGGGTAGCAGAACATCTTAACGATATTGTCGACGGCTTTGCCGTAGCACGCTTAAACGAAGCAATGCTATTGCGTAAGCAATTAAGCGATAAGCGAATTGTGCTTTTGGGTACAGAGCACGACGCGATAAGCCTAAACGAATGCGCCCTACACCAGCTTGATGTGGTCATTCACGACCTTCAAACCGCCACTTTACTTGCCAGTATTAAACTGCCGCAAGCGATAACCGTATGGCTTAAATTAAACACAGGTATGAATCGATTGGGGATGAGCGAGCCAGAGTTTATTGACGCTCACCAGCTCTTAAAACAGTCACCTAATGTCGCGACCCTTCACCATATGAGCCACTTTAGTGACGCGGAAACAACGGATAAAACACGTAGTATTGAGCAGTATCAGTGTTTACATACTCTGAGTCATTCACTTGGGGAAACGCCAATTAGCATGGCTAATTCCGCCGCAATTATTAGCTTTCCGCAGTCGCATTTGAACTGGGTTAGACCCGGAATCATGTTGTATGGCGATGATCCAACAAACACCCTTAATGAGGGTGATTTACAAGCAGCCATGACCTTTAAAGCTAAAGTTCTTGCCGTGCGTGACCTTGCAGCAGGCGATGGCGTCGGTTACAACCGTCGCTGGCAATCAGCAAGTACGTCTCGAATAGCGACCGTTGCAGCGGGTTATGCTGACGGCTACCCTCGGCAAGCTCCAGACGGCACGCCGGTTCTTATTAACGGTAAGCGTGCTGCCCTAGCAGGCCGGGTATCCATGGATTTATTGACCGTCGACGTTACCGGCCTTGAGATTAACGCCGGCGATACCGCGACACTATGGGGTGATAATCTTAGCGCCGCCGAGGTGGCTCAACACTGCGGCACCATCAGCTATGAACTATTTACCCGAATTACTCAGCGGGTTGAACGCGTATATTAACGCTCAAATGGTTAAACACCCTCTTTTGCCTCAGCTAACTTTTGCTGGGTTAATTTAAATACAACTGGGCTCAAAAGAAGCAAGGCAATTAAATTTGGAATGGCCATCAAGGCGTTTAAGGTGTCAGCCAATAACCAGATAAAGCCAAGGTTTGCCATTGCCCCCATTGGGATCGCCAACACCCAAGCAATACGAAACGGCATGACGCCACGGCTACCAAAAAAATAAACTACGCAGCGCTCACTGTAATAAGACCAGCCTAGCATGGTAGTAAATGCAAATACCGCCAAACCAATCGCCACAATAAAGTGACCACCGGGAACTTGAGACTCAAACGCCAAGGTGGACAAAGCCGCTCCGCTCTCGCCCGTTTCCCAAACGCCAGAAAGTAAAATAACAAAGCCGGTTACCGTGCACACCAATATGGTATCAATGAAGGTCCCCAGCATGGCGATCATACCTTGGCGAACTGGATTGTTGGTTTTTGCCGCCGCATGCGCTATCGGTGCGCTACCCAAGCCTGCCTCATTAGAAAAGACGCCCCGAGCAACACCAAAGCGTATTGCGGCGGCCACACCAGCACCTGCAAAACCACCCACCGCCGCAGTACCATTAAATGCTGAATCAATCACCAAACTAAACACCGCCGGTAAAAGCGGAATGTTCATCAATAAAATAACAAGCCCTACGATAAGGTAGCTTATGGCCATAAACGGCACTAAAAATCCGGCTACACTTGCTATCCGTTTTACGCCACCCAAAATAACGGCTGCGACACCCACAAACATGACCACCGCGCTAAGCCATACAGGTACTCCAAAGGCACCCTGCATGGCATCTGCGACTGAATTAGCTTGTACGGTATTGCCAATTCCAAACCCCGCCATGGCACCAAATACCGCAAAACAAGCACCAAGCCACTGCCAACGTGATCCAAGACCATTTTTGATGTAATACATTGGGCCGCCGCTAAAATTTCCCTCGGCATCTTGTTCTCGAAAATGCACTGCGCACACCGCTTCAGCATATTTTGTAGCCATGCCCACTAATGCTGTACACCACATCCAAAATAAAGCGCCGGGGCCACCCAAGGCTATCGCCGTAGCCACGCCCGCAATATTCCCCGTACCAATAGTTGCACTAAGAGAGGTCATTAAAGCTTGAAATGGGCTAATTTCGCCCTGGTTGCCATCACCTTTACGGCCATTAATTAGCAGGCGAAAAGCGGCGCCAATATTGCGCAACGGCATCAACTTCAAACCTAGCATTAGGTAAGCGCCGGTGCCTAAGATAAGCACCAACATCAAAGGCCCCCATACGATGCCATTGATTGTACTTACCAGTGCTGAAACCTGCTCCATAAGAGATCCTTTTTACTGTGTGTTAAGTACTAATAGAGCTTAGTTAAAATCGAAATTACTACGCTGAGGGAAAACGCCAAAGACCCCGCCGGTATGTAAAAACATAATATCGCCACTCTCTCCAAAGCGACCTTTTTTCAATTGATCAAGCATGCCGTAAAAGGCTTTTCCGGTATAAACAGGATCAAGAACTAAGCCTTCCATCTTTGCTAGGTCGGCAATACATTGAAATACTTCAGGATCAGCTTTTGCGTAACCCGGCCCAACGTATCCATCAATAACCTTAACGGAAAGAGCATCAAGCTCTATGCCAACTTGATAGCGCTGCTGCCAATCAGATAAGTCCTGCCGTACTTTATTAATAAACCATGCTTCATCGTCACAGACATTAACGCCCCACACTTGAGCGTCTAACTGATAACAGTCTGCCCCCGCCGTTAACCCAGCTTGAGTACCACCCGAGCCGGTGGCACAAATAAGATGCTTAACGTCGATGTTTTTCTGTTGAAAATCACGTTTGATCTCAGCGCAGGCTTCAACATAAGCCCAAACGCCAATCCCGTCGGAAGCGCCAGTCGGAATAATAAACGCCTTGCGCCCTTGTTTTTGATAAGCCGCCTGTTCATTTAACAAAACATCGTTGAGTTCCCGCTGGTACTGAGCCGCTGGGTAGTAGCTAATCTTTGCTCCGGCAAGGCAATCCAACAGTAAATTCCCATCAGCTACATCGGGCTTCTCACCCCGTAAAATAAGATGGCATTTCAAGCCAAGCTGAGCACACAACAAGGCCGTTGCACGGCAGTGATTAGACTGTAAGCCGCCACAGCTAAGAATAGTATCGCAGCCCTCTGCAATAGCTTGGGCCAAACTGAATTCAAGCTTACGGACTTTATTACCTGACAATACACTGCCCGTTAAGTCATCGCGTTTTACCCAAATCTTGGGGCCGCCTATACTTTTATGTAAGCGTTCTAGGGGCTGCAAGGGTGTGGGGAGCTGAGCGAGATTAAGGCGCGGAGGGGTAATACCAATTTTGTGCTTTATTATATTTTCACGATTAACAGTAGAAGACATCTTGCTACCTGTTAGGAGAAAGCGCCCCGCATACGCAGGGCGCGCAATGATTAAATTGCTTTTAATGTGCCTTTGGGCAGTACTGCATGAATAGATGAACGCTGAAACTTAAGCTCTACATTATCAGCCACATTCACCACAACATAGTCATCATCTAACTTGGTTACTTTACCGAGAATACCGCTAGTAGTGACCACTTCATCGCCCTTACCTAAGGCCGACACCATTGCAGCATGCTCTTTTTGACGCTTACGCTGTGGACGAATAGCGATAAAGTAAAACAAACCAAACATGAGGACCAGAAAACCAATCTGGAACAACTCACCACCGGGAGGCGCACCCGCGCCCGCGCTCTGGGCATGCGCCTCAGATATGAAAAAGCTCATTAATTGTCCTTACTTAAGATTCAACAACAAACACTGCGCTCAAGTGGCCACAGCAATCAATTCAACGTGCAATATTACACAAGCACCCAGCTCAAAGCGAGCAATCATAGTCCATTGTAAAAGGTGCGTGATCAGAAAACTTTTCATCTTTATAGACGCTAGCGCTACGTATTGAGTCAACTAAGCCCGGTGTTATCACGTGATAATCCAAACGCCAACCAACATCATTGGCGTAAGCCTGTCCGCGATTCGACCACCATGTATAAACGGCGTCTTGATTGATCTCTCTGAAGGCATCTACAAACCCGGCTTCACCGTACAACTTGTCTAACCATTCGCGCTCATGGGGTAAAAAGCCAGAGTTTTTCTTATTGCCCTTCCAATTTTTAAGATCGATTTCTTTATGACAGATATTCCAATCAGCACAAATCACCAGCTCACGCCCAGCGGCTTTTAACTCCACGAAGTGATCATAGATTATTCCTAAAAAGCGGTCTTTCTTAGCCTGCGCCTCATCACCACTAGAGCCGGAAGGCATATAAAGCGATATAACACTTATTTTATCGTAATCAGCGCGGATATATCGCCCCTCGCTGTCCGCGGGGTCCCAGCCAAGCGAGGTGGTCACGCTATTGGGTGGCTTTTTACAATACATCGCCGTGCCACTGTAACCTTTCTTAATGGCATCGCTATAGGTGGTGGTGTAACCCTCAGGATGATAAAGCGGGTCTTCGAGCTGATCCCTTTGCGCCTTCGTTTCCTGGATACAGACCACATCTGCATCTTGCTTAGCTAGCCATTCAAAAAATCCTTTACGCCCTGCAGAACGAATACCGTTGGTATTTGCAGTAATTATGCGCATTTAAAATACTCCAAAAATTTAAATCGTCGCATAGCTTAGCAAAAAACAATATTGACCGCTGAACTCATCGCCTCGCAACCCCAATTCACAACTATAGATTAAATGTCAGCACTAAACTCTTTATAGCAACAACGCAATTTATAGCAACAACGTAAAGTTCAAGCTCACTTCATCCATTCAGATCATGTTTCCCTGATTTAGCTGCCTCTAAAATAAGCATTACCAGCAAATACCATAGATAGTGAAATAATAGCTTCAGCGGATTTATCCCAAAATAATAACGAATTGCTAAGGATCACGACCATGACAGCGTCACTCAATGCCCTGCTCGCAATAGAAACTATCAAAAAATTGAAGTACACCTACCTGCGCGCCGTCGACACCCATGATTGGGAGCTATTAACAACAACGCTAAGCGAAGATTGTAGTGCACGCTACGATGACGGAAAGTATAGTTTCGACAACCGTGATCAACTGATAAATGGCTTAAAGGGACATATGGATTCACCCCAGGTGATCACCATGCACAATTGCCACCACCCAGAAATTGAGTTTATCGATGAAAGTACCGCCACCGGTAAATGGTATTTACAAGACTTAGTGTTTAATAAAGACCAAAACTGGATGCTGTTTGGCACTGCCATTTACACTGATCAATACCGACTCGACGATGGTATATGGCGTATTTGTCACACTGAATACCAGCGGATTATGGAAACGATCAACGCCCCGATACCCGCAACGCTGAGTTTTACCTATTCCATGTTTGATCATCAATAAGAGCTAAAACACCCTATGAGCCACATTGTTAATCGCCTAGCGGATTGTACTGACCAACTCTGCCAACCGGGTGCACCGTTTGAAGTGATCAAGGATAGCAGCAGTCATTTCTCTATTTTCAAGAATGCACCCGCTACCTTGCGTGACTTAATTGATGCAGGACGCCAACACGGTGACCAAGAGTTTCTCGTATACCAGGGTGAACGGCTCACTTTTACTCAGTTTTTTAAGCGCGTAGACGCACTCTCATATCACTTGATACACAGCCTTGGTATTAATAATGGGGATAGAGTTGCGATTGCCATGCGTAACTGCCCAGAGTGGATGGTGTCTTACGCTGCTATTGTTTCAGTAGGCGCTGTGGTCGTACCACTAAATTCTTGGGGAAGTGCGGATGAACTACACTACGGCTTAAAAGACTCAGCGGCAAAATTAGTTTTCTGCGACCAGCAGCGATCTGAACTGATTCAATCGTTTTTATCAAAGCTTAACTGCCAAGCGATTGTGGCGAGAATTGCGCAGGGTGACATCATTGGTGATTCTGACTTCGATGAAATCATTGCCAACAACTGGAACAAGCCGCTTCCAGCTGTGTCGTGTAATACCGATGATATTGCACAAATCATGTACACCTCCGGCACCACTGGACGTCCCAAAGGGGCGGTATCAAGTCATAAAAATATCTGCCAAGCCATTTATAGCTTTGAGTTTCATGCCATGTGCTCAGCCATGGCGAACCCCCAAGCCATAGAAAAAATGTTTGCCGGTGGTTTCCCACCTTGCACCCTATTAAGTGTGCCCTTATTCCATGTCTCTGGCTGCTACGCTGCATTTTTACTAAACCTGCGCGGAGGACGAAAAACCGTTGTAATGTACAAATGGTCACCGGAGCAGGCCCTTAAATTAATCAGCACCGAAAAAGTCACCATCTTTAGCGCCGCGCCATCAATGGTATTAGAGTTACTCCGGCACCCAGATTTTCACAGCAGCGATACAAGTAGTTTATTTTCCCTTGGTGGTGGTGGCGCCGCTTGCCCCCCATCATTTAAAACTGTCATCAATAACACGCTTGCAAATGCCTACATTGGTACAGGCTATGGCATGACCGAAAGCAATGCCATTTGTGCCAACTGTTCAGGCGAGGCATTCACCTACAAACCGACGAGCGCTGGCACCCTCTCCCCTCTCGTTGAATGGCAAACACGGGATAAAGACAACAACATTCTTAGCAAAGGGGAAAGAGGCGAAATCTGGCTGAAATCAGTATGTAATGTCAGTCATTATTGGAACAAACTTGATGCAAACAGCAAACAATTTGATGATGGCTGGATGGCCACAGGTGACATCGGCTACCTGGATGAAGAAAACTTTGTCTTTGTCGTTGATCGGGCCAAAGACCTCATTATTCGAGGTGGTGAAAATATTTACCCCGCAGAAATTGAAGCCATTCTAACTTCGCACCCAGCAGTATCAGAGGCCGCCATTATAGCCGAGCCCGATGAGCAATTTGGTGAAATTCCTGCTGCTGTTATTCGCCTTCGCGCCAGTGCAGAGCTAAACCACAATGAGCTTGGTGAGTATCTACTAGGCAAACTTGCCGTCTTTAAGCATCCGAAACATATCTGGTTTTGCCATGATGAGCTACCGCGCAATGCTGCTGGCAAGGTCTTAAAATCGGAGTTAGTACAGAAATATATCGCTTAATCTTTTAAGCAAATTTGCAGATTGCTCTCCACTGCGCCATATTTGCCATCTATTGCTATTCAGATTATAGAGACGCCAGTATGCAAGTATTATCCAAAAAGCGCGCAAAGAAGATACTCGATAAAGGTGCCGGAGATCTTAACGAATCACAAATCAATTTAGCCATCAGTAATAGGCAGCGCATAATTAATAAGGTAATTACTAGCGCGTCATTGGCACCGTTCTTGGCGCAAGTAAAGGTCTTATTTAAATTACTTCAAGATTATGTCAGCGGCGATTACCGAGAAATACCTTGGTGGTCATTAGGGTCTATTGTTACCGCTCTTTTGTATATTTTACTTCCTCTCGATGCCATACCCGACATCATACCTATTGCAGGCTTTTTAGATGATGCCGTAGTCTTAAAGCTGTGCCTAGATATGATAACCAAGGATCTTACGAACTATACCAACTACAAGAAAAATCAAAACGACTCTGGTGTAAGCTAGAGGGCAAAACCGTTAAGCGATTACCCTCTATCAATGATGTAGACTTAGGCGTTTGACAACTCGTCTAACACTACCATCAATGTTTCGTGATGAGATTTTGTTTTAAACTTATCCATAATTTTTAACAAACGCCCATCCTGACCAATGATAAACGTCGTCCTTACTGTCCCCATGTTTTCCTTACCCATAAACTTTTTAAGCTGCCAGCAACCATATTTATCAATAATTGCGTGGTCTTCATCAGACAACAATGGAAAATTAAGCTCGTATTTATCATGAAACTTTTTAATTTTGTTCACTGGATCAAAGCTGATCCCTAATACTTGGTAACCCAAAGTATCAAGCTCACCATACACATCTCGTAAACCACAAGCCTGCATGGTACAACCCGGCGTGGATGCCCGAGGGTAAAAATAAAGAACGACCCCTTTCTTTCCTTTAAAATCTTTAAGACTCACCGTGTTCCCATCTTGATCAGCTAAAGAAAATGCGGGGGCAAGATTGCCTACTTTAGGTAACGCCACAAATTACACTCCTATTCAAAATTGATTAATTATGTTCTGAACCATCAACCTCAACGCGGTCAATATCGGCTCTATCAGTCAGTGACGTTGGCAAAGTCTTCTTTACTTTAGCACCCAGTGTCTCTAAACGACTCACTCGAGACACTAAATTGCCTTTACCCAAAGTCATTCTGTTTAGTGTTTTCTCATAAGCATCGCGACCACGATCTAGATGCTTACCAATATCTTCAAGGGACTGAACCACTAGGGCAAATTGGTCGTGCAGCGCGCCCGCCTGACGAGCAATTTCCTCCGCATTCTGATTTTGCCGTTCATAACGCCAAATACTCTGCACCGTTCTCAGGGTTGCCAGCAATGTGGTTGGACCTACCACGATAATATTTTTTTCATAGGCATTACGAAACAATTCAGGGTCATGCTCGAAGGCCGCCATAAAAGCAGCTTCCACTGGAATAAAGATAAACACAAAATCTAAGGTGCGCAGCCCTTCTATATGCTCATAACCCTTAACACTGAGGCCATTGATATGGGCCTTTACCGATTGTGCGTGTTCACGCAAACAGGCTTGACGCGCTTCGTCATCATCACTGCTGCAGTATCGTTCGTATGCAAGCAAGGACACTTTGGCGTCAATCACAATATCTTTATCATCTGGAAGTCGAACGATAACATCGGGCTGTCTTCGGCGGCCAGTTTCGTCGGTAAAACTAAGCTGGGTTTCGTATTCATGCCCTTTGCGCAAACCAGACTCTTCTAGCACGCGCTCTAAAATAACTTCGCCCCAGTTACCCTGCGCTTTGTTGTCCCCCTTTAAAGCGCGGGTAAGGTTTTGTGCCTCCTTGCTGATACTGCGGTTCATTTCTTGAAGATTTTTGAGCTGCTCTTTAAGCTCACCGCGCTCACGGTTCTCATTATCGTAAATATGATCGACACGACCACGAAACTCTTTCAGTTGTTCTCTAAAGGGTTTCAGCTGAATATCAAGGGCATCGCGACTGTGCGCCTGAAAGCGCTGACTTTTTTCATCAAAAATGCGATTGGCCAACTGTTCAAATTGATCTGTTAATTGCTTCTTTGCATCAGTAAGCAGCGTCAGCTGCTCTTTTGTTGATGTTTCCAGGTGGCTATACGCGCTCTCTTTTCTTGCCAACGCATCTTTTAAATCGCTGTTTTTTTGGTCTGCTGCTGCCAGTGATGCCTCGCTTGCTGTGAGCGCAATTGCTTGTGAGTTGAGGCGCTCCTCTACTACGGCAAGATCCCGCTCAAGGCTGACCACTTTATTTTGAGCATCTTCAAGTTGTTTCTTTAATGTAGTATTGAGTAAACCTTGCTCGTCTAACAATAATTGGACCGAATCAGCACGCTCTTTCTGCACACGAATTTGTAGCGCACTGCCACGCTGAATCAACAAAGTCGCAATACCAACACCAAGGCACAAACTAACTAGTGCTACGCCGACTAACCAAAGTAAAAAAGGAGTTTCCATGGGGGGACAATCAAACCTTTTAAAAGAGATGAATCACGCTATGACGCTGTCAAAGCCTTCAACAAAGTGCGTAGTATACAGAACACAACAGGTAAATTAATGGGTATTAAAAAGCCCGTACAACACTAGGATTGTACGGGCTAGGTTTTAAAATATCATTTATGCGGCGTATTGCGTTTTTACATCTGGTGCCAAAATTGTTCCCTGAGCAACTAGAACCGCGTCTCCACCTACCCTCACCTTTAACTCAGCCGTTGCTTTTTTAACAAATTCCACCTGTAGCACACTCTGGCGATTAGCCTTAAAGCCGCGCTCTAGCCATAGTGTATGAGTGCCATCGGCTAAACCGCGTGACTCACATAAGCTGGCAACAAAAGCAGGAATCGCAGCACCAACAGGAGGGCTAGCATCATGTGCGATATGCTCACCCAAAATACGCAAATGAAAATCAGTTTGTAAGGACTCTGTCTCAGAGCTATACACCAATACTTCATTCACTGCGACAGAAGCGGCGCTACTACGTGACCACGCCTCAAGATTAAATCGAGCGCGATACACCGCATCCATGGAACGCAAAGGCACAATTAGATAAGGCGAATCACAACTGACAAATAAGGTTCTGGCCTTAAGGGTTTCTATATCATTCGAGCCAAGACCAAGAACTTGCTCTAGTTCTCTGTTATCGGGTACGTAGTGATCAATTTGAGGGCTAACCGACATCGATAATTGCGTTAACAAGCGGCCTTCATTCATCGACAAAACGACGCGAAATACTTTGCGCCCCTGTGAAAATTGTACGACACAATCCTTATCTTCAACCGGGAGTTCCTGACTATGTACGAGTGTTCTGGCGGCGGCTACAACACTGTGACTACCTACTACTCGCTCTCCAGCGGGTGAAAAAACCCGCAATTCAGCAGCAACCTCACCACTGCCGGGGAAAATAAAAACGGTTTCTGAATGATTCATCTCCTTGGCGATAAGCTGCATCTGCATGGCATCAAGACCACTCGCTTTTGGAAACACTGATACTGCCGCCCCACTAAAGGCGGTCTGGGTAAACACATCGACGGTATGATAAACGTATTCCATTGAAACTCCTTATTATTCGTGTCTAAGCCAAAGGATGAGATAACAAATTGGCGTGACCTTCAGCATACTATAACCATAGCCTGCTTTTGGAAAAGCGCACAATGAAATCTACTGCAACTGAGGCTAAGCCGTTAAGGGCAATAGCTATTGTTCATCGTGCTTCGTTGGCTTCCAACCTACGTGTTTAGCCCATAATGGACTGGGCGAACTGACTCTAATCGGAAAATCACTTGTTTTACGGTCTTCAAAATATTCGGTTAATACATCTGTGACGATAGGAAAAGCCAGCTCAGACCAGGGGATTTCATCTTCTAAAAACAAGCGGGACTCAAGACTTTCTGGGCCAATGCCAAAACCACCGTCAAGTTCACCACGATAGAACACATAGACTTGATTAATATGAGGAATATCAAAAAGGCGATAAAGAGTTTCACCACTCACCTTGGCATCGGCTTCTTCTCTGGTTTCCCGTAACGCCCCCTCCAACATGGTTTCACCATTTTCCATAAATCCAGCGGGAATGGTCCAAAACCCCAAGCGCGGCTCAATGGCACGACGACAAAGCAGTACCTTATCGCCCGCCGTTGGAAGACAGCCAACAACAACATTGGGGTTTTGATAATGAATCATGTCGCATTGTGGGCAGACAAAACGTAGGCGGTCATCGTCTAGCGGTATTTTCTTTATAAGCTCGGCACCGCAATTACTGCAATATTTCATCAACCCCCTACTCCAATCTACTTAGCGCAATTCTCGATATTGACCAGCCTGAAACACTAAAGGTTTGGCGCCGGGTTTATTGTCCATTTCCACGACCTTACCCACGACAATGATATGGTCTCCGCCATCATAATGCGCCCATGTCTCACATTCAAAGCTAGTTAAGGCGCCGCGCAACACGGGCGCACCACTTTTTCCAACTCGGAAATGGTCGCTAACTAATTCGTGCTCATTTTTCTTAGAATACAGGTTAGACATAGGCTCTTGATCACTCGCCAGCACATTAACTGTAAACGTTTTTGATTTATTGAAGGCATCCAAGCATTCGGAGTCATTGCGCAAGCTCCATAAAATCAGCGGTGGATCTAAAGACACCGAGGCAAATGAGTTCACCGTCATACCAAAAGGCTTATAGCCAGGCGGGGTTGCGGTAATGACGCAAACACCCGTTGTAAATTGACCAAGGGCATTTCGAAATTGACGGGGATCAAGGCTCATAGAATTTCCTGTTTTTGCAATTTATTGACGATCATCAATATCGCCATAGATGAGTAATTCATTTACTGGCGCGAATTATACCCCGAGCGGTAAACAAGTTCAGTGTAACAAGCTACTCTAATTGGATTACTCAGCCCACCTCGCCAAGGCCGCAGTATCCGAGTCTCTGGCATCAACCCAATAATCACTGCCATCTTTGCGGCGTTCTTTTTTCCAAAATGGGGCTTCTGACTTAAGAAAATCCATTATAAATTCACAGGCGGCAAAAGCAGCGTGGCGATGCATTGCAGAAACACCTACAAAAACGATGTTTTCTCCCGGCAATAATGGGCCAACACGATGAATGACGGCTACTGAAAGTAGTGACCAACGGAGCGTTGCCCGCTCAATAATGGCCTCAATACTTCGTTCAGTCATGCCGGGATAATGCTCTAGCTCCATGGCTAGAACATCATCCCCATCATTATAATCACGCATTACACCAACAAACTGCGCCACCGCACCACATCTATGACTGCTTAATAAGGCTTGGTATTCCTTACCAACATCAAAATCAGTCTCTTGTACCTGAACACGATATTGCATTTTAACCACCGGTCACAGGTGGGTAGAATGCAACTTCATCACCGTCGCTAATCATGTCTTCATCACTGGCAATAACTTGATTAACAGCGCAGATCGTATTGTCGGCATTCAAAACAGCAGACCACTGGTCACCTTTCTTGGCTAATTCCATTTTCAAGTCGCTCACGGTTATTGTAGAAACCAAGTCATAAGGTAGGCGACCTAGACCAAGTTGTTCTCGGTATTTAGCAAAAAACAACACAGTAATCATGCGTTTTGCTCACTGGCAAACCAATCACCAGAGCGCCCACCAGATTTCGCCAATAACTTAACATCTGATATCACCATATCCTTATCCACGGCCTTGCACATATCGTAGATGGTTAAAGCCGCAACAGACACCGCAGTTAAGGCCTCCATTTCAACCCCAGTTTGTCCGGCTAATTTGCAGCGCGCAAAAATATGGACCGAGTTACTGGCATGATCCAAGTTAAATTCAAGCTTAACCGAAGACAACATTAAGGGATGGCATAAAGGAATAAGATCCGAACACTTTTTCGCGGCCTGAATACCTGCAATCCTGGCGACAGCTAATACATCGCCCTTCTTGTGGCCGCCTTCAGCGATAAGCGATAAGGTCTCTGCCGACATAGTGACACAGCCACTCGCCTGTGCCTCTCTATGAGTAACCGCCTTTTCGGTTACATCGACCATTTGCGCATTACCCTTGGTATCAAAATGCGTTAATTCACTTGTCATATATTGTTATCCAAAACGCGTATCAGCAACAAAGGGATTGGTTTCCCGTTCGTGGCCAAAAGTAGATGTTGGGCCGTGCCCGGGAATAAAGCTGACGTCATCGCCCAAAGGCCAAAGTTTGGTTTGAATGGAATTGATTAAAGTGTCGAAATCACCCTTGGGGAAATCAGTACGACCTATAGAACCTTGAAAAAGCACATCACCCACAATGGCTAAGCGTGCCTGCTCATGGAAAAAAACAACGTGTCCGGGGGTGTGACCAGGACAAAACTTAACAGCTAAGGTTTGGTGGCCAAAAGTCACACTGTCTTCATCATTTAACCATTGATCTGGAACAAACGCGTCGGCATGAGGGAAGCCCGTCATCTTGCACCAATCAGGCAATTTATCTATCCAGAAGGCATCCTCCTTCTGAGGGCCAATAATTTTAACCCCGTATTTCTGGCGCATAACATCTGCAGCTGCGCAGTGATCCATATGACCATGAGTTAGATAAATGACATCTAGGGTAGCCCCCAAGCCCTCAATCGCCGCCTCAATTTTCTCAATATCACCACCCGGATCAAATACAGCGGCCTTGCGGGTTTCTTCACAAACCATGATTGAGCAATTCTGCTGGTAGGTCGTTACCGGCACTATCGTGCATTTTATCGTCATAACACTTAAAAATTCTTCAGTAAAAGCCTAATGATAAGCAGTCGCGGTCAAACTTCATAGCGTTGTCGCTAAATCCTTAGCACCAAAGGCTGACATATAAGCTTTCTAAATATTCAAACATTTATATCCATGAGAGAGGACAACCTGTTGCTTGGCCACCTGTTTCGATGGGATTTGATGAAGCTGTAGGTGCACCCCCGTGGCATGGAAATCTTTGTAAGGCAGTTTGATGAAGGAACTGGAATCGGTATTGCCTACGACTATGAACAGGCTACCCTCCACCGAAAACCACCCGAGATTAGCCCTTCACTAATCAGCAGCCAAGAAACCATTGCTGAATTTAACAACCGGCTAAAACAAGCTGTTATGGACGCAAGCTCAGTAGCTCCAGAAACGCTACCAATAGAAACCTATATTGAAGTGCTACAGGAAATCACCGGAGGCTAAAACCGAAAAAGCCGCAGACATAATCTGCGGCTTTTAACGATACTAGTGCCTTAAATTCCTTACTTATACACTATCTGACCACGATACATTTGCTTTGTTTGTGATCGCGTAGACGCTAACTTAGACTCAGTAGGTAGTTCCTTTTCACGATATATTTTAGTACCACGATACGTGATTTCAGTCACATCGCGCTTTTCAGTAGCTTCATTTTCAACTGCTTTTACTGGAGGCTCCAATTGAAATGGAATACCTGCCATTGACATAATTTGAACAACCGTTTTACGCGTAAAAGGATCGCGGCTCCGCTTACCAATATCGCCTAAGCTGGTCAAAAGCTCGGGGTCTGCTAGCCGGATACGCATCCCAAATTCTGCGAAAATACGCGAACGCAATTGCTGCAATAACGCTACCATTTCCGACGAATACACCATTAGGATTCATTCTCAAAATTATTGATAGCCTATTCAAAGACTAAATCAATCAACAACCATACATCGCTTACAGAGCAAAATTCATTCCAGCCCAAAATCGACTAAACCCTGAATTAATGAGGGTAAGCACTCATTGCTTGCACCACAATGAGCCACCGCAACTCTGGCGCACCAAAAAGAGACCAGTTCTTGCGATGGTTGAATTTGTTAATTGCCATTGCAAGCGTTATTGGTTAGAGTAGCCGCCCTCAAAACGCGGTGTTAAGCCATTGAGGAAATAACGAGCATGCAGGCGTGCGACCTGACGCTCGTAAAACCATCTAAAATTTCGCAGATATCAGTTTTGGTTAGGTGTCCGAGTGGCTGATTCGGAGGCTTTGCCGGAGAAAGCGCCCGCTAGGGCGATAACGAGCATGCAGGCGTGTGACCTGACGCTCGTAAAACCATCTAAAATTTCGCAGATATTAGTTTTGGTGAGGTGTCCGAGTGGCTGATTCGGAGGCTTTGCCGGAGAAAGCGCCCACTAGGGCGATAACGAGCATGCAGGCGTGCGACCTGACGCTCGTAAAACTATCTAAAATTGCGCAGATATCAGTTTTGGTGAGGTGTCCGAGTGGCTGAAGGAGCACGCCTGGAAAGTGTGTAACGGGTCAAACTGTTCGAGGGTTCGAATCCCTCCCTCACCGCCATTAAAAGCCATTAAAGCCCTGTTTTTACAGGGCTTTTTTGTTTTAAGCCTACAACGAAACCGCCATCCAGACCGTCATTATTATTCCTGCAAAGGCCAACTTTAATTCACTGTCACAACTATCTGCAATTCCGTATATTTTTCAACAATCAACTTTACAGCTTCCGCTGTTCTTGCGCCCCACTGGTTTGTGAGCGCATAGGTACCCCCTGCCACCCTAAACAATTGATCGTCAGTATGAAAAAAGCGATCTACTCTGGCAACTTGTCCACCCACGTCGCCAACCATAATCTTCTCTTTAAATTCATCTGCACTCAGCTCGCCCTGATAACGCTTAAACAAAGCATTTTCACGCCAGTAGATAAGACTACTAAGCTGCTCAGGAGTAGCGTTTCCCGAGTTAATAAGCGCAGAAACCAAGTGGAGCATTAACCTCCTCTTATTCAAGCCTTCAAAGGGAATCCCGCCAACAGAACCACTAAATGTAGACCTATCCCTTCCTACCTGCGAACGCGCTTGCTGCTCTCGTTGCTTTTTATGCCGGACTTGAACTTGAAATTGCTCAGTCTCCGGTAAAGGTATAACTTGCTGGACATCTAAAAGAACTCTGGTGCCATCTGAATACGGCTCCATCTTGACACACCGTATGTCTAGTCCCTTTTCATTGAGCCAAAGTACTGCGCATGTGAGTTCTTTTGAAAACTCTGCCGAAGCCAGTACGATACGAACATCCTGAGCAAATGAGTCATCATCTGGCTCACTCCAGTCTAAAAAATCTAGGATGCGCTGCTCAGCATCCTCCTCAATTTTATTAGCATCAAGGTAGCGACGATGCGCCTCTATAACCTGTTCAAAGGTCATAGTAGAGACCATTGCACTATACCGTACAGCCTGTAGCTCCATGTGGCCGCCGTCTTCAGTGCGCTTAAGCTCGATGACAACTAAGTTGGCTGCCTTATCTAGACATAACAAATCAATTCTACGCCGACTCACATCCCAGTCACCGAACTCCTCGGCAATAACCATCGTGTGGGGAGCGATGATATCTATCTGGCTCTTTAAGTATCGCTGAAGATCATCGCGCTCTCTTATATTTTGCGCCGCAAAAGTAGTTTTGGGCATCGCACTTATGCCCTCCTCACTCAATTCGTATATTGGCATTCACTTCCCCTTGCTTGCCATTTTAAAAATGACTAATTATGTGTTTTGAAATCTCTTAAAATTCTCAGCCTGCTCAAAGATCTCTTTATACACTTCGTCACGATCAACCGGAGGGTAGCCGAACTTAGCTAAAACCAGAATTAAGCCGACCTTCAGTTCTGCCTTGATGTCTTCGCGCTGGCTCCAGTCGGTGTATTTAACTTTGTCTTTTACTACGTCTTTTACCGCTTGCGCCAAGGTGATGAGTTTGTCGTCTGGGTAGGTAAAGTCATACTTCTCTGCCAGCCGTTTCAAGATGTCGTAGAAGGCTTTATCTTCTAGGTCTATGCCTAGATCTTCAAAGGAGTCGTACTCATCCTTTAGGGCATGGATCATGTCCATGATCTCGTCGGAGAAGTCTTCGAGTACACCACTTACCAGTACATCATCTTCTTTGCGCTCGTTATAGTTGTCGACCAATGTTTTAAAGCGCTTAGAGAAGTCTTGCGCCTGCACCTTATTGACCTTTTTGAAGTCTTCGATGGCTTTGGCGAGCAGTTGCTGCAGTAGCTTAATCTTTGTATTGGGTAGTTTGATCTTGTCGATCTTAGCTAGGTAATCTGGGTCGAATAAATCAGCAACACCGTCGCTGTCTTCGCCCATCTTAAAGATCTCTTCCACGCCATCTGCGTGCAATGCGTCCTTGATCATCTCCCGTACACGGGCATTCATTTGTGCTACGTCTGGTGCATCGCCCTTGGTGAGCTTAAAGACAATGGAGCGCACGGCTAAGTAAAAATGAATTTGGTCACGTTCCGCTTGGCTTATCCGCTCTGAGCCACTGCAAATGTCGTAGGCTGCTTTAAGGCGCTTAACCAGCGCCATAAACCGCTTCTCGATCTTGTCAGTAATCTGCGCAAACTCCGCCGCCATGTTAAGGCAGTGAAGTTGTTCAACGGGACTGCCCTTGTAGTACTTAGACGCGTCGAACTTGTGGAATAGCTTATTGAGTAAGTCGAGATGATCTTTCACCGCAACAATAGACTTATCAATCTCCTCTATGTTCTGTTGGTCAGCCTTGTTGTAGTGGGCTAAGGCTAGGTTCATCTGCTTTTTAATACCGATGTAATCCACCACCAAACCTTTGTCTTTGCCTTCGTACTTGCGATTTACCCGCGAGATAGTCTGGATCAAGTTGTGACGCTGAATGGGCTTGTCGATATAGATGGTATCGAGGAACGGCACATCAAAGCCCGTCAGCCACATATCAACCACAATGGCGATCTTGAAGTTAGACTTGGGGTTTTTAAACTGGCGATCCAGCTCTTTGCGATACTCGGCATTACCCAGAAGATTGTAGAGCTTTTCCGGGTCGTCCTTGCCCCGGGTCATTATCATCTTCACCCGCTCAATGGGTTTGATCTCTTTCATCTCTTGATCAGTCAGCGTCGCGCCAGCCTCACAACTAAGCACCTCATTCCACTCTGGCTTTAGAGCAATAACTTCCTGCCAAAAGTCATAGGCGATATCGCGCTTGCTGCACACAAAGATGGCCTTGCCCTTAACCGTTGAGCCTTCGCTGACTCTGGTTTCATAGTGCTGGACAAAGTCTGCAGCTAACGCACGAATGCGGTCTGGATCACCGAGTATGGCGCTCATATTAGCGCTGGACTTCTTGCTCTCTTCAATTTGATAGTCGCTAGTGCCGTCATCGGCGCACTCTGCGTAGTATTGTTCAATCTCTTCTAGCTTCTTATTGTCGAGTATGACTTTAGCGGCGCGGCCTTCGTAAACAATACGAACCGTAATCTCGTCCTTCACCGATTCCGTCATGGTGTAGCTGTCGATCACCTCACCAAACACATCTAACGTGGCATCTATCGGCGTACCGGTAAAACCAACATAGGTGGCGTTGGGCAAAGAGTCGTGTAGGTACTTGGCAAAGCCAAAAGTACGACGCACACCCTTTTCTGTAATCCGTACATTCTGGTCTAAGTTAACCTGGCTGCGGTGAGCTTCGTCAGAAATACAAATAACATTGCTGCGATCAGTTAGTAGCTCGGCGTCTTCGGTGAACTTATGGATAGTCGCTAGGAATACACCGCCACTATTGCGGCCTTTGAGTAATTCGCGGAGTTGAGCGCGGCTCTCCACACTGACAATAGTTTGGTCGCCTACGTAAGTCTTGGCACTGGTGAACTGCTTAGATAGCTGATCATCTAAATCAGTGCGATCAGTGATTAAAACAATGGTGGGGCTTTCAAACGCCAAGCTCTTCATTAGCAAGCGGCTTAAAAACAACATCGTATAGCTCTTACCGCAGCCTGTAGCGCCAAAGTAGGTTCCACCTTTACCGTCGCCTGCTGGTTTGCGGTGTGTCAGTATATTGTCGTACAGCTTGGTAGCGGCATAGAACTGCGGGTAACGGCAAACGATCTTCTCATCCCGCTTGGATGAGTCGGGAAAGTAGATAAAATGACGCAATACTTCGCGCAACCTATTCTTATCAAACAAGCCATTCAACATGGTGTACAAGGCGTTAATACCATCTTGCTCAATGGTTTCGTCACCCGTTACTTTGCGCCAGGTATAGTAGAAGTCATACGGCGCAAACAAAGAGCCCACCCGCGAGTTAACGCCATCGCTTATAACGCATAGGCTGTTGTACTTTAGAAGCTCAGGTATGTCGCGCTTATACCGAACAGTCAGCTGCTCGTAGGCTTGGTAGATTGTTGCCTCTTCACGCACTGCGCTTTTAAACTCGAACACCACCAAGGGCAAACCATTAATATACAAGATGGCGTCGGGAATGCGCCTCTCAAAGCCTTCAATCTCTAGCTGATTCACCACGCGGTAGATGTTCAGCTCCGCCCTAGCAGTCGAATACTCAGTGCCGCCGTGTGCTACCACTAAATCCAATGACTCAGGATCAGGCATCCGCGACTCTGGCAGGCCGGTGTAATCTATGAGCTGTATATACAGGTCTTTCTGGCTTTTATGCTTGTTACTGGCCACCGACTCACGCTTGAGTAGAAAGCCATCACTCACCAGCTTATGAATAGCGCGATTAGAGTCGTACAAGTCAGCGGAGGAATAGGCTTCTAGCTTGCGGATAATTGCGTCTATTTCACCGGCGGTAATATTATCTACCGCATAGCGCTGCTGAAGGTAAGTACGAAGGTCGTCTTTCAGTAAGACCTCGCGCTTATCGCGAACAAAGGTCGCGCCGTTACTATGGGGGTAGCCCTGCTCACCAAGCAAGTCGATGATGGCTTGTTCTAGCGCTGCTTCATTGAAGCTCATATGTTCGCAAATCCTTCTGTTATATCTCTATCACTCACATTATCAAATGTTGAGTTTTATACACCTCTTCTAAGCCATATACAGTGTATCTAAAGTCCATTTCCTTGGGTTATTGACGATGTATTCCCTTAACGCTGTCAATTCAGCCTCGTTACGAATCACGCGATCCCAGTAATTTCGTTGCCACACTTTGGCACCCAAGCTGCCTCGTTGCGTATTTATCTGTGTAGTACACGCCGATTTAAAGCCCGCCACCAGCGAGCCTACCGACCTAGACGCCAACGTAGGGGCGACCGGCCGGTCGCCCTGAGCCCGTGCAGAATCCCTAATAAAAAATATACCGTGAAAATGATTAGGCATTAGCACCCATGCATCTAAGGAAATTTCAGAACGCAATGACTCAGTTAGCAGCCACTGGTTAACAACAATTTCACCAAAGGCACTGTAGCGCATTTCCCCGTTATCTATATAGCCAAAAATACAATCCCGGTTATGTGTACATAGAGTAATAAAATAGGCACCGGCCTGAGAATAGTCGTAACTATTTAGGCGAATCGAACCTCGGTTAAAACGGTGCTTAGGCATTATGTCTGGGCGCCCGCCAGGCGCCCCTACGGTCATTATGTTTCTCCGGCGCTTAACATATGCATTATCAACCGTATCAACACATCTTTTTGCTTAGGGTCAGATTCAGCCACCAACAATGTTAAGGCCGCCAAACCCGTGTCATTAATTTGAGGCTGACCATGCGCGTTTAGAAGCCGGCCATTGCGGTGTAGAAAGTCCACAAACAGGAAGGCACCGCTGCGCTTATTACCATCTGAAAATGGGTGATTTTTCACCACAAAGTACAGCAGGTGGGCAGCTTTACTTTCTATTGTTGGGTAAGCGGGCTCACCAAATACCGTTTGATCTAAATTACCAAAAATACCGACCAAACCTTCTTCACGCGGGCGAGCGAACAAGTCAGTAGCTTCACCGCGAGACACCAGCTGAACCTTCAGCTCGTTTAACGACATCATGGCAGCTTCTGGTTTCAGCAAAGCACCGCCACTTTGACCGGCCGGCTCATCCAGCAAGCCCTCGTCGTAGCGCTGCAACCACAAAAAGGTTTGGGTATAGCGAGAAACAATATCCACTAAGCCTCGACCAGCATCGCCACTTAACTCGGGGCTTTGGGCGGTGCGCTGAATTAAGGCCAGCGCCTGCTCCAACTCGGCGGCGTTTTTTTCAAAGCGGGTTTGATTTAGGGTATAGCCTCGGACGAGGTGTTCTTTCAGGCGCTCAGTAGCCCAGCGCCGAAATTGCACTCCCTGCGGAGACTTGATGCGGTAACCGACGGAGATCACCACATCCAGGTCGTAGAAGGTCACCGGACGGTCAGCGTTTGCAATATGCATTTTTTGCATATTGCTCTGCTCAGCCACTTCGCCGTCACTCAGGGCGTTGCGAATATGCCTAGAAACCACCGACTGATCCCGCCCAAACAATTCCACCATTTGTGCCTGTGAAAGCCACACCGAATCTGACGCCAAATGCACTTCTATCTGGGTCTGACCATCTGGCGTTTGGTAAATCTCAATTTGCTTATCGTTGCTCATATCGCCTCCTTGCGATGCTGGCGTGGTGTAAACATGATTCTGCCAGACGACGAGAACATCGGCTACAACGCCTCGTCGATCTGTTTTTCGGCGTCTGGGATACGGAGTTCACCGGAGAGGAGTTTGGGGAGGAGCGTGTCGCGGAGTCGAGACAGAACGTCGCTTTCTTTCTGACACTTAAGAACCCGGCGGAATAATGGACTCACCTTTGTTGTAAATAATTGCACGATCTCGTTAGCAGGTAATATCGAAGGGGCATCCATTATTCCATTTGCGCTGATATTAGGCTGGGCACTTCCATGAGCATTATTAACTATATGAGATGTTGCTGTACCCTCCATGAGCAAACAATAAGTAAACCATATCTGATTTGTTATCTCACTCCGAGGAATAAATTTAGCGACACGCTGATTTAATAAATAGTCCTGACCTGATGCACCAACCAACAACCCGTATTTACCAACTGTAGCCCCAGTCATGGCCATCAATAAGTCGCCATTCTTAAGCCAAAATTTACTAGCAGTTGGAGCGACAACGCGAGGTATATGTTGTACATCTGAAACATCAACCCTACGATTGTCTTGTATATTTTTAATCTTAATGACTGGGCAGCCGGTATCGCAAAAGTCTTTACTCTTAAATGCAAATCCACCAATTACTTCACTGATCATACCTAATGTTCCAGATTCCCACCCCTCCGGCACCCAGCCCATTTCTTCGGTCAACACAAACCGGTCTGGAAATTGTGCGCGTATATGTTCGGGCAAAGTGCCATTCTGAGGTAGGGGCGACCGGCCGGTCGCCCCTACGGACTTTCTACCTTCGGCGCGGACGGCCAGTTCAGGAGGAATCGGATTCCCCGCCGCCAGTGCGTTGTCGATCACGGGGTCAAAATCCACAAACCAACTTTTGAATAGGGCTTGCGCCATGGATTCTAGCGTGGCGTTCATTTGCCGGTTTAGTTCGATTTTGTCGTCTAGGGTGCCGAGGATATGGGCGATTGATTTTTGGTCGGTAATGGGAGGTATCGGAAGCTCAAATTTTGGAATGTCAGCGCATCTTAAGCTATCGAATACAGCTCCAACATTTAGATATTTGGCTACTTGCTCCCACCAAAATGGGCTACGTACGATCCATCTTAGAAACGGTGGGTAAATACAACCCGAAGTAGATCGCAGCAGCACTAAGTTTTGTCCGAGAGCAAAACGACGGCTACCATCAACATACGCCGTTTCACCGGGATTACATCTGCGTGACAGGACTATATCGTCTTTCTTTGGATCAGCTTTTTTAGTCCACTCAATTAAATCTGCCTCAGAAATCAATCTAGGGGATGCATTAAAATCGATACAGCCCGCACTCATTTGTGGGATAGCAATATAAGGAAAACCAACGTCCGCAACAGGGGGTGTTTTGTGCACACAATCAATTAAGCTAACGCCCACCGTTTTCAAAGCTTTCTGTGGCCACTCACTCCCCATACCCAAGCCCCGCCAAATTCTCCCGAATCACCGCATCCAGCTTCTCTGCCTCGTCCATCTGCTGATACAAAGTCTGGCTTAACTCCGTCATCTTTGTCTCAAAGGGAATGCCGTCATCTTCAATCGCTGCCGCGCCAACATAGCGGCCCGGTGTGAGTACGTAGTCATTGGCTTTGATGTCGTCTAGCGTGGTGGTTTTGCAGTAGCCGGCAATGTCTTGGTAAAGCGCTGGATTCCCGTTTTCACGGGAATGACTGCCAAGGGCTTCTTGGGCATCTGAGGCAGCGGCTTCGCCTCGCCAGAGGTGGTAGGTGTCGGCGATGGTTTTGATATCATCAGCGGTCAGTTCTTTATGAGTTCTATCCATCATACTGCCCATGTTGCGGGCGTCTATAAACAGGGTTTCGCCTTGGCGGTCGCGGTGGTTACTTTCTGAGTGGCCTTTGATGGTTTGGGCTTTTTTGTTTTTGGTGATGAACCATAAACACACGGGTATTTGGGTGGTGTAAAACAGTTGGCCCGGCAGCGCGATCATGCAATCTACTAGGTCGTTCTCTATCAGCTTTTGGCGGATCGCACCTTCGCCTTTGGTGTTGGTGCTCATGGAGCCGTTGGCGAGTACAAAGCCTGCAACGCCGTTCTCTGACAGTTTGGACACCATGTGTAGTATCCACGCGTAGTTGGCGTTGCCTACCGGTGGTACGTCGTAGCCTGACCAGCGCGGGTCGTCGGTGAGTTCATCTGTTGCCCGCCACTGGTCTAGGTTGAATGGCGGATTAGCCAGGATGAAATCGGCTTTTAGGTCTGGGTGCTGGTCTTTAAAGAAGGTGTCTGCGGCTACGTCGCCCAAGTTACCAGAGATGCCGCGTATCGCTAGGTTCATCTTAGCCAGTTTATAGGTGGTGCTGGTTTGTTCTTGCCCATAGATGGAGATGTCTTTGGTATTGCCTTGGTGGTTTTCTACAAACTTAACCGACTGCACAAACATACCGCCTGAGCCACAGCAGGGATCGTAGATTTTACCCTGATAGGGTTCAATCATTTCAGCCAGTAAATTAACGATGCACTTGGGGGTATAAAACTCGCCGCCGCCCTTGCCTTCAGTCGCTGCGAACTTGCCAAGGAAGTATTCGTAAACCCGACCTACTACGTCTTCTTCTTTGTCTTCTTGGGTGTCGATGTTGTTGATGGAGTCGATCAGCGCTGCGAGCTTGCTGCCGTCTATACCAAGGCGCGAGAAGTAGTTGTCTGGCAAAGCGCCTTTTAGTGAGGGGTTGGACTTCTCGACAGTATGTAAGGCGGTGTCTATTTTAACGGCAATGTCGTCTTGCTTGGCCTGCTTTTGTATAAACGACCAGCGGGCTGTCTCGGGCAAATAGAAGACATTGTGCATGGTGTAAAACTCCACCATGTCTACATAGTCGCCCTGCCCTTCAGCAATTAATTGCTGCTTGCGCTCTTCAAACTTGTCGCTAACAAACTTGAGAAAGATAAGACTCAGGATGACGTGTTTGTATTCAGACGACTCAACCGTACCGCGCAATTTGTCGGCGGTATCCCAGAGGTTTTGTTCAAAGCTCTTTTGTTTGGCGGTAGGTTTAGTTTTAGTTGGTTTGGTGGCGCTACTGCTGGACTTCCCGGCCATGGTGCTTCCCTTAAACATGATGGACTTAGCGCTAACTCATCATTGCGCTGGCTTGTCATTATGCGGGGATTCTATCAGCTACGGCTAGTTTGGTAAGCCCTTTACTTAAGCGATGTTCTGAAAACTTCCTTTGAGTGCAAAACGCGAACATGACATCTAACAGAAAGCCTTAGCAAATAAGGCCTCATTATCAAATCTGGGTTAGAATCTCAAAAGAAACAGCAGCTTGATGCTGCATAATGTATTTATTCAAGGACGACGAAGTAATGATGCTGCGCAGCCTACCCGCAATTTTGCTTATTTCACTTTTCTCTTTTTCAGCGATTGCCTCTGACATGGAAACATCAGCAGATGATGTGGTCTCTTACGATCTTTCGGACTTACTGAAGGTACTAGGAAACGCACTGGCGGTGCATGATGAATTACCCACTCTGGAAGAGTCCAAGTTTCTAGGGCGAGATATGGAAGATGCGCAATCAGATATCGACAAATTGGTCGATGAGGCCATTGGTATGCTTGGCTCTAAAACCATTAAGGAGCTGAGAACACAGTACCGAAAACTTGAACGTAAAATTGAGCAGGTAAATAGCGATATAGTCGGCTATAAATCCAAGCGAATCCTTGCCCCCACCTCGGGTAAATCAATGGTTGGCAGTGTAACGCCGACACAAACCCTCAAGCGCTTTGTCGCCTCAACCAAAGGTGACTACGACCAGTTAATTGAAGCAGCTGAAAAGGATTTAGCAGCTTACAAAAGTGATCTTGCCAGTATTAAGGATGAGCTCCGCCAAGCTCTTGCAAGTATAGGCGTAACTGTAAACACTGAGCAGCTTGAAACATTAATGTCGTCTGTTGTGGGTGATGACATAATTTCAATGTCAGTGGTTTTTCGGACAATTAAAGACGTAACTGACCAGCTTGAAGCCCTTAGCAATGAAACCTCAGAGAGCTTGGAACATGCAAAAAAGTATTACGGTATGGTCGTTATTCTGTACCGGATAGTAACCACTATGCAGGACACCTTTATTGCACGGGTTGATGAACACTACCTGCCCAAACTCGTCGCTTATAAAGATGAAGCCAACGCGAATATCAAAGAATCACGCTTGTTGATGAAAAATGGCGTCAATGTCGACATATTAAAGGCAAATGTTCAAGCCAATAAACTCACCATTGAAGTGATAGAACTGTACACAAAGATGCTGAAGGACCAGAAAGCTAAAGTTGAAAAGGCGCGGGACATTGCCAGTAAGGAAGGCTTGGTGGCTGACAATACCTACCGCACTGTCAGTTTGAGCTCCGCTGTAGTCAGCATGATTCGTGAAGGCCGAAATACCTTTGAAACCTTGATGGGTATACAGATGCCCGACATTCGGGTATTCAAAAACGAAGATGTGCGCTCTGAATTCCAGAAGCTGACAGAGAAGATGAACGCGTCATAAGTAAGCAACACAGCTTAAATATTAAACAGTATTATGATGAAAAAAGGCGCTATGCTTTTCAGCATGCGCCTTTAATACTGTGTTCAAAAAATGATTCAAACACAGCGTTCATTAAATATCCTTACGCTGCGCTAGTAATAACCTCACCTATATCACTGAGGTCTTCACCGCCAAAAGCTTCTAATACCGCTGGAATAAATTTAGCGAATTCGGCGCTCATAATCGCAAAATCGACATCGAACTGTTCGGCTGCGCTTTCCGTGTTCACATCTCCAATTTTGTCTTGTATTAGGTCACCAAAATTAAGACGCTTGATGGTGAGCTGGTCATCGACAATGAATTCAATGTCGCCAGTCCAGCGCAAGGCTATTTTATTAACGAACATGCCCGCTTCAATATGGTTGGTTATTTCAGAGGCGCATAGATTTTGATTTTTACAGCGAATTACTGCGCTTTCGTCAGCTTTGTCTCTAAGCTCACATTCACCACCTAGCTCAAAGCCAGTCGGCGCGCTGCCTTGGGTAAGCCATTCGGTCATTTGATGTTGTGCTACGTTTTTTGCTTTTACGGGTATCAGCGGCAAACTGCCTAGCGACTCACGCAAGAAGTTAAGCAGTTCTTCAGCGCGATTATGTGAGCCGCTATTTACAACAAGCAAGCCTTGCTCAGGTGCAATGTAGGCAAACACCCGATTGGTGCGCGTAAAGGCTCTGGGGATTAAAGAGAATGTGATTTCTTCTTTTAGCTCAGTGCGTTCTTTGCGGCCAGGAATACGGTCTTCGGCCTCTTTAATTTCTTCTATCTTATCGGCTAACACATCGTTGACTACGGACGCTGGCAAAATTTTGTCTTGTTTCTGCGCGCAGATCATTATGCAGCCATTGGTGGCATGAATATATTCGCTGCCTTGATTGCCTAGTGGCATTGCCCAGCCGTAACTGGATACGTCTTGGCTATTGCAGGGTGCAAAGCATTTTTCAGCTAATTTTGTATTAACCTCTTCTGCTGTCAATGTGAAAGGCTTGGTAAAACGGTAGATCAAAAGATTTTTAAACCACATGTAGATTGCTGCCTGTACTGCTGTAAATGGAACAATGGAGTTGATCGCCCATTGTATTATCTAATTGCCCATTTTGTATGGATAGTATGGAAAGATTGCCACGCTTTACTTTGTTTTATTTTGACTGCGGACAAAATTATCACTCATAGTTTGGCATTTTTGCACATCAAAATAACGCTCACACACCTGTATAAGTTCGCTGTTTGGGCGAAGTTCGCAGCGCCAGTCTTGGCTGTTAAGGCTTTTGCCAGCACGTGCACAGCGTTGCGAGGATTCGGCTAAAAGTAAAACCTCACTTTGCTCATACCATTTTTCCAAGTTTTCTAAAATTTGCCGCTTTAATGCCAGTGGAGATTCTTTGCTATTTTGCCAAGTGCTGAGTTGCGCAATGCTTTGCCGCTGCCAGCTTTCCCAGAGCCCCGGCAACCCGGCTACCTGACCGTCTTTTGCAAGTGGTTTATTTTCATTTATATCTTTTAATAAATCAGCTTTTAACTTATTAAGCTCACTTGGCGATAAAATGACGCTACTCAGCAGTGATGAAAAGTGTTCATCCACACGCTGTTTATACCATAGATATTGGCTTTCTATACTGTTTCTCAACCCGCTATCAGGAAGGTCTATACCGCTATCACCTTGATTTGCACTCACAAAATTAGCGCCATTTTCATCCATCTTAATACCAATACCAATGGGCTTTCCTAATTCATACATTTGATAATGATTCAGGTTGCCGTAAAACATGGTTGTTAAGGGACCGTGATACAGCCATTTTCCTTCGTAAAGTGCATCGACGTTCACATTAGCCTCAGTGATGACCCCATGCTGATAAATTCGTAGACGATGGAAGATGCCTCCATTGTCGATATCCCGGGTAGAAATCTCTAACACTGACTCGGGATAATCCTCGCTTAGGGCATAGAATTGCGTTTTTGCACAATCGTAAACAAACACTTGTAATAAATGCTGTGGCACAGTGAGGTTAGGTGCGTGATCACAGTTGCCAAGTAGCTCAATATTTGAAAACGTGCCTGGCTCATAATAAAAATAATGCACCGGCTGTGGAGTAATCTGGTAGTTAAAATATTGCCTCTCAACGGCAAAATACTTGTTCTGATCGTTAACCGCGCTGATCTTTATTACCCCGCGTGGCAGACCTTCAAGAAAGCCGGCTTTGATTGTAAACGGCCCTGCCAAGTTACGATGAATAATTGGGTAGGTCTCTGGTCTGCCTTTTGGACTGATATTCCGGCGATATTGTAAGTATTGATTTTTGCCATTTAAAGTCATTAATAACGGGGCTTGAAATGGGTGAACATTGCTGTATTTGCCACGCCACTTGCTTTTAGTACTCTGCGCTAGAATTTGCTGGCGTTCATCTTCAATAGAAAAAGCACCTGAAAAACTAATCGCGCTGACGGTGCTAGTCACCTTAAATTTACCGTTGAGTTTTATCGTGACGGGCTTGTTGTTGACGTCAATATAACGCTGCGTTAATACACCGTGGTGAGGAAATCCCTGTGTATCAAACGTGCCAGCAAACTCGGTTTGCGCCTGATCTTGATAAGCCACATGGCCCTCTACGAAAAGGTCACGCTTGAGGCTGCCAGTGAACACTGGGGCCGTTTGAGCGCCATACTCAAAGCGCTTATTCTCAACATGACCAGCACAGCCGCCAAGTATCAATACACATAAATACCAAGCAATGGCGCATTGTAATCTGGCCATATTATCCACCCCTCCCTTTTCACTTTTTAATATCGGTCAATCATACCTTAATCACGCCCAGATGAATTGATCTGGATTCCCGCTTTTACGTAATGAGAATCTTAGAACGAGAAAATGGTCTCTTGTATACCCGAGGCATAGCATCGTTTAATAGATTGATAAAAACATCATAGAGCCCTACCCATGACCCACGCTTTAGTCAGTATTTTAGTTGCCGGGATTTTCTGTCAGTGGCTGGCGTGGCGGTTTCGCCTACCCGCCATTGTATTGCTAGCAGTCTGCGGGCTTTTACTTGGCCCCATCAGCGGCTGGATTCAACCCAGTGTTGATTTTGGCGATGGCCTAACCGCCGTTACCTCATTGTTTGTTGCCATCATTCTTTTTGAAGGCGGGCTTAATCTTCAATTCCACGAATTACGTGAAACCGCGCAGGTTACTCGACGCCTCACCTCGGTTGGCGTGGTTTTGGCCTGGGGGATCGGTCTTTGTGTCGCGCATTACATTGGCGGGCTAAGCTGGGGGATTGCCGCACTTCTTGGTGCCATTTTAGTTGTCACTGGCCCAACAGTAATAATGCCGCTGCTTAAACACGCCAAGCTCAATCGGCGCACCGCGTCTTATCTTAAATGGGAAGGTATTATCAATGACCCCATAGGGGTATTGCTGGCAGTGTTGGTCTACCAATATTTACTGTATTCCGGCGAAGGCCCTGCTATTCAGTCTATTTTCGCGAGCTTGGGGCTGGCATTGGCAGCGTCCGTCATATTAGGTGGCGGTATTGCTTACGGACTTGGGTATAGTTTTCGTAGAGGTTGGATTCCTGAATACCTAAAAGCGCCGTCAATTATTGCCTGTGTTTTAGCTGTCTACGCCCTCTCGGATCTCGTTCAACACGAGTCCGGCCTCCTTGCGACCACATTAATGGGGGTGGTTATGGGCAATATGGGCTTGCGTAGCTTGGATGAAATGCGGCGTTTCAAAGAGTATGTCACTTTAATTCTAGTGTCATTTTTATTTGTTGTTTTAACCGCGTCATTAACCAAGACTGCCCTGCAATCAATACATTGGCAATTGGTGGCAATGGTGTTTGGCTTTGTTTTTGTTGTTAGACCACTGGCAGTATTTTTGGCGACGATTCGCACCGACTGCAGCTGGCAAGATCGCTTGTTAATTGCATGGATAGCGCCGCGTGGTGTTGTGGCCGCTGCGTCAGCAGGGGCATTTGCACCCGCGTTGATTAATGCTGGCTTTGAAGACGCCCAATATTTGGTGCCAGCAGTATTCATGCTGATATTTGCCACTATTCTCGCCCATGGGTTTTCACTAGGGCCACTGACAAAATTACTTAAATTGGGCTCACCTGGTAAAGGGCGAATTTTAATTGTTGGCGCATCACCCTGGACCATTGAGCTAGCCATAGCCTTAAAAAAAGTTGATCAAGAAGTCGTTATTGCTGACTCTGAGTGGGGCCGTTTGCAATCGGCCCGTCAGCAAGGGGTGGATACCTGGTTTGGCGAGGTGTTGTCTGATATGGCAGAGGAAGCCATGGCATTAGACAATATTTATACAGTATTGGCTGCCACCGGTAATAATCATTACAACTCCATGGTATGCAACCATTTTGCCCCGCATCTTGGACGTCATCGTGTTTTTCAGCCCTACGATAGCGATGTAGAGCGCCACAAACGGGTGGTTTCAGAAACACGACGAGGTATAACTGCTTTTTCTGCGAATATTTCTTATGCTGAATTATGGACACGTATGATTAGAGGCTGGGCAATTCGTAAAACCAGCATCACCGACTCCTATTCAGAAACAGATTTTTTAGCGAAACTGCCCGACGACGCAGTGCGCTTGGCGATCATTCCGGAAAATGGAAAATTAGAGTGGCTAAGCCAAAACGCCCGTAAGTTTCAAACCGGCGACACCGTAATTAGCTTTGTACCACCAGAAAACCCCAAGCCTAGCTCGGAAGAAAGTACGCCAGCTACCGCCTGAGCCCGCTCTAAGCGCAACGATACTAAGGCCGCCGTTGCGTTTTTTTAAAAATTAACATCAAAATAGATGTCACCGCTTGACCTTGCCGTTAACTCAATCTATTTTGTATCAACTGTTATAAAATGGATAACGCATGGCCCGGCCACGACAACAAGAATCAAAGCAACTACTTGATGCAGCAACGCAGCTTTTCTGGCGACAAGGCTATGCGGCGACAGGTACCCGAGAAATTGAAACTGCATTAGGGCTTAAGTCTCCAGCCATCTATCATCGCTTTGGCTCAAAGCACGACTTATTTATTGCCAGTCTTAAGCACTATATCGCCACCGTGATTGACTGGCGTATAAAACATTATCTTGAGGCTGAAGACGCTCTAAAGGGCTTGCAGGATTTTTTTACTTCTATTCCTCTAAGTGCCAGTAAATACCACCAGCCTCCTAGTTGCTTGCTAGTTAATACCACCCTTGAGCGCGCGGCGGAAAATCCCGATATTAATACCTGTCTACACGAAGGTACTCTCAAAGTGTTATTAGGCCTGCGCAATAATTTAAAACGTTTACAGGTAGAGAAGATTTTATCGCCAAATGCCGACATTGAAGCCACCGCTGATAACCTCCAATTGCAATTATTTGGCTTACTGGTAAGTAGCCGCCTACCCCATGAGCATCACGCACTGCTAGCAAAAGCCACACACATAACTACCACGCTTGATATAAAACCTAAAAATGGAGCACAAATATGAAATCCCTACGTACCCCCGACCACTGTTTTGCTAATTTAGCGGACTACCCTTTTTCACCTAATTATATTGAGGTTGACGATACTGAGGGGGGAAGCCTACGCCTACATTATGTTGACGAAGGCCCAAAACAGGCGCCGCCCATTTTGCTAATGCACGGTGAACCAACGTGGAGTTATTTATACCGGAAGATGATTCCCGGTCTAGCGGTAGCCGGATTTCGGGTGATTGCCCCTGACCTTATTGGCTTTGGCCGCTCAGATAAACCCAGCGAGCGCAGCGATTATACCTACCAACGACATGTAGATTGGATACGCGCACTACTCATTCAATTGGATCTACAAGACATCACGCTCTTTTGTCAGGATTGGGGTGGCTTAATTGGCTTACGCTTACTGGCCGAAGAGAATAATCGCTTTAGCCGCACCATTGCTGCAAATACGATGCTGCCTACGGGCGACCATCATCCCGGTGAAGCATTTATTCAATGGCAGCAACTATCGCAAAACATTCCCAGCTTTACCGTGGGTAAAATCATTGCCGGTGCCTGTGTCAATCCAGTGTCAGCAGAAACGATTGCGGCCTACGACGCGCCCTTCCCCGATGAAAGCTATAAAGCCGGTGCACGCCAATTCCCCATGTTAGTTCCGATTTCACCAGAGGATCCGGCCGCTGTGCCTAATCGCAAAGCGTGGGAAACCCTCAGCAAAATAGAAAAACCCTTGTTGACGGCCTTTAGTGACAAAGACCCCATTACTGCCGGTGGCGAGCCCATTTTTCGCAAAATGATTCCAGGTTGCGAGGGCCAAGCTCATACCACCATTAAGGATGGCGGCCACTTTTTACAAGAAGACCAAAGCGAACGCTTGGTCGAGGTAATTCTTGAATTTATTGCCAAAACAAATAAATAGGCAAGCAAGTAAATACGAAAATCTGAGGGGCGCGGCACGCACCCCTCAGATATTAACTATGCAGACACACCACTAATAACCGCGATCACAACGCCATAAAATCCGGTACGTTAAACACCCAACTCTTCTCTTCACTGCGACGACAAATACGCCAGCCCTCAGATGTCCGGCGGTATTCATCAACATACCAAAGCCCCAACATAAACACCTGTTTGTTGTCCCCTATTGGCATTTCCATTGGATTGAAGCACATGACTCGGCCATGTCCGATGTCGCCATCGACAGTGATTTGAATATTTGCATTTAAATGCTGCGAAGCGCTAAAAGCGGGAAGCGCTTCATTCAAAAAAACGATGGTAGAAACCAAGTCACCTACCGTACCGCCAAACGCGCTGTAATCAATATGCGCGTCGGCGGTAAATATCGTATTTAGTTCATCCACTGCTTTGCGATCAATAATATCAGCGTAGCGGTATAGCATGTCCTGAATTTCAAAGCGGTCTGACATTTCCTGTATAGAGAGCGTCATTAACCATCTCCTTGCGCTTATATTTATTGTTATTGTTGTTGCTAGATCCAAGGCCTTTAGCGCTTAATCTAGCTTGAATACCCTCCTTGCGTTATCTCGTAAAAATTTTGGCCACACCTCGCCCTTAAACGGCACGTTCGGCATGTCCTTAAAAATACGATCTAGGGATAAGCCCATGGGAAAATAACCCGCGTACATCACCTTGTCGGCACCGCGACTATTCGCGAACTTCACGATTTCCTCAGGGTAATGCTTTGGCGCAAACGCGCTGGTCATATAGTACAAATTGGGGTATTTGAGCATCAGCTTCCAAGCGAGCTTTTCCCAAGGCTCAGCGCCATGACGCATTACTACTTTTAATTCTGGGAAAAACCAACACACCTCATCCAATAGCTCTACTTTCTGTGGTGCCATCGGTAGGCGCGGCCCCGGCACCCCAACACAGGGACAAAATGGAATATCGAGTTCAACGCACTTGGCGTAGATGGGATACCATTTTTTATCGTCATAAGGCACTTGTGGGCAGAGGCCTGAAGCAAAGCCCGTAATGGCTTTAATGCCATACGTTTGATGCAGGCGCACAATTTTACGGACTTCATCCATGCCATTATTCGGGTTCACTTCAAGACTGGCAAAAAAGCGGTCTGGATGGCGAGCCAACGCTTCTTGAGCAATAACATTGTGGTCGTCGATACCAAGCATGGCGCGCTCAATATTGTGTTTATCCATTTGCTCAATGGTATAGGCAATGTAATCTTCTTTTTTACCGCTCTCAGGAATGTCCTTAAACATATACTGTGCCGGCATCTTAAACATGGTCCGGCTCTCTTCATCCATGAGCAATGGCTTCATAAACTCGTACCACTGACTATTATCTTCGCCTGGTACGCTTAGCATCAAATCTATTACTTTTATGTCGTTTGGCATTGCCATGCTGACGTTTCCTCTCAATTATTATTTGATGTTGATGCTATACCGCATCGACTTTGAGATATTTTTGACGATGACAAGACCAATCACAATAACAATAGACGTCATCGTGATAAGCAAAACCGGTCAGAGCCTAATCTAAAAAGGCTGTTACGCTAGGGCTGCGCGTAATCGCTCCGCCATGTCTGCCAATTCGGCTTGAGGAGCGGCTTTACGGCCATGTATTTGCATTGATTGACCATGAAAACACGGGATGAGGTGGGTGTGGTAATGAAAGACAGTTTGTCCTGCTGCACGACCATTGAGCTGGTGAACGCCCAAGCCGTCGGCACCTGTAACTCGTTTAACAATTGGTGCCAAACGTTTTGATTGGCGTGCCAACGCTGTGACTTCAGAATCGCTCAAAGTAAAGATATTGTCGTGATGCTTAACGGGAATAATCAGGGTATGGCCCATAGAGACCGGGGCAATATCGAGAAAACACATTATGTCGTCATCGCGATAAATGATATGTCCCGGCGCTTTGCCGCTTAGGATTTTGCAAAAAATGCAATTTTCAGCGGCCATTTCTTCGCCAAATAATCCGCCCTGCATCTTTATACCTCCATGGGACCTTCGTCCAATTCATTAACAGCTTGGTAAGGGCAATTGTTAATATCGAGGGTCTGATAGCAATATACGCCATCTTCATCCAGCACCCTCGTCATACGACCTTCCGCGCACAAGAAATGCAAATGGGCAATGACTTCTCCCAACGCCAATTCAAGTTGTGAACTGCCAATTTCCCGTGAAAACAGCACACCAAATAAGTTAATCGCTTTTTGTGGTTCTACGCAGGCCTTCTCAATAGCCGCGAGATGACCCTCGTGGTGAGCAATCAAATAATCCAAACGTGGGTGCACTCCATAAAATGGAGCATTGTGGGCCGGCATTACCAAGGTATCGGCATCAATATCACGTCGGAAACGACGTAATCCGTCAAACCAATCTTGCAATGGATTAGCCTCAGGTTCTGATGGCATGACACTAACATTTGAGGTGATGCGAGGGATAATCTGATCACCCGACAACATTAATTTATCAGCTTCACAGTATAGCGATACATGCTCTGGTGAATGCCCAGCCCCCGTCATTACACGCCATTCTCGCCCGCCAATTGTAAAATGCTGCCCGTCTTTTAAACGGTTGTATGACAGGGGCAAAGGCTCAACAATAAAACCAAAACCCCGCCGCTTGGCACCATCACTTTGCAAGTAATCATCACCAAGTCCAGCACGGCGATAGTGGCGTTCTGCTGTCCAGCTCACCTCACCCTGTGGCATGGTGGTAAATACACGGGCTGATAAATACTCTTGTGCGCTCATATACAATGGAACCCGTAAGCTATCGCACAACCACCCAGCCTGTCCCACGTGATCTGGGTGCATATGGGTACAAATCACCCCCAAAACAGGTTTTGCTGACATCTGATTAGCCAGTAATAACTCCCAACGCTCACGGGTGTCACCCAGCTTTATGCCTGTATCAACAATCCACCAGCCCTCATTATCTTCAAGGACATAAAGGTTTATATGGTCTAAGGCCATTGGCAATGACATCTGTAGCCAATAAATACCTTTGGCAACTTCTATCCATTCCCCTTTTTGCGGTACGCCGTCAAAAGGATATTCAATACCGACCTTAGAACTATTACTCATAACAAATCAACTTATAAAATTTAAATAAAACAATATCTTAAAAGCAAAACACGAGATATTACTTTAAAAATAGCCCTGCAGCAGCTCATACCAATTTAAGTGGTAATTGCCGCAAGCGCTGCCCTGTTGCAGCAAACACCGCATTGGCTAATGCCGGCGCTAATGGCGGAACACCCGGCTCCCCTACACCTGTCGGGGAAGACGCATTTTCCATGATATGCACGACAATGTCAGGACTTTCATTCATCCGCAATAATTCATAATCATGAAAATTACTCTGCTGCACAGCGCCATCCATGATGGTGATGTCACCTTTCAATGCCGCAGTGAGCGCAAACACAATCCCGCCTTCCATTTGCGCAGTAACAATATCGGGGTTAATCGCTAGTCCGCAATCTACAACGCAAACAACACTGTGAACATTGATCTTGTTGGCTTCTATCGACACCGATACACACTGCCCAACCATAGTCTGAAAAGATTCATGTACGGCCAAGCCCTGAAACTGCCCCTTAACAGGATTACCCCAATCAGCTTTGACTCTAAGCTCTTCTAATACCCTACGACGGCTAGAATCTGCGGGCAAATGATCAAGACGGAATTGCAAGGGGTCTTGTTTTGTACGTGCAGCGAGCTCATCGATAAAGCTCTCCATGAAAAAACCATTTTGAGAGTGGCCAACCGATCGCCAATAACCAATGGGAACACTGGTTTCTTGCATCACATAATCGGTACGCTTATACGGGAAATCATAATCGGTATGAACCAGCCCTTCGGTTGCGGCAGGGTCAGAACTTGCCGCTAAATTTCCAATTTGAGGGTGTAGCGCATTAGGCAGCCATTGCGGTAAAAGGGTATTTGTCACGGCGCCAACAAATTGCCCCATAATACTGGGCGCAGCAACTTTTGCCTGTAAGCTTGTCACTGTATTGCCATCAATAGTGGCAGACATTTTAACCGACGAGTTGGGACGATAATAATCTCCCCGCATATCATCTTCTCGACTCCACACCAGTTTAATTGGATAACCGCTAAGCTGCGCAATTCTAGCTGCCTCAATTAAATAATCCGGCATGATACGACGACCAAACCCGCCGCCTAACATTTGGTTGTGGATGCGAATTTGCTCACGACGATGGCCAGTTGCATCCGCAATCGCTGACAAGGCAATATCGGGTGATTGGTTGCCAGTCCAGATTTCTATGGATTCATCAGTAACCACGGCCACTGCATTCATGGGTTCCATGGTCGCGTGGGCCAAATAAGGCACATCGTAAAGAGCCTCTATCAGCTCGCCAACCGCAGCACTTTGTTCGCCTTCTTCTTCGACATTTTTGCCTGACTTGGTTTCTATTAAGGTATGGCGCTCTGCACGTAGCGATTCGCTACTCACACCGGCTAAAGGGCCTTTTCCCCAAGTTACCGTCACTGCCGAGGCCGCTTGCTTAGCCTGCCAATATGTTTGCGCTATAACAGCAATAGCACCGTCTACATTAATGACAGATTTAACCCCCGGCTTTGCCAAAGCCGCAACGGCATCAAAGCTTGTCGCTTTACCACCAAAAGATGGAGAACGTAACATCACTGCGGTTAAGGCCTCTGGATACGTCACATCGATACCAAATTGCGAGTTGCCAGTGACTTTATCAATTGCGTCTAAACGCTGATTAACACGACCAATGTATTGGAAATCTTGCGGTGAAGTTAAGGTGACCGCTGCGGGAGCTGGTAAGGTTCTAGCTGTGGCAATAACATCGGCGAAAGATATATCCCCATTTACGTGGACAATACGACCATCACGCAAACTCAATGTTGACTCGGAAACATCCAATTGTTGAGCCGCCGCAGCCTTTAAAAGTGCCGCAACCGTCGCGGCCGCCTCTCTTAATGGTTGGTAGCTCAACCTGGCAGACGAGCTACCACCGGTAATCATCACGTAAAACTCAGGATCCCGAAAATCAGGATGAAATTCGGCGTGTTCAACCTTGATTAGCGCCGGATCCATTTTTAACTCTTCAGCCGCAAGTGTGGTAAGGCCGGTATACACCCCCTGCCCCATTTCCACTTTATGAAGCTGCAAAACCACATCACCACTCGCAGTTACTTGCAAAAACGCATTGGGCTGCAAGGCCGTCGCATTCATATTTGGGTAAGGCTGTGATTTAGAGCAGGCACTGAGATTAAAACCAATGGCAAGTCCACCGCCCAATAGCGCGGTGCTCTTAATGAAACTACGGCGAGATAGACTCATGAGGCCACCTCGCTTGTCTTGTTCGGCTGATAATATTGCACCGTCAATTCTGACGCCCGATGAATTGCTTTACGGATGCGGGGATAAGTGCCGCATCGGCATATATTGCCTGACATTGCGGCATCAATTTGCTCATCGCTAGGCGCTTGATTTGACGCTAACAACGCCACAGCCGACATAATTTGTCCCGACTGGCAGTAACCACATTGCGGCACATTCATTTCTAACCATGCCTGCTGAACCGGATGCAGGGCGTCGTCAGACTCAGCCAAACCTTCAATAGTGGTTACACTCTTGCCATCAATAAATTCCACAGGATAGCTACAACTGCGTACTGGGTTGCCATCTACGTGCACAGTACATGCTCCGCACAAGCCCATTCCACAGCCAAATTTAGTTCCCGTCATTGCCAGCTGTTCACGCAACACCCAAAGCAAGGGCGTGCCTGCATCCACGGTCAACGCCTGGGCCTGACCATTCACTGTGAAATTTAATTCTGCCATGTTTACTCCGATAACAATGCGTTGGCCACACTATACCGACACCGAAAACCAATGTCCTGCCAGACAGCGTGACGAAACCCAGATTATGCGTAAGGCTGGCGCGTAAAAGCATTAAATCTTGTTCATGAACAATCCTAACCCGCATGGGCACAAAAAAGCCCTGCCAGCAAACGCTGGCAGGGCTCAAAAATCCACACAGTAAACCTTAGTTTAGAAGCGAAACACCATATCTACAGACAAGGTATTGGCAGACATATTTATCGATTCATCGTCATCAAGAAGGTAGTAATCATAGGTCAAGGTTACGGCAGCATTTTCGGCAATCGACATACGCACACCAATACCCGCATAGGGATCCGTTCCCTCAACCACAAAATCGCCAATTCTACTGCTATCTTCCACGGTCCCTTCTAGCTCCCAGCTGTATAGACCAAAACGAGCGAACATGCCCACCGGCTCACGATGAGGGGTGTGAACATTAAGCCCCACAAAGACACCGTCAGCATCCGCATCCATATTCACTCGACCAGCACTAAAGCCATCATTTAACACTTGGCTACCATCAGATACGGCACTGCCACTCAGCGAGCCCAAAGAAACATACCCAAACTCTAAACCCAGCTCAGGACTAAAATCGAAGCCCATACCGATACGCACACCGGTCGATTCAGTATCCAAGGTGATATCAGACAAGCTGCCGTCACCAAAGCTGTAACGATAATCAGAGCGACTAAAGTTATATGACGACAAACTAGCGCCACCAAACAAATACATCGAGGGTTCACTTCGGTAGGTATGACTGCCGCGTCGTAAATGATCTGCCTCAGCCAACATCGGAAACAAAGAAACCATGGCAAGGGTAATTATAGAAAGCTTCTTCATAATAGGACTCCATCAATAAGAATGGATGCATTATGGTCAGGGCTAACTGAATCAAGGCTTAACACGTAATAGCTGTGACAAATTTACAGTGAATACACCGCACAATAAAAAAGCAGAGTGAAAACCCCAGCATAATTTCAGTGCATTATTTGTTTTAAAAGGCAATTAGCGCCATGACAAAAATGACGCCAAACCAATAACACTGAAACTTCGTCGACGATATCAAGCATAACGTCGTCGTTATGCATCAAATTACCCTAAACAAAAAACCTGATGTAATAATCTCCAATTGGCTCACTTGATGCATTATTCAAAACAAAGGATTCATCACCCCCCCTGTAACACCAGGGTCAAAAATTTTCGTTAACATGGAATTAAGGCAAACCTGCAAATCTAATCGGTGTATATCGGTACGAATCACAGAGGTCAGCGCTTATGAATACACACAAGGACGTTTCTCAAACCCTTAAGCTACTCAAAGGGAAGCATATACTTATTACCGGCACCACAGGCTTTGTGGGCAAAGTAATGCTTGAGAAAATAATGCGCACGATCCCCGACATCGGGGGCGTATACCTGCTCATCAGAGGCTCCAAAAAACACATCAACGCCGAGAGCCGCTTCGCCAACGAAATTGCAACATCATCAGTATTCGAATTTCTAAAATTAAACACGCCAGAGTACTTTAATGATTTTTGTCATAGCAAAGTACACTGCATCAGCGGGGAAATCACCGAGCATCAATTCGGGCTTCCACGAGTAGAGTTCAGACAGCTGGCCTCAAAAGTGGATGCCGTTGTTAACTGTGCCGCCAGTGTTAATTTCCGCGAGGAGCTAGACCGCGCGCTAAACATCAACACCATTAGCCTGCGGAACATTATTGAGATGTCAGATTTGGCGGGTAACGTCCCCGTCATTCAAGTCTCCACTTGCTACGTCAACGGCTTTAATGAAGGCCACATTCACGAAACGGTCACCGTTCCACGTCATGCGGACATCCCGCGCCATAAAGAAGGCTACTTTGAAGTTGGCAATCTAATTGAAGAGCTAGAATTTAAAATCAGCCAAACAAAAGCAAAATATTCCGGAAAGGCTTTGAAAAGAGAGCTTATCGATCTTGGTATTCGCGAAGCCAACGCCTACGGCTGGAATGACACTTACACCTTTACAAAATGGCTTGGTGAGCAACTCCTATTAAAATCTCTGCGTGGCTACTCTCTCACCCTACTTCGCCCCTCGATAATAGAAAGCACCCTCAGAGAACCCTCTCCAGGCTGGATCGAGGGCGTTAAAGTTGCCGACGCTATCTTGCTCGCCTATGCAAAAGAAAAGGTGAGTTTTTTCCCTGGCAAACGAAGTGGCGTTATTGACGTTATCCCCGCTGACTTAGTCTCTAACAGCATCTTATTATCACTCGCCGAGCAGTTTAAAAACCCCGGCAATCAACACATTTATCAGTGCTGCAGCGGCTCCGCCAACCCTTTAACCCTAGGCGCATTCATAGACCACCTTATGGCCGAGGCAAAAGAAAACCACGGCAGTTACGACAAGCTGTTTTTACGGCAACCGCGTAAACCCTTTATTGCCGTTAATAGAAAACTGTTCTCAGCAATTACACTATGTCTAAGTGTCATCCTTTCCGTGATTAGCCAAACCCTCGTGAAATTAGGCATGAAACGAGGACTAAAAGCGCGGCGTAATCTCGATGCAGCAATGGCCTTGTCCACGGTATTTTCATTCTATACAGAACCAAATTACATCTTTCACAACAACAAGCTATTGGACTTAGCAAAACGCATGGGAAGCGCCGATCAAGCCCTGTTTCCCGTAGATTCCAATGCAATCAACTGGGAAACCTATTTACGAAAAGTCCACATGGCAGGCCTAAACTGTTACGCCTTAAAAGGTCGCAAACAAACCAATCACCTGCCTAGCGCAGTGGTAATTAACACAACACAGGAACAAGCTGCATAAGTTATAGATAGGCAACCGTGGCGCCTAAAGTAGGTATAACTAGGCGCTACAAACTTCACCCTTTATTTTAATGTGAACAATTCTAGCTGTTATAAGTCGATGGCATTCCTATGGGAAATCGCTACACCTCTTGCTAAAAGCAATTTATATTGATTAAGCATCTAATACATCAGACCAGCGATTCTGTACCCGAAGAAGTGGGCAACGAACATCTACCCAACTTTGGAAAAGTGAAAGATGCCATACAATGGCCCCCATTTCGGTAACTCTCGATTCAGGTATCAACCAATCTGGTAGTTTTAAGTATTCAATTTCATCGGAATTTTTCATATATACCCTCAAACCAAGATTAGAGTTTAATCAAACGCCATCAGTACGAGGATACAGCCTTGGGGCTGTTTTTGCCCCCTTCGGGGCTTCGTCGCTCCGCTCCTCGTTCAAAATGCTAGACGGCTCTTCATCATTAACGGGGGACACCGGCATTCATTAAACTGATTTTGCGAAGACCAGTTTAATGGAGAACACCGATGTCCCACGCAGGAAGAATTATAGGCATACCTGGCCTTGAGATTGAACGGGTAATCCGTAGAAGAGGAATCCAAGTTTGGGCAAAGCCTGTTCACAGGCCACCTTGCAAGCATTGCCAGAGCAAGTGTTTGCGTATTAAAGCGACCTACTTAAGAACGGTGAAACACACCCGTCAGGGCAATCAAGTAATGACCTTGCATTTACGGGTGCCCAAGTACCATTGCCAGGTCTGTAGGCGCNATTTTCGCCATTCCTTTACTGGCATTCGGCCTCGTTTCCGTGCTTCTGAGGCATACCGATTAGAAGTCTTTGAGGCGCACGATGGTGGCGTCACGCAACGTAAGTTATCGCGAACTCATCAGATCAGCCCAGCGACCGTAGAGCGCTGGTATCAGTTCCACATCAGGCAAAAGCGCTCCGAGGGTGACCGACGTTTCTGCCCTCGAGTGCTCGGTATTGATGAGCATTTTTTTACCCGTAAAAAGGGCTATGCCACCACCTTTACGGACCTGAAGCACCACAAGGTCTTCGATGTGAAGCTGGGACGCTCTGAACCGAGCTTGCGCCGCTATTTAAAGGGGCTTGAGGGGCGGGATCGTGTTCAAGTGATGGTGATGGATCTGTCGGAAACCTATCGCAGTATTGCACGTCGCTACTTCCCCAACGCCACCATCGTGGCAGACCGGTTTCATGTGGTGAGGCTGATTAACCAGCACTTTCTAAAAGTCTGGCAACAGCACGATCCAGAAGGAAGAAAGAACCGAGGCTTGATCAGCCTTATGCGTCGGCATCAGTGGAATTTGAGTGATGAACAGCATGCGAATCTCATGAACTATCTGGCGACTTACCCAGTGCTACAGGCGCTGTATGTGGCCAAACAACGGCTCATCCGATTTGTACTNCTNAAGACACTGNCAAGGAAAAGAGCGAAAGCTAAATTGCCGGCGTTTATGGCCTTGATTGAAGAGNTAGGNGCCAGCCCNCTACATANCNTNGCTAGAACATTGCGATCATGGTTACAGCCGATNGTGGCCATGTGGCGNTTCANTAANAGNAATGGNATTACCGAAGGCTTCCACAACAAGATGGAAATGATGTCACGGCGAGCGTATGGTTTTAGAAACTTTGAAAATTATCGATTACGAGTGCTGGCCCATTGTGGATGGGACGGTATTATAAACAGGGTTTGATGGATGCTATCCCCCGTTAACGTTGTAGAGCCTGCTAGACGCATTTTGTGAACCTTTCCGATTCAAGTCCCCGGAAAATTCAGTGTTCTAAATATAGAGTTATAGCGGTATAAACTACGAAGATATGTTGGTGCCCGGGGCCGGACTTGAACCGGCACGACATTGCTGTCGGGAGATTTTAAGTCTCCTGTGTCTACCGATTTCACCACCCGGGCTTAAGGGGCTTGGCGATTGCCAACGTGATATGCAAGGAACAGATATGTACTCCGTTCTTGCTTATACGGTAGTGCTGAAAAGCGTTCGCAGTCTACTGATACTACTCAAAAAAATCAACGGCTTAGAGCAGTTAATTACACTTTAACTTCTAATATATTGAGCTTGACGGTTATTCACTAAACGTCTACGCAGTAAAACAAGTAAGGCCGAGGCTAGAGCAAACAAGGTGACTAAGGGATATTTTAAGGAATAGACCAGTGGGCTTAAGCTGAGTCGGGTAATAAATCGCAAAGACTCAGAGTTAGCAATGTAATTAGCGACAGGCGGTGAATAGCGATAATAACTGGCAACAAATTTTTGCCCCCATGTATATGGCAGCAATACTCTGTCACGGAAATCACGTAATACTCTAACGTCAGGCGCCAAATAACTGCCGTATGCAGCCGTTGCTATAAAACAGGCACCGCCGCCACCGCCACCTGAGGAACTTGATGTTGTGGGGGTTGGCTCACTGGCTGGGTCGTCACCACTGATCAAGGCCGCAAGCGCTGTTGCTGCTGCTTCAGCATCTATTAAGCCACTGCCCGTCACCTCGTCGTCACTTATGTTTGCCCTTAGCCCTTTAACATCAATAGCGGAGCTCTGCACAGCGCTAATCAACTGCGTCGGTGTTGCCGAAGGATAGGCTTCTTTTAAAATAGCAAACACCGCAGCCGCATTAGGGGCGGCTGCAGAGGTGCCGTAAAAATTTAAGAAATTGTCTGGTTCACCATCTTCTGGTGCAGCAGTTGAGGAGCCAAGTACGGTATTATTATTGCCGTCTATCGCGGCAAATTGTGGCGCACTTCGTGTTTGTAATAAGTACTGACCGGAGCTATCAAACTGCAAATATTGATCACCACCGCGAGAGCTGAAATCTTCAGGGTCAATTTCTATGCTGTCGTAACCCTCTGGCCTGAATTCTGGTGACTCCCACCACGGCACTGCGGCAACGGCAGCAACGCCGGCCGCCATGGAATGCCCCCACACAACAGGAGCGTTATAGACATATTCTACGCTCGTCACGGTGTCACCGGTAAAAAGAATACGAAATTCTAGCGGAACACCACTTTGCTGCGGGATATCACCCTGGCTCCCGTCATAATGCTCTACAGCAAGGTAAAATGTTTGTGGGTTAATCCCAGACTCCAAAATTAAAATTTCTGACGCATCTCCCCGTGGGTTGCCTGTATTACCTTGCTCATCGCTACTGCGAGCATAAAAATTAACTGATGCTGGATTTAAAGCTGTAATGGAATCATTAGTGGTGGCATATAGATCTAAATCAATTTGTGCACCAGAACTGGTATTGATCGAGCTGAAAGGCTGATTCCAGTTTAGGACAACATAAACGGTTGAGCTTGCTGGTATGGTGATTTCTAAAAAGGGATCACTCCCAGAAGAACTCCAATTATGAAGGTCATTCCCCGTTGGAATTAAGCTTGTGCCCGATTCATCCACAGCCGCGACTGAATCTTTGTAAGCATAGCGATAGGCTTGATCACCATCATTACCTGCCGCCGTCAGATAAGGCTTACCTGACTCCACACACGCTGTCGCAGCTAATGCCGGTACATCGTCTTGGTAGACGCTTTCGTTTAAAAATAAAATGTCATCGACAACAATATCTGCCTGCCCAGCACCACAAAGCGTGGTAATGGCGTCAGCCATTTCTGCCCTACTCTGCCCAGCTGCATGAAATATAAGCGGTGATCCCGGAGACACATCATGAATCAGCTCGGCCATTGCTGCGCCTTCATCTGTGCCCCCTGCCACATCGTCTCGTAAAATCGATACAACACTTGGCAGGTCACCATTATCTTGCTGAACACTACCCTGCAATGAACCGGCTGTGAACTGTGCAGGGGAGGTATTACCATCACGAACAGCTGCCGTTTGCGCGAAGCTATCTGAAATAATGCCGATGGTTTGGCCGCTACCGTCGACATTAAGCGATGTTGAAACCACATCACTGCGCATGGCCTTAGCGGCTCGACTTGTCACGCTACCGACCCTCACAACGGGGGGATGGAGATAACGAATTTCTCTAATGGCGGATAATTCAGCCAGACTTTTTAAATCCTGCTCACCACTCACTAATACCGTTGCGCGCTTACCGTCACTCGATAAAAAACGCAATGCGATGCCCTGCTCACTTAAAAAATCAGCTAAGCCCTCTGCGTTATCCAAAAACAATTCAACAGCAAGCCCCGTCTTAGCAGCTTCTTTATTGAGACGGACCTGCATAATGTCAGTACTTTTTGAGGAAAGCTGGTCTGCAGTAGTCGTTATTAGGGTCTGTAAATGGGTATCTAATTTAGCGCTGATGCCGCCATTTTTTCTTGCCGCTTGTTTTTTATTGGTTTCTGCCGTCACACATTCCGTAGTGAAAAGTGCAAAGGAGGCACACACAGCTATTGCTAATTTATTTACGCCGTTCATCAAATACCTTTAACGCTGTATTCATTTTTGGCGCTAAGCGACTTATTGAAATTGCGCTCACACCCTGTATTTTTGACAAGCTTACCAATTGCTCAGCGCTTTCTACCCACACAAACATGCGCTGATTGATGGAATCCACATAGTCTACGTTATAACCCGCCTGAAGGATTTCGCCAATAAAGATGTCGGTCGTTTCTTCCCAGTAGCGAACATCTAACAACACACCATTTACACCATTATTAAAATAGCCCGGCGTTGACACCATTTTCTGCCATTGCAGGTCGTCAATGGTTAAATATTGACCTAAAGGTGGTTGATAGATAGCCCTATTCAGCATAGCAGAATCCTGAACATCCGCCTGCCTAGTCGATTCCTGGTTGCTGCAAGCAAACAATAATCCGCCGAATGCAATGGCAATCAGGAGCACATCTGTTATCACTCTTAAATGTCTGCGTATTTTGCTCATTCATGTTCGTCCATAAGGTGTATATAAACCCACCGTTAGCTTAGCGGTTAACGAACTGTTACAAACTAAGGGGTTTACCTAGTGGCATTAAGTAGCTACGCAGATGGATGTCCTCGTTAATGCTGTAAAGCCAGTGATTATTAAAACCACCAGAGCGGCAAGTAGGCTCATCAATAGATAAGGGACAATTAAGTAAGATTGCAGGGGAAGTTTGTAAATGGAGGCGCGGGTCGGAATCGAACCGGCGTACACGGAGTTGCAGTCCGCTGCATGACCACTCTGCCACCGCGCCTAATATCACTTTTGACACCTTTACGGTGTACACCGATGACAACCGGTTTTTACACTGTGGGTTTACCACATACTATCGATACATTGGAGCGGGAAAGGAGGCTCGAACTCCCGACCTCAACCTTGGCAAGGTTGCGCTCTACCAACTGAGCTATTCCCGCGTCGTTTTGCATCTAGATATTTCGCTTGATCACTCAAGCCTGATTAACAACATTGCGCTGTGCTTCAGGAAGGCGCCTATTCTAGTCAGAGAGAACTTCCTGTCAAGGAAAGTCGCTGATTTAACGCAATTTTTTTCTAATTACCGGCTGTATCACGTAAATCTGGCCACGCCGCATGAAGATAAATCACCATTGACCATAATGTGAGCACCGCCGCTGTGTATAAACAAATAATACTTGCGTAATACAACATACCTTCGCTATTGGGTGAGACTAGGAGCCACCCAAAAATAGCGATCATTTGCATCGCGGTTTTGACCTTACCAATGTAAGACACGGCCACACTGGTGCGTTTACCAAGTTCCGCCATCCATTCACGCAATGCAGAAATCACAATTTCTCTGCCAATAATAATGACTGCAGGGATGGTAAACCAAGCAGCGTCATAGCGCTCAATCAGTAACGCCAACGCCACCGCGACCATTAATTTATCGGCAACAGGATCAAGAAACGCACCCAGCGGGGTTGTCTGGCTTAATTTTCTGGCCAAATACCCATCTAACCAATCCGTAACGGCAGCGATTGCAAATACCGCCGCCGTCAAAAAATACGTATGCGCTAAGGGCCAGTAAAATAACGCCACCAAAACCGGAATAAGTACAATCCGGAAAAGTGTCAGTGAGTTGGGTATATTCATAGAGCTCTCATTAGCGATAATCACTCGCATTCTATTCGTTTTTTAGGCGCTGCGCAGGCCTTCGTGTATTTGTTGTGCAATTTTCTCGCTAATACCTGACACTCGTCGCAAATCCTCAACACTAGCCTGTCGCACCCCTTGAAGGCCACCAAAATGCCGTAATAATTCACGCCGGCGTTTAGCGCCTACTCCTGGTATTGATTCTAAGGTGGATTGGCGACGCGCTTTATCTCTTCGTGCTTTATGACCTGTAATCGCAAAACGGTGTGATTCGTCACGGATATGCTGCACAAGATGTAATGCAGGGCTATTATCGGGCAGGCTGATTTCTTGTCCAGTATCACCTCGAATCAACACTTCTAAACCAGCGCGGCGATCCGAGCCCTTGGCAACCCCCACCATAAGTAGCCCATCTATACCTAACTCGTCCATCACTTGTTTGGCCTGAGTTAATTGCCCTTTGCCACCGTCGATAAACAAGATGTCAGGCATCACTATGTCACCAGCCTTCACTCGCTTATATCGCCGACTCAGCGCCTGATGCATGGCCGCATAATCATCACCTGCCGCAATACCGTCGATATTCATTTTGCGATAATCTGATTTTAACGGCCCATTGCCATCAAACACCACACAGGAAGCCACCGTTGCCTCACCGCTGCTATGGCTAATGTCGAAACACTCCATGCGTTCAGGCTTATTTTCTAAGCCCAATGCGTCTTGCAAGGCCTTAAATCGCTTTAAGGAGCTGGCAGAAGACGCAAGTCGATTTGCCAAATTCTGCTCGGCAGCGGTAATAGCCAAACTCAACCATTTTGCGCGATGACTGCGGACATTATGGCTAATACTTACCTGTCTACCAGCCTGCTCACTGAGCCCAGCGGCTAGCAAGCTAGCCTCATCTAGGGGGATGTTGGTAATAATCTCCCTTGGCATATCTACTGCACCGGTACCTATTAAATAGTGCTGAGCTACAAAGGCTTCTATTTGTGACACCAAAGACTCTTCTAGTTGGCTTTTGGGGAAGTAACTACGACTACCAAGCACCCTTCCTCCCCGCACACAAAGTAATTGAACACAGACTACGGCGGCATCCATAGCACCAGCTACGATATCAATGTCGCCAGTTTCACCCTCTATACACTGGCTGGCTTGCACCTGTTGTAAATGGCCAATTCGATCCCTGATTTCCGCAGCTTGTTCAAATTCTAAGGCATTGGCGCAGCGCTCCATTTCGTCGGCAAGCTGACGACTTACATCATCACTTTTTCCCTGCAAAAACAATTTAGTATATTCGACATCTAAAGCATATTCTTGATCACTAACTGCATTAACACAAGGTCCAGAACAGCGGCCTATTTGGTATTGTAGGCAGGGTCGGCTACGGCCACGATAATAGCTATCCTCGCACTGCCTAACCCGAAATACCTTCTGCAACCAACTTAAACTTTCACGGACTGCTGAGGCACTTGGATAAGGGCCAAAATACATGCCCTTGCCCTTTTTACTACCTCGATGAATGCTAAGACGCGGATGTTTGTGATCGGTACTCAAGTAGATATAGGGATAGGATTTATCATCCCGAAGCAAAATATTATAGGGCGGTTTATATTGTTTAATGAGGTTTTGTTCTAGCAGCAGAGCTTCTCGCTCAGTCGCAGTTACGGTGACTTCTATTTGCTGGATACGAGACACCAGCGCAATGGTTTTATTCGTTAAACCACTGGCTCTAAAATAACTACTCAGGCGATTGCGAAGGTTTTTAGCTTTGCCAACATAAAGCACTTCTGCCGCAGTGTTGAGCATAACGTAAACGCCGGCTTTTTCGGTGACGTTTTTCAGAAAGGTTTTGGAGTCAAATGTGGTCAGGGCTGAGTCTACTGCTGCACTTTTACCGCTTTTATTTTCACTTGTCATAACACGTATAAACTACCAATTACGCTTCTGGCGATTCAATTAAGCCATGACGCATTGCCAGCAAGGTAAGCTCAACATCACCGTTAATATCAAGTTTCTCAAAAACTCTGTAACGATAGCTATTCACTGTTTTGGCAGAAATATGCAGATTGTCGGCAATATCTTGCACTTTATGGCAATTGGCAATCATCAAGCTGATCTGCATTTCACGTTCTGATAAGGTTTCAAAGGGTGAGCCACCGTCACCATTGAACTGTTTTAAGGCCATTGTCTGAGCAACACAGGGGCTAAGATAGCGCTGCCCTCTTGCCACCTGCCGCACAGCCAAGATCATTTCGTCTTCTGATGCACCCTTGGTAACGTAGGCAGAGGCGCCGGCCTTCAGCAAAAGGCTAGGCATGGGCTCTTGGTCGTAAGCACTTAACGCAATGATGCGAGTCTCAGGGGATATTTGCTTTAATTTACGCGTCGCTTCCAGTCCGCCAATACCCGGCATCCGTACATCCATTAGGACAATACTAGGCCGCAGCACACGGCAACTGCTGATAACTTCTTCTCCGCTGGCTGCTTGAGCGATAACAGAAATACCGTCTGCGTCGTCCAACATACGAACTATTCCGGTTCGCACCATGGCGTGATCATCGGCCACTAACACTGTGATCATTTAGATCTCCACATTGATCGGTCGAACAATATCATTATGAACAAGGCCTAACCAGCATATTACGGCGAAAGTTACTCATCATATCAGGGTTCTAAACGTAAGATTGATCCGTCCCTGAGAAATGCCTTTACGTTTTGGTAAAGCATGCTGCCAATGCTGCTGTGTTGGTGGCAACATAAGCAGCAATGAACCAGACTCTAAACGTAATTTAACGGTGTTGCGTGGCGGCCTATTTGGCTTCATGCAAAAATCACGCTCAGCACCGACACTAATTGAGGCAATACAGGGTGCGGGACCTAGTTCTGGTTCATTATCGCTGTGATACCCCATGCAATCATGGCCGTCTCGGTAGTAATTCAACAGTGCGCAGTTAAAATCAAAACCCGTATCCAGGAGTAATTGGTCTCTAACTACCTTGACGCACTCTGGCCAAGGCTCAGAACAATGACTCACACCGCTATACTGATAACTCAAGCCAGAATCGCCGACAAAACTTAATAAGCGCGGAGTGACATGCTGGCGACCAAAGACGGTCACTTTTGGTTGTTGCCATGAGACTTCATCGTGAAGCCTTTGGTACAATTTTGCAGGATTGGCAATATATCGTGGGTAATAATCTAAGCCTCCCCCTACCAAAGGAATATGCTGAGTATCCCAAAGCATCAATAGACTCGTGGCTCTATTTCTAATTGAACGCCGTATTTATTCATAATATCCGCCTGAATTTGTCCGGCAAAACGGATAATTTCCTTACCGTTAACGCCGCCATAATTTACCAGAACAATGGCTTGTCGAGGATGAATACCTACGCCGCCTTCACGCCGCCCTTTCCAGCCGGCTTGATCAACCAGCCAGGCAGCGGCTAACTTTACCGCGCCACCTGATGTTGGCCAATGCGCTATATTAGGATATTTATTCACTAGTTCCTTGGCTTTAGCCGCAGAAACAAAGGGGTTTTTAAAAAAACTACCCGCGTTTGGCGCATCGCGATAATCTGGCAATTTTGCAGCACGAATTGCGGCAACCGCTTGCGCTATTTGGTCTGGCGTTGCACAGTCAGGATTCAATAATTCTGCCCGTAAGGCAGGATAACTAACTTCAGTTATAGCCTTAACACTCAGCCGCAACGTTACAGAAGTTATAATAAAACGATCTCTTAGTTCGTTTTTAAAAATGCTATCTCGATAACCTAGATGACACTCGCCTGCACTTAATGTTGTTACCGCCTGTTGCTCACAATCCCAGCCTGTGACGGATTCAAGCACACTCGCTAATTCAATCCCATAAGCCCCAATATTTTGGATAGGCGCAGCCCCTACGGAACCGGGGATTGATATAAGATTTTCTAGCCCATACCAACCCTGGGCTAAGCAATGACAGACTAAGTCATGCCAATTTTCACCGGCGGCCACCTCAATGAGGCGATCATCACCTTGAGACGTACAGCTAATACCTCGCAATAAGATGCGAATTAGCACACCGTCTACGTCTTTAGTAAACACAACATTACTGCCACCACCGATCACAATAGGTGGTTTATTTATTTTCTGGGATAACAGCAAGGCTTGCTTCAGGTCATCAAGACTACTCACCTCGGCGACATAAGCCGCTTTGACGGGCACGTCAAGCGTTGTCATTCCCTGCAGCGTTACATTTGGGGTAATACTCACCGAGCAGAACTCTCAGCGTACTGAATTGCAGCTAATAAACCCCGAGCACCATCTTCCACCAGCTCAAGCACGGTATCAAAGCCATCTTCTCCACCGTAATAGGGATCAGGAACTTCTCTCTGCCATGACGATTCAGCAAAATCTAAAAACAGTGAAACATGGCAATTAGTTTTGTTTCCCGCCATGGCGCGGATATCTTTGAGGTTGCTCTTATCCATGGCCAAAACATAGTCATACTGATCAAAATCAGCACTGCATACCTGCCTAGCCCTCAGTGCTGACAAGTCGTACCCTCGTTTTATTGCCGCTTTCTGAGTGCGCTCATCCGGGGCCCTGCCTATATGCCAATCACCGGTACCTGCAGAATCGATAATAATACTGTCAGATAACCCCGCTTCGGCAACTAATTTGGCAAAGACACCATGAGCAGTCGGTGAGCGACAAATATTGCCAAGACACACAAATAACACCTTCGTTGTCACGACTTTTCACCTGCCAACAAATCCCGCACAGCATTTAGATCCGCCTCGGTATCAACTCCGCCCGGAATGTCCACGCAGGCAGTTTCAATGTGGATCCGAACCCCATTTTCCATAGCTCGCAATTGCTCCAATTTTTCGGCACGCTCTAAAGCCCCCATAGGCCAAGTAACAAACTCATGTAGAAAACCGACTCGGTAGGCATAAATTCCCACATGACGCAGAAACGGTGTCTCAACAGGTAAAGCGTCTGAGCTGGTATCTTGCGACCACTCATCGCGACACCAAGGCATTGGAGCGCGACTAAAATACAGAGCAAATCCCGCTTTATCACAGACCGCTTTCACTGCATTAGGATTAAAGACCGTCGCTTTATCGCTTATTGGCTCCCCCAATGTCGAAATAGCAGCCTGTGGATTTAAAGCGAGGTTGTTGGCAACTTGGGCAATAGCCTGCCGTGGAATTAAGGGTTCATCCCCCTGAACATTCACCACAATATCGTCATTAGCAAGCTCGAGTTTTGCGACTACCTCTTGCAGCCGGTCAGTGCCTGACTCGTGACTATCAAGTGTCATAACCACTTCTGCACCAAAAGCTTGGCAGGCGTCGAACACGCGTTGATCTTCTGTTGCAACGACCACCCTAGATGCATCGCTTTCTTGGGCGCGCTCCCAAACATGCTGAATCATTGGTTTACCGCTAATTTCTAATAGCGGTTTACCCGGCAAACGGCTGGACGCAAAGCGTGCCGGTATAATGACGGTGTAGGACATACTTACTCCGATTATCGCGTTAATTTTTCAACCAGCTATTCGGTGCTCAGTTCTATCTAATGGGTGCACGACTCGCCAGCAACATATCTAAAACCTCAAAAAACTCGTCGGCAATATTGGCATCAACAGGCAGCATCCACCAGTTGTCTTCACTAAAGCTTGCGCACTTCACCGCGTCTTTCTCGGTCATGATGACGGGGAGTGAATCACCAAACTGCAAGTCGCTTGCGACAAATGAATGGTGATCTGCAAAAGGATGCTCGATGACATCAAAACCATGCTCACGTAGCGCATTAAAAAAGCGTGACGGATTGCCTATACCGGCCACCGCGTGAACTCGCCGCTCGTCATCTGGCCAGTCTTTTAATTCCCGCCTATTTCTTTGACTTAAATTTACCGCGACATTGCCAATTAAGGACATGGTATGCCCCTCAAGCGTGCTACTACCGCCATTAATCAAGCAAAGATCGACATCATTCACTCTGCTAACCGGCTCACGCAGCGGCCCTACCGGTAAGCAATGGCCATTGCCAAATCCCCGCTGCCCATCGATTAACAGCACTTCAATCTCACGGCGCAGTCGATAATGTTGTAAACCATCATCACTGATGATCAGGTTACAGTGCTTTTCATTAACCAATAACTTTGCAGCGGCAAGCCGGTCTGGCGCCACAGCGACAGGAAAACCACTGCGTCTTGCAATTAAACAAGGTTCGTCGCCGGCAATACTGGGAGTGGTTTTATGATCAAGAAGATATGGATAATGTGGCGCCTGACCGCCATACCCACGACTAACAATTCCAACTTGATAGCCGCGGTCTCGACAGTAATCGGCCAGAGCTAAAACAGCGGGTGTTTTGCCGCTGCCACCCACGCTGATATTACCCACTACGATCACTGGTGCGCCACAAGACTCTGCGGAGATAAGATAACGCCTTAGTGCCGCTACACAGCGAAATAAGTAGCTAAGTGGCAGTAATAATAAGAGCCACCCTGGCCGACCATACCAAGCAGCATTTATACGCTGCTCTAAAGACATTTACTGCTCCTCAAAATTCTTGTTGTACAACTGTGAGTAACGCCGGTTTAGTGCAAGCAGCTCATCGTGGCTGCCCTGCTCCATAACTTGGCCAGCCTCCATCACAGCAATACTATCGGCATTTTCAATCGTCGACAGGCGGTGGGCAATAACAATCGTTGTGCGCCCTTTCATCACCTCTTCCATCGCCTGCTGAATATGGCTTTCTGCACGGTTATCAAGCGCTGAGGTTGCTTCATCTAAAATCAATATTGGTGCATTTTTCAAAAACGCTCTGGCAATGGCTAAGCGCTGGCGCTGACCGCCTGATAACATCACCCCATCTTCGCCAATAATGGTATCAAGGCCATTTGGCAGCTCGTCTATAAACTCGGTGGCATGAGCAGCCTGGGCAGCGGCACGAACTTGATCACGGCTTGCGCCGGCCATTTTCCCATACGCAATATTATTGAAAACCGTGTCATTAAAAAGCGTCACCTGCTGTGTGACTAAAGCAATTTTGCTGCGTAGGTTTTCAAGGGTGTAATCACGGATATCAATACCATCTAATAATATTTCACCTTCACTGTAATCATAAAACCGAGAAATTAGGCTGACCAAGGTGGACTTGCCTGAGCCAGATAAACCAACCAATGCCAAAGACTGACCTGCGCCCACTTGCAGGTTTACATTGTGCAACACCTTATCTCCACCATCTGAATACGCGAAGTTTAGGTTTTTTATTTCAATATCACCCTTGGTGGTTTCAGTGGTCTGCGTGCCCGTATCGGTCTCTTGGTCGGTATCAACAAAGGTAAAAATATCTTCCGCCGCCGCTAAGCCTTTTTGAATGGTGCTACTAACATCGGCAAGTTGACGCATCGGCTTGGGCAAAAACAAAGCTGCAGACAAATAGGCAACAAAGGCACCCGGTGACATTTCACCGCCTAAACCCAGCGCAATCCAAACCAAAACACCCGTCGCTAACACCACCGGAAACTGTATCACCGACGGACTAATAGCATTGTAAAAAGCCATTTTTATATTTTGCGAGCGGTTGCGCTGACTAGCATCATAAAATCGTTTTGACTCGTAACTAGTGCCGTCGTACAAACGAATTTCCCGATAGGCACTGATTGATTCATTGGTGACTTGGTTTACTTCACCCATGGCATTTTGTATTTTTTTACTGATTTTACGAAACCGCTTCCCCACCCAATACACAATGATCGCGATCACCGGCAAAGCTAGAAAAAACACCATGGTGAGTTTCCAGTTGGTATAGAGCAAAAACATAATCAAGCCAATGGCAAATGTACCTTCGCGCAATACAACCTTGGTGGCATTGACGGCAGCGCCAGTGACTTGTTCGACATTAAAAGTGATTTTAGAAATCATCACGCCTGTCGAATTCTGATCGTAATAGGTGCTAGGCATGCACAGCATTTTTTGAAACAGCTCACAACGCAAATTATGAACCAAGCTATGAGAGACAATAGCGATAAAGTAATTTCCCGCAAAGTAACCTAGGCCTCGCACTACCCCTAGGATAACCATCATCACGACAATCCATAGACGGGCATCACTGAGGGCAAAGCCTTCGCCACCTAGCATCCACATGAACTTGGCCGACAGTCCACCTTCGCCCGGGGTCATATTTCCGCCAATATAATCCACAATCAGCTGCATCATATCGGCAAGCAACACTTGCACAGCTGAAAATAGCGAGAATCCCAAAACGCTACAAAGAAACATTGCCCACATCGGCAGTACATACTTTAACAGCCGACCATAGATGGCGAGATCTGACTGACCTTTCTGACCATGACTCATAATGCTAGGTGTATCCTGATACTAATAATTATTGATCGCCAGATACTAAATCTGGGTCTTGAGTAGTTAAACTAAGTTTTGCAAAACCGAGCCTACCTGCAGCGTCCATAGCGGTGATAACAGATTGATGAGGGCTATTAGCGTCCGCGGTAATAATGACCGGCATAGCTTTATTATCTTTAGCGGCACCACCCATAGCAGCCATTAATGCCTCTACGGTGTTATCACTTAATGCGGTCTCATTGACTCGGTACTGGCCGCCAGCATTAATGACGACTTCCAGTACTTTGCCTTCATCGACCGCTGCCACACCTTTGGCACTGGGTAATTCAAGATTCAAACGGCTTTCTTTGGTGAAGGTTGTCGACACCATAAAGAAAATGAGCAACAGAAAAACCACGTCAATTAAGGGTGTTAAATTAACCCCGCCGTCATCGACACGTTGGCGCTTAAACTTCACGACGATTTACTCGTGGCTGTGTCTTTAATCTGAACTTCTCCATGCATGGCATTAATTAATTTGATGGCATCTTGCTCCATTGTGACAACAATCTCATCAATTCGGCGTAAAAAATATCGATGCATCACCAAAGCAGGAATCGCAACGCACAGGCCAGATGCAGTGGTAATCAGCGCTTCTGAAATACCGCCGGCTAACACACCTGCATTGCCAGTACCTTGCACCATGATCTCGGTAAACACCCGTATCATACCTAGCACGGTACCCAGCAAACCGAGTAACGGTGCCACTGCCGCGATGGTGCCCAAAGCATTCAAGTAGCGCTCTAGATCATGGATAATATGCGAGGCGGTATCTTCTATACTTTCTTTCATAATCTCACGGCCATGCTTAGCATTGGCCAGACCAGCTGCCAAAATACGTGCCAGCGGTGAGCCCCGTCGTAATTCACGCATTTTTGCCGCATCTAATTGTTTATTCTGCAACCAGCCCCAGACTTGATTCAATAAGCTTCGCGGCGCCACTTTATCAGGGTTTAATTTTAAGAAACGATCCACACAGATTGCCATAGCAATGATGGATGACACTATTATAGGCAACATTAACCAGCCGCCGGCTTTCACCAATTCCAGCACATCTAATCCCTTCGATTTTAATGTGAGAGCATTATACGTAGTGAAGGCCAGGGTAAGAAGTGAATCAGTGCTCGGAACGAGATTTGGAGCAGATTTCTCCATTATTTAAGGTGGCTAATCCGCCAGTTTGCCAATAATAACGCCCACCGCCCCATATATCTGTCAGTTCAACGGCCATTTCATTCAATTCAAAACGCATACTACCCTGATAAGCCGTTGACCAGCACTGGCTTCCCGCTCGCGCATAGCGATTAACAATCACCCGAGCGGGATGACCATATTGATTATTGCGTCCCGCTGAAAAGATAACGTGTTCAGGGGAAACCGCACTAATAAATTCTTCGCTGGAGGAAGTATTACTACCATGATGAGGGGCGATTAATAGCGTTGCTCTTAAGTCTTGTTGTGAAGCCACTAAACGACGCTCAATATCTGCCTCTATATCACCCACAAGTAACAGCGACTCATCGCCCACCGTTATTTTCAAAACACAGGAAGCATTATTCCCTGCCAAATCAATATGCTCCTCACCCTGAACATCAAGAAATTGAAATGCTACCCCGTCCCATGTCCATTCCCGCGGGGTATGACAAGAGGAATACGCAAGATTGATGCTTTCAACTCCCTCACCCAGCTGAAGCTCACCAACCGGTATTGCATTTAAAAGTGCGGGAGCCGCACCGGCATGGTCTGTATCCGCATGACTCAACACCAACATATCTAAGTGGCGAATATTAAAATGCCGTAAACCGGGAATAACCACGGCATCGGCTGTGTTAAACCCGCTGCTAAAGTTTGGACCAACATCGTACAAAACCGCTTTAGACTCTGTTTGTATTAGAACTGATAATCCTTGGCCCACATCAAAAACGGTAAGCCAAGCACTTCCCTTTGCAGGTTTTACAGCCGGACTAAATAACACTATCAAGATAGGTATAGCGCCCAGCCACTTTGCAGGTGTTCCTCTGGGAAGGAGCAATATCAGTACAGACAAGCTCGCAAAAAACAATAATAGCGGTGAAGCTGATACCTGAAACTGTGGAAACAGTGCTGATGCCATTGCCAAATACTTTAGAAACACATCAAGTAAAACGTCTGCAGCCTGCCAACTAGCAGCTGACCAAGATGGCGCCACAGCCATCAATACCAACCCAAGGAACAATAAAGGCAGGATTACGACTGTAAGCAGCGGAATAGCAAGTAAGTTAACTGGAAAGCTCACCAGATTGACGCCGTAGCCCCACATCATTAAAAGCGGCAACAATCCCAGCAAGACTACCCATTGGGAACGAATCAGCGCCAAGAAAACATTGCTATGCCGCCGTCCCTGCAAGGCAAAGAGTAATATTCCCACTGCGCCGAAAGACAAACTAAACCCCGCACGGTGTGGCGCGAGGGGGTCCAGAAGCAAAACGAGCAACATTGCTGCAAGATACCCCTGCCATACAGAGACACTCCTACGCAGACTAAAACCAAGCAAAGCCACTACCGCCATGATTAAAGCCCGCTGCGTGGGTACTGAAAAACCAGCTAATCCGGCATACCCAGCGGAAAAAGCTAACCCCACCCCCACGCCTAACAACAAGCTATTCTGTTTTGGTAATAGCAGCCCCAAAAACCGCCCAATCACCAAGCCCCACGCCAACACAATTCCAATATGCATGCCTGATATAGCCATTAAATGGCTAGTGCCGGTGCGGGAAAACATCTGCCACTGCTCGCGGCTAATACCGCTGCGATCTGCAAACAATAAAGCCTTCATAATATTGCTATGCTTATATTGCTCCAAACGCTGGCCAATTGAAGTAATAGCGTAGTGTCGAATATGTTTAAAAGATAACACACTATTCTTAGCGTTGTAGCTCACCGTATCAGGGTTACGTACATATCCACTTGCAGAATAGCCATTAACAAACATCCAGCGACCATAATCGAACGCATCCGGTGATTGGTAGCCATGAGGCCGGCGCAAACGTAAAGTGGCAGTTATCACATCGCCAAGATCCGGTGGCTGGTCAGAATACCAACTCAATTGCACAAGACGCGGCCCAGAGTGGGCACGCAATAAACCACAATATTTATTTTGGAAGGTTTTGGCACAAGTGAGATTACTAACCTTGGCATCAAAACGGTAATACTGGGTAAAACCCTGGCGTGCCTCAGGCGCAGTCAGTACTTCGACTTGAGCGGTAAACTCCCCTCCTGTCATTGTCTCGGGGAATAATAAACCCGTGCGCCAGTGGCCATAAGTACTGGCAACGCTCACTGACACAGAGAATGCTAACAACACTGTGGATATGCCGGATGGCAAATAAAAACGAATCAGCAAGCTTAATGTTAATAAGGCTGCAATTACGCTATAACTAGGTAGAACTGGGGCATACGCAACCCCTATAAAACCGATTATCGCTGCCGTCATCCATGACAACATACTGGAGTACCCCGGTAGAACCGTGCATAATGGCCGCCGCTCGTATATTACCGACCTGCGGCTCGGTGGTTTTTATCTGTCACAATCGTAAATTAGAATTGAGCGGATGGCTCGTAAACTTTTTAAACGCTGGCTCCCAACGCCCGAAAAAATGCGCGAGCACCCCTCGGTCCGTATTTTTGGCAGCTTGTTGCACGACCCCAATCTCTGGCACTTAAATAGACGCTCGGTCACCGTGGCGTTTTTTCTTGGGCTGTTCATTGCTTTTGTGCCCATTCCAACCCAAATGCTCTTAGCGGCCTTAGCGGCAATTATCTGTCGTGCAAATTTACCAATTTCGGTAATGTTGGTTTGGATTACCAATCCCATCACCATGCCTGCCATCTTCTACTTCACCTACAAATTAGGTGCCTTGGCGATGGGGATTCCGTCCAGCCCCTTCCATTTTGAATTATCATGGGCTTGGCTTGCTGAGGAATTCACCCACCTTTGGCGACCATTAATCCTTGGCTGCTTTCTCACCGGACTACTATCTGGACTTGTTGGCGCAACCGCCATACACATACTTTGGCGGGTACACGTTGTGCGCCGTTGGAAAAAACGCCAACAATTGCGCGTAGAAAGAAAACACCCCTAATTACTTCTTAACGCTTCAGCAGGAGGTATTCTCGACGCCCGCCAAGCGGGATAGAGGGTTGCCAACAAGCTCATACCATAGGCTGTTAAACACACTAACAGCACGTCTGGCAGACGAACATCCGACGGTAAATAATTTATCGGGTAGACATCACTTTGGAGTAATTGCAGGCCGAATAAGCTTTCAATACCTGCCACCAAATCACTCACACCGTAGGCCAGTATCACTCCGATAACACCGCCAGCGCTTGCACCAACAGCTCCTATCAAAGCGCCATAACTTAAAAATATGCGTAGAATATCTCGTTGGCTCGCCCCCTGGCTACGCAAGATTCCGATATCCGCACGCTTGTCATTAACGACCATAACAAGGGTAGAGATGATGTTAAATACCGCTACCGCGACTACCGCCAACAGCATGATTACCACTAACTTTCTGGACATTTGAATCGCATGATACATATTGCCAAATTGCTGGCTCCAATCTTTTAGCAAGTAGTCTTGGCCATGAACAGAGGCCAATTCCCATCCTATTTGCGGCGCTGCAAAAACATCATTAACGGAAACTCTCATTGATACTGGCAAGGGCTTCTCAAACAGGGAGTTAGCCATACTGATATGCATTAACACCAGCTGCTGATCCAATTCAGTGCCCGTTTCCACAATCGCCGCCACGGTCATTTGTAAAAAACGAATATTTTGCTGCCCCTTTTCTTGCGGTACTCCCAGGGTTACCTTGTCTCCGGCACTGAGTTTAAGACGCTCAGCCAAGGCCTTCCCGAGAATAATATCCGGCGTGTTTGGCTGTAAAATATCAAGGTCGACATATTCTTGAATGCGAGAAACGCTTTTTTCAGAAACAGGATCGATTCCAAAAAAAACGCTGGGTTCAACTTCGCCAGCCTTAATTAGCATCGCGTTACCCTGCACAAATGGTGCAGTGGCAAAGACATCTGGATGCTGTTCAACGTCTTTCTGGAGGCTCTGCCAATCTAATTGCTGGCTTGACCATGGTTGTAAGGTAATGTGGGGAACCAGCGCTAAAATACGGTTCCTCATCTCCCGATCAAAACCGTTCATAACTGACAGCACAACCACCAGCAAGGCAACCCCGAGGATTAAGCCGAGCATGGATAGCCGCGACAAAAATGACACAAGCTGATTTCCTGATCGATCAGCGCTGTATCGAAAACCTATATATAACGCCAATGACCGCATTACTGCATTGCCTCAGACAGCGTTCCATCAGATAGCGTCAAAACCCGGTCCATGCGCCCCGCTAAACCCAAATCGTGGGTGACAATCACTAAGCTGATCGACAATTCTTTGTTTAACTCTAACAATAAAGTCTGAACCGCCTCAGCATTGTCACCATCTAAATTACCTGTAGGCTCGTCGAGTAACACACAAGCTGGCTCGTTAACCAAGGCGCGGGCTATAGCAACTCGCTGACGCTCTCCGCCAGACAGCTGAGACGGCCTATGCTTTAGACGCTGAGCCAAGCCCACACGCTCTAACAACGCCGCGCTGCGTTGAAATGCTCGCTTTTTATTTTCACCGCCAATAAGCAGTGGCATTGCGGCGTTTTCTAAGGCCGAGAATTCATTTAAAAGATGATGAAATTGATACACAAAACCTAATTCACGATTTCTCAAACCACTGCGATCACGATCACTCATGGACGCAATATCCCGACCACGAACCAGAACTTGACCTTCCGAAGGTATATCCAAACCTCCAAGCATGTGCAGCAGAGTAGTTTTTCCCGCACCAGAAGGCCCTACGATTGAAATGCGCTCACCACGATGAATATCCAAATTGATATCATTCAGAATTGTTAGCCGCTCACTACCTTGGGTATAGAATTTTCGTAATTTGCGACAGGCTAAAACTGAATCAGCTTCTTTCGCAGCCTGCGACGCATCGGTATTAAACATATAAATTACACTCATTATTCATAGCGCAGAGCCTCAGCCGGCTGAACGCGCGAAGCCTGCCACGCGGGATAAAGTGTGGCCATAAGGCTCAACAGCAAAGCACACCCACTGACCACGCCAACATCGGACCACTGTAAGTAGGAAGGTAGCCTAGTTATAAAATAAACATCAGGATTAAAAACCTGCATTCCACTCAAGTTCTCAATCCAAGCCACCACATCCCCCACCCTCATTGCCAGTGGAATACCTATCATTAATCCCAAACACAAACCGGTAATACCAGTGGCCATACCGTAAACCATGAAGGTTGCCATAATGGCCTGTGGTGACGCACCCATCGTACGTAAAACCGCAATAGAACCGCGTTTGCCAGACACCGCCATACTAAGAATCGATACAATATTAAATGCAGCGATTAAAACAATGAAAAGCAAGAGTAATCTCACCATGTGCTTTTCCATTTTAACTGCTTGAAAAAGGCTACCCTGACTGTCTCCCCACGATTCGGCAACACTTCCTTCAGGTAAAAATGTGGCGAGCTGGGCTAATAAGGTCGGCGCTGCAAACATATCAGACAGCTGAATACGTAAGCCTTCTACGTCGCCTCCTAACTGGTATAAGCGCTGAGCATCTGAAATATGGATAAAAGCACTTGTGGCATCTAGCTGTGCACCCGCACTAAATACCCCACTGACTCTAAAACGCTTTTCACGAGGGAATAAGCCAAAGGGAGTGACCGTCACTTTCGGCAAAATAACCGTAATGTCATCACCAATATTTACACCCAACTGACGAGCGAGGATATCACCAAGAATGATACTGTAATTCCCCCCCTCATCACCGAGGTACTGACCCGCTACCATGTGCTCAGCCACGGCAGACACTGAGCGTTCTTGTTCCGGCTCAATACCATACAAGGCAACGCCTTGAAGTCGGTTAAACGCTGACAGCATTGCTTTGCCGCCAACATAAGGCGCGACACCCACTACTCCATCTTTATTACTAAATTCTTGTATATACGGGCGCCAGTTAGCTAAGCGCTGCTGAGGACCCTCTATATAACCGTGTGGCACAACAGATAAAACACGCTGCTGCAGCTCCCGCTCAAAGCCGTTCATAACAGACATAACAACGATGAGAGACACCGTACCTAGGAGCATTCCCAGAAGAGAAAACCACGAGATCAACGACAAAAATCGATCGCTGCCAGAGGCACGATGAAAATAGCGCAAGCCAATGCGTATATAAAGCGGGACTGCCATAGTGACGACTATAAATTCCAAGTTATAAAACTGCGCCTATACTATCACTAGGGACAAATTTATTGCGCTGTGACGGTGACTATTATTAAGCTTAAATATTGTAGTGAGACAAGATAAATTGCTAAAGGAGCTAAAAATATGCTGTTAATACTCCACCCCAACATCAAAGAAACAGATCCGGAATACCTTAAAACCATCACTCATTTACAACAATTGGATGGCATAAAAGTTCAACACCATCATGTTAACGGGCAGCAACAACAGCTCCATGAAATATATTTATTGGGAAACACCCTAGCACTCGACTTGAATGAAATAGAAACACTGCCCGCGGTTGAGAAAGTTATTCGCATATCAGAGGAATATCGTATTCTTGGCCGCCACAATGACCTATTACGCCATACGGGCTTCCATTATAAGGGCTTGAACTTTGACCAAGACTCCCTACACATATTTGCGGGCTTGTGCGCTGTAGACACCCCCAAGCATGTTGAAGAAATGATGATTGTTTTAAAAGCTAATGGACTTAACTGTACCCGAATGGGCGCCTATAAACCTCGCACCAACCCCTACGCCTTTCAAGGCCATGGCAAGCAATGTTTACCTTGGGTTTTTGATCTTGCCGGGAAATATGGCATAAAAGTTATCGCCATGGAGGTAACCCACGAAAGCCATATGGCGGAAATAGACCAAGCCCTTAAAGATGCCGGACACCCTTGTGGCGTGATAATGCAAATAGGAACGCGTAACACCCAAAATTTCGAGCTTTTAAAGGCAATTGGCAAACAAAAAAACTACCCTGCGTTATTAAAACGGGGATTCGGTATTACCCTCAATGAGTCCTTAAACGCCGCAGAATACCTTGCCAGTGAAGGAAATAGCCAAGTTATATTCTGCTTACGGGGAATGAAAAGTGATTTTGGCGCTCCCCATAGAAATATGGTGGATTTCGCCCAAGTGCCAACGGTTAAGCGTTTAACTAGGATGCCGGTATGCATTGACCCATCTCATTCTGTGGGTAGCCGTGACATTGCCCCAGACGGTGTTCTCGAGCTGTGCCACGCAACGGCGCAAGGTGTTTTAGCGGGAGCTAATATGGTGTTGGTTGATTTCCACCCCAAACCTCAAGCGGCATTGGTAGATGGCCCACAGGCATTGACCCTAAATGAGTTGGATGTATTCCTAAAAGATATGGAGATATCCAGAAAAGCTTATTTATCTCGTGTAGACGCTTGGAAACAAAATACGACTAGTTTCTAAGCTGTAAAGCCAATGTCAGCCTTTACTCGCGTCATAAAACTCAGCTTTTGAGGTGGTTTGACGCGTTTTATCATTTTCTTCTGCGCATTTATTGGGATCATTGCCACAAAGATCACAAATATAATCTGGATCATTAAGGGCTGCACCCACACCACCGCAAGAACCTGCGATTGGTTTTCTTCCCATAAGTACGCCAATGGACATTGCACCAACAATAATTAACATCACAAAAAATGCAGCAAATACAGTTGCCATCTTATTACTCCTGTTCCAAGTACGGCGCAAATGCCGAACTATATCGACTCGTAAACCCGTTTTCGGTCTTCTCTATTAAGTAAACAGGAATATTTAATTGTTCCGCTAATGCCAAAGTTTTATCGCTACCAAGCACGGAAAAGGCCGTCGCCATAGCATCTGCAAAGGCAGAAGAAGGGTCTAGCACGGTGACGGAAGCGAGGTTATGGGTGATCGGGCGCCCAGTTCTAGGATCGATAGTATGGGAGTAACGCACGCCATTTTCTTCAAAATAATTCCGGTAATCACCAGAAGTCGCCACCCCGATTTTACCCAGTAAAATTGGGGTAGTTTTATCTGCCGCTAAATCAGGACTTTCGACACCAATGCGCCATTGATCACCACGTGGGCTCAATCCTGCAACCCGCATCTCGCCACCAATCTCGACCAGATAATCCGTGCTACCCAAAGACTCTAGCCATAAGGCCACCACATCGACCCCGTAACCCTTAGCAATCGCTGACAGGTCTATACGAAGTGGCGCGTTTTTTTTCAGCTTATTTTCACTTATGTCCAACTCTATGCGATCAAAACCAACCTCCTGCAAGGCTTGATTTACTGCATCGTCGGTAGGCTTAACATAGTGTTTTTCGGGACCAAAACCCCAGAGATCTACCAATGGCCCAACGGTAACATCAAAGGCACCATTGCTTAACCAGCTTACCTCAACCGCTTGCACCAAGATATCAAACAACATTGGCGTCAACTGCCGCCACTCGCCAGCTGGCAAGTTATTAAGAAGGCTCAATTCAGAGTCATCAATATACGTGGAGGCTATCTGATTAAAGGCATCTAAGCGCTTGTCCAGCGCGGACTTTAAAGATTGCTCATCCCAATCACCTGGTGGCGCACGCAGGTTTATATGGTAAGTGGTTCCCATCGTTGTGCCGCTGATACGCAAATATTCTTGCGGCGCAGGCGAACAGGCGCTTAAAACGAATAAAAGCAGCACAAAGGCTGCTTTTATTAATGGACTCAAAAACTTATCCACCAAAGTCATCAAGGAGAATATTATCCGATTCAACACCAAGGTCTTCCAACATTTTAATGACAGCAGAGTTCATCATTGGCGGCCCACACATGTAGAACTCACAGTCTTCCGGAGCATCATGGTCCTTTAAGTAATTTTCATACAATACCTGATGGATAAACCCAGTTTTCCCTGTCCAGTTATCTTCTGGTTGTGGATCAGATAGGGCTAAATGCCACTCAAAGTTCTCATTTTCAGCTGCAAGTTTATCGTACTCTTCAACATAAAAAGCTTCACGCATTGAACGCGCACCATACCAGAAGCTGATTTTACGCTTTGAGCTAAGTCGCTTAAGTTGGTCAAATATATGCGAACGCATAGGCGCCATACCGGCACCACCACCTACAAACACCATTTCAGCATCGGTTTCTTTGGCGAAAAACTCACCAAACGGACCATATACTTTAACTTTGTCACCCGGCTTAAGGTTAAATACCCAAGACGACATTTGCCCTGGTGTTAACGCCAGATTATTTGGCGGTGGCGTAGCGGCACGAATATTGAACTTAACAATACCCCGCTCTTCAGGATAATTGGCCATGGAGTATGCGCGAATGACGGTTTCTTCTACCGTAGACTCCACGTTCAAAAATCCAAAACGCTCCCAGTCAGCTTTGTATTCATCAGGGATATCAAAGTCAGAGTACTTCACATGGTGTGGTGGACACTCTAATTGTACATATCCACCGGCACGGAAGTTAACATTCTCTCCCTCGGGTAATTTAAGCGTCAACTCTTTGATGAAGGTAGCAACATTGGGGTTAGACTCAACGGTACACTCCCACTGTTTAACACCAAATACGTCCTCAGGCACTTCAATTTTCATGTCCTGCTTAACCGGGGTCTGGCAAGACAAACGCCAACCTTCGCGGGCTTCACGAGGACTAAAGTGTGCTTCTTCTGTGGCAAGCATAGAGCCACCACCATCATTAACAATACACTTACACTGGGCGCAGCTACCGCCACCACCACAGGCTGATGCTAAAAACACACCCTGCCCTGACAAGGTATTAAGTAATTTATCTCCCGCAGCTACGGTGATTGTTTTCTCACCATTGATCTCAATTGTGACATTACCGCTGCTCACCAATCTTGAGCGCGCAAATAAGATAATGCATACCAATGCTAGCACTATCGCGGTAAACATCGTCACACCGAGAATAACTACTGTATTCATTGCAAATTCTCCAGTTTCTCTCGGTTAAAGATCAATGCCGCCAAAGGACATAAAGCCTAGGGACATCAAGCCAACAGTAATAAAAGTAATGCCAAGGCCGCGAAGACCTTCTGGCACATCACTGTACTTTAACTTTTCACGAATACCCGCCAAGGCCATAATCGCTAATGCCCAACCAGTACCCGCACCAGCGCCATACACCACTGATTCAGAGAAATTATAATCACGCTCAACCATGAACAATGAGCCACCCATTATCGCGCAGTTAACGGTAATCAAAGGTAGGAATACGCCCAGCGCGTTATAAAGTGCAGGGACATATTTATCTAAAACCATTTCCATTATCTGGACGATAGCGGCTATAACACCGATATAACTCAGCAAGCCAAGAAAGCTTAAATCTACCTCTGGATAACCCGCCCACGCCAATGCGCCTTCGCGCAACAAGTGGTTATAAATCAAACTATTGACCGGCACAGTGAGGGCCATTACCACAATCACTGCGATCCCTAAGCCAATTGCGGCCTGTACCTTTTTAGATATTGCCAAAAAAGTACACATACCCAAGAAGAAGCTCAGCGCCATATTTTCAATAAATACCGAGCGCACAAACAAGCTAATATAATGTTCCATTAAAAAGCCTCCTTAACACTGCGGGTATTTTTGGTGATTTTGAACTCTTCCTTTTCAACTTGATCTTTTTTCACCGAGCGAACAATCCAGATAAAAACACCAATCAAAAAGAACGCACTTGGCGGCAGTAATAAAAGGCCATTTGGAACATACCAACCACCGTCGGTAACAAGTGGCAATATTTCGTAACCAAGCAGTTTTCCAGAGCCAAATAACTCTCTCACCACCGCAACACTAATAAGCACTACGCTATAACCCAGTCCGTTGCCAATACCGTCTACAAAGCTTGCCAGTGGTGGGTTTTTCATTGCGAAACCTTCCGCACGCCCCATGACAATACAGTTGGTAATGATCAAGCCAACAAACACCGATAACTGCTTACTAATCGCAAAGGCATAGGCCTTTAGCAATTGATCCACCACTATTACTAGCGAGGCAATAATTACCATCTGTACAATAATACGAATACTGCCAGGTATTTGATTGCGAATAAGCGATACCGCAAAACTGGAACAGGCCGTCACCAATATCACCGAAATACACATTACCAGCGTCACTTTCAAGCTGGATGTCACCGCCAACGCCGAGCAGATACCGAGTATCTGCAAAGCGATGGGGTTATTTTTAATAATCGGATTAGTTAAGGCGTCTCTCATTGTAGACATGCTTATGCCTCCCCTGAGCGCAAATTGTTTAAGAATTGTTGGTAACCCAGCTCACCCATCCAGAACTGTAAAAGGTTGCCGACACCGCGACTGGTTAATGTTGCACCGGATAGCGCGTCCACTTTATTCACCGCGCCAGGCGTAGATGAATCGACATTACCCTTTATTAACTGAATTGCCACATCGCCATCATCGTAAATTTCTTTACCCGGCCACATAGCTTTCCATTTAGGGTTGTCTATTTCTCCACCTAGACCGGGAGTTTCACCGTGTTGGTAAAATCCAAGTCCCACTACCGTATTAAAGTCATTTTCTAAGGCCAAAAACCCGTACAAAGTTGACCAAAGTCCATAACCGCGCACTGGCAATATGACTTTATCGAAATCACCTTCTTTACCAATAAGATAAACCATCGCGTAATTTTCACGACGCTTAATCTTGGCAAGATCGTCATCACCTAAGGCAATTGAAGTGTCGCTGTCTTTGGCTACTTTTGCTTGATCAAAGCCTTCCAAAGAAACGTCATCGGTGAATTTACCCGTACGTAAATCAACAATCTTGGTTGTTACTTGCTCAAACTGGGCCTCAATACTCTCACCCGGTATCAGCATACCTGCTGCGGCTAAAATGTTGGCCTTGCGGTCTAACGCTTTATTTACCACCTGAGCTGGTTTAAGCAATACTGCTGCACTGGAAACTACCAGTGCACATACGATACAGAGAATTACGGCAACCAGCAGCGTTCTCTGTGTACTGTCGTTATTAGCCACGAGCCAACCTCCGCTTGATGTTTGCCTGCACCACAAAATGGTCGATTAAAGGTGCGAATAAATTGGCAAACAAAATTGCCAACATCATCCCTTCTGGAAAGGCGGGGTTTACCACACGGATCAGGACTACCATCATGCCAATCAGCGCACCATAAGCCCATTTTCCAGTATTTGTCATCGACGCAGACACCGGGTCTGTCGCCATGAACATCATACCAAATGCAAATCCACCTAAAACCAAATGCCAGTGCCAAGGCATTGCCATCATTAGATTGCTACCACTATCCAAGGCATTGAACAGGGTTGTTAGCGCAAACATACCAATTAACACACCCGCGACGATGCGCCAGGATGCAATTCCCGTCCATAGCAAGACCCCACCTCCAATAAGTATGGCCAGCGTAGAGACCTCACCCATAGAGCCGTGCATATTGCCGATGAACGCATCCATCCAAGACATTTGCTGCTCTAACACAGCTAAACCGTCACTTGCGACAATGGACAGCGGTGTTGCACCGGTGAAACCATCAACGGCAGTCCACACTGCGTCCCCTGACATTTGGGCAGGATAAGCAAAGAACAAGAATGCACGACCAGCCAGTGCCGGGTTAAGAAAGTTTTTGCCAGTTCCACCAAATACTTCTTTACCAACGACAACACCAAAACTAATCCCAAGTGCAACTTGCCAAAGTGGGATACTTGGCGGGCATATAAGTGCAAACAAGATAGAGGTGACAAAGAAGCCTTCGTTGACCTCATGGCCACGTTTCATGGCGAACAATACTTCCCAAAAGCCACCAACCACGAAGGTCACAGCATAAACAGGAATAAAGTACCAAAAGCCGTGCCAGAAATTATCCCAAATACTGCTCGGGTCATAACCCGCCATCATCGAAATCATTACATGGCGCCAGCCCTCACCTGCAGCAAGGCCAGTATCAAGCATGATTTGATTAGCCTGAAAACCAATATTCCACATTCCGTAGAACATCGCAGGAAAGGCACAAAACCAAACGGTGATCATAATACGCTTAAGATCTACACCATCGCGAACATGGGCATTTGTTTTGGTAACAGACGACGGTGAATAAAAAATGGTATCGGCGGCTTCGTAAAGCGCATACCATTTTTCGTAACGGCCACCTTTTTCAAAATGCGGTTCTATATCATCGAGAATTTTTCTTAACCCCATGACTTAACCCTCCTTCTCTATGCGGCTTAAATTGTCGCGAAGGATCGGGCCATACTCATATTTGCCGGGGCAAACATAGGTGCACAGCGCAAGGTCTTCCTCGTCCAACTCCAAACATCCCAAGGTTTGAGCCACCTGGGTGTCGCCAACAATTAATGACCGCAACAATTGGGTCGGCAGAATATCCAGCGGCATAACTTTCTCATAAGCACCTACCGGCACCATCGCACGCTCACTACCATTGGTATTAGTAGTATAAGGAATACGTTTGTTTAAAAACTGCGACAAATAAATACGCAAGGAAGAGTGTTTCGCCACGCCAGGCGACAACCACCCCATGAACTCGCGATGATTACCTTCCGCCAATACCGTTACTTGATTGTGGTAGCGTCCCAAGAATGCCGTTGCACCTCGCGCAGTACGGCCGCCCAATACTGAACCCGATATCACACGATTATCACCAGGTAAAACTTGGCCAGCACAAAGCTCATCAAGGCTGACACCCAAGCGGGTTTCAAGCAAGCGAGGTTTTTCAACCTGTGGACCTGCAAGAGATACCACGCGTTCAGGGCTTAGTTTACCGGTGGTAAACAATTTGCCAATCGCGATCACGTCTTGATAGCCAATCGACCAGACAACCTTGCTAGCGCTAGCCCCTTCCAAGAAGTGGATATGCGTACCCGCCAAGCCCGCCGGATGAACACCGCCAAACTCTGCCACATGTAGTTGATCATTATCTAAACTTGGGACATTGCTATCTGGAGCAACACACAAGTGAACCTTGCCCGTTGTTAAACGGCATAGCAACTCGAGACCATTGCTAAAATCTTGTTCTGATTTTGCAATAATCACCGCAGGGTCACCAGCTAATGGATGGGTATCAATTGCCGTGACGAAAATAGCTGCGGGGTTGCTCCCAATACTGGGCACACGGCTGAACGGTCGAGTGCGAAACGCGGTCCAAAGACCAGATTCAACAAGATTCTCTGTAACTTGTTCCGCAGTGAGAGTAGCCAGAGAAGATGCGTCATACTGCGCAAAACTCTCGAACTCATCCTCTTCCACATCAATAACTACTGACTGAAGTACCCGCTTTTCACCGCGATTAATCGCAGAAATAAGCCCGGTTGCTGGTGACGTATAACGCACCCCTTCATTTTTTTTGTCAGTAAATAGTACTTGGCCTGTTTTAACACGATCACCGGTCTTAACAGCCATAGTTGGCTTCATTCCGATGTAATCAAAGCCGACCACCGCGACCGAGCGCACTTTTGAGCCAAGCTCTATACGCTGATCGGGTACGCCCGAGATGGGCAAATCCAGTCCCCTGGTAATTTTGATCATAAGGTTGCCTAACACTCTTATGGTTAAACGCGACATTGCAAATCTGCGTAAACAGAGCGCGAAAACGCTCCGGAAATAATGAGTGACTGCTTTTAGAGCCACACATTATAAAAACTGCGACAAGTATAAAGACTCGACGATCTGCTTGCTACAGCAAGACCCATGTTAAAGGCCAAGTTAACAAACATTTCGGGCCACACTCACTTGCTTTAAAAACCAAGTGAGCCCAGCCCTAACACTCTAATCCTGAGGATATACCGCGTAATCAACGCCGGCCATTTGTTCAAGAATACGATGAACCTGGCAGCTATAACCAAATTCATTGTCATACCAGCAGTACAAGACTGCAGTATTGCCTTTGACAATAGTCGCTTCACTATCAAAAACACAGGCGTGACGCGAGCCAACAAAATCGCTGGATACAACTTCAGGTGAATTTGAATAATCAATCTGCTTACGCAATGGCGAATGCAATGCCACTCGGCGCATAAACTCGTTCAATTCTTCGACCGTCGTTTCAGTTTTCAAATTCAACTTTAGAATCGCCAAAGACACATTAGGTGTCGGTACGCGAATCGCATTACCACTAAGCTTTCCAAGTAACTGAGGCAAAACTTTACCAACAGCCTTTGCCGCCCCTGTTTCAGAGATAACCATATTCAATGGCGCACTGCGGCCACGACGGTCGCCTTTGTGGTAATTATCGATCAAGTTTTGATCATTAGTATAAGAGTGGACAGTTTCTACGTGTCCGCTATCTACACCAAATTTATCATCTAAAACTTTCAATGGTGGTGCGATGGCATTAGTCGTACAGCTCGCAGCAGAGATGATGGTGTCTGTAGGAAGGATATCGTCACTATTAACACCGTGAACGATATTCTTCATATCACCTTTGCCAGGTGCGGTTAAAATAACCTTGGAAATACCTGGGCACGCCAAATGAGTAGACAAACCTTCAGCGTCACGCCACTTACCGGTGTTATCAACCAGAATAGCGTCGTTAATGCCATATTTTGTATAATCAACTTCAGAAGGTGAATTAGCATAAATCACCTTAACTTCAACGCCATTAGCCACAAATGATTGACGTTCTTCATCAACCCGAATTGTACCGTTAAATGGGCCGTGAACTGAGTCGCGACGCAATAAGCTTACACGCTTAACCAGGTCGTTTTCTGCACCGCCTTGGCGTACAACTACTGCTTTAAGGCGTAAATTCTCACCCCCACCCGCCTTCTCGATTAATAAACGCGCAACTAAACGGCCAATACGTCCAAAACCGTAGAGTACGACATCGCGAGCTGGACGGACTGGCTCTTTAGAACCGCCGATCAAATCACTAACTTGACTGCGAACAAACTCTTCTACCGACTGGCCAGCAGGCTTGCCGGTTTCCTCGTAAGCTACGGCTATACGGCCAGCATCTATATGTGCAGTACCCAAGTCTAAGGTTGCTAGCGCCTGAATAATGGGGAAAGTCTCAAACTCTGAGAGTTCGTTTTGCTCTACCTGACGCACAAAACGGTGCGCTTGCATAATATCTAGAACCGACAGGTTTACTAGATTTTTACCATAGATATAGGTCTTAACATTATTGGCTCGGTACAACTTACCAATAAGGGGAATCATCCCCTCTGCTAATGCTTCGCGCTCTTTCCAATCGGCGAAGTAATCATCAGGACGCTCACGTCTTCTTTCAGTCACGGCAGATACCCTTTGCTTACGGGGGAGAAAATTGAGGGCGTATTATCTTGGTTACTGCTCTTGAGTTCAACTGTCGATGCAACTTGAAGCAATGTAATAACTACCATTTGCAGGTTACAATAACGCGTTAACCTCTTAAAAGAAGCCGAATTTCTACTGTGATTGAACTACCCACCATCGTAAATCCGCCAAAAGGCGGAGCCCTTCACTGGGGAAATATACCCTCTGCAAGTCACGGTTTAATTGCCGCAGAGTTAGCTAAATCAGTAGATGCGCCCATTTTGCTGTTGACGGCGGATACAGCATCCGCTTATCAACTCGAACAAAATTTACGTTTTTTTTGTGACAGCTTAATCGTCAGGCTGCTCCCAGACTGGGAAACCCTACCCTACGATAATTTTTCGCCCCATGAAGACATTGTTTCAGAGCGCTTACGCACCCTTAGCGAACTCATAACAATGAAACGCGGTATTCTAGTCGCCCCCATTACCACCCTAATGCAGCGAATCGCACCGCCAGACTATATCAACAAGCACAGCTTAGACCTGAATATAGGACAGACCTTAGATATTGATGCGTTTCGTCAGCAATTAGAAAAAAGTGGTTACCATCATGTCGATACCGTTTATCAACATGGTGAATATGCCAGTCGCGGCGCAATAATCGATATTTTCCCCATGGGCAGTGAACTGCCCTACCGTATAGATTTACTTGACGATGAGATTGATAGCCTGCGTTGTTTTGACCCAGAAACCCAGCGCGGTATAGATTCAGTCAAGCAAATAAAATTACTACCAGGAAAAGAACTGCCATTAGATGAAAATGGCATCGCGCTTTTTCGACGGCAATGGCATGAAAAATTTAATGTTGACCATCGGAAATGCCCAACCTATCAAGATGTCAGTGACGGGATAGCGCCAGCGGGCATAGAATACTATTTACCCTTATTCTTTGAGCAGACCGGTACCTTATTCGATTTTCTCCCCAGCAATAGCTGGTTACTCACAACGGCTGGAATTGAGGCCGCTGCAGAACATTATTGGCATGACGTACAGCAACGTTACGAACAGCGGATTGGAGACATATATCGCCCCATTCTTCCCCCAGCCGAAGTTTTCCAAACCGTACCTGAACTATTTTCGCGCTTAAAAAACTACCCACGCGTGACGATCAGCAATGACACTCTCCCCAAAACAGCAACGGCCTTTAATTTTGCCATTAACACGGTCCCGTCACTGACCGTAGACAGCAAACAAGACGACCCTATCCGCAGCCTAAGGGAGTACTGCCAAAACCGACGGGTCCTTTTTTGCGCAGAATCTGCCGGCCGAAGAGAAGCATTAATAGAGCTACTAACTCGCCACAAACTCAAACCAAAAGCCGTTAACGGCTGGCAAGACTTTGCCAACGGCAAAGACACGCTTAACATTACGGTCGCGCCACTAGATGAAGGTATTGCTTGCACCTCAGTCAAGCCCTTTGCATTAATTGCCGAGTCAGAGCTATTCGGCAAACGAGTATCACAAAGTCGGCGACGCAAAAAATCGACTAACACCGCTGAAAATGTCGTTAAAAACCTAGCGGAGCTACGTATTGGCGCACCAGTGGTTCATGCCGACCACGGTGTCGGTCGCTATTTAGGCCTGCAAAGTATAGATATAGATGATCAAGCCAATGAGTTTTTGAGCCTAGAATATGCAGACGGCGCAAAATTGTATGTGCCCGTTACTTCTCTACAATTGATAAGCCGTTATAGCGGCGCAGATGATGACCTAGCACCCCTACACCGGCTTGGCACCGACCAATGGAGCAAGGCCAAGCGTAAAGCGGCAGAAAAGATTAGAGATGTTGCCGCAGAACTTCTCGACATTTATGCACGACGGGAAGCCCGCCAAGGGCGATCATTTGCGTTAAGTGACGAAGATTATTACGAATTCGCCAACGCCTTTCCCTTTGAAGAGACACCCGACCAACAAACCGCCATTGAAGCTGTTGTTGGCGATTTAAAATCCAGCAAACCCATGGATAGACTGGTTTGTGGCGATGTTGGTTTTGGCAAGACTGAAGTGGCAGTTAGAGCGGCATTTGTTGCCGTACAAAACCACACCCAAGTAGCCATTTTGGTGCCAACCACCCTGCTTGCTCAGCAACATTTTGAGTCATTTCGTGACCGCTTTGCCGAATTACCGGTGAATATTGAAGTGCTCTCACGGTTTCGCAGTGCCGCTGAACAAAAAACGGTGATCGCAGATCTCGCTGCAGGTAAAGTTGATATTCTAATTGGCACTCATAAGCTCCTTGGCAACGATATCAGCTATAGCAACCTAGGCTTGGTCATTATCGACGAGGAGCATCGCTTTGGTGTACGCCAAAAAGAAGCACTTAAAAACATTCGCGCCGAAGTCGATGTACTCACCCTCACCGCGACACCGATTCCACGAACCTTAAATATGTCGATGGCGGGTATTCGCGATTTATCAATCATTGCGACTCCGCCAGCACGACGACTTTCGGTAAAAACCTTTGTGCGGGAATCAGATCCAGCGCTCATAAAAGAGTCCATACTCCGTGAAATTCTTCGCGGCGGTCAGGTGTATTACCTTCACAATGATGTGAAAACCATTGAAAAAACAGCGCGGGATTTACAAGAAATGATCCCCGAGCTGCGTATTGGTATTGGCCACGGGCAAATGCGTGAGCGAGAGCTGGAACAGGTAATGAGTGATTTTTATCACAAACGTCACAATATATTGGTTTGCTCAACCATTATCGAAACGGGTATAGACGTACCTAATGCAAATACCATCATTATTGATCGCGCCGACAAGTTTGGGCTTGCACAACTACACCAATTGCGAGGCAGGGTTGGTCGCTCACACCATCAAGCTTACGCCTATCTCCTAACCCCTCCTACCAAACAATTAACAGGCGATGCAGAAAAACGTTTGACGGCCATCAGCGAAGCCGACGATCTCGGCGCGGGCTTTACCCTTGCCACTCAAGACATGGAAATCCGCGGCGCTGGCGAACTCCTCGGTGAGGGCCAAAGCGGTCAAATACACACTATAGGTTTTACCCTCTATATGGACATGCTGGACCGTGCGGTTCAAGCAATTAAGGCCGGAAAAAAAATCAACTTAGAAAATAGTGACGACGATCATATTGAAGTCAATTTACGCCTGCCCGCCCTTATTCCTGACGAATACCTCCCCGACGTACAAAGCCGCCTAATGCTGTATAAACGTATTGCCGGTGCAGTTAACAGTGAGGCTTTAAGAGAGTTGCAGGTTGAAATGATTGATCGCTTCGGCCTACTTCCAAATCAAGTTAAAAACCTGTTCCGCTGTGCGGAGTTAAGACTGCAAGCGGTATCACTTGGGCTCAGTAAAATTGAAGCATCAGGGCAATCTGGGCGGATTGAATTTGCTGAAGATACTAGCGTAGAACCATTGAGCCTAGTGCAGATGGTACAATCTGCACCAGCAACTTATCAGCTAGACGGGGCTACCGCGCTTAAATTTAAATACCCCATGGAAGAAACATCACAACGTTTTGAATTTATAGAATCACTGCTAACAAAGCTAGCGCCAAAACGATAGAACTGGGATAGTTTGGCTTGGCATTAGATGATCATGGGAAGACAGAGACACAATGGGACTTTTTGATATGAAAACGCTTAAGCGACGACCAAACCTCCAACAGCCCTATGTTGTGGTCGCCCTATTCATATTGCTATCGGCCAGCAACATGGCCTTTAGCCAAAACGACAGTCGCTTCCATATTGATCTTGTCGTATTTGCCAACAACGATCCCTCAAATCGGTACGAGGAAGACTGGCCAGACAACCTTCACCTCCGCTACCCTCGTAACTGGGTTCGCATAGACAACAGTGGCAATTCCTTACAAAAAGTTGACTATATGGACCCAGAGTTTGAAAAGACGCTTAAATCATTGCGCCTGTCGTCCCGCTACAAACCGCTTATCCAAGCCAGTTGGCAACAAGATTTAAAATCACGAAAAAATGCACCCGCCATCCTTATTCAAGGCGGCCGACAATACGGTAATCATTACGAATTAGAGGGATATCTCCGTGTTGCCGTAGAACGCTACCTTCATGTGGACACCAATTTATGGCTAAGTAGTTTCGGTAGCCAGGCAGGCAATTACTATCTACCGCGCCAACCCCTGCGATTTGACGAGCCAGAAGAAGAGTCCCCATTTATTGATGAGGACTTTGAATCTAGCCCAGAGTACGCCAAATTTCTTGAGCAAAACCCAAGCCGCACTCAAACATTGAGTCAAACTCCGGTGCAAGCACAAAATAATGACTACCCCATTGAACAAATAGTCGTAATGAAGCAGCAGCGCCGGATGCGAAGTGACGAATTACACTTTATTGATCACCCTCGCTTTGGGCTCATTATCAAAGTGACCAAGATAAAAACAAAACCTGTAGAGAGTGAGCCAGGTTCTGTAAACGCGGCTCAATAAGCCGCGATACAATGCGCGAGAATAGATTTAACTTGCAGCATGCCGGTATCGATGACAGTCTGAATATCTTCCATGGTAATAATGTTGTCGCTTAAGCCCGCACCTGGGTTAACGACAAGCGCTACCGACGCATATTCAATGCCTACTTCTCGGGCTAGACTTGCCTCAGGCATCGCCGTCATCCCAACAATATCGTTTCCATCACGGGCTAAACGGCTAATCTCTGCCGCCGTTTCTAAACGCGGCCCCTGTGTTACGGCATAAACGCCATAGTCTTCAAATGCAATATCAGCATCAACCGCCGCATTTGCGAGGCGAGACCTTAAATCCTGGCTATAGGGGTAACTAAAATCGATGTGCTCCACCTTGCCATTACTACCATCAAAAAATGTATGCTCTCGCCCCCAAGTATAATCATTAATTTGGTTGGGAATCGCAATCACCCCAGTGACAAATCGCTCACTTATCCCCCCCACTGCATTAACAGCAACCAAGGCATCAACCCCAGCCTTTTTTAGGGCCGCCACATTCGCTCTATAATTAATAGCATGTGGCGGAATTTGATGCCCCTTGCCATGACGTGCTAAAAAAAGAAACTCGGCACCCTCGTAGCGGATACGCTGTAATAATGAACTTGGGGCGCCATATTCTGTTTCTATAGCAGTTTCATCCAATACTTCAGCACCCGGCCAATCACACAGCCCAGTACCGCCGATTACGGCAATCGTTTTTGTCATTTAGTTACTGCTCCGCTGACGTTCTGACGCCGATTCAATTGAGATAGGGTCGAGTTTGATGGTGGACGTTGGGAACGCCACATCAGCCCCAAGGCCATGAATAATTTCAAGAATCCTTAGCAACACATCCTGCTTGATTTTATGGTATTCAACCCAGTTTGTGGTTTTGGTAAATGTATACACAAAAAAGTCCAATGAGGACGCATTGTACTTATTAAAATTAACGATCAGGGTTTTACCTAAATCTATATCTGAATGATCCTCTAGCATGGCTCGGACCTGTGTAATGATTTCAGGAACGACCGACGCATCCTCATAGCGCACCCCAATCGTCTCGTAGATTCGACGGTTTAGCATCCGTGATGGGTTTTCCACAGAAATTTGTGAAAACGTTGCATTGGGAACATACAGTGGACGTTGGTCGAAGGTTCTAATACGGGTTTGGCGCCAACCAATATTTTCTACCGTACCCTCAATATTTTTATCCGGAGAACGAATCCAATCCCCCACTGAAAAGGGACGATCCAAATACACCATCAAACCGCCAAAAAAGTTAGCCAACAAATCTTTCGCCGCAAAACCAACCGCTATCCCCCCAATACCACCAAAAGCCAAGACACCTGAAATACTGTATCCCAAGTTTTGAAGGACCATTAAGGCAGATACAATAATAATGGCAGACCGTACCAATTTACCCAGAGCCATTACTGTGGTCTGGTCAATAGGCTCATCCTGCTTACTGTAAGTATCCGACAACAAGCGCAATTCAACCTGCCGGACCAAAGACACCAAAAACCAAGCAAGAATCAACACCACACCCACTGCGCGTAGTGAATCCAGTGTTGAAAAAACTTCTGCTTCTGTCGATCGACCTATGATCTCTAATATGTGACTACCGCCCACTGCCCAAATCATTAACAGTGCAGGTCGCCTAGCAGCTTCCAACAATGCGTCATCCCAAAGGTTATGAGTTGCCTCAAATTTCTTAGCAAGGTGAGATATCAATCTGCCCAAAACCAAATTCAAGCTCAATAGGATTAAAACCAACACAAAAACATCGCCCAACCAGGGGTATTCCTCTGGTTGAAAATTCATCCACCACTGCTCCAACATTGGGGCATCCTCTAGGTTCTGCTAGACAATTTCATTTCTAAACGAGCCGCGCTTAGATAAATGAACCATAAAAAAAAATAAAAAAACCGCAAAACTAGATCAAAAAATGCATCTATGCGGCTGAATATAAAGCCAATTGTATTAAAGACTGCAACAAAACCCCAGCTCGCCGTTACGCAGCCGTGAAAAATACGTACTGGACAGTAAATTGTTAGATGTTAATTTGGAACGGTAAATCAACGGAGGCGAACATCATGGCCACAATTAGACCCCAAGTTGGTTATTGGTATAAAGACATCGAATCAAGTCAGTTATTTGAAGTTGTTGCAATCGACGACGACGGCGACTCAGTAGAAGTACAGCTAATCGACGGAGAACTGTGTCAATACGATATGGATAGCTGGGCACAGTTAAACCTAGACATGGTAGAAGAGCCAGAGGATTGGCGAAATGCATTTGAATTGAGTGATGACGATTATCGCTTTCTAGATGACACCATGGTTCCTGAAAGCTGGAATCCACTATCAGAAATCGAATCAGATATCGTCAACGGCATCACCGACGAATACTGACAATCCAAACGTTATCTTTGTAAACGATAGCCCCCCGTTGCTCGACCTCCCCTCCAACCTGCCTTGGCAGGTTTTTTTTGTATATAGGCAAGTTCAAACCAATTAATAAGACAGCTATTGCCATCCAAATAATACTGTATATAATAACAGCTACTGTATAAGTAACCAGATGCTGAAATTATGGAAAAGCTGACCGCTAGGCAAAGTGAAGTCCTCCAATTAATCAAAGACCACATCGGTGAAACAGGCTATCCGCCAACAAGAGCTGATATTGCACGGCAGCTTGGCTTCAAATCTCCCAATGCAGCAGAAGAGCACCTCAAAGCCCTTGCTCGTAAGGGCGCAATAGAAATCATTGCCGGTGCGTCACGAGGCATCAGACTCCCAGAAAACCTGGGACTCCCTATTATTGGTCGAGTTGCTGCAGGCAACCCAATACTTGCTGAAGCCAATATAGAAGATTATTGCGATATGCCGGGATCCATTTTTTCACCCAGCGCCGACTATTTCCTTAGGGTTAAAGGCGACAGTATGATTAATGTTGGCATATTTGATGATGATTTACTTGCCGTTCATCGCACCAGTGATGTCCGCAATGGCCAGATTGTCGTTGCCCGCATTGATGATGAAGTAACGGTTAAACGCTTTCAGCAAAACAAAAGTAAGTTTCAAATTTCACTCATTGCCGAAAACCCAGAATACGCCCCTATCGAAGTCGATTTAAGAGAGCAAGACTTTGCTATTGAAGGGTTAAGTGTTGGCGTTTTAAGACGCGGGAGCTAAATACAATGACATGTATCGAACAAATGCCTTTACATTATAATCCCGTCACAGAAAATGGCGACGGACAAGTTACCGAAATCACAATGCGTAGCGATGCTCACTTGTCACGACCAATGCTGGCAGCCATGATGATTGAACTTAGTGGTAACTCCGATCAGCGCTGGCTTTGCTGGGTTGCTGATCGACCACTAAAACCGTTACTTAATGCCGATGTGCATCAACATAATCGAAAAATTCTGCAAGTAGTTTCAAATAGTAATCGTGATCTATGCGAAATAGCGATAAGAGCACTAGAGCGTGGAAAAAGCCATACCGTTGCTATTTTGATAGAAAAGCCTTTACGGGACGATGAGAGAGAGGCTTTAAAGGCGGCTGCATTGGCTGGTTCAGCCGAGTGCCTTGTCATATATATGCACTCGTAAAACAGGCCTTATCAATTAATGGACAGTTTTGACCTCAGGTTCTTGGTCATCGAAGTCATCATCGTCCACATAATTTTCCTCTCCTGCAGACACTGCGGCCGCTTCAATACCGGCTTGAACCATTGCACGCGCAACATCCAAAACGGAACCCGTGATGTGCTCGCGGGTTTCTTTAGAGAATTTAATCGTCACCAGCGGGTTTTCATCACCTTCTGATCGCTGTAAAACAATATCACCGTTAGCGAGTTCGACGAGTTCTAAATATGACAACACTTATATATCCTTGATCTAGCGAGTGCCAACACAGCACCCCTGATGGCCTATTGTAGCAAACACGCCCATCGAGACGCCAACCACATCAATATTCCATCAAAGTCGCTCTATGACGCGCAATCAACGATTTTAATTCTTCTAGGCTTTCTTGCAGATCTAACTCAATATGCCCCTGAGCTGCCGCATCACTCGCGATAACACCACCCGCTGGAGCTCTACCTGATTGCAAGAAAGGGTACTCAACCAAAGACTTTAGCCAACCCGAATATACCTCTCGATCGGCAAGCTCAATAATTTCAGGAGGCAAATCATCCGAAACTATAGAACGAGCAGTAAAGAAACCACCTGGTATGCTCAAGCCAAACTTTGGTTGCTGCTTCAGAATATCAGCCAAATGACATTGATAGGCTAATAGCAGCTGCCAAATTAATGACTCCGTGGTTGCGCGGTGAAAATGCCCACCCCACTCATCAAAGGTTTCGGCATTTAATTGCGACAAATATTGCTCGGCAAAATAAATATGTAAATTAGATTGCCCTCGAAAGCTATCTTTCATTGCGCCTGCCTCACGACTCATGCCAGCCTAATTACTTGGATGCTTTCGCCTTAGGTTTGGCTTTTTTAGCCGCTTTTTCCCTTACGACCCATTTACCACCCTCAAAGAACGCAGACCAACCAGATGGTTTACCATCAACCTCTGTTTGTACATATTGCTCTTTAGTTTTACGACTGTATCGAATTACCGTATCGCGGCCTTCTTTGTCGCTCACCGGTGCGTCGAATAAAAATGCATACTTTTCATCAATCTCGTCGCGATGAGGCAAAATCTCTTTAACCAATGGCGCACGAGTTTCCCGATTGCGAGGGAAGGCACTGGCAGCTAGAAACAAACCAGATGCACCATCACGTAAAATATAGTGATCATCTACTTTTAAGCAGGCCAATTCCGGCATGGGTACAGGGTCCATTTTTGGCGGCGCTGCTTCGCCACTACGCAGTAACTTGCGTGTATTTTTACATTCCTCATTGGTACAGCCAAAATACTTTCCGAAGCGGCCAGTTTTGAGCTGCATATCCGAGCCACATTTGTCGCACTCAATTAGCGGTCCTTCGTAGCCTTTAACCTTAAAGCTACCCTCTTCTATTTCGTGACCCGAACAGTCCGGGTTATTCCCGCAAATGTGCAATTTTCTTGATTCATCAATGACATAACTATCCATTGCGGTATTGCATAACTGACAGCGCTTCTTAGCGCGCAGCAGTTTAGATTCCGCCTCGTCGTCATCACTATCAATACTCACAAAGTCATCGCCAGAAACGAGGTTAATGGTTTTCTTGCAACGCTCCTTTGGCGGCAAAGCATAGCCCGAGCAGCCCAAAAACACCCCTGTACTCGCCGTGCGAATCTGCATATCACGACCACAATTTGGGCACTTAATGTCCGTCCCCGTGGGTGTGTTTTGGCGCATACCGGCATCAGCGGCTTCGGCAGTTTCTAAGGTTTTGCGAAAATCGACATAAAATTCGTTTAGCAGCAACTTCCAGTTTTTATCCCCGGCAGCTACCGCATCCAACAATTCTTCCATTCTAGCGGTAAAACTATAATCCAAAAGATTACTAAAACTTTCTACCAGGCGATCAGTGACAATATCGCCCATTTTTTCTGCATAGAAACGTCTGTTTTCGACTTTTACGTAGCCACGATCCTGAATGGTGGAGATGATTGAGGCGTAGGTAGAGGGGCGACCTATACCTCGTTTTTCCAATTCTTTAACTAGAGCGGCCTCGGAATAACGCGGTGAAGGCTTGGTAAAATGTTGAGTCGGGTCCACTTTCACCAATGCTAAAACTTCACCGACTTTTACATCGGGTAATTCTTGATCCTCTTCTTTTTTAGCGGCTACAGGTGGCTGCACTTTCATAAAGCCATCAAATCGTACAACTCGGCCTCGGGTTCTAAGCTCAAATTCTCCGGAGGTAACGGTAATCGAGGTGCTGGTAAAGTCCGCTGACACCATTTGGCAAGCCACAAATTGCCGCCAAATTAAGGTGTATAGTCGCTCAGCGTCACGCTCCATCCCTGCCAATTGCGTTGGCTCAACGTTGACATCAGAGGGTCGAATCGCCTCATGTGCCTCTTGAGCCCCTTCTTTACTTGAATAAGAGCGAGGAGAATCGGGCAAATACTTGTTTGAGAAATTGCCAGAAATATAATCCCGACAAGCAGCGACAGCATCAGCACTTAAATTTGTAGAATCTGTACGCATATAGGTGATGTAGCCGGCCTCATAAAGCCGCTGAGCCATCATCATCGTTTTCTTGACCCCAAAGCCTAGCCTAGTGCTCGCCGCCTGCTGGAGTGTCGAGGTAATGTAAGGCGCACTAGGGTGGCTCTTAGTGGGCTTGTCTTCTCTAGCACTGACTTTGAACTGCCCCTGTTCTAAAGCAGAGGCTGCCGCCATGGCATCTTTTTCATTGTCTGGCCGAAATGCCACACCGGCTTGTTTTTTAAGCTCTAGGCGCAACTTGCCTGACTTGGCGGTATTGTCAGTATGAATCTGCCAGTACTCATCCGGTATAAACGCTCTTATTTCTTTTTCTCGATCTACGATCAAGCGCACTGCAACTGATTGCACACGCCCAGCAGATAAGCCCCGCGCTATTTTTGCCCACAACAGCGGAGAGACCATATAGCCAACAATCCGATCTAAAAAGCGTCGGGCCTGCTGGGCATTAACCCTATCAATATCTAATTCTGTAGGGCTTTCAAAAGCCGACTGTATTGCCTTTTTGGTTATCTCATTAAATACGACACGTTTATATCGGCTATCATCGCCGCCAATAGATTCACGTAAATGCCATGCAATGGCCTCTCCCTCGCGGTCCAAATCCGTCGCGAGGTAGATTGTGTCAGCATTTTCAGCAAGCTTCTTTAACTCATTAACCACTTTTTCCTTGCCGGGCAATATTTCATAATGAGCCTTCCAATCATTGTCTGGGTCCACACCCATACGACCAACCAGTTGCTCGCGCGCCTTATTCTTTTTGTGGATAGCTTTTTCTTCAGGGGACATTTTTCGCGTGAGAGCGGCAGCTTTAGCTCGCTGCTTGGCATCTACAGGCGTCGCTTTACTGCTACCACTAGTAGGTAAATCGCGGATATGGCCAATACTGGATTTCACGATGTAATCGTTACCCAGGTATTTGTTAATGGTCTTCGCTTTTGCCGGCGATTCCACAATAACTAAAGATTTGCCCATATTATCCTTCAAAAATTTATGTAAACGTGTGACGCCTTAACGGCGAGAGGCGACATATATAAGTGTTCATTCAGCTAGGGTCAAGGGCGAAATGAAACCCCTACCCTTGTTAACGGCTTATAACCCTGCGTCATTAGCTGGTCTAACAAACTCAAACCTAGGTAAAGTTTTTCCTTTAAATTCAATGAGTTCCACGAACATTTCAAACGGCCTAACCCATAAAGCTGCTTCGCCATAGAGCGGTCTATAAACTACAACTAATTCTTCTGTTTCACTGTGAGTAGCAACGTCGTAGACCTGATACTCCCCACCTTTGTAATGGCGATACACACCTGGCGCCAAGTTTTTGCTCCCCGCTTGACTACTCACTACGCTTTACTCCATTTTCAAGACCAGTATCACTAATTATGGCGTCAAAGCATTCGCTAATGTTTGTTACTACATCAGCGCTAGCATTCACCTCTCGCCAATAAATATTGAGGCCAAGCGGTGTTAATTCAAGCATGCTTGCGTCGCGAGGTAGCAAATGCTGATATTTTTTGATGGTTTGTAACAGATCAGCATCAAGCGACAAGGTATCATCCTCATCCTCATCTTCTGCCACGTCAATCAACCAATACTTCCAACTACCTATTGACTTTGAATTAGGTAAAAAACGGCTATAACACACCCCAAACACATCTTCTTCACGCCGAACTTTTGCCCTTCGTGTTTTTGGCATTGCCACCACTTTTACGGACAATCCCAGTGAGCGCGCATGGGTACGTATTTGCGCCTGCTGAGTTTGCCGTCGTGAAGGTAATATCCACATCACTGGGGCCAACATAAACCCAATGACAACTACAGCTATTAACCACCCCATTTAATCACTCCAACGAGTTGACTGGACAGATGGCAGGCTTTATACCTTAATAGCAGGGTAAATTGCGACTACAAAAGGTGAATGAGATGGCAAATTACAAGCGTATTCTTACGGCAATTGATCTATCTGACGAGGCTGATGCGGTCCTAACTCGCGCAATTGCTATGGCAGCGAGTGACAACGCCGAGCTTCATTTAGTGCACGTAGTGGAGCCCTTAAACCTCGCTTATGGCGGCGACATTCCTATGGATTTCTCCAGCGTGCAAGAACAGCTACAAACCCAAGCTGAAGAGGCACTGCAACAGTATGCAGCCCGCGCCAATATACCTGCAGAGCATTATCACTTACTCAGCGGGCGACCAGACTCTCAGGTCCACGAGCTAAGCGAAAGCATCGCTGCAGACCTCATTATTGTGGGCAGCCACGGCCGCAAAGGCTTAGCCTTATTGCTAGGCTCAACTGCCAACGCTGTTTTACATGGAGCAAGCTGCGATGTATTAGCAGTTAGGGTCGGACAAGAAGAATAATCTTTATTCTGCTAGCTCAAGCCAGCGGTCCATACATTCGTCCAGCTCACGCTGGACATTTGCTAGTTGATCAAGATGTTTAGTCACTTTCTCAGCATCTTGCTGATAAAATTCAGGAGCGCCAGCAAGCTCCCCTAACTCCGCAATTTCAGCCTCTAGCTTTTCAATTTTTGCAGGCAAGCCATCGAGCTCTCGCTGGTCCTTGTAACTTAACTTTTTTCCCTTAAGAGCTGGCTTCGCCTCTATGGTTGATGTTACCGGTGCAGCAGCTTTACTTGCCGTCGCGCTTTTTTGCTGAGCAGCAGTGCGCGCCATATAATTAGATACCTCGGTATAGCCACCTACGTGTTCGCTAATCTGGCCATTACCCTCAAATAACAAGCAACTGCTAGCAACACTATCTACAAAAGAACGATCATGACTGACCAGTAACACGGTACCAGTAAATTCAACCAGCAGACTCTCTAGCAACTCCAGGGTTTCCATATCTAGGTCATTTGTAGGTTCATCCATTACCAATACATTAGCAGGCTGACTGAATAAACATGCAAGCTGAACACGAGCACGCTCACCACCGGATAACACCCCAAAGTGGCTGCGGGCACGTTCTGGCGTGAATAAAAAATCGCCAAGATAACTCATGATATGCCGGTCTTTACCATTAATCGTGACCGAGTCACGACCTTGACCAACAATGTCGACAACTCGTTTATCTTCATCTAAGCGGTCACGTAACTGATCGAAATACGCCACCTGTAATTTCGTACCCGCCTTTACCGTTCCTGCCTGTGGGGCCAGCTCACCGAGAATGAGTCGAAGTAATGTGGTTTTACCCGCACCATTTGGACCAATTAATGCTAATTTATCGCCACGACAAATTAATAAGGAAAGCTTATCGACCAATAACTTACCCGGCACTTCGAAGCTCACCTCGGTAAGCTCTGCAACGACCTTGCCTGTTTTATCACCCTGATTAACACTGAGGCTAGCCGAGCCGGTAATTACGCGTCGTTGAGAACGCTCACTGCGCATTTTTTCTAGCGCCCTTACTCGGCCTTCGTTACGGGTTCTTCGCGCCTTTATGCCTTGTCGAATCCACACTTCTTCTTGTGCCAAACGCTTATCAAAAAGGGCGTTTTGTTCAGCTTCGACCTCTAAAGCATGCTCTTTTAATTCAAGGTATCGAACGTAATTTGTATCGTAGTTTGTCAGTATTCCTCTATCCAACTCTATGATTCGCGTAGCTAATTTTTCAATTAACGCCCTATCGTGGGTAACAAATAACACGCAACCTTGAAAAGACATAACACACTGTTCTAGCCACAAAATACCATCCAAATCCAAATGGTTAGTGGGCTCATCTAGTAATAAAATATCTGGCTCACACACCAGAGCCCGCGCCAAGGCGACACGGCGACGCCAGCCGCCAGATAAGCTGGCAACTGTTGCATCTGCGTCCAACTCAAGCCGAGATAAAATATTTTCTATACGCTGTTGGAATAACCATCCATCGTTAACTTCAATCTCACGTTGTAATTTTTCGAGCTCATTTAACTCTTTATCACCCATATCTGAGCTAATTAATTCATGATAACGGCGCAGGGTCTTACCCAAACCGGCCAAACCATCGGCAACTACGTCGTAAATTGTTTCTTCTGGAGAGGCAAAGTCTAAGGTTTGCTCCATTCTCGCGACTTTCACCCCAGGTTGACGCCATATATCACCTGAATCCACGGTTGTATTGCCATCAACAATTCGTAGCAATGTTGACTTGCCGCAGCCATTTCGGCCCAATAAACAGACACGATCCCCAGCCTCTAATTGCAATTCTGCGTTATCCAGCACAATCTGTTGTCCAATACTGTGCTGTAATTGTGTCGCGCGTAACAAAGGCATATATTTGATCCAGTGTGTAAGCAGCATTATGCTGACTAATCTAAAGAGTTGGTTCGTTCGGTTATTTACTTAAGGAAATTCACGATGTTCTACAGGGCTGCAGGGATATGAAACGCCTCATTACATTTTTTATCGCTCTATCTACACTAATATCGCAAGCACATGCCGATCTTAGTCTTGATGAAAGCCGCCTATTATACCGTGAAGCCATTACGGAAATCAGCCGTGGCCGACTTGCCAATGCAGAAAAGCTCATCCCAAAGCTAAATAACTACCCTTTACTCCCTTATTTAGAGCTCGAATTAATCAAGGCTCAAATTAACAATGTATCGCCACAGACCATTGACGTTTATCTACAACAATATGGCGATACCATCGTAGGCCAGCGCCTTCGCATCTCTTGGTTAAATAAATTACGACGCAGCCGCGACTGGCCCCGCTATGTTCACTACTATAAAAAGAATTCTTCAAAAACCGGTAGCTGCCTTTATGCTTACGCCTTACGTCAAATCGGCGACCACGCTGAAGCCGACGCGGTTATTGCCAAAACATGGCAAACGCCCTATTCACTGCCCAAAGAATGTGACCCTCCTATTAGCCAGTGGATGGCTAGACTGACCCAAACGCAAAAAGAAAATCAATATATCATTCGCGCTGAACTGGCCCTCAAAAAAGGCCAAACTGATATGGCGCGCTATTTACTGGGTAAAGTCACAGGGTCAGATCAATACATAGAGCTGCTGCGCAAGCCCGCACGCCTCCATCAGATTGGCTCAAACTTACCCCCTTCTGGGCTTAGTCAAGAAGTCGCAGTACATACATTAAAGCGCCTAGCTCGTGGTGATTTTGAAAAAACTAACACCCTATGGCACCAGCTTGAGCACAACCTCCATTTCACTGCAGCACAAAATTATGCGCTTCGCGATAGTATGGCAAGGCAAACCATCGCGAGTGATGCCGACTACACCCGCGACTGGATTACAGCCACCGATCCAAACCACGAAGACCCCTATCTCACTGAGTGGCGCATTAGGCTGGCTTTAAAGGATCGTGACTGGATCGCCGTTCAAAAAACAATTCCGTTCCTTCCCCCTGAAAAACGCGAAAAAGCGGATTGGCGATACTGGTGGGCACGTGCCGACATTGAGCTTAATGGTGAATTGAGCGTAAGCACCCAATTGGTATTACAACAGCTTGCCGCTGAGCGAGGCTACTATAGTTTTTTGGCTGCCGACATTCTTAACGAAGATTATCAGCTGGCATCAACTCGAACTGTCGACGCCAGCCTTCTTGAGGAAATCAAACAGCATAGCGCGATCATTCGCGCCCGTGAGCTGTATTTACTGGGTGAGCACTTTACCGCCACCCTTGAATGGAATTACGGCATGCGCAGCTTGAACACAACAGAGAAAGTTGCCGCCGCACAACTTGCTTTAAATTGGGGCTGGTCACATCAATCCATTATGACGGCTATTCGAGCCGGCGAGTGGGACGATCTCACCCTGCGCTTTCCAACACCCTACAAAAACACGTTTAGCGAAATAGCAAAGCGTGAAAACATCGAACTTAAATGGATTTACGCCATTGCTCGCCAGGAAAGTGCGTTCTCACCAAGCGCCAACTCATCTGTGGGTGCTCGCGGCATAATGCAACTGATGCCAGGCACTGCCCGCACCGTGGCAAGACAAATGGGAATAGCTAAGCCCCGCACTGCTGACTTGGTAACCCCAGAGAAAAATATTGCTATGGGCGGTTTCTATCTGGGTCAACTGCAAGAACAGTTTGGCGGAAACCGAATACTTGCAACAGCTGCCTACAATGCTGGTCCAACAAGAGTCGAACGCGTCTTACTTCGTCAAAAAGGTGATCTGCCTGCTGACATTTGGATAGAGAATTTACCCTACGGCGAAACCCGTGAGTACATCAAAAACGTTCTGGCTTTCAGTGTTATCTACGCCGACAAACTAAAGCTGGACCGCCCCCTACTTGCAAGTCATGAACGCATAATTGGGCCGGCCAACGCAGCCACTGCACAAAAAAATTAATACCGAAAAAGGCAGGTGTATAGGCGCCTGCCTTAGTTAGTAAATTGTTATTTTAAAATTTCCACCTCTTGGCCAAGAGTAATGCTTCCGTCACCACGATGAAGTAAATTTTGGCCAAAAAACACCTGCCCATCTCGTGTTCGCTCACGCCGCAGCATTCTAAATACATCGGGCTCTCGCACACCATTATCTAAATTAATCGTAGGTATCGCGCACCGCGCACAGGGTTTTACAAGGTCGAATTCAACGTCACCGATCCTTAAGCGTCGCCAAGCATCTTCAGCAAAAGCCTCACTACCAGTTACCACAATATTTGGTCTAAAGCGCTCCATCTCAAGGGTTCGCCCCAGCGATTTAGACAAGGCAGCCAAAGACGCTGTAGAGCATAATAAAAACGGGAAGCCATCTGCAAAACTAACTTGTGCACCAATAGGAGCAAATGCTGTATCGACTTGACGAAGATAATCATCAGGCATAAAACATAGTCGAACTGATTGCCCTAGTACATCGCTCAGCCAAGCTGCCGGAGCATCACCTGCATCTATTGCGGAGCAGGTATCAGACCACACTGACACGTCATAACACTGGCCATCAGTAGGTTGAGCTACATCTATACCATGCCCAGGGTCGCTCACTAATTGTATTCTCACCCCACGCTCAGTTAGCAATGCCGACAACCTGCTCATCATCGGAAGCTGCCGTTGGCTCACAAAACGATGACGAGTGTCTACAAGCATCCATCGCCGATCTAAATTCGGTCCCCACTTATTCACCTCAAGACGAGCAAGAGACTCACCAACCATAGATTTTACGGGATAGCGCCATAATGAAGTAACGGTCAGCGCCATTTAGGTTTCCTCAGCAAATTGCATGACGCTAGAGGTATCAAAAGGCCAGCACAAGACGTTGCCATCAAAACGCTTCAAAAGAGGGATTGTATCCGCATATTTTTCAAGAGTGGCGTCGTCATCGGCAATGTCGATAAGCTCTATTTGCCAATGAGTTTGCTCCACAAGTAGCTGGGCTAATATAGCCTCTGCCAACTCACATAAATGGCAAGCAGATGTGCCGTAAAGCCTAAACTCCTTCATCCAATCTCCATCAGGTACAAAGACATAGTCGTCACAATCCAAATCATCTTGTATATGAGAGCAGACCAATATTATTGATGCCAACAACACGTAACGATTTAACAAAGCCCTCAGCACACGGAGTACGAGGGCTTAACGGCAGATTACTATAAATCGTAGCCTACTTCGTTGTGACAAGTAATATCCAAGCCCTGCGCTTCTTCATCTGATGAAACCCGCAAGCCTATAAATTTATCTATCACCATAAATAGAACCCAACTGACTACGGCTGTGTACGCAAACGTTGCCCCAATGCCAATGAGTTGCACCTTAAGCTGGGAAGCAATTGTCACGCCTTCGGCAAGCCCTTGGCCGCTAAAAATGCCTAGTTCACTGCTGGCAAAAATACCCGCCATAAAAGTCCCCAATATACCACCGACACCGTGGACGGGAAAAACATCTAATGAGTCATCAATTTTAAAGACCTGCTTAATCCACAAAGTACAGTAAAAACACACTACACCGGCACTTAAACCGATTACCATTGCACCTGCAGGGCCAACATAACCCGATGCCGGCGTGATCGTCCCCAAGCCAGCGACCATACCAGTTACCGCACCCAAAGCACTTGGTTTACCATAGCGCACCCACTCAATAAACGACCACGTTAAACAGCCAACCGCCGCAGAGAGGTGAGTCACCAACATTGCCATGCCAGCGTCGCCATTAGCTGCAAGCGCACTTCCGGCATTAAAACCGAACCATCCCACCCAAAGCATACCCGCACCAATAAACGTCATGGTTAAGTTATGTGGCGGCAACGCCATTTGACCAAAACCCTGCCGTTTGCCTAATACCAAGGCCGCCACCAACGCAGCTACACCGGCTGTAATATGCACTACCGTGCCACCGGCAAAGTCCAGCAAGCCCATCTCTGCCAACCATCCACCACCCCAGACCCAATGGGTAACCGGCGCGTAAACAGCCAATAGCCACAGTGCTGAAAACACCATAACGGCAGAAAATCGTATACGCTCAGCAAATCCACCAACAATAAGTGCTGGCGTAATAATCGCAAAGGTCATCTGAAACATAATAAATATTGTTTCTGGAATGTCACCGCTGACACTCGACTCCGTTACCCCTGCTAAAAAGGCTTTACTCAACCCACCAACAAAAGCAGTTCCCTCGGAAAATGCCATGGTATAGCCCAGCGCGACCCACAGCAGAGATGCCAAACACGTAATACTAAAACACTGCATCAAGACGCTAAGTACGTTTTTACTACGCACCAAGCCACCATAAAACAATGCTAGGCCCGGTAAAGTCATAAATAAAACCAAGGCTGTTGATGTCAATACCCACGCTGTATTCGCGCCATCAATCTCAGCCGAAAATCCCCATTGCGGGGCAAGCAATAACATTAAAACTGATATACCGTGAACCGGCCGCCATAATTTAACGGTTTTCATCAAAAAACATCTCCAAACAAATCATATGTGCACCACAAAGTAACTAAGCGCATTCAATTACGCCCCACTTAAAGGCACTTAAAAAATAAAATGAAGCAAACCTAATATACGAAGAGGACAACAAATCCCCTCAATACTCTGATTTATAACAATTTTATCTAATTAGAACGTTATTTATTATGAAGCTCTTTACCATCACAGCAGTGACATGGTGAACCCTGAAAATAAAACGCACAATAAATAAGCAATAATCATGCCCAAATATAAAGCAAGAGCACCAAAAAGATGCGAGACTTATGTAAGACCAAACAAAAAACACATTAAGGAGTAGCTTTTATTTGATATACCCATCACAGGATAAAAAATTCGACCGACGAAAACTGCCACTTAGGACACTATTATTAAGTACAATGGCCAAACGCAGGCTTACATGTATAAACAAACCCAGCTAATAATGTAATCTCACTTCTCACCATCGCAACACGCCCTTAAACACGCTTGTTTTCACACAAAGGGCATATAAGCTATAACGCTATCTCGAAAAGGCAAAAAAACCTCAATGAGCGACTCTCAATACCAGCAACGCAAAGCTTTTTTTGACCAGCTATTAACAATATATGGTCGCAAACCGGTCCTAGAAGCACTGCAAGACCCCGCCATACTTATTTATAAATTACATCTTGCAAGTAGTAACAGAGAAGACGGGATTATTCGCGAAATAAAAACACTCGCCGAACAACGTCAAATCGACATTGAAATACATGATCGCAAAGCCCTATCACGCATTTCAAAAAACGGTAAACAAGACCAAGGCATCGCCGCAGACTTACAACTCAGCGCCTACCAGCCCACCTCTACGATAACGAAAACTGAACTAAGCAATAACAAACGACGCTATATAGCATTAGATAGAATTACTAATCCGCAAAATATGGGCATGATTATTCGAACTGTTGCGGCAAGCGGTATTGACGGTATCATCTTGCCCCGAAAAGGCGGTGCGCCTTTAAACGCCCTGGTGATCAAAGCTAGCGCTGGAACACTTTTTCGCGCCCCTTTATTCTATTGTGAAAATCTAGCTCAGGAGTTATTGAGAATGCAGGCTGACGGCGCAGCGCTTTACGGCCTATCTTCTCACGCAAAACAGTCGATATTTGACAATGATTCAAATCAAAGCCAAATATACATCTTGGGCAATGAAACAGACGGTGTAAGTAAAGCGATAACGGCGAATTGCGACACCATGTTGAAAATACCAATGCACAACGGCGTTGAGTCCCTAAATGTCGCCATTACGGCCGCTCTTATAGCTTTCTTGGGCCGCTAAACCAATGGCAATGGCTTATTTTGCCAAATAAGCCATTGCCTGCTCCAGACCACCAAGAGTCATAGGGTACATATGACCTTCCATCTGTTGCTCAACCAATTTAATCGACTGCGTCCAATTCCAATCCTGCGGCGGGACGGGATTTAACCACGCGACTTTTTCATAGGTTTCCCGTAGGCGACGCATCCATAGCTCACCAGACTCTTCATTCCAATGCTCTACACTGCCACCTGGCTGAACAATCTCGTAAGGTGACATTGAAGCATCACCGACAAAAATCACTTTATAATCAGAGCTATATTTATGAAGAATATCAAGTAATTGAATACGTTCAGAATGACGGCGGATGTTATTATCCCAGACCGATTCATAAATATAGTTGTGAAAATAATAATATTCCATATGCTTAAACTCAGTTCGAGCCGCAGAGAATAATTCTTCACAAACACGGATATGGGGGTCCATTGAACCTCCCACATCAAAAAACAATAGCACCTTGACCGCATTGTGCCGCTCGGGGACCATTTTTAAATCAAGCATCCCACCATTTTTTGCTGTTGACGATATCGTGTCATTAATATCAAGCTCTTCCGCCGCACCAGTACGAGCAAACTTACGTAATCGTCGAAGTGCTACCTTGATATTTCGGGTGCCAAGCTCAACATTGTCGTCTAAATTTTTAAAGTCACGGCGCTCCCAGACTTTCACGGCTTTCTTGTTCTTACTTTCTCCGCCGATTCGAATTCCTTCTGGATTATAGCCACTGTGTCCGTAGGGCGAGGTGCCGCCGGTACCAATCCATTTATTACCGCCAGCGTGACGCTCTTTCTGCTCTTCAAGGCGCTTTTTAAACTCCTCTATGAGTTTATCTAAGCCCCCAAGAGACTCTATTTTGGCCTTATCTTCATCACTTAACTGCTTCAAAAACTCTTTGCGTAGCCAGTCATCAGGAATCATCGCTTCGATAACATCGTCAAGCGAGCTCAATTCAGAAAAATAACTCGCAAATGCTTTATCGAATCGATCGTAGTATTTTTCGTCCTTAACCATGCACACACGCGCAAGCTGGTAGAACTCATCCACATTAATAAAGGCCAGCCGTGACTCTAATCCCGCAATTAAATCCAGTAACTCACGAACGGTAACTGGGATACCGGCATTACGTAATCCTAAGAAAAATTGTACTAACATATTAGCCGCGGCTCTCACGACGATGCATAAATGCAAGACGCTCTAACAAATGAACATCTTGCTCATTTTTAAGCAGCGCTCCGTATAACGGCGGTATTGCTTTACTCGCATCACGATTCTTTAGAATTTCATCGGGAATCTCATCTGCCATTAGCAATTTCAGCCAATCAATCAATTCAGATGTGGATGGTTTTTTCTTTAAACCCGGAATTTGGCGAATTTCAAAAAACACTTCCATTGCCTCTGCAACCAACTGCTTGGAAACGTCTGGGTAATGAACAGAAACAATTTTCTGCATGGTTTCACGATCTGGGAAGGTAATAAAATGGAAGAAACAACGACGTAAAAAGGCGTCTGGCAACTCTTTTTCATTATTACTGGTGATAATGATGATCGGCCGTTTTTTCGCTTTTACGGTCTCGCCCGTTTCATAAACAAAAAATTCCATACGATCTAATTCAACGAGTAAATCATTAGGGAACTCAATATCTGCTTTATCTATTTCGTCAATGAGCAACACCACTTGCTCATCTGCATCAAAAGCCTCCCAAAGCTTGCCACGACGGATATAATTGCTTATATCGTTAACTTTTTCATTTCCTAGCTGAGAATCACGTAAGCGAGAAACGGCATCATATTCATACAAGCCCTGCTGCGCCTTGGTAGTCGATTTAATATGCCACTGAATCAGCGGCATACCCAAAGAAGCCGCAACCTCCTCTGCTAATAAGGTTTTTCCTGTGCCCGGCTCACCCTTAATAAGTAATGGTCGTTTTAAAGCCACTGCCGCATTCACAGCCATGCTTAGGTCGTCAGTGGAAACATAGTTATCGGTGCCGGTAAATTTCATTTCTTTTTCCTAGTAAAGATGTCGCACTAGCTATAAACAAGGCGAAGTTTAAAAAGACTGCGCAGCAGACTACCCAAGCTAGCATTATAAGGCAATTACAAATCAGGCCAGCTATAGTGTGTCACTTGGATAAACTTCATGAATTTAGCCTCTTTTTTATCACTTTTAAGGCTTATTCGCCACATTCAACAACTATGGAGCCCTCTATGCCTGCACCATTTAACGATCTTAGCCTCAGTATTGGTAATACCCCCTTGGTTAAACTAAACCGTATAAGCCAACATAATATTTTAGTCAAAATGGAGAGTAGGAACCCTGCCAATAGCGTGAAATGCAGAATTGGCGCAAATATGATCTGGCAAGCAGAGCAAGATGGACTCTTAAAACCAGGTATGGAAATTGTAGAGCCGACCAGTGGCAACACTGGAATCGCTCTCGCCTTTGTTGCTGCGGCTCGGGGTTACCCCATTACACTTACCATGCCTAACACCATGAGCATTGAACGGCGTAAGGTGCTCCTTGCACTAGGTGCCAAGCTAATTCTCAGCGATGGTAGCAAAGGAATGAAGGGGGCGATTGCAGCAGCTGAGTCTGTCGTTGCCAGCGACCCAACGCGCTACTTTATGCCTCAGCAATTTAGCAACCCTGCCAACCCAGCCATTCATGAACAAACCACCGGCCCAGAGATATGGCAAGATACCGATGGAGCTATCGACATTCTCATTAGCGGCGTGGGTACTGGCGGCACTTTATCAGGAATATCCCGTTACATTAAAAACACCTGTGGTAAAGCCATTACCACTGTCGCAGTAGAACCCGAGTCCTCAACCCTTATCCGCAGCGCCCTTAGTGGAACAGAACCCAGTCATGCCCCTCATAAAATTCAGGGTATTGGTGCTGGTTTTTTACCAGACAACCTTGATTTAACCATGGTTGATCTTGTCGAGGCGGTTAGCGATAGCGAAGCCATGCAATGGGCCCACAGGCTCATGAAAGAAGAAGGCATTTTAGTAGGAATTTCTAGCGGTGCGGCTATGGCGGCGGCTGAGCGTGTTGCCGCACGCCCAGAAAATGAAGGTAAAACTCTGGTGGTTATTCTACCTGATTCGGCGGAGCGTTATTTAAGCTCAGCCTTATTTGAAGGCGCATTTACAGAGATCGAGGCTTAGAACAAAAAGGCGGATACACTGGCAAGAGGGGCTTATCCGCCTTTTTAGGTATTACTGCGCTCGCTTTGCTTGCAAGTTATTTTTAAGTGTAAGCAATTTAGCATTTTGTGCCAGAGAATCGTATTTCAAAAGCTCATCGAGCTGGGCAATACCCATGGCAATACCTTCGGGGGTGTTTGCGGCTCCGAATGTACCGACGATATCCTCTACAACCAAGTTCAGCTTTTCCATAACATCGTAATTTCTTGGGTGTAAAGCATAAGCGCGATCTAAATAAAACAAAGCACCGTTAACATCCGAAAATTGAAGCGCCTGGTCGGCCTCCCTCAAATCATTGACAAGTTTTTGCTGTACATCAGCAGACAAGGCCTCAAAAGGAATTTCTGGGCCAGCTTCCGGGCTATAAAGGCTCAAGTAAGCAGTAAACGTGATGACAACAGCTAATAATGCAATACCAAGCTGTTTAACCCTGCGACCGGCACCGCTAAACTGCCTGTAAAACTGGTCAGCATTTTGCCAGCGCTCTGTTCGCTCAAAACTCAAGGCCTTTGCTATTGCCTTCCATTGATATGCTGGAATACCTTTAATGCGCTTAGCTTGCATACCCGCATCACGGGCAACGGTAGCTTTTTTTCGATCAAAGGGGTGGCTGCCAGTCAGTAGCTGGTAGGCAATGATACCAATGGCATATACATCATCAGCGGGATCGGGCTTAGCACCTTCAAACATGTCACAGCTAGCATAAGCCGGTGTTAACCCCACTACCTCATCAACGACGTCTTGCACCGTACCCAGCCCCGCAGACAATGCCCGAGCAATGCCAAAATCTAAGACTTTTAACACCCCATCGTCAGTGACAAATATATTTGGTGGCTTAACATCTGAATGTACAATATTGCGTTGATGCGCATAAGCAAGCCCTAGGCTTAGGGCCTTAATATATTCAATAGCTTGAGCGCGACTACGGTTATCCTCCTTAATCACAGAATCTAAAGTACGGCCTTTTAATGCCTCCATGGTCATAAAAAACACATCACCATCACGATCAAAATCGTAGACAGTAATCACATTCGGGTGAGCCAATTTCTGAGATTTATCGGTTTCTCGCTGTAATGCTATATACGCAAGCGGGTCTTGGGAGAATTCACCGCTGATTAATTTAATTGCAACATAAGGGTCGTGATGCCGAGCCTCAACTTTCCGCTGATCCACCGCAAGAAAAACCGCACCCATCCCCCCTTCACCTAACATTTTTTCTAGCCGGAAACGGTCTTTAAGTAAATCACCCACCTTAAAACCTGAGCCACTCGCAGAGACGGCACTCTCTGTATTGGGGATAATTGCAGTAGCATCATTATTTGTAGTAACAACAGTGGCATCATCGTCAAAGTTAATAACCGAATCGTCATCACTGTCGATCTTGCTATCAACGATGGTTCCCTCGTCAAGTTCCAAGTTGTCTGCACCTAAAATCGTCAGGTCCACAACTTCATCCACATTGAGATCTATTGCACCAGCACTCGAGGAAGACAGCTCGGTAATATTATCGATGATGAGAGAACTATCTCCGCAAGCAAGACTATCATCAACATCAAATAACGATTCGTCTAACTCCGTATCATCCTGCTCCTGCACATCACTATGAGCAATTTTGGTTTTATCATTGTCAGTCATTGCGCTTGCCCCGATATAGGAATAGATACTTGTGGTAACAACATTGGCCATCGTTGCGCCCAGCAACAATTGTGATCTACATCAGCTAAAATCTTATGGCTACCACCCTGCTCTGCTACAAAGTCTAGAAGCTGACTTGCTGGGATATTTTTATCCGCTGAACCAGCATAATGTAAAAATGATACTGTGTTTGGGTATGTTTGCAGAGAGGGATCAAGTGACTCATTCAACGGCAAATAATTATGATGTTGTGTCCACGCATCAACATTCAAATTTGCCGCAATAGTGACCACCTTTTCAATTGATGGAACTGCAGACAAAAATGGCTCAGTCGCCATTAACATGGCCAAGCTACCACCGCCACTATAGCCAATTAAATGAACACTTTTTACGTCAAGCTCATCAAGCACAGCCTTAAGTGCCGTCGACATACTAGCGACAACCTCTGCGGCATACCGCGCTGATGTCCAATATTTTTTTTCACAAACACCACTATTAGCAAAGCCCATATAACAGGGCCGGCCAAGATAAAGCACATTTTCAGCATCAAGATTGGCCAGCGTCAACGCTAAGGGCTTGAGCGAGGTGGGATCCTCAGCAATCTCTCTGCCATAAAGCCACGGCCTGCCGTCACCTTCAATATAAACATGTAAGCGCTGGCTCTCAACCTGCGCCATTTTAAGATACGCAACATGCTGAAAAGGGTTGCCACGTATGGTTAGCTGCTCCATCCCATACCCGCTGGCCATTTTGTAAATACGCTGAGATGGAGAGCTGCAAGCGCTTAACAAAACAACAATACCAGCCGCAATCACAGGCCACGTAAGCTGCCACCATAGAGCGTGACCTAGTATTCGCGACCTGTCATTCATACTAGCGTAATAAACTGTTATGGAAGCTCGTAACGAACACCTAATGTTGTTGTATAACGATCTAAATAATCATGATAAAACAAACGCTCGTAGACTAAGAAAGCAGAAAGACCTTGTTTAAATTGCGCCGATGCTCCCCAAGAGACAAACACCGTACTTGAATCGGGATCATCCGCTTGGTCAGCAAAGGTACTGATGGCACTTTTATCAGAATCATTTAAAGTCTGGCCATTCGATTTATAGCCATCACCACCGTCAGCCAGCAATTCAACCCGTAAGGACGGTAATAAAACCCCCCAATTAAGTAATACGGGGTAATCCGCTTGCACAGACAGAGCAAGTGTTGTCGAATCAATATCCTGACTTTCTATACTACGAATAACACCAAAACCCGAGGCCGAGGATTCCTGGTATGCATCAATCTCACCTGATAAAAACAACAGCCTCGCCTGTGGTGTTACTCGCATGCCGCCATAATTTTCTTCAAAGCCAATTGAAATATCACCATACCAATACTCCCCATCCGTGGATGCACTATAACGATCAGCTGCGGTTGCTCTCCCGACATCAATATCTAATGCACCGTAGGCTACAAACCCCGCCACATAGCGGTTGCCCCAGTATTTTGCGCCATGGAAACCAATCGTCGTGGAAGATATCTCGCTACCCCCGTTGTTAGTATCTAGAACACTCTCGCCATCAGCGCCGGTCACGGTTGCGCCAATAAATGTAGCGTCGTCAAGGCGATAATCAAAGCCCAACGTATAGGAATCTAGTTCTTGTTCATAGCCACCGCTACGCGAGCTTGCATGCCGGTCTCGCTCGGAAAAATCAACAAAACTAAACAACGAAAAACGGCCAGTATTGATCAAATTACCGCCGGTATCGTCAGCACCTGCAGCGCCACCTAGCGGGCGATAATCATAAGCGTTGTTATTCCCTTTTTTCTTTCTCTCGTAAAACGTTTCGGCACGTAGCCTTAAAATTCTGTTCCCCAGTGTCATTGCCAATTCTTGAGCATGAGTACCGGTTGACTCACTGACAGGCGCACCACATGTTTCTGAGTATTCGGTTTCTTTGTCGTATTCTGTTTCATCATACGTCGTCTCATCGTAATACACTTCATCATAGGGCGTTTCAGTGTATTCAGCTTCTGTTACCCGCGTAGTTCCGCCATACGCTGCAGCAGTACTAAAGCCGCCATTCCCAACGGCACCCGTTGGATCAGTATAATCACCATTATCAGTCCGCGTTGACACACTGCTATCACATTCTTCTTCAGCTAAAACACCAACCGGTAGTAAAACTAGCGCACAGGTAATTGTTGCTGCAGCTAAGCTAGTCTTATTGAAATTTTGATTATTCACGTCGTCTGCTCTCTAAATTCATCGAAGGTTATAATTTGCCCATTAACATACTCAGCGCATCTAATTAATTGCTGTTGTTGGCACAAAGAAAAAATCACCGACTTCGTGGCCAGCGCCTTTTATAATTTTATATACGGGCTCTTGAACAAAATTATTAACTTTTGCTTGTCGCTTTACCGGTTCACGTATTTGCACGTACAAATCTGGGACGGACAACACGCCTTTGTTAGCGCGCAAGCTATTAATTAACTCCCTTGCGAATACTGAGTGACCGTCTCCACCTTGATCAATAACCGGTTTATCACCCCCTGATGACAGGAGCAACCTCGACCGCCGAGGAAGTTTATACTTAATATATTCTGGGTTATCAGATACACGACGCTCACCCATAAACAACTGACCAGGTGCAGAAGACAATAGGCCTCCGTAGCAGGAGTCCGCAATGACTAAAACCCGTTTGGCCTGTAAGCGACCTAGATGGTTGCTTACAAACTCATTCGATACCCAAAACGAATCATTAGGTGGAGGATCCGCATTTATTGGCAACCAATACCCTGTATCACGCTCACCAACATTAACCATGCTGCCATGACCCGCATAATAAATAAGCAAATTATCCTTGTCTGTTAATACACTATGTAGCTCATTTATTGCCTGCATGACCGTTAAACGGTCCGAATTCAATAGTAGCTGAACCTGAAAACCGTATTGATTTTCAAGAATCTCGCCAATTTCTTTTGCATCGTTTAAAGGTGTTTCCAGATCATCTAATACCGAATAATCCTTATTACCAATGACTAAAGCATAATAGCGGCCAAAGTCCACCTCACCCGCTTTGAGTCCATCACCTCCGCTAACGGGTGCAACAGTGGGTAATACCACCGAGGGGGTGCGTAATTTTGGAATAGTTGAAAGCCGATGTTCAACGCTGGCGCGGTCATTGTGCACAGACTTTAATAACTGCTGTAAGGTTGCTAGATCGGCAGAGGGGGTTTTAGTAGAGGATTCACTTTCGGTGGTTTTTAATTCTTGTTGCAAGGACGCCATTTGCTTGTCCAGCAAGGCTAACTGCTGATCTTTTGCTTTTAACTGCTGAGCAAGCTCTGCACGCAAAGCCTGTTGCTCACGCTCGGCCGTTTCCTGATAAATCAAGCTATTTTCCGGCATCCCCCAAGCTTGACGATAATAATTTATAGCAACTAAACGATCTTTCTCAACACCAAGCCCTTGTTCATAGAGTGTTCCCAAATTGAATAAGGCACTTTTATTTCCCTGTTCAGCTGCCTTTTGATACCAAAACAAAGCCACTTCATAATTTGGCTCGGTACCAAGACCTTTTTCAAAAATCTCTCCAACTGCAAGTTGCGCCTCTGCATCACCTTGCTCAGCAGAAGGCAGCCATACATTTAATGCGGTTTTGTAGTCTGCTCGGTCATAAGCTACATATTCACCACCGCGTATCCGGCAATCAGCGGCGGTAGTCTTAACCGGTCTTCGGGGTGACATATAAGACATATTACCAAGCTTACGAAGCTGTCCTGGCAACAGGCAATCCACTATTTGGAGTCCAGAAATGATATCTTCGGCACTCGATGGTGGAAGATTAGCTTCCTGATCTTGAGTGGAAGAACAGGCCGTAGCCAGAATAATGAACAATACCGTCAGACAGGCAAGCCAAGCCCGTTTGATTGAACTCAAATGATTTACCATGACCACCTTAGCCTCCATTGCTTAAGTTATGTCGTCATTCACCATCTAAGATATGCAATAAATTAGATGTGTGCTGAACGACAACTACTCTTCATTGTTCTTGTTCTTGTTCTTGTTCTTTTACTGCAACTTACGAAATACCATATCTACCCGACCTAATGTAACCACACTTTGATCTTTCAACACGACTTTCGCGCAAGCTTCTTCATCTACCCGCAAACCGTTGGTAGAACCTACATCTTCCAACGACCACACTCCCGCCTTATAAATAAGACGCGCATGTTGCGTAGAAATACTAGGGTCATCCACTTTAACCTTTACATCTTGGCCACGACCAATGCTCCAAAAGGACTCGGCCTTTTTGGCTGAAATTCCGTAAACAAGCGGCCTAGCCTGATTAATATAAAAGACTAATACGACATCTGGGTTAAGTTGTTTAGATGTGATGGTTCGCTTTATGAGTTTATCTATAGATTCTTGGGTGTAAGCGGGACTTTTTTCGACATTAGTCCAGCCTGAGGGAAGCTGGTAAGACTGCTGAAATGAGGTAACATCACCATCCGACTCCTCATCTACGACGACAGAGCCGCCTGTTAGCTCTTTTTGTGGGAGACGGGAAGCAACAATGGTTCTCTCATCGCCGGAGGCATTTTTAAGATAATATGCCATCTCACCAAATTTAATAACATCACCCGCCTTAACCTTGGTTGGCCGAGTTATCTGACGGTTATTTACTGACGTGCCATTAGTAGAATCCAAGTCTTCTAGCAACCACTCGTCTTCAGCAAGACTGAGTTTTGCATGGCATCGAGACAGCAAATCTTTCGCAATCGTAATATCATTGCTCGCGTCCCGGCCTATAAGTACAGATGACGCCGTGATCGCATATTTATCGCCACCATCAACGCTGACTAGTTCCAAATCCATCGACTTCCCTAATAACGCTTTTATACGTTGGCTCGCGTCCAATGCATTATGGTTATGATTTAGCTTCAATTACATGACATTGTTGCATTTTGCCGACAAAGTATAGCGAATCTATCGCAATTTAAAAGCAAGCAGCTATAAACTGCATAGCCCTAAGCCTAATCTAGACCAATTTCAGGTTCTGTGCGTACTTTACTCGCCTCTGAAGACGTTGCTACTGATTTCTTATTATCTTGACCCTTAGCGCCAAATACATAGCTCAGCAATATACCAACAACAAGCGCCAATATTTGAGATATAGCAATGACCAACAACATCGGAATAGCGGCCTCAAGGCCTTCTGTCAAAAGTGATAATACCGCAGCACCAGCCGAAGGAACCCATAATTCAGACATTTCAGGGTGACGAACCGGTAGAAACAAAAAGACCACACCCGCGGCCATAAGCCAATAACGTATTGCCCTTATCGGTAAACGACGAAGTAACATGCACCAAATCACTGACGCCACCAGCCCTACGCTGAGATAAACCTGCCATGCGAGTTTATAGTCACTTAGGTCAATCATCTGTCACCTACTCCACCCAATAAATAATGCGATCTTCGTAATCTTCAGTATCAACTTTGCTCTCACTCATACAGCGCCCTCGAACAGACACTGCAGCGAAATGAACACTATCAGTGTTGCCAGAGATTAATGGATGCCAATCCTCTAACTCCCGCCCTTCGGCCAAAGTACGATATCCACAGCTTTGCGGTAGCCAGAACATCTCAGCTGGATCGCTTTCTCGCAATGATACGCAGTTAGGGACCAATTTTCGCCTTTCACCATAATTGCTACAGCGACATTGATCGGTATCTAATAAGCGGCAGGCAACATCTGTGTAAAAAACCTCTCCGCTATCGTGATCTTCTAATTTATGAAGGCAGCACTTTCCGCATCCGTCACAGACAGATTCCCACTCTTCCGCTGACATCTCCGCTAAGGTTTTACGCTCCCAAAATGGTCGCCGGACTATATCGGCCATACTGATTCTCAGTAATCCGCTTCTGGCACAACACGCGGATTCAAACTTTCAGGCTGAGGCGGCAACTGAAGGTAAAACCCCTTTTCCGCAATCTCTGCCATAACCTTATTAACATCGGCACGTGCTAATTTTCGCTCCGCATTTAGCACCAGTGTCATTGAACGCTGAGGCTGGCCAAAGCGCTTCAGCAAGTCCTCTGGAACCCGCGACAAATCTTCTTGGTGGTCAACATACAAATACATACCCTCGGTACGTGAGCTGCGATAAACCGCGCAAATACGCTTCATGACCCGCCCTCAACTAGAGCTAACAATTTATTACCAATCAACAACTTACGCCATGATGTTGAAACACCAGACATCGTGCCTGAGCGAATAATACTCTCTATATCCCGCTTTTTTATAAAAACCTCGGCTGCAATATCATGATCATTAGCCACTTGCTCTGCTACCGATTTCATTTTTTTATAAAGCTGGGTTTGAGCCGGTGTAAGCGGTCTGGTTGCCGGTGGCGGAAAACAAGCTTCATCACTCTCATTGGCATTGGATAATATCTCTAACACAGTGTCGCCATAGCGCCTGACACTCCCGGAAGAGACGTCTTTTATCCGGTTTAATTGCCCCGCGTCATTAGGTTGTTGCCTAGATATTTCAAAACACGCAGCATCTTTTAACACCCTGCCTCGCGGTATATTTCGAGCCCGTGCTTCAGTTTCACGCCAATCGCACAACATCTGTAAAGCGTACTGCTGTCTTCGGCTAAGCTTCCACAATGATTTAACTTTCAAATAATACTCACTAGTGGGCGCAGGGTTTTCAGATTGATGCGTAAGTAATGCACAATCTTCATACCACCACTCCAGCGCCCCTTTTTCTTCTAGGCGCTGACATAGCATTGGATAAATCCGCTGCAAATAAAGGACATCCAAAGCAGCATAAACACACTGACTATCACTTAAGGGGCGAAGTAGCCAATCGGAACGGGTTTCTCCCTTTTCCACATGAACACCAAGACACTCCATTACTAACCGCTGATAGCTTAAACTCGCCCCCATGCCAGCAAGCGCAGCCCCCACTTGAGTATCCAACAAGGGCTGGGGTATACACTGAAATAAAACCTGAAACACCTCAAGGTCTTCACTGCAAGAGTGTATGACTTTTGGTAAATCATTCCGCCGCAGTAATTCAGTAAATAGCGACCAATCACTGATTGGCAATGGATCAATTAAATACAGCTCACCGTTGGCACCCACCTGCAACAATCCAGCAATGGGATAAAAGGTATCGGTACGGATAAATTCGGTATCAATCGCAAGAAATGGGGCCTCGGCCCAAACTCGGCAAGCATCAGCAAGGCCGGCATCAGTATCGATATAAACACGAGATTCTACTGGATCAGTCAATTGGACGGCGTCCTTTTAGTGCATGGGCCAGCGTACCGCTGTCCACGTATTCTAACTCACCACCTAAAGGTACTCCGTGAGCAATACGACTCACAGCTACCCCTCGGCTGCGCATTTGCTCAGTAATATAATAAGCCGTCGCCTCACCCTCAACGGTAGGGTTCGTTGCCAAAATCAGCTCCTTAATTGATAACTCCTCTGTACGCTGTAGTAGTCTATCAATGCCAATTTCAGCTGGGCCGATTCCATCAATTGGTGACAAATGCCCCATCAATACGAAGTACAAACCTTTATAGTCTCCACTTTGTTCAAAGGCGACAACGTCTGCGGGGGACTCGACAACACAAATCGTTTGCTGGTCGCGCCGCTGGTCTGCGCAAATATAGCATTGCTCATGCTCTGTGAGGGTTCGGCAACTCGTACAGTGGCCAACATGCTCTGCGGCCTTACTCAAGGCAACAGCCAGTCGCGCTGCGGCCGGGCGATTCCGCTCAAGCAATTGAAAGGTCATACGCTGGGCAGACTTGGCTCCGACACCGGGCAAACATCGCAAAGCATCAATTAAATCATCAATTAGAGGGCTATAACTCATAATTAGAAAGGCATTTTAAAGCCGGAGGGCATGCCTAAACCGGACATCATCCCTCCCATACTATCTTGGTTATTTTTTTCCACCTTACGCACAGCATCGTTGACTGCCGCTGCCAATAAATCTTCTAGAATTTCTTTATCTTCAGTCATCAAACTAGGATCAATTGCTACCCGTCGCACATCATGGCGGCCTGTCATGGTCACTTTTACTAGGCCTGCTCCTGACTCGCCTTGCACCTCAACGTTAGCCAGTTCTTCTTGTGCCTTCTGCATTTTTTCCTGCATTTCAGTGGCTTTTTTCATTAACTCATTCAAATCAGGTTTCATATTGCCTCTCACTAATCAACAAGACGTATAGACTCTTCATCTAAGACGCCATCAAATTCTTCAATTATACGCTTTACATAAGCGTCGCTGCGCAGCGCCTGTTTCGCAATAACTAAACGTTCAGCTAAGCAACGCTGCTTGAACGCGGCCGGTGTTTCATAAGCAACATCACCAATATTAACCTCAACTTTCAAGGGTTTGGCAAAATACTCTGACAACAATTCGGCAAGCCTTTCCACGTGTCGATCATTTAATAATGTCGCATTTTCGGATTCTATATTAAATGTAACAGTGGTTTCCGTTAAGGCTTGAATTTGACAGTGGCTCGCCACACTGCCCAACATTCCCGGTAATTGAAAAACATCAAATTGCTCACGCCAAGTCACTTCATTAAACATCTCGAAAATAACTTTTTCTGTCACCAAGCTTGTACCTGGGACAGATTTAGTGGAATTCAAAGGGGGTGAGTTGGCCTGTAAGCCTGCCTCAGAAACTGTATCAGGCCTGCTCTGAGCTACATGCGCAGGGCTATCCACAGGCCCCGCTGCGATTGCTTCCTGTTCACTGCCAAGCTCGGTCGCTGTGGACGGTATTGATTCCGAACTAGGAAGCTTTTCAGGCTCAATGACAGAACCTTGATCTTTAGCTTCAGTGGCTGCAACGGGTGATTTTTCAAGCTCGCGGCCTGTTGTCACAGCCCCTTGAGATACGGGGACAGCCCTAATGTCAGGCGTCTGAGGCTTTTTTACCGGAGCAGCGGCCTCCGCCACTGCCGGTACAGACTTTGGTAGTATTTGGCGAGGCCCGTCAATAACCCCCTGCGGTTTAAATGCCAACATTCTCAGCAGCAGCATTTCTAAACCAGACCGAGGCTCAGGTGCCAATCCAATATCACGCCGACCCGCCAATGCTATCTGGTAATAAAACTGTACATCTTCCGCCGCTAGCGCCGATGCTAAAGCGATTATTTTGTCTCGATCACCCAAGCTATTATCTAAGCCTTCAGGCACGGTCTGGGCAACCGCTAAACGGTGCATAACCACTAACAACTCACTAATTACACCGCTAAAATCCGCCCCCATTTCGGCGAGATCAGCCACGACAGACAACAGCTCTGCACCATCGCTATTTGCCAAGGCCTCAACTAAGCGATAAACCGAGTTATGATCAATCGTGCCAAGCATTTGGCGCACATCGGCATCGCCTAACTTTCCTGACCCAAAAGCAATCGCCTGATCAGTCAAACTCAAGGCATCACGCATACTGCCATCAGCTGCGCGGCCCAATAACCACAAAGAAGACTCATCGTACTGAACCATTTCATGTTCGAGCACTGTTTTTAAATAATCAACAATGCGCTCAGGGGTCAGGTTCTTTAAATTAAACTGCAAGCAGCGAGATAAAATTGTCGCGGGTAACTTTTGTGGATCAGTAGTGGCCAACAAAAATTTCACATGGGCAGGAGGCTCTTCTAGGGTTTTCAGCAGCGCATTAAAACTACTGCTACTAAGCATGTGCACCTCATCAATGAGGTATACCTTATAACGCCCCTGAGATGGCGTGTATTGCACATTATCCAGAATTTCTCGGGTGTCTTCGACTTTGGTTCTGGATGCAGCATCCACTTCAATCAAGTCGACAAAACGACCTTCATTTATGGCAACGCAGGCATTGCACTGGCCACAGGGTTCAGAGCTAACGCCTACTTCACAATTTAGACATTTGGCTAAAATTCGGGCAATGGTTGTTTTACCAACACCTCGTGTGCCGGTAAATAAATAGGCGTGATGCAGACGATCATGATCAAGGGCATTAACCAATGCCTTTAATACATGGTTCTGACCGGCCATTTCACGAAAGGTTTTCGGGCGCCATTTCCGCGCCAACACCTGATAGCTCATCGAACAATTCCTAGCATGCAAGCGGCAAGGATACACCAGCCCAGCAAGGACATAAACCAATGATAGAAGTAGAAAACTAACACAGATGATGATCAGAGTAAGGGCTTGGTGGCGGCCCAACTAGCCACACCCCGGCACACGAGTCAATAACTACCGTTGCTCCCTTCCGGGCCTGGCGGGGTTTGCTATTTATCGTTGCGAGGGGACCAGAAGGACCACCGCAGAAGACACGTTAGAGCACTGCTTTAACGCGGGCGCTATTGTCGACGAAAGCCAACAGACATGCAAGGACCCGCCAACAAAATATTGAATAATATCAATGCGCCACGGCAGAACCAGGAGGAAATTCTGCAAGAATAGCTGACACCGTTTCCAATACGTACAATCGGCGCTCTTCTGGGGTTTTCAATGTAGGTATTACCCGCTTGGTAGTCCCTCGCCACAGCAATTTCTTAGATTCTGGGGCAATAACATCAACCATTAAGGTGCTCTCTTTATAGTTGCGCACCCAAAGATCATCATTATAAAAATGGCTAGCACCAATATAGCCATGACGGCCACGGGGATTACACCGGTAACAAGGGTAGTATCCAAAATGGGTATACCATGAGCCGATATTATCAATAGCAATTTTATCTTCTTGGCCTAGCTGATAACTTAGTAATACTGACGGCCCATCACCAGCACTCACCTCTTTCATGCCTTTGGCAGTAAGCTGCATATCGACGGCATTAATGACCCGCTCCCGAATCAAATCATTATCCACTTCTGATTTTTTATTCATTGGCGGGAGCAGCCATGCATAGCTAGACACATTACTAAAATCATAGCTTTGTGAATAATCAGTAGACACTGGCACCCCGGCACAAGCCCCTAACATTAACATCACAAGCGTTAGCACTAGTTTTTTCATAACTGCTCCTCAGTTTTTATTCAGGCTTACTAGGGTTCCAATACAACCCAGAGCGCCATTTGCCCCCGTAATACCCGCAACAATAAGCGCCCTTTGCTCACTTTCAATACTTCGCTAAATTGCTCAATATCAGCAACACGACGCTGGTTAACCGAAACAATTAAATCTCCCCGAAGTAATTTACCTGCCGCTTCGGCACTACGTTCAACGTTTGTCACCAGAACACCTTGGCGCTCCTCAGCGTCTCGAAGCGTCACGCCTTTTAAAATATCACTGGCAATATCGTTACTGGCCATCAACGATTTGCCATCGGACGCAACTGCGAGCCTTGCTTTAAACGTCTTGCGTTTACCCTCTCGCAAAACAGTGACACTTATACGATCGCCAACCCGCTTTAGACCAACGGCATTACGTAATTGGGCAGAGCTCTGAATGTCTTTACCATCGACATCGATAACTACATCCCCCACTTTCAAGCCAGCTTTTTCCGCAGCCGAACCGGGTTGTACTTCTGCTATCACAGCCCCTCGCTGATGCTTTTCTAAATCAAAAGCATCTCCAAGCTCTGGAGTTAAATCCTGAATAACAACACCTAACTGACCCCGGCGAACCTCTCCATGCTCAATAATCTGATCAATGCTCACCTTGGCCATATTAATGGGTATAGCAAAACCAATCCCTACATTACCACCCGAGGGCGCTAGAATTGCGGTATTTACCCCAACCAACTCGCCACGTAAATTGACCAAAGCACCACCAGAATTGCCGGGATTTATTGAGGCATCAGTTTGAATAAAATTTTCATAGCCCTCAATACCCAAACCAGTACGGCCAAGTGCACTCACAATACCCGTAGTAACGGTTTGCCCCAAGCCAAAGGGATTGCCAATGGCGACAACGTAATCGCCCACTTCCAAATGTTCAGAGTCTGCCAATTTTACAGCGGTAAGTTCATCTGCTTCGATTTCTAATACCGCAATATCTACATCCGGATCCGAACCTATTAGGGTCGCGGTATAGTTACGACCATCTTCCATACCGACGGTAATCTCATTTGCACCGTCAATAACATGATGGTTCGTTAATACGATGCCTTTTTTAGCATCAATAATGACCCCCGAGCCTGCGCTCTGCGTGCGGCGTTGCTGCGGCTGCTGCAGTTGTTGCTCTGGAACATTAAAAAAACGCCTAAAAAAAGGGTCATTTAACAAGGGATTCTGACGGATAGTGCGGGTTGTGTAAGTGGAAATATTAACAACGGCCGGATTGACCGTTTTAAGCATTGGCGCGAGGCTAGGAAGAGCTCTACCCTCGCCATCCTCGGTAGGGAAAAAAGCCCAGCTACCTTGCGCCAAACTTACTAAACACACAAAAATTAACGCTTTGCGTAAAAAAGAACGCGAAGTATGAACCTGCCGCAACGAGTTAATCATTTCTTATCCAAACCTCCAATAGCCATTAATCATGACCATTAGAACCTTTCTTATTATAAAAAATTCCCTAACACGGCTATTAGTTCTGTAATTTTATCAGCTCAGTTTTTCTGCCATTGAGCGTGTAATTTCACTCTGAATGGTCGACTTAAATGCCCCCATCATTAAACCCAGCTTGATATCTACAGCCACTTCGTCACTACCCAAAGATATTCGGCCCTTGATACCTGAACGCGCCACTTCGACTTCGTTACTACTCAACCAGCGCGTATTCAGCTGATAACGCTGCTCCAACTTTACCGTCATCTGTTCTATTAAACTGCGGAGTTCTTCTGGGCTTTTATTATGTTGTTGGCGAATCGAAATAGTCGACACTAATTCATTACTCCATTGATAGATTCGTTATATTCATTCACACACAGTATGGCAGCTCATACTGAACTTGCCTAACCACTCATCCATGCCAATAACGACTAACTAAGCTTAAGGTATAAAATTCAGGCAAAAAAAAACCGCTATTACGCGGTTTTTTTAAAACTTTGGTGGAGCTAGGCGGGATCGAACCGCCGACCTCTTGCATGCCATGCAAGCGCTCTCCCAGCTGAGCTATAGCCCCAAAGTGGAGGCTGCGCATATTACGGCCAGCCCCCAAACTTGTCAACACACCATCTTGAATTCACTCATTTTTCTACAATTACCGGCTAAAACCCGACAGTAAATAAGCCACCACTAAAAACCATTAGAGGCTTTATCCAAGCTCTTGATATTGCTTTTCCAGCTTCTTTAAACGCTTTTTACCAACACCACCTAAGGCGTCGATTGCATGCCGCAAGCGCGCACGACTCATATCAGGACCTAATACTTCCATTGAATCGACAACAGAAATAGACGAGGTAGTGCCAGCTATAGCTACAAAAAGAGGCGGCATAAAATCTTTAAGCTTGATACCGAGACCATCCGCCAGCGACTTAACCTCAGCAAAGATACGATCACGCTGCCAATCAACCAAAGACTCTAAACGCCATGCGGTGCATTGAAGGAGCGTAACCAACTCTTCTTCACTCAAGTTAGATCCCGAAAAACTAGCAGAGTTTAACGGTAGCATCCCGGACAGAAAGAACCCCACCAACGGGGCCATATCACTAAATACTTCGATACGAGACTGCACATGCGGTAACATTTTCAATAGCATGTCACGATTTAAAGCCCACTCCTGCATACGATCAGCAAGTTGCTCTACACTACAATCTTCTCTAAGCCATAAGCCGTTTAGCCAACGCAATTTTTCAACATCAAATATTGGCCCACCCAAGCTAACTCGAGTCACATCAAAGTGATCAATCATGGTTTGTAAGCTAAACTTCTCACTCTCATCTGGCATAGACCAGCCCATCCGGCCTAGATAATTGAGTAAGGCTTCCGGCATAAAACCCATACGCTGGTAGTACCAAATACTCGTCGGGTTTTTACGCTTACTTAATTTACTTTTATCAGGGTTTCGCAAAAGCGGGAGATGACACAGTACCGGCATCTCCCAGCCGAAATACTGGTACAAAAGCTTATGTTTTGGGGCTGAGTTAATCCATTCCTCACCACGTAATACGTGGGTAATGCCCATTAGGTGGTCATCAACCACATTCGCCAAGTGGTAGGTTGGCAAGCCATCTGATTTTAGTAGAATCTGGGCGTCAACCTGCCCCCATTCCAATTCAATTTTACCACGCAATAAATCATCTACTTCACAACGTCCGTCTTCTTCAGGCACATGCATACGAATCACATACACATCACCTGCTGCTTCACGACGAGCGTACTCAGCTTCATCAAGCTTTAAATCTGAGTATTTTAAAGCTGTGTGGCCACCCGCGGCTCTGCGCTGCTCTCGTAAGGTATTTAATTCTTCAGCTGTTCTATAGCATCTAAAGGCGTGGCCTGCGGCAAGTAATTGCTCGCAGTGCGCTTTGTAGATATCACTTCGCTCACTTTGTCGATACGGGCCATGTGCGCCTCCGACATCTGGTCCCTCTGCCCACTCCAAACCCAACCACTTCAAAGAATCTAAAATCGCCTGCTCCGACTCGGGTGTAGAGCGCTGCTGATCAGTATCTTCTATACGAAGTACAAATTCGCCACCCTGACTTTTAGCAAAACAATAGTTAAATAAGGCGATATAAGCCGTGCCGACATGTGGGTCGCCTGTGGGCGAAGGAGCAATTCGAGTGCGAACAGTCATGGAGTGTTTATTACCATTTGAATACAATAGATGTTTAGTACCGCCGTATTTAATCGAGCGGGCCGTTAAGAGCGACATTATACGTGTCGAAAGCGGCAAGATTCACCCACCCGCAGAGGTATTTCGCGGCAGATGCATAAAAAAACACTTAATCGCCGCTTTTGCGTGGCCCCCATGCTGGACTGGTCAGATCGACACTGCAGAGTGTTTTGGCGCCAGTTGACCACTGAAGCAGTCCTTTACACCGAAATGGTAACCACTGGGGCGCTTTTACATGGCGATGTTGGTCGTCATCTTAATTTCAGTGACATCGAACACCCTGTCGCATTGCAGCTGGGCGGTAGTGACCCCGCCGCACTTGCTAGTTCTGTGAAGCTGGCTGAGCAATGGGGTTATGATGAAATAAACCTAAACTGTGGCTGCCCTTCTGATCGCGTCCAAAATGGTTTCTTTGGCGCCTGTTTAATGTCTCGGCCGTCCCTAGTTGCAGACTGCGTAAAAGCAATGAAGGATGTCACCGCATTGCCCGTTACCGTAAAACATCGAATTGGTATAGACGATCAAGAAGGCTACGGTCCTTTACAGGATTTTGTATCAGCTATTTATGATGCGGGAACTGACGCGATTATTGTTCACGCCAGAAAAGCATGGCTTCAAGGGCTGAGCCCCAAAGAAAACCGTGAAATTCCGCCGTTGAACTACGACCTAGTTCATAAACTAAAAGTGGACTTCCCCGACCTTGATGTCATCATCAACGGTGGCTTACAAACCATTCCCGAGGCCGCCTCGCAATTGTCATACGTCGATGGCATTATGATGGGCCGCAGCGCTTACCAAACCCCGTATCTACTCGCTGAAGTTGATCAGCAATTTTACGGTATAAACCGACAGGTCGCTGCGCGAAATCAAGTTGTTCGCGATATGTTCCCTTATATTGAGTCAGAACTGGCGCTGGGAACACGCTTAAATCACATAACTCGCCATCTTTTAGGCATATTTAATGGGCAACCTGGCGGCCGATTATTCAGACGCTACATAAGTGAGCATGCACATCGGCCAAATGCCGGTATTGAGGTGTTGGAACACGCCTTAACGCTTGCCGAACAAGCCTTGCTGATGATGCAAGAGAAAAGGACCTTAATTAATGAGTAGTAAATTAGATCAACTTAAACAATTTACCGACGTTGTCGCAGACACCGGTGATATAGAAGCGATTCGAGGGTTTTCTCCCCAAGATGCCACCACCAATCCCTCGCTCATCCTTAAAGCAGCGCTACTACCCCAATACCAGCCACTAGTCCAACGAGTTATTGAAGCACAAGGCCCCGGAGAGAGAGATGCTCAATGGCTGCAACAAGCTGCCACGCAATTAGCGGTAGAAATTGGCACTGAAATTACTAAATTAGTCCCCGGAAAAGTATCAACAGAAGTTGACGCACGACTCTCCTTCAATACTGAAGCCATGATTTCAGAGGGACGTTATATTACAGAACTCTATCAACGAAAAGGGATAGATAAAGATCGCCTACTGATAAAACTTGCCTCCACTTGGGAAGGAATTCAAGCCGCTGCCGTATTAGAAAAAGAAGGAATTGAGTGTAATCTCACGCTGCTATTTAGCTTGGTGCAAGCCGCAGCCTGCGCTGAAGCGGGCGCCACACTAATCTCTCCCTTCGTAGGCAGAATCCTGGACTGGCATGTAGCTCGTGGAAGCACCCCGAGCAGCGCCAGCGATGACCCAGGAGTGCAATCCGTGGTCTCGATTTATAGCTACTACAAACAACACAATTACAAAACTATTGTCATGGGCGCAAGTTTTCGCAACATCGGTGAAATCGAAGCATTGGCTGGCTGCGACCGGCTCACAATCAGCCCAGCCTTACTGACTGAACTCAGTGACAGTAACGAAGCCCTACTTCGTCAACTCGCCCCCGATATGACGTTTTCCAATTTACAAAAATTGGATGTGACTGAATCGGGTTTCCGCTGGGCACTTAATCAAGACCCCATGGCGACTGAAAAATTAGCTGAAGGGATTCGCGCCTTTGCCGTGGATCAAGTTAAATTAGAAACTCTGCTAAGTGAATGGACATAAAGAATGTTTGAAAAATTAAAACAGCTTTTCTCTGGCTCAGATGATGCCCCAGAAAACAGTGCAATGACTATGGAGCTCGCAGCTGCCGCGCTCCTTATTGAAGTTAGCAAATCCGATTATCAACAAGATCCGGCCGAAATTGCCAAAATCAAAGAACTACTTATCCGTCACTTTTCCATATCGCTTAGTGATATAGAGCATTTTATGAAAAATGCTGCCGCCATTAACAAAGACAGCACATCACTCTACCCATTTACGCGGTATATCAATGACAATTGCAATAATTTAGAAAAATACGAACTGATTGTCGCATTATGGGAGGTGGCGATTGAGGATGGGCAAATTGATAAGTATGAAGATCATTTAATTCGCAAAATTTCTGATCTTATCTACCTACCCCATACCGAGTTTATTCGAGCAAAACTTACCACCACTCAAAAAGCCGGTATTAATCAGTAAGCTTTGCTTAAAAACACTGGCCTTCAAGTAGCGACACCAGCTCTCGAAACTTCGCGTGATTGCTGTCGCTTAAGCCCATTAGTGTTCTATGCGCTTCCAAAACACGCGCCTTCACCGCGTCCTCACTGCAAGGCAGAACCGGTAGCTCACCGAGGTCCTCATCATTCAATAAGGGCTCTTCTCTGACATTAAAAACACGGTCAAAGCCCATACTTTGTAAAATACGGGTTATATCGGGATTCGTAGACAAAATAACAGGAACAAATTTGAATCGTTCCTTGGCTTTAATCGCGAGCTTAGCCAGCAAACCTAAGGTTGTACTATCGACGTTCAACGCATCCGAGAGATCAACAACAACACTGGCAAAGCCATCGACAGATAACATTTCGTCGAAAAACTCGTCCAAAGTTGTACAAAGCGTTAGTCGTACGTCACCAATTAACTTGATAACAAACGCCCCATCTTGTTCTGCTACCAATATCCGACCAGGCTGCATTACCTATGACCTGCACACTACTAAAATCGCTATATCGTCTGGCGCATCGTCTAAGTCATATAGACCAAACGTTTTTGCCAGCCCCGTAGACATCCTTTCCCCAGTATTGAGTATATCAAGCAAAGCATGCTCTTTATCCTCAAGGGTATCATTGTCCAACACCTCTAAAATACCGTCCGAAAACAACGTTAAAACCGCACCGGGCGGAAAGGTGGTCACATGGTCACTGTACTCGGCATCAGCGAATAAACCAACAGGCATATCATGTTCTGGTAAAAATTCAGCACTGCCATCTATTGCCATTGCTGGCGCAGGCAGGTGGCCAGCAACCGAGTAACGGAGTTGATGGCATTGTAAATCTATTGCTGCAACGCACATGGTCACGTGTTTGCCAATACCCATTTCAAGCAATTCACGATTAGCAATATCAAGCATCTTGGCTGGCGACAAAATAGCAGTTGAGTCACGATGTAAAAAATCGCTTCGTTTGCGAGCAAATAGATTTTTCAAAAAGACCGTGACAAACGCCGAACTTGCTCCGTGGCCTGACACATCGGCAACAAAGAAAACCGCGTGATCTTCACCAACAATAAAATAATCAATAAAATCGCCACTTAAATACAGCGAGGGCAGAATGAAATGACAGAAGCTGTAAGCACCAATGCGCTTGGGGGTATCGGGGAGTAAAAGTTGCTGAACATGCTTACCGGCCTGCTGATCTTGCTGCAAAAGGGTCAAACTTTCGAGCAAATCTCGGTTAGCATTCTCTAGTTGAGTACGGTAAGCCAAATTCTCGCGCTTTAAGGCGCCACGTTCAACGGCTCGATCAATAACATGGCGAATAACATCCAAGTTCTCTGGCGGCAACATAAGATAATCTGTCGCACCATGACGCACCGCCTCAACAACATCCGCTAAGCTTTTGCGGCGCGACACGCCAATAAGAGGTAGCTCTCGAGGGTCAGCTGCCATTTTCCCAAGAAGGTCTATACCACGATCCTCGGGGAAATCGATATCAACCATGACGATATCTATGTCTTCTTCTCTAAACCCCTGCATGGCAAGCGAACATTCTGTTATAGCAAGAACCGACAAGCCAAGCTTTTCCAAGGAGGCAACTAGCTCAAAATGTACGGCATCCGCTTGCTGCACCAACAAAATGCTTTGGGGAGAATGTGTATTCATGCGGCCTTTGTACTCGCATCGACGAAGACACACAAGCCATATCTATGTGGAGAATTTACAGATAACGCACTGCAGGCTAGCTCAAAACTCAAACGATTCGAAATCTTCATCACCAAAATCGTCCTTCATCTCGCCATCAGAAATTAGAAATTCGCGACGCTGTAAATAGGCATCTTTAAAGAAGGTGTATTTATCACCAGATATCAACTCCTCAGTACCTAATAGAGAAGCCCTAACTTGGAGTAAATCCAGTAAAGTCATGGCATATTGCGCACTTTCAGGGTCAATACCTCGGGTTACCGAAGTCCATGAATCCACGCCACGCCCAAATCCATCACGTAGCGTGCTAGGCCCAAGAAATGGAATCATAAGATATGGACCGTCACCCACCCCCCAAACAGCAAGGGTTTGACCAAAATCCTCAGAATCGCGTTTTAAGCCGATGGCTCCCGCCACGTCAAAAAAACCGAGCACGCCAACGGTGGTGTTAATCACAAAACGGCCACTGCTGACCAGTACATCGCCACCTTTACCTTGCAAGGTATCATTGGCAATATTTTTGATTTCACCAATGTTATTAAAAAAATTGGCTAAGCTTTGATCAACAATGGTAGGCGTCACTTTACGATAGCCTCTCGCCACTGGCTCTAACACATAGAGGTCGGCAGTATTATTAAATGCAAATATAGTCCGGTTTAACCCTTCCCAAGGATCTCGGGGGTCGTCATTACCCGAATCATCATCCGCATACACTGCGCCGCCATAAAACGCGGACAACAGCATTATCAACAAGGCGCACCCTATTCGTCCCATTGCTTCTACTACTCATCATGTCAAAAATACGGCCATTACTATACGCAATGCGCTAATGCTTAGCACTACTTCGAAAATTACGACTCAGCAATAATTAAAATATCCAGTTCAACTAATTGCGTCACAAGCTCACCGCCAAAGCCTAATAGTGATTCTACCTCTGCCCCCAACTCAGCAGCAATGGTCGCCAGCACTTCGATGGCTTTTGGGCTAGTACCATCATCGAATAACGCCAGCAACCTCGCAGTCACAGCATTAATTTCCAAAAACTGTACTCGATCCGCTCGATTTCGATATACCACGATGTAAGTTGGCTCATCACTCGGAGAGTCTGGACAATTGCTGCTGCTAATCTGCTGCACAGGGAAAGCATATACCAGAGGCCAGGCCAATGGTGACAAATAGAAATGGCTATCTAATAGTTGATTAGAAATAGGACCGTTATCAGGTAACTCTTCATTGGCAACATCTAGCGCGAGTTCCACCCACTCATAATGCGCAAGCTCTGCTAAAAAGGGTGGATCCACCACATTATTGCCACGCCCTGACTGTAAATACGCTAGAAACTCTTCGGCAATCTTTAAAAAATACGGGCTGGCACATTGATGGCGAGTCATAAAATCTCTCACCATGGCATCCCAGTCAGCCTCACTGTACACACTGCGGCAAACGGGAAACCCATTACTTAGAAACCCATTTATATTATTAAAAAACAGGTCGCGATATATCACCAAACGCCGATGTTCTAGGCCTTCAGGGCCAGGGTTATGGTCTGGGTCACGAACAAATTGAGTTAGCTCACGCTGAACACTCTGGAATGACTTCATAGGCTAAGCACATTAGTTTCAAGAAATGACGCAGACCGCGTTGCGATTTCTTGAGCACGCTTAATTCGGTCGACTTCCACAAGCATTTCAACCATAGGGGGAAAGTTGAAGTCACGTTCTAGCAAAGTGGGTAATGGGCCACAGCGCTCATATGCCGTATCGAGTAAAGCCCACACAGGGTCAATAATATCTGCACCATGAGTATCTACCCTAAGGTCTTCAGCCTCATCATAATGCCCCGCAATATGAACATACTTGGCACGCTCTAATGATAAAGAAGATAAAAACTCGTAGGGGTCATAGCGATGATTAATACTATTCACATAAATATTGTTCACATCTAATAGTAAATCGCAATCCGCCTCAGCAAGCACGGCATTTATAAACTCACTTTCGCTCATTTCTTGGGCTGGCGCGGCATAATAAGAGGCATTTTCAAGCAGTATTCGCCGTCCTAATACATCTTGTACCCGCTTCACCCGTTCTGCGACATGGCTTACTGCTTCTTCCGTAAACGGAATGGGTAACAAATCATAAAGCTGACCTTCATCACCGCAATACGTTAAATGTTCAGAATACAAAGGGCAGTCAAAATCATCCATAAATTGCTTAATTGAAAGCAATAAGTCCGTATTTAAAGGCGAAAACCCACCAATATTTAACGATAAACCGTGTAAATAGACGGGGTATTTTTCAGCAATTGCACGAAATTGGCGGCCATAGCGACCACCAATTTCGATCCAGTTCTCTGGGGCAACTTCAATAAAATCAATATCGCCGGGTAATAATTCTTGAAATGCAGGCATCAGGCCTCGCCGTAACCCTAATCCGGCAATCCCGCGTTGATGTCCTGCTAGAATATTAGCCATTAATATTGCCTTGCCCAAAGGGTGAATTAGAAGAACTGAAATACAATCCGATTATTTCTCTGCTCCGCATTTGCCTTCACCACACTTGCCTTCATGCTCGGCTTTGTCTGCACCACATTTTGCTTCACCGCACTTACCTTCATGGCCCGCTTTAGCTTTGTCTGCACCGCATTTTGCTTCACCGCACTTGCCTTCATGTGCTGCCTTAGCTTTGTCTGCGCCACATTTTGCTTCACCACACTTGCCTTCATGGGCTGCCTTAGCTTTATCTGCACCGCATTTGGCTTCACCGCACTTACCTTCATGTCCGGCTTTAGCTTTATCTGCACCGCATTTGGCTTCACCACACTTTGCCTCAGATTCAGCGGCTTTGTCAGCACTCCCCATTGCCAACTCATAACCTGAGCTTAATTGCTTGGCTGCAAATGGGTTGCTATCTGCCATTGCTGGGCCTACCGAAGAAGCTAACATTGCTGCGCTAAACATCGCCGCCAAAGGTTTTTTGGTAAAAGTCGCCATATTTTTTCTCCAAATCGGCCATCGCCGAATTATTGTTAAATTTAAAAAGCCCTATCAATGAATATCTCATCACCAACAAATAGCGTGTAAGTTAGTTATTGGTATGCCTCATCAGCATAGCCTCAGAGCAGCTTATCTGCCAAACCGCTCAGAGTGTACGTTTATCCAGCCACTTCCGATTTTGCTGATTTAAAATCACACCGAGCATATCAAGTAGACGAGGTGAATTTTAAAATGTTACATCCTGAGACACACTTTTCCAGAGCTGCTTCAAACGCTTTTCTGAAACCGGTGCTCTAGTGCCTATATTTTGTGCAAACAAGGAAATACGAAACTCTTCTAACTGCCAGCGATATTCCCGCACCACTGAATAAGCCCGGCTCCTATCGGAAGACTTTTCTATAAACTCACTTAATTGTTGTTGCAGTGGTTCCAAAATCAAAGTGCATTGACGATCTCGCTGATAATGCCCGTCCAATTTGGTTATTCTTTGTAGCACAGCGCGTAAATAGCGAGGGTACTGCTCTAGCTCATCAAGACTAAGCTCTGTAATAAACCCTTCTGCAAACAAGGCTTTAATTTGTTGGTTAATGTCATTAATACTATGGATCCAACTTAAAGCATTCAGCTTTTTTAACGCTCGTCGTATCTCTGAATAATGCCCAAGAATCTCTGTTAGCAATGCCGCATAACGCTCTGCATTGCTAGTAAAGTTTGCTCGACCATCCTGCCACAAACGCTCAAAATCACTTTCTACCTCAGGTAATTTAGCGGGATCCACATCAAAGCTGTGTCTAGCAGCGGCAAGTAAACACCCTTCCAACCAGGTTTTCTTTTGCTCACCCACGGCTGCAAACTGTAACTGAACTGCATTACTGCGAAACAAACTCCCTTTCAGCATTTTCACTTGTTGAGACATTTTTAATAATAACAAGCGCAGAACACCATAAAGATTTGCCTGCTCCGCCTCGTATCGCGACTCGGCAAGCTCTAATACAACGTTTTCACCATTATCTCTTAAACAGGGGTATGCCGTTAATGTTGCTCCGCCACGCTTAAATTCATGCTCCTTTTCTAGCCGACCAAAATCCCACTCTTGGATCACCCTACTTGTGAAGCTAGTTTGGCTTTGCTCTGCAATCCCCTGCTGTATTTGTCCAGCGAGTTGAGCTTTTAGCTTCTGTAAATTTCGACCTTGAACAAGTAATTTTCCTGCGTTGTCCAATACCTTTATATTCATAAGATAATAATCGTCTATGCGATTAGAGGCCCATTCATTTACTTCAATTTTTAGCCCACTTAACTTACGGAGCGCCTCTGCAAGCTGGGGCAGTAGGGCTTGCTCATTTGCCTTTATCATCGGAAGGGCTCTATCAACATAATCAGGCACAGGAACTAATTGCTTGCGCTGGGCTTTCGGTAATATTTTGACTAAAGCAATACACTTTTCTCTTAACAAGCCGGGCACCAGCCAGTCGAGCCTACCATCAGGTAAATGCGCTAAATTTGTGAGAGGGACAGAAACACTCACCCCATCTGCAGGATGTCCTGGCTCAAAATGATAATTAAGTGCCAATTCCATTCCCGCGCATATCAAGCTGTCAGGGAATTGTTGTTCAGTAACATCGCCACCGCCGTGACGCATTAATTCGCCTCTGCTTAAAAATAAGGTATTGGCAGGCGCAATCGTTTTAAGCCAGTGCTCTAAATGCTTTGCGGTAGTAATGCCTGCCGGTATACGTTCATCGTAATACCGAAATAATTCCTCGTCTGAAATTAAGATATCACGGCGACGCGACTTATCTTCAAGTTCGGTAATCTCTAAAATTAGCTTTTTATTATGACGATAAAATGCCGCACGTCCTTGATAACGCCCCTCAACTAATGCCTGCCGAATAAGAATCTCACGGCTTTCTTCCGGTGCAATTGGGCCATAATGAACACGCTTTTTATCTCGTATAACCAAGCCGTATAAGGCAGTTTGTTCAAAGGCCATAACTCTGCCGCTACGGGCCTGCCAATGTGGTTCGTAATACTGCCGCTTAAGCAGACTATCATTAACACCCAATACCCATTCGGGATCAATTTTCGCTACACAGCGCGCATAAAGTTGAGTGGTTTCTGCTAATTCGGCCGCCACAATCCATTTAGGTGGTTTTTTGAATAATGACGAACCAGGGAATATATGGAGTTTACGATTACGAGCCCCGATAAACTCACGCCCCTCGTCTTTGGCGGCAATTTGGCCGAGAAAACCAGGCAATAAAGCACGGTGAATATTATTAAAATCCGCCGGATCTTTGTTTAGCTTCAGGTTTAACTGCCGGCACATTAACGTAAGTTGATGATGAACTTCGCGCCACTCTCGCATTCTTGTCCAAGACAGAAATTCTCGCTGACAAAGCTTTCGCCACTGACTTGCCGATAATTCTTGCCGTTTTTCTTCAGCGTAATCCCAAAGGGAGACAAACGCGGCAAAATCTGAGTCTTCATGCCAAAATCGACGATGCTTCTCATCCGAGGCTTGGCGTTTATCTGCGGGCCTTTCTCGCGGGTCTTGTATGCTTAAGGCGCTTGCAATAATTAGCATCTCACGTAAGCACGACTTTTCTGCGGCAGCCAATATAAGACGACCTATACGAGGGTCGACAGGAAAACGGCCTAGCTGGTCACCCAATGGAGTTATCCGCCCTTGAACAACCGCTCCCAGTTCGCTTAATAAGGCGAAGCCGTCATTTACAAACTTTTTATCCGGCGCATCAACAAAGGGAAAACCAGAAATATCACCTAACTTTAGCTGCAGCATCTGAAGAATAACTGCCGCTAAATTTGTACGCTGTATTTCAGGCTCTGTATATTCTGGCCTAGCTAAATAATCCGCTTCACTGTATAGCCTATAAGCAATTCCCGGCGCCACACGGCCACAACGGCCTGCTCTCTGGTTGGCACTAGCTTGAGATATTGCCTCAATGGGTAGACGCTGAACCTTGCTACGAACACTATAACGGCTAACTCGCGCGGTACCGCCGTCGATAACATACCGAATTCCCGGCACCGTTAGCGAAGTTTCCGCAACATTGGTTGCCAGCACGACTCGCCAACCTCGGCGTCCACGTAAATCAAAGATTCGCTGCTGCTCTGCACTACTAAGCCGAGAATACAGAGGCAGAATTTCGGCCCCAGGCAATTCAGCTCGCTTGAGATGATGCGCCACTTCACGAATATCACGCTCACCACTCAGAAATACCAAGGTATCGCCATGGCGATGCGCCCCTTCTGCCATAAGCTCCTTAAGCACTAGCTCTACCGCTTCAGCTATATCATTATCAGCACTTAATTCCTCTTGAGGGCGGTAGCGATATTCGACGGGATAACTACGACCTGAAACTTCAATCACCGGCGCATTGTTAAAGTGAGTAGAAAACCGCTCAACATCAATCGTTGCTGAAGTAATAATCAGCTTTAACTCAGGCCGTTTGGGTAATAGTGTTTTTAAGTAACCCAGTAAAAAATCAATATTAAGACTGCGCTCGTGAGCCTCATCTATAATAATAGTGTCGTACTGTTTTAAGAACCGATCTCGTTGAATAGCCGCCAGCAAAATACCATCGGTCATCAATTTTATATAACTGTTGGGAGAGGCAACTTCCTGAAATCGAATTTGATAAGCAACCCCATCACCCAGTGTAGTATTCAACTCTTCTGACAAGCGCTCCGCTACGGCCCTTGCCGCCAACCGCCGAGGTTGGGTATGAGCGATTAAGCCCGCAACACCACGCCCCATTTGCAAGCATATCTTAGGAATCTGAGTCGTTTTACCTGAGCCAGTTTCGCCGGCTAAGATCACGACTTGGTGCGCGGCAATGGCCTTGCGGATATCATCCACACGCTGGGAGACAGGTAGCTCGTCAGGGTAATGGATTTCAGGAACATTCTCCTGCCGTGCCTTGAGGCGCAGTGCCGAGGCGTTCATTCGCTGTGCTAGGGCAAGAAGTTTCACCCCCACATCTACGTTTGCTGAGACTTGCTTCTGGAGCTGGTGGCACTGGCGAGCAAAGGTATGACGGTCGCCCAACATACATTCATCAACACTGGCCATTAACGAGGCCGCTGTAATTTCAGACATAAATACCGTATCAATAAAAAAGGCGCCAAAAGGCGCCTTTTTTGCTTATTGCTGAGGATTTACTCAGCTTTGGCGAGCTTGGCAAGCTCTTCGTCGCGAAGTGAACGACGCAAAACTTTACCCACATTGGTTTTGGGTAATTCATCACGCACTTCTATATAACGAGGCATTTTATAGCCGGTTAAGCGTTCACGCAAAAATGCTTTTAATTCAGCTTTATCAATATCACCTTTTTTAGGTGCAACAAAGATTTTTACTGCTTCACCTGATTTTTCATCAGGCACACCAATAGCCGCACATTCTGCAATATTGGGATGGCCGCTCAACACGTCTTCGATCTCATTAGGGTAGACATTGAAACCCGATACAATGATCATATCTTTCATACGGTCGACAATTCGCATATACCCATCTTCTTGGACAATAGCGACATCACCCGTGTGTAGCCAGCCGTCCTTAATCGTTTTATCAGTCTCATCTTGGCGCTGCCAATAGCCCATCATAACCTGAGGACCACGAACACAAAGCTCACCCCTCTCGCCGATACCCACATCCTCTCCGGCCTCAGTCACAATGCGAATTTCTGTGCCAGGCAAGGCAACACCAATTGTCCCAACCTGATTTGCACCACCTGGGTTAATCGATACCACCGGCGAAGTTTCTGTCAAACCGTAACCTTCGTAAACTTCCGCGCCGGTCATTTCGGTCCATTCTTTTGCCGCGCCAGCCGTTAAAGCCATACCGCCCGACAAGGTTGCCTTAACAGAGGAGAAGTCCAAGGTTTTAAACTCAGGATGATTACAAAGTTGAACAAACAGGGTATTGATCCCGCTCATTCCGCTCCAGCGCCAGCGCTTCATTTCTTTGATTACGCTATCTAAGTCTCGCGGATTAGGAATAAGCACCGCGTGATTGCCCTGCATCATCACGCAAAATGACAACATGAAAGAGTAAATATGATAAAGCGGTAGCGGCGACAAAAAGATCTCTACGCCTTCTTTTAGGCCATAGCTTTCAAAAAGCTGCTTACTTTGTAAAACATTAGCCATCAGGTTCTGGTGACTAATCATTGCACCTTTAGAAACACCCGTTGTTCCACCGGTATACTGCAATAATGCAACATCATTAGCCGCAGGAGTAGCCTTGGTGTACTTACCACTTTTACCCAAGGATAAGGCTTTGCGATAAGGGATCGCATTTTTAAAGCTCACATCCGGCACCATCTTTTTAACACGCTTAACCACTGTGTTAATCAAAGGACGCTTGAAACCAGTATGCAAATCAGCAATCTCAGTCACAATTACAGTTTCAACTGGGGTGTCAGCAACAACCGCTGCGGCAGCTTCCGCTACATTTGCCAATACAACCAGCGCTTTAGCCCCAGAATCATTCAACTGATGCTTTAGTTCACGCTCACTGTACAGGGGGTTGGTATTAACCACGATCATCCCAGCACGAATGGCACCAAATAAAGCCACTGGGTATTGGAGAATATTCGGCATTTGTAAAGCAATGCGATCTCCGGTTTTTAAGTTAGTGTGGTTTTGGAGGTAGCTGGCAAATTGAGCAGATAGGACATCGAGCTCACCATAGCTTAGGGTTTTGCTCATGCAAGAGATCACCGGGCGATCGGCAAACTTTTTAGCACAGTAGGCGAACATTTCTACCAAGTTAGCGTACTGACTCAAATCAACGCTACTCGGTACGTTAGCCGTTTTCCGTGCAGCGCCAATTGCTGCTGCGATTTCTTCGATTGCTGATGACAAAGTTAACCCCTCATACACTTGTTATTGATACGCTAGCCAAACCCCAGACAGACTGGCTACACATAAGAAAGTTGGCAAGCTATCGGTATTTGTACTCACTGTCAACACTAGCTTAAATTACAAGCAGCACAGGGGCGTTTTTTTCAGCATTTACCCTCCTGCTGCCGCCGGTTCTGGCGAACGATACTGATTAGGATCAATAAACATAAGCTGTAGTACTAATTCACCTCTACGACGTAGGTCGGCGCCAAGAACAAAAGCGTTAAACTCACCGTCTATATGGCTAATAGCTGGAATATTGAACATTAATTGACGACCATTATCACCACTCATCACAATCGGCTCCGACTTTGCTTGCACCACTTTAACAAGCTCAGCACTCAGCATTTGTAATTGCGACTTAAAGGCACTGTAATTTAACTGACCGTTATACTCCTGCGCCATTAACTGCAGGCGGACACGCAGGGTCGACTTATCAGGCATGGCTATTTCGGTTAAAAACAGTTCTCGCCCCGCCTCAAGCTCCTTAAAATGACGTTTAGCCTCTGTACGCCCTGCATCAATCAAACAGGTTTTGAATAAACTCACAGCAACTGCAAGTACACTCGACGCATCCATATTTACATTCATAAATCTGATTACCTAATGCTGATGTATGTCTGCTCGTATAAAACGAAGCATATTATTTTAGTATTACAAAGCCTGTGCCCGAGACCGAAGTATCTCAATATCGACCAAACGGAGACAGGCAACTTCTGTGCTAACACGACTTGAATGCAACCAAGGCGGCTTAGTAGTGCAAGCCGCCTCAGCCATATTGCAACGCGGTGCAAATCTACAGCCACCATCGGTCGCCAACGGCGCCTTATTTGCCACGGCTTTTACCGATGGCGTAGTGCTCAATACTCGCTCGCGAGGATTACCATCCAAATGAGCGGCTAACAAACTCACCGTATAAGGGTGCCGAGGCGATGCAAACACTGCCTTGGTTGGCCCAATTTCGACGATTTCACCAAGATACATCACTGCAGTGCGACTTGCCAAAAAACGCACTACCGCTAAATCGTGAGCGATAAATAACATCGCGGTGTTATGTTCCCGCTGTAACTCTTGCAGCAAATTAATGATTTGTGCCTGCACAGACACATCTAAGGCCGATACCGGTTCATCGCATATTACAAACTTTGGATCAGTGATAAACGCACGGGCAATACCAACCCGCTGCCGCTGTCCCCCCGACAGTTCATGGGGGTATCGCTCCCCTGCAGATTGCGGTAAGCCTACCCGCTCCAACCAGTATCTGGCTTTATTGCGCGTATCAAGCTCACCAACACCCAAGGTCAACAGAGGTTCTTGTAGGCTTGCCAAAATTGTCATACGAGGGTTCAAGCTAGCATAACTATCTTGAAACACCATTTGCACTTGCCCAGACATAGCTTGAAACTGCCGACGACTATATTTGTAAGGCATTTCCTTGCCGCCAATAACAACGCTACCGGCACTACGTGACTGCAAGCCGGCAATTACCCTTCCTAAAGTCGATTTACCGGAACCGCTCTCACCAACTAGACCGAGCACCTCCCCAGCATTAATGTGCAGATTTATGCCATCAACCGCTGCTAGCAACCCCTTATCATTGCCGAAATGGCATCTTAATTGACGAATATCTACCAAAGGCGCCACCATCACTTGCTACCTTCCGTCATTGGCATTTGCTCTGAATCAGACTCACGCCAGCGGCTTGGATGGTCTTTATGCCAAAGCCAGCAACGAGCTAAATGGCTTTCTGCACACTGTATTAATGGGGGGGCTTCTTCGCAAATTGCCATACGCTGAGCACATCGCGCAGCAAAGCCACAACCCGTCGGCGGCTGTCGCAAATCTGGTGGCGACCCGGCGATGGCTTCAAGTGGCTGAGGGTTATCCAAGCTCGGTACGGCACGTTTTAATGCTTGCGTATAAGGGTGTGCCTGTGTGCTGAACACCTGTTGTAAGTTGCCGGACTCTACGGTTTGCCCTGCATACATAACAGATACTGAATCTGCAATTTCAGCAACCACCCCAAGGTCATGGGTAATAAAAAGCATTGCTGTGCCGCTCGATTCCCGCATTTCCTGCAATAAACTTAGGACTTCAGACTGCACTGTCACATCTAATGCAGTTGTCGGCTCATCAGCAATCAATAACTCAGGTTCACACACCACCGCCATGGCAATCATCGCACGCTGCAACATGCCACCTGAAAACTCAAAGGGATATTGCGCTGCACGTTGCGCGGGATTAGCGATGGCTAAGCGTTCTAATAATGCAATAGCTCTCATCTTGGCCTCCCGCCGCGACAATCCCTTGTGGACAAGTAATGGCTCGGCAATTTGGGATCCTATAGTTTGAGTAGGATCTAACGCTGTCATCGGGTTTTGAAAAATCATTGCAATGCGATTGCCCCGCAATTGTCGCCATTCACGCTCATTAAGCTGAGTCATATCTCGGCCTGAAAACTGCCACTGGCTAGCAGTGATTTGCGCCGCATTAGGTAAAAGGCCGAGCAAGCTCATAGCAGTGACAGATTTACCGCAGCCAGATTCACCGACTAAGGCGCGACACTCCCCCTCTTGCAAGCTTAATGATACATCCCTCACTGCTTGTACAGGGCCAATGCTAACTTGCAAGGACTCAAGATTTAACAGACTCATGCCCGCACCACCCCAGAACGTCGATCAGTAGCATCCCTTAAGGCATCACCCAATATATTAAATGCCAGTACCGATAAACTGATCAGTAAAGCGGGCAACAACAGCTGGCGAGGATGGGATAGCAAAGTTTTAATGCCATCATTGCACAGCGCGCCCCAAGACGTGGTCGGCGGAGAAACGCCCATCCCTATAAACGACAGAAACGCTTCGGTAAAAATTGCCTGAGGAATAGCAAAACTAAAAGCGACTAAAATCATTGGTAATACATTGGGCAGCATATGGCGAAGAATTATTTTATGGCTCCCCACTCCAGCAATACGGGCAGCTTCCACATAAGGTTGATTTCGCAATGCCAAAACTTGGCCACGGATAAGCCGCGCACTCCCCGGCCAACTTAACATTAACATCGCTAATATAAGCGGCATGATACCGTTTTCGCCGGGGCCAATACCAAATGCAACGCGAAACAAAATCATAAATAGCAGAAACGGTAAGGCAACCACAAAGTCGACAAAACGCATGGCAAGTTGATCTACCCACCCTCCCATTAAACCGGCGACTGCACCAAAAATGCAGCCAAAACTTATATATAAAAGTGGCGCAACTACGCCGACAAATAAAGACGTTTGCCCTCCCGCCATCAACCGCGCCAAAATATCACGACCCAAGGCATCAGTACCAAGTGGATGAGCAGGTATTTGCACCCAATTTACCTTGTCACTTGTTACGGGAGCCAAGCCTTGTAATTGAGCCTCAAACGCTGACATCGCCGCTTCAGGGCGCACTTCTCTTGCCAGTAGTAAAAACCCCGTGTCAGCATCCATAACGGTGTAGCGATAAAGCTCACGACTCAGTTGTAATTTATCTTGAAAATAACTATCTCGGGTTTCCGCAATGACCAAACCTAGGCCAGGCTTATTGGCGTCGCCACGGTACACACGATACCGTTCCACACCCTCTATTTTAGGCCATTGTAAACGCACATATTCGGTATTCGCCTCACGGATAGTTAGGCCAGTAGAGTCTATCTCTGCTAGCGGCTGCCACTCGCCATTGCCTGAAACAATACGCACAAAATACGATCGACTGGGTCCGTCAGAAATTTGCGACAACCATTGCTGCGATGGACTCTGACGCCAAATTAGCGGCCCAACAGTAACAAACAACAGCAATCCGACAACCATTAGTGCTGATAACACCACCATTGGGCTTGCCATACTAGGCAAAGAAATTGGCACCACAGACTCCACATCATCTGCGGTTCCCCACGTCTTTGGCGCAAAACGAAATACCGAAATAGCCACTAGCCCTTGCGCCTCATGATCTACCTCGATGCAAACGAATACGTGGGTCAATCAGTCCGTAACTAATATCAACCAACACCACCACCAACACTAAAAATGCGCCATAAAACACGGTGGTTCCCATAATAACTGTGTAATCAAGTTGCTGAACTGCCTGAACAAAATACCGCCCCAAACCCGGAATGGCAAAAATCAACTCAACAACAAAGCCCCCCGTGGTTATTGCTGCAATGGTTGGCCCTAATTCAGTTACCACCGGCAGCACCGCATTACGAAGCTGATGATGCCAGAATAATTGCCAACCACTTACCCCTTTTGCCTTAGCCGCAATATTATAATCAGCACTGAGCACCTCAAGCATGGAGGCACGCATAATCCGGCTCAAATACGCCATAGTACCCAGACCCAGCACCAATGCTGGCACCCATATCTGACTAACACTTCCCCACCCAGCCACAGGCAACAAGGTTTTACCGGCAGCGCTATTCATGGCAACAATCACCAGCTGTGCCAAACCTGCTATCACAAAGCCAGGAACGGATATTGCGGCAATAACCGCAATCATAACAAGCCGGTCAGGCCATTGATTACGAAAATAAGCAGCGACCGACCCCGCCGCAATACCGCCGACTAGGGCAATTAACACTGCCGCAATACCGAGGATGGCAGAAATCGGAAAATGCTCTCGGATAATGTCATTCACCTTGCGATTTTCTTGCGTAAACGAAATGCCAAAATCGCCATGAAGCATATTGCTCATGAAAAGCTGGTACTGCTCAAACAAGGGCTTATCCAAACCATAGCGCGCTTCTAGTTGTGCACGCACGGCAGGCGACATGGCCTTCTCTTGGGTAAGTGGATCACCCGGCACGGCATGCATAGCAAAAAACGTTGCGGTAGCAATAAACCAAATTGTAATGACACCAGACAAGAGCCTTCTGGCTATAAAACTCACCATAACTACTGCTCAATCCATGCGTAACGAAAGATGGGGTCACCACCAAAAATTGAGCGCCGCACGCCTTTTAAACGGGGGTTTTGGACATATAAAGCCCCATTTTCGTAGGTAGGCAGTATCGGCACATCCTCCACTACAATACGCTGGATCTGCGCCATAGCATTAAAACGCGTGCGAGCATCATTACTTGTTTGGGCCAAACGAATCCAGCGGTCGTAGAGCGGATTATCATAGCGACCACGGTTGTTATCGTTCCAAGAAGCAAATAAGTCGGCAAAAGTCATAATATCGTCATAGTCTGGCCCCCAAGCTGCGGCCACAATATCGAATTCACCTCGACGCATTTTTTCTATTCGCTGTTTAAAGACCTGCTGATCGATACGTAATTCTAGCCCCAAACCCTTTTGGAATAGATATTGATAATATTCGGCTTCTTGTAATGCTCTTGGGCTATCCCCCACCAATAACACCAGAGGGGAAATTTCTTTTAAACCAAGCTCAGCTTTAGCTTGAGCCAAATATTTTCGTGCAGCGGCAATATCTGGATCTACCCGCATGACCGGGTACTCTTCCCTGAACGAAGACTTCACCCCCTTTACCGTGACTGGAAACAAGGAATATGCGGGTTTAATTCCCGGTAAACCAATAATTTTATTAACCAGTAAACTTGGATCAATTAAGCGCTGCACTGCTTTGCGGAATGAACGATTCGCAGTAATGCGCCCTTCACGAAAATTAAACTCTAAAAAAAACAAGGACCCAGTGTGAAAGTATTCAATGTCAAAACCACGATTCACCGCTTCGTTAAGCAATCCCGTATCCAGTGGGGCAATCGCGATTTGTTGATCGCGAAACAAATTAAATTGCGCCCCTGGGTCAGCAGTGATGTAAGGCATATCGATCTCATTGATCTTAATAATATCTGCCTGCCAGTAATTCGAATTTTTTCGTAGCCTTAAATGTGCACCATGCACCCACTTATCTAATACATAAGCGCCATTTACCATTAATTTATCGCTATCCGCAGCGTAACGCCCCCCCCAATGGTCAACAACATCTTCTCGCATCGGTAAAAACGTCATGAACGCCGCCAAGCTCAAAAAATAAGGACACGGCTGCCCAAACTCAACCCGTAACTCATAATCAGATACCGCAACTACGCCCAATTCCGTTACCGGCATATCGCCGTTATTAACGGCTTCGGCATTTTTAATTGGATAAAAAATAAAGGAGTATTGGGAGGCTGTACTGGGCTTTAGAGCATGCCGCCATGCAAACACAAAGTCATGAGCGGTAACTGGTTTGCCATCACTCCAGCGCGCGGATTTCCTAAGCCAAAAACTGGCGCCGTTGTCATCCAAATGCCAGCGCTCGGCCACACCGGCAACTAAGTCTCCATTTGGGCCATAAGCAAGCAAGCCTTCCATTAAATGCGCTAACACAAAGCTGGCGATAGTATCTGTCGCAACCGCACTGTTTAACGTGGGCGGCTCCGTCGCAAGAGCAAGCGTAACCTTGTTATTGATCGCATCAACTGCCTGTGCGTGCAACTGCGCAGCAAAGCAAATAGAGATGAAAAAAATCAGGAGATTACTTAAAGATCGCACAGTCGACCTATACCACCGCAAAGAGGATTTCCCTATATTCACTGCTACAATACGCCCCCCGGCAATGCTGAAATCACACTTATCATGGCAAAAACTGTACACCCAAACCCCTATTTCATTGACACCGCCAATATCGATTGGGGCACCGATGGCGTCCCGCGAGCCGGTAATTACGGCGACATCTACTTTAGCCAAGAAAGCGGCATACAGGAAAGCCGCCATGTCTTTTTAACTCACAACAAACTGGCCGAACGCTGGCGAGCTCTGGACCCAGCAACAAATGGCACATTCACCATTTTTGAAACCGGTTTCGGCACCGGTTTAAATTTTCTAATTACTTGGCAACTATGGCAATCACTAGCACCTTCTAGCTGGCAGCTGCACTATATATCTGTAGAAAAACACCCTTTGCTACCAAGAGATCTACAGCGCGCCCATGCTTCATGGCCAGAACTTCAACACTTAGCCGATATACTACAGTACAACTATCCGCCGCGCTTACCCGGCCAGCATCGTAGAATGTTGAATAATGCACAAATACGGTTAGATTTACTGTTTGGCGATGCACTTGAGTGCCTGCCGGCACTCCTCGACTCACCCACTAAAACCAATCCAAACTCGGTTTACCAAGCTAACGAGCGCAAACCCTGTGTAGACGCGTGGTTTCTCGACGGTTTTTCTCCTGCCAGCAATCCAGACATGTGGCATGACACTTTATTCAGCTGCATGGGGGCATTAAGCAAAAATGGAACCAGTTTCGCAACATTTACCGCCGCAGGATTTGTAAAACGTGGCCTGCGTGCTCAAGGCTTCCAAATAGAAAAAGTAGCGGGGTTTGGCCGTAAACGAGAAATGTTGCGCGGCGAATTTACGCAAATAGCGGCGATTGACGCCCCTACACCAACCCCTGTTGCGGTGCCTTGGCATCGCCCCTCAGCACAATCACCCAGCAATAATGCCATTATCATAGGCGCGGGATTGGCCGGTTCAAGTACAGCAAGAGCATTAGCAGAGCGCGGCATTAACGTCACAGTTATAGACCGCAACACGCCAGCCAGTGGCGCATCGGGTAATCCTCAGGGTGTACTTTACACCAAGTTATCACCGTCTCCTGGTGATCTAAACAACTTCACACTGGCCAGTTTTTTATTTTCGCTGCCCTATTACCGTGACCGGCTTGAATCCGGCGACATTGAAGGTGATCTGTGCGGAGTATTACAGCTAGCCAAGTCAGAAAAAGAGATCGCCCAATATGAGGCGCTAAAAAAGCAATTAAACAAGCAAGAATGGCTGCAGTTTGTATCTGGGAGCACACTCAAGGAAATCAGCGGGCTGCCCTTATCTGGCAGTGGCTATTTTTATCCTAACGCTGGCTGGTTATCACCAAAAAGTGTTTGCGATGCAGACCTTAACCATAAAAATATTAATCTCATTCAACATTGTGAGGCTGTAACACTGAAACAGGCTCCCCAGCCAAACCAGCATTGGCAAGTACTTGATGCAAAGGGTGAGATTATTGTATCTGGCGATATCCTTGTTGTTGCCAACAGCAATGATGCGCGCCAATTTCAACAAACAAAACACTTACCCATCAAACCCATACGGGGACAAATAAGTTATGTTGATGAATCCAGTTTACTGAACACACCTACATGTGTCATTTGCCACGAAGGTTATCTTGCACCCCCTAATAATGGGAGCTTAGGCTTTGGCGCGACGTTTAAATTACATGACAACAGCACTCGAATTAATCAGCAAGACCACGAAGATAACATCACCCAACTTCAAGACATGTCATCAAAGCTACTCAAAAAGAATGCGATAATCAAAGGTGGCCGAGCATCACTCCGTTGCAGCAGCTCTGACTATTTACCCATTGCTGGTGCCGCCCCCATTTATGGGGACTTTGCTAAACAATACGCAGGCCTAAGAAAGGACGCCAGAGCCGTTATTGACACGCCAGCCTGCAACCACCCCAATTTATATATCAATGTTGGCCACGGTTCACGTGGTTTAACATCAACACCATTGTGCGCAGAACTACTTGCGAGCTATATTTGTGGAGAAATTCGTCCCTTGCCCCGTCGTTTATGTGAAAGTTTGTCGCCCGCGCGTTTTTTAATTCGCAAACTTAGTCGGAATCAAAATATCGATGAATGATAAGCCTTTAGCATTGCCAAAAACACAACTTAGCTACGGTGACAGCCTCATTCATCACACCGTAAAAATGACGCAATATGCTTGCGCGATACTTTTCACGGTTTTTATCATGCCCACGAATAGCCTTGCGGAAAGCGGCTATCAGCTAGTAGCTAGCTACCCCCACCAAAAAACGCTATTCACTCAAGGCTTAGAGTTGTATCAAGGCAAACTTTATGAGAGTAGCGGCTTATATGGCCACTCAAAAATCATCGCGCGTAAATTTCCACCTTCACCCACAGATTCTATAAAAGGCGCAGCACTTCCCGCCAATATATTCGCCGAAGGAATTACCCAATATCGCGGCAAACTATACATGTTGTCGTGGCGCTCGGGACGAGGCCTTATTATTGACCCTCAACATTTTAAAGTACTAGAAACCTTCTCATACCACGGTGAAGGATGGGGACTATGCGCTAGCGTCAGCGAAGGACGAGCTGATCACTTTGTGATGAGTAACGGAAGTAGTCAGCTTCAATGGCTAGCGCCAAACACCATGACGCCAATCAATACCTTGGTCGTCACCGAAAATGGCAAGGCGGTCGATAAATTAAATGAACTTGAATGCCTTGGCGACTATGTGATTGCAAACCAATGGCACACCAACAACCTACTCATCATTAATGGCCGAAACGGTAACGTCCTTAAGAAGCTAGACCTAAGTGCCCTAAAAGACGACGTATCGAAAACCACCCAACTGTCTTCGGAAGCAGTGCTCAATGGAGTGGCTTATGATGCCCATGATGATAGCTGGCTCGTTACCGGCAAGCTGTGGCCGACTCTATTTCGGATTAAATTTACCCTGCCACCACTGGAGCCATCATTATGATGGCGCCACATCACCATTTTAGACCACCACCAATACAGAAAGTCTGAACGATGGCGCTAATGCAATTACAAGCCACAGGCCATAGAATACCCACAATAGCTATTTTTTTTCCAAATATACGGAACCTGTATGACTCAAGTCGACACCAGCGTTAATAACACCATCAATCCAAGCCCATTCCCTAGTTTTGAACTACTCAGCAACGAAGACGTACCCGCATTGGGTGTGAATATTGCTGAATATCGCCACACTCAAACCGGTGCCAGCCACTATCATATTGCCAGCGACAATCCAGAAAATGTGTTCTTGGTCGCCTTACGCACAGTCCCTAAAGATTCAACAGGCGTCGCTCATATCTTAGAGCACACCGCACTTTGTGGTAGTGAGAAATACCCGGTTCGCGACCCATTTTTTATGATGATTCGCCGTTCTTTAAACAGCTTTATGAACGCATTTACTAGCTCGGACTGGACCGCCTATCCCTTCGCAAGCAGTAACCGCAAGGATTTTGAAAATTTACTGCAGGTATACCTAGACGCGGTATTTTTCTCCCGCCTGCACCCGCTCGATTTTGCCCAAGAAGGCCACCGCTTGGAATTTAAAGACTCCGCTGACGCAAATTCTGATTTAGAATTTAAAGGCGTGGTTTTTAATGAAATGAAAGGGGCTATGAGTTCGGTTCCCAGCCAACTCTGGCACACACTATGCAAATACCTGTTTCCTAGTACAACCTATCATTACAATAGTGGCGGTGACCCAGAGGCGATACCTGACCTCAGTTACGAACAACTCAAATCGTTCTATAAAAGCCATTATCATCCCAGTAATGCTATTTTCATGACCTTTGGCGATATTCCCGCCGCAGAACATCAAGCACGCTTTGAAGAATTAGCACTTCATCGTTTTGAAGCGCTCGCAACACACATCGCCGTGGGTGATGAAAAACGCTACCACGCCCCAATTAAAGTCCAAGAAAGCTACCCTTTGCCCCCATCAGAAGAAACTGACAACAAAACCCACATCGTGGTCGCTTGGTTAATGGGAAAAAGCACGGAGCTAGAAACCCAGCTAGAAGCTCAATTATTGGCGGGCGTGCTGCTAGATAATAGTGCCAGCCCCCTCCTACACGCACTAGAAACATCGAGTCTTGGCAGCGCACCTTCTCCCATGTGTGGTCTTGAAGACTCTATGCGTGAAATGGTTTTTGCCTGTGGTATAGAAGGCAGTAATGTCGGAAGTACAGATAAAGTAGAGACGTTGATTTTAGACACCTTAAGTAAGGTCGCACAAAATGGCATCCCTAAAGCCGATGTCGACGCAGTTCTTCATCAGCTTGAGCTTCGTCAACGCGAAATAGGTGGCGATGGCTACCCTTACGGCCTGCAATTAATTCTTACTGCTTTAGGTAGTGCAACACATCGTGGTAATCCAATAGAGCTGCTTAATTTAGACCCTGCGCTCAATGCAATCAGAACCAAAACTGAAAGCCCTGAATACATTAAACAACTTGCCCAGAACCTGCTGGATAACCCACATCGCGTCACCTTGGTGATGAGCCCAGACCAACAGATTCAAACTCGCATCGAACAGGCTGAAAAAGCACGATTAGACGCAGCAAAAGAGCAACTAACTGACGAACAAAAACAGCAAATCATTAACCAAGCTGCGGCGTTAGCTGAGCGCCAAACGATGGAGGAAGACGAATCCATACTGCCTAAAGTGACACTGCAGGATGTCCCACTCGATACTCCGGCACTACTATCTGATAGCGCCCATTTTGGCTCACTTCCCTATACAGCTTACGGTAGAGGGACAAACGGCTTGGTATACCAACAACTACTTGTTAGCCTGCCAGAGTTAACGGATCATGAACGTCAACTTCTCTCCATCTACACCCTGGTTATCACTGAACTCGGCCTTGGCGACCACAGTTACCTCCAGGTACAAGCGCGTCAATCACAAGTATGTGGTGGCATTAGCGCTTACACCACCATGCGTGGTAGCACCGACAATGAACAAGAAATCCAAGCCTATTTAGTCCTGTCATCAAAAGCGCTACTTCGCAATGCCAGTGAACAAGCCCAACTAATGAGAGATACCTTTGAGAAGCTACGCTTTGACGAACATGAGCGTTTGAAGGAGCTCATCGCTCAACTCAAGGGTCGACGCGAATCTGCCGTAACAGGAAATGGTCACGGCCTTGCAATGAGTGCTGCCAGTGCAAATATGAGCCCTGTCGCTAAGGTAAATGAAGAGCTGGGTGGTTTGCTCAGCATACGTAAGGTAAAGCAACTCGCTAAAGAAATAGACAATAAAGCATCATTGGCCGCTCTTGCCGATGAGCTCGCCGTCATTCATAAAAAAATGCTGTCGAGTAATAAGCAACTTTTAATTATTGCAGAAGAGCATCAGCTCACCGAGCTCAAAACAGAAACTGGTGCCATTTGGCAAGATTTTAATGCTAGCCCTGCCAGCGCATTTTCCCTTCCGTCGCTACGCACAGTAAACAAAGCATTTTGGCTTGCTAATTCTCAGGTCAATTTCTGTGCTAAAGCCTACCCTACTGTCCCCTCCGGCCACCCCGACGCCCCTGTGTTGACGGTGTTGGCGGTTTATTTGCGAAATGGGTTTTTACACCGCGCGATACGGGAACAAGGTGGTGCCTATGGCGGCGGTGCCTCTCAAGACTCCAATATAGCGGCGTTCCGCTTTTATTCCTATCGCGACCCGCGCTTACAAGAGACCTTAAATGATTTTGATGAGTCAATCCGCTGGATGCTTGACTCACCCGTGTCAGCTCAGGGCTTAGAAGAGGCAATATTAGGTGTAGTGAGCAGTATCGACAAACCAGGCTCACCGGCAGGGGAAGCAAAACAAGACTACCACAGTAATATTTTTGGCCGCACACTGGTTGAACGTCGCCAATTTAGGCAACGTGTTCTGGCAGTGTCTGCAGAAGATCTATTACGAGTATGTGAGCACTATTTTAGTAATGTAGAGCCCAGTGTTGCCATTGTCAGCAATGAAGCTAAGGCTGAGTTACTTAGTGAATGGATTGCACAAGAGGGATTAACAATACAACGCTTGTAAAGCTCCTATGTATGAGGGACTAATAAATTCAATTATTAGCCCCTCATACGCCGCTTTAAATTAGCGATTATCTACCAATACTTTCTATTTCGCGCTTGCATTGGCCGCTGCCTGTAATGCATCAGAGCGAATTATGTTATAAGCACGCTTTTGATCTTTATCAAGCAAGGCATAAAAGTTACGCTGCGTATTTAACAGCGCCGCTGTATGAGCCGCTGAAAGACGGCCAGCTTCCCGGCTTAATCGACTGACATCATTATCAGCTAATCTCGCTAAGTTTACCCGGCGAATACTATCTTGTACCGCTACCAGCCCCTCACGTATCGTAACCGCTTCTTTGCTATAATTGGCAAGTATGCCTTTAATCCTTTCCTGTTGATTATTGGTCAACTTTAGCTTCTCGGTAAGAACTTCTAAACGAGCTCCTCCAAAAGCGGCATTATCTGCAAAAACAGGGCTAGCTGTAAAACCACCCAACACCGCACTCAATAACACAATAAAGCTAAATTTCTTCATTTCTCCCTCGCTAGGCTTAAAACACATATATGATTCAAACATGATAATCACAAAAAGTGCAAATTGCACAGACTGGCGAAAGCCATCTCATTACACGCCTCACTGAAAAAAGGTCTTAACCCACACAACTATCTACACCAAACGCATATTAGAGCAAGCCTCTAATATGATCGAAGGTAAAACCCTTATACTGAAAATAGCGCAAACACTTAGCACGTAGCTTGGCATCCGACATATCTTGATCGCTAAACTTTTTGGAAAATAATTGTTGTGCCACGTCAAACCAGTCTACGGATAAATCGGAAAAAGCCTCTTCCACAATATCTTCTGTAACTCCGCGCTGACGTAATTCAGCGCGAATATATTGAGGACCATAGCCGGCATTCACTCGTAAACGCAGAAATGAATCCGTAAACCGCGAATCAGATTGCAAGCCATCAACAATTAATTCATCCAAAACGGATGCTATATCTTCATTCCCAGGAAATTTTTGCTGTAGTTTTTTTTGCAATTCACACCTTGAGTATTCACGCCGAGCAAGAAAATCCATTGCCTTTAATCTTATATTTTTCCTAGGGTTACTCAAAAGTGTGCTCCACGTCACAAAAATACCTATAAACCCCGCTAAACCTACTACTTTCCTTAACCCGGCTTCGGCAACTACTTATTTCATTCAATCTGTGTAAATAGCAAAGTAAGCACCAAGGCCGAGAGGGAAACCTGCGATGTTCGACCTACTACTTTAATCACGGAGAATGCATCATGTTAAACAAAATCACTAGCAAACTAAACAACTTCAAAAAAGACGAAAGCGGTGCCAGCGCGATTGAGTACGCAGTAATGGCTGCCCTATTAGTTGTCATTATTGTTTTCGGTATTGGCTTACTTGGTAGCGGAGAAGATAGCGGTAAAGGTATAGACCAAGCCTTTAAAGATATTGCGGACACTCTTGTAGAACCAGCCGCAGGTGGCTAAGTAGAAACCAACACAATGTGCTCACTCCCCTTATTACTTATTATTGGGTATATCGATTGGCGAAACCGTCGAATACCCAATAACTGGGTAGTAATTTTATTTGGATGGGCGGTATTTTATACCGCCCTTTCTCCGGAGATAAACTTAAAATTAATCGGGCTCAATTTAGTCATTGGTTTAGCACTCACCCTACCCGGATACGTAAAAGGAATTGTTGGTGCAGGTGACGTAAAACTTATGATAGCCATTTCACCACTATGGCAACCAACGCAATTACTTTGGGTATTTTCTTTGGGAATTATTAGTTTGTTATTTTTAATGTCATTACAACATTATATTTTAAAGATGCCATTAATAAAAACGTACTACCCAGACTCTCAAACTTCCAACACAGCTTTTCATAGGGGCGTACCGTTGGGAAGCGCAATAGCAATCGGCGCGACATTAGTCACTCTTTTAAAAATTTAAATTAACACCAAGAAGGTTTGCATGGAGCATCACAATGGTAAAGCCTAGTTTTTATCGCTCAATAAAGCAGCGGCAAAAAGGTGCCGTTGCTATCGAGTTTGTCTTTATATTTCCCGTATTATTCATTATTTGCTACGCCATTATTGTTTACGCGCTAGCATTCTTGTTAATTCAAAACTTCACTTACTCAAGTGAAGAAGTACTTCGCTCGGCACTCTTTTGCAACGATTGCGAAACACCTGAAGACTGGGAGTTCGAAATCAATGCCATCGCGACCGCGCGCATTAAAAAAGACAATACCAATGGTCTTCTCATTTACGCCCCAGAGTCTCTAAGCTGGACCTACGACTGCCGAAACGCATCAGCCTCTGAAGAGGGAGCACCCGAGTTGACTGGCATCCTCTGTGAAATAGCCATCAGCGCCGAACCACTAATCGACGGAATTAGTATGCCGGGATTTGGAAAATTACCCTCACTCCCTGAACAGCTCACCGGCGGAGCAAGCTTACTATTTTAACATTATCCAGCCTTTTTACCACGCCAACTGAGGCGCATGTACAAGCCGAGATCGGAATACGTAACAGTCACAATAGAATCACTATGACACACAGACTAGTATTTATTCAAAGACAGCGGTAATCAATAAACCCACTATTTATTGACCTTTTTAGGGACACGACTATGCAAGCAAGGACATTAAAAATTATCGCAGCGCTGCTCATTATCAGCGCCGTTTTCATGGGGATCATTGGTTATAAGATTAGCCAGGAGGATTCTGCAAAAATACGGGCTGCCAAGCAAATACAGCCCCAGAACACTGAGCAGACCAACTTTTCATATGCACAAAAGCTAATCATTGCTAACCGCAGTATGGACAAGGGCGAAATTATCACTACAGAAGATATCCAACTTATCCCCTACCCCTTACTGGTTGAAGGCAGCTATACAAAAGCTGACGACATCATCAATAAAAAACTGGAATCTAAAGTTGCAGTTGGTGCAGTCATTCGCGCCAACAATTTTGAGAAGCAAAGTGCACTAGCACCTTATATCAACCCTGGATACAGAGCGTTATCAATAAAGGTAAATGAAGTTTCAAGTGCCGGTGGTTTTTTAAAAGCCGGAGATCAAGTTGATGTGATTTTTTCGATGCAAGCATCAAAAGAAACCTACAACAAAAGCATGTCACGGCGGCTGCTTAAAAATGTTCGTCTTATCGCTTTCGGTACTGACATCGAAAGCGAGGACAAAAATATAGTCGTCAGTGATGATAAAAAGAAACCTTCTTCCAAAACCATTAAAGAATCAGGAAAAAGTAGCCGCTCAGCCGTTCTCGAGATCGCCCTAGATGACATTCCGGTACTAACGCTTGCTGAAGAGCGGGGGGAGCTTCGTCTAGTCGCACTGGGAGAATTAGACATCGAAGAGGCAGCATCTGATGCCGACTTGATTGATCCGGAATTAGGCGCCCAAAAACATATGAGCGACGCCGACAGAACCGCGTTCATTCGTGATGTTACTGGATTAAAACCACCAGTAGCTCCTAGATCCGTCTATGTATACAGCGGCGATTCAGTCGAAACCATCAAGGTACGCAACTAATGAAAACGAGCGAAATCACAAGCAATAAAGGAGTATCCCACATGAAGAAAGGATTTATATTCAGCTTGCTACTTGCGCTCGTTAGTGTGGCACAAGCAAGTCCATACAAAACCTTACGCATGACATCCGGTGAGCAGCAAGCCCTTACCACTCAATACAGTGTTAAGCGCAGTGCTATTGGTAATCCGGCTATAGCAAGCCTTAAAGTACTCAACTCTAAACAATTTTTAATTACGGCAAAACAAACTGGCTCAACCCAGCTCTTATTGTGGCAAGGTAGTAGTGAGCCAACCACCTTTAAAATTGATGTCGTCCCAGAGATAGCTGGCTCTAGTACCGCTGGCGTCGCTATAGACGCGGCAGGCAATACCGTTGTTCTACAAGGTAAAACCCAGTCCCTTAGCCAACACGACCAATTAATTAGTGCGGCAGGTGATAAAGCGATAGACAACACTGTTCAAGAAGGTGCTGTCCAGGTTCAAACCGATATCCAAATCGTTGAATACAGCCGCTCGCAATTAAAACAAATTGGCACCGCCCTCGCCTATGCCGGCGGCGACACCGGACTGGCAATGGGCTCTTCAAGTTTAATATCTAGTATATCTGGCATCTTTGGTGACCTGGATACGTTGATGGGCGGCCTGGTGAGCGCAAGTGATTCGTCTTCGATTCTAATAGGCCACTCAGGTAAAAACTTTAGCGCTGCCGTTAATGCATTACAGCAAAATGGCTACGCTTATACGCTAGCAGAGCCATCACTTGTCAGCCTCTCTGGTCAAACGGCAAGCTTTTTAGCCGGCGGTGAGTTTCCTTATCCAGTCTCAGCACAAGATGGACAAGTACAAATTGAATTTAAAGAATTTGGCGTACGATTGCGTTTAACTCCCACAATACTCAGTCAAAACAGCATTATGCTAAAAGTCGCCCCAGAGGTTAGCGATTTAGATTTCTCTAATGGCGTAGAAAGTGGTGGAGTAGCGGTACCCGCACTACGAGTTCGTCGCACAGACACCACGATTCAAATGGCACCAGGTGAAAGTTTTATCATCAGTGGCCTAGTGAGCCGCAACACCTACAACAACGCAGATAAGATTCCTGGCTTGGGTGACATACCTATACTGGGCGCCCTATTTCGCTCTACCCGTTTTGAACAAGACGACAAAGAGTTAGTGATGATCGTTACTCCACACTTGGTTAAACCTCTTGCTAAAAATACCGAAATCAAAGAATTACCTGGCGATATTTACCAAGACTATACGCCATCATTTACCAGCATGTTATTCGGTGACCCCCAGAAGGGTGACACCCCTACTAAATCAGCAACACCTTCTGCTGGCGTTGGCTTTTCTAACTAATTATTAGGCATTCCGCTATGAGACTCATTGAACGCAGAGCACCAGATAACCAAAAAGCACCAACTGATGATTATGAAAAGTTAAAATCAGACATGCATAAATTTGTTATCGATAGAATTGAAGATGACAAAATTATTTATGACGACAACCAGAAAAAATTGGAAGAAGCCATTTCAGCGTATATACGACAGTACTGCCGTATATACGAAGCGACGATTGACCGTGAAACATTTAAGTCATTAGAAAAACATTTGCTGAATGAAATTGTTGGGTTCGGTCCTTTACAAAGCTTGCTAGACGATCCCGGCATCAATGACATCCTCATTAATGGCCCTAGAAATATTTACATTGAACGCGCAGGCGTACTCGAAAAAGCGGATATGCGTTTTCTCGATAACCGCCATGTATTGCGGGTCATTAGAAGAATGATTTCACCCTTGGGCCGTCGTATTGATGAATCTAGCCCTATTGTTGATGGGCGGTTAGAAGATGGTAGTCGTATTAACGCTATTGTTCCTCCCCTAGCTTTAGATGGTCCTTGCCTTTCTATTCGTAAATTTCGTAAAGATCCATTAACGGCACAGGAATTAATCGCCTCAGGTTCAGTAACAGAAGAGGTTCTTAATTACCTAACCAATGCCGTAGAAAGTAGAACGAATGTTCTCATCAGTGGCGCTACAGGCTCAGGTAAAACCACTTTGCTCAATATTCTTAGCCAATATATTCCGACCACAGAGCGTATTGTCACCATTGAAGATGCTGCAGAACTTCGCCTACGCAATGATCACGTGGTTCGCCTAGAAACTCGCCCAGAAAACAACGAAGGTGTCGGTGAAATAACGGCGCGGGAACTAGTTAAAAATGCCCTACGTATGCGGCCTGACCGTATTATTGTGGGTGAAAGCCGTGGTGGAGAAATTCTAGACGTGCTTCAAGCCATGAATACGGGACACAACGGCTCAATGAGTACCGTCCACGCCAACTCCGCACGAGACGCCATCACTCGCTTAGAAATGATGGTTGGTATTTCCGGATTCAAAGGTAGCGGTGAACTAATTCTTAAAATGATTGGTAGTGCCTTGGATCTAATCGTTCACATTGGTAGAAAACCTGATGGTCGGCGCTGTGTTCTACAAATTTCTGAACTTCATGTCATTAATAATGAATTAACCCTGAAAGATATTTTTATCTACGACGAAGGGAGTCGACAGGTTGTCCGCGTAGATGGTGCGAAGACCGCTACCCGATCTCCTGATTTGGCGCATATCTGAAGCTAGGGAGATTTGCTATGTTATGGATTGCACTCGCATTATTATTAGTCGGACTCACTTTTGTTGTTTTGATGATCATCAATAGCGAAACCGAAGAACCAACACCGGAAGATGAAATCATACCGGAAACTGGCCCCAAGCTACCCGCAGCCATAGAGAACTATCTTGGCAGAAACGGTGTTGAACTGCCGCCGGCAATCGTTTACGCCGGTATTGCCATTACCGCAATTGGGGTTGCACTAAGCTTGCTTATTTTACCCCTTAAAATTGGTGTATTGGCAGCAGTGGGCTGTATTTTCATTGCCTTTTCAATGGTGAAAATAATTGGCGCGCAACGGCGAGCTAAAATGTTAAATCAACTACCCTCATTCGTTAATCAAGTTACTCGACGCTTATCAGCTGGTATCTCAGTAGAAAATGCCTTTGCAGATTCTGTTGAAACCTTAGAGCGCCCGCTGGGAACAGTTATGAGGCGAGTCGTACGCCGCGTTCATTATGGATACGACCTGCATCAAGCATTCGAGCGAGAAGCTCGTGTTAATAAGCTTAATGAATTTGATGTTTTGGCCACGGCCCTTCGTATAAACGAACAATATGGCGGTAGTATTCGCTCTATTCTTGACGACATTGTCGACATTCTCCGCATGCAAGACTCGGGCAAACGCGAGCTAAGTGCAATGACAGGGGAAACTCGCGTGACAGCAGCTATTTTAGCAGCATTACCTCCAGGAATTGCTGCCTATACATTCTACAACAACCCAAGATTCCTTACAGATATGTGGAACAGCACCGGTGGCCAACAAACACTCATCGCAGCACTCATCATGCAGATACTAGGTGTCGTAGTGTTATGGCGCATGATTAAATCGATAGGAGCATAAGGGGAATAACATGGAAGCACATCATCTATATTATGTTATTGGCGCCGTTATTCTCTGTACTGCACCAGTATTATTGTTAGCACTTGCACATGTAGAAACGAGCTCATCAGATAAAGGGGGTGATGAATTCGAATTTAACTCCAAAGATATGTGGCGGCAATTGCGTGAAGAAAACACTCATATTGCGTCTTTATCTCAATTATTACGACGTGCAGGCTTGATTAATTCAGAACAACAGGTGAATGCGATCTCAATCACCCTTGTGGCTGTAGCCACTATCGCTATTTGCCTTGGTATATATACATATTTTAATAGTAGCCCTGCTACCACCATACTATTAGTCATCACATTAGGTTTTGTGTTACTGATTTATTTGGCTTATTTCTTTTTAAAGAAAATTGCAGAAGATCGCCAAGAACGACTAAACCAAGAAACATTAATATTAGTGCAAACCACAAGGATGCTTTGGCGCGTGGGTTTATCTCTTCCAAAAACACTGGCTATTATTTGCGACCAACTTCGTAATCTAGCCCCCACATGCTCGCAAGAATTACAGCTCGCGGTTAACAAAATTGAATCTGGACAAAGTCAGGAAGAAGCATTGTATGAACTGATTGGCTGCACCAATGCAGAAGGCTTTAAAGAGTACCTAATCGTTGTACGTCAGCAAGCCATAACCGGTGGCAGCATCGACAAAGCATTAGATGAACTTTACAAACTTTTACAGAATCGCAGAAAGCTAGACCTTCAAGAGCAAGTTAACAAAATGTCAGGAAAAATGTCCCTTGTGATGATGGTTTTTCTTTTCCCTGCATTATTAATTGTGGTGGCAGGCCCCGCACTTGTATCAATTTCGACAGCGCTAGGAAATTTAGGCAACTAAGGAAGGGATAATTTAATCATGAATAAATTATTGATCACTATATTTTGTGTTTCGACTATTATTTTGAGTGGCTGTGCCAATACGGCTACCACCAAAACCGCAAGTAGAGATAATTGCGATGTGCCAGCCAGTAAAGAAGAAAGCATCACGCTTGATTTAATTGAACAGCAAATTGCAGAGAAGCAATACTATTCTGCACTAGCTTATCTTGAAAAAGCACAAAACAACTCTCCTCGCGTGTTACGCCTGCGTGCTGAAGCGCAACGTAATACGGGTCTACTCGATGAGGCTTATGCTAGTTATCGAAACTTAAGCCTAAGCTGTATGGCTGCATACGGTCACGCCGGCATGGCTAAAATATTAGCCACTCGTGGCGACATCCCTCAAGCCCATCAGCAAATGCTGAAAGCAAGACGAATCGCCCCAGGTAATGCCGATATACGCAACGATTACGGCTTTATATTATTAGCACACAAAAAATTCAAAGCTGCGCAACGAGAGTTTATGACCGCGCTGCAATTACAACCAGGTCACCCCGTCGCTATAAGAAACATGGTTATGAGCCTTATTTTAGATGGCGACAGTCGTACTGCACTACGCATGGCAAAAAATAACGACATCTCTACAGAGGAATTTAAACAGTTACTTAGCCAAGCAAATGCCTTTAAACAACCCACCATCGCTGGTAGCAACATAGCTAGACAAGGAGCACCACTATGAAAGCGTTAAAAGCAGCTTATTTTATCTTAGGCGCAACACTATCTGTTTCTGCTATGGCTGAACCAGATGTTATTTACACGCAAAACCCAACGCCAAAAACAACAACACATAGCTTGCTCGAAATGCAGCGTTCTGGAAAAAATGCCAGCACAGACGAGCAATATCTTAGCGGTAAAGTGAGCACTAAAATCTATAACCGTTATGTGGAAAGTTTTGCACATAGTATTCCAGAACGTTTTAGCTCAGATTCATTCACGGAAGAGTAACGACCATGAAAACACAGCGATTAATGAATAATCATTCTTTTCATTCCCAACGCGGCGTAACTACGATTCTCGCCGTTTTAATGATGTTAAGTTTATTTACCTTTCTCGCTGTGGTGACAGACACAGGTCGTTTGTATCTTGAAAAGCGGTCGCTACAAAAAAATGCTGATTTAGCTGCGATGGAAACCGCTTTACGGTATTGTCGCAGTGAAATTACTGCTGACGATATCCTTTCCTTTAATATTGGCGATATGTTAGCTCCCGGAGAAGTTCTTTCCCCAGAACGTAATAATTTTCCGGGTGACAGTACAAACAGTACATTTACAGCGATACCAGGTGAAGGCACTGTCGAAGTTATCTTAACTTATAATGTTCCGACTTCATTGTTTGGACAATTACTAAGTGATGAGAATGTGGACCTAAGTGCTAGAGCTACAGCTGTAGCTTGCGAGCCCATTGCAGCTTTTAGTGTTGGTACGAGACTAGCTAGTCTAGGTGCGGGTGAATCCATTGTAGGCAGTCTGCTCAGCGGTGTTGGTCTAGACCTCGGCCTAGACCTTATGGATTACAATGGCTTGGTTGGCGCAACTATAACGCCAAGCGGTCTTTTACAAGCATTAGGCATTCCTGTTTCTGCCGATCTGAGCATAGCGGATTTCAATAATTTACTGATTGTTAGAGCGGTAAGCCTTGGCGAGATATTAGATGCAACAGCAACTCTAGTCGGTCAAGATAGTCTGCTTAATCTCAACCTTGATTTGTTATCTAGCTTAGAACGAGAAATGGATGTCACCCTCCCTGATATCCAGCTTGGCTCTGACGAATTTAGCTCGGGACTCTTCGCCTCCATTACCTCTCCAGCAAGCTCTGCATTAGATGTTAAAGTGGATGCCATGGGGCTCGTAAGTACTGCGATAGGTATTGCAACCTCAAGCCGAGCAATTGATGTTGACCTTGCTTTACTCCCAGGTGGACTAGGGAGCTTATTGGGCACCGATATTAGTGCAAAAGTAGGCATTATCGAACCACCTTCTATTGCCATTGGTGGAATTGGAACCACAGCATATTCCTCACAGACTAGGGTATTCGCCCATATCGAAGTCAGCACTAATGACCTGTTAGGCGGTGCACTAGGAGGCTTGCTCGGAAGTTTAGCTAGCGTAAATGTAGATATACCTTTGGTGATTGATCTAGCATCAGCATCGGGCACAATCGAAGATATGTGTACCCAGCCCTTAAAAGAACTTGATAACCCGCCAAAATGCCCTGCTGGTGAAGATTGTGCGACTATTGCGGTAGATGCACAAATTGCCAAAATTTGTGTAGGTGACATTGATCCAAACACCATTTTCTCTACTAGTGCGAGCTGCGATGTAGGCCTGACCTCCAAAAGTCTTTTAAGTGTTGAGTTACTTGGATCCTCATTAATTGGCCTCGACACAAGCTTAGCAATCGACCCCCTTGAAACTACAGGCCAAGATGATCTAGCAGAGCAGCAAATGATGGTCTTAGATGGAAATATCGACCTAGGTACCACTGTGCAGGACCTTACAGACGCATTATTGGCAGCACTACTTGGACAAACACTAAACTCTAACCCCACAATGAATAGCAGCGATCGCACTCAGATCGCCACAGAAATATGGGAAGATTTGAACGGAGATAGCTGCGGAAGTGGGTATAGTGGTAGTACATGCCGCGGGCAAAAACTTGAGGAGGCTCAAGATTTAATTAGTGATACATCCGATGGTTTACAAGGATTTGTTGCTGATGCACTTCTGAATCCGGTGGTCGGCTTGCTAGATTCAGTACTAACTTTAAATGTAGGCGGTATCTTAGGGAGTGTTGGAGATTTAGTTGTCGGGCTTCTAGGTGGTGTAGGAGACTTATTAAGTGGAATTTTAGTTGGAAATCCATGTACCGGCGGTGGTGTTGTGGGAAGTTTATTTGGAAACAATGGCAGTAGCACCGGATGTATTGATGAGCTTGCAGATGCACTGGACACCCCCTCAGGGCAAACGCAATCTAACGCTCTCGTATTTCTAACAGGTTTGCTATTGGAGGTTCTCCGCCCTGTTTTGGACGCTGTTGGAAATAACCTTCTAATGCCTTTATTGGACAATTTACTTGGCTTACAGCTGGGGCAAACTGAGGTCAACCTACTTGGTTTAAATTGTGACGGCCATTCAAAGCTTATTAAGTAAGCTCTGATTACCTCCTATTTACACGTCTTAAACATCACTGACCTAAGGTATATTCATTAGGTCAGTGATTGGATTGATCTCTATTTAATCTATTTGCATTTCAGGTTATTTTCATAAAACGCTGCATAGTTTTGATATACAATAATTTGTGGATTTAATTTCAGTTGTTTTTGTAACACCAACTCTACCAACAAAGACAAAAATATAATGACTTTTGATGATTATTTAACCCTACTCGCTAAAAATGATGGCTCTGATCTTTTTCTTAGCACTGGTGCCCCACCCTGCGCAAAATTTCACGGAAAATTAAAGCCTCTTCATAAGGAGCCATTTCTTCCTGGAGAAATAAAAGCTATCGCCTATGCCATTATGGACAAAGAGCAGGTAGATGAATTTGAGCAAGAACTTGAAATGAACCTCGCCTACCATATTCCTCGTATTGGCAGGTTCAGGGTTAATATTTTTAAACAACGTAACGAAATATCTATAGTTGCCCGAAATATTGTTACTGAAATTCCAAATGTAGATGCCCTTGGCCTACCGCCTATATTGAAAGACGTCATAATGACGAAGCGTGGCTTAGTCCTCTTCGTTGGCGCTACTGGTTCTGGTAAATCTACATCGCTAGCGGCCCTCATTGATCACCGCAACACTAATAGCAGCGGTCATATAATTACGATTGAAGACCCCATTGAGTTTATTCACCGTCATAAGCGCAGCATTGTTAATCAGCGTGAAATCGGCATGGATACTCGGAGCTTTCACCAAGCTCTGAAAAACACCTTACGGCAAGCACCCGACGTTATTCTTATTGGTGAGATCCGTGATAGAGAAACGATGGAGCACGCTCTTGCCTTTGCTGAAACAGGGCATTTGTGTATCTCAACATTGCATGCGAATAACGCCAACCAAGCCCTTGATCGTATTATCAACTTCTTCCCAGAAGAGCGACGAAACCAATTATTATTAGATCTTTCTCTTAATTTAAAATGTTTTGTTTCTCAGCGCTTAATACCCACTGAAGATGGAAAGCGCGCTGCCGCCATAGAGATATTATTGGGTACACCCAGTGTTGCCCAAGCAATTCACAAGGGTGAAATAGAAACGATTAAAGAAATTATGAAAAAATCTGAAAATGTGGGCATGCAAACTTTTGACTCCGCATTATTCAAGATTTATGAAAGCGGAAAAATATCCTTTGAGGAGGCATTAAAGAATGCCGACTCTGCAAATAATTTACGGCTGCAAATTAAACTTCATAGTAGTCACGGTATACCAGAAGGAAATGCAGAAGAAACAGAAAACGAAGAGCAAACAGGATCATTTGCTCTCAGCATAGAAGTTGATGATCAGGATGATGTCCCGACCTAAACCTTGAGCTAAAAGCTCAAGGTAAATCGTCTATTTCTGCCCCTTCTTTCTCTACAACAATCAGGTCATCTTGGCTAATATTCATTGTCATCAGCAAGCTGGCAACAACATAGATAGATGAATAAGTACCCACACCGATACCAATCAGCAATGCTAAAGCAAAGCTATGAATCATTTCACCACCGACAAAAGCCAGTGCTAGCAACACCAACAATGTTGTGCCAGAAGTCACCAAGGTACGATCTAGTGTTTCAGTAAGCGAAATATTGATAATTTCATCGGCATCATGTTTGCGTAACTTACGCAAATTTTCGCGAATACGGTCAGCCACCACAATCGAGTCGTTGAGCGAGTAACCTATAACAGCCAAAATCGCGGCCAACACGGTTAAATCAAAATCCCAGCCCACTATGGCGAAGACACCTAACGTGATAAGAACATCATGTCCCAAAGCTGCTACAGCGCCAACCGAAAACTTAATTTGAAAACGCATTGCCACATAAATTAACACCACAACCAAGGCTAACAACACTGCCAAGCCGCCCTGCTCTCTGAGCTCCTCACCAACTTGAGGGCCTACAAATTCAATACGGCGTAACTCAACCTCAGCTTCAGTGCCAGCCTGTAATACTGCAAGCACCTCTTCGCCTAGTGTGGGGCTCATGCCTTCAGGCATTCTAACCAACACATCAGTATCTGATCCAAAATTAACCACAATGGCGCTTTCATATCCTGCGGCACTGAGGTCTTCACGAACCTGCTGTAAAGGTACTGACTCTTCGTAAATAACCTCTATTAAAGTACCACCGGTAAAATCGAGACCAAAGTTCAATCCCTTTACGGCGAGCACTGACACCGATGCGATCAAAGCGATAATTGAAATGACCATCGCAATGCGACGCCCACCCATAAAGTTAATCATTTTAGTTGTATCCGACATACGTTTCCCCTAGATCGCCAGCTTGGTGATACGACGACCGCCGTAAACGAAATTAACAATAGCGCGGGTGCCCATAATTGCGGTAAACATCGAGGTTAATATCCCCAGCGACAAAGTCACTGCAAAACCGCGTACAGGCCCAGTGCCCACTGCATACAAAATAACCGCCACTAAGAGCGTGGTAACGTTGGAATCCATAATGGTAACGAATGCGCGACCGTAACCAGCTTCAATTGCATGCTGCACTGATAAACCCGCTCGCAGCTCCTCTCGTATTCGAGAAAAGATAAGCACATTGGCATCAACAGCCATACCAACGGTAAGTACGATACCCGCAATCCCTGGCAACGTTAACGTGGCACCCAGCAATGACATGGCAGCTGTCAACAGAATGATATTGGCACCCAAGGCAACCACCGCAATAACACCAAAAACACGGTAGTAAACCAACATAAACAAGGCTACCAAGCCCAAGCCAATCTTCACCGCATTTAAACCCTTACTAATATTTTCTGCCCCTAGTGATGGGCCAACCGTTCGCTCTTCCACAAAATCGATGGGCGCTGCGAGGGCACCCGCTCTCAATAATAAAGACAGCTCAGCGGCTTCGCCTGGAGCGTCTAAACCGGTAATACGAAATTGCACACCTAGGGCATCTTTTATAGTTGCCAGGCTAATAATTTTTTTCTCGTCATAAGGTACTTTTACTATTTGCTCTACACCTTCCGCATCAACTTGATAATGGGTACGACTCTTACGCTCAATAAACAACACCCCTAGACGACGGTTAATATTGTGCCGCGTCATTTTGTGCATCAAGGTACCACCTTGGCTGTCCAGAGTGATATTGACCTGAGGCATGCCATTTTGGTCAAAACCAGCCTGAGCATTTGCAACCCGCTCACCAGTAATAACAACATCGCGCTCCAACCACGCGCTCGGTTCACCACGGCCAGGATTGCGGAACTCAAATTGCTCACGATCTGTTAAAGGCGCGTCATATTTAGCTTCTAAGCGAAAATCCAAATTCGCGGTTTTACCCAAGATACGTTTAGCTTCTGCGGTATCTTGAATGCCTGGCAACTCGACAACAATACGATTACGGCCCTGGCGCTGAACCAGAGGCTCCGACACGCCTAATTCATTAACACGATTACGCAAGGTCGTCAGGTTTTGACTTACCGCATAATCTTCAATTTCTTTACGCTTGGCTTCACCGATAATAGCTCGCAAGTAAAAAGACTCATCATCCATCTCTACTTTTTCGCCGGTGAGCTCAGCAAAATCACTACGAATCAATTTTAACGCCGTGTCACGTAATTCAGCCGTTGTAAATTTCCCGGAGATAACCCCATCGTTCAAGGTAACAAACCCGCGGATACGCTCCTCTCGCAGTTTCTTTTTAATACCTGAACTGAAGTGCTCTAAACGAGTTTCAATGGCGGAATCAGTATCGACTTCCAATAAAAAATGCACACCGCCACTTAAATCCAAGCCTAATTTCATGGCTTGAGCACCCAAGTTACTAAGCCAATCCGGTGTATTAGAGGCGAGATTTAACGCCACCACATAACCGTCTCCCAATGTGCGCTGAACAATACTCTGGGCCCGTAGTTGGACATCGGTTTCATAAAGACGAACTAAACCGGATTTACCGGTTTCATTAGCCTCTTCGCCAAAATGTTCGATGCCGCCAGCATCTAATGCCGCAGACAAGCGAGTCATCAGTGCCTGATCTATCACCACTCCGCTACTTTCACCCGAAACCTGTAAGGCCGGATCAGGCCGATACAAATTTGGTATCGCGTACAGAAGGCCGATCCCTAGCACCGCTAAAATTAGCAGGTTTTTCCAGAGAGGATATTTATTAAGCATTGTATTTTCACCAAAACCGCCTGTGACGACGGTGCCTATTTAGTAACGGACGCCAACATGGGCGTTAATAATAGACGGAGCACCCCTGATCCGCCCTTATAAAAGCGCCGGCAATAGCCGGCGCCAATTCGTCTTACTCACTTAATCAACCCAAACTCGGGCATTTCTGAACAGCCTCATCCAACCGCTGTCTTCTTTCGAACTGTCCGCCACCCATGAGTTTTGCACTGTACGAAACACTCGTTCTGGGTGAGGCATCATAATCGTAACACGACCATCTACACTACTCGCCCCAGCAATACCCAATGGTGAGCCATTAGGATTAGCAGGATAACGCTCGGTAACCACCAATGTATTATCAATAAATTGAAGCGCCACTTTTCCGCTTTGCTGCAAGTTATGTAAATGAGCGGCATCAGCAAACTCCGCACGCCCTTCACCGTGAGCTACAGCCACCGGCAAATGCGACCCCGCCATGCCAGATAATAATATGGAGGGTGATTCCGGAATTTCAACCAGAGAAAAACGCGCCTCAAACTGTTCAGAGCGATTTCTTACAAAACGTGGCCAATGTTCTGCGCCTGGTATGAGTGAATGCAGATTCGACATCATCTGACAGCCGTTACACACACCAAGAGCAAACGTATCATTACGCTGGAAAAACGCTGAAAACTCATCTCTAGCTAAACCATTAAATAAGATGGTTTTTGCCCAGCCCTCTCCCGCACCGAGAACATCCCCATACGAAAAGCCCCCGCATGCCGCTAAGCCTTTAAAATCTTGCAAGCTAACACGGCCACTGAGGATATCACTCATATGCACATCAACTGCGGTGAATCCAGCGCGATCGAAGGCCGCAGCCATTTCCATTTGGCCGTTAACACCCTGCTCCCGCAAAATCGCCATACGGGGCAATACGCCCGAATTAATATAGGGCGCGGCAATATTTTCCTGTGCATCAAAAGATAAAGACTGGCTTAAACCGGGATCATTTTCGCTAATACCGTCAAACTCCTGTTGGGCGCAATCTGGGTTGTCCCGCAAAGCCTGCATCCTATAGCTCAATTGCTGCCAGTTCTTTTGCAATCGTAATCGATCATCTTGCAGCACCGGTACCCCGCCGTAGCTCAGCGTGATATCTGATCCTGCAACGGCTTTACCAATCTCTTGAACACATGCAGACAAGCCGTGAGCCGTAAAGATGTCTAGTACCGCCTCAACCTCACTGCAACGCACTTGAACAACTGCACCCGCTTCTTCAGCAAATAAGGCCCCGTGCACATTACCTTGGGCGCTCAATTCAATATCAAGTCCACAGTGGCCAGCAAAAGCCATCTCTAATAAGGTAATTGCCAAACCACCATCGGAGCGATCGTGGTAGGCAATAATTTTTTGCTCTTCAAGCAGCTGCTGAATGGCATTAAAAAAACCGGCTAGCAAGGTTGGACTATCAATATCTGGCGACTCACTGCCAACCTGCTGGTAAACCTGCGCCAAACAAGACCCACCCAAGCGCTGTTTTCCCGCGCCTAAGTCAATTAATAGCAAGGCATTATCATCAAGGTCTGCTTGTAACTGGGGCGTCACTGTTTTGCGAACATCAAGCACTGGGCTAAACGCGGTTATCACCAGAGACATTGGTGCAGTCACGGCTTTATTTTGGTCGCCATCCTGCCATGTAGTGCGCATAGACATAGAGTCTTTACCCACTGGAATGGTAACCCCTAATGCGGGACAAAACTCTAAGCCCACCGCTTTTACGGTATCAAATAGGACTTCGTCTTCACCGCCATACCCCGCCGCGCACATCCAGTTTGCCGAGAGTTTGATATCGGCGATTTTCTCTATGCGAGTGGCTGCAATATTAGTCAGCGCTTCGGCAACAGCCATACGTCCAGAGGCTGGGCCATCAATTAAAGCCAGCGGAGTCCGCTCGCCCATGGCCATTGCTTCTCCTGCGTACGAGTCATAGCTCACCGTGGTAACCGCGCAGTCTGCCACTGGAATTTGCCAAGGGCCTACCATTTGGTCTCTATGAACTTGTCCGGTGATAGAGCGGTCACCAATGGTGATTAAGAAATTTTTTGCCGCAATGGTAGGTAAGGCTAATAAGCGCTCCAAGGCTTCATCGATATTAATTGCCGCCGGGTCAAATTCAGGTCTTTGTGGATACTGACGAGTAATATCCCTATGCATTTTAGGTGGCTTGCCAAACAACACCGACATGGGCAAATCTACCGGATTATTGTCAAAGTGCGTATCACCAACCCGTAAACGTTTATCTTCTACTGATTCGCCAACCACCGCATACGGCGCTCGCTCGCGGGCACAAATGGCTTCAAATGTTGGCAAATTTTCCGGTGCAATGGCAACTACATAGCGCTCTTGAGATTCATTACACCAAATTTCTAGTGGTGACATGCCAGGCTCATCATTTGGAACTTTGCGTAAGTCAAAGTCACCACCGCAGCCACCGTCTTTAACCAACTCCGGAAACGCGTTTGATAATCCGCCAGCACCCACATCGTGAATAAAGGCAATGGGGTTATTCTCTGCCATGGCCCAGCAGCGATCGATGACCTCTTGGCAACGCCGCTCAATCTCAGGGTTTTGTCGTTGTACTGATGCAAAATCGAGATCTTCTGTAGAACTACCGCTACTCATAGAAGATGCAGCACCGCCACCCAAGCCTATCAGCATTGCCGGCCCACCCAGCGCCACAAGCTTGTGACCCGCAGGGAATTCAGTTTTCAGAACATGCTCTTCTTTAATGTTGCCATAACCACCGGCAATCATAATTGGTTTGTGGTAGCCCCGCCGCTCCTCACCTGCCGCACCCACGGCGTTTTCTTCAAAACTCCGAAAGTATCCGCACAAATTAGGTCTGCCAAACTCATTATTAAATGCCGCGCCACCAATGGGGCCCTCCAGCATAATATCCAGCGCCGAAACAATCCGGCCCGGCTTGCCGTAATCGGCTTCCCAAGGTTGTTCAAATCCCGGTACACGAAGGTTTGAGACACTAAAACCACTTAAGCCTACTTTGGGCTTGGAGCCACGCCCCACTGCGCCTTCATCGCGAATCTCTCCTCCAGAGCCAGTTCCAGCGCCCGAGAAAGGTGAAATTGCCGTAGGGTGGTTATGGGTCTCCACTTTCATTAATAAGTGGATATCTTCTTGGTGATAGCGATATTCAGCAGAGCCTGGTTCGGGATAAAAGCGACCTGCGCGGTGGCCTTTAACCACGGCGGCATTATCGGAGTAGGCACTCAGCACATCTTCACCACCCAATTCGTTGGTGTTTTTGATCATGCCGAATAAAGAATGCGGCTGCTCCTCGCCATCGATTGTCCAGCTCGCATTAAATATCTTATGACGACAATGCTCTGAGTTCGCCTGCGCAAACATCATAAGCTCGACATCACTGGGGTTTCGATCAAGCTGAATAAAACTGCTAACTAGATAATCTATCTCATCATCAGCCAAAGCCAAACCAAGCTCGGTGTTAGCGGCTAACAATGCCTCGCGGCCTCCACCAAGTACGTCGACGGCCTGCATGGGTTTAGGGCTGTGGCGATTAAATAACACTGCTGCGTCAGCGGGACTATCCAAGACAACCTCGACCATACGATCATGGATAGCAGACAATAAGATATTGCGTTGTGAGTCGCTAAGCTCTCCATCAATATCAAAGAAATACTGCACGCCACGCTCTATACGCGCGATCATATCTAGACCGCAGTTGTGAGCAATATCACTGGCCTTACTAGACCAAGGTGAAATTGTTCCGGCCCTAGGCACAACAAATACGCTCATGCCGGTGTTAGCTGAAAACTCAGCAAGGGGGCCGTATTGCAATAATTGACTCAAAACGTCACTACTTGCGGTATCGAGCTCTACGGTGGTGTCCACCAAGTGAACATACTGTGCGCTCACACCTCGCAGGGTGGGAATTGAGCTCGCCAAAGCGGCCTTTAATTTATCTACACGGAAATCTGAAAGCGCCGGAGCACCTGAAAGAATAAGCATTCGGGGCGACAACCTCGATCGAATGGATTGAAGCCGGCCATTGTAAAGGATTTACGCGAGAATTTTTATCCAAAATAGTCTTTATGGTGTGATCTGCTCCATACCGATACAATTACCTTCTAATCTTTGGAGTTTTACACTTGTTCGCAAGCCGAAAAACAGAACTATTGATCACCAAGTTGCTCTGTGCTTTAAGCATATTGCTCTCTGCTTGCCTATTGAGCGCATGCCAAGATAGCGATACCGACAAACTCCAAGAAATCCGTGACAGCGGGGTTTTACGGGTACTTACTCGCAACGGAGCCACCACCTATTATGAAAGCCAAGGCGCACCAGCTGGATTTGAGTATCATTTGGCACTCGCCTTTGCAGACCACCTCAATGTCGATTTAGAAATGATTCCTGTCGTCAGTATTGATGAGGTATTTTCTGGGCTGGCGGAAAACAAAGCAGAAATCGCTGCCGCAGGGCTAAGTATTACCTCCTCTCGACAGGAAACTTTACTTTTTGGACCAAGCTATTTGAGCGTCAAACCCTTCTTTATTTATAACCGCGACAAAAATGCGCCAATGAGCTCGGCAGAAGACTTAATTGGCAAACAAATTCGCGTGATTAGCAACACCGCACATGTCGAGCAATTACTTGAGCTCAAAAAATCCTTCCCGACACTGAGCTGGGCCGAAAGCCGAGACCTAGAATCCATCGACTTACTCGAGCAACTTGCAGAGGGGGAAATTGATGTCACCATCATCAATTCCACTGAATACTATGCAAATCGCGCCTTTTACCCCAGCTTTAGGGTTGCATTTAGCGCTGAAAAACCACGAAAACTCGCGTGGGCAATGACCAACACACCGGCTAATGCCAGCCTGATTAAAGAAATGACGCTCTTTTTTAAGACGTTTACCGCCAACGGCAAACTTGCACGCCTAATAGATCGCAGCTTCACAATAAATGAGCGCCAAACATTCATTAACACCCAAACATTTTTACAAATGAAAGAAGAGCGGCTTCCAGATGTCAAAGGGTTGATTGAGCAGGTCGCCATAGAATACGATCTAGACTGGCGATTTCTCGCCGCCATTAGTTACCAAGAATCCCACTGGGATGCATCAGCCCGATCTCCTACGGGAGTACGCGGCATGATGATGCTCACTAGGTCAACCGCACTTGAACTCAATGTGGACGATCGCTTAGACCCACTACAAAGTTTGCGTGGTGGCGCTCGCTATTACAAAAAACTCTACAGCAGGCTTCCTGCGAGCATAGAACCACCTGATCGCAGCTGGTTTGCCCTTGCGGCCTACAATATTGGTTTAGGTCATGTCGAAGATGCACGCATCATTACCCAGCGGCGTGGAGGCAACCCCAACCTCTGGAATGATGTCAGGGAAAGCCTGCCATTATTACGACAAAAGAAATGGTACAAACCCACTAAATACGGTTATGCCCGTGGTGACGAAGCCGCCCGCTATGTACGTAATATTCGTGATTACTATTCATTACTCACCTGGGATGAGCTGAATCGCTATCGAGTTCCCCCGCCGAGAATCATTTCTGACTATCTACCTGCAGAGTTAAATAGAGGATTTGATGCACTTTAAAATATGAAGCCAAGTATTACCCAAATTGCCAAAAACTGGGTTGTACTTATCAAAGCTATTAAAACGGTTTCGGCGCGTAACCTGTCACTTCAGAAATACCCATTTCCTTGCCTAGCGCAGTCAACGGGTGCACAACAACAAGCCCCCGGACCGACTTTTTAAACGCACCCATGTCAGCCTGCTCGACTTTTGTTAAAGGCCGTTGAAATCCCAAGGTCAACAATTGCTCGGCTTGAGCTAAATTTTTGCGGCTCTGCATACCCTTAATACTGGCAATCTTTTTATTAATTGCCGCCAACTCACGTTTAAATTGCAGAATCAGCGCTTGATTGTCAGCAGCCTTGGCATCGTCCAACTTGCGACGAAGTAAATCCAGCTTATTATTTAATTGTTGAATATCTTTATTTAAATTCATTAATTACTCTCCCCAAGGGTACACTGCGGGGACCATTGTCATACCCCATCTTAGATGCAGTATAACAATAAGCAGCGAGCTTACGGCGATAAAGCAGTACCCCATTGTGCTAACAAAGCGGCCGTTTCTTCATTTAACTAACTGAATCATCAAGAAACACTCGCTACCCGATTTCCAGGTAATCAAAAAAGGGGGGGGGGTTAATATTTCAAGCCTTACAAGTTTAAACCGCAGTTTTTCTCTGTGGTAAATACTTGAGCACATAGGGCTTTCTAAGCACTAAAAATGCAGCAGGTACAAAAAACAATGACAGTACTGTCGTTAAGACCGTACCACCGGCCAGCACCACGGCAAAGGGAGGCCAAAATCCCCCTCCCGACAAGATTAAAGGTATCAACCCCGCCACAGTGGTGATGGTGGTAGAACTAATATGCTTAGTACACACCGACACTACATTCACAATTTCGGCCTGATCACCCGCCATGGCCAAGGGCGATGATTTAAGCTCTGTTAAAATAACAATCGCCGCATTAACCGCCAGCCCCATCAACCCCATCAAACCGATGATGGCGGTAAAACCAAATGGGTACTGAGCAATCCACAGACTCAGCATGCCCATACCAGCAGATTGGATAGCAACAGCAAATACCAATGCAGAAAGACGGAAAGAATCAAATGCCATCACGACGGTGACAACAAGCAAAACCACGATAATACCAACACTGCCCATTAAATTACCAACGGCCTCATTGCGGCTTTCTGATTCGCCACCAATCTCTAATGTATAACCTGCAGGCACGGTGAACCCCTCCTCTGCAATCCTCGCCTTAAGACGAGTAAGTACTTGTGCAGGAAGAACTCCGTCTCTAATAAATACATCTATCATATTAACCCGTCGCCCATCACGACGAGAGATTTTCGCCTGTGCAGGCTTTAATTCAACATCGGCCAAGGCAGATAGCGGCCGCGCTCCCGTTGGTAATGCGAGCGGAAACGACATGAGCCTATCAATACTTGTTTCTTTTACACCCGCTCCAGATACCCGTATAGGCAGCTGTTCAGTACCATCCAACATGCTGCCACTCACCACCCCATCGATATTCGTTGCCAGCAACGCTGAAAGATCTTTCAGGCCAATTTGACTCCGCTGCGCTTCACTCTCATCAATATCAATCCAAAGTTTAGGCACAACTTCACCTAAGGAGTCTCGAACATGAATTACGTCATCAGTTTCCTGTGCGATACGCCGCAACTCATCGCCCATCATTTTTAAACGGGGCAAACTACTACCGTATAACCGCAGCTCAACAGGCGCATTTGACGGTGGTCCTTGTGCTAGTCGACGCACAATAATTTGATAATTCGGAAAAGCCTCGTCTAATTCCTGCTGCAAGATGCTTATCAAGCGATTCGCGTGACTAAAGTCCTTCATTTTCATCATCGTTTGTGCATAATTTGACGCGCCATCTTTAGAGTCCATAAGGTTGTAATAAAACGACACGGCATTACGCCCAATAAACCAATGAATAGAAGTCACTTCTGGGTGGGTATTGATAATTTCGGTTATTTTCTCAGTAGCCCGTCGCGTATGCTCAATACTGCTACCAGCGGGTAGATATAGCTCAAGGTTAATCATGTCCCGGTCTGAGGGCGGAAAAAACTGCTCGGGTAAACTTTGAATAGCGATAAATCCCGTTACCGGCAATACACATGCCGCCAACATAAAGCGCCGAGGACGTAACAACACCCACGCCAGAAAACGGCGAAACCAATAGTTCAAACGCGGCGCACCAACACCACTCACTTGATTGTTGGACAACCATTTCCCCGCAACCGGCGCAATAATAAAGAGAGAAATAAGCCATGAGCCAAGCAAAGAAAAAATAACTGCTCGTCCTAATGGGCCGATAAATTCACCTGCAGGCCCGGGCATAAGTACAACCGGCATAAAGGTCAAAACGGTGGTTAATGTGGAACCTAACAGAGGGACCCATAAATGGCGTAAAGTTTTGGTTGCCGCTGCAACAGCAGAGAAACCTCCGCGGCGATAACGCATGACGGTATCAGCGACCACAATAGCGTTATCTACCATAATCCCTAGGGCCACGATAAGCCCCGTAACTGACATTTGATGTATAGGCATATTCGTCATGCGCATACACGCCATCGAAAACAACATCGTCAAAGGTAGGGATACGGCAACTATCGCCGCAGAACGCCAACCTAGCGTCACCAACAAAATGGTAAAAATAAAGAAAAAACCCAGCAAAATATTATTAATTAAACCGCTTAAACGAACCTCGTTGTAATCTTCTTGTACAAAGAGTTCTTGCAATACAATCTCATCAGGTAAGGTGGCCACAAAATCAGCCACCTCCTTTTGCAACACCTCGGTCCAGCGATCTCCTCGCATGTCTGGCAGCATACGAGATCCGATCACCACCGCGCGCTCGCCGCTGACAATCGCAATATCGCTAGGCGTATCCGGCTCGCCGTGATACACATGAGCAACATCCTGTAACTGCAATGAACCACCATTAGCTAAGGTCAGCAAAGGCGTGCGACGAATGCGTTCAACAGCGTCAAACCCACCCACTAATTCAACAGAAATACGCTGCTTATCATTATTGAGTTCGCCGGCAGCCGTTTTTGCATCGCTGACTCCCAAAAGCCCCGCAATCTTAGGCACATCCAATCCAACTGCCGTTGCCTTGACCGGGTCTACTTTCACCTGTATTTCTTCAACTGGCGCCCCGACAACCTTAACGATATCGGTGCCAGAAAGGTTTCTTAATCTACTGGCTAACTCGTCTGAATAGCGCCCCAAACGCAATAAATCTGAAGGCCCAGTGCCTTGCCAAGCCAAAGCCCCAATCCACGTAAACGCATAGTTTCTGGTTGTATCCAAATACGGTTCGCCGGCACCTTCCGGAAGCTGACTCGCTGTTTGTTGAATTTTATCCCTTATTTCGGCCCACAACTGATCGCCATCTTCCTGATTAACAGAATCGTCCAGCTGCACCACAATCACTGAAACACCACCGCTAGAATGGGCGGTAATGTGGTATACCTCGGGCACTGTGCGAATCGCCGTTTCTAGGGGTTCGGCAATTAAACTTTCTACGCGCTCTGCACTGGCTCCGGGGAATGGAGTCACTAAAATTGCGTGACGATTAACTATATGGGGGTCTTCAAGGCGCGGTAAGCTAGCTACCGCAGCAAGGCCGGCAACAAGGATAAGTGCAAATAGCAGTGCAACCATTCGGGGGTTAGTCAGCATTTTAGAAATCATAGCGGATTACTCGGCCATTAAGCTGACATGCAGCCCAGGCGATAAACGATGAAGTCCGGCTGTCACAATACGATCACCCGTTTGTAATTCCCCGTCCACATAGACTCGACCCTGATATTGATAGACCGGCTGAACCGATCGCTTGCGCAGCTGGTAGCTGCCATCGTCGACTGCTGCGAGTCCGTAAACTGCCCATGTTCCTCGGACATCCTCAAGCAGTGCAGTCAAAGGCACCCAAAAGCCAGAGACATCCCGTTTCTCGGGTAAATGTAAATAGGTTGTATTGCCATCAACGGCGGGCGCTTCTGGTGGAAGTTGAACTCTCACCGTACGAGTTTGGGTGCGCCAATCCAAATTTTGCGCCACTGAAATGACTGAAACCGGCCAAACACCAAAATCACCGGATATCGATAAAGGCTGGCCATAGACTAGGTTCCTGCCCAAGCGGTCAGAAATACCAAATACCGCCTCGTTATTTCCAGTAACAACCACTTGCATTAACGCTTGCCCAGCACTAACCAATACGCCCTCTTCCACTTGCTGTGTAGAGACTTCACCGCTAAATGGCGCAGTCATTTGTGATTTTTTCATTCGCAATGCCACGCCTTTAAGCCGAGCATCAACTTGTGACAACTGGGCGGCAGCCGCACTGCGACGAGATATTAATTCATCAAGTTGGCCAACCGATACATAACCACTCTCACGTAAATTTCGGAAGCGAATGACGTCTTTTTCTAATTGTTCAAGTCGAGCTGTCACTTCACTCTGCGCTGCAATTAACTCAGCCTTTTCAATGACTAAAGATCGTGTATCAAGCCGTGCAAGTACTTCTCCAGCATTGACTTGCTGACCATCCTCAACTGTCACCTCTGCAACCTTACCAGCCAATTCAAAACCAATATCTGCTCGCTGGCTACCAATGACTCGACCAGCAAATAAGCGCTGAGCCTCGTAGGCTGGTAAACGCTCAATCACGGTAGTACTAACCCGCTGAAGAGTCACCTCAGCTAATAAAGATGGCGAAAACAACATCATCACCAAAATTACCGATTGAACAAAAGTTGATTGCATTGCCAAATACTCGATCTGCTGTAGATTGACACGAATATAGATAAACTAAACTGGACTGTCTAGTCTATTTTAGATAAATTAGCATTACATATTGGCAATAACCCAGCAGTGTTATGCATAAAAAGGTAGACACGAAAGTGGAAGAAAAACGCGTACGTAGCAAAAGCGAAGAAAAGCGCAGCCAAATTATTGATGCCGCAGGAGCCCTCTTTATTACTGATGGCTTCGAAAAAGTCAGCATGGAACAGATTGCCAAATCGGCTGGCGTTTCAAAGCAAACCGTATACAGCCACTTTGGCAATAAGCAATTACTGTTTACCGCCGCAATTGATTGCAAATGTGAGGAATATGACCTTGCACCAAATAAAATCAAACAACCAATGGGCTGCGAAGAATACCTGAGTTTATTCAGCCAACAACTGTCTTCTTTGCTGATTAGCGAAGATGCCATTGGCATGTTTAGGGCTTGCATCAGCGGCGCAGGACAATCAGAAGTGAGCAAACTATTCTGGGAAGCCGGCCCCGGAAAAATTCGCCGTCAACTCAGAGTCTATCTCGAAGAACAGAGTAAGCTAGGTATTTTATGCATTGAAAATATCGATACCGCGGCAGCCCAATTAATGTCTATGATAGTTTGTGAAACACAATTTCAAAGTTTAATCGGCTTACCGCAATCAAAGTCAACTGAAGAACTAAAGCAATATGCTACACAATGCGCACAACTTTTTTATAAAGCTTACCGCTGTTAGTGACTTCATATTACGGGGTTTCTTTTTTAGCAATCACGTCAACTTCAGCGTTTATAGAGGATTCATTTACCTCAGCAACAGCTGACTTACTACTCAACTGAGGCGACTTAATAACGGCTTTTTGCAAAATAATGCTATTGGGATAGGTCACCGTACTACCATCATCGCGTCGAATAAGAACATGAAATAAAGCGATCTCGACAATTTGTCCGGTAATATCATCATCTTTATCAACCACTTTAATACGATCACCAATACGATACGGAAATGCAAAAAAAATGATCACACCTGCAGTAATATTACTGAGAATGGACCACTGAGCCACCAAGGCAATACCCAGCACGGCCAGAAACGAAGAAAGAAATATAAATACTTGCTGAAAACCTAGGCCAAAAAAGAAACAAATTAAGATTAAGCCTGACAACAAAAAACCGATATTTACCGCTTTTCGCACATAACCCAAGCGAAGCGCTGACACCTTATTTTTGTCGGCAAACGTAATCAGCACACCAGTAACGATTCGATTAAAATAAAACAACAACGCGAGAGAACAAATCGCTATTACAACCTTAGTAATCAATCTCGCAACTCCTCGTCAGCACTTTGTTGCATCCACTTTCGTGGACGTTGTAATTGTTTCAATTGCAGTAAATTGTATTTGTAACTCTCACTGTCTACCGGCAAATAACTACAGCGAGTAAACAATTGTGTTTGTAACGTAAACCACTGCGCCCAACACGGTTGCTCGACAGCAACTCTAGCTAAAAAATCCTCTGGGGTTTCACCCTCTGCGCGATCTATACCTCTTCGTGCTAACGCTCTGCAGCTGTACAAATAGTAACGCGCTGCTAAATCTTCTCCCCGCTTTGCAGGAAGGCGCAAACTAAAGAATGCTGCCACAACCAGAGGCAGGCCGCCCACCAACATCACCGCAATTAACATTCGCTGAGGGTTTATTTGTCCTAACAAGCCACGTAAAAAACTATTTTGAATATCACTATCAAAATTTAACACCCAGCGCGCCCATGCGTAATTTATATTATCGACGAAATAACGAAATTGCTTTGCCCATTCATAACGACGTAACGACATGGGCGAATCATTTAGATAACCTCGCTGACGACTCAATAAAGCCTCTGCCCCCAAACTTATCCGCGATGGCGCAACCGTTGCTGTTGGATCAATCCTCACCCAGCCACGATCTTCAAACCAAACCTCTGCCCAAGCATGCGCATCAGACTGGTGAACCAAGAGATAGCCTTCCCGCTCATTGAGTTCTCCACCTTGATACCCGACAACAATCCTCGCAGGCACACCGGCTGCTCGCATAAGATAAACAAAGCTACCAGCAAAATGCTCGCAATAGCCCTGTCGAGTATTAAACAAAAAATCATCTACATTGTTATCACCCAAGACTGCTGGCGTTAGGGTGTATTCGAACGGTGTCGTCTCAAAATAACGCATTGCCGCCGCCACTCGCTCACTGGGATTTGAATATTCCTGTAGCCACGTTTTTGCCAAAGCAGATGCTTGCGGGTTTTTCGACGCACCCACCAAGCGTAAATTTTGTTTGTCAGCCCCACGATCATCCATAAGTACCGAGGAGTAATTGCTTTCTGCACGATATTCGACTCGTCCGTTAATCCCGCGACGACTCAACCACTGATGCTGATGGGTGTAATATACATCGGATCTATTTTCCACCTTGCCCAAAGGCAGTACATAAAGCCATTCATGCATACCTGACTCAAGGGTAACGGTATAGTTAATGCTGGGCTCCTCCACTAAAGGTGCCTTAGTTTTGTCCCGTGCAGGCCAACTGTTTCGGCTCCAACGGCGCCCATCAAACTCGTCTAATACAAGACCCCGCCAATATAACAACTCAGTGTTTGGCGGCTCGCCATCAAACCTAACCCTAAACGCCAAATCGCCAGACTGGCTTAACTTCGCAATATCTCCAAACTCAAGAGAATCAGACATTCCCGTCACTCCCTGCCCTCCAGGCAGAGGCATGGTCCACAAAGGGCCAATACGGGGGAAAATCACAAACAACATGAGCATTAAAGGTAGCGATTGCAAGGCAATGACGGCAATCTTTCGCAGCATAATGCCCGGCCTGGTTTTATCGCGGCTCATCGCCTGTTGGGCCATTAACAGCATGGCAAGCTGAATAAGCGCCAAAGCAACATCGATTATCTGCTGTGACAACAATAATCCGCAGGCGACAACAAAGTAACTAAGCATCAAGATTAGCCAGTGATCGCGCTCGGTTTTAAGTTCTAATAGTTTCAGGATCAATGCGAGAACGAGAATGGCAACCATCGCCTCTAAAGCCAGCAGCGACGAAAACGACAGATACACACCCGCCACAGCAACCAGTGCAAGTGCAGCCTTAAGCAAAGGGTTTGGGTAAGACCTCCCCGCCGACAAAATACGCCAATACCACCATGCGGCCCCCAACCACACCAGCACGACCCACGGCGGCAACACCGCAATCAAAGGCAATATTGCGCACAGCTGGGCAAGTAATAACCAAATCACTGCATGACGATTTTCAGCCGCGGTCACAATATTCATATCGTTAAAAAGAAGCGCATATTAATACATGGCCAACGAGCGGAGTACTCGGCTTAATTGATCACCACCACTAGCCGCTGCGACTTTAAGCCCTGGGAGCTGCAAACCAAACGCTAGGCCGCGCTTATTACAATCCAGAGCCCAAGCGCACAACGTACTCAGCCGGTCCTCCACTCCCAAGCCCTCAAGTTCATTCCAATCCAAAACCAATTCATCTGCCTGTGATTGCTCAAACTGCTTCGTTTGTAATGGCTGCCCCTTAGCATACGCTTTCCAAAATATTCGGCTAGGTGATTGCCCCGGCTGATAGCGTTGAAAACCACTAAATTCATCTCTATCACGGGAAAAGCTATCCACCCCACCCTCACCGTCTGCGGCCCGATTGATTAACGGCCGCAACATTTTTGGCTGAGGATAAACAACGCAGTGCCAATCTAGTTTAGGTGCGGCCCAACAACGCAATATTCCCAATGGATAACGCGTTGTTACTGTCATTCGGCTTGGATGCATTACACCTCGCTTGGAAGCTGGAAACGTCAATATAACCGTGGTCGCCCCCTCATTCGCATTCACGCTGCAAACTTCTTGCTGTTGTTCAGCAAAGCCTAGGTATAAACGGTGTCTATCGCGCTTGCCTGCGTCCAAGTGCAAATGAAAAGCCGCTCGTTGACCTGCAAAGACCGGCTCAGCTGCACCCGCACGTAAGATAATGCCAGATAAATTGGCGTAGGTATGAAGAATGACAACAAGGAAAATACTGAAGAGCCAAAAGGTAATCGCAAAGATTAGGTTATTTTGATAATTGATCGCCAGCATTAGCAGACCAAACAACATAATGAAATAGCCGCCACCAACCCGGGATGGAATAATAAATATACGACGTTGGTTTAGTATTAATTGAGCGCAAGGTGGGCTGCGCCTTTCTAGCCAGATATTAAATCGACGACGAACAAACGCTTGCAGTTTGCTCACCATGGTTACACCACTACCGGCACCTGCGACAGCAGCCGCTTTATCAAATCAGGACCATTATCGTGATTATCGGCAGCAGGTTTCAAACGGTGGGCGGCTACCGGCTCAAGCAAGAGCTGGATGTCATCTGGTAACACATGGTCTCTCCCCTCTATCATGGCCCAGGCTTTTGCAGCTTGAATTAACGCTAAGGCCGCGCGGGTAGATAAACCAAATGCATAGTGCGAATCTTGTCGAGTAAATGCAATGATTCGCTGCACATAGGACAAAACACTATCACGAACCGTAATTTCATCAACCTTGGCTTGTAGGCCAATAATTTTTTCCGTATTCAATAAGGCTCGAAGCTCATCGATAACCGCGCGAGGATCGCCACCTGCAAGCAAGCGACGCTCAGATACCTCATCAGGATAGCCAAGTGAGATTGTCATTAAGAAGCGATCTAATTGCGATTCTGGCAACGGAAACGTACCAGATTGAAACCAAGGGTTTTGTGTTGCCATAACAAAAAATGGTTGGGGTAAGTGGCGAGTTTCGCCCTCTACCGTTACCTGCTTTTCCGCCATTGCTTCCAACAACGCACTCTGCGTTTTTGGGCTAGCTCGGTTAATTTCATCAACTAGCAAAAACTGAGTAAAAACCGGACCGGGGTGAAAATGGAAAGCATTGGTATTGCGATCAAAAATCGACACACCAAGAATATCAGAGGGTAACAGATCACTGGTGAATTGCATCCGCTGATAGTCTAAGCCCGTCACCTTAGCAAAAGCTTGCGACAGGGTTGTTTTGCCAACCCCTGGAACATCTTCAATTAACAAATGCCCACGCGCTAACAAACAGCAAAGCGCTTGTCGTATTTGCCGATCCTTACCTAGTACGACTTGAGAGATTTCTTCGATGATTTGCGCATAAATAGTCATTATTTATACCGCGCTCAAACCACGTTGCAAATCTTTGCGTAAGTCTTCTACATCTTCTAGCCCTACCGACACTCGAATAAGGTTATCAGTAATACCAGCCTCAAGACGCTGCTCTGGAGTGAGGCGTCCGTGAGTAGTTGTGGCCGGATGCACAATGGTGGTTTTTGCGTCGCCCAAGTTTGCGGTAATTGACATCAAACGAGTCGCATCAATAAATTGCCACGCATCCTCCTGACTCTCACCCACTTCAAAAGATAACACACCACCAAAGGCTTTTTGTTGTGACGCTGCCAATGCATGTTGAGGGTGATCTATTAAGCCCGCGTAATGCACTTTCACCACGGCGGTTTGCTCTTGCAACCAAGTCGCCAATGTTAAAGCGCTAGCACTATGAGCCAACATCCTGAGGCGCAGAGTTTCCAAGCCTTTCAAAAATACCCAAGCATTAAAGGGGCTCATACTTGGCCCCGCGGTACGAATAAAGCTTAGGACTTCATTCATTTGTTCAACACGACCAACAACGGCACCGCCCACACTGCGGCCCTGCCCGTCCAAATATTTTGTCGCAGAGTGCACAACAATATCAGCCCCTAATGCTAAAGGTTGCTGTAATGCCGGCGTACAGAAGCAATTATCAACCACTAACAAGCAATTGTGCTGATGAGCGATATCAGCCAAAGCGCGGATATCTGCAATTTCTGACAAGGGGTTTGATGGTGTTTCTAGCAGCAGTAATTTGGTATTAGGAGTAATAGCTCTTTGCCATTGCGATAACTGAACAGGAGAAACAAATGTTGTTGAGATGCCCAGCTTAGCTAAATACTTCGTCAGCAAAACGGTTGTAGTGCCAAACACACTTCGCGAGCAAACAACATGATCACCCGTCTGCAAGAGGGCAATACAGGTGCTCAAAATTGCTGCCATCCCAGAGGCGGTAGCAACCCCCATTTCAGCGCCTTCGAGCGCCGCTATACGCTCTTCAAAAGTTCTGACCGTGGGATTGGTATAACGCGAGTACACATTACCCGCTTGCGCACCGGAAAAACGTGCCGCCGCCTCAGACGCAGAAGCGAAGACATAGCTCGATGTCATAAAAATAGGTTCTGCGTGTTCGCCTTCTGCTGTGCGTACTTGCCCCGCTCTAACAGCGCGAGTATCAAGTTCTGCCTCAGCCAATACCGACTGCCGCTGAGCTAAATATTCTTGCTCGGTCATGTTCCCTCTCTTACAGCCGTCGTTAGCTCACTACTATCCTGTTTTTTATGATACGTCGTTATGCAGGCCAATCAATGCACCCTCACCTATGACCGCATTACGCTCATTCTGAGAGTCATCATTACGATCTGCTTCAAGCTTATTCAAATAGGCTTGATCAACATCACCCGTTACATAATTGCCATTGAATACCGAGCATTCAAAATTGGTGATTTTGGGGTTCCCTTCAGACGAACAACTAATCAAATCATCCAAATCTTGGTACAGCAACCAATCAGCGCCGATTTCGTCTTGTACTTCTTGAGGTGTGCGACCATGAGCAATGAGCTCATTGGCCGACGGCATATCAATGCCATATACATTCGGGTAACGCACTGGCGGCGCTGCAGAGGCAAAATACACTTTGCGAGCACCCGCATCTCTAGCCATTTCAATAATCTGCTTACAGGTGGTTCCACGAACAATTGAATCGTCCACCAGCATCACGTTTTTATCCTTAAACTCTAAACCAATGGCATTGAGCTTTTGTTTTACGGATTTTTTACGTGCGCTCTGACCCGGCATGATAAATGTCCGGCCAATATAGCGATTCTTAACTAAACCTTCGCGGAATTTTACACCGAGCTTTGCCGCCATAGACTGGGCAGCAATACGGCTAGAGTCGGGGATAGGCACAATGACATCAATATCGTGATCAGGGTGGTCACGCAGAATTTTTTCCGCTAAACGCTCGCCTTGACGTAAACGAGATTTATATACCGATATGCCGTCCATAATTGAATCTGGGCGTGCAAAATAAACATGCTCGAAGATACAAGGTCGATAATCACCCACTTCGGTGCATTGGCGAACATGGATTTCACCACTGGTCTCTATATATACCGCTTCTCCGGGCGCAACATCGCCTATTAATTTGTACCCCAGGGCATCTAAGGCGACGCTTTCTGACGCCAGCATATACTCATTTCCCAGTGCAGACTCTCGAACGCCATACACTAGTGGACGAATACCATTGGGATCACGAAAGCCAATAACACCGTAATTGGCAACCATTGCCACCACGGCATAGCCACCTTTGCAACGATGGTGTACACCCGTCACTGCAGCAAATACATCCTCGGCTGCAGGGACTAATTTACCGAGCTTTTGCAATTCATGGGCAAAAACATTTAACAAAACTTCCGAATCTGATTCGGTATTTAAATGCCGTAAATCAGACTGGAATAACTCTCTTGATAATTCAGCCGCATTGGTCAAATTACCGTTATGCGCAAGGCTTATTCCATAGGGAGAGTTAACATAAAAGGGCTGTGCTAATGCGGGGCTAGAGCTACCCGCCGTTGGATAGCGGACATGGCCAATACCAATATTACCCAGTAATCGCTGCATATGCCGGGTATGAAAAACATCTTTGACTAAACCGTTGTCTTTGCGTTGATTAAGTTTGCCATGCTCAAAGGTCACGATACCGGCGGCATCTTGACCACGGTGCTGTAGCACCGTTAATGCATCGTACAAATCTTGGTTCACATTAGCCTTTGCGACTATACCTGCGATGCCACACATGCAGTACTACCTCATTAGGACAAATACGTTAGTTACGCTGACTCGACAGTAAAGAAGAGCCCCAGTTAACCACATCGTTAAAGCTCTGCTCAGACCATTCCTTCATCAACAGAAACTCGGGAATCAACTGGGAGTCCTTCCACCACTGATCATCTTCTACCCCCATCAACAGGGAGGGCAGTAATATTAATACAGCCAAAACTACGATTAAGCCGCGCGCAGTTCCGAACATCATACCGAGCAAGCGATCAGTACCGCTTAGCCCAGTTCGTTTTACCATGATGGCAATTATGTGGGTGACTAAACTGCCCAGCACTAACGCTATGATAAACACGAGAATATAAGCAAGAATCTCGCGTAGGTATATTTTGTCGACTAGCGATTCGAGTAATGTGACCGCTTGAGGGTGAAAGGCAACCGCAACAAAAAATGCGACTGCCCAGCTCAGTAATGACAGCGCCTCTTTTACAAAGCCCCGAATGAGACTGATCAGCGCCGAAGCCGAAATAACAGCAATAATAGCCCAATCAGCCCAGTTAAACGTGCTCAGCACCGTAATCGGCTCCAGCAGAAATTCAAGACGCGAATTCTAACAAGCCCAGCGCTATAGCCCAAGTAAGATTTTGTATTGATTAAGCTCACAGCGTGATAATTTCTCATATTGATAAAAAATTTGATGCTAAAACGGGGTTTAAGCAAGCCAAGCACGGTAAACCGGTGTACCCACAGCTCAGCATAAAACCAAGCGCATTGTTAGCTTAGATTCGGCTTAGGGCTCAAATCGATTCACAATAGATTTCACATTAAAACGTCGGTTTATCGCAGCCTGCTGAGACACCGCTTTTTCATTACTGATCACAGGTCCAACCAATACGCGATAAAGTGGTTTACCATTGCGTGAGATCTCATCTATAAAGGCTTTGTAACCGGCACTCTGAAGAGACTTTTTCAAACCGTCTGCGTTCGACTGACTACCAAACACGCCAACCTGAACCACCCATGCTGGAGGCAGGCCATTTGAATCTATTTTTTTGGCGGTAGGCTCTGGCTTTTTTGTCTGAGAGACTTTTGGTTTCGGGCTTGATACCGGTGCCTTACTTTTTGGGCGATCCAGTGCATCGGGGATATTCCCCGCCTGAGCCTTAACAGCAGAGCCCGTTAAGTTTTTATCTTCATCTGCAACAACTAAATTTGGCTGCGCTGGGACTATTTCTGCATCAGCAGACATCACCCCGCTAGGTTTTTGCGGCGGAGTATTAATAATCGGATCAACTAAGGGCGCATCAGGAATCTGTGTCTCTCTATCCACCTTATAGGCAGCTGGTCCGGTAAACAATAACGACCAAAGAATAACGCCGCCACACAACAGCACTAAAGCACCTACCAACCGTTGTCTCATCATAATTCAGACTCCCCCACTGAGATTTGCTCTGCGCAGAGCAGTTCATCTATTTCTGTCACTGCCGCAGCCACAGTGAAAAAAGAACCAAACACAACGAGGCGATCTCCTTTGGACAAACGGGATAACTCCTCATCTAAACTTTCTTTAAACGTACTTGCCGTCGAACTCGACCCTACACCCTGCACCTGTAGTGCCGCCAAAATGTCATCAGGCGTAGCTGCACGGTCATTATCAGCCAATGGCGCGATATTCCAATGACTAAAACAAGGCTTTAATGTACTTATCATTTCCGCCAAGTCCTTATCGGCCATGACCGCAAATAGGCACTCTGTCTTACCCTCAACAGGAAACTTTGTAAGGTGTTCCCTAAGAATTACGACTGACGCTGGATTGTGTGCCACATCCAATAGTACATCTATTCCTCTGAACTCAATATGTTGACACCGGCCAGCAAGACTAACGGTACTCAAACCTTGCTTTATTGCTTGTTCAGAAATTGGCAGACCAACATATTGCAGTGCTTGCAACACCGTTGCGGCATTATCTATGAGTACAGCGGGATACGGTAAATTTTCATAGCACATTGTAGCGCCACTGGCAGAGCGTCCGCGCCACTGCCAAGCAGACTCAGCCTCAGTGATGTTAAAATCACCCCCTCTGAATACCAATGACGCACCAACTTCTTTTCCGTAAGCACGTATAGATGCTGGTGGCTGCGCATCGCCAATAACCGCCATTTTCTGCGCTCTAAAAATACCGGCCTTTTCACGACCAATCACGTCTCTGTCAGCACCCAGCCACGCCTCATGATCGACGGCTATTGAACTGATAATGGCCACATCCGCATCTATAATATTTACCGCGTCTAAACGCCCGCCAAGCCCTACTTCCAATACCACAATATCGACCGAACGCTGCATAAAAATCAGCAATGCCGCCAATGTGCCAAATTCAAAATAAGTTAGTGAGATATCACCACGTGCGCTATCGATAGCAGCAAATGCTCGACACAAGGACTCATCGTCTACATAACGACCATCTATCGCAATTCGCTCATTGTATTTATTTAAATGGGGTGAGGTATATGCGCCAACTTGATAGCCTTCTGCGGCATATATAGCGGCCAATAAAGCCGTACAGGAGCCTTTACCATTGGTACCGGCAACGGTAACCACCGGCATACTTAGGTCTATATCTATGCGTCGAGCAACAGCCGAAATTCGTTCAAGCCCGAGTTCAATGTTGCGTGGATGCTGGCATTCCATCCAACGCAACCAATCATCGAGCTGTTCAAACCTCATAAACTAGGTTTAATGCTGATAGTGCATCAAACTGCCCAACACCCTTGAAAGCGTATCGCGCATATCGGCTCGCCTAACGATCATATCAATGGCGCCATGGGCCAATAAAAATTCGCTACGCTGAAAGCCAGGTGGTAATTTTTGACGTATGGTTTGCTCAATGATATTCGGACCTGCAAAGCCAGCGCGAGCACCAGGCTCTGCAACGTTGATATCACCGAGCAACGCCAAACTTGCTGATACACCACCGTAAATTGGATCGGTCATAACAGAAACATACGGCACACTATTTTGCTTTAAGCGTTCTAATACCGCGCTAGTTTTCGCCATTTGCATCAAAGAAATTAATGCTTCTTGCATGCGCGCACCACCGGAGGCGGAAAAACATATAAGCGGGCAGCGCTCTTTTAACGCAACATTAGCCGCCTGAGTAAATTTTTCACCCACCGCAGAGCCCATGGAACCGCCATGAAAATTAAATTCAAAGGCAACCACAACAACCGGTAGTTCTTTAACTGTGCCTTTATAAGCAATTAGCGCATCTTTCTCACCGGTGGATTTTTGCGCCGCGGTTAAACGATCGCGGTATTTTTTCTTATCCTTAAACTTCAGTCTATCAACTGGCTCGATATCGCTTAAAATTTCTTCGCGCCCCACTTCGTCCAAAAACAACGCCACACGACGACGGGCACCAATACGCATATGGTGGTCACATTTAGGACAAACGTCTTGATTACTCTCTAGCTCAGGGCGATAAAGCACCGCTTCACATTTAACACACTTCTTCCAAAGACCTTCGGGCACGACACCTTTTGCACCGCGACGTCCTTCAGAATCTACCCGTCGAACTCCCGAGGGAAGAATCTTATCTACCCAGCTCATAATCTATTCCTGTAGTCATTATTACTAAATTTATCGTATGCGCATCAATATAATAAGCGCACCACTTTACCTGATAATCTCACTAATGAGCAGTGGCGGTGTCAACATTGCAAGCGAATGCACCTTGGATATCAGGCGTCTAATGCCGACCTAATTTCACCGATTAAGTCAGCAGCTTCTGTTATCCGCTCAGCATTCGTCAATGAAGAACTCCCGCCAACGAGCCGTTCGATTAATGCACTACCCACTACGACCCCCTCGCAGAGCGGGGCCAATGCAGCGGCTGAAACGCCGTCTTTTATGCCAAAACCTACCGTTACAGGCAACTTAGTCTTAGCTTTAATACCCGCTAATTTTTCAGAAACGGCATCAATATCTAAATGACCCGCTCCGGTCACCCCATTAAGAGAAACACAGTACAAATAACCGCTAGCAACAGACACAATCTTCTTAATTCGTTCGTCACTACTTGTTGGTGCTAATAAGAAAATATTGTCGATGCCCGCAGCTCGCAATATCTCCGTGGGCCGCTCAGCCTCTTCCGGTGGCATATCGACTGTTAATAGACCATCAACACCTGCCGATGCCGCACGGTCTGCAAAAACTTGATAACCCATTCTTTCAATAGGATTGGCATAACCCATAAGCACGATCGGTGTAGACTGATCAGCCTCGCGAAACTCAGCAACCAATTCAAGCACCATAGACAAGGTCACTTTATTCGCTAATGCCCTCTCATGCGCCAGCTGAATCACCGGCCCCTCTGCCATTGGGTCTGAAAATGGGACACCAATTTCCAGAATATCAGCACCTTGACGCACCAACTCATGCATTAATGGTACCGTTATCGCCAGTTCTGGATCGCCACCAACAATGTACGGCACCAGAGCCTTGCGACCATCTTTCTCTAATTTTGCAAATACAGCAGCTAAACGACTCAAAGTACTTCCCCGTTATTCAATGCCAATACCGTCTATAGTAGCGACGGTATGAATGTCTTTATCACCACGGCCTGACAAGTTCACCACAATGCTCTGCTCAGGACTCATGGTTTTTGCCAGTTTCTCTGCGTATGCCACTGCATGCGCTGATTCCAGTGCCGGCATAATGCCCTCAACAAGGGTCAATTTGCGAAACGCCGTCAGCGCCTCATCGTCATTAATCGCAACATAATTGACACGACCAATGTCTTTCAACCATGAGTGCTCTGGGCCAACGCCAGGATAATCTAAACCTGCGGAGACAGAGTGAGTTTCAATAATCTGTCCACCTTCGTCCTGCATTAAATAAGTACGATTGCCATGTAGTATGCCAGGAATACCATCATTCAAGGGTGCAGCATGGCGGCCTGTTTCAACCCCATAGCCACCCGCTTCAACGCCATACATTGCCACCGACTCGTCTTCTAAAAAGGGATGGAATAGGCCTATCGCATTTGAGCCACCACCAACACAGGCTACAAGCGCATCAGGTAATCGCCCATTTTGGCTTAAGCATTGTTCACGCGCTTCACGTCCAATAACAGATTGAAAGTCGCGAACCAACATTGGGTAAGGATGCGGGCCCGCCGCCGTACCAATAATATAAAACGTATCATCTACGTGGGTTACCCAGTGTCGCATAGCCTCATTCATGGCGTCTTTAAGGGTTTTCGAGCCCGATTTAACCGAAACAACCTCTGCACCAAGTAACTTCATGCGGTAAACATTCAATGCTTGACGATGAATATCCTCTTCACCCATAAACACCTGACACGTCATACCCAGCCGCGCGGCAACTGTTGCAGATGCAACTCCGTGCTGACCAGCACCGGTTTCCGCAATCACGTGCTTTTTGCCCATGTACTTAGCGAGTAAGGCTTGGCCAACCGTGTTATTTACTTTGTGGGCACCGGTGTGATTAAGATCTTCACGTTTTAGGTAGATCTGTGCACCACCAACTTCATCAGACCATCGCTTTGCGTGATACAAAGGTGAGGGTCTCCCCACGTAATGAGCCAAATCGTGATCGAACTCGGCTTGGAATTCTGAGTCCGTTCTCAAGCGCTGATAGGCGGCTTCCAATTCATCAAGCGCAAAAATTAGCGTCTCGGAAACAAAACGGCCACCGTAGATATCAAAATGCCCTGAAGCATCTGGGAACTGGCTATAATCTACCTTTCCAACCTTACTACTCACTCACTCCTCCCGTCGATCAGCGTCACTGATCGCTGTAATAAATTCTGTCACTTTCTGAGGGCATTTAATGCCCGGAGCCATCTCAACACCACCACTCACATCTAGCGCATAGGGATGGCAGCTAGAAATAGCCGCTGCTACATTGTCAACACGTAAACCACCTGCCAAGACAATAGGTATATCTAAATCATTGGGAATACGGTGCCAATCAAAAGACTCTCCCGTCCCCCCCGGTACACCGGGCTTGTAACTATCTAATAACAAAGCTCTGGCCGTAGAGTATTCCTCTGCAGCCACATGTAAATCCATACCCTCACGCATCCGCAATGCTTTCATATACGGCATTGTAAAGGAGTGACAAAACTCTGGAGACTCGTCGCCATGAAACTGCAGTATATCGAGGGAACACAAACCAAGAAGCTTACGAATAAACGCAGCGTCTTCATTGACAAATAAACCCACTTTACTCACAAAGGGTGGCAGTGCTGCAATAATCGACTGAGCCTGCTCAACACTCACTGCACGCGGGCTTTTTGAATAGAAAACGAAGCCGAGCGCATCCGCTCCCGCATCGATAGCTGCAATTGCATCTTCAATTCGAGTGATACCACAAATTTTTACGCGAGTTCGAAGCACTTGGATGTACAGCCAGAAAATTAACTGAAACGAATACTAACAAATAAGTACATAATCTGTCTGTATAAGCCGCCGTTAAGGCAGAACAAAATCAGGGCCAATACGAGAAGCCGGTAATTGATAATGCTCAGGGTAAGTAACATCAACCAAATATAAGCCATGGGGTTTTGCAGTAACACCGCCTTGGCTTCTATCACGGCTTGCTAGGACACTTTCCGTCCAGCCCTGTGGCATTTGCCCACTACCCACAGCAATAAGAACGCCGGCAATATTTCTCACCATATGATGCAAGAAAGCATTACCGCCAATATCCAGTACCACATAACGCCCATGACGACTTACGTTTGCAAAGTGGATATTTCGCATTGCGGTTTTCGATTGGCAGGAAGCAGCACGAAACGCACTAAAATCTTGCTCGCCAAGAAGGACTTGCGCCTCGCGATGCATAAGTTCCGCATCGAGCGGCTGATCGACCAAGGTCAAGCCCGTGGCCAAGTGCGCTGAACGTCGAGCCTGATTCAATATAATGTAACGATAGCGGCGGGCCGTTGCAGAAAAGCGAGCATGAAAGTCATTGGGGACAAGTTTTGCCCATTGCACGGCTATATCTTTGGGGAGCTTTGCATTTACACCGGCAACCCAAGCCTTGAGCGAACGCGCAACGGGTGCATCAAAATGCACTAATTGATGGGTGGCATGGACACCTGCATCGGTGCGTCCAGCACAAATAACCGTTACAGCTGTAGCCGCAATTGATGAGATTGCTGCTTCAAGTTCATCTTGGACTGTTGCTACGCGGGGTTTATCTTGGCTTTGCCAACCGCGATAAGCACTGCCTTGATACTCTAAAGCAAGCGCAACCCTAGCGCCCGCCTGCAAGGGCTCATCGACAAACCGATCAAAATTGATTACATCATTGATCACTTATACTCTGCCAACAACCATCAAATATTATTTAGCAAGGTTTGCGCATCATCTTTTTGTTGCAGGTCGCCCTCTTCAAGGACCTCTTCAAGCATTTCACGAGCACCTTCACCATCCCCCATATCGATATAGGCACGGGCAAGATCAAGTTTTGTCGCTACAGATTCAGAATCCACCAGTAATTCAATGCCGTCAGCGTCGTCTTCATCGGCATCAAACTCATCAAATACTAAATCTTCCACCGATATTGCGTCACCGTCGACATCAATAGCTTCAACATCCAAGGCTGACTTGTCGATACTCGGCGCACTCACCACATCACTGGTAACAGCATCAAGGGGGACTTCCGCCTCTAGCGCTGGCACGTCTTCAAAGTCTTCAGCGAGTTCTTCAAGAGAGTCATCTAATTCAATATCTAAATCTAGCACATCGTCAGCTAAGGCCGCGTCTTCGTCGTCCATGCTAGCCATATCAAATTCAGACAAATCAAGATCGAGGTCGTCAGAGTCAGCAGCAACATCAGGTGCAGCAGTGCTTGTTGTAGAGGGCTCAGCAATGTCCATATCAAAATCAGACAAATCGAGTTCCACATCATCTTCACCCTCTTCTATCTCAAGGGGAGCTGATGGAGCAAGGTCGGATGTAGTAGCCTCAAGGCCCTCATCGGGAGTCGTGTTAAACGCCTCACTTTCACCAAGCTCTGATACAGATAAATCTACTTCATCAGCACTGTGCTCATCGAACACAAACTCATCTAAATCAAGCTTACTTTCGTCGACTCCACTTGCATCAATGTCAATTGTATTAATGTCACTTGTATCGACATCAGTGGATTCATCATTAAGCTCGGTTTCAGCAAAGCTCGAATCAGGGAGATCTAAGGCATCTTCGCCATTAAAATTATCTAAGCTTACGCTCTCATCAGAGTCTGAACTAAGTGCCAAGTCTACGTCTAGCTCAGCATCTGAATCACTAACAGAGTCAAGGCCATCAACAGAATCAATATCAGAAAGCGTGAGCTCACTACCTTCATCTACTAATTCGACAAGCTCAATATCTTCATCCTCATCTTCAAAAGTGGGGAGTTCACTGGCCGTCTCGTCAGAAATAAATGAATCAACAGTTGCTTCTTCAGTATTTGGTGTTAATTCCGAATCGCCAAGGCCACCAAAATCAATATCTAACTCATCGTTGGCAACACTATTAAGTTCAAGTCCGGCTTTAGTGTCATCTTGTTCAGCAGCAGGCTCGCCAGCCTCACTTCCAACATCAGTAGTTTGAGAGGTTAAATCTTCGTCCGTGCTACCAAAATCACCCTCAAAATCAAAGTCGAGATCAGCAAGGTCAACATCTAACGCAGCCAAAGTGTCAGATGCTAGGCTGGCATCGTCACTATCTTCATCAGTAAGAGCAATCGTCTCTTCCGAATCATTTATTACATTTTTCTCTGCTTCTACTTCACTAGCGGGTTCATCATCAAGCTCAAAGTCAATATCATCAAGGGTTAGCGCTTCAACATCATCTTCTTCATCAAAATCCAGCTCAATAACATCAGTGTCAACGTCCACTTCATCTTTGTTAAACGGTGTAAGGTTGACTGTATTATCAGCAGCTGGGAGGCTTGCCCCCTCACCTAACCAATGACTAACACCCTCGATAGCCGACATTGATTCTTTAACACGGGCTATTGCTGATTCATCACCTAATGATTGCAAATCCTGATAGGCCGACTCAAAATTCGCTTGATCCCTAGTATCAAGATAGATATCAATCAGTTTAAGACGGAGCTCTGTATCATCAGGAGATTGGGTAATTGCCGTTTTTAACAAGCTAGCGGCTTGATCATACCGGCCATACGCAACGTATATTTCAGCTTCGGCAACCACGTCGCCGGTCTGGGGTAGTACGTCGTCAACTACAGGCTCTTCGTCAGCTACCCCATCATCTAGCCCATCAAAGACAGGATCAACACCCAATACAACATCATCCTGAATCGATGTCTCATCAGGTGTTGTTTCGTCCGTCAAGCTATCAAAATCAAAGTCTTCCGCGCTAAATACGGCTTCGGCATCGCCTTCCTCAGGTATTGAACCACTAAGATGCTCTTCCTCAGAAAGATCCGAGTCACCACCACTCGCGAACATCACAGGGGATTCAAGCGAATCACCAGACATCAAATCTTCATCAAAACCGGCTAAATCGGCATCAGCATTCTCGCTGCGTCGACGAACAAACAACACCAGCAACGCTAATAATGCCAACACAAGACCAACAAGTAGCAAAAAGTTGCTAGCGATCCAGCTTTGTAATGCTTCCAATGGTGTTTTGTCGGCAACTGTATTTTGAGCAACCGCTTTTTTCTCTGGCGTGGCGGTTTTTATCAGATCAGCTGCACCTTCTTTTAGCTGCTCTTTATCAATAGCAGCTGGCGCAGGGTCGGAAGATGGATTTTCAACAAGCGACGTTGACGCTAATGCTTCAGCATCTGAGGCAGCAATCTCATCAGCGCTAAGAAGCTGGGAATCAGATACTGACTGTCCATTTTGAAGCGCAGCCAATTGACTGTTTTTCAGCGAAATCAAACTTTGCAATGTTTGAATTTGCTTTTCCATTTCTACAACGCGCTGCTGCATCGCGCTGTTTTCCAATTTTGCCTTTTCTAAATTTTCTTGCTCAGCACTGACTTGGTCACGCAAGGAGCCGGGTTCATTGTCGGAATCAGTACTACCCGCACTGCCAAGAGAAAATTTCACTGCTTGATCTGGATTGCTGGGCGCGGTATCTGTCTTTGTGGCGGTGGCATCTAACTGCGGTGCCATCGCACCACTAGTAGTATTCGCTGCAGTGCCACCAGTTTGACTTTTAGTTGGCCTGGCGACTTTCTCGCCTCGCCACTCCTTTGCCTGTAGTCTTATTTCCTCCACCGCAGCACTGTGATCTATGGCCCGAACCTCGGCATCTGAAGGTAGACGCAAAATATAACCAGACTTAATCTGGTTTACATTGCCATTCACAAAGGCTTTTGGATTTTTGTTCACCAATGCCAGCATCGTTTGCTGCGTGGTTACATAAGAGCTAGGTTTTAACTTACTTGCAATCCGCCACATTGTGTCATGATGCTGAATCCGGTACTCACTCGGCTTATTTGACGTTGGCAATGATTGCTGATGCTCAATATCTCGTGGGCTTGGCGCAACCCGATCCACAGCACCAATGGCACCGCCTGGTTCACGAAAAGAAGATGGACTAGGTGATGTAACAGAAGGCTTAGCTTGATTTACCGCCGGAATTGATCGACGTGAAGTCGACTGACTAAGTGTTACTTGCGGTGAAGATGTAGTATTGGCGTAATCAGGGAGATCTAATAATACGGTGTATTCACGAATCATTTTACCATTGGGCCAACGAGCCTCAACAATAAAATCAAGGTAGGGCTCAACCACTGAATCCGCGGTTGTGACAATAATCCGTCCACTACCCCCACCAAGTAATTCCACTTCGAACTGTAAGGTCGACAAAAACTGGCTTCGATCAACCCCCGCGTTTTCAAACGCGCCAGCATCCGCCAGTTTTACCCTTATCTGCTCGACACCCAGCTCACCCAAATCTCTAAGCGGTATTTCTGCACGAAAAGGCTGATTCAGTGATGAGTCAAGCGTAAGCTCACCAAGACCGAGCGCACTGACTAAACCGCTGTGCAGGGCACCAACTGTCAGTACCGCTATTGCCAGCCTATTCCGAATCATAATCTCACCGTTTTTGTAATACCGCACGCAGCCAACACCAAAAATTGACTGCGTTACAATAAAGAATCTTCACTGGGCAGAGGCTGCCCATGACAACATCGCGTCATTTCTCTAAACAACATCCATAGATATAAGCTAGATATTGATTTTTATCAAGATTTTAAGCATTGCAATCACGTTTATTACCACACCCTTGCGAAGATTATCACCGACAACCGTGCAGCGGAAGACTGTTTCGTCCTGCCTATCCACACTTAAGCTCGAAATGTCGATTGTTTCATGGTCTTGGAGACTAACCGGTGATGCCTCTTTAATCTCACCTTGCGGGAAAAGACGAAACGCATCATTCTCGATGATACGTTGCTGGAGTAGAGACAAATCCGCACGTTTATGACAGTGGACCTGCATCATGGCCGTGTGACCGTAAAAAACAGGTACAATCATTTCATTCGCAGTGACGGTCACCGCGTTGCTTGGTGAACTCAACGCAGCGGCTAGGCCATGCTCAATTGCAACCACGCTATTTACCGGCCTAGATAGCACATTAAAAGCCACTTGTTGACCAAAACCGGATGCCTCAAGGGACTGCCCATTTAACAAGCGAGCAGTCTCGGCTGCTAAGACCTCAACACCTTGCCGTCCTAAAACTGACACTGGCTGAGCAATGGCGAGATTAACCTTAGAGACTTCGCCCTGCGGTAACAAACGAAGAAATGCAGCCACATGGCTGCTCACCGCATCCGAAATCGCAAATAATCGTGAGTTTGTATCATTAACGAGTTCGCCATGACAAAACATTGCCACGTCACCACGCTGCGCTAGGGTGTCAGTGCAATCGAGAACAACAACACCGGCATCCTCCGCAGCATCAATCACGGCAAAATCATCAAAGCCTTCAGTCAAAAAAACTGCCACATCAATTGCGCTAAAATCTGCCGAGCTGGGCTCACTTACCGCTACAGGCCGCCCACGAAACATCACTGTTTCGCCGTCAGCTCCATTGGCAAACGCCTTAACACGCTCTACACCGAGCTCTGCCTCAGCCAGCGCCGTTAACAGCAGCTCGCCTTCAAGACCACTTGCACCAAAAACCGCAACACATGTGTATGCCATTATTTAATATCGCCTAGTAAAATTCGCAACATACGTCTAAGTGGCTCTGCGGCACCCCAAAGCAATTGATCACCAACGGTAAAGGCAGACAGATATTGACTGCCCATATTCAGTTTGCGCAAGCGCCCAACGGGTACTTGGAGCTTACCGGTGACAGCGGTGGGCGTTAGATTAGCTAGGGTGGCCTCTCGATCATTGGGCACAAGCTGAACCCAATCGTTGGCAGATGCTAGAATATTTTCAATCTCACCAAGATCTACATCTTTGGTAAGTTTGATTGTCAGCGCTTGGCTATGGCATCGCATCGCACCAATACGCACGCAATTTCCATCGATGGCAATTGGTGTTTCGGCTCGACCTAAAATCTTATTTGTCTCAGCCTGCCCTTTCCACTCTTCCCGGCTTTGACCATTTTCGAGCTGAGTGTCTATCCAAGGCAATAAACTCCCCGCCAAAGCATGACCAAAATTATCGGTTGGGAAAGTATCGCTGCGCATGGTCTCTGCCACTTTACGATCTATATCCAAAATATTAGACCGTGGATCCGCCAATTCACTGGCGACGCCATCACGAATGCTGCCCATTTGATTTATCAGCTCACGCATATTCTGCGCGCCAGCACCACTCGCCGCTTGGTAGGTTTGAGCACTAACCCATTCGACTAAACCTTCACGGAATAAACCACCAATGGCCATTAACATCAGGCTGACGGTGCAATTCCCACCGATAAAGTTTTTAACACCACGGCTCAAGCCGTCTTTGATAACATCAAGGTTTACTGGATCTAAAGTGATAATGGCATCATCATCCATACGCAGCGAAGATGCTGCATCTATCCAATATCCATCCCAACCACTGCTACGCAAATCGGGGAATACCGACTTTGTGTAATCTCCGCCCTGACAAGAAATAATAATATCCATTGCTGATAGCTCAGCAATATTATTGGCATCTTTTAGCAATTCGATTTCACGACCAATGGCCGGCCCCTGACCGCCAACATTGGAGGTTGTAAAGAAAATAGGCTCTATGCCATTAAAATCATTTTCTTCAAGCATGCGGCCCATTAATACTGAGCCAACCATTCCGCGCCAACCAACAAAACCTACTTTTTTCATATTCTCTCCCCGTTTCTGGTGAACTGAATTTACGCTGCGGCCAAGGCCGCAATCACGGCATCACCCATTTCTAGAGTTCCAACCAGTGTACTACCCTCAGAATAAATATCTGCAGTTCGGAAACCTTGGTCTAGAACGGTACTGACTGCATCTTCAATACTTTGTGCTGCAGCCGCTTCATCTAGGGAATAACGCAACATCATCGCCACTGACAAAATAGTCGCCAAAGGATTCGCTTTATTTTGACCGGCAATATCCGGAGCCGAACCATGACAAGGCTCGTACATTCCGCGACCATTAACATCCAAAGAGGCGGACGGCAGCATGCCGATGGACCCCGTCAACATTGCCGCCGCATCCGACAAGATATCGCCAAACATATTTCCGGTAACCACAACATCAAATTGCTTAGGTGCGCGAACCAACTGCATGGCCGCATTATCAACATACATATGACTCAATTCTACATCGGGATAATCTTTGGCCATTTCCTCAACCACTTCACGCCACAACATAGTCACTTCAAGCACGTTCGCTTTATCTACCGAACAAAGACGGCCGCCACGTTTCTGAGCTAGCTCAAAGGCCACCTTTGCGATCCGGCGAATTTGCGACTCATTGTAGACGTAGGTGTTGTAACCTTCGCGCTCGCCATTTTCTAACTCACGAATACCGCGAGGCTGTCCAAAGTAAATGCCGCCAGTCAACTCACGAACAATGAGAATATCCAAGCCCGCTACGATATCCGCCTTCAGCGAAGACGCATCGGCCAATTGCGGATATAAAATCGCTGGCCGCAAATTACCGAATAGATCTAAACGCTTACGAATTTCTAATAAGCCAGCTTTTTCAGGGCGTTCGGCCACGGGGAGCTTATCCCACTTAGGACCACCCACCGCACCAAGTAAGATCGCGTCAGCCTTTTCGCAAATAGCAAAAGTTTCATCTGGCAGCGCTGTACCGAACGCGTCGATAGCCGAACCACCAACTAAGGCATGCTGGAGTACTAGACCCAAGTTTTTAGATTGATTCACCCACTCTAGAACTTTGGCGGCTTCTGCCATAATTTCTAGCCCGATACCGTCTCCGGCTAGCACTGCAATATTTCGTTGTTGAGACTCTGTCACACTCATATCCTTTAAAATAACTATTCTTATTTACCACACCGCTATCACTAGACGTGCTCGCGAAATAACCAAGGCGTTTTTTTCTGCCACTGCCCTTCAAATGCACGAATATCATCGGCGTCTTGGAGGGTTAAACCAATGTCATCTAAGCCATTGAGCAAGCAATATTTACGAAAACTATCTACTTCAAAGCTTATTGACTCACCCTCTGGCGTAACGACCGTTTGCGCAGCCAAATCAACTTTCAGAGTATAACCTTCACAGGCATACATCGCCGTGAATATCTCGTCGACTTTGTCCGCGGCTAACACAATTGGCAATACACCATTCTTAAAGCAGTTATTAAAGAAGATATCGGCAAAACTCGGTGCAATCACACAGCAAAAACCATAATCCTCTAACGCCCAAGGCGCATGTTCACGGCTAGATCCACAGCCAAAATTTTCACGCGCAATAAGTACCGAGGCCCCACTGTAACGAGGAAAATTCAAGGGAAAATCGGGATTAACTGGACGACCAGCGCAATCTTGTCCTGGCTGACCTTCGTCAAGGTAGCGCAATTCGTCAAACAAATTTGGACCAAAGCCACTACGCTTTATCGATTTCAAAAACTGCTTAGGAATAATCATGTCGGTATCAACATTGGCGCGATCCATTGGCGCAACAATACCTTCTAATACTGTAAATGCTTTCATCATAAACTCCTTATATCCATTCTCGTACGTCGACGAAATGACCTGCTATCGCAGCTGCAGCTGCCATTGCTGGGCTGACGAGATGAGTACGGCCACCGAAGCCCTGACGGCCTTCAAAATTGCGATTAGATGTAGATGCGCAGTGCTCGCCAGAACCTAATTTATCGGCATTCATAGCTAGACACATTGAACAACCTGGCTCTCTCCACAATAGCCCTGCTTCTAAAAATATTTTATCCAATCCCTCAGCCTCAGCCTGCTTTTTGACTAATCCGGAACCGGGAACAACCAATGCTTCTTTAACATTGCTCGCCACCTTTTTACCGCGAACTACTGCGGCAGCATCACGTAAATCTTCTATTCTTGAGTTAGTACATGAGCCAATAAACACACGATCAAGTTTAATATCCGTTATCGCTTGCCCTGCTGTCAGCCCCATATACTGAAGCGCTCGCTCACAGCCACTACGTTTTGCTGCATCACTGTAATCATCTGGGCTTGGCACTCGGCTACTTACCGGCAACACCATCTCAGGACTTGTACCCCAAGTAACCTGAGGAATAATATCAGCACCATTTAAGACCACGGTTTTATCAAACACCGCGTCATCATCACTGTGCAAGGTATCCCAATACGCCAAGGCCAGCGGCCACTCGCTCTCATTCGGCGCAAATGGACGACCTTTCACATACTCAATAGTCAGCTCATCGACGGCCACCATACCTACCCGCGCACCGCCTTCGATCGCCATATTACAAACGGTCATACGGCCTTCCATGGACAATTTACGGATCGCATCACCACCAAATTCAATAGCGTATCCCGTACCACCGGCCGTACCAATTTTGCCAATGATCGCTAATACGACGTCTTTAGCAGTTACCCCAGCTCCCAGCTCACCATCTACTCGAACCAGCATGTTCTTACTTTTCTTTTGGATAAGGCACTGAGTGGCTAAAACATGCTCTACCTCAGAAGTACCAATACCATGCGCCAAAGCACCTAAAGCACCGTGAGTTGCGGTATGCGAATCACCACACACTACCGTCATACCCGGTAGCGTAGCGCCCTGTTCCGGCCCAACAACATGCACAATACCCTGACGCACATCATTTATTGGGAACTCTGTAATCCCAAACTCATCACAGTTATCATCCAAGGTTCGCACCTGTATCCGTGACACCTCATCGGCAATAGCTTCAACACCGCCACTACGTTCAAGCAATTCGGTAGGAACATTATGGTCAGGCGTGGCAATATTTGCCGTAATCCGCCAAGGTTCACGCCCAGCCAAACGCAAGCCCTCAAACGCCTGTGGCGACGTGACTTCGTGTACTAAATGACGGTCTATATACAGCAAAGCAGTTCCGTCATCGCGCTCCTTTACAAGGTGCGCATTCCAGAGTTTGTCGTAAAGCGTTTGTCCAGCCATAATCCTGCCCCGTTTTGTCCTACCCAAAGGTATTTAACGTATTACCCTATCAAGAATATCCGTTGACCTAGCAACAGATAGAATTCAGAGCCGCAATATTACTAAGCGGCAACAAATAAAACAAATTCATAATTTTCATTATTTGCATAACCACAAGGAATAGAAATACACTAGCAACATGGACACCGAATCTTTAAAAGCCTTTCTTGCCGTCGCCGAACTGCACTCTTTTTCGCTTGCGGCCGAGCAGTTATTTATCACCCAACCGGCGGTGAGCAAGCGTATCGCCACACTTGAAAGCCAGCTTAACTGTAAATTATTTGATCGCATTGGCCGCAACGTTCACTTAACTGAAGCAGGCCATGCCTTGCTGCCTCAAAGCCGGCGCATTCTCCAAGATATAAAAGAAGCGGTTCGCAGCATCCATGATTTACGTGGCCACGTCAGCGGTCGCTTATCAATGGGAATTAGCCATCATATTGGCCTACATCGCCTCCCTCCAATTTTACGCAAGTACAGCCAGCTATACCCAGATGTAAAATTAGATATCGATTTTATGGATTCCGAGCAGGCTCACCAACTTATCCTACACGGCGAAATGGACTTAGCCGTTATCACCCTCGCCCCAACCAGTGAACAGCAGCTACAGTCAATACCAATCTGGGAAGACCCACTGAAAGTTGCCGTCGCTCACAACCACGCCCTGGCACACAATCAATCAGTGACTACAGAAATGCTCAGCCAATACACCGCATTACCGCCAGGTTTAAACACCTATACGGGACAGATCATCAAGGACTTGTTTGACCAACGCGGCTTAAAAATGACCATTGGCATGTCTACCAATTACCTAGAAACCATCAAAGTAATGGTAAGCATTGGACTGGGCTGGAGCATATTACCGCTTACATTACTTGATGACAGTGTCACCGCATTGGAATGGGAAGAACAAACACTAAGTAGAACATTGGGCTGCGTGCATCACCGGAATCGCAGCCTGTCGAACGCCGCTGAAGCATTTATTGAATTACTCAAAGACGCTCGGGAAGATAAATTCCGTTAGTTTAAAACGGGGCGCAACTTCTGTAATAGCGATTGCATCTGCTCAGGAGTATCTGCGTCTAGAATTATACCTTCATCATCAAGGCCGACAATATCTAGGCCCGCCTCGTCAGCAGCAGCAATGATACTGCGAGCGCCTTCATCTTGTGACAACTGACTCAAATCACACCAAAAATGCCTGCCAAACGCAACAGGGTGCCCCCGCTGCTCGCCATAACGAGGAATGATAATTTTATCCGCCACCGCCCTAGCAGCAACACGCCGTAAAGAGGAAATACGAATAAGAGGAAGATCAGCCGGCATCAATAATAACGATGGCGCGGCAGATTGCGCCATAACCATAGCAACCGCATCCGCAATACTTGCCCCCATACCACGCTTAGCATTTGCCGCATAAAGGCAGGGAGCATCAATAAGCGCAGATACATCATCTTCTGGGTCTATCACCACATAGGCATCCAGCCCTGCTTTTCTCACTCGACGAATCAAGGCATTAATAAGTACGCCGCCATGGGGAAGTTTCGTAAACCGCTTATCCGCACTGCCAAACCGCCGACTTTTCCCAGCGGCAAGAATAAGCACAGGGAGGGCATCCCCGTTAAACACGAACACCACCTTTGCCGCTCTGAATAGATGCCCGTAACTGGGTCAACTGCGCCATGACTGCGACTGCAATTTCCATTGCGGACTTACTGCCAATAGCCAAACCCACCGGTGCATATAAACGGCCAATTTGTTTATCACTAAGATCAAGCTGCTTAAGGCGTTGACGCCTTTTTTGCGAGGTTCGCTCTGATCCCAGAGCGCCAACATAAAAGAGGGGTTCGGTAAGCGCCTGCATTAACGCCATATCGTCAATCCTAGGGTCGTGGGTTAAAGTAATCACCGCCGTAAAAGGGTCAGAAAACTGACTCACCGCCTCATCCGGCATTAATCCACATAATTCAGCACCACTTACGGACCAGTGCTCACGTCGGTCTTCACGAGGGTCGCAAACAACAACACGATAATCCATAGCTAGGGCAATTTCAGAAATACAACGCGCCAACTCATTAGCACCAACTAACAACAGACAATATCTTGGTCCAAAATCTTGAGTCAACGTATCATGAGTAAGCGCTAGAGGCTGACAACTTTCAACATGCTCTAATTGCCATTGACCACTTTGTAAATCTACCTGACGGCGCATGGCTCGACGATCAGCTAAAGCATCACACAAGGCCTGCAAGTTGTCACAACGGTCTGACGTAGCAAAGATTGGCTCAATTAAAATCTGCATTCGTCCACCGCAGGGCAAACCAAAGCGTTCATTTTCTTCCGCACTGACCCCGTATTCTAGTATCTCTGGTAATTGGCTTGCCAATGCGCCCTTATGCAGCTTGGCTAATAACTCATCTTCTATACAGCCACCAGACAAGGAGCCAACGACAGCACCTTCAGCATTCATCGCCATCATTGAGCCCAGCGGCCGAGGTGATGCGCCAAAGGTTTGAACAACCGTGCACAGCCAACCCGCCTCTCCTCTCTTCAAGAAATCTAGCGCCGCACCCAGAACGAACTGCTCAATACTTTTCACTGTTTATTCAACTACCCTACAAAACTCACAGACAAAAAAAACGCCGCAAACGCGGCGTTAACAAACTACCCCAAGGGCAATACTAGTACCAGCGGTATGTAGCCTGAAGCGCGTAAGTACGAGGCGCCTCGATAAAACCGTAGTGGCCCGTGCTACCAAAAATACTGCTAGATAACGGCGTATCATTAGAATAAGAAATAATCGTCTCATCCGTCAGATTTTTAACTAAAAATGCCGCTTCCCAGCCCTTAGCTACATCACTTAAAGACAGGCGAACATTGGTTTTAACGTAAGCGTCTTGCTCTTGTGAAGGATCAAGGTTCTGCGATGAGTTATAAGCACCCGTAAAGACAAAGTCAGCGCCACCACGGAATTCAAGATCCTTACTTACCATTGTAGTGTAAACAAACGTTATGTTGCCTGAGTAATCAGCAACGTACTGATTGGTTTTGCCTTTGTAATCACAGTACTCCGTACCACTCAAGCTAACCGCATCTGGCGTCTGCCCTTGATAACACTGACCATTTTCAAAGTCAGTAAACTCAAAGTCCAAGAACGCAAGCGCACCGGTCATCATTAATTTTTCTGTTAATGCCATCCGTCCGTCAAGCTCTAAGCCCATTGTGGTAGCTGCACCAGCGTTACCTACATTAAAACCCAATGTGCCATCAAAGATACTGACTTGCAGATCGTCGTATTTGGTATAGAACGCCGCAACATTAAGCTCAGCCGCACCGTCTAACAAGGTCGTTTTGGCACCCACCTCAAAACTAGTTGCCTTTTCTTCCTCATACTCAAAACTACCCACAATAACCGGAGCGCCACCTGGGTTTAGCGTATTTTGTATGGCACGAACTTCATTTTCTTCTGGCGAGGCGTTTGAGCGGGCATCATAACCACCTGATTTATAACCTATACTCGCCGTAGAATAGAGCATTACGTCATCGCTCCAGTCGTATTGAAGATTAACCGATGGCGCAAAATTACCCTCAGAACGAGAACCCTTTAAATCATGGCGTTCTGCGGAAAAATTCTTTGCAACAACGGTATCAACTTCGCCCTCTGGACGAATTTCTCCGGTTGATAAGTCACTTAATTCTAACTGGCGAGACCCATCTTTTTCTTCATAAGAATAACGACCACCAAAGGTAGCGCGGAACAAATCGGTAATATTCCATGTGGTTTGCAAAAAAACCGAAAACAATTCAGCGTCTGAACTAAAAGTACGTGGAGTACCCAAGTTTTCTACCTCAGTCCCCGCATCACCGACACCACCCAAGCCAAGCCCTAACAAACCGCCAGTCACATCAAACGGAGGTGCTTCACCACTCGCGCCCAGTGTTTGTAAATCTTGAGCATTTAACAACTGAGGTAAGATGTCACTTGTGACCTGAATACTATCGAAGAAATCGAGCTCACTTTTCTGGTAAAAACCGCCACCAATGAACTCAAAGGTTTCACCTACTGGTGATACCCAACGAATCTCTTGGCTAAATTGGCTGTATTCCTCTTCAGCTGCAACAGCAAAAACCTCTGCACCTGTGAAGTCACAATCACAGAGCTCTTCTGTGTCATAGCCTAAAATACCCGTAATAAAGGTAAACTGGTGCTCACCCCAAGCATAATCTACGTTTAACGTAACATTATAAGTATCGTTGTAGCTGTAATCACCATTTGAGGAGCGCTTAAAATCTTGGTAATTATTTAGAACGGAAGAATCAGCATCTACCGTAGCCAAAGGAATTCCAGCAATAGCAATTTCGGTATCATCAAGAATTTGACCGTAGGTTTTGCCTGTAAACTGCGTTGTAGATGATGTAGAGGGTTGGTCATTAATAATTTCAACCTGACGCCCATTAACATCAAACTGGCCCATTTCCATTTTTAATGACGCCGTTAAATCTGGATTCACATCCCAGTCCACAATCAAACGGATTGTCTGCTCATCACGCTGTGGCTCATCACGATTCAGCGTTAGGTTTTCCATATAACCATCTGTCTCACGCTTGCGAATGGCTAATCGCGCACCCAAATCGTCAGTCAATGGGCCAGAAACCATAAGATCTAAGACCTTCTCGTTGGTTTCTACCTCGTAAGTACCAGAAACCAATCCCTCAAACTCTTGACCGGGACGAGCAGAAATCAAACTCAACGCGCCGGCTATACTGTTTTTACCAAACAATATATTTTGCGGCCCACGCAATACCTCAACCCGTTGAAGATCCAAAAACGGTGCCCGAGTCAGCTGAGCTCGGCCGTAACTCACACCATCAAAATACATACCAACCGATTGCTCAAAACCGGGGTTAATACCTGAACCAATACCACGAATATAAATATTAGTACCAATGCCAGTTTCAGACATGGTTAAGTTGGGAACATAGGCTTGCAGGTCTTCAATCTTGCTAATACCCGCTTCCATCATTTTATCACCTGACACCGCATTCACGGAAACAGGCACATCTTGCAAACTCTCCGCCCGTATTGTGGCGGTGACGATAACTTCTTCTAAAACAGTGGCTGCCATAGAGTATGACGAGCACAACACAATAGCGGATGCTAAAGCGGAACGGCGAAAACAAAAAACAGGACTTTTCAAGGTCATGAGACCTCCAAGGGTGAAAGTTTTATATTTATAGTGCCGCAGTTGTAATGCCAGCGGCCTAATTTAAAAGCAACATTTATCACAAACATTAGTCGCCAATGTATTCGTTGAAAACATAGGCATTATACGGAATAGCCTATCAATTTTGTACTTTTTTTAATTACCCCTCCTTATTTAGCACAAAAAAAAGAGTGTGACACAGATCACACTCTTTATAAATCACACTAAGCAATTAGCTACCAACGATATGCGACTTGCACAGCAACACTACGTGGCCGCTCAACAAAGGCATAATGGCCTATACTCTGAAAGGTACTATTTGCCAGAGGCGTATCATTTGAATAAGAAATGACGTCTTCATCTGTCAAGTTTTTACCGATGAGCGCCACTTCCCAACCAGCATTAAGATCACTCACCGCCACTCGCATATTGACCTCTACGTAACCATCTTGCTCTTGGCTAGGGTCTAAGTTTTGCGACGAGTTGTAATCACCGGTAAATGTGAAGTCGGTGCCTGCACGAAATTCCATTGCATCACCAAATGCCTTGGTATAAACCAAACCAACATTACCGGAATAATCCGCCACATATTGATTCGACATCCCCTTGTAATCACAGTAATTAACGCCATTCACCGTAGAGTCTGGAGTTTGCCCTTGGTAACACTGGCCATTTTCAAAATCTGTGAATTCAAAATCGAGGAAGGCCAAGGCACCCGTCATTAACAAATTATCCGTTAACGCAAAACGGCCATCGAGCTCAATACCTTTAGTTTCTGCAGCACCCGCATTACCCACGTTGAAGCCAAGCGTGCCGTCAAAAATACTAACTTGCAGATCATCGTATTTGGTAAAGAAAACCGCGACGTTTAACTCACCACGTCCATCCATGAAGCTGGTTTTTGCGCCGGCCTCAAAGCTTGTCGCCTGTTCTTCGTCATACTCAAAGGAACCAACAATTGATGAACCTGCTGCATTTAAGTCTGCACTCGGAGAGGCATTTGAGCGTGCATCAAACCCGCCCGACTTATAACCCCGACTTACGGTTGCGTAAGCCATCACATCGTCATTCACATCAAACTGGACATTGATAGATGGAGCAAAATTACCGCCATCTTGACTGCCCTCAAGTTCATGTCTTTCAACCTTAAATACACCGGCCAAAACGCCATCGACTGTCCCAAGGGGGCGCTCATTGCCATCAAGATCAGCAACCGTCAGGGTTCTAGTACCATCTTTTTCTTCGTAGGAGTATCTAACCCCTAGAGTAGCCCGTAAACGATCAGATACATTCCATGTGGTTTGCCAAAAGGCCGACCACAGTTCAGCATCGCTCGTAAAATAACGAGGCGTGGTAGTATTTGAAATTGCCGCCATCGCACCACCGGCTGCTGCTGAGGAATTAGGCTCATTGGCTGCACCACCTGCCTGAGCATATACTCTTGAGTAAACGGCTTGGGGAATAATATCGCTATCGATTACTAGAGCGTCAAAAAAGTCCAATTCACTTTTCTGATAGTACATGCCACCGATATGCTCGAAAGTTCCGCCAGCTGCCGATACCCAGCGAACCTCTTGGCTATATTGCTCGTAATCTTCTTCCATTGGTAGACTGAAGACTGGCGCGCCCGTGAAGTCACAGTCACACAACTCTTCAAACTCATATTCCAACAACCCGGTGATAAATGTCAGCGTACCCTCACCGATGGCGTAGTCCACGTTCAACGTAATATTTTTGGTTCGGTTATTACTGTAATCACCATTCGAGGAACGTTTGTAATCTTGTGTTGTGTTTAACACTGAAGGATCAGCGCCAAAATTACCCACCAGAGCTTGTGCATAAGTTGCTCCACCCAGTAAGGCAGAAGGCTGATCATTGACTATTTCAACCTGTCGACCTAGGACATCAAACTTACCTAGTTCGAATTTCAACATTGCCGTAAGGTCTTCTGTTGCATCCCAGTCTAAAATAGCGCGAATCGTTGATTCATCTCGCTGTGGCTCATCGCGGTTCAGGGTTAAGTTTTCCATGTAGCCGCCAAACTCACGCTTGCGAACAGCAACCCGTGCACCTAGGTTATCGGTAATCGGGCCAGAGAGCATAAAATCAACAATTTTTTCGTCGTGATCAGGCTCATACAAGCCTGAAATCATACCTTCTTGCTCTTGCCCCGGACGTGCGGACACAAGACTAAGGGCACCGGCAATACTGTTTTTACCATAGAGAATATTTTGGGGGCCGCGTAGAACTTCGACTCGTGCTAAATCTAAAAATGGAGCTCGTGTTAACTGACTACGACCATAGGAAACACCGTCAAAATACATACCGACTGATTGCTCAAAGCCGGGGTTAATACCCGAACCAATACCGCGAATGTAAATATTGGTGCCAATGCCTGTTTCAGACATGGACAAGTTAGGTACATAGGCCTGAAGATCTTCTATTTTATCAATTCCGGCCTCCTGCATTTTTTCACCGGCCATTGCATTTACAGATACAGGCACATCTTGCAGGCTTTCAGTTCTAAGGGTTGCTGTAACCAACACTTCTTCTAAAGCCGGCGCAGCGTATAGAGCCGGATTTGCACACAAGCCAACAGCCAACACCATTGGCGCGACAGGATTTACTATGCGCTTTTTCGTCATTTAAGACACTCCAAATAAATTTATTTTAATTATCCACCCTCTTGATTAGCGATTTAACTCGCATCAACCATAGGGGTTATTAGAGAGTTTAGACGGTATTTCACAGAAGTAAAATGTGGAATACCACTATGCTCCAGCCTGAATGGCGCAACATATTTTACGAATAGTAGATGGGATTAGATCAAGATAGAAAACAAAAATGATAAGCTGACTTTTTAGGTATATGTGGCGCTAAAAAACCCCCATTTCTAGCCCCGTAGAAAACGCGGTAGATAGATCCCTCGCCTGCTGAAATACAACCTCATCAGGACGACCGGTCACTACGATAGGCTCACTTACAGAGCGCCACAAATAGCCCTTTGCGATACGATTAAATTGGCTTAAGGCGTTGCCACCATCATTTCCAGCACAAATAAAAACGGCGTAAGGTCTAATCAAATTACGCTCAAGCACTGGATAAAAGGTACGGTCTAAAAAGTCTTTCATACCGCCGGCGATAGCCCCAAAATTCTCAGGAAAAAACAGCAGCAAGCCATCACTCCACACCACATCCCGCGTCCCGGTTTCAGCAGCTCGACGCAAACGTACATCAACATTAGGTTCAGCAGCGATCGCCGCAGAATAAGCAGCGTAAGCTAATCGCTCGTTTCTGCCAGATTGACTGTGATATACAATAAGTAAATGCTTTTGTTCAAGCTCAGACACAAACCCTCCTCTAAAACTCTAGTAAACTAACAAGCACTCGGCCGGCAAATTATACTGCCACCGATAAATCATCAATATCATACACAAGGTAGGCCAATGAAATATCTTCACACCATGATTCGAGTTAAAGACTTAGAGGCATCTATGCACTTTTATTGCGATTTACTTGGTCTAATAGAGGTCAAACGCTATGACAGTGAGAAAGGCCGCTTTAGTCTTATATATCTTGCCGCCCCTGATGATCACGAAACAGCAAAAACCAGTCAATCGCCAACCATAGAACTTACGTATAACTGGGACACCGAAGACTATAGTGGTGGACGCAATTTCGGCCACCTAGCCTTTGCTGTCGACAATATCTACGCAAGCTGTCAAAAACTGATGGCGGCAGGCGTGACAATTAGCCGACCACCCCGCGATGGTCATATGGCATTTGTGCGCTCACCCGATTTGATCTCGATAGAGCTTTTGCAACGTGGCGACGCACTCGCGCCGGCGGAACCTTGGTTATCAATGACAAATACAGGTGAGTGGTAGTTAAAATATTCCGAAGAACCAGCCACCACTTTTTAAGTCTTTTTCACAGCGACTAAGCTGACCACCGTAAGTTGCTGCTCGTGCTGACACATTGCCGGCAACCCGCTTTAGCCAGGGTTTGCTGGCAAAACTGCGCTTTTTAAAACCACCATGGCCCTCATGGTAAGCCATATACAAGCTATAAGCATCGGTACTGCTAATACCGTTTATCTTGCCACTGGTATTGTTATACCAGCCGATAAAATCAATGGCGTCAGCAAAATTATCGCGATCAGCGCCCCAGTTACCCGACTTATCGATATACCAATCCCAGGTTCCATCTTTAGCCTGAGGGTAACCATAAGCATCAGACATACGCCCTGCCGGAATAAAACCTAACCAGTATTTTTTGGGTGGCTTGGCATTGGCAACAAAGCGCGACTCCTGATGCATTATTGCCATCATGATTGGAATGGGCGAATTCCACTTTTTTGAAGCATCTTTGGCATCGCCATACCAGCCTCCTTTTTCTCGAAAAATAGCACAGACATCACCTGGGTTTCGTGGTGGTGAGGTCGTACATGCAGACACTGACAATAATATTAATAGCAGACAAACTACTCTCATGCTGTACCGCCATCGCTAGCAAACAATTGGAGCAAACCTTGCTCATCAATCACTTTCACTCCTAAAGCCTCCGCTTTTGCTAACTTTGACCCCGCACTGGCACCCGCCGCAACACAGCTCGTTTTGGCAGACACACTACCCGCCACCTTTGCCCCAAGAGCCTGTAATTTTTCCTTGGCCTCGCCCCGTGTCATGCTATCTAAATTGCCTGTAAGCACCCAGGTTTGACCAGCCAAGGGCTGTTCGCCGCCCGTTTTTTTCTCACTAGGCCAATGCACGCCCCGCTCACATAATTGCTGAACAACCTCGCGATTTAGCTCTGCGGAAAAAAACGCATGAATATGACTAGCCACGATAGGACCAACATCATCCACTTGAATTAACTCATCTTCTGAGGCAGCCATTAATTCAGCTAAACCACCAAAATGGCGCGCCAAATTTAATGCTGTCGCCTCACCCACTTCACGAATACCTAGGGAATATAAAAAACGCGGCAAGGTCGTCGTCCGAGCTCGCTCGAGTGCGGCAATAATATTCTCTGCAGACTTTAAACCCATGCGCTCTAGGGCAGCCAACTGATCTACGGTTAGCAGGAATAAATCTGCCACAGTGTCTACTAAACCGGCATCAACAATCTGTTCTACTAGTTTATCGCCTAGCCCATCAATATCCATGGCCTTGCGGCTGGCAAAGTGTTTTATTCCTTCCTTGCGCTGTGCACCGCAAACCAATCCGCCACTACAGCGTAACGCCGCCTCACCTGGTGCCCGCTCTACCGGACTATCACAGACAGGGCATGTTGTTGGCGGGATTATTTCAACACTCTCTTCTGAACGACGCTCTAATACAACCTGAACAATTTGCGGGATGACGTCACCAGCACGGCGCACCACAACATGGTCTCCCACCATGACACCTAGGCGGGCTATCTCATCAAAATTATGAAGCGATGCATTACTCACGGTCACACCACCGACAAACACTGGCTCCAGTTTGGCCACAGGGGTAATCGCACCGGTACGTCCAACCTGAAACTCCACGTCTCTAAGTAGCGTCATTTCTTCCTGTGCGGGAAACTTGTGAGCAATGGCCCATCGCGGAGCGCGTGATACAAAACCCAGCTGATCCTGCAATACTAATGAATCAACCTTAAAAACAATTCCATCTATGTCATAAGGCAGGCTATCTCGTCGCGCTAAGAGATCTTGATAGTAATTTAGGCAGCCTTCAACAGAGTCAACCACCCTAAGCTCCGAACTTACTAGAAAGCCCCACTCACGAAGTTGTTGCAAACCCTGACTATGGGTTGAGGAAATTGCCTCGCCTTCTTGCTGCGCTATACCGTAGCAACTCATTTCTAAGGGACGCGTAGCGGTTATACGGCTATCCAATTGCCGCAAGCTACCCGCCGCGGCATTGCGTGGATTAACAAACACCTTGCCATCGGATTCTCTTGCCGCAGCATTAATACGCTCAAAGCCTTGTCGGGGCATATAAATTTCACCCCGCACTTCTAATTCTTCAGGCCAGGAATCCCCGCGCAATCGCAGGGGAATTGAGGGAATTGTTTTTACATTGAGCGTGATATCTTCGCCCACTCTTCCATCGCCACGGGTCGCGCCTCGAACAAGCACACCATCAACATAGAGCAGGCTCACCGCGATACCATCCAGCTTAGGCTCGCAGGCATAAGCAAACGTGGACGCGTCAACTAAGCGGCTTTTAACACGTCGGTCAAAGTCTATTAATTCTTGCTCTGAAAACACATTATCCAGCGATAGCATGGGTGTTTCATGGCGGACTTGCTTAAATGACGAGAGAGGAGCCGCACCCACTCGTTGCGTGGGGGAGTCCAAACTTGCCCACTCGGGATGGCTGGTTTCAATATCACGTAATTCTTTAAATAGACGATCGTACTCAGCGTCGGGAACTTGCGGCGCGTCGAGGACATAATATTGATAATTATGATGATGGAGCTGGTTGCGCAAGGCCTCAAGGCGCTCACGCAGGGAACGTTCAGACATTCAAGACGCCATTGTTATAATTCAGTTAATTACATTAGTGTTAGCTGACGGCGCTCAAAATCTCGAATGCGCTGTTTATAGTGCTCTAATGTTTGTTTTGTTGCCACGCTATGGGTTTGATCCCGTAATTCACCCTCGAGGTTATTCACCAAGCAGCGCGCGGTTTCAACCATTGCCTCGTAGGCCTTAATACTATCTTTGGGGCCAGGAAGATGCATAAAGAAAACCACACCGGGACTGGTAAACTCATCAATTTCATCAAGGTTGAAATTACCAGGCTCTACCAAGTTTGCGACACTAAACTGAATTTCACCAGTACCGTCAGCATTTTCATAGCGATGAAAAATACTCATTTTTCCATAACGAACATCGCAAGCCATTAAAATCTGTAGCAGATCATTGCCTTTAAAAGGCTTACCTTCCGGCGCCATCGCATTGATCACCAGTAACTCTTGGTGAGACGCCTCAGAATCACCGCCATTACTTGCTGTGGAGGGCTCGGGGGTGTCTGCATCAAGATGCTCAGAAATATCGCCGTGATCTACATGTGAAGACGCTTCACGGCCAGTATCAGCCGTATTGATCGACGACCAACCAGCCACAATTTCATCTTCATCATCGTCTTCTACATCAGCCGGCATTTTGGCGCGGTATTCGTCGGCAGGATCCGTGAACAAAATATCATCGCCAGACGGAGCCTCAGCATCAAACTCACTGTCGGTCTCTTGTTGCTTAACTTCACCACCTTCGGGCTCAGCCTTCCACTCGGGTTCTCGTCGAGTTGAAGCCGCTGTTTGGCCCCGCTTGACATGCAAGCTGGGCGTTTCTCTGACAGCAACAACTCGTGCCGTTCCTGAAGGGAGCTCAGGGTTTGTTAAGTCGTCGTCATCATGCCGCTGTTTAGCACTTAATCGAATAGTATCGCGACGATCTTTACGCATCCGTCGGAACCCATCAAGCAACACTGCTGTCGCCAGCAATGCACCTATTACAATTAACCAATCTCTTACATTGAGATCCATTACCTAGCCCTTAATTCGTCGTAGCCGCCGCATTCTCAAAATTTGTTATGGCCTTGGATAAAATCTTCTCACTATTGTTCCACGCGATCTAGGAAATATCCAGATTCTAGCCTTATTCGGTACTTACATTGCTGCCATTTCTGCTGCTTTCTCTAGGTCCACCGAAACCAAACGAGATACCCCTGGCTCATGCATGGTCACACCCATAAGTTGATGCGCCATTTCCATCGCAATTTTATTGTGACTGATATAAATAAACTGTACTTCTGAAGACATTTCTTTAACCAAACGCGCATAGCGCCCCACATTGGCATCATCAAGGGGGGCATCCACCTCGTCGAGCATACAAAATGGAGCGGGATTAAGGCGGAAGATCGAAAACACCAAGGCGATAGCGGTAAGCGCTTTTTCACCACCAGATAACAGGTGGATAGTACTGTTACGTTTACCCGGCGGACGGGCCATGATTGAAATCCCAGTATTGAGTAAATCATCTCCGGTCATTTCAAGTGAGGCACTACCTCCCCCAAACACTTTGGGGAATAAATCCTGTAAACCGCCGTTAACCTTATCAAAGGTTTCTTTAAATCGATTTCGGGTCTCTTTATCAATACGACGAATTGCGCCTTCAAGGGTCTCTAGGGCCTCAACCAAATCATCATTTTGCGCATCTAAATAGTTTTTGCGCTCAGATTGCTGCTTATATTCTTCAATAGCCGCTAAGTTAATAGGCCCGAGTCGCGTAATACGCCGCCCAGTTTGCTCTAGAGATTCGACCCATTCAGATTCGTTTGCGCTGTCGGGAAGCGTCTCAAGCACTGACTGTAAATCAAACTGAGCTTCCTGCAATTGATCTTGAAGACCTTTTCTTCGTACCTGCAAACCCTGATTCTCTACCCTAGCCTGTTCTAGACTATTGCGAACAGTTTGCAAGCGCTGCTCTATACCATGACGCTTCTGCTCGTTTTCACGCACTTGATTATCGACCACTTCCAGTGTCCGCCGCGACTCGGCCAGCTCTTCTTCTACCGCTAAACGCTGTTCAAGACGAGCCTCCAGCTCCATTTTTAAGTCTTCAACTGGCGCATCATTTTCATCCAAATTTGCGGCAAGTTGCTCACGGCGCTCTTGTAATTGCGCCAATTGCTCCTCAGTACGTGAAATATTTTGTAATACCGAGTCACGCTGCGTACTCAAAGACTGATGCCGCATGGCCAGTTGGTGGGCGTGATCTTTACTTTGACGGGCTGTTTGTCTTGCTGCATCGAGTACTGAACGATTATTGTCACGCTCGCTCAACAGGGCCTCACGCTTATCAGAATCTTGCTCCATCGACTCTATCGCTTCCTGCAACGTCATTCTTGCCTCTGCAATTGACTCTTGCTCTAATTGGAATTGATTACGTAATTCTTTGCCATCACCATCTAGTTGTTGGCTTCGTGCCAAAACCTGTTCAACCCGGGCTTGCTGAGCACTTAACTTTGCCTTTAACTCACTGTGCTGACGGTTATATTGCTGAACTTCACGATTTAAATTCTCTCGCTCTTGCTCTTGGCTTTTGAGTAATTGCCTATCACTTTCTAAGGCATCAACAATGGCTTGAATGCGAATTTCTGCAGCGTCAATATCCTCTCGCAATTGCTGTAAATCTTGCTGACGCTGGATCACCCCACCTTGCTCAGTATCTCCGCGACTCACCCTCAGCCAGTTACGCCCCAGCCACAACCCCTCAGGCGTAACTATCGACTCATGGGGTGCTAGACGTGAACGCATTGATAACGCAGAGAGTAGATCGTCTGCGACTCGAACACTCTCGAGCAAGCCTTGCAGCGCAGAATTCCCGGTCACTTTATCCGCCAGTGACGAGCCTTCGGGAGCATTGCTAGTCGCGCCTTCTACAAAACACACCCTACCTTCTTCCAAACCATCGAGAATACCGGCAACACCATCGAGGGAATCTATGCATAGTGCCTGCAACTGATCACCCAACACCGTTTCTACTGCTTGCTGCCAGCCCTCCGCCACCTGCAACTGCTCCGCTAGTCGGGGGGTATTGTGCAACCCTTTTTCTTCTAACCAAGTTGCAGTAGTTTTGTCACCCTGACCCAAGGCTGCCTGCTGAAGTGCTTCCAGCGATGCCATACGGCCGCGCTTACGCTGCAAATCACTGCGGCAGGTATCCAGCTCATCACTGGCTTGTTTAATACGTTCCCGGCAGTCACTAATCGCCGGAATTAATTGATCATGCTGCTCTTGAACGGAAGAGGCCTCTAGCTCAACTTCTGCCGTTTCTTGTTGAAGCATTTCTATATCGCCGTCGGTATCGTCTATATGCAAACCCCGACGCTCTTGGTCCAGCTTTTCGATACGTTCCTGCAAGCGCTGCAGGCTTAATTCCAAATGTTGAATACGAGACTGCTCAACTTCTGCACGCTGACGCGGCCCAGCCGCTAATTGATTAAATTCATCCCAGCGCTGCTGCCAAGATTGCATGGAATCTTCAGCATTCGCCAAGGTCTCCGCTGCGCTTTCTTCAGAGGCTTCGGTAATTTCAAGTTCCGGTTCAATTTCCTTTATTTCCGCTTCCCACAAGGCAATTTTTTCACGATCGTTGTCGAGGTGACGGCTTGTTTCTTGGACATTCACACTTAGCTGCTGCAAATCAGTATCTAATTGCTGACGTCGTTGCTGCTGATGCTGAATACTCTGTTCTGTCCGCGCTATTTCAGCGCCAATGCTATAGAACCGGCCCTGCACTTCATTAAAGGCATCATTGAGCTGGCTATGCTGATCTCTAGCCTGCTCTATACCGGTATTCAAACCGACTTGCTCGGTAACAATCGCTTCGCGCTCTAGCTCCAAGCGATTGATATCTTGTTCTTTTAAACCCGCTTGATCATCTAGGGCCTTCCACTGTAAAACGTGAAGCTGAGCCTTCAATAATCGCTCTTCTTTTTTATACTCTGTGTACTTCTCGGCCGCTGCAGCCTGACGTTGTAAGTGCTGCAATTGACGTTCTAGTTCATCGCGAAGGTCGGTCAAACGCTCTAAATTTTCTTGGGTGCGACGCATTCGGTTTTCAGTTTCCCGACGGCGCTCTTTATACTTTGAAATCCCTGCGGCTTCTTCAATAAAGACCCGTAACTCTTCTGGCTTAGACTCAATTAGCCTGGATATCATACCCTGCTCAATGATGGCATAACTTCTCGGACCTAAACCCGTGCCGAGAAAAATATCAGTGATATCGCGACGCCGGCACTTTGTTCCATTGAGGTAGTATTCCGACACCCCTTCTCGAGTCACTTTTCGACGAATAGCGATTTCATTATAAGCGGCGTATTCTCCGCCGAGTTTTTTATCCGTATTGTCGAATACCAACTCAATACTTGCCTGACCAACGGGCTTTCGGTTGACCGAGCCGTTAAAAATAACATCGGTCATCGACTCACCGCGTAGATTTTTAGCCGAACTCTCCCCCATCACCCAACGCACCGCGTCAATGATATTTGATTTTCCACAGCCGTTCGGGCCAACCACCGCCGAAAGATTTGTCGGAAAATGGGCGGTTGTTGGGTCTACAAACGATTTAAAACCCGCTAATTTAATACTTTTAAGACGCATAAACCAATAACCAACACTTTTATGGTGCTACCACACGGAATGTTATTATGTTCTGAGGCAACAACAGGATAAATTTGCGCAATGCGCGATTATAGCGATAGCTGCAGGGACTAACAGTAGAAATTGTTAAATTTATACGCACAAGGAAATTATTTCACTAATCACCTTGCACAGAGGTAATCGCGATATTCAGCGGCCCTGCCACCTCATTTAACTCCACAAGGAGAGGTTGTCCTACCCAATCACCATCGCGCCGAATAGCGGTCCCCGCTCGGCTAATATGAGCAGACAGTACAAACTCTGAGAAGTCTTCTAAACGCATTCCCTGCCGAATCACGTCTGCATCCGTCAACTGAAGAGTTATTGGCCACGCCTGATCGGTCAACAAGGGACTCCGCAGCGCAGCAATAGGCATCGGATTACCATCGTTACTTTTGGCGACGACAAACAACACTCCCTCCGGCGTCTCACCCAAATCAGGCGCTAAGGATACACTGACATCCACAGCCTGTAACTCACCCGCGGCAGCCATTCTCCGCTTCGTTTCAGCAATACCACCACTGATAACCCCTACTTCAACAGATCCCGGAGGCAATTGCAGAAGTAACTTTTGCCAATACATCAAAGCATCATTGTAATTCCCCTGGGCAAAAGCATCGATGCCTAACACGCCTAAGGCGGTTGCCTGTGTTGGGTCAATTGCAACAACTCGGTTTAACAAACTTCGAGTCTGCTCATCTACTATTCGGCCAGCCACCAGGTAACGAGCTTGAGCCAATTGCGCCAACACATCGGCATCTTGCGGGTACAATTGTTCAAGCCGTTGGTAATAAGGCAAGGCGCCCGCAAAATCCCCTTGCTGACGATACAGGGTCGCCATCATAACCAAATGTTCACCGCTATGCGGTCGCTTTGCCAAAATGCGTTCGACAATATCCTGATAACGCTGCCACCGAGCATCGTTAATGCCATCGCTTACTATTTCCTTTTGCAAGGTTTGCAAAGCGATATCGTGTCGATAGCCTAAATGGTCATATAGGGCAAAACAAAGCACTGGAATAACGATCAGCATGATAAGTATATAGCTGCGCTTTGACGCAGAAATAGCAGTTTGTTCTACCTCTGCCGACTCAGTAACAAGCTGCCGATCTAAGTCCTGTGAAAGCTCATTGAGTTGAGATTCATCAATCAAGCCAGATTCAAAATCACTTCGTAACTCCGATTGCCGTTGACGATAAAAATCTCGTTGAGAACGGCGATGAAGTTCAAGATTACTCTGGTTGGACTGCCCACTGCGTAAAGACAATAAAATTAGAATAGCAGCAAGCAGAATTAAAACACCTAAGCCAATATACAAACTGATCATTCGCGACCTCTCGAATCGGCGACATCATCAGCAATCAGCAGCTCTTGCAAACGTGCTTGCTCCGCCTCTGTCAGGCTATCATGTTGCGAAGATAATGAATTTTTACGGCTCGCAGCCATTCGCCACCACACCAACAAACCCAATGCCAGCAATACTAACGGCGCAAACCACAACACAGCGGTTTGGCCATTAAAGCGAGGTCGATACAGAATAAAATCGCCATAGCGGGCAACCATATACTGGGTTATTTCGATATCTGCTTTGCCATCCATAATCATCCGATGAATTTGTCGGCGCAAATCCTTGGATATCTCAGAGTCAGAACCTGATAAATTTTGATTCTGACATTTAGGACAACGCAACTCTTCAATGAATGCATGGTAACGCTGCTGCTGCAGTGGCGTATCAAACTGATAGGTTTCAATCACCGCACCGGCATTTAGGCAGCATAGCAATAAAGCACAGGTCAATAAAAACGACTTCATTGTGATTTACCCTGCCCATTTATCTCTGCCAACAGCGGCACAAACTCGGTATTCCAAACCCGCTCATCCAGTGCGCCTTGATAGCGAAATCTAACAATACCCTCAGCATCAATTAGATACGTTTCAGGTGCGCCGGTTACGCCCAGGTCCAAACCAAAAGATCCGTCTTGATCAAACAACGTCACGGTATAAGGGTTACCTTTTTCATTTAACCAACGTTTAGCCGCAGTGATTTCATCCTTGTAATCAACACTGACAATGCGCATACCCTCCTCTGCGAGCTTCACTAAAAACGGATGCTCGTAATGGCAACTAGGGCACCATGTAGCCCAAACGTTGAGCAAAAATACCTCACCAACAATATCCGCTTTAGTTACAATACGGCCATCACTCAAAGCAGGCTTAGAAAACGCGGGCAGAGGTTTGTTAATTAACGCCGACGGCAAATCTGTTGGCGCATAATCACCAGTAAGCACCCGACGCTCAACGCCAAAGAAAATCACCGCTAGCAGTGTAAAAATAAGGACTGGCAAAAATAACTTAAGTCGCTGCACTGCGTGCTCCTTTTGATTCAGCAACGCTAGGCTTCCGAGGACGATAACGCTTATCACACACCGCCAGCAAACCACCTACTGCCATTAATATAGCCCCTAACCAAATCCAACGAATAAATGGTTTTACGTGGATTCGCACTGCCCACGCGTCTTTACTAATAGGCTCGCCAAGCGCCACAAAAACATCTCGCATTAAGCCAGCATCAATAGCAGCTTCAGTCATCACCTGACCGCTGCGGGCATGATAACGACGCTTTTCAGGGTGCATTTCTGCAATTACGTTGCCATTTTGCCACAGCGAGAAAGTGCCGCGCTGGCCTTGATAATTAGGCCCTTGAATATTGTCAATGGCATCAAAACTAACTTCGTAAGAAAATGCCGTGCTCACACGCTCACCAACCTCCATACGAATGTCTTGCTCATTATTAAAGCTCGTCACCATGGCAACCCCAAGAATACTGGCAGCAAAACCAAGATGCGCAACCAGCATGCCATAGTACGATGGTGTCAGCCTCCGCAAACCTTGATAAAACGTCGCTGCATTACGGGTTTTGTTTCGCAAATTAACCGCGCTACTCAGAACTATCCATGCCGTAAGCAAGACGCCTATCATGGCGCCAATATGCCAACCATCAGTGAATAACTGCGGTAGTAACACCGCCAATATTACACTGCTAACAAACGCAACCAGCATCGGTTTTAGCCATGAGGCGGGGTTACTCCGCTTCCACTGCGATGAGGGGCCAAGGCCAAGAACCAAGGCCAGCAAGCACATCAGCGGTACAAATATGGCATTAAAATAAGGCGGCCCCACCGAGTATTTACCCAAACCGGCAAAATCCATTATCAAGGGAAATAATGTTCCCAAAAGCACCGTCATCGCCGCGACCAACAACAGAATATTATTGACCAGCAACAAGGCTTCTCTGGATAGCAGTTTGTAAGATGGTGCAGACGCATTAGCCGGCGCTCTGAACGCGTATAACGTTAATGAACCACCCACGACAATTACCAAGAACCCGAGAATATACATACCTCGCGTAGGGTCTGCCGCAAAGGCGTGAACCGAGGTTAAAACCCCAGACCTAACTAAAAAAGTTCCCAGCAAACTTAACGAAAATGCAAAAATGGCTAACAACAAAGTCCAACTTTTAAAGACACCACGTTTTTCAGTTACCGCCAATGAATGAATTAAGGCAGTGCCAACCAACCAGGGCATAAATGACGCATTCTCTACTGGATCCCAAAACCACCAGCCGCCCCAGCCCAATTCGTAATACGCCCACCAACTGCCAAGCGCAATGCCAACGGTTAAAAACAGCCATGCAATATTGGTCCACGGCCGAGACCAGCGCGCCCAACTTGCATCCATTCGGCCACTCATCAATGCGGCTATCGCAAATGCAAATGCGACTGAAAAACCCACATACCCGATATAAAGCATAGGTGGGTGAATAACCATCCCAGGGTCTTGTAATAAGGGGTTTAAATCTTGACCATCCAAAGGGGTGTTAAGTAAATGACGTGTAAAGGGGTTTGATGTGAACAAAGAAAAACCGAAAAAACCAAGCGATATCATCCCCATTACTGAGAGCACTCTGGCCAGAATATCCAAAGGAAGCTGACGTGAGAAAAGCGCCACGGCCACAGTCCACAGCGTTAACACCTCTAACCAAAGTAATAATGAACCTTCGTGGCCGCCCCATAAGGCACTGAATTTATAGGCAGAGGGCAATAATGAATTCGATTGAGCGGCAACAATATCAACAGAAAAGTCATCGTTTAAGAAGGCATAAAACAAGCTGCCAATGGCAATTGAGGTAAATAAGCATTGCGCAAAGCTTAGGTAGCGCCCTGAGCGCATTGCCAAATCATCACCGCGAAACACGCCCCACAAAGGGAGGATCGCCAAAGCGAGAGCAAAGCAAAAGCCCAGTATTAAAGCCACATGCCCAAATTCTACAATCACAACGTACCCTTCTCTTCGGTCTCGGCGCGGCTGGCCGCAGATTTCTCTAAGGCTTCGCTAACCTCTGGCGGCATATACGTTTCATCGTGCTTGGCCAAGACTTCGGTGGCATAAAAAACTCCATCTTCAGCCAATTTTCCCGAAACCACGACACCCTCACCCTCTGCAAATAAATCCGGCAATATACCTTCATACTCAACGGTGACATTGGCACTAAAGTCGGTTACTACAAATTGTGTCTTTAAGCTGTCACTGGCCCTGGTCACGCTACCCTCTTTTACCATCCCGCCAGCGCGCATGGCTTTCCCAACTGGTGCATTACCAGCAGCAATCTCTGCTGGTGGGTAAAATAAGTTGATATTTTCTTTAAGAGCGTAACCCAAGAGTCCAGCGGCAAGCCCGGCAACGGCCAATATAAATAGAACAATTAATAAACGCTGTTTGCGTTGAGGGTGCATTGCCATAAGTATCTCTTAACTATTTACTTAGCTGCTAAACTAGCAGCGCCACTTATTTGCTATCGAATGACGACGTTTTTTTACGTCGAACTATTGATCGAATTTGACGTTCTGCCTGCTTTCGACGCTGCCCAGCCACTATCACCAGAATACCAAGTATCGTCACAGTTGCCCCGTAGCTAAACCAAACATAGCCACCATGACCATCCATAGCGATTAATGCTGCGAAATTGTCAAAATACATTTAGCGTTACTCCCCACAAACTATATTTTGCACCCAGCGCGTATTTCTTTCTCTATCTAGAATTTCTGCCCGAGTAAACAACAGCAACATCCAGCCAAAGAACAAATACATCCCAGCTAAAGTCGCCATCAAAGGTCGTAACATACTAGAGTGAATGGTTGACTGACCGGTAAAGCTGATACTGGCGGGCTGATGCAAGCTATACCACCAATCTACAGACCAGTAGATGATAGGAATGTTCACTGCACCCACAATAGCAAGGACCGCGCAAGCTTTGGCAGCCGCGTCACGATTCTCAAATGCTTGATGTAAGGCAATAACGCCGAGATACAAAAAAAACAATATCAATACTGACGTAATACGGGCATCCCAAACCCACCATGTTCCCCATGTTGGTTTTCCCCACACAGCACCGGTTAATAATGCTAAAAAAGTGAGGGCCGCACCGATTGGGGCGATCGACTTCATTACCACCGCAGCCAATTTCATTCGCCAAATCAAATGAATCGCGCCAGCAATCGCCATTGTCATATAAGCGCCCATCGCTACTGCAGAGGCTGGAACATGAATATAAATGATACGAAAGCTATTACCTTGCTTGTAGTCAGGTGGCACAAATGCCAAGCCCCAAATGGCACCACCAACAAGGAGCAACATGGAGAGAAACGCTAACCATGGCAACAAGCGACCGCTAAACTGATAAAACCAGCGCGGTGATCCCCATTTATGGAAAGTTGAGCTAATAGACAAAACTGTAATCTCTGTGAAATAGCTAGCTTGGTATCATCGCCAGCACAAAAGCTGGATATTATACCTTAGCCCAGCACGAATTAAGCCTGATAACCACAAGATCAACACCAAAGAAGGTTCAAATACCACACTATTGATCTAGGCTGATGCGCAAAGCCCCGCTAATTGCCAATGGCGCTAGGGCCGTTGCCACCAAAAAAAACACGCCTAACATGGCCAGCTGCGGTAAATAGACGCCACCTTCAATCGCTGTTTTCACTGCACTACTACCAAAAATAAGCACCGGCACATACAAGGGCAACACGATAAGCGACAACAGCAAACCACCTTTACGTAGCCCAACCGTTAATGCAGCACCAATAGCACCAACAAAGCTCAAAGCACAGGTACCCAAAATCAAACTTGCCATTAACGGCAGCATTCCTTCTACGGGCAAATGTAAAAGCCCACCTAATAACGGTGACAATAAACTCAGCGGCAAACCCGTCATTAACCAATGCGCCAAGGTTTTTGCTAATACTTGAGGGTAAAGCGGCTGGGGAGACAGCAGCATTTGCTCTAAGGAGGCGTCATCAAAATCTCCTCGGAATACGCTATCACTTGCCAATAAAGACGCCAGTAAAGCAACAACCCATAATATACCTGGTGCCAACTCTGCCAAACGATCTGCTTGTGGGCCAATACCTAGCGGAAATAAAGAACACACCATGACGAAAAAAACCAGCGGATTAGACCACTCATTACCCCGTCGCAAAGACGCAACGACGTCGCGCCGCAATACCGCATACACCAAGCTAATCAATCCAGGATCAGCCATAATGCATTGCTCCAAGATCAACCACCGAGAAATCTTGTGAAAAACTAAGTCGGTGATGTGTCGTCAACAATACCGCGCCACCCTCACTGACAAAATCACTCAACCATTGCTCAATCTCGGCAACACCAGCTAGATCAATCGCAGTAAAAGGCTCATCAAGAATCCATAATTTAGAGGGGATACAAAACAGACGCGCTAAATTTACTCTGCGCTGCTGACCGGCAGATAAAGAAAAACACGGTTGCTCTTCAAACCCTAGCAATCCCACTTTCTCTAATGCCGAGAAAATATTTGCGTCATTTTTCCTTATACCTCTCACCGCACACGACCAACGCAAATTTTCAAGCGGACTCAACACCGCTTTAATACCGGCTCCGTGGCCAATATAAAGTAATTGCTGCAAATAATCATGGCGCTGACGACGAAGAGACTTACCCTGCCATAGTACTTCGCCTTGATAGTAACTCGATAGCCCAGCCAAGATACGTAGCAAGGTCGTTTTGCCACTGCCGTTAGGGCCGGCAACTTGTATAAGCTCACCCGCATTAAGCTGAAAGCTCAATTCTGAAAACAGTACGCGATCATCTCGATCACTGAATAACTGCTTAATTTCCAAACCCGTAGTCGCCAAAACTGCTCCCGCTCAAACACCCGCACAGAGATTCACAGTGCGCGCAAAATCGCCGCCAAGTATATACGAAATATAAGAAATTGAGAGCAGAAAAAGGTAGTTCAGGATACCAACAAGGATGGTAAGGAGGGATTTATCAGTCTAAGTGGATGATTGCTACGTCTAAGAACCTTGTTCATCACGCCAATTCTCGAAATCTTGTGTTACCAAGTCTAGATACGTTAAGGCTTTATCGAGTTCAGTAGATTGGCCCTTTGAATGAAACTTCATCAATCGCTGTTTTACCCAGCTAAGTTCACTCACTAGATGCCCCACATTATTCAACCTTGTCTCCGAGCCCAGCTGCTCAGAACTTAAGGTTCGCGACTCGTCTCCACGTGACGATGAAACATTCACATTCGTCGACTCTACTATACTTACGCCCTCCCGCAGCCGCGCTGTATGACTAGCGTTCAGGCTAGATTCCACGCTGCCTGCACCTGCAGACGACTCAGTGACAAACGGCTCATAACTGGCACTTTCATATTGCAAGACAGAAGGTACCATACTCGCAATGGTATCTTCTCTGGGCCGTAAACGACCATCAAAAAACAACCCCATCGACTCAGCAGGTATCTCCACCATATTATTAGCCGAAAATGGATTATGGTTGCGATCCGCGGCACGTAGTAATCGAGATTTCAATTCGCCATCAATAAAACTCGGTGATTGATGGTTAATTCTGCGCGCCAGCATGAGTTCTAAAGCGCCAATCACGGCAACAAGCAATGACACCAAACTTGGCGTCATTGATACTCGGCGGCTACGAACACGCTCCATGGCTCGTTCTGCTAGCCGGGAACACTCTGCCAACTCAGCCATTTCTAAAACCGTTGCACCACCATACAGAGTATGAAATCCCCGATGAATATCATCGAGAATCCGCTGGCCATCATAGCCATATCGAAGCTCTGCAAGCTGCTCTGACAAACGCTGAACAATCTCCTCTGCCTCTGCAAGGAAAATCGCTAAAATGCCTTCATGCTCCTGTTCGTTCACGACTTACCCGCTGCTAACCAACTAGACCTTTGATGGTACTGATAACGATGCACCTATTGTCAAAGAGAAATGACCCAATATTATCTACTATCACCACCCCTGCAACTGTAGGTTTGATCACACTATTGCAAACTAATTGAGCAATGGCAGCTTCAACGCCCATCGTTTAAATGACCAACAATAGATAGCATTTTATTTTCTAGGATTGCCGCCGTAAAAGGTCTTACTACATAAGCGCTAACTCCCGCCTGCGCAGCCTCTATTATTTGCTCACGTTTCGCATCAGCCGTAATCATTAGCACAGGAATATGAGCTAGTTTATTATCTGCCCGTATGGCGCGAAGCAGTTCCAAGCCAGACATTCTTGGCATTTGTAAATCGGTGATCACCAGATCAAAACGTTGGTTGTGGAGCATGGGTAGAGCAGATAAACCGTCTTCTGCCTCACTAATATAACGATAACCCAACTCTACAAGTAAATTACCAATAATACGCCGCATAGTTGAGAAACTCTCAACAACAAGAATATGCATATCAGCTGGGGTACAGGCCCTAGAAACAACTGGATCAACTTGATCGTTATTGTCACTAAAGGGATTCGGCGATAACTCTGGCTGCTTCTTATCAGTCATTGGCTCGCTCTACCGCTTCGTCGCCCATAACTTGCGCTGCCAACAATTGCTCAACAAAAAACACCAAGTGGCCCTGTGCCTTAGCCGGTAAAGGCCACTGATTCACTTGCTGTGCTAATTCACTCAGCGCTCGCGCAGATGGGCTGCTTGGCGCCGCCAATAACACCGGCACCTGTTGTTTCACCGACTCTCTCAACTTCACGTCAAAAGGTATCGTGCCGGCATAAATCAAAGCGACATTTAAAAACTGGCCACACACTTGATTTAAGGTATCAAACAATTGTCGACCCTCCGCTTCATCCGCGACCATATTTGCAACAATCCTAAATCGGCGCCGAGCAAAATCTCGGTTCAATATTTTAATCAAGGCATAAACATCTGTAATCGAACTTGGTTCATTACACACCACCATTAACACCTCATTGGCAGCCGTAAGAAAATTGATGACCGAATCAGATATTCCCGCAGCCGTATCAATAACAAGAACATCTAATTGGTTTGCAATATCACTAAAATCACGAATTAAACCCGCATGCTCTAAAGCGCTGAGCATGCTCAAATGCCGAGTACCAGAAGACGCAGGAAGAATTTTTACTCCCGCTGGCCCTGGCAGCAAAATATCCTGAAGCGAGCAACTGCCGTCCAGTACATGTTCAATTGTTTTATCGGTTTTTAACCCCAAAAGCACATCGACATTGGCGAGACCAAAATCAGCATCTAGCAAGACTACCCGCTTGCCACTATCAGCCAGCGCCACACCAAGATTAATGGCAATATTGCTTTTACCTACACCACCCTTACCTCCGCTAACAGCAACGACTTGAATGGGACGAGTCATATCGCTGCCGCCTCCGCATCAGGTTGATGAAAGATATTTTCTCGCCACGGAAACCCCCACATTCGGCGAGTATGCTCACCAATTTGCTCAGCGTTACACATCGCCATAATTTTCTTTAACAATCGCTGATCAACCGCTTGAACATCTACCAGCAATACATACAAATTATTTTCTGCATAGCCGCGGTAATCATCCATAGCTGGGTTACCCTGCATTAAGCCTCTTAACCCCCCAAGCCAAGCACCAAAAAATAACAGCGTAAGCGGTAGTGAATACATAATAATAGTCCACGCCACGCCTGATTCGATATTAAATAGTGGCTGAACAATTATCGTCAGCATTACGCCCAAGCAAACACCCCAAAAGCCGCCACGCCAAGCCCCTCCTAGCAGGTTTGTTAGAAGCAAGGATGATGCTAGAGGTAACCCAAGACGCTGAACAGACGCCGCCGCATGAGTAAATACACGCCAGCGCCAACCTTGTAAATGCGGCTGCTTTAACATCTCAACAATCTCGCAAAGCCCCGTGATATCACGGCTTAAAAAAACCAGCCTTCGCTTCATAACATCCCCTATCGGCGCAGCGCCATTACACTTATCCGGCGCGCTACCACCCGTATTTTATGCACCCAATCAAGACAGTGATTGTAAACGATCCGCCTGACTTACCACCTCAGTCAACCGTATCCCAAGCTTATCCTCAATCACAACAACCTCTCCACGCGCAATCAACGTCCCGTTAACCAACACATCCAAGGGTTCTCCCGCTTGCCGATCTAGCTCAACAATGGCGCCTTGATGAAGTTGCAGCAAATCCCGAATTGGCATATCGCTGCCGCCAACCTCCAAGGTTAGACGGACCGGAATATCCATCACCATGGATAGATCCGGACCACTTGGCAAACGTTCACTAAGCCGATTCTCAGCACCGCCAACCGGAGACCGCGCACTAAAAGCCGCGCTACCGGATCGCTCTAAATCTTTGTGATCACCCGCCTCCATTTCTTCCTTTAAGGCCTGTCGCTGGCGACGAAGCTCATCTTGTTTATCCATGATTTACACCTAATGTCGTTAAATTACTCGCAATACTTTCTTAGGAAATCTTCAGTAGTGGGCCTCACTCAAGGATTTCGAGTGTTAAATATCCGTTTCTAATACCCAGCTGCGCCCTCGCCATAGCCATCCCTGAAGCCGTTAATATCGAAGGTTCACTAGCACGCAATGGAATAACATCCCCTGCTTTCAAAGAGGCAACTTGGGATAAACTCATTACCGGCTCTGCGATCGTACATGCGGTACTCACCTTGGTATCCAGTAAAGACTGACCCAATTCTCTGCGCCACTGAGTCGTATTCCCCGACTGCTCTACCGACTCATTTTTGCTAAGTACATCAATAACCGGTTCTAACATCGTTAAGGGCAGCGTTATATGAAACTCACCACCGCCACCGCTATCAAGCTCTATTTGAAAGCGGCACACCACAACGTTATCGGCCTGGCCGGTAATTGACGCCAACGCGGGATTTACCTCCATTACCATAGGCTCACACACAACCGTCTCGACTAAACGCCAAGCCTTTTCATAATCTGTATGTGCTCGCTCAGTGACACGACGAATAACACGGCGCTCCACCTTGCTGAAATCCCGCCCATCAGCATGCCCTTGGGTGCCATTGCCACCAAAGAACATATCTACTAATCGATAAACCAAGCGGGCATCAAAAACAACCATACCAACACCACTTAACGGCTGCAGTCGCATTAAATTTAATGACGTAGGTACATACAGGGAATGCAGGTATTGACCATAAGGCTGGAGTTGCACATCAATAGCAGCAACCTCAACATTTTGGCCAAGCACATCGGAAATACTTTCACGAAAATATTCTGCAAATCGCTTATTGATGTGTTCCAAGCCGGGAAGACGTCGTTTCTTTAACCGGCGCCGGCTTGCTAAATCAAATGAGCGTGCAGTAACAGGATGGGAATTATTGGGATCTGATTGCAATGCTGGCGACTGCACATTCGCCAGTAGGGCATCAATTTCTGCTTGAGAAAGTAGCTCCTTCACCATTAAGTCCGCACCAGTAAGCCAAAAACAACAATTAAGGTACTAAGAGCAAAACTCGAGCCACATTATTTATAATAAAATCAACAGCTTAAAATAAATTCTTGCTGTCAAAAAAATGACAACCTTATAAAGGCTGCGCCAACCACCCCCTTATTTGCCTCATCGCCTCCGCAAAGCAACGCTTTGCATTACTGAAGTCTTGCTCAATTTCCTGAAAGCTTGCATCCCGGCCACGCAATTCCAGACCTCGAAAATGTTGCGAAAGGTTTTCTGCTCCCAAAGCCGCAGCGCCGCCCTTCATGGTATGAGCGATTGTTCTAAGCGTTTCAGCGTCTTTATTTTCAATCGCTTTTTCAAGGCAATCTAAACGGGCTTGTGTATCAAGCTCGAATTCATCAACTAAAATAAAGACGTCCTCTTCCATAAACTCCCTAAGCTCTTGTAGCAAAGCCAAATTCAATGCAGACATCAATAAATCATCCTTGGGTAAACCGGTATAAATGGTACTTTGATTATATAAACTAAATGTAGTTAGCATGAGCGACAATGATCCCCCAAGCGAGAGATTTTATCTATATGCCAACCAACCGATCGCTAAAACACATCAATTTTACGCGCGTCCAAGATAATTTCCCCGACTGCCGCCATTTGTTTTGCTATTCTCACAATTTCAGATTGCGCTGCATGCACTTCGGCCTGAGTGAAACGCTTAGATAACGCAACTACAGCCTGCTTCTTCTGCTGTCCTAACGCCTCAATAAACTTGCGACGCAGCTGTGCCGTTGTTTCAGATAAAGCAGGCGCCAGTACTTCTGCTGCTAATTGCCGCACTAAAACCTCAATATCGTGCTCAGCCATATGACTAAATTGAGCAAAACCAAACATCAACTCTTCCACTCGTGCGGCTTGCTCTGGCTGATTCTCCCTCAACGCATTAAGCAAACTACTTTCAGCCCCAACATCCATTTCGTTGAGCAATGCCGCAGCCACTGAATCCCCAGTCATTGTTCGACCTAATGGCCGGCCAATATTAGAAAAATATTGTTCAAGCAACCAATCTAACTCTTCAAGCGCTATTGGGGTGATATGTTTTAACGCAGATAAGCGGCTTAACAAATCCAGCCGTCGCTCTTCTTCAAAAGCCAGCAAAACGTCACTACCCTGCGCAGCATCTAGACACGCTATAACCACTGCTTGGATCTGCGGGTGTTCACGGCGAATAATATCGACAATGGTTTGTGGTTCTAGCCACTTCAATTTAGCAATATGTTTTGACTGGCCATGCAGAGCCAAGCGGTCACTAAGTAGTTTGGCATGCTCTTCACCTAAGGCCTCTTGTAATAGATTAAGGACCCTATCACCAGCGCTTGCCTTAACACCCGAGTAACTTTTTACATCACGATGAAAGCGCCCAAGAACTTGAGTAAATTCACTTCGGCTTGGCGCATCCATACTACTCATCACCGCAGCTAGCCGGTGCACATCAGCAGGTGGCATATTCTTTAAGATCGCGGCTGCATCACTTTTATCGAGTGACATTAGCAACGCAGCGGCTTGCTCAGCATCAGAAAGATGTATCGCCTCCGTCACCGGTCTTTCACCCCGTTCAGCCAGTCACTCATCACACTGGCGACCCGAGCCGGCTCGTCAGATGCGATCAACTTAAACCGCTGTAATTGGTCTTGGTAAGCATTTCTTGCATGCTCAACCTTTAAAAGTTGATTTTTATAGCGAAAGCTGGCCCAAGCAAACCCACAAACACCAATAAACAACACGATCAGACCAAGATAGGTCCGCTGAATAAGCGACAACCCCAGCACGTTCTCTTTACGAGCCGCTATATGAGAAAATTCATGAAATTGCAGCGCCAAGCTATCACCCCGTGAAGCATCCATTGCCAATCCCGTACTCACAATGGCGGTAATTGCCTGCGCCAACGTCCCACTGCGCTTAGTCTCATTAACCAAAATCAATACAGTCTTAATCTCACTACTCTCGGTAGACGATGAATCTAATTGACCCGTTATCTGTACCATCACATTAATATCGCGTACATCAGCCACTGAGCTCACCAATTTCAAGGCTTTAGCTTCAAGATAAGCTTCTCGCTGACTGCGGGGATCATTGGCAGGTTTGTCGTCAATCTCAACGCTACTGAATCGCCACTGCACCCACCCCGCCTGCAGCAAAATAGTAACCGCGATAACAATCAAAGCAGTCATTAAAAAAATCATAGCTAAGCTTGGCGTCGATAAAGGATTTGCTTCAGCTGTATTTTCTGACACCAACACCCCCACTTACCGTCAATATAATGACAAGAGAATCAATTCGTCACGGCCCGCAACCCCTAAGCCGTCAATAAATTGACAAAACTAATTTTAATTCATTCGATAAAGACATAAAAACACCCATTACTGCCAATGAAGCAGTATTCAGGCCACCACAACAAATACAGTCGCAATAGGAAGGTAGAAAAGCTATGATAAAAGGTGCCTAACAATCACTAAAAGTCAGTCATTAGAGCCTTTGCAAGAAACACACAAGCTAGAGTTAATTAATTTGTACCAGCTCAATCTTGTCATTATGCGCGCTTGGTACACCGCCCACGTCCACAGTCTGAGTAGAATCAAAACCATACTCTTTACGGTCGCCGCTACGATCAATTGTCAGAGAAGCAAAATCAAACAAGCTAGCATCAGCCATCTGTGAGGGAGCGATATTTTGCATGGATGAAAAAATCTTCTCAATGCGACTACCATCGGCTTTCTCCCAATCCATCAACATCTTGCGGATATTTTGGCGCTGGAGATTTTCTTGCGAGCCACAGAGGTTACAGGGAATGATGGGAAACCCCTTATGTGCAGAGAATGCTTCGATATCACTCTCACGACAATACGCTAAAGGCCTAATCACAATATTGCGTTTGTCGTCTGACAACAATTTTGGGGGCATTCCAGATAAGCGAGAACCATAAAACATATTAAGAAAGAGGGTTTGGACGATATCGTCCTTATGATGACCCAAGGCGATTTTTGTCGCGCCAATTTCTTCAGCAAAAGCGTAAAGGGTGCCGCGGCGAAGTCGCGAGCACAGCCCGCATGTCGTTTTGCCCTCCGGAATTTTTTGCTTAACAATCGAGTAGGTGTCTTTATTGACGATATAGTACTCAATACCCAAGGTATCGAGATAATTGGGAAGCACTTCTTCGGGATAACCTGGCTGCTTCTGATCCATATTCACCGCTACTAACTCAAACTTTACCGGCGCGCTCTTTTGCAGGTTCATCAAAATATCGAGCATGGTATAACTGTCTTTGCCCCCAGACAGACAAACCATGATCCTGTCACCCTCTTCTATCATTTTATAATCTTCTATCGCCTGCCCAGTAAAGCGGCGCAGACGCTTTTGAAGTTTATTGAATTCAAGTTTTGGCAAGCTGGACATAATGCGCAAATCTAATAAAGGAGTGGGCTGCGCATTATATAGAAAGGCGTACTCAGCGGCCACAAACTCGTAGCAATCCACATAACAGCGGCCATAATTTGGCCTTTACCGACTCAAGCACTGGCAATCAGCCGCAGAGATGACTATCATTAGGCCGCCAAAATCTGCTGGCATGAGGTGTCTTGTACACGGCCAGACCCCGGCACGGGTGCATGTCGGTTTGTGTAATCCACATCCGATCGCACCCGCTCAAAAATCCGACAATTAACAGAAAGGGAATCGCCCAATGAAACAACCCGTTCGCGTCACCGTTACCGGTGCAGCCGGCCAAATTGGCTACGCACTTCTTTTCCGTATCGCTTCCGGCGCCATGCTGGGCGACGACCAACCCGTTATACTGCACCTTTTAGATATCACTCCTGCAATGGACGCTCTACAAGGTGTGCGCATGGAGTTAGAAGACTGTGCATTCCCTTTACTAGCTGGCGTTGTATGTACTGATGATCCAAACGTTGGCTTTAAAGATACTGACTACGCCCTTCTTGTTGGTGCCCGTCCTCGTGGCCCCGGCATGGAACGTAAAGACCTTCTAGAAGCTAATGCGGCTATCTTCTCTGTTCAAGGCAAAGCCATTGACGAGAATGCTAGCAAGAACATTAAAGTATTGGTTGTTGGTAACCCTGCAAATACCAATGCATTGATCACTCAGCGCAATGCGCCATCAATTAGCCCACGCAATTTCACAGCCATGACTCGCCTGGACCACAATCGCGCCATGACTCAAATTGCTATCAAAACCGGTAAAACGGTAAATGACGTCACCAATATGACCATCTGGGGCAACCACTCAGCCACTCAATACCCAGATTTATTTAACGCTAAAGTAGCAGGCCAAACCGCGACCGAACTCGTTGATCAAGCATGGCTTGAAGCTGACTTTATCCCAACAGTACAGCAACGCGGTGCAGCGATCATCAAAGCTCGTGGCGCTTCTTCTGCGGCTTCTGCAGCTAACGCGGCCATTGGCCATATGCGTAGCTGGGCACTAGGTACAACAGGCGATGACTGGGTATCTATGGGCGTTTACAGTGATGGAAGCTACGGCATTGCCGAAGGCCTTGTCTATTCTTTCCCATGCCGCTGCAAAGACGGCGAATGGGAAATCGTTCAGGGTGTTGAAGTGAATGACTTCAGCCGCGGCAAAATGCTTGCTACAGAGCAAGAGCTTGCCGAAGAACGCGACGGTGTTAAGCACCTACTACCCTAAGCGCTTAACAGCTAGGTGGTAAGAAAAGGCGGCCATTGGCCGCCTTTTTTATTGGCGAGTAACACGCATAGGCGCCACTCATTAATAATTTAATGTCATGAACAATGACTAAACAATAAAAATCAATTACCGTTAAAAATGTAGAAACAAAAATGAGGAATGACACTAATGAACGTCTCCGACGCTCTAAAAACCCGTCGCTCAATACGGGGATACAAACCTGACCCCGTTGCACCAGAGCTCCTTGAAAAAATATTTGATCAGGCGCGACTAGCCCCATCAAACTGCAATACTCAACCGTGGCATACCGTGGTTGTCTCAGGCCAAGCACGTAAAGATCTACAAGCGGCAATATTTGAAGAGATAATGTCTGGCAAGACACCCTCACCCGTATTCACTCCCGGTGATAGCGGCCTCTCAGGTGTATACAAAGAAAGGCAATACCAATGCGCATTTACCTACTACGGTGTAATGGGTATTGAGCGACACGAGAAAGAAAAACGACAGCAACTCGCCCTTAAAAACTGGGAATTTTTCGATGCGCCTCACGTTGCGTTTATCTCCATGCCGGCAAGCATGGGCCCCATTAACGCCATAGATATTGGGCTTTATTTGCAAACACTCATGCTTTTGCTCGTCGAAAATGGCCTAGCAAGTTGCCCACAAGGTGCCTTAGCATTCTACCCAGATCCCGTATTCAAAATTGCTAACATTCCAGAAGGTAACGCGATTGTATGTGGGATATCTTTTGGTTATGAAGACGTAGGGGCTCGAATTAACGACGTGATTATGGACCGCGACCCATTGACTGACCTAGTGCAATTTATCGACTAAGCAACACCTCAACAGCCATTAGCGTTGCGCGCTATTAGCACGCAACGCTTAAAAAGCCTTACCACTAATCAATAAACGATGAGATTAAGTATTTATAAAATACTACGACTGCGTTGTGGCTTATCAAATTTGCTGATTATTTCAGCAATTTATTAAAAAGTACTGCTCGCCTGACTTAACGATGAATACCCAGCAACAAATCTCCTACCTTACCCTTCGCTTTGTAACTCGCATAAAGCACATAAGGAAACGTAAACATGCCGCCCATAACAACACTTAAAAAACCAAAAACATACGCCTTTCCATCAGCGCCTTCACGCCATACAACCCAAGCTGCCAGTAAAAATAAATGAATTAAAAAATCAATATCAAATTGGCTCCGCCAACCCAGTTCCATAATGTCAGAAATAGCCAATGCCGGCCAATTAATACCTTGCGACAAAGACGCAACAATCGTAATTGCATATATCCCGATGGTCGAAACAAACAAAGAAACCCTTAAAACATTCATATTATTTTACCGTTTAAGTGGAAGTGGTTTTTGAAATAAACATCTTCAGATAGTCATTATTATCATTTAAAACGCCGAGGATCATATCACTCGCTCATACCCAACTACACCACCATTTTTTGTTGCCATACTAGGTTTAAAACACATTAGTATTAACAGTATAAACGCCATAGAGGCATTCAGATTTTCACCCTCATCATTACAGACTATTTGAACGGGTACCCCCCTACGCTTTATTATCAAAATTTATTTGTAACGATTCAAAACAAGTTGATTCAAGATAGTTAATTCTCGGCTTGTTCGAACGCCCTTTAAAGAGGTTCCATTGTCTTTTTCACGTTTAGCAACAAGGAAGCCCATTACGGCGCCACCTCAAATCATTCAATCCTGCCTTATATGAATTAATATCTGCTTCGATACAGATCTAAATGGAGTGACTAGAAGCTCTTAAAGCATGAAATGGCTTGTCGCGGGGCGACTTACCCCAAGATCTTCGCTAAACTTACCAACTTTGTTGATATTGTTAGGAATATCCAAAAAAAACACATGACACCAGATATAATCACTGTCAACATTACGGCAGTATGACAAACAAAAAGCAATGACTATGAACATGATTAACACGAACACAAGCTACCATCACGGCAACCTCCGTCAAGAGCTGATGGCACTTGCTGAGCAACATCTGGTAAATGATGGTATTGGTGAGCTTAGCTTGCGCGCTCTGGCACGGGAAATTGGTGTCTCTCAAACCGCTCCCTACCGCCATTTCAAAGATAAAAATGCCTTACTGGCAGCCTTGGCTACCGAGGGGTTCAAGCGTTTTTTTGATTACTGCATCCCCAGTGAGCAAGAGGCCCGTGCTGATATTAGTCTTTTGTACTTTGGCCTTGGTTATGTGAAATTTGCCAAAGCTCATACCGAAATGTTCCATTTGATGTTTGGCCCAGTATTACAACCCAGAAACGAATACCCCGAACTTTTTTCGGCTGGACGAGAGGCTATTTATAAAGTTCGTGCAGGTGTAGAGCGTGGATTTAAAACCGGCGAACTCAGAGAGCTAGATGATGCTGCATCAATAGCTCACACAGTTTGGGGGGCAGTACATGGTGTGGCAACATTGATGCTAGATCACGCTGACACCTATGGCTATCACCGTGATGTAGACCTGCAGGCAGAAAAATCACTGCGCATGATGATAGCCGGCTTGTGCACAGATCCGACAGAGATCTCTCAGCTACCCACAACATTGACACCCTACCCTCCTGAAGAGTAATCATTAATCCGTCAAATTTTTAGCGTGTTTGACGCAATACGACCAGAGGTGGGCGGGTAATTAATTGCCGGCACGCTATCCAGGCCAACACACACATGGTGACAGCACCAAGCAACGGCGTCATAAAAAACACCTTGCCATGCAATACCACCTCCATGTCTAACAACCAATATTGCACAGCCGCGAGCACAATATTACTTCCCACCGCCGCTAATAACCCCGATAGCAAGCCCATCGCAGAAAACTCCAACAACAAGCCGCTCACAATCAATTTTTTACTTGCGCCTAAAGTTCTTAAGATCGCATTTTCTTGTAAACGACTATCTAAACTTGCCAACACATTTGCCACGGCAACAAGTAATGCACAAACCACCACCAGCATAAGCACCAAGCCAATAGCGGTAGATACTTGGCTCACCACGGTTTTCATTTGCTGAATAACCGTATCTATTTCAATCAATGTTAGCGTCGGGAATTGCCTCATTAGATCGCCAAGCAAGGCTTTTAAGGAGCTAGGTAGATAAAAACTGGTGATATAACTACCGGTATAACTCTCTAAACTGTTAGGTGGAAACATAAAGTAAAAATTGGGACGCATACTCGTCCAATCTAAACTGCGAATGCTACTCACCTCTGCACTAAGCAACTGACCGCCAATATTAAATTGCAGCGCACTACCGATGGTTAACTTCAAATTCGTTGCCAGCTCTGCTTCCACTGATACCGGAACCATATCGGGATTATTCAATGAGACTTCAGGCCACCAGAGGCCAGATAGCACTTTATTGTCATCCGGCAAATCCTTTGCCCAGCTTAGATTAAGTTCTCTATCAATACTTCCATCGCTGGCATCTACACCGTCAATCTCCGTTATTTTCTGTTGATCAATATGGGTTAGACGGCCTCGCACCATAGGAAATAAACCGGCATGTTTCAGCCCATTCTGCTCAAAAAAAGTCTGTAATGGCGTTATTTCTGCTGGCTGAATATTAATCAAAAAATGGTTGGGAGCATCCTCTGGAAGCTGTAACTGCCACTCTTCTAATAGTGACGAGCGCAACACACCAAGACTAGTCAACACCATTAACGCCAAGGAAAAACTAGCAACTTGAAAAGCATTTGTAATACGCCGGCGATAAATAGCGGCAAGCGCAATTCTTAACGCCCCTCCAGCCCGAGCAAGCATTAAACGACGAGCAAATGAAATAAGAGACAAAACCAATATGCTAGACAGTACACCAGTGACTAGGGCGGCAACCAAAACTGCAGCGCTCAACATGACGTCACCGCTGTACCACCACATTAACAATGCGAGACCTGCAACACCGATGATAGAAGCACCAAGCAAACCCGTGGAGTTATTATCTTTATCACGCCGCAAAACTAGCAATGGTGAAACTTTGCTTAAAGCCAACACTGGCGGCATGGCAAATACCGCAGTACAACCCAGGGCGGTTATCCCTCCGATCATTAAAGGCCGCCAAGTTGCTGCGGGAATCTCAATTGAGATTAATGACGCTAAGCTGGTAAATAACGCCCATTGCAGTCCGTGGCCACCCAGACCACCAACAAGAATGGCAAACAGGCAAAGTAGACCTAGCTGAGTACCATAATGCAACAACACTTGCCGCCGACTTGCACCAAGAGCCTTCATAATAGCGACACTATCAGTATTGCGCTCTCCATAGCGGCGTGCTGCAAGCGCAATTGCCGCGCCTGCTAGCGCAACCCCCAAGCTCGCCGCTAACAATAAATAGCCTTCTGCACGCTTCAATGTTGTCGCCATCGCCGGTTGGCCATCGCGTACATCCTGCCAGCGTTGGCCATCAGCCAATTTGGGGGCTAGCCATTGCGCATAGGCCTCTAGCACTTCTTCTGAGCCCGCAAATAAATAACGGTAACGCACTAGGCTGCCAGGCTGTACAACGCCGGTCTCGGCTAAATCTGCAAAGTTAATCAACGCCCGAGGTGCGAGCATCTCATTCATATTGCCTTGGTCAGGTTCACTAATCAGCGCATGACTGGCAAGGAATTGCTTATCCCCTACATCAGCTGATTCACCAACCTCCAAATTTAATAAGGCAAACAACCTAGAGTCCATCCACAATTCGCCAGCCTTAGGGCCAGCTGCCTGCATTATCGCTTCACCAAATAAGGTGTTACTGGTTCCTACGTTTCCAAGTAAAGGGTAATCATCAGAAACGGCACGTATCGACGCTAGCCGCATGCCATCACCGGCATAAATCATCGATCTAAAACTCGCGACTGTCGCCGTTTCCAACCCGCGGCTACGGGCCTCAACAAGCCACCCATCAGGAATGGTACGCGCGGTTTTCAATACTCGGTCAGCAGCTAAAAAATGATGGCTCTGCTGCTCCATACTGAGACTTAAACGGTCTGAAAACCCCGCAATACCACTCACTATCGCCACAGCCAAGGCTAATGAAAAACCCAGCAAACCCAGCTCACCACCACGCCAAGCACGCGTTAAATGACGCAAACCCCGCATTATCATAGCGATGAATCCGAGTCAGACGGCGTTTCGGTTAATAGCCCGTCGTGCATTAACAAAGTACGCTCACAACGCCGCGCCAAACCAAGTTCATGGGTTACGAGGACTAAGGTCGTTTTACTTTGCTTATTTAATTCAAACAATAAATCAATAATACGCTGACCCGTTTGCTCATCTAAGTTACCGGTGGGCTCGTCAGCAAACAGTATATTTGGTTCAACGGCAAACGCTCTGGCCAAAGCCACTCGTTGCTGCTCTCCGCCAGACAAGACCCTAGGATAATGCCCTGCACGGTCAGCAAGGCCGACCTTATCGAGAAATTTCTTTGCTGTACTTGCCGGCGAGCGATGGCCAGCCAGCTCAAGAGGTAGCATTACATTCTCTAAAGCCGTCATCCCCGCCAATAACTGAAAGGACTGAAACACAAATCCAACGTGCTTTGCCCTCAATGCTGCGCGCTCATCCTCATTCATCAAACTTAGATTTTCTTCGTGTAGAATAATATCGCCGCTACTCGCATCATCTAAGCCCGCAAGAAGACCCAACAAGGTAGACTTACCCGCACCCGATGCACCAACGATGGCGACACTTTCACCCGCCTTGATTTTAAAGTTAATCCCTTTCAGTATGTCTAATTCTTGGCCGCCGGTGACAACCGTTTTACAGAGATTATTAACGCGAATCATGATGAAAAAAAATTCCCTAAGTTGGTCGCAAGGTTTACATCTTTTACGAAATAAGCTTGTTGCTTACAGCGTATTTAGCCTGATCATCCTAGCCAGCACACCCTTTTCGTACGGCTCTACTGACCCTAAAATATTGGTTCTTGGCGACAGCCTAAGTGCTGCCTATGGTATAGCCCAAAAAGAGGGCTGGGTGAATCTCCTGAAAAGCCAAGTAAGCAGTGATACCACCATTATCAACGCAAGCATTAGCGGTGAAACCACCGCGGGTGGATTACAACGTCTGCCAACACTACTGAAAGAACATCAGCCGGACATCGTTGTCATTGAGCTTGGCGGCAATGACGGTCTTCGCGGCTACCCTATTTTAAGCATACGTAATAACTTAAAGCAGATGATCACCACGAGTACCCAAACCGGCGCCCAAGTCCTGTTACTTGGAATGAAAATACCGCCAAATTATGGAAAACGATATACACAGGCTTTTGAGCAAAACTATACGGTTTTAGCCGACGAGCTTGACCTACCCTTGATACCTTTTTTACTGGAATCAATTGCCGGCAACACCTCGCTTATGCAAAAAGACGGCATCCACCCTACAGCTGAAGCCCAGCCTATAATAGTACAGAACGTATTACCCATGCTGCGAGAGATGTTGGATTAAGTTTTTGTAAGCCAGCCTATGATTGTCAAAACTTGAGAGATTTAATGGCTACACAAGACGATTTTTTTGAACTAGAGACAGTCAATAACGTCATTTTGTTTGACGGTGTCTGTAAACTTTGTCATGCATGGGCACGCTTTATTATTGCATTCGACAAAGCCAACACCTTTAAATTGGCCTCAGTACAATCACCCGAAGGCACCGCAATTACCGACCACTATCAGTTGCTACCCAGTAATACCGTGAATATTCAGTACGACACCCTGTATTTTCTTGCCAAAGGTCGAGTGTATAAAAAAAGTACCGCCGTTTTGCACATTTTAGCCGCTATGCCCTACCCATGGAGAATAGCCAGTATATTCCGCTTAATACCCCTAGCCATTCGCGATTTTCTCTATGACCAGCTTGCAAAATATCGCTACACCTTATTCGGCAAATACAAACAATGTAGATTACCTAGCACCAATGACAAACAACGATTTTTAACGTTTAAAAAATCAGCCGGCTAAACGGCCCATTTATACCAGCTTCAGAGGGTCTAAAAGTTCAGACAAGCGTTCACGACTCAAGTCAGTCATTTCTTCTGCAACATCAATAATAGGACGCTGCTCTGCATAAGCCTTTTTCGCGATATCAGCCGCCGCCAAATACCCGATGACTGGGTTTAATGCGGTTACCAGTATCGGGTTTCTAGCAAGGTTTTCACTTAATACACGCTCATTTACCACAATGTCTGAAATGCATTGATCCGCCAATGCCCGACAAGCATTGGTCATTAAATCGATACTTTGCAATAAATTATAAGCAATGAGCGGGAGCATAACATTGAGCTGGAAATTACCTGACTGACCAGCCACGGTAATACAGCTATCATTACCGATAACCTGAGCTGATGCCATCGCCACTGCCTCAGGGATAACTGGGTTTACTTTACCAGGCATAATACTGCTGCCCGGTTGCAGTGCCGGCAAGCTTATCTCGGCCAAGCCGCTAAGCGGACCACTATTCATCCAGCGTAAATCATTGCTTATTTTAAGCAGACTTACCGCCAGCGTTTTTAGCTGTCCCGACACGGCTACCGCCGTATCTTGGGACGATAATGCTTCAAATAAAGAAGGGTTAGGCACAAAAGATAAACCAGTATCCAAGCTGATGGCGGCACAAAACTTCTCAGCAAATAAATCAGGTGCATTCACCCCCGTACCTACAGCAGTACCACCTTGCGCCAGCTGACATAAACTTTTTTTCGATTCATGTAATCGTTTTCCTGATTTATGGACCTGCTCCGCCCAAGCCCCTAATTCTTGAGCTACAGTCAACGGCATGGCGTCCATGAGATGAGTTCGGCCGGTTTTAATCATGCTCCCTGTATCACGAGATTTGGCTCTTATTGCCACTTCTAGATGGTCAATAGCGGGTATTAAATTCTCATGGATCGCCATTGCTGCACTAATATGAATAGCGGTTGGAATCACATCATTGCTACTCTGGCTCATATTAATGTGATCATTTGGGCTGACCACTAAATCACCGTGCTCGCTAGCAAGGTTAGCGATTACCTCATTAACATTCATATTGGTACTGGTGCCACTTCCGGTCTGAAAAACATCAACGGGAAACTGATCGTCATAATCTCCGGTAAGAAGTTTATCGGCAGCACTGGTTATTGCGATAAACAAAGGCTCAGACATCAGCTCTTCCTCGCGGTTAACCATTGCCACACAGCGCTTTATACGCACAATAGCGTGTATAAATTGGCGAGGCAGAGTGAGACCACTAATGGAAAAATTATTAATTGCGCGCTGTGTTTGCGCACCGTAATTAACGCTTTGAGGCACCTGCACCTCCCCCATGCTATCGTGCTCTATTCGATAGTCAGTCATAGCTTTCCCCTGTTGTCACAAAAATATATCGTTCAGCCACACAGCTATTCTCTGTTATGAATAGTGACATCTTTATATCAGCCCTGTTACCAATAAAAACCACGATAAAGCACCGCAGCCCAACAGCTCATCACACCATTTATTGTTTCAACCGGGCATCACGCTCGTGTTATCGACACTAAATGCTTAAAATGGCGCCAATTCAAAGGGAGATATTAATGTCTGATTACCAAAATGCCAGCACAGAAGAATGGCTTCAGTGGGACAAAGATCACATCTGGCACCCCTACTCATCAATGCTAAACCCAGCCAAAATGGTCCCTATTGTTTCTGCAAAAGGCGTTAGACTCACTCTAGCTGATGGCACAGAGCTTATCGATGGCATGTCTTCTTGGTGGTCCGCCATTCATGGATACAATCATCCCAAACTCAATGCTGCTGCAACTAAACAGCTGCAAGCCATGTCACACGTCATGTTTGGTGGCATCACTCATCCGGCAGCCGCTGAGCTTGGTAAACGCTTGGTAGACCTAACACCCCCCCCGCTCAGCAAAGTGTTCATCTCTGATTCTGGGTCTGTTGCCGTTGAGGTTGCCATCAAAATGGCACTGCAGTACTGGTACTCCATCGGTAATCAAAACAAAACTCGCTTAATCGCCCTACGCAACGGCTACCATGGTGACACATTTGGTGCGATGGCGACCTGCGACCCTGTTACAGGTATGCACCATTTATTTAATAAAGTATTACCCTCTCATATTTTTGTTGAATCGCCACCCACCGCATTTGGTGAAGCAGCCAGCGATGACGACCTATCAGCGATGACTGCTGCCTTGCAAGAGCATCATCATGAACTAGCCGCCGTCATTGTTGAGCCAGTTGTTCAAGGCGCTGGTGGAATGCGCTTTTACAGTGGCGACTACCTTCGCCGACTTCGATCATTATGCGATGAATACAATGTACTGCTAATTTTTGACGAGATTGCCACTGGGTTTGGCCGCACAGGGAAACTATTTGCCTGTGAGCATGCCGGAATTAGTCCTGACATTATGTGCCTCGGTAAAGCATTAACAGGAGGGTATTTATCTCTGGCAGCAACACTGTGTAACGACCGCATCGCAGAGGGAATTTGTCATGGTGAAGCGGGTGTATTCATGCATGGACCAACCTTTATGGGTAATCCACTAGCCTGCAGCATTGCCAATGCAAGCATTGAGCTACTGTTAAGCAGTGACTGGGAATCTAACATTCGACGAATTGAAAAAATACTTAGTCGAGAACTTAGTAAAGCAGTAAATTTACCCTCAGTGGCTGATGTTCGTTGTTTGGGGGCAATTGGGGTTATTGAGTTAAAAGACAGTGTCGACATGGCAAGCATCCAAGCCCGCTTCATTGATAAAGGAATATGGATTAGGCCTTTCGGAAAGTTAGTTTATACCATGCCGCCATATATTATTAACGACACTGACTTGATCCAGCTCTGTCAGCACCTTGTAGCCGCGGTAGCCGAAGAGGAATAACACATGGCAACAGCGAGTATTAAAATGCGGCTGCACCGCATCATTTTCGGCACTGAACCTGGTGCTGGCAGAAATTTTGACATATTGCTTATTGTCATCATTTTAAGCAGTGTGGGTGCATTATTTGTTGATTCCGTAGAAAATATTCACCAGAAATATGGCGATTTCTTATTTGCTGCTGAAGTCTTTTTTACCATTCTGTTTACGCTAGAATACGCCGCACGTATTTATTGCTCACCGGATCGCCGCGCCTATATATTTAGCTTTTATGGCATCGTAGACCTACTTGCCACCATTCCAACCTACTTATCGATTTTTTTACCCGGCGCTCAACATTTACTCGTCATTCGTATATTTCGTGTGCTGCGAGTATTCCGCGTTTTTAAACTCTTTAACTATATGAGTGAGGCTAATGTCCTCATCCGCTCACTGATTTCTTCACGCAGAAAAATATCCGTATTCCTTATCTCTGTACTGACATTAATCGTGGTTTTCGGGGCGCTGATGTATCTTATCGAAGGCCCCAAAAGCGGTTTCACTAGCCTACCCCGCAGTATGTATTGGGCCATAGTTACCGTCACTACCGTTGGTTATGGCGACATAGCCCCACGGACACCTTTAGGACAACTGGTCGCCGCCATGGCAATGATTACCAGTTACGCAATCATCGCCATACCGACGGGTATTCTCAGTGCCGAGTTGATTCAGGAAAGCCAACGAGCAATCACTAATCGACAATGCGACAACTGCAAAAAATTTGGCCATGAAAAGGAGTCCAAATATTGTCGACATTGTGGTGAAAAGCTATCACCACCAAGCTAAACAAAAAAAGCCAATTGCAACGATGAGGGAGGCGCTGCAACTGACTAAGGAAATAGCTAAGTTGTCGTAGATGAATATAGTGATACGTAAAATGGTGAGTTAATAACTGTTGTTTGCAAAAAAATAACAAACACCATCAACGTCCTATTATCGGCAGCCAGAATGTAAAAAGGTTCATCAATACGGATTAATACCCTAAGGAACTAATTACTCTAACTTATTCAGTTGGGGTTCATTTAAAACTTGTAAGATGGGTACCCAAATAGAGTCGTTAACAAGTATGAACTAAGCGTCATCTTATGGTCTACAAGCCTATGGTATTCTGAGCGAAATTACCCAATCCTAATAAACTAGGTACTCTGTATGTCAGCAATTAAAAATATTGTACTAAGCCTCTCTCTTTTAGCATTACCAGTGCTAAGTAATGCTTTAGAGCTTGGAGGAAACCTTCCCAGCTTAGATGTGCCATCGAAAGGTGAGTTATTAATAGACGGAAAAGAGGTGCAACATCAACCTTGGTCTACAAACCAAATAACTACCGGTACTCCGGCATTGATTTTTCATTTGGCCGCAAGAATGTCTTCAGACTCTATTATCGCCCCGCTGAAAAAGCGCTTGGATGAAAATAATTACGAGCCTGATAGTTTTCAATCAATTAGCATCATAAACCTAAACGACGCACTTTGGGGTACCTCAGGCTTAGTAAGTAATGAGCTTGAAAAGAACAAGCGCGAACACCCTCAAGCGATACTGGTTGCCGATGACGAGGGGCGCGGACTAGATGCTTGGCAATTAAAAAAGGGAACCGTTGCTATTATCTTGGTCGATCTCAACGGCGAAATTCGCTATCTAAAACAAGGCAAGCTTAATGATGATGACATCAACACCATCATCACGCTACTTGACGAAGAAATAGCAAAAAGTAAAATTTAAGCGCTTATTAAGGTCGCTTAAGCTGACGCACGGCGACCTTCCACTAAACGAGCAAATTTGCGCAACAACACCTTCACCCACAAGTGCATGGCAGGACTAAAAACAGGAAGAAAATATTTACTAAACCCTTTAGGCTTCATTGCCATCGTCCATCGCACCCGACAATACTGTTCATTAACCACGCTGACCTCATAACGTTCTGCAAATGATTCAATATTATCTTTACTACCGTGAGTAAAACAAAAAGCCATTTCCCGGCCAGGTTCCCACGCGATAAATTCCTCATAACCAACAAGGCCACCAACCATGCTAACGGTACGAGTTGTACCTATACCAAAGGGCGTTGGAGCAGTCCACTCCACCTTTTGAATAGGCATAGCCCACCGTGGCCAGTCATCAGCGTTTTCAAATGACGCAAAAACATCTTCAGCACTGGCTTTCACCTCTACTTCTGCGATATAACGAAATGGAGCTGTATCAAAAAATGTCATATCAACGGTTTTGCATAGATATTTATTTACCACGTGATTTCTCCGATAAAGTGGTTTCTCACCGATTTAGCTAACTGTCCAATATTCGGGAATCTAACACCCGCCTCAATTCTTAAACAAGGCAAGAATGTAAACATGACAAAGTCTTCATCTAAAACGGCAAAATAAAATGCAAGAAACTGACCATATTTCCACGCCAGCGGAACAACTTGAAATCCTATATCAAGACGAAGACCTAATTGCCATTAACAAGCCTAACGGCCTTTTGGTGCATCGCAGCCCAATTGATCGCCATGAAACGCGCTTTGCCATCCAGCTTCTACGGGATCAAATAGGGCAATACGTCTATCCCGCCCATCGCTTAGACAAGCCAACCTCTGGGGTTCTACTTTTTGGCCTCAACCCGCAGGCTGCCAAAGAGCTTGGGGAATTATTCAGTAGCCACCACATTGTCAAAACATACCTTGCTGTGGTGCGTGGATACTGCCCAACAGACGGACATATAGACCATGATTTGCCAGAAGTTAGAGACAGTCGCATTACAAAAAGCAAACCAGCAGCCCCTCAAGCTGCCATCACCGACTTTCAACTATTAGCTCAGCATCAACTCAAGGCTGAAATTGAAACCTACCCCCAATCGCGTTATTCGCTTCTTGCATTACAGCCTCAAACTGGACGACGCCATCAATTACGCCGCCATTTAAAGCATATATCTCACCCTATAATTGGCGACGCAAAGTATGGGCGAGGACGCCACAATCGCTATTTCGCAGAGCAACTTCAGTGCCCTAGACTGCTACTACATGCCACACAACAGCGTTTCTTGCACCCCAAAACCAAGAAAAATATCACCATAAATGCTCCCATAGACCCCTGCTTTTCTAGTCTAATGACGCGTTTTAATTGGCAGCATGTTCTACCCGATGAATGGCAACACCAAAAGGTTACAAAACTATAACTTACATCCTGCCTCCCGTTGTCGTATCTTAATCCTAATAAAAACATTTCTGCGACAGCAATAAAGCGGAACAAAACCGGATATCAACTATGCGCACTCATTACGATTATATTATCGTCGGAGCCGGATCTGCCGGCTGCGCCTTAGCTAGCCGCCTGTCCGAAAGTGGCGAACATACCGTATTAGTTCTAGAAGCTGGTGGAAAAGACAGCCACCCTATGGTTCACATACCCCTTGGGTTTGCTTTCACCATGAAAAACCCTCAGTTCAGCTGGTGTTATAAAAGTGAACCTGAGCCACACATGAACAATCGCTGCATTGATCAGCCCCGAGGCAAATTGTTAGGGGGCTCCAGTTCTATTAACGGCATGGTATATATCCGTGGCCAACGTGAAGATTACGATCACTGGGCCGAACTAGGCAATACGGGCTGGGCTTACGATGACCTACTACCCATATTCAAACGTTGTGAAATGAATACCAACGGAGAGACTGAATATCACGGTGGTCAGGGGCAACTTTGGGTAGAAGATGTCAAAGACAAATATGAGCTTGCAGAGATGTATATCCAAGCAGCAACAGAATCCGGAATACCTGCAAACAGTGACTTTAACGGTGAAAATCAAGAAGGCGCCGGTTTTTATCAAGTTAATATTCGCAATGGGCTGCGTCAAAGCACGGCTAAAACCTACCTAAAACCAGCAATGAAAAGAGCCAACCTCAACGTCATCACAGGAGCTCTGGCAAGCCGAATTGAGTTTCAAGGTAACAAAGCCACTGCACTGAGATACAGCAAAGATGGTAAGCAATTCACAGCGCGCTGTCGCCGCGAAATAATTTTATGTGGCGGTACGATTAATTCACCCCAGCTGCTAGAACTATCCGGAATTGGTAACCCCGAGGTATTGCAACAGCACAGTATTAAGGTGCATACCGCGTTAAAGGGGGTAGGCGAAAATTTACAAGATCATATGACCGTCAATACCCAGCGTTCCTTCGCAGGATTAAAAACGTTTTACGAAGAGTCCCGCCCTTTCGCGATGATTTCCACCTTTACCAAACTAGCCTTTAAGCGCAAAGGCATGTTGACACACCCAGCAGCGCAAGTCGGTGTATTCTTTAAAACGAACGAGAATGAAACTCGTCCTGATGCGCAAATCCATTTTACACCAGCCGCAGGCACACAAGACGAAAATGGGCGTATGCTCACTGTACCGGGTACGACGGCCACAGTCTGTTATTTGCGGCCCAAAAGCCGGGGTTATGTACATATTCGCAGCAATGACCCAGCTGACGCTCCTGCGCTTTTACATAACTATTTAGCTGAAAAAGAAGATCAACAGAAAATGATTGCCGCCGTACGTAAAACGCGGGAAATTTTCGAAGCCCCCGTCTTTAATGAACACCGTCGTGAAGAACTGATTCCTGGACCTGAAATCCAAAGTGATGAGGAAATTCTAAATTTTATTCGTAATACAGGGGAATCGGTATATCACCCCGTTGGCACATGTAAAATGGGCAACGACGATATGGCCGTCGTAGACAATCACTTAAAAGTTCATGGTATTGAAGGATTGAGAGTGGCTGACGCTTCTATTATGCCTACACTCATTTCAGGTAACACCAATGCTACCGCTGTGCTTATCGGAGAACGCTGCGCCGATTTCATCTTAGCTAAAAAAAATAACTAGATATAAAGCTGTGTTGGGCTCAGTTCTGTCGATAGGGAATTTGGCAGTATTCAATCCCTCGATCAGGACGGATCCCATGCTTAGCAAGGCACATTTTCATGGAGTTCATCGACAAACTAATATTAGGTGTCGGCCCCAAATAAACGTGATCCAAATCAACAGCGCCGTTATCACCAGAGACCAGAGAAAATTTAATATAGGGAACCAGCATGCTGCGACCTTCACGGAAATTAACCGAAGCATGCTGATAATCAGATACCACAGGAGAAACTAACCGCCATTCTTGTTCCTCTTCAAACGATGGGTGCTTTAATATGGCCGCCAAACGCAGTAAATCACTTTCTAAATGTTCAAATAGCTGATGGTAAATTTCTCGCTCCACACCATCGGCAATGCCATCAGCAAGGACCTCCACAGAATCTAGCACTTTGTTAATGAGTGCCAGTTGCTCCTGCCGGTCATAGATACACCGGCCCATTCTGAATTGCTGTTTCTCTGCACATGCCGCTACCGTAACGGGATTAAAGCCAAGACTAGCTCCTTTCCCAACCGCACTATAACCCCGCCATTGACTCAGTAAATTACCATTTGAGCGAAAAGAAGCACCAAACAAAATATGGCCATTGGTAATGCGGTGCCTTACCCAGTCTAAGAAGCAGGTTAATAAATAAGGACGCGGGTGCCCCTCATTTATTCTCCGTGCAACCTCGCTCGATACGAGGTCAGCGGTATGACGTAACTCAGCAGAGTCATTCATATAACGGATGTCGCTTGCCCACAGGCTCCGGCTACCAATAATTCCAAGTACTCCACTTAAGGAGGTGTAATGATATAAGGTGTCTTTTGGCAATTCAGAAAATAAGGCCTCAGTGATGGTTCGGATCATACACCCTCCTCTAGTTCGGCCTTTTTAGCACACATACATGACAGTTATTACAATTCCCTGCCCGAATACTAGCCATCAGTCAGCACGTAAAAACTCACCAACTAGGCCATTAAAAATGGCTGGGTATTCTGCGTGTAACCAGTGCCCTGCACCGGGGATTGTTTCCAAATACATATCTGGAAATTGACGCATCATCGGCACTCGATTTTCATCTCGAATATAAGGTGATAACTCACCCCGAATAAACAAAGTTGGCCCGCCAAATATTTCTGAGGAAGGCGCATCACGCAAGTTATCATATAGTTCAGCGATGACTGGCAAATTCATTCTCCACGCCCAGCCATCCTTACCATCACGCATTAAGTTTTTAAGCAAAAACTGCCTTACCGCAATTTCAGGCACATCCTTTAACAAGGCTTGGTCCGCTTGCTCTCGGTTTTTTAAGGCGCGTAATTCAAGTGCCAGTAAAGATGTAATGATCGCATCGTGACCTCGACCATAGCGCACTGGTGCGATGTCCGCCACGATTAATCGCCCAGTCCTTTCTGGGTGCGTTATCGCTACTTGCATAGCAACTTTTCCACCTAGTGAATGTCCGAGAAAATGCGCCTTAGAAATATTCAGCATGTCCATTGCGGCGACCACATCATCCGCCATAACAGGAATATCCATCTGATCACTGTGTTCAGATTTACCATGATTACGGAGATCCATACGAATAACGGTAAAATAAGGCTCTAAACTACGCGCCACACCAAGCAAATTACTTGCCGAGCCAAATAATCCATGTAACAGAACAACGTTATTAGACCCACTACCACTGACTTCTGTATGTAATCTTACCGACCTGGGCATATGTTTACTTCTCATCATCTACCGCCATTGCTAGAATGCGCTGGCATTTTCAATAAAAAAGGGCCTATTGTGCGACGTTCTCTGTTTATACTTACTCTTTTCGCAGCTGTTTTAGCCACAGGCTGTAGCTCAACAGATTATAACCCAACCACTTATGACTATTTTATCAGCCAAGAGGATATCCAACAAAAGCCGATTAAGAAAGTTATCTTAGCTACCGTGAACGTTAGCGGTGAGCCTACTCGCTCGGTATTACGTGACAGCGTGGACAAAGTAGACGGCATGATAAAAGATTATCTTGAAGCAAACGGTATTAGCCTTGCGCCAACTCACCTTTTCAACAACGCATGGCAACAAGCGCTGCTAACCTATGGAAACTTTTACGACCCAACAACCGGTAAGGTTGACCGAGAAGGCTGGCAAAAAGTCATGGCAACAACACTGCAAAGCCTGCAAGGCCAGAAAGATATCGACGCCGTTATTTTTACTGACCTCATTGAACACGACGTACAACACAGCCCAAGTATGAAGCACTACGCGCGCTGGTATGGTATATCTCGTGAGCCAGCAACTGAGGGGGCGTCGTCCAGTGTCTCTACCGAGTTTAATTGGTCACAGATTATCAAGGGCGCTTCATTGGCAATCACCATTTACTCAACCGAAGGCAAACCGTTGTTTTCCAGTCGCGGAGGAATTGATACGCTACACAGCATTGATAGTAGAAAATCTGATAAAGGTTTCGTAAGGCGCAAAAAAATACTGAGTCGCAGCAGTAATATCGAAGAAGGTATCGAGCTAGCATTCCACCCTCTTATCACAATGAAAAACTATCCAGGTAAAAAGCCGCCTGAAAACACACCAGAGGCAGAAGGTAATCAAGCTAGTCAATAACTAATAAGCACCCATGACCGCGGCCTCGAACACGGAGAGGCCTCGGTCAATCATCCAGTATGAAGCCACCGACCCCATGACATAAACGGTGGTACCTCGTGCAACACTGGAAGACCTTTGTAACACGTTCGGCGAGATAAACAGCAAACGCTGCCAAAACAACAGAATCAACGATACCCCCGCCAAGAACAGCAACTGCCCCAGCTCAATGCCAATATTAAAACCAAGAAGTGCTGGTAACATTTTACCGCTGGGTACGGCAAGCTCAGCTAAGACAGACGCAAAACCCAATCCATGCAATAAGCCAAAGGCACCGACAACCATAACAAAAACCTTGCCATACTGCCGTCCAGCCCTGTCTACCTCTGCGTACAGCGCCATAGCAAAAACACTCGCCGCAATAAGCCATTCAGCCACATTCGGCCAATGTGGAATATAACCAAGACTCACCATGAATAAAGTAATACTGTGACCAACCGTAAAAGCACTAACCCAAACAAATAACCTTTTTCGTCTCTGTGCCACCAGCAATAAACCTAAAACAAACAACAAATGATCTATCCCAATAAGAATATGCTCAACGCCTAACGCCGTGAATTGCACAACAGTTGACCCGTGATCAGCACTGTCTTCAGGCGAAAAACTATCCTCATCAGACCTTAGTAACTTTTGCTGCTGCCCACCATCACCATACCAGCGCAGTAAAGCCGCAGACCGCGATGCAGCTAAACCATTAATAGAGAAAACCAAAGAGGACTCACCACTACACGATATGGAATAACGGCGCTCAATTGCATTATCTACCACCTCCTGTTTAATACCTCCAATACGCTGACAAGACGATGGAAGAACTACCGATGGCGATGCAACAGCAAGGACGGGGGTTTTCCACCACACACTAATTATGCCACTCGGCAATTGCCGTAGCTCAAGTAATGACGGAGCGAGCTTGTGCGCATTAGCGCCAGAGCTAAGACCAAACAACAAGAGTAAACAACTAATAATTCGCATCACACACATTCCGATAACGACCACGTAACTGCCCTACATATTCTTGCCATCGCTTTGTTTGCTGACTTTCTCGCCACAAGCCAATGAGCTCGGTATGCAATTCCTTTTGGGAACGTCGAAATGCAGTTTCTGCAGCAGTTATACGAACTAAATGAAAACCATGTTGCGAGCGCAACGGACCAAACCACTCGCCTTTTGCTACTGATGTAATATCTACAGCTTGGAGAAATTCCTCACCAAATGTAGAGGCCATCGTCGTAGTTGTCATATTGGCAAAATAATTCCCACCTAAAAACACATCGCCACTTTGCATATCCACATTTTCTTCACTCAGCGCAAGCTCTGCCCTCTCCTTGGCGTTGCCAGCAGTTGAATCAAAGTACAGGTGCTCAAAACTTATTCTAGAAGGAACAACACCAAGATCTTTTCGACTGTGATACAAGACCGTCAACTCGTGTTCTGATGGGCTATGCACCTCACTCGACACCTGTACTTGATGTTTTAGCAACTGAACTAAGCGGCGCCGAATCACTTCATCACCCGTTGCAACATCCATGGCAAGTACAGCATCAATTTTTTGTTTAACGCCACCGGCAATACCCAAAAAATCAGCGTCTCGTAACAAGCGCTGAATAACAACTTGATCCCGCTTATGAAAGCCTTGCAACATCGCTTCTTTTACCAACATATTCTCGTCCAACGCCGCTTGTTCAATTTCTCGAAGCTGATTTAATGTCATTTCTTGAGCAGTATTACGCTGCCAATCTGTTGCTAACACGGCTAACTGTGACTTGGAAACGCATGTTATGTAGCGCTGCTGATAAAGGGTGTAACGATCATTTAGCAATGTTAAAGCAACACCTATAATCAAAAAATGCAGCGGACGAGAAGATAATATTTGCATTAAGGTAAGGGCCTATTCCTTAAATCCGGATCTAGCTCAATTGGGGAATACCAAATAGGTGATGACCATGCTCGCTCTTGAATAATAGGTCGGTGCTCTTGGGCACAACATCCCTCGTAACCAGGCTTAATCGACTCAGCATTATTACAATCCACTTTCGCCGCAACACAAATACGCTGACTCCAACGGCAACTAGGGTTTTCCAACACCCGTGCATAGTAATAAGCGTGTTCATTTGCATTAAATTGTGAATCTTGCCAGCGACCACAAAGTTGGCTGTGGCCCCGCCCAAACGGTTCACAGTTCTGTAGATTAACGCCCACTTCACCATTCTCGTCACCGATAACGTCAATCACTTTTTCACTCTTATTGCCTTCCCTATCAATACTGCCTTTGATAATTTGTATTTTCTGCAAAGGCATATTAGCCGTACCAGAACGTCCCGCATCCATTTGCGCAAAGACGGTAAAAACAGGTGCCGAAGCAAGTTCTTTCGGCATGAGATCGCCACCCATTGGCACGCCATATTTATACCCAATTGCAGC